>CAJJBF010000001.1:0-257500 GCA_905182375.1 Flammeovirgaceae bacterium UBA4465
GGCAATGACTCCATGCTTGACCAGCTCCTTTTCATCATCACTGTGCCAACCCATTCCTTCTTCACCAGTATGGTATAGATTACATAAGCAGGAGTTATACTGTTCTTTGGTAGTTTCTTCAATGATGTTTTAGCTTCAAGGGTGGGGGTCCAAGACAATGCGTGCTTGGTTACCTTTGAGTAGGTATAAGCATAAGGTGCATCTCCATACCAAGCTACCTTTCGTTTGGTAATGATGCGTTTACCAAAAATAATAGCTTCATCATTTCTCCAATCAATTTCAGACCTCAGAATATCGTAATAACTGGTGGTTGCTCTAGGGTCTATAATAGGTCCGTAATAATACGCACAGCCATCATAAGGCAACCGGTTTTGTTGACTATCAATAGCAAAAAGTTCCATAGATTTAAATATTTTAGAAGCATTGTAAACGCCTTGCTTCACAGCAAACATAGTTACCAAACACAATCCTGCAAAACCTTATGCCCTTTCATGGCCATTCTTACCAACTTTAACGGTAGAACAAAAGTATATTTAGAGCTTTTATCGTGAAAGTGAGCTCCACTTCTTTTTAAATTAAATGATATGTTTTTTTTAATAGTTTTTTTGAGCAATATTGGTTTATGCAAATTGACATCAAAAAAGCCGCTGCACGGATATCGGGTCAAGTGCTCCAAACGCCTCTGTTCTACTCGAAATATTTAAGTGCCCTGAATAAGGGTCAGGTCTATCTTAAACTAGAAAGTGAACAATATACGGGATCTTTCAAGGCAAGAGGTGCATTGAATAAAATGTTAGGCCTTTCTTCATCCGAAAAAGCCAAAGGATTGATCACCGCCTCAACGGGAAACCATGCGCAAGGATTCGCTCGAGCCCTTGAAATAGCAAATGCTGAGGGTACTATTTTTTTACCTACGAATGCCGAGCCATCTAAAGTTGAAGCGTTAAAAGCCTACAAAGTTGGACTGAAATTTCATGGAGCAGATGCACTGACAACAGAATTATACGCCATGAAATTTGCAAAGGCTTCTCGGCAAACCTGGATCTCTCCCTATAATGACCCCGATGTTATTGCTGGCCAAGGGACCTTGGCCTTAGAAATGACTTCTCAATTGGCTTCGATTGATGCTGTACTTGGCTGTATTGGTGGTGGTGGCATGATGTCCGGTGTGGCCACATGGTTACATCAGGCGAGTCCCAAAACTAAAATCATCGGATGTCTGCCTGAAAACTCCCCGGAAATGTATCTCAGCGTTAAAAAAGGCGAAGTCGTTTTTATGGAAACTCCTTTACCTACACTCTCAGATGGATCAGCTGGAGGATTGGAGTCTGACGCCATCACTTTTGATATCTGTAGAAAATTAATCCATAATTATGAACTCACATCAGAAAGTGAAATCGGACTAGCCATAAAGTATATGGTAGATAAGCACCATAAAATTATTGAAGGTGCCGCTGGAGTGGCCTTAGCGAGCTTCTTCAAAAGAGCCGCTGAATTGGAAAATCAAACGGTAGTCATCATCATTTGTGGCGGTAACATAACTACCGAGAAATTAAAATCTTTGCTGTGAGTATTGATTTTAACTTGATCTCAATAAAGGAACGTCCTACTTAGGCCATGGAATGATTCATTTGAAATGTTACTAGATTTAAAAAATGTCACTAGATTTAAATTTTTAGACAAAAAAATAAGATATTGGGCTTTATATTTTGAAAGTACAAATACATACTAAGGTACAAAAATATTTGACCCGTTATTTTTCATTGGAAGCGAATGATACAACGATCCAGCATGAAGTATTAGCAGGAGTAACGACCTTTTTAACCATGGTCTATATCACCGTAGTCAATCCCAGCATTTTATCAGAAACAGGTATGGATTTCGGAGCGGTATTTGTCGCCACTTGCTTGGCTGCGGCCTTGGGCTCTTTGATTATGGGCGTCTATGCCAATTATCCTGTGGCTTTAGCGCCCGGAATGGGACAAAATGCGTTTTTTACTTATGGCATTGTACTGGGAATGGGCCATACTTGGCAATCAGGATTAGGTGCTGTTTTTATCTCCGGAATTATTTTTATGATCATCAGTATTCTTTCGCTGAGAGAAAAAATAATTAATGCCATCCCAAAATCTCTAAAATTAGGTATCTCAGCGGGGATTGGTTTTTTCATCATTCTTATCGCCTTAAAGGGAAGCCATATCATTGTGGCCCAAAGCTCCACCCTCCTAACCTTGGGTGACCTATCCTCAATGTCTAGCCTTTTTACCCTAATGGGCTTCGCATTTATAGTTGGTTTGACTGCACGAGGGGTCAAGGGTGCCCTGATTATCGGAATTTTGACCATAACCCTTCTAGGCTGGGCGATGGATTTGGTAGTCTTTGAAGGTATTATATCGTTACCTCCAGATATCGCCCCTGTTTTGATGAAAATGGATCTTTCAGCAGCTTTGAACGGATCCATGATCACCGTGATTTTGACTTTACTCTTGGTAGATATTTTTGATACTGCCGGTACATTAATAGGGGTAGGAACCCAGGCAAATTTACTTAATTCGGCCGGTAAACTCACCAGGCTTCAGCAAGCATTATTAGCAGATTCTACAGCTACTGTGGCCGGTGCCGCCCTAGGCACATCATCTACGACAAGTTATATTGAAAGTGCCGCAGGCATTAAAGCAGGTGGAAGGACGGGCCTCACAGCAGTGGTAACTTCTGGGCTTTTTATCCTCTGCTTACTTTTTGCTCCTCTTGCGCAAAGCATCCCGTCCTTTGCCACAAATGCTGCATTGTTGTTCGTGGGCACCACCATGATACAATCATTGAAAGATCTGGACTGGACAGATCTGACAGAATACATACCTGCCACCCTAACGGCCATCATGATGCCTTTGAGTTATTCTATTGCTGATGGCTTGGGCATAGGGTTTATGAGTTATGTTGCCATTAAAATAGCGTCAGGAAGAAAAGATCAATGCTCTCTGGCACTGTACCTCATCGCCATCCTATTCATGGCTAAGTTTGTTTTTTTATGACGTATACCAAGTCGCTCTGTAAATAATTTAATTGTGAAGAAACATTATATTTCGGCTGAAGACCTATTGCAAGATTCCTTCTTGTTGGCTAAGAAAGTTTTTGATTTTGGCTATCGTCCAGATCATATCATAGGTATTTGGCGAGGTGGGAGCCCTATCGCTATTGCTATACATGAATATTTTGATTACCTGGGAGTTGAAAGTCAACACCATCCTGTCAAAATATCATCTTATACCGATATAGATCAGCAAAAAAAGCAAATCCGTATTAAAGGATTGTCAGACCTTCTTGACACTATCAAATTTGGTGAAAAAATACTCATCGTCGATGATGTATTGGATACGGGACGCAGTATCGCTGCTTTGTTAAGAGAATTAGCAAATAAAAATATCGATCTACAGCCACAAGGATGTAAGATTGCTTGCCCTTGGTACAAGCCTACACGAAATCTCACATCTATTCAACCTGATTTTTATTTGAGAACAACGCATAATTGGTTGGTTTTCCCTCATGAATTAAAAGGTTTGTCAGCCAAGGAGATTTCATTAAATAAAACATCCATTTCAAAAATTATTACACAAAAATAGATACCCATTCAATCATACATTTTCAATATAAAAAGATGCAATTTCAACTGAGGTACCTCATAAAAGAAATGCCCTCTTAAATTGATAAATAATTAATCTACCTTTATCAGCTAACAAATAAAAGCTTAAATTCAAATTCAACTTAATAAATGAAAATATCAAAGACGTTATTGATCCTTTTCATAGGGATGTTCATGTTTTTAAAGTTGAAAGGACAGCCTAATTATTCGTTGAAGTCTCATGATATCACTGAAGGAAAAAGTGCCAAGATTTCTAATAAAGCAGCCAAGAAATCTTTTAAAAAAGGGGCTTATAACGATGGACTTGTTCATACTGCTCAGGCCTTGCAAAAGGCAGAAAATAAAAAGCAGGTTTCTAAGGCGCAAAATTTTTTAATAAGCCACTACACCAACACAATCAACAAAAATTTACAAAAAATAACTGCTTTACAAAAGAAATCTATCTCGTTTGTCAGTGATCAGACCGTGACTCAGCGTACTGATATACTCAACATATACCGAGTCATGAATCGATATTGTGATGTTTTGAATGATCTACATCCTGATAAGTTCAAAGCGGTTAAAAGAAGAGATACTGACATAATCATACAGATTGAGACCTATGAAAATCAAATAAATGCCTCCAAAATATTGTTTGAAGAAAGTCTTCAAATGGCTGCAACAATGCATTATGAAAAAGGTATCCATTTGGCTAAAAAAAATCAAAAAAAATCTAATAAAGAAGCTGCCAAACATTTTAAATGGGCTCACGAATACATACCCAATTACCTAGATGCTGAGAAAAAATATGCCGATTTAAAAAAATTAGCTGTTACGAGAATGGGGTTTACTACATTTAAATCAGGAGGAGATTTTAGCCAATTGGGTGATCTCATTGTCAATAGTGTATTAAAAAAATTTATTACTGATGCCAAGCAATTTGAATTCTTTGAGGTTTTAGATCGAACGCAAATGAATGCCCTCATGTTAGAAAATGGCTTGAGGGAGTCTGAAATTATGAACCCTTCTGATGCGCCTAATTTTGGAAGATTACTTGGCGCAGATGTTTTATGTGTGGGAAGTATCGATCGGGCAGACGTCGATCGACAAATGGCACAGCCTTATCTTCAAGAATTCACAGAAAGGGTCGTCATTGGAGAAGAAAAATACATCAATAATAATGGTAAAGAACGCACACGTTCGATAAAAGGTGATGTTTCAGCCACAGCACAATTGAATCAAAAGTTTTCGAATGCAATTTTATCAGCAACCTATAAAATTTTTGATGTAGCAACGGGTAAATTGCTAGATATGGGTGAGGTGAATGGGGAATACGAGTGGAACTACATTTGGATGTCGTCCTTTCAAGGAGACAAAAGGGCCATTCCTGATGAGATACCAATAACTGAACTCCGTTTTCCTACCCAAAACGAAATGATGCAACCCACTAATGAGTTTGCAGCTGAAGCGTTGTATCATAAGATCAGTAATTATGTTCATGAAACTTTTGAATAATTTTAAATTTTGTTAGTTTTAGTATTCTCACTGAGATGATTTTAAATCCCCTCAGCTGCCCTTTTTAAGTATTATCATTTTAAAACAAATCAAATACAAACCGTTCATCTACCCTATCATTCTTTCATAGATCTTTAAGATGAATTACTATTAGATTTTATAGATTTATAATTAAGTGGCTTTTTCAAATTAAGACTTAACTACATAATTATGAAATATATACTCTTTTCTATTAGCCTCCTATGGGGAGAATACCTTTCGGGACAAGATAGATCTATTGAAATTGATAAAGTGGTCACCTCCCAACATCAAACAATCATTAAAGGTCAAAAAATAACTTTTCAAGCCACCACAGGAACCCAACCCGTTTGGGATGAGGACGGTGGAACTATTGCTGCCGTACATTATACCTATTATGAACGAACCGACATAGATCGAAAGCCTATGCGCCCTTTGGTTATTTCATTTAATGGTGGCCCTGGATCGGGTTCTGTTTGGATGCACTTGGCCTATACCGGGCCCTCCATCCTTAAAATTGACGACGAAGGTTTTCCAGTACAACCCTATGGAATCAAAACCAATCCGTATTCCATCTTAAATGTTGCTGATATTGTATTTGTCAACCCCATTAACACGGGATTTTCCAGAATCACTGATCCTGAAACCAAACGAGAAACTTTCTTTGGCGTAAATGCCGATATTAAGTATTTAGCCGAATGGCTCAATACATTTGTTTCAAGAGCCAATAGATGGGAATCTCCAAAATACTTGATCGGTGAAAGTTATGGTACTACACGCGTTTCTGGTTTGGCCCTAGAGCTCCAAGAGCAACAATGGATGTACTTAAATGGAGTCATCTTGGTTTCACCTACCGATATTGGTATTGATCGAAGTGGGCCCGTAGATGCAGCTAATGAATTACCCTATTTTGCAGCTACGGCATGGTATCATGGGAAACTTCCTCCGGATTTACAAGAAAAAGATTTAGACGAAATATTGCCAGAGGTAGAGGCCTACACGATTGATAAATTAATACCCACCTTGGCCAAAGGAGGCTTTGTCAGTGCAGAAGACAAGGAATCCGTGGCCCAGCAAATGGCGCGTTACTCAGGCCTCTCGAAACAAAGTATTTTAGATCACAATCTTGCAGTACCTGCCCGGTTTTTCTGGAAGGAATTACTCCGCTCAGAAGGCCATACCGTAGGACGTTTGGATTCTAGATATAAAGGTATTGACCGTATGAATGCCGGCACTCGTCCTGATTACAACTCAGAGTTGACCTCATGGTTGCATTCATTTACACCCGCTGTAAACTATTACTACAAAAATGTACTCAATTATCAAACTGACCTCAAGTATAATATGTTTGGTCCGGTACATCCCTGGGATAGATCCAATAATCAAACAGGAGAAAATCTGAGAAAAGCAATGGCCGAAAACCCCTACTTAAATGTGATGATTCAATCGGGCTTTTACGACGGTGCAACCCAATATTTCGATGCAAAATATACCATGTGGCAAATAGATCCGAGTGGTCAGCTAAAAGATCGTTTTAGATTTAAAGGTTACCGATCAGGTCACATGATGTACTTGCGTAAAGAAGATTTAATAAAGGCCAATGATGACATTAGGGATTTCATAAAGCAGAGTACTCCCGCAGCAGGACAATCAGCTAAATATTGAAACTTGTCAAAAGAAAAAAGCCTTGGCCTATACAGATTACCAATGCCTATTCAGATGATCTGTGAATCGACTGAATAGCGCGTTGTGAATATGCTTTTGGAATTAGAATTTCCAAATAAAAGCAATGCTATCAACTTTTCTACTAGGTAAAAATAGAATTATAAATTTTCAAAATTATACTTTAAATCACTGATTACTTAGTCAAAATAAAAGAGTTTTTCAATTTTCACATTCAGCTCTTTAGCCATATTCATGGCTAACTCTAAACTTGGCTTATACCGATATCTTTCAATGGAAATTATAGTTTGCCGGCTCACACCTACACTTTTACCAAGATCATCTTGAGTGAGGTTTTTTTTGTGTCTAAACTCTTTTAAATTATTTTTTAAAACCATCTTAAGAGGTTCTGTATAGGTATAACTGATAGATAGACTTAACAATTGACACAAATAAAAGTAGGGAAATAATTAAAAAAATGATCCCTCCCGTATTTTGTAATATTGAATTGGTTAAAAGCATTCCAATAAAAACAAATAGAGATAACTCATAGAGAAGATAACCCAATTTGTATGATTTGGAGTTGATCATATCATCTCGCTCATCTACTGTTGTTTTGGTTTTAAAAATTAGTTCAAGAACCGCATAAGCAATCGAGAAATAAAGCACCGAAAAAATGATTATCGGTGTAATTTTTCTAACTAAATTATTGATTGAAATCAAATTATTATTTTGATTTTCGTAAAAAAGTGGCAGGAAAATGAAGCCAAATAATATTGAGAATACAACTTCAATAAGAATTGAAGTTTCTTTTTTGGATAAAGGCATTTCAAATTTTTTATTTTTGAATTAATCTTAATACCAAAATCGACAATTTTGCAAATGATAAAGTAAAAAGGCCAAATATTGGAGATAGAATGGCTACTTTAAGTCCACCTGCAATAATGGAAGGAGCCGCTCCTCCCGTTGCTTCAATGACATCAAAAGCTGTTATTAATCCTATAAACGCTCCTAAAACACCTAAAGCTAAGCCTAAGGTTCCACTATCTCCAATGTGTTTCAACATCCTTTTTGAGGTCTCTTTATTCGTATTGAGCGTTAAAAAACTTTTGACCATAAAGTAAATTGATAATAACAAACAAATCAGAATGAGCGACATAAACAAAGCACCTCCTTCTAAAAATCTATTAAATAAAGTTGTTCCAATTAATCCTGTAATCATTGCCATCATTCTAAGTATTTTAAGTTTCATTTTAATAATGTTAAGCTTGCTTTACAATTATAGGCATTTAAATGTTAAGTTTACTTGACATTATACTCTTTTTTTAATCCCACCACTGAGTTAACTTAATTTAAAAGAGCACAAACTACCTTGATTCTGTCCACGGATAATCCTAAAGCAACAAAAGGAGCCCTGTAGATCCACATTTAATTTTGAAAATCATAAATAGGAGTTAGGACTAGAATAGGGAAGTAAATATTATCCTTTTAATTAATTCATAGGATCCTTTATATCAGTTGAAACTACTATTTCTCATGATTTTCATCTATTAATCAGCATAAAGTGGTAAAATAGGAAGGCTTTGGGCTACAAAACTTCTCGGAGTGAATCAATGAATAATTGGTCACGTATAATTTCGGCGACCCACAATGCATATTGTTGTGCCGATGGGTGCAATTGATCTGCTGCCACCAAAGCAGTATCTGACAACCCTTGTTCTGAAATAGCGGAAATATCAAAATACCAAATTCCTTTATCATTTGCAATCCTTTTGTTGATCTGGTTATACTCAGCTATTTCAGTCGTGATTCCTTCCTTATTCAAAGCACCGAAAGGAGTATATCCATAATTGGGGATCGATAAAACAAATACTCTTTCTTTATCTCCACCAACTCTCTCAATGGCTAATCTGAGCAATTCCTCAAATGCTGGCTCGTAACTGGCAGCTGTTTTTCCTTGGTATTGATCATTGACCCCAATGAGTAAGGAAACTAAATCATAATCAAACTTATCATGAGTCGCCAAGGCTGCTTTAAGCTCATCTGTACGCCAACCTGTTTGGGCTATGATCGTAGCAGAATCCAAATAAATTTCCTGCCCCTCAAGTGAGTCTATGAGTTGATTGGGCCACCTACCAGATGACTCAACACGCTCTCCTATGGTGTAACTATCTCCTAGCGCAAGATAAGAAAAGGATGGAGTAGCCTGATCAGACAATATTAAATTTTGCTCTTGATTATCTGCAGTCATGTCCCCAGTAGTCGCACAACTGCATAAAAAAAGCAGTTGGAAAAAAATTGATTTAAATCCTTTGCATCTCATCATAAATTTAGCAACTAAAATGAACAATTCAAGTCATCCCTAAATAAACACGGTCTATCTATCCCTTTCAAATCATTGATTTTAAAGTTATCTGTTAATTTCACAAACACAAAAAACTTTCTCAACCATGATTGCCATCAGCCAAATGAACATTAAAACATGCCTAAATCTGGTAGATTTTTTTTAAATTGGAAAAAAAATGAAGTTTTTAATTGAATAAAAAGTAAAACGATATGCCTTTTCAGTCAAACTCACCTCTATTAATCAGAATAACTAATTATTATTAAACACGGAAACATGAGTACAAATTGATGAAAAATATGAAAAAAGTTCTTTGGATCGGTGCGCTATCCTTTTTGATGCTTATTGGGTGTCAAGAAAAAAAACAGTCAGAATGGATTTATTTATTTGACGGATCAAGCCTAGAGGGGTGGCGTGCCTATAATGGGGCTTCTTTACCTTCTGATTGGTCCATTGAAGAGGGTTCACTCACCTTTAATAAGGAAGCAAAAAATGAAGCTAATTATGAAGGTGGAAAAAATATCATCTACGCGCTCGAGGAATTTGAAAATTTCGAACTTTTTTTGGAATGGAAAGTTTCTGAAGGAGGTAATAGTGGCGTTTTTTATCATCTTAAAGAAGGATTTAAAGAGCCCTCAATAGTAGCCCCTGAATACCAACTGATCGATGATCTAAAATGGAGTGATTACAACAATAATGTGGTCCTCAAAGAATGGCAAAAAGCAGGTGCCGACTATGCCATGCATACTCCAGACACCACAAAAAAAATTATTAAACCGGCGGGTGAATGGAATACCACAAAAATTATTTTTACTCCCGTAAGAGTGGAGCATTGGCTCAACGGTGTAAAATTACTTTCTTTTGTTCCCTGGACAAAGGACTGGTATGATCGGAAAAGTGAGGGTAAATGGAAAGACAGTCCCAATTATGGTAAATTCAAATCCGGATATATTGGCCTCCAAGACCATGACAACCCTATTTGGTTTAAAAATATAAAAATAAAAAAACTTTAATGCTATTCAAATGAAAATGAACAAACGCCAGTTTCTAAAAAGTGCAGCAGCCCTATCTTCATTAACCCTACTCCCTGGTTGTGATTGGGAAACTTCTAACCAAAAAAGGCTTCGAACGGCTCATATAGGTGTGGGAAATATGGGCGGAGAGGATCTGAAGGCTATCTCATCGCATGAAATGGTTGATGTAGTCGCCATGTGCGATGTAGATTCAAATAACTTGTCCGCTGCAGCTAAGTTGCATCCCAAAGCCAAGCTCTTCACTGACTATCGAGATCTTTTCAAAGAAATGAAAGATCAAATCGATGCGGTGATTGTCTCCACACCGGATCACACCCATGCTCCAGCTTCTATGCTGGCCATGAACCATGACAAACCTGTGTATTGCCAAAAGCCGCTTACGCATCATGTGACTGAGGCTCGCGCGATGAATCAATTAGCAGCTGATAAAAAACTCGTGACCCAAATGGGCATTCAAGTACATTCTTTCTATGACTATAAATTAGCGACCTTACTCATTCAATCAGGGATCATCGGAAAAGTAAGTACCGTTCGGGCATGGTCTCCAAAAAATTGGGGCTATGATGGTCCTGAACCGGAAGGTAGCGACCCAATTCCCGGGCATTTAGATTGGAATTTATGGCTAGGAACTTCCAAGGAAAGGCCCTTTAAAAAAGACGTTTACCATCCAGGTAACTGGCGTAAATTATTAGATTATGGATGCGGCACCCTAGGTGATATGGGAGTACATATTTTTGATACGCCTTACAATGCATTGGCGTTGGATGTTCCGTTAACCATCACCAACAATTGTCGCCCCCCTACCGGTTTTGGTTATCCTGAAGCCAATACCGTAACTTATGAATTCCCACAAACACAGTATACGACCGAAACCCTAAAATGGGTATGGTATGATGGACCCAGTGCTCCAGAAATGCACAGTGATTTGGAATTACCCGATGGTGCCCCACTACCTGATCAAGGGGCCATGTTTATGGGAGAAAAAGGCAAACTATTGTTACCTCATTTTATGGAGTTACCTAGACTAATTGTCGATGGGGCCTATGTGGAACTTGATCAAGATTTAATTGATAGCTTTCAGTTGGGTACTCCCATCAGAGATTATGAGACAGAAGGTAAAAAGCACTATCACCAATTTGTCGATGCTTGTCTAGGGAAAGCAACGACCAGTGCTCCGTTTTCTTACTCAGCGAAACTGACTGAAACGATACTGCTAGGAGTCATTGCAGGCAGATTTCCCAATGAAACTCTGCACTGGGATAGCCAAAAAGCTAAATTTTCTGAGTTAAAAGCCAATACTTATTTGGACGGTTCGTATCGAACCTTCTAAATTATTTAGATTGGAATAAAAAAAAAGTCCCTTTTTCAAATCAAGAAAAAGGGGCTTTTAAATATTAATTTAATAAGTTGCCATTATAATAAGCCACTTGACTGGTGATCTTTCCTGCCTTATTGAAGTTGTGGCTCAGGTGCATGAAAATAACAACTTCCGCGCCGGTGGCCTTGTTTTTAAAACGAAAGTTCCACCAAGATAAAACCGTAGATCCATCCCCATTGTAAGCCAAATAATCTGGATACCCATATTCATCCATACTTATAATTTCGAAAGAGGTCAATAACATTTTCTACTTGAATACGTTCTTCTGATTTCGAATGACTTTCGCCTCTTGGCGCATTGATGTCACTGAATTGTGCATTATCGTCAAATTGCTCATAAACTAAATCTAAGTCTCCCAGCTCAAAAGCAGAAATCATGGTCCTGACTGTATTTATGTGGTATGATCTTTATAAATAGTGCCATTCTCTGTGGTACTAAATGTATCCCAATACTTTTCAAAAATTGCTGTATTTCGCACGGAAAATCAACATCCGGATTTGACTCCCATCTTTACTTAAAACAAAAGATCTATCGACTTATGGTTTTTTGGGCTATCCCGTCTCCTTATCAACACCATAAAATACATCCCAAGTATCTATCCAAGTTCCTGACTCCTTATACTCCAACGCATCAGGATAAGATTTTCCTCGCTTGGTAATCTTAAAGCCTTTGAGCTGACTGCTCCAATAAGTAGATTCTGCAATCAGTCCCTGCTTATCTTTGCCCTTAGCGTCTTTGTTGGTTGTCAACCCATTATACCCTTTGAAGTCATCGGTAAGAAGGGCCTCAAGAGTTGCTTTATCTCCAGCCACATAGGCCTCGGTGAATTTATGCATGAGCTCAATTCCTGGATGCTCATCGAAGATTTTACCATTATTATTTTTTTGAGCTGTCGCTGCTGTCGCAAGCATTAATATGGTGACCATCGTCAGTTGGATTTTATTTTTCATGTTCAGTTTTTTGTTTAAAATTAGTTTTATTACTTATTCAAAATATGAAACAAATATGGGGAAATACAGAGGAAAAATAGGCAGATGCCTCTGAATATTCGAAACATAGAGATCATGTTTTATACGCTACCAAATTATTATTCAATTACTATCTGTTTTGAAAACACAAAAAAGAATTAATTTTAGAGCATTAACTAGTACTAAATTCAATCACTCATTCTGAGAAATAGATGACCATGGGCCAAAAAAGAAGATTGCCAGCAGAATGGGAGCGCCAAAGTTTTATTCAATTCACTTTTCCTCATAAAAACAGTGACTGGGCCAATAATTATGAAAAAAACATTACCTGCTTTCTCAATATTATTGAAAAAGTAGCTGAATTTAATCTTGTAATAGTAGGCTGTGAAAATATCAATGATACCCAAATTTTATTCAAAAATCACACCAAATTTCCTATTCATTTTGTGATGGTAGCTTCCAATGACAGCTGGACGAGGGATCATGGTGCCATCACGATACTAGAAGGAAATCAACCCAAATTATTAGATTTCAATTTCAATGGCTGGGGCAATAAATTTGAATCTGCCCTAGATAATAAAATCAACCTTGAACTCTCTGATACCCTGTTTAAGGCCCTGCCTATAACCCCTAAAAATTTCATTTTGGAAGGTGGGTCCATAGAATCAAATGGCAGGGGCATACTCCTTACCACCACACAATGTTTGCTATCTACTACCAGAAATTCGGATATGACCCAAAGTCAAATTGAACAATTCCTCATGCAAGAACTGGGATTAAAAAAAATACTTTGGTTAAATCATGGCGCACTTATTGGAGATGACACTGATGCGCACATAGATACCCTGGCTCGCTTTTGCGCCGTTGATACGATTGCTTATGTGAAATGTAAGGATTCACAAGATGTTCATTACCAAACATTGAAACGCATGGAAGATGAGTTGAAAGAATTTAAAGACTTGTCAGGCAAAAAGTACAAGCTCGTCGCACTTCCTCTGCCCGATGCCTGTTATGACCAGAAAGGTAAAAGATTACCCGCTACTTATGCCAATTTTCTACTTGTAAACGATGGCGTCTTGGTTCCTTCCTATGGAGTAAAACAAGATCAAGAAGCCTTGGACCGCATTCAAAATATTTTTCCAAAACGTAGGGTCATAGGAGTTGATTGCCTCCCACTCATCCAGCAAAATGGATCCTTACATTGTATTTCCATGCAATATCCCTCCGCTGTAAAAATCATGCTGGAGTAAATAAAATGACTCGTATTTAAAAATTACATTTGATCCTATATTATTTTAATTTTGACACCATGACTAAAATTAAAGTTGGCATTGTTCAGCAAAAATGCAGTGCTTCAAAAAAGACCAATATCGAAATGTGTATTGAGGGCATCCGCCAATGTGCTTCAAAAGGTGCACAATTGGTGGTACTACAAGAGCTACATGTCAGTAGATATTTTTGTCAGCAGGAAGCGATCGGCAACTTTGACTTAGCCGAAACTTTGCCGGGTCCTACCTATAATAAGTTTGCTGAAATTGCAAAGTTATTAAATATCGTTTTGGTCACCTCTCTATTTGAAAAACGGAGCGCTGGACTCTTCCATAATACCGCTGTCGTTTTTGATAAAGATGGCCAAGAAGCAGGTAGGTATCGAAAAATGCATATTCCAGATGACCCCGGCTATTACGAAAAATTTTATTTTACCCCAGGAGATCTCGGTTTCAAGCCGATCATAACTTCTTTAGGTAAACTAGGTGTTTTAATTTGCTGGGATCAATGGTTTCCAGAAGCCGCGCGATTGATGGCAATGGCTGGAGCAGACCTCTTAATTTATCCCACTGCGATTGGTTATGACCCAGAGGATACCCTTACCGAAAAATCTCGGCAGCATGACGCTTGGATGACTTCTCAACGTGCCCATGCCATAGCCAACGGTATCCCAGTGATTTCAGTTAATCGTATTGGATTTGAAGAAGACCTGAGCCATCAAACAAAAGGCATTGATTTTTGGGGCACTAGCTTCGTTGCTGGGCCTCAAGGAGAAGTACTTTGGAAAGCACATCCAAATGAAATGGTAAATCAGGTGGTGGAAATCGACCAAAATCGGACAGAAGCAGTGAGAAGGATTTGGCCATTTTTAAGAGATCGGCGCATTGATGCCTATGCTGATCTGAACAAAAGATTTATAGATTGATAGGAATAACAGTCAATAAGCTACTTCAAGGAATCGATTCTATCCATTTGATCGTTTCCCAAACTTGCACTCCCTGATTGACGCGTTGAGTACCTGCTGTAGAACGACCATTACGTATTTGACCCGAAAGTTTATGCATCATCTCGTTGACTCTTTTTACTTCAATATCAGCCCTATTATAAGCCTCTGCTGGATCCTCACTTAGGTTGTAAAGTTGAACATTTTGCCATTTATCCATAAGAGTGTCTTGTACGGCAAGGACCCCTTTCTGAGACCAGATACCCCCCCCACCAGATGAGGTAATTATCTTCCAATCTCCTTCAATTAAAGATAAGATTCCATTGCCTGATTGAACAATTAAATTTTCACGAATATTTGTGGATGACCCATTTAAAAGGGGGAAAATATCAAAGCTATCAACAGCCATTGAATCATTTGGATCAAACCCAACGATCGAAGCCAAAGTAGAAAACATATCAGTTAAGGAAATCAGCGCATCGGATGTCGATGCTTCAGGGATTACTCCTGGCCATCGTGCAAAAAATGGTTCTCGATGTCCTGCCTCCCAAGAATCGGATTTCAAACCTCTAAAAATACCAGCTGAGTTGTGACCATGTGCGAGTACCGAGCCTATCTCACCAACATAATTTTTGCCATCCATATTGGTCGGGCCATTATCGCTTGTAAAAATGACCAAGGTCTGATCTGAGATACCTAATTGGTCCAAAGTATCAAGTAACGCTCCTATGTAATGATCTATCTCCACTACAAAATCTCCATAATTACCGGCCCCAGAACTCCCCAAAAAAAACTCAGAAGGTGCAATAGGCGTATGCGGAGCAGAAAGCGAAAAAAATAAAAAAAAAGGTTCCTTTGGATGGTTAATAGTACGATCTGCTACATACTTAATGGCCTTTTCAGAAATTGTCGGTAATAAATCTTCATAACGCCAGCCAGGTACCATTGCCCCTGGGGCACCTGCTTTGCCCGCTTCCCACCATTCTGTAGGTAATACCGTCACTTTATCATTTTCAATAAAGGCGTGTGGTGGAAAACTCGGTACGTCATCCCCAAAATAATAATTAAACCCGAGTTCGGTAGGACCTCCAGTGATGGCTTGCTCATAATCAATATTTCTCCCATCCGCTTGAGGTGAATGACCCTCCATGGTTGGCCAATGCCACCCTAAATGCCATTTACCGATGCATGCGGTATGATAGCCCTTACTTTGAAGCATTTCCCCTAAAGTATAATCCCCCTTATGAATTAAAGGGGGATCCCACAACCACGCCACTCCTGACTTTTTAGGTGACCTCCAGCTGTAATTACCGGTTAACACACTATACCGGGTAGGTGTACATACCGCCGAAGGCGCATGGGCCTGGGTAAAAATCATACCCTGTTGGGCCAGCTTATTGAGATGAGGAGTGGAAATTTTTGACTGTTTATTTAAGATTTCAACATCCCCATAGCCGAGATCATCTGCTAAAATGAAGATGATATTAGGGGTCTGGTTTGGTCCGGTTATGACTTCAGCAGGTTTACATTGACTGAAGAAAAAAACGATACTTAAGTAGACAAAATACTTCATTGAGTTAAAGATCAAATTTTATTTTAATGAACCTAGGTCTATAAATATGGGCATCTTCTTTAATATCAATCCAAAAATTTGGATTGATGGTATTATAACTGATTAAAAGTTCATTGGGGGCGGACAAATTAAAATGTGCTTTAGCGTTATAACACCAGAGTCCATTTTTCATTTCAGGTGTTTCATAGATTTCGTGAATTTCGGAAAAAGGCCCCACGGGTGATGCTCCAATCCGCATGCCTATTTTATCAGATAATCCCAATACCTGAAAAATAAGGACAAACCTACCGTCTGGTAGCGGCGTGACACTAAGTTCATTAGAGGCCGCATCAACAACTTGCTGCATAGTCTCCGACCGCACATCCCATTGTTCTCCATTCCAATAACGCCATTCCTTGAAATTTTCGAAGTCCTTAGGTTTTACTGCTTTTGACAACCAAACTTTTTTTTGCACCAATACAGCCATAGACATATATATAACCATCCGGATTTGGTGCGCCGGCCCATGTGGTATTTACCAGAATACCCGAACCCAAATTTCCTTCCCCAAGACTATCAATTTTGACATGCAATGGAGTAGTCAATTGACGTTGATCCACATATGGTGGACTTGATCGATTCCCCATTGCCATAAGTGAGACGTTGGGTTCAATAAAATCATATACATTTTCTCCAGTACGCTCAATATGATAAGCAAATACATAAAGAGTATTCGACAGATTCTCGATTGACGAGACCAGCTCCCATCTTCAAGATCGCTTTGACGTCATTCTCATGGCTTCAGAAAGACCCCATACTATCGAAGATGGATACCCAAAGGGACAAGTACCCCCTAGGTACGAAGGTGGATTGGGTGCACAAGGCATAAGAAATTTAGACCAATTCGTATCTCAAGGAGGCACCCTGGTTTGCATGAATCAAAGTAGTAACTTTGCTATTGAAAAACTTTTCCTCCCCGTTGAAAATAAAGTAGCTCAATTGAAGCGCAAGGATTTTTTTACAGGAGGATCTCTCATGCACGTTTCCATTAATAATGCCCACCCTGTCATGGCTGGCATGCCAAAAAACGCACATGTTTTTGTCTCTAACAGCCCTGTATTTAATACCTTAAAGGGATTTGAAGGTGAGGCATTGGCCAAATACCAACCCAACGGGTCTCCCCTAGCATCAGGTTATTTACTCGGAAGCGAATACATGAATGATTATGCTGCTGCCTTGGATGTGCACCATGGTGCAGGCCATGTGATCCTTTTAGGATTTCAGCCACAATGGCGCGATCAATCTATGGGGACTTTCCGAATCCTATTTAACGCATTGTTATTCAATCAGAATGTCGCAAAGGCACACCCCATCAATACCTCATTTTGGTCCAGTCCTCAGTCCATAGCATCCGAAAAAGAGTAACACATAAATCAAAAATATGATCTGTCTCTTGCACTATTTACCACTGACTCATTATCAAACAAAAACTGAATGACATGTCCATTAAACACATTTCTACTCTCAATATTACAAATATGCCCCACGGCAGGAATGACAATAAAAGTTGATTTAGGTTGATTACTTGCATACTTACGAGCACCACTTAGAAATACATAATCTTGTCCTCCCATGATGATCAGGTTCTCAAAAGAACTTTTAGCCTTAAAAAAGCGCTTCAATAATTTTATAAAATATTTAGAAAGGGAAACCCAGCGCATATAAGCCTCTCTAGTCAACTTCTGCGCTTCACGTTGATATATTTTTCTTGAAATTTGGTTTCTTTTTCGCGGCATGAGTATATAGGAGCACAAACGATACATCATAGCATAGGGTAAGATCTTGTTTAATGTCTTTGCAGCTTGAATGAAACATTTTAAAATGATATTAGCATTGAAAACTCCTCCCGCCATCACTACTTTCCCTATATAAGTAGGATAACGCATTGATAAATCTTGAATCAATACACTCCCCAAAGAAAGCGTAATGAAATGTGCCTTTGCTATCTCTAAATGATCCATTACTTCTTTAATATCATTAGATATTAATTCGAAATCATATTGACTCGGTGAAGGGTTAATGGTCTCGGATGCCCCATGATCCCGTAAATCCAACATTAATAATTTAGCATGGTGCTGCAAAGCTTCCACTTGACGTTTCCAAGTTCGGATACTCCCTCCCGCCCCATGTATGAAGACGATCCAAATATTGGATTCAGGATTAGGAATGACATTGAAATTAATCATAAAAGAAAGGTCTTGGAAATAGGTAACTCACTAACGATTATAAAAAAAAGTTAGTTCTATAATCTCGACCTTTCAAATTTACCACTTATGAAAAGCAACTACACTTAGTAAATATTTTATAACAACTTATTTGACCAAAAATGAAGATTGGACCTAACCCCCACTCTCAATCTCAATTATTACCTTTTTTAGCATTAATGAATCCTCTTGGAAGCCATTAGATTTGATATTGAGTGATTTTTAAGTTATCTTGATCAGGTGTTTTAGTGTGATTTTTAATATTTTAAAATACCTAATCTCAAGTCCAAAAATCTCAAAATGTGAAAAATAATATCCAAAATATATTTCGTTACTTGCTTTCCGAGACCACTAAAAAAAGAAGTGAAAAAATTATTCTGAGCATCGCCATCGCAAGCTTTGTCATACATCTCCTACTGATCTTATTAGTTCAACTCAAATTAATTCACTTAGAATCTAGCCTTTTTGAGAGTCCCATCGCCGCCATCTATACCCCTTTTTCATTTATTTTATTGTATGAAGTCTACCTAGTCATCTACTATTTACCAAGATCCATAACTACTTATATTGGCAAACAATATGAGATCATAACACTCATCGTTATCAGACGATTGTTCAAAGACCTATCAGAATTAAAACTCTCCACCAATTGGTTTGAAATTAAAAATGACCTTCAATTTACTTTCGATATTATTGCCTCGGTAGTCATGTTCTACCTACTCTACCTTTTTTATAATCAAAGTAAGCCTAAGCACTCGGAAACTCAAAAAGTAATCACCAGCAATATCGATGGTTTTATAACATTGAAGAAAGTCATCGCTGCCAGCCTAGTTCCCATACTCCTCATCATTGCCACTTACAGTCTTTCAAATTGGACGTTTTCTCTTTTTAATCTTGATGCGATGATTAAAACTTCATTTAAAGATATTAATAACATATTTTTTGATGAGTTTTTCACGCTATTGATCGTAGTAGACGTGATTTTATTACTGGCCTCATTTTACTACACGGATAAATTCCACAAGGTCATCCGTAATTCTGGGTTTATCATTTCTACCATCTTGATTCGATTATCCTTCTCAGTAACCGGATTGCTAAACATAGGGCTCATTATCGGCGCCATCGTATTTGGCCTACTCATCCTAATGATTCATAATAAATTTGAGGAGGAGTTGAGCTAGACAAACGAGTTACTGGAATTGAGTTGACCCTAAAAATAGAAGAGGGCGAAGGATAAATACCTAAATGACAACAGATTTAATCTTTGGGATGCTTTGCGGTATTCTTGGATAAATACAGCTCATCAAACAGGATGGCATGCGGTAAGGTCAATAAGGAAATAAAGACGAAAAAATAGGTAAAAAACACCGACCAATCAGCAGGATCTAAATAATAAATCAAACCAGACATTCCCACAATGGTCAGTAAGGTAAAAGGACTTAGGTCTTTTAAGAAGGTAGCGAATGTATAACCAGTCGTACGATCTTTCATCCAAAAAAATTGGTGTCGCATTGCATTGATTGAATGAAATAAAACAAAATAAAGTGCAAAAGCGACAATAAAGGGAAGCATAAGATAGCTCAGTAATAAATAAATAGAAAAAAGAATCAAGCGAATGACAGCTGCTTTACGAATTACTCCTTTAACAAGAAGATAAGCTATATAAGCATAGCCCAGTAAGTGAATGACTAAAACGGTAATTAATTGGATATCCTTCGGGATCCTTGATATCGGTTGTGAACCAATGAAATTTAGGGTAGGTAGTAGTTCATTAAATTTCAAAATGATTGGACTTACTAATACGATCAATCCCCAACTTAAATTAAAAATAGGGTCTTTCGGGGTTTCTGCAATGTCCTCAATCAATTCTTGTCCAAAATGATAGGCCGACAAAATAATAAAGATCAATAACGCTTTCAGTGGCATCAACACCCACCACAACAAAAAGCCCAAACCCACCAAGATATATATCAAAATGAATTTTTTAATATTGCTTTTTTTTGAGAATTTAAGGTGAATTTTATGATCAATGGCCCCATGAGGGACGCCAAAAAACAAAATAGCCGTCAGTGCCATTATATTTGTCACATCATCTTCAGGGATAAACACCAAATAAAGTGATCCCACAACCAAAGCCAATCCGTATTGTAAATATTTAGTCATAAAAAAAGAGGGCATTAAAATACCCTCTTTTAATTAATTTTGTGGTATTAAGCTTCTGCTTTTTTACCGCTGCTGATGGCCAATGAATAAATCACTAATCCAAAACCAATTTTATTTATTGCATCTCCAATATTATAGATAATGTCTAGAGACTCTAAAGGTAGTACTCCACTTAATAATCCACCTGGTATCGCCATGATATCCAATTGGATAAATAGCCCATCCAACTAATATGAACCATGCTAAGGTGTTAAATGCTTTCTGCAAATGGGGATCATTTGATCCTTGTGAAAGCTTTTTCGCAGATCCAAACCATACTTCATAGAAAATACCCACGTAACCTAAGGTCGATATAGCACCCCAGATCGCACTAGTATCTCTATATACCGTCTCTCCTAGATATCCGAAAATAAGCATCCAAAGCGAATAAGCAATCATTTTCCACAAAAGATCCATCTTGGCTCCAAAGGCCTTTAAAATAAGATAAAATTCAACACACATTAATGGGTACTGTCAATATCCAATCAATGTATCTAAATTCTGTAGGAGAAGTACCTGTCTCTGCCCAAAAATCTCTCATGTAAAAGTAATGCACTGCGGCAATGAAGGTAATCAATCCAGAAATTAACATAGACGTTCTCCATTTACCTTGGACATTCCCCATCTCGAGAAAGAAGAATACGGTAGCGGCAAGCATGGCCATGCTACCTATAAAGAAGGTAAACCCAACGTAGTCTCCAGACTGCAAAATAGCGTTAAGTGTAAAATTCATAGTTTTTGTTTTAGGTTACAAAATTTTAATAATAGATCAATTTAACTAAAAAAAATTAAAATTGGTTTCTACAATTCAATTAAAAATTGAAAACAATGAGATGTTTATCTTTTTACAATATTTTAACTCCAAATTGAACAATATTTATCTTAAAGAATATTTAGTAAAAAATATAACTGCTCTATTCACGCATAAAAAATGAATCCAATTGTTAGAAAGGGTCTGGGTGTACTTTTAGGCTTGGTCGCGGCCGGGCTAGCCAGCATCAGGTTCTTGGCTGGCCTTAGAGAAGGGGAAGCCAATTGGGCTTTTCCTATTTTAATTGCAGGGATCCTGCTCCTTATTTTCTATTCACTTTGGGAGGGCATCAATAACAACCCAAATTAATCTGTATTTACTTTACTACGGGTCATAATACTCCTTCCTAAAGTAACTTCATCGGCGTATTCTAGTTCACCGCCCACAGGAATTCCTCGCGTAATTGAGGTCACCTCGACGGACAACTCCTGTAATTGTTTGGTTAAATAAAAAGCAGTCGTATCACCCTCCAAAGTACCGCTAAGTGCCAGAATGACTTCCTTTATTTCTCCTTCACTTAGTTTGATTCGATTGACTAAACTTGTAATCATCAATTCATCTGGCCCAATACCGTCAATAGGGGAAATTCGACCCCCTAATACATGAAACATACCATTGTATTGGCCTGTATTACGAATCGCCAGTACATCAGGCGTTTCTTCAACAACGCAAATCAGCGCAGGATCTACAGACATTGTCTTACATGTACAATCTTCGATATCGCTCATAATATGACATATCTGACAATATTTGATGTGCTCACGCAATTCTTTTAATTTTTCTGTCAGCAGTAGGGTCTGATCCTCTGGCTGTTTTAAAAGATGCAAAGCCAGTCGTAAGGCTGTTTTCTTTCCAATACCTGGTAACTTAGAAATTTCCTCAACGGCTTGCTCGACTAGTTTTGAAGAAAATTCCATTTATTCAATAACAGCTTTAATTCCAGCCTCGGATAGGGCTTCTCTCATAGGCTTCAATATTTCGTAACTCCCTTTTTTTACAATACATTTTCCTTTATAATGAATAATATAAGTACATTGCTCGGCCTGAATAGGGCGGTGTTTACATACTTTTATCAGTGTTGAGGTTACATGCTCAAAAGTATTGTAGTCATCATTATACACAATGAGACTTCTTTCCTTCTCTTGATCAATATCCAATGCTAACTCAACCAGTTCTTCAACTTCCGGCTCGAAATTCATGTTCATTGATAATAATTTGATACAAAGTTATCAATAACTATTATTTTGCAACTATCTCAACTTATTAAAAGAATGGATCCTTTATTCGTATCGATCATTATTGGTGGCTATTTTGTTTTACTAATGGCTATTTCTTGGTTCACCTCCAAAAATAGCACGGCTCATTCCTTCTACGATGGCAATCGACAATCTCCTTGGTATCTAGTCGCTTTCGGGATGATTGGAGCCTCTCTTTCGGGGGTTACCTTCATTTCGGTACCTGGTGAGGTTGGTAATAGTAATTTTTATTATTTTCAAATGGTTCTAGGGTACTTCGTCGGATATGCCATCATTGCCCAAATATTATTGCCTCTCTACTACAAGCATAACCTTATTTCAATATATACCTATCTTGACCAACGTTTAGGCTTTTGGTCTTATAAGTCTGGCGCTTTTTTCTTTTTATTAAGCCGAGTCATTGGAGCTTCTTTTAGACTTTTCTTGGTGGCGAGTGTACTTCAACTTGCTATTTTCGATAGTTATGAATTACCTTTTTGGGTTGCCGTGGTCTCCGCCGTTCTATTAATTTGGTTATATACCTTTAGAGGCGGTATTAAAACAATTGTTTGGACAGATACTTTGCAAACTACCTTTATGCTTATTTCAGTTCTGGTGAGTATCTATTTCATTAAAGAAGATCTCAACTGGTCTTGGTCTACCTTGACTTCCCATGTTTATAATGACAGTAAAAGCACAATTTTTAATTGGGACTGGCAACATAATCGAAATTTTTTCAAACAATTTTTTTCTGGTGCCTTTATTGCCGTGGTCATGACTGGACTTGATCAAGACATGATGCAAAAAAACTTGACCTGTAGGAATTTAAAAGAATCTCAAAAAAACATCTATTGGATGAGTCTCAGTCTGATTCCCGTCAATTTACTTTTTATGGTACTTGGCGTCTTATTGTATCAGTTTGTAGAAATTAAGGGCATCTTAATACCTCCAGGAACCGATAACCTATTTCCTTACTTAGCCATAGAACATTTTTCCTCAATTGCTGGCATTGCCTTTCTCCTCGGTATTACTGCAGCGGCTTACTCCAGTGCCGATTCGGCACTCACTGCATTGACCACTTCTTTTTGTATAGATTTTTTGAATTTCAAGCCTGACAATTTTGAATCTAAAAAGCAAACCAAATTGATGGTTCATATTGGTTTTTCTGTGCTACTGATCGGGGTAATTCTCTTTTTCAAGGCAATCAATGATCAAAGTGTGATCAATTCCATTTTTTCAGTCGCAGGTTATACTTATGGTCCTTTATTGGGCTTATTTTCCTTTGGTATTTTTACTCGGCGCGTTGTTAAGGACCAGTGGGTTCCCCTCATTTGTATACTCGCCCCTATTTTTTGCTACTTGCTGAGCAAACATTCAAGCGAATGGCTCAATGGCTATCAATTTGGCTTTGAGTTACTCATGCTCAACGGCGCCTTTACTTTCCTAGGACTTTGGCTGATCAGTAAGAAATTAAGGTAGCTCTTTTACTGGGTCCCAAAAAAAATCTTCAAAGCGTTGAATTTGATCATTGGCAACCTTTATATGCTCTGCTTCTAATAATTCTTGCATGCGACTGGGCGTTTCAAAAAAATGCTTCCCCGTCAGAAGGCCCACTCGATTCACCACTCGATGTGCCGGTACTTTGGGTAAAGTATGCGACGCATTCATGGCCCATCCCACCATTCTTGCACTTGATGGCATACCCAAATATTTTCCTATCGCTCCGTAAGAAGTTACTCTGCCCTCTGGAATTAACATGACGACTTCATAAACATCTTGAAAAAATGACGATCTTTGACTCATAATTCATTGTGTAATCTAAATAATTTAACTTTGAAAAACTTGCTCATCACCGGTGCCTTAGGTGGCTTAGGAAGTCCTCTGACGGATTACTTTTCATCAACAGGATATCAAGTATTCGGAACCACTTCCCCGAGTAAGACTACAGTAAACCGCAATAACACTAAATATTATCCGTTAAATTTGACGGATGAAAATGCAGCACAGGAACTTATTGATCAGCTTAAAAGCGAAAAAATCACGCTCAAAGCAGCTATTCTAACAGTGGGAGGATTTGCTATGAACAACTTGTCCAATGCCAAACTGAGTGATTATGAGCATATGATTAAATTGAATTTTTTCACAGCCATCAATGTCATCAAACCCGTTCATAAATGGATGTGTGAACTAGGTGGCGGTGATATTTTCATGATTGGATCGCGTCCTTTATTTGAAGGTTCTAGCAGGGAAATCCTGCCTTATACCCTCTCAAAGAGTCTGCTATTACAATTGACCCATTCATTGAATGAATCAAGCGCTGAAGATAAGGTTTTCACGTCTCTTATCGTACCCGGCACCATAGATACCCCTATCAATCGTCAACAAATGCCCGCAGCAGATTTCACCCAGTGGACACAACCTCTAGATATTGCCCATGAAATTCATCAATTGATGGAACAAAAAGATATTACCCTCAAAAAGTCTGTTGTGAAATTGTATTGAAAGCAAAAATAAAAGTTAATTGAAAATATAAATCGAACCAAAGTAAACCCTATTCGTAAAATAACTCGGTTGCTCATTTAATCATCTTATTCCTAAATCTTAAAATGTCTGAAATAATTAAAACTACGGAAATTGCCAAAAAATACATCATGGGTAGCGAGACCATTCATGCACTGAAAACCGTTTCCATTACCATCAATAAGGGAGAATATGTCGCTTTTATGGGTCCTTCGGGATCAGGGAAGTCGACACTCATGAATCTCATAGGCTGTCTCGATACGCCCTCCTCAGGTCAATACGTTCTCAACAATCAAGACGTCAGTGATCTTACCGAGAACGAATTGGCAGAAATTAGAAATAAGGAAATTGGCTTTGTTTTTCAAACCTTTAATCTCTTACCCAGAGCCTCCTCACTTGAAAATGTAGCCCTTCCCTTGGTATATGCAGGTTATTCGAAGGCGGACCGCGAAGCACAAGCCTATGCGGTATTGGAAGGTGTTGGATTGGGAGATCGTGCTTATCATAAGCCCAATGAACTCTCTGGGGGCCAACGACAAAGGGTAGCCATCGCCAGAGCTTTGGTAAATAATCCAAGTATTATCCTCGCCGATGAGCCTACCGGTAATTTAGATTCTAAAACTTCCTATTCAATTATGGGTCTTTTTGAGAAACTGCATGCTGAAGGAAATACCATTGTTATGGTTACCCATGAGGACGACATCTCGAGGTATGCACATCGGATTGTAAGGCTCCGTGATGGTATTGTAGAATCTGACGAAAAAAATAAAGAAATTATTACTGCTGAATTTGATTTATAATTATGGCTTTAAAAATTTACACAAAAACTGGTGATCATGGAAAGACCTCTTTATTAGGTGGTGAAAAAGTAGCCAAATCTGATCTGCAAATTGAAGCCTATGGGAATGTGGATGAATTGAATGCCTTTGTCGGTTTGCTGCGAGACCAATCTGGAATAAATAGTTCAAAAAAGGACCAACTCATCTGGATCCAAGAAAATCTTTTTTCTTTAGGTTCAATACTTGCTTGCGTCACAGACTTTAAAGGCATGAAGTTACCCGAAATATCAATAACTCATATTCGACAGCTTGAAACATGGATCGACAAATATGAAGAAGATTTACCAGAACTTACTTCCTTCATATTACCTGGAGGTCACGCAACCGTTTCTGCCTGTCATGTGTGCCGTACCGTATGCCGAAGAGCAGAACGAACCATCGTCAAATGGTCTCTTCATAAAGAAATAGATAAAAATATCACTTCATTTATCAATCGCCTTTCCGATTATTTCTTTATCCTTGCTAGAACAATATCCAACGATCTAAATCTGGACGAAACCCCTTGGATAGGCAATAAAGAATAAAACAGACATGTCCATCCATCAAAAAGTTTCTATTACCCAAACGACTCAATCCAAATTAGCAACTACTGATTTAATCAATCCTATATTTGGAAATGTATATGCTGACCATATGTTCTGTTGCGACTTTAAAAAAGGTGCCTGGCAAAATGTGAAAATTATCCCTTATGGAGACATCAGTATCAGTCCGGCAAATACCACCTTGCACTATGCTTCTACTATTTTCGAGGGCTTAAAAGCGTATAGAAATATACACAAAGAAATCGTCGTATTTAGACCTCAAGACAATGCGAAACGTATGGTATTGAGTGCTGGCCGAATGTGCATGCCTGGTATTCCTGAATCTATCTTTATGACCGGCATTACCGAGTTGCTGAAACTTGATCACGGTTGGGTAACGAATCATCCCGGTACATCACTCTACATTAGACCCTTTCAAATAGCCATGGATCCCTATGTGGGCATACGACCTTCCGATGACTATACTTTCATGATCATCACTGGGCCTGTTGGGGCTTATTACTCACAACCTTTAAAAGTTAAAATTGAAACCAGTTATACCCGTGCCGTCTTGGGGGGAACTGGATTTGCGAAAACAGGTGGTAACTATGCCGCAGCTCTTAAGCCTGCGCTTGAAGCCCAAAAGGAAGGTTATGATCAATTGATTTGGACCGATGGTGTGTCACACCAGCACATTGAAGAATCGGGTACGATGAACCTCATGTTTGTCATCGACGATATCCTCATTACTGCCCCCATTGGAGATACTATTTTAAATGGCATCACTCGAGACAGCATCTTGACAATTGCCAAAGATCAAGGTATGAAGGCTGAAGTGCGCCCCATTCCTGTGGCTGAAATCATTCAGTCCATCGAGCAAGGGCGTTTGCAAGAAGCATTTGGCGTAGGTACTGCAGCCACTGTGGCCCCCATCAAAACCATAGGATATAATGGTATTGATTATGAATTATCGGATGTCAAATCCAGGAAATATTCTCTTGGGTTTTTAGATACTTTGGATAAAATAAAATCCGGTGTCCTTGAAGATAAGTTCGGATGGATTTATAAAGTCTAAATTAAAAACAATAAGATGCCTTCAGTGATGAATCAACTTTTGGTAAAAATTATTACCCTTTTTGGTTTTGTATTGAGTGCCTTTTTGGCTTTTAATGCTCTTCAACTCAGTAGTTGTAGTTCAGATGACAATGGAATAGAATATGTTCCCTCTCTTGATATCGGGGACACAGATTCTATGTCAATAGATTCCTTAATTGTAGAGACAGAAGATTCAACGTCCCTATCTGGTGATAGTTTACTAACTCAGTTCGGACATTCGCTTCCTGTTGTTAAAATAACCATCGACGAAAAATATCTCTGGTCAGAAGATTCTGGATTATTTGTGATTGGGGATAATGGAGCCGAATATGCAGGCCAAATTTCTAATTATTACCAAGATTAGGGAATTCCCAAGTTATTTGTCGTATTGGGAAAATGGAGAGAAAATTTTTATTGATACGGTCGGATTTCGAATTAAAGGAAGAGGAAGTAGAGCTAAACCTAACAAATCTATAGGCCTTTATTGGCGTGATAAATATGGAAAAGGCAAACTGAAAGAACAGATTTTTGATAATTATCCATTAGAAGAATTCGATAGATTGAGACTCAGAACTGGTGGTAGCGACGGTGAACTCACGTTAATTAAAGATGCTTTTATTACCCGAATCATGGAGGGTAAGACCTTATTTGAAACCGCCTCTTCAAAAATTTGTGTCCTATATATCAATGAACAGTACTGGGGACTTTATATTATTCGGGAAATGTTAAATACCCATCATTTCAGAAACAAATATGAATTAGATAGAGATTTTATTGACATTTTGCAGGGGTTCCCCGATTATCCAGGTGTAGATGATGGCACTGCTGATCAATTTATGAATGAAGTCCTGCCTTTATTCCTTTATGAAGATCTGTCACTCGACCAAAATTATGTAAAGGTAAATGAGTTGATGGATCTAGATAACATGATTGATTACTTCATTGCTCAAACCTATATCGCTAATGTTGACTGGCCCGATAGTAATATGAAATGGTGGCGCTCCCAAAATAATACAGAATTTAATAAATGGAAATGGATCTTTTTTGATGTCGATTTTGGTTTTGTTTTGGATCGTAAAGAAATTTTATGGCTTGGAGATTATTACCAAGTAGGGGTAGAAAATGTCCCCTTTCCCCAAATTGCACCCGGCTATCTACTCTTCGATGCACTTATGAAAAATAAAACTTTTGAAATAAAGTTTTTAGAAAGATATCTATATTTCATTGAAGACGTTTTTGATCCAACAAGGGTCGAAGATATCCTTCAAGAAATGATTGATGAAATAGGAACCGAATGGATAAAGCATGAAGAAACTTGGCCCTATTATAAATATTATGATATATGGATCTTAATCTTAAATGATATGTTAGTATTTAATGAGGAAAGAAACCAATGGATCAAACCTCATATTGAAGAACTCCTAGAGACTGCGCGAGAAGAATAGAACCACTTTAACCATCGCTTTGTCATTCTTACATTTAAAAAATAAGAATGGTTAGTACAGATAAATTCTTTTAGGTCGAGGTTTTATCTATCTTCGCAGCTTAATAAATTTTTCACTAAAAAAAGTTTTTGATCCGATGACAACTGATCAATTAAAAGACTTGAAGGCACGCATATTGGCCTTGAGGAGGTTTCTTTGACTACGATGCTAAGAAAAAAGAGCTCAAAGAATTAGAATTAGTTTCTGCACAACCTGAATTTTGGATAGATCCCAAGGAAGCAGAAAAAACCATGAAAATCATTCAAGGGAAAAAGGCCTGGACTTCAAGTTATGAAAAACTAGAAGAAAGCCTTGGGGATACTGAAACCCTATTTGAATTCATGGAGATGGGTGAAGCTACAATACCAGAAGTAGAGCAAGCCTTTCAGCATGCGTTAAAACAAACCGAAGCGCTTGAATTGAAAAAAATGCTCTCTTCAGAGGAAGATCAGCTTTCGGCCATGTTACAAATCAATCCTGGTGCGGGTGGGACCGAAAGCAATGATTGGGCGGGGATCTTAATGCGCATGTACATCATGTGGGGCGAATCCAATGGATACAAAGTGAGAGAAGTTGATTTTCAAGCGGGTGATGTAGCGGGTGTCAAATCTGTAACTCTTGAATTTGAAGGTCCCTTGGCTTATGGGTTTCTGAAATCCGAAAACGGCGTTCATCGATTGGTTCGAATTTCTCCATTTGACAGTGGTGGTAGAAGGCATACCTCATTTGCCTCGGTTTATGTATATCCCGTGGTGGATGATAGCATTCAAATAGAAATCAATCCCAATGATGTGGCAATGCATACCTCAAGATCAGGAGGAGCCGGAGGACAAAACGTTAATAAAGTAGAGACTAAGGTTCAACTAACGCATAAGCCTTCTGGAATTGTAGTAGTCTGTCAGGTCGATCGGTCGCAGCTAGCCAATAAAGAGCGTGCTATGACCATGCTTAAATCCCAACTCTACCAGATTGAAGTAGAGAAGAAAAATGCCGAACGTGATAAGGTGGAAGCAGGAAAAATGAAAATAGATTTTGGCTCTCAAATAAGAAATTATGTCTTGCATCCTTATAAATTGATTAAAGATGCACGAACGGGACATGAACGAACAGACGTGCAAAACGTTTTGGATGGTGATCTTAATGATTACATCAAGGCCTTTCTTTTAAGAGATAATAATGATTAATGATCATGTCGATACACCATCGATAACGCCAAAAGCAAAAATTTATACCCTGAGTTTCTGGCTGTTATGTGCCAGCTCTTTTTTGTTCTTTGGTTCCTTCTCCATGATTTTACCTGAGTTACCGGATTATCTGGCTAGCTTAAAAGGTCAAGAGTATTTGGGCTTGATCGTATCATTATTTACCCTCAGTGCCGCAGTATCTCGCCCATTCAGTGGCAAATTGACCGATAAATGGGGGAGAATCCCCGTCATGTTCATTGGGGCTTGCATCAGTGGTCTGGCTGCATTGGTTTATCCTTTAACAACCACTGTTTTTGGATTTCTGAGCATCAGATTATTACATGGTTTTAGTGCAGGCTTCAAGCCAACCGGCACCTCCGCTTATGTTGCTGATATTATTCCCACAAAGCGGCGCGCAGAGGCTCTAGGCATCCTTAGTATGTTTAGTACCATTGGTATGGCATCCGCTCCTATTCTCGGTTCTTGGATTTTTTTAACCTACGATATCAATACGCTTTTTTATTGTAGTTCGGTCTTTTCCATTGGTTCGGTACTGATTTTATTTGGTATGAAAGAAACGCTCAAAAACAAAGAGCCTTTCAAGCTTGCTCTTCTTAAAATAGGGAAAGCAGATTTGTATGAACCTTCGGTTATTCCTCCTTCATTGATTATGGTGCTAACGACTTTTTCTTTTGGAACTGTGATTACCTTATCCCCTGATTTTAGTGGCTTTTTGGGTATTCAGAATAAGGGATTATTTTTCTCATTTTTTACGGGTTCCTCACTTTTGGTTAGATTCCTAGGTGGTAAGTTGTCTGATCATTTTGGACGTATATTAATTTTAAGATACAGTACGCTGTGTTTGTGTATTAGTATGATTATTATTGGCTTTGCCACAGATGCTACAACTTATTTTGCTGGAGCCTTTCTTTTTGGGATAGGTTATGGTCTCAATTCCCCTACACTATTTGCTTGGGCCATAGACCTATCACCTGAAAAGAGTATAGGCAGAGGCATTTCAACTTTGTTTATTTTTTTAGAAGTCGGTATTGGTATGGGCTCGCTTATATCCGGCAGTTTCTATCAAGGTTTTAATGCACGTTTTCCTTGGCTATTTATGATTTCGGCATTTTTTTCATTTATTGCCTTTATCATTGTGTTAACTAAAAAAAGGTGACTCCTAAACTATTAAAATGGCTTTATGGCTTGGTGGGTATGGTTCATTTATTGGGCATTGTATTCAATAATCAAGAAATATTAAATGCTACGAAGCCTTTTTTAATGCCTATCCTGCTCTACTATGTTTATCAATCTCAGATTGAACAGGTGACCCTAAATACCATCCTGCTCTGGATTTCATTGGTGTTTGCTTGGTTAGGTGATTTGGCCCTTATGCAAGGAGATACTTATTTTTTATTGGGCGTCGGCATGTTTTTCATGGCTCAGCTATGTTATATTTTCTTATTTCTAAAGTCGGTCGAAGAACCTATTAAATTAAAGTTCCTTCCTTTACTCCCTTATCTACTAGCTGGCATTTTCTTGTTTTACATCCTTCTTCCAAAAACAGATGAGCTTCTGATCCCTGTTTTTATCTATGGCCTTAGTCTCATAGGTATGGCAGGTATCGCGAGAATCAGACAGGGAAGAACGAATATCAAAAGTTACCGCTACGTCTTGATAGGAACCTTACTCTTCCTTATCTCTGATTCCTTATTGGCCCTTAATAAATTTGTTTGGGATATCCCTTACGCTGGAATAGGGATTATGACGACTTATATGGGTGCACAGATTTTGATCACAGAAGGCGTACTTCAGGACAATTAATGACCCGAAATGATCACTTAAATTCGATATTACTTATTCAAAAAACTCTTTCATTTTTTCATAAAATCCCTTATCATTCTTTGACGGTGCGGGTATGAAATTTTTTGATTCTTTGAAGTTTTCTAAAATACTACGCTCTTCTTTTGAAAGTGTTTTTGGTGTCCAAACATTGAGATGTATCAATTGATCTCCTCTACGGTAACCCTCAATATCTTTAATTCCTTTTCCTTTTAATCTTAAAATTTTGCCACTTTGAGTTCCTGAATCAATTTTAATTTTCACCTTTCCATCTATGGTGGGTACTTCAACAGAGGCGCCCAAAGCCGCATCTAAGAATGATAAATAGAGATCATATATGACATTATTTCCATCTCTCTTCAGCTGATCATCCTCAATTTCTTCAATGACAATCAATAAATCGCCGGCAACACCTCCTGCTACTTCATTTCCTTTACCCGACATCGATAATTGGATGCCATCACTGACTCCAGCAGGTATTTTTATGGCAATGACTTCTTCTGTGCGGTTCATCCCTGAATTATCAGCTCCTGATCCTTTACTATCTACGAGTTCACCGGCACCTCCACATGACGGACAGGTAGCGCTTGACATCATTTGACCCAGCATCGTATTCATTACTTTACGTACTTGGCCCGTACCTTGGCAAGAAGGGCAAGACTTAAAAGTGGTCGATGGATCTACCATGAGCCTATTGACCTTGATCTTTTTCTCTACTCCCTCAGCGATTTCTTGAAGGGTCAATTTAATCTTAATTCTTAAGTTGGTGCCTTTTCGCCTACGTCCACCTCTTGAGCCACCCCCACCAAAAATACTCTCGAAAGGGCTACCTCCACCCCCACCGCCAAAAACATCGCCGAACTGTGAAAAAATATCCTCCATATTCATAGAACCTCCAGAGAATCCTCCGGCACCTCGGTTACCTTGATGACCATATTGGTCATAACGCCTTCTTTTTTCATCATTGCCTAGGATCTTCGTAAGCCTCTGCCGCTTCTTTGAACTTATCTTCAGAGGCCTTGTCGTCAGGATTTTTGTCGGGATGATATTTTATAGCAATTTTTCGATAAGACTTTTTAATCTCATCTGCAGTGGCACTTCGGCTCACTTCTAGTATTTCGTAATAATCTCGTTTGCTCATCTTAATCTTTGGATCCAGTTACAACTTTGGCAAAACGGATCACTTTCTCACCAAGAAAGTAACCAGGCTCGACAATGTCAATAATTTTACCTGCTAAACTTTTATCAGGTGCGGGTATTTGGGTGATCGCCTCATGAAAATCCTCGTCAAAATCATCTCCTGAAGCCGTTTCCATTTTTTTCAACCCCTTGCCTTCAAGCGTATTTTTAAATTTATTGAAAATCAATTCAACGCCTTCAACAGCGCCTTCCGTTCCCGCTTTCAATGCTCGATCAAAATCATCCGCAATAGGAATTAAAGCCTTCATTAATCCACTATTGGCGGTACTGATCAATTCAAGACGTTCTTTAGAAGTTCTTCTCCTGTAGTTTTCAAACTCAGAATATAATCTTAAATATTTGTCCTTGTATTCCGCTACCTCTGCAGCTAAATCGATCTCTTCTGAAGCAGCAACTGAATCCTCTTCTGAATCCTCCAAATCAATAGTAGACTCCACTGCTTTGTTTATTTCTTTAGCTAGTTTTTCAATATCTTTTTTCGCTTTTTTATCTGCGCTCTTTTTCTTCTTTGTCATAGATCTCTTAATGAAAGTACTTAGACCACACGTAAGACAATTTTATTGCCAAAATACAATATGATGACAATATGACAGATGTCTAATTTAGATACCGCCAAATGGCATCTTTTAACGCCATAAAACCTTGAGCGGTCCAACTCGAAATATATAAATGTGACACCGTTGTCAGGGTTGCCGAAATTTCAATTTTTAATTCATCATCAAGCAAATCTGACTTTGAAATTGCTAAAACCCTTTCTTTATCTAAAAGTTCTGGATTATGTTTTTCCAACTCTTTGAGCAGTATTGAATACTCTTTCACAATATCATCTGCATCTGCAGACACCAAAAAAAGCAAAATGCTATTGCGCTCAATATGCCGCAAAAACCGAGTCCCCAATCCTTTGCCCTCTGCAGCTCCTTCAATGATTCCTGGGATATCGGCCATCACAAAAGACCGATCCTCACGATAAGCCACTACGCCTAAATTGGGAGTCAATGTCGTAAAAGGATAATCTGCTATTTCTGGCTTGGCCGCAGACATAGCTGCGAGCAAAGTAGATTTACCTGCATTTGGAAACCCGACCAAACCCACGTCGGCCAACAGCTTTAATTCAAGAATTACGGCCATTTCAATGGCCTCTTCTCCCGGCTGCGCATACGCTGGTGCCTGGTTGGTCGCGGTTTTATAATGTGAGTTTCCTTGTCCCCCTCTTCCTCCATTAAGCAAAATTTTTGTTTCGCCATCAGCCAAAATCTCTAATAATTTTTCTCCCGTCTCAGCATCCCGTGCGATCGTACCAACGGGCACCTCCAAAATAATATCGCTTCCGTTCGCCCCAAAGCTATTTTGGGCACCTCCATTTCCACCACCGTCTGCCCTTATGTGTTTCCTGTATTTTAAATGCAAGAGCGTCCACTGTTGGCTGTTGCCCTTTAAAATAATATGGCCCCCGCATCCGCCATCTCCACCGTCAGGACCACCCAACGGCACATGCTTTTCACGTCTAAAATGGACCGAACCTGCACCCCCAGCACCTGATTTACCAAAAAATTTTACATAGTCTATGAAGTTTGAAGCCAAGATTTTTTATTTAAATGCATCCAATTTATGCGTAATCAATTGAAATATAGACGTAATTGAGCCTATTCCTTTAATACTTACATATTTATCTTGATGCTTGTAGTAATCAGCTACTGGCTTGGTTTCTTCGTTGTATACTTTGATCCTATTTTCAATTTTTACATCATCTTGGTCATCTTTTCGCCCTGACGTCTTACCTCTTTCTCTTAAACGGATGCGCAGTTCTGAAGCTTCCACCTCAAGGGATAGCATCCCCGTGATTGATAAATCATGTTTTAACAACATTTTATCCAATGCCAGAGCCTGATGGACCGTTCTTGGAAATCCATCAAAAATAAAGCCCTTGGCCGTAGATTCTGTAGCTATTCGATCTTCAACCATTTTAATAACCACAGCATCTGGAACTAAATTACCTTGGTCCATATAGCCTTGAGCCAATTTTCCCAAGTCTGTCCCTTCTCCCAGATGTTTTCTAAAGAGATCTCCCGTGGATAAATGTAAAAGTCCGTATTGCTTTACAATCAACTCACTTTGGGTTCCTTTACCTGCTCCAGGCGGTCCGAAAAGTACAATATTTAACATTTTAACTATAGTTTAATTAAATTATTAGTTGGTCAACTTAAAGATTTTTCATGAGGTAGCTATACATCCCAATCATTGCATCAACATCTTTGAGATGCACGCGTTCATCGGGTGAGTGGACATAATCTTCGGGTGCCCCAATAAAACACCAATCTATAGGAAATGGAGACATTTGAATTTCCCTACCATCACTAGAGCCCCCACCTTCTACTTCAAGCTGATAAGGGATGCCACTTTCTGCCGCCAATTGTAATAATTTATCAAGAAAGATCTTTCGAGGAATATTGCGGTCTCGTAACGAAATCACAACACCTTTCACCTGGCTGAACTCCCTCTGTCACCCAAGTAATGTCACTTACCAATGCATTTCTAATTTGAAAGCATGCTTCTAAATATCTAAGAACAAAGGGTACACTCCCACCGCCATGCTCCTCATAGGTGGTAAAAGCGATGACACCATCTTCCAATTGCTCAGCAACTTTTAAGGCATTATAGACTCCCAAGCGATTGTCTAAATATGGGGTCTGCACATATTCTTCTGTCAACCTGAAATTTGACTTAAAAACCAAAGAAGTTCCTCTATCAATGCCCCGGGGGAAATCATGGAAAAGTCGTCCCTCTTGAGGAAGTAGCTTACAATCAATAGGACCTATACTATCTTCTCCAGTCAATTCAAATCCCAATTCGGCCTCAGGTCCACCAATTGGCACCAGTTGATTGGCATATCTGACGGTAAATCCAATCGTATCTACGTGGGCAAAAATAGCCGTTCTAGGTTTACCAAAAACTAACATGACTACATCCTGAAATTCAGAGCCATACACTACCTCGGGCATCACCTTCCAACGATGCTTCTGTGTGGAAATATAATCCAACAGAAATTCCTTCATCCGAAATTCTTCTCCGGATGGCGCATGAACATTTATTAAATTTTCAAGTAATTCCAATTTTCTTAAGATACTTTTGATGGCAAAGATGAACTAGCCTAATTTAAAAACAAACAAATAGTCAAAACAGTTTGATATTCCAGAAATGATAGAGATCATACCCTACTTCACCGTTTATGCTTCAAGTGCTATTCGTTTCTTTTTAGGGCCTGCATTGGGTATAGGATCTGGTCTCGGCATAGGGCCCACTATCCTATTAACAACTGCTGGGATGATGTCAACCGTTTTTTCCATCACCTACTTTAATCATATCATTCAGATTTTTATCCAACGTTTTTTTAGCCTAAAAAAGAATAAAAAATTTACGCCAAGAACTAGGAAATTTATTAAAATATGGAAATATTCAGGTGTCAAAGGGGTAGCCTTTATCACCCCTATCGTACTCAGTCCAGTCATTGGAGCACTACTCCTTAATGCCGTCGGCGCCAAAAAAAAAGAAATCATCAAATGGATGTTATTCAGTGCACTTCTTTGGGCCTCTATAGAAAGTGCTCTATTTTATTTCTTAGGAAACTCATGGGGTATGCTCACCTCAATCATAGAATAGCTTAATACATCTTCACAAAATAAAAGATGAAAATGGTATATGATTATATATTAAATACCAAAACATCAAGTCAAATTCATTGAGTTAAAATCTTACCCAATTATCTTTGCAATATGGAATTAAAGAATGACCTGCTCATCAGGGCAGCAAAAGGTGAACTGACAGAAAGAACCCCTGTTTGGCTCATGAGACAGGCCGGGAGAATTCTGCCAGAATACAGAAATGTACGAGCTAAATTAAGTGGATTTAAAGAATTAGTTGAAACGCCAGAATTGGCAGCCGAGGTCACCTTACAACCTGTAAATTTATTGGGCGTAGATGCCGCTATTATTTTTTCAGATATTCTAGTCATTCCCGAAGCCATGGGATTAAGTTATGAGATGATCGAAAAAAAAGGCCCACATTTCCACAAAACATTAAAGTCCGAAGCAGATATCAAATCATTACATAAGGTTGAGGGTGGAGAACTTAACTATGTTTACGAGGCCATTCGCCTAGTTAAAAAAGAACTCAATGGCCGTGTTCCTCTTATTGGTTTTGCTGGGGCACCCTGGACCATTTTATGCTATATGATAGAAGGAGGGGGAAGTAAAACATTCTCCAATGCACGGAAATTTCTTATCCAAGAACCCAAATTAGCGCATACCGTCTTGAGTATGATTACCGATAGTACCATTAAATACTTGCACAATCAAGTACTCGCGGGAGCTGATCTCATACAAGTTTTCGATTCTTGGGCAGGTATACTTTCACCGGATCAATACAGAGAGTTCTCTATGCCTTATATCGAAAATATTTCAAAGTCCATTCTTGGCGTACCAGTTACCGTATTTGCCAAAGGTGCCTATTTTGCCTTGAAAGAAATGAGCAATCTCTCGTGTAATACCATCGGCTTAGATTGGAATATGGACGTCAATGAAGCCAGGATATTGCTTAAAGGCAAGACATTGCAGGGCAATTTAGACCCCTGTGTATTGTACGGTGATCGAGACTCCATTGAATTCGAAACAAAGAAAATGCTCGAGAAATTTAAAGGTCATCCTCATATTGCTAATTTAGGTCATGGCGTTTATCCCGATACTGATCCAGATCACGTTAAAATTTTCATTGAAGCCGTAAAAGCTTTTAAGGCTTAAAAAAAGTTTCGAATAGTGGATGAGCAAGGGCTTCCTCAAGAAGCTGTTTGGCATCTATGGGGACTACACCTGGGTGCTCGCAAACAATTCCTCCTCCGAGGTTGGCCAACTCAGACCAAAATGCCAAGGGTAAATCAAGGGCAAGGCCTAATGCAGCTATAGAAATCACCGTATCTCCAGCGCCAGAGACGTCAGCAATCGATCTCACATGAGCTGGATGACCAATAAATTGCTTACCTTTACTCGCAAAAACGCCATGTTCTGATAGGGTTACTAAATAGTTTTGACAGCCTAGCTGCTTGTCTAAAAGAGCAATGGCTTCATGTATAGCGCTTTGCTGAGTAGGACCAATATTCACTTTTAGGCCTTCATTTAATTCCTTTAAATTCGGCTTAAACAAGCTGACCCCCTTGAAATGTGAGAAATTCCGTTTTTTAGGATCTACAGCGACTGGGATTTTAAGTCTTTGGGCCTCCTCCATTATCTCAGAGATCAGCACTTGATCAAGACAGCCCTTGTCATAATCTTCCATAATGATGGCATGACAATCTTTTATAATTTCAAATACACTGCTTTGGAGTGACTTTTTATCTTTCTTATTTAAGGGATGATCCTCTTCCTCATCAATTCTGAGTAGATGATGACCTCCCGAAATAACTCTGTTTTTCTGAGTAGTTTTTCTATGGGTGCTACGAACAATTCCATCAATCCGTAGTCCGGAGGATGCCATTAAACCTAAAAATTCATTCCCGGGTACATCTTCTCCTATGACTGAACATAAAATAGGGATGGCGCCCAAGGACTGAATATTTAATGCTACATTAGCTGCTCCTCCTAATCGTTGATCGCGAGATTTCATATTCAAGATAGGTACCGGAGCCTCGGGAGAAATTCTCTCAACTGCTCCATATATATAAGCATCCAACATTACATCTCCAATCACTAAAACTTTTAGCTTTTTAAAGGTTGTAAAAATATCTGCTAACGTCTGGTGAAGCATAGGTCAGCTCAACTTTTCTAGTGCTTTGGTTATTCGAGCCAAAGCTATTTTTAAATGTTCTTCTGAAGCAGCATAGGACAACCTCAGACAATTCGGTTCGCCAAAACCCTCTCCTGAGACCAGAGAGACGTGCGATTCTTCTAACAAATAAATACAAAGATCGGTGGCATCACGGATTCCTTTCTTTCCAAAGTAACTGCTCACATCTGGAAAAAAGTAAAATGCTCCTTGTGGCATGTTTGCTTCAACGCCTGGTATTTTTTTTAATAAATCATAGACCAATTGACGTCGTTGATAATAGGCATTAGCCATGGCTTTAGATGCCTCTTTTGGAGAAGTTAAGGCTGTTAAAGCCGCCCTTTGAGCAATAGAGCAATTTGCGGAAGTGATTTGACCTTGAATTTTGTTCGCTGCCTTGGCCAACCAGAGGGGTGCACCTATGTAGCCTACCCGCCATCCCGTCATCGCAAAGCCTTTGGCAAAGCCATTCACTGTGACGGTACGATCCTGCATCCCTGGCAAAGATCCAATACTCACATGGGAACCTGCAAAATTGATCAATTCATAGATCTCATCTGCGATTACAATGATTTCGGGATAGGTACTTAAAATTTGGGCCATCGCTTCAAAGTCTTCTCTGGTAAAAACCGAACCAGTAGGGTTACAGGGTGATGAAAAAATAACAGCTTTGGTCTTATCTGTTATGGCCGCTTTCAGTTGAGCCGCATTAGCTTTGAAATCATCTTTGATATCGCCCTTAATAAGGACACACTTGCCTTCAGCTAATTCGACGAGTGCCGAGTAACTCACCCAATAAGGTGCATATATAATGACTTCATCACCCGGATCCAATAATGCCAAAAACAAATTTGCAATAGATTGTTTGGCCCCATTTGAAACTACAATTTGATTAGGTGCATAATTAAGCTCATTTTCTTTTTTAAATTTCTCACTGATCGCCTCTCTTAAATCCAAATAGCCATTGACCGGTGCATACGAAAAATATTTCCCGTCATCTATTGCCATTTTTGCACCTTCTTGAATATGTTTAGGTGTTTTAAAGTCTGGTTCTCCTAGACTCAAACTGATGACATCGAAGCCCTTCTGCTTCATCTCTCTCGCCTTAGCTGCCATGGCAAGTGTAGATGACTCAACCATGCCTTTAATTCTTTCTGAAAGTAAATCCATTAAATTTTAATAGTAAGTCACAAAAATAAGCTGAATCAATTTGAGGATGGTTAATAATCTTTTTTTTTTCAAAAATCTTACCCGTTAAACCATTTTATATGGATAAAGACAGGCCTCAGATCAAAAAAAAAGGCCTCATTAACGGAGGCCTTTTGTCTGTTGTATTTTAAAATTTTAGGTAGCACAAAACTCTTTCAACCTTCTGTTTTTGCTAGGTTCTCTCAATTTCTGCAGGGCCTTTTCACGAATTTGTCTTACTCGTTCTCTGGTTAAACCCATCGCATCACCTATTTCCTCTAAAGTAAACGGGTTCTCTAGGGCAATGCCAAAACTCATCATAATAACTTCTCTCTCTCTTGCCGTAAGTGTCGACAAGGCCCGCAACGTTTCAACCTTCAGTGAATCATTGAAAACCAATTGACCATCGGTGGGTCCCGTAGTTTGATTTTCCAATACATCCAATAATGAACCTGACTCTTCCTCTCCAAAAGGTGCATCCATAGAAGTCTGCTTGACCTCAGCGCCTAATGTATTTCTTATTTCATTGGGCTTCATATCCAAAATATCCGCTAACTCTTCTTCCGTCGGTTCGCGTTCATATTTTTGTTCGAGCTCAGCATAAGCCCTTCTGATTTGATTGATGGCCCCTGATTTGTTCATGGGAAGTCTTACAATTCTAGATTGCTCAGCCAGCGCCTGCATGATGGATTGTCTGATCCACCAAACCGCGTATGAAATAAATTTGAAACCCTTAGTCTCATCAAATTTTTTCGCTGCCTTAATTAATCCTAAATTCCCTTCATTGATCAAGTCATTCAGAGGTAAACTCCTATTTTGGTATTGTTTAGCTACAGAAACTACGAATCTTAAATTTGACTTTACCAATTTTTCCAACGCCAATTGATCTCCTTCCCTGATTCTCTGAGCTAGATTGACCTCCTCGTCAGGGGTAATCATGGAAACATTACTCACCTCTGTGAAATATTTCTCAAGGGTATGACTTTCTCTTCGATTGGTTATTGATTGGGTTATCTTTAGCTGTCGCATTAACGATTAATTAAATGAAACTTTCAATGCTTTTTTGAGTATTTAAAAGTCTTTTTAAAGTGTTTTGAGCTGCAAAGCTCTGAAAGACTTAATCAAAATTGCATACAAAGTTGGCGAACTTAATCAAAATTAATCATCTTTTCAACTTTTTAAGGGTGCTAATTCAATCAAAAAGAAATAAATGAATTGCGAATCCAAAAAAAATCAATAGGAAAAACCGACAGATGCCCTTTTTATTTCAAAATTTTCCCAAACAATCATTGGGTTAATACTTCTCCGGTAGAAGTTGAAGCATATCAATCATAGAGAGATGAAGAATCTACAAATCAATCCGAAATACTTCGTTGTTACCTTTCTTTTCCTCTCAAAAACGGCCCCAAACATGCTATTAATTAAAATTCTATGAAAGATGAAAATTGATTTTCAATATCAGCTCATGGATTCGCATACTTCTATTTAGGTTTCTTTGAGAGTCTTGAAGGAAAATATTAATCCCAACCCACTTAAAATAGTGCCAAGAATGAATGGGGCTCCGGGAAAATAAAAAATCGTATTAGCAGCGGTAAAAAAAGCAAAAACTGTAGTCATTAAAAGAGGACCTATGATGGAAGTAACACTCATAAGGCTTGTCAATCCTCCTTGTAATTCACCCTGTTGATCTGAAGTTACCTTAGCGCTCATCATCGCTTGCATAGTAGGTCCTGCCAAGCCACCAAGGGCATAGGGAAACATTACGGCATAAATCATCCATCCTTGCGTAGTGAAAGCAATCAAAAGCATGCCCAACATATTGAATCCAAGGCCAGCATATACCGCTTTTATCTGACCCATAAATTTGACGGCATGACGAATAATCAAACCTTGAACCAGAACAATCATTAAGCCGACAAAACCTAAAGAGTATCCTACTTCAGCTTCACTCCAGCCAAATCGTTCAATAGTGAAATAGGCCCAAGTTGATTGTGTGGCATGATGGGCGATATAGGTGAAAAATAAAGCGACGGATAATCCAATGATAAGAGGATGTCTTTTGAGCTGATTAAAAGTACCAAAAGGATTTGCTCGAGATAATTTAAAAGGACGCCTGTTCGATTTAGACAAGGATTCAGGTAAGATAAAATAACCATACAACCAATTAACTAAAGCCAGCCCGGCAGCTGCAAAAAAAGGAATTCTAGAGCCAATATCTCCCAATATCCCTCCAATGACGGGACCAATAATAAATCCCAATCCAAAGGCTGCACCAAGCATTCCAAAGTTTTGGGTTCTTTTTTCTGGTAATGAAATATCTGCTATGTAGGCGGATGCAGTCGTGAAACTAGCCCCCCCAATACCTGCAATGAGTCGCGCTAAAAACAGCCACCAAAGAGTACTTGAAAAAGCTACCAAAAGATAATCTAAGCCTAGGCCAAACAAAGAAATCAAGAGAATAGGTCTCCGACCAAATTGATCACTCAGTCCTCCTAATATGGGAGCAAAGATGAATTGCATAAATGCATAAATGAACATCAATAACCCTCCATAACGAGAAGCTTGGCTCATATCTTCCCCACTTAACTCCATAATTAGTTTGGGAATCACCGGTATGATAATTCCCAATCCAATTACATCAATAAGGACCGTGACAAAAATAAAGCCTAGCGCAGCCTTTTGATTTTTCATTAAATAAATTTGAGTCAAAAATAGCTTAAAACTGTCTAAAAATGTAAATAGATGATTTTTTTACTTGAGTAATAAAAAAAACCTTCTGACCTTAAAATTGAATCCGATTAGCAAGATAAATAAACCTGAAAATATGCAACAAAGCGGCCAAAGTCAAAGCCCCTGATAAAGCATACCAAATACCCGAAAGGCCCATCTCAAAATGAAAAGCCAAGAGATAACTGCCTGGAATGGCACATATCCAATAGACAAAAAAAGTAACAAAAGCGGGTACTTTAACATCTGTCAAACCTCTCAAGATGCCTAAACCCACCGCTTGTAAACCATCCGATATTTGGAAACCTGCCGCAATTAACAACAGCCCTAAGGCAATTTTTTGTACCGCTGCATCGTCAATATACAGTTGAATCAACCAATGTCTTGTTGTGATGATGAATATCGCCGCTAAAAACATAAAAACAGCTACCAAGGCCAGGCATGAAAATCCTGCCAATTTTAAATTTTTCAGATCCTTTTTTCCCATTTGATTTGCAATCCTAATAGCTGCAGCTGCGCCCAATCCCGATGCAGCCATATAGGTTACTGAAACCATATTCAAAGCGATTTGATGTGCTGCTAAAGCGGCTGCACTGATCCAACCTGCCATAATTCCAGCCATTGAAAATGCTCCAATTTCAAATACATACTGTAAACCAGAAGGTACGCCTATTCTCAGCAAACGATTGATCACTTTCAAATCAAAATGCCCGCTTAAACCACGCCACATATCTCGGGTAAATACCATAATTAAAATTACCATAACACATCGAGAAACTAAAGTAGCGTAACCGGCTCCATTGAGCCCCATTTCAGAAAACCCCCAGTGACCATATATAAAGGCGTAATTCAGCAAAATATTTAATACATTGGCCAAAACAGAAACAATCATTGGACTTAAAGTATTGGATTGGCCTTCCGAAAATTGTCTAAATGTCTGAAAAATCATCAGAGGAACCAATGACATTGAAATAATTTTTAAATAGAAAGTGGCCGCCCAAGTCACCGACGGTTCCTGACCAAAAAAAGATAAATAAGGCGTTAACATCAAAGCAATTAAGCACATTGTCAAAGCTAAGAGAGTGTTGAGAAGAATACTATTTTGTAAAAAAACCAAACGCCCTTTTTTATCTGCTAGCTGAGTGGCCGCAACTAATGGAGTAATGGCATAACTGACTCCCAACCCAAATAGCATAAACACGTGATAAATTGCCGTTGCAAAAGTAGCCCCTGCTAGCGGGATCACTCCCACTTTACCCACCATAACTGTATCGGCAACAGAGACCATGATATGTCCCAGCTGCCCAATAATGACGGGAGTTGCTAAAACTATGTTTTTTCGAAAATGATCCTTAATCGTCATGATACTTTTGGGCCTCTAGATGGCGAAAATAGGTAATTGAAATTAGAAACCGATCAGGAATTTTACTTATTCAAGGAGGATGTCATTGATGTTTTCAAACGAATCACGCTCCAAAATACTCGAACTTAAAATGAATACGTTCGAGCCAACTTAAACAGACCTATCAAACTTAAACTACCTGTTATAAAACCATCTAAACACATTTCTACAGCTTTTTTTAAAGGCATTTTTTTTATCCTTAAGTCTTCTGATTCATCAAATTGGGTAGCACTAAAAGTAAGCTCTTTTAGCCAAATAGATATAGCCTACTTCATCAGATACCGAATTCGATAGATGTACTTTCGAGAGACTTTCCCACCGAGCAGCTGTAATCCCGGTTTCCTCTAAGAGTTCTCTTTTGGGGTATTTAAAAATCTTTATTTAAAGGGCCTTCCGGTTTTGAAAATAATACGCATTCAAATGATAACACCATTGACTCACCAAATAAGTGTTCAAATCCTTATCCAAAGGTATGATTCCCATGGCCGCATGCTTAAAATGAATTCTTCCATATTCACTTTCACCTCCTCAAGGATTAATCACTTGTTCATCATGAAGCACAATCCAAGGGTTTTCAAATACTTTTATACTACTTTTTGTAATCCAAAGACTATTCATAAATTGAGTGAAAGCTCTAATATACCACTCAAAAATAGACCTCCTAATATTGAGTTTACCATATAACAATATCAAAGCATATTTAATGATCTAATTCTAGACGCTGATCCCATGATTGCAAGATGGTCTAAATAAAAAACCCAAGTTATAATATCAAAAATCATCTAAGGAAACCTTTGAACTTATATTATTCTATTTTTGTTAAAAATTTGTGTTAATTTTATGTGTTTATGTTGTTCAAAACCCTCCATATATCAATTTTGAATCAGTTTACTCAAAAATTGTGTTTGAACAGTAGTTGTTATTATAAGTCACTTTTACAATAACCTAATGAAAAAATATTTTTTAATTTTTTGCATGAGTTTGTTGAGTATTTTTTTACTAAATCACTTTAAAGAAAGTGCCGAAATAAAGACCACTCAGCATTCCTTCAAATCTCAGGATAAAATACAGACATTAATAAAACGAGAGAAAAAAGAAAAAAAGGAACGCATGCGCATGGGCTATCCTGACAAACATACAGAAATACAAAAACTCATGAAAACGGGTTATGGACAAGATGGGCCCACATATGAAGGTGGCTATCAATTAAAAGAATTCAAGAAATTACAAGCGAGAAATCAGAATGCACGTCAAGAAACCGAATATTTTTTTATTGAGCGTGGTCCTGGAAATATTTCAGGAAGGACAAGGGCTTTTTTTGTAGATGTAAGTGATGCTTCGCAAAATACATGGTTTGCAGGAGCTGCATCAGGAGGAATTTGGAAAACTATCAATGGAGGTAGTTCTTGGGAAACCTCCTCTACAGGCCTCCCAAATCTTGGTACTAACGCAATAGCACAATCTCTATCTAACCCTGATATCATCTTTGCAGGCACGGGAGAACAATATGGCGGAGGAGATATAAATGGCTCGGGATTATTTAAATCAACGGATCATGGTCAAAATTGGATTCAAATAATTAGCCCTGACGATATACCTGCAGCACAATTAATTGGTAGAATAATTGTCAATCCAGAAAATGCTAATGAGGTAATAGTGAGTGGGACAAGTAGTAAATGGTCTAGAGAATCAGTAAAATCAGGAATTTATAAATCTATTGATGGTGGTGTTTCATGGTCAGAATCATTATTATTTAGAAACGGGTTTGTTGTAGATATGATTTTGAGTGATCCAAAAAACTGGAATATACAATACGCCGCAATAAGCGGGAAAGGTGTTTACAAATCCATTGATGGAGGCCAAAGTTGGTCGCCTAAAAGTATCGGAATACCAAATGCTGAAAGAATTGAACTTGACATATCTCCTGTGAATTCTAAAATTATTTGGGCTTCGGAAGAATCAGGAAAATTATATGTTTCAGAAGATAGAGCAGAAACTTGGTCGTTTGTTGGAGAACTCGATGATCTAGAAAATTTTGATTTTCTAATACAAGGGAGTTACGATAATGCAGTCCTTGCTCATCCTTTTGATTCTAATAAAGTTTACGTGGCAGGAGTCAATATCTGGGAATTTACCCTAACCTCTTCCGAAACAACAGACCAAATTTTTGAACTCCAAAGTGATGGTGCAGAGGAGTTTTTGAGCTTTGTTAATTTTTCAGGAGAATATTTTGGTGGTATCATGGATATTGGAGAAGTCGGCTATGCTGGAAAAGTGAACATTGAGATTCGATTTGGTCAAGGAACACAAAAAGCACATCGGTTTACAGTAGGTGGTTCTGGGCCCGGTGTACCAGATGCTAATTACGAATATAGAGATTATGTAGAAGTTCCTTTCCAGGTTTGGGATACTGAAAACGACCAACAATTGATGGTTTCTTTCAGAGACCAGCAAGAGGATGGCACATGGAACCTAATACCGGCAAACACGACAGGAGCCACCTCTTTGCATTCAAGAGAATACCTTTTTATACATCTCCTAAATTATTCTGAAACCCCAGAAAATAATATTGCGGTGAATGGTGGGCAAACTTTTAAACAGATGTATTTCATGTGGCCTGTTGGTACTGAAAACTTTACATTTATTCCTACTGAACTTCCAAACTCAAAAGTCATTATTGGTAATACCGAAAGAAGAACTATCGTTAGGGAAACATTCAATATCTCTGATGCCTATAACCAGTATGGGGGAAACAATGCTTTGAATAATAATGCTGCCAACGGAGCCAATGCTGTTCATCCCGATCATCATAGCCTTCACGCTCTCAACATCAACGCCTCTGATCAAACATTTAACCTTTTAAGTACGAACGATGGAGGTATTTGGTTATCAAGTTTATCAAAACAACCTGGGCATGAGGACATGAGTTTTGAATTTGTAAGTACTGGATTTAATACAACGCAATTTTATTCAGCCGATAAAATGCCCGGTGAAGACAGGTACATAGGTGGAATGCAAGATCAAGGGACTTACCTTTCTCCAGAAGGAAGTTCTTCCAATGCCAGCTCAGCGTATAGGTTTGTTATTGGTGGCGATGGATTTGAAGTGTTGTGGAATAATCGAAATCCTCAAAAAGTTATAGGTTCCCAGTATTATAATGGTTTTTATTCTTCATCTGATGGCGGACAAACATGGAGAGATGCTACAAATGGAATCGGAGATGATGGCCCTTTTTTATCTAGATTGGCAAGTTCTAGATCATATCCAGATCGTATTTATGCAGTAGGAGCATCTGGGGTTTATAAATCTAATAACTTCGGTGAGAATTGGAATTTGTCCCCCATTCAATCAGACTTTTGGAGTAGTAGTAACTTTACTGACATAGAAGTTTCTGAGTCTAACGCTAGTATAGTCTGGGTTGGTAATTACATGAGTGAAAATAGTAGACCTTTTGTTTCAACAGATGGAGGACTAACATTCACCCCGACTGAAACTTATATAGATTATCCTAATATGGGTCCAATCATAGCGCTTAATACCCACCCGACAGAAGATAGTACAGCATTTGCACAATTTGCTGTTGACGGTTTACCTAAAATACTCAAAACAAAGAATCTCGGACAAACTTGGATAGATATAACCGAATTTGATCAGTCAAAGGGATCTAGTGACAATGGATTTCCAAATACAGTGACAGAGGGATTAATATGTTTCCCTAACGACCCCGACCATATGTGGGTGGCAACCGAAATTGGGATCATAGAGTCTTTAAATGGAGGGGTTTCATGGAATCTACTCAATTCTAATCTTCCTCTGGTCAAAATATTAGACATGAAAATTCAAGATGATCAAGTTATCATTGCCACCTACGGGAGGGGTATATGGTCAGTAACATTACCTGAAATTAAACGAGAAATTGTTTTTGCTCCTATTGTTGATCAAGTGAGTATCAATCCTGAGGGGAAGATGAGGATTGCCTTATCTTATTCTGATAAGTTTGATTCTACTCAAATTGTTTTAGATGGTAACCTCATTCATTCTATTGGGATGCAAGATGTTGGGTCGGTCAGCATCGACCTAGATAATTTAAAATTAACTGGTACTGAACCCTTTAAAACTTTTGCGTATAAAAATGGTAAAGCTTATGAATCTTTAGAATCAGAATTTTTACTGCATGAAGTTTTCGATGTTAAATCCAGTTACAGCACTAATTTTTCAGGTGCCTTCGACCAACTAGCCGTCTCTGGCTTTACAACCGGCTTTGAAAGTGGATTTTCAACTCCGGCTTTGCATACCACTCATCCACACCCATCATCAAGAGAGCTCATTTCCATATTAAAAACACCTATCCAAATTAAAGAATCAGAGGCAACCCTCCAATTTAAAGAGATTGTCATTGTGGAAACAGGTGAAGCAGGGACCAGTTTTGGTGATGAAGAATTTTGGGATTATGTAATTGTGGAGGGTTCCACTGATGGCCTTCATTGGATCCCTTTTCTGGATGGTTATGATTCCGATACTTATCCAGAGTGGACTGCCGCTTACAATAGTGGGAGAGATGGAAGCCCTAGCTTATATAAAAAAAGAACTATTGATATGCTTGAAAACTTCGACCTAAATGACGTTATTTTGATTCGCTTTCGCCTCTTCGCAGATGCAGCCGTCACAGGTTGGGGATGGGCCATTGATGATTTAGCCATCCAAGAAGAGCCCCTAGCTGTTTATGAAAATCAAAAAAATAACTTCAGTATTTATCCAAATCCGATCATCTCCTCAGCACAAATTGAATTTAGATTAGACACAAAAGCATCAGTCAAAGTTTTGGACTTACAAGGTAAACTCGTTCGATCCTACCATGTAGCGAGCGGGACGTCACAAATCTTATTTGAAAGAGGTGATTTACAGTCTGGTATTTATTTGGTCTCCATTGAAACAAAAGACTTTATTGAAATGGAAAAAATACTCATTCAATAATAAAGTGGTAGGTGCAATACTCAATTCATATTTTGATCTAAACAAAACTGAAGCGGGCTGTGATGAAGTGGGAAGAGGATGCTTAGCGGGACCGGTCGTAGCGGCAGCGGTCATCTTACCTAAACATTTCAAACATGATTTTCTAAATGACTCTAAGAAACTTAGCATTTCTCAGCGCAAATTACTTAAAATAGAAATAGAAAATGTGGCGTTGGCTTATGGTATTGGTGAGGTTTCTCCTCAAGAAATTGATGATATCAATATTCTTAATGCCTCATTTTTAGCTATGCATAGGGCTATTGACCAGTTAAAAATCAAACCCGAACTCCTTCTCATAGATGGCAATAGGTATACCCCTCACTGTTCTATCCCTTATCAATGCATAATAAAAGGTGATTCGAAATTCTTTTCAATAGCCGCCGCTTCAGTACTTGCTAAAACGTATCGCGACAAGCTCATGCAAGACTTAGCAAAAGAATATCCTCTTTACAGTTGGGAAACCAACGTGGGCTATCCTACCACCGCCCATCGACAGGGGATTCGCAAACAAGGTATCACACCCTATCACAGAAAAACATTTCAACTTCTACCTAAATAATCACAAGGTCTATTTAATTTAGCCCCTATGTCAATCATTCATCTTGTTTCCTGGAACGTTAATGGCATTCGTGCTATTATGAAAAAAGATTTTTTCAAAGATCTGAAGGTCTTAAATCCAGATGTGTTGTGCCTGCAAGAAATTAAGGCACAACCTGAAGATGCTCAAAAAGCATTTTCGGTAATAGAAGGTTACCACATTTATACCAACTCATCTAAAGCAAGAAAGGGATATTCTGGAACTGCCATTTTATCCAAAGAAAAACCGTTAAATATAAGGTTTGATATGGAAGTGGAAGAACATGATCAAGAGGGCCGTGTGATTACCGCAGAGTTTGCCTCTTATTTTTTAGTCACCGTTTATACACCCAATTCAGGAGAAGGTTTAAAAAGATTAGATTATAGGACGAGATGGGATGTCGCATTTAAAGCATACATTTTAAGTTTAGAGCAAACAAAACCTGTAGTTATTTGCGGGGATCTCAATGTAGCCAACAAGGAAATTGACATTGCACGGCCTAAACCCAATTACAATGTGTCGAGTGGATATACTCAAAAAGAAATTGACGGTTTAGAAAGCTTATTAAGTGCGGGATATTTAGATACATTTAGGAAGTATTATCCCGAGGAGATTAAATACAGCTGGTGGAATTACCGATTTCAATCAAGAACAAGAAATGTAGGTTGGAGAATAGACTATTTCCTGGCCTCGACAGCCCTTGAAGGACAACTTGATGATGCCTTAATTTACAATGAAGTAATGGGTTCCGATCACTGCCCGATAGGGCTTAAAATCACTATCTAACATTGACCTATGGAAAACACTCGCATCCCGTTACATCATGTCCACGAAGCACTTGGAGCTAGAATAATTCCCTTTGGTGGGTTCGAAATGCCGGTAAGATACAGCTCGGATAAAGAAGAACATTTAGCAGTAAGAAATGGCGTAGGTGTATTTGATGTCTCTCATATGGGCGAATTTCTTGTTGAAGGGCCTTATGCCCTAGCCCTGATTCAAAAAGTAACGAGTAACGATGCAGCTAAACTTATAGATGGTCAAGCGCAGTATTCATGTCTACCCAATTATGAGGGAGGCATCGTAGATGATTTGATTGTCTATAGGTTCAATATAGAAAAATATTTATTGGTCGTCAACGCTTCCAATATTGAAAAGGACTGGCTTTGGATTTCAGCCAACAATGACATGGAGGCCTCTTTATCTAATATCTCAAAAGATTATTGCCTCTTTGCAGTACAGGGACCCAAAGCTTTGGACGTATTGCAATCCATCACAGAAGTTGATTTGGCCGCGATCAAGTTTTATCATTTCCATGAAGGCTCCCTAGCCGGCATAGATGGGATCATCATCTCAGCTACAGGCTATACAGGCGCAGGTGGATTCGAATTGTATGTTAAAAATGAACAAGCAGAATCTTTATGGAATCAAATATTTCAGGCTGGAACTGAATATGATATCAAGCCGATAGGTTTGGGTGCGCGAGATACCTTGAGACTAGAGATGGGCTATTGCTTATATGGAAATGATATCGATGATAAGACTTCTCCTCTTGAAGGAGGTCTGGGATGGATTACAAAGTTTTCAAAATCCTTTATCAATTCGGCAGCGCTCGCCTTACAGAAAGAAAAAGGAGTTCAGAAAAAATTAATCGCTTTTGAAATCGATGGCAAAGGCATCCCAAGGCATGATTATCCCATTATGAATTTGGAAGGTGTCATCATGGGTAAGGTCACTTCAGGAACCATGAGCCCATCCTTAAATAAAGGTATTGGCATGGGCTATGTCCCTATTGGCGACCATCAAATAGGGACCGAAATTTTCATCGAAATTCGCCATAAAAAAGTATCCGCTATCATTTGTAAGACTCCATTTTTATAAGCTTATGGCCCTAACTATAGAGGTTTGTCTCACGCCTAAGTTAATCAATCAACACCTTCTCGAAGGGAAAATTGCCGTTGTGGTGGATATATTTCGGGCAACTTCCTGTATGATCACTGCATTGGTGGAAAATGTGAAAGCCATTTATCCTGTGAGTACCGTGGAGGCATGCTTAAGCCTAGGAACTCAGGGGATGCTCACTGCGGGAGAACGTGGGGGTATCAAAATAAAAGGGTTTGATCTAGGTAATTCGCCTTTTGACTACATGGGTAAAGTCTCTGGAAAAGAGGTAGCTGTATCTACAACCAACGGTACAATGGCTATAGAAAAATCAAAAAATGCTGAGCAGGTGATCATTGGCTCATTTTTGAACATTACAGCTACGCTGAACTATTTAATCGATCAAAACTTACCTGTGGTTATTCATTGCGCGGGTTGGAAGGAAGCGCCCAATATAGAAGACACCTTGTACGCTGGCGCCTTAACGTATCAACTGATGGGTCATGATTTTCTCACTGAGAATGATGCGGCTAAAATGGCCTTAGATTTTTATCTCCAAAATAAGAATTCCTTATTGAAAATGGCATTAAAATCTGACCATGCCGAACGACTTAAAAAATTTGGAATAACTAAAGATCTTAATTTTTGTCTTCAAGTAGATAAGTATCCCCACCTCAATGGCAGATTGATGGGTTCAAAAATTGTTAAAATCTAGTCCGCCTACCCAATTCCATTTTGGATAATTCAAGATCCAGCGCTTTGGTTGAAATCTGTAACTCCCGTAGGGAATAAATCAAAGAAGCCAATAATAAGATCAAAGAAAAACCAAACAAATAGCTGCCAAAATCAAGCTGACCAGAAAAAATAAAAATCATACTTAATACACAAAAGAAAAAACTCAGCACCCCCAAAATTTGCATATCTCGAATCAACGTCAACCTTCTTCTTAAATTTTTAATTTGACCCATAATGAGGACTTTATCGTCGTGCTCCAAATATTTTTTATGTAATTCTCGTATGATTTGGGCAATCACCAAAAATCGATTGGTATAGGCCAGCAATAACAAAGAAATCGCTGGGAAAAGTAAAGCCGGTATATTGATTGAAATGACCATTTATTTCAATTTAGGATTGCTCTTATGACGCAGGTGATCTCTGAAATCCTTTTTTTTAAAGTTGTTTTCTAATGCTTCTGTCAAATCAATACCTGTCTGATTGGCCAAGCACATCAAAACCCATAAAATATCCGCCATTTCATCGGCCATATCATAGACTTCATCTGATTTTTTAAAGGACTGATCACCATATTTTCTCGCTATGATGCGCGCCAATTCCCCTACCTCCTCTGACAATATAACCATATTAGTTAATTCACTGAAATAGCGAACTCCTGTGGTATTGATCCATGCATCCACTTTTTCTTGGGCTTCTTTGATTTCCATCAGGTCACGGTCATTTAAGGTTTATAAAATATTAAGGATTTGCTCTTTAATTTTCTCTAGCTCCTCCTTCATCCCCACCACTGATCTTTGAATACCTGCATCATTGGCCTTGGAGCCTATGGTATTAATTTCTCGACCCAATTCTTGACATAGAAATCCCAATTTTTTCCCGCTTGCACCTTTATCATCACTGATTACATCAATAAAATAATCTAAATGACTGCCCAGTCGTATTTTTTCTTCTGTGAGGTCTAACTTTTCAATATAATAGATCAATTCTTGTTCAAATCTATTTTCATCTACTTGAACCCGCTGCTTGATCTCTTCTAACGATTGATGAATTCGACTTTTTAAATTTTCTATTCTTCCTGGGTCTCGTTCTTCCACCTCACTAAGTCCGTTTCTAATTTTTTGATGAGACGCGACCAAAGCTTCTTGTAAATTTGCTCCTTCCTGAAGTCTGAATTGATTACAATTAGCTACTCCCTCCAAAAGCACTTCTTTGAAGGCTTCAAAAGAAATGTTTCCTTCTGTATGCTCTTCGTGCAATATGACATTGGGCATGTTCATAGCCATCTTGAATAAAGCCACTTTTCCTGATGCTCCCAAATCTCCAGACAATTGCTCTAGACGCTTATAATAGGCGTCGAATAATTCCTGATTGATCTGAATCGGTGGTTGCTCGAAACTTTTAAGCTCAAAATGAACCCCCAAATTGATTTTACCTCTACCCAATTCTTTTTCGAGAAGTGCCTTTATTTCCATTTCCCATTTTAAACATGCTCGAGGTAATCGAAAGGAGGCATCAAAAAACTTACTATTGAGCGTCTTGATCTCAACTTTTAAAGAATATTTCTCGGTAATTTTTTCAGCGGAACCAAAACCCGTCATTGATGTAATCATAGTACAATGTTAAAAGTCTAAGCCTAATGAAAGGGTGAATTTTGCAGATTTTATCTCAAAATCCTCCAAAGGTCTGGCATAATCAAGTTTGAGATAATAACCCAATAATGCCGTTCGGAGTCCAAAACCATAGCTTGCCAGCCACGGGCTGGCATAGTTCGCTACATTAGCTTTAAAAGGAGTCTCTTCGTAATCAATAAAAATAATACTATTTTTTCGTGTAATAGGGATTTTTCCATCCCAAGCAGAACCAATATCAGTAAAAGCTACCAACATGAAATTTCTAAAAAAAGTAGACTTCACTGGGAATCTTGACAAATATTGAAATACTGGAAATTTCAATTCCATATTTACCAACAGAGCAGCAGTACCATATTTCTCATTCAAATCATAGCCCCGCATGTGGTTTACAAATTCTGTGAAAAGCAAATTACTATTATCGATTTCGTTAGCTACGGTCAAAGGATCCCCTCCAGAATGTTCTTTAGTACGGGCTAATACCCAATTAGGTACTCCTCCTAAAAGAAATTTTTGTGGATTAGGACCAAATGATTTTCCCATATATATACGGGTAGCCAATGTCAGTTCATTATGAATTTTTTGATAATGTCTCAAGTCAAACCTAAACACATTAAATGATTGATTTTTAGAAAATGATTGATTGTAGTGAAACTCTACTAGGGCCCTCGTCCCTTGTAAAATATTAAACCCTCTTTCATCTGTATTGTCAAAAACGCCTTTTAATTTAAAGCCCATATACAAAATGCGACTGTCCTTAGCATAATCAGCAGCATTGGTATTTACACTTTCATATTGTAGATTATTGAAACTGGTTTGCTGCAAAAAGGTATTCAACTCAAGTCTAAATTTATTAGTAAAGGGGACTGCTGCTCCCGCTATCAATCCATTTAATTTATAGGACTGTCTTAAGAAATTTTCGTCATCATTTTCAAGATAGATGGATTGTCGAATCAACCGAACTTTAAAATCCATCCAGTATTTCAAATACTTGTACTCTGCAAAAAAATCGCCTTGGTCAAAACTGCTCGTCACCATACCCCCTGCATTGATTACATGATTTCCCAGAATGTCTGACACCTGTATTTCTGCAGTTAAACCAAACCCTCTGAGTGGATCCAAGACAAAATCATTGATGAGGTTGTTTGAACTGAATCGAGGTTTATATGTCCGAGGTCCCCACACCTCATTTTCAATGGTTAAACGTTGGTAATTTTTAAAAAAAGAATCTATTTTCAACCCATTATTTGATCCTCCTTTAACCTCTCTTTCTTCAAATTTATAATTTTCTGTATCTATATAATCGGGCTCCTGAGATTGATTAGGCTCGGCAAAAACAAACGCATCTGGATCCATGACTGGTGCGAATACCTCATTTTGGGTACTGTCCACATTCAATGGTTCTTCTTGGGCTTGAATTAATAGGCTATCTTCTCTCGCTTTGACTTTCGCTTTTTCTCTTTTTAGCTTCTCCATCTTTCTCCGATCAAGAACCTTGGCAATATATTGACCCTGTCTGATTTTTTGACGGTTCGTTTCAGTGGTGAATTTGGAAGACTCAATATCTATGTTGGGATAATAATAAATATGATCCTCTCCTTCGTTATAAGCTATAAAAACCATCCCATTATCATTACCAAAATGCAAATCAAACTCTTTTAAGCTGCTATTAAAATTGGTTACTTGGGTTTGAATACCCTGAGTCATTTCATATTTAAATACATTGGTAATGCCCCTTTGATCACTTAAAAAATATAATTCCGATTGATTTTTAAATATGGGTTTCGTATCTCGAGTGTTCGTGTTGGTCATTCTGAAATATTCGCGGGTTGTTGTATCTATATCGAATAAAAATAAATTAAAATGAGGATTGAAATATTTGATGCTTGTATCCGAAATATTTAACGCGTCCGAGGGACGATTGGAACTAAAAACAATGGCCGCAGTACCGGGTATGAAGGTTGGGTCAATGTCATCAAAAATATCAGAAGTAATTCGGCGAACTGAATTTCTCAATACACTGACAAGAAAGAGATCACTTTTTCCATCCGTATCTCCACTTATAATGGCCAATCTACCATTTTGATTCAAAGAAAAACTTTTGATTTGGTTGAACCTTGTGAGGGGTTTTTCATTGAGAAGACCCGTTTCAATTTGATAACTCGCTAGGTATAAAAATCCCCGTTTAAAATAAATAATTCCCAATGTATTGTCTCCAGAAAAATCTAATAGAGGAAGATCTTGATCCACATGTTCTGCCTCCACTTGATACCCTCCTTGAAGGATTCGCGTTTTATTTCCCGTATCTCTATCTCTCAGATAAATAGAAATCTTGCCAAATGAATTTTCAGTATAGGCAATGTATTTGCCCGATTCACTGACTGCTACATCGTTAAAATATAGGTTTTCTTTTTTATTTGTGGCAATGATTTTTTCTTTAGCTAAAGGCTCATAATTGGTATCAATTAGATCTTTTCCAAAGGCATAATAATTTTTCCAATTTTTAGAAAATTGATTATAACTAATTCCTAGCGTATTGCTTATGCTCACATCCTCTTTGTGCATAATTCTTGTTAAATTAAGAATATTCGATATGTTGGAAGCCCCATATTTAATAGCGATGTAGTTCCATATGGCTTGTCCCAAGACACCCGCCTGATCACCTTGAAACTTTTTTTCTTTCTTAATGTGCTTGGCATCTAAATAATCTCTTATAAAATCATCCATTTTTAAATCCCATCCATAGGCCAAATACCTTGCTGCTCCATCTATAAACCATTCAGGAAGCTTTAGAAGATGTGAACTTTGAAAAACTTCTTTAAGACTTCCACCGAAAAGCATATCGTTGATTAAAGTACGCGATAAAAGATAAATAAGCTCTTCTTTAAATACCTGAACCGTTCCTGGGTTTGCAATTTCAAGTTGAAGCTTGATAAATTCCATTTCCCCCCCAATCGTGAAAACAGAACCATCAATGCCTATGTTACTTTGCTGAAGATCATTGTAAGAATTATAAATGACAATTTTAGTTTTAGCACTGGGAGCATAGCCCAACACATCTGTCAACCTATTAAATTCATCTTCTAAATAGTCAATGGCCTCTTTGGCATATTTCCCTCCTTCATCATAATAATAAACATCGAAATGGCTGGTAGTATAAAACAACCAATTAAATTTTTTATATTGAATTCTATTTTGACCAAATTCTGTATCATAATATTGACCAAACGAGGTTGAGATTGATAGTATATACATAAGCAGAAATATGACTTTTTTATAATTCATGTTTCAACGAAGGGGATTTACCTCAAAAGATATTTTTTTTCCAAAGCAAATATGGTCTGCCAAACTCATTGCAAAACACGGAATCAAAGAGACTCCCTTACTTCCAAAACCATTAAATATAGCCACATTTTTATGTTTGTGATGAAAACCTACAAAGGGCTTTCTATCGAAAGTAGCAGGTCTCAATCCTGCCTGATGTTTCAACACCTTCAAATTTCCATTATATAACTTACTTAACCTATTCAAGAGTTCCCGACTTCCTTTTTCGGTAGGCTCCTCGTTTTGATTTTGATTGTCATAGGTAGATCCCACTCTCAAATAATTTTTATAAGGCAGCATAAAAATACCTTTACTTACCACATGGTCAATAGTTACACTACATGAAACATCTAAAATTTCCCCCTTTACTAATCTAAATTTTAAATCAGACCACAACGGGTTAATTCCTGCCATTGGCCCTTCACAGAAAATAATTTGATCCGCCACAAAGGGTCCTAGTTTTATTTTCTCTTCCTCCATTTCTAATGCTTCAGAAGGTACGTTCCATTCAATATACGAATCTTGGGCTTTAAAATATTTTTTACATTCACTTACCAAAGTGGCTACATCAACCATGCCAGAATTATTTACAAAGAACCCTCCCAAGGGGTCTAGTAATTGATCCACCCCTATGGAATGATTCGAAGTTGATTTGATGTAGGGTGCATAGCCCAGCTCCACAGTTCTCAAAGACCAATCATTTTGTTCTTCAATGTTATTGAACGGGCGATAGATAGTTTTGCTAAAATGAAACCTCGCATTCATTTTTTTTTCTAAATCTTGGTAGTAATTGGAGAGGTTTGGAAACAACTCATCTGCCAACCAAGTTTTGGCCATTTTACGCCCTGTGATAGGATTGTACAAACCCGCTGCTACTTTTGATGAGCTTACGATCGGGTTATTATCCAAGATCATCACATGTTTTCCTCGTTTTTCGAGCTCCAAAGCCAATAAACTTCCAGCCAGACCCTGCCCTACAATCAAAATATCTCGCTTTTGCATCGTCTTACCGACTTTTTAAGCAAATTTGCAGTAAAATGTATTATTTATGGACGTAAAATCCTTTGTATTCAACGCTTTCTACGAAAATACTTATTTATTATCCAGTTCTAACCTTGAGACACTCATTTTAGATCCCGGCTGCTATGAAGATTTTGAAAAAAAAGAACTGATAGACTTCATAAAAACAAATAAATTAAAGCCAATTGCCATCATTAATACCCATTGCCACATCGATCATGTGCTTGGTAATGATTATTTAAAAAAATTATATGAAATCCCCTTGTGGATTCCAGCTACGGAAAATAATTTACTGAAATCTGTCTCGACCTATGCACCCACCATGGGTATTCAAAATTATCAGGAAGCCCAACCCAACAAATTACTCAGCGAAAAGGATGTGATTGCCTTTGGGTCTGACAAATTAGAAATCTTGTATGCACCTGGCCATTCTGAAGGGCATCTAATGTTCTACCACGCCGCTGACAAATCTCTCATGGCTGGAGACGTAATTTTTCGTGAAAGTATTGGTCGAACGGATCTTCCTGGGGGTGATTTTAATACCTTGGAAGAAAGTATCAAAAATCAAGTATATACCCTGCCAGAAGCCGTCAAAATTTATCCTGGTCATGGCCCCAGTACTACGGTTGGTCATGAAAAAGAAAACAATCCCTTTGTAAAACCTTGAATGTATTTAGGCACATACCCAACTTCCTCACCGCACTCAATCTATTGACGGGAGTGCTGGGTATCATAAATGTTTTTGAGGGTAATTACCAACACACCCTATATTTTATAATGATTGCCGGTGTTTTTGACTTTTTAGATGGCTTCACTGCAAAATTGCTTCAGTCTACTAGCTCATTTGGGAAAGAATTAGACTCTTTGGCCGATATGGTTACTTTTGGTGTGCTCCCTGCATTGTTTCTGTTTAAGTTGGCTCCCTTAACGCCTAATAATTTACATTGGTTGGCCTACAGCGCCGCATTGATTCCTGTTTTTGCTGCCTTCAGATTGGCTAAATTCAATTTAGACTCGACCCAATCGGATGCGTTTATTGGATTACCTACGCCCGCCGCAGCCCTACTCACAGTAACCATTGTCAAAGCATCCTTTCTGGTTTCCTGGATTTATTTCACTCCAATTTATAGTCTTTCCGTAAGTCTACTAATGATCATACCTATAAAAATGCTCAGTTTCAAATTTACATCTCTGGTTTTGAGCGGTAATGAGCTGAGGTACTTGACGCTGCTGGTTATGATCATAGGACTGGCCCTGTTTCAGCTTAATTTTTTACCCTATATGATCCCTATCTACCTTATGCTCTCATTGCTCTCAAATATGCCTGCAATGCATAAAATTTTAGGTAAATAAATAATTTTATAAATTTAAAACCGTTAATTGAAGCAGTGAAATTCTTATATGCTTTGCTTTTTTTTATCCCGCTTGGATCGGTAGGACAAACCGCTTTGTTTGATCAAGGCTATTGGTATAAAATTGGGGTTACTGAAGAGGGAATCTATAAAATTGATAAAAATTTTCTTGATCAAATAGGCATAGATTATAGCCAACCTAATAGGCTCAAAGTATTTGGTAACGGGATAGGCATGCTTCCGCAAGAAAATCATGAAGAGAGACCACGAGGACTGATTGAAAATAGTCTCAAAGGTTATGGCCTGGAAGATGGTGTTTTCGATGACAACGACTTTCTGCTCTTTTATGCAAATGGATACAATGATTGGACTTGGGAAGATGATCTTTGGCAATTTGAAAAAAATATTTTTTCTGATACCGCTTATTACTTCATCACGGCAGCCGGTTCCGAAGGTGCAAGGGTAACCGAAGCACCTACCTACGATATAACAAACAACATTATTTCATCCTATATCGCCCGCAAAGTACATGAATTAGATGAAGTAAACTTGTTGGGAAATTCAGGTAGAGACTGGTTTGAAGCTTATTTTAAAGCAGGAGAAAGTAGAAGCTATAATTTCCCAACTGAGGGCGCAGTAGATACCATCAAAGCCTTCATTAAAGTCGTGGGCAGAAGCGACTTAGCAGGTGCCTTTGAAATTTATAATAATGAAACTTTATTAGGACTCATAAGCTATAAGGGTATTAACACTAAATCAGGTTCTACTTATGATTTAAAAGGGGATATACAAAATGAAATCTTCACATTTTTGGTCAATGATGCTACAACGATCTTGACCCTAAAACTACCAGTGGTTGCAGGCTATGATGTGCTCATTGGCTACTTAGATCAGATCGTCCTGACCTATGCCAGCGATTTAGTCCTTCATAATGACATGATGCTATTTTCAAACCCATTATTAGAACAAGATACGATCACCTATGAAATCATCAGTGATGAGGATATAGAAGTCTGGGATATCACGTACCCTCTAGTGGAGAGTTTGCCCCTCCACTCAGTGGGGGGCAGTCATAAGTATACGACCTTAAATCATGATCAACAACGCTTTGTAGCATTTTCAAATCAAAACTTACCCCAACCCATTGCCTTTCATCCAATTACGAACCAATACATATCAGACCTGAATCCTAGAGATGGCCTCATCATTACCCATCCGGAATTTATCGCATCTGCTGAGCGACTCGCTCGTTTTCATTCAACCCATGACCAATTAGATGTTGCGGTAGTCACAACTAACCAAATTTACAATGAATTTTCATCGGGTATGCAAGATCTAACGGCCCTAAGGGATGCAATTAAGTATTTTCGAAGTCTCAATAATAGTTTTCGCTATGTTTTACTCATGGGGGATTGTTCTTTTGATTACAAAGATCGAATACCCAATAATACAAACTTTATTCCTGTTTATGAATCTAGAAATTCCGTCAACCCGATCAATAGTTATTCATCAGATGATTATTTTGGATTTTTGGAAGAGGAAGAAGGACTATGGATCGAAAATAACGAGGGTAATCATAGTTTAGAAATTGGGATTGGCAGACTTCCGGTCAAGACCCAAGAAGAGGCCAAAAACATGACTGATAAAATCATTCGTTATGCTTCAAGCGAAAGAATGTATGGTTCTTGGAAAAACAACATCACCTATGTGGCTGATGATGGAGATGCCAATCTACATCAAAGGGCTGCTGAAACCCTTGCCAGTTATTTTAGTGATTTTCAACCACAAACCCAGCTGAATAAATTGTATATAGATGCATTCCCACAAGAAATACTGGCCAGTCGGGAATCTGCCCTTCTTACTAGGGAAGCACTGATCAGCGCACTTGAAGAAGGTACCTTTGTGGTAGATTATTTGGGTCATGGAAATGAAAGCCAATGGGCCGTCGAAAATATACTAGATGCGACGCTCGTTAATGATTTAACCAATCGTTTTTACTTACCCCTGTTCTTAACCGCAACTTGTGAATTTGGTAGATATGACGATCCATCAATTAATACCTCAGGTGCCGAAAAGCTCTTGCTCAACGAAAATGGTGGCGCCATTGCCTTATTGACCACCACCCGGCCCGTTTATGCTTCTTCCAATGAATTGGTCAACGAGGCATTTCATAAAAATTTATTTAAAACTGAAAATGGATCCTTCTTAAGATTAGGAGATATTATGAGACTTACCAAAAATGAAAGTGTTTCTGGTGTGAATAACCGTAATTTTTCATTGCTAGGGGACCCCATGTTGCAACTCCAGTATCCAGAAAATAAGATCGTTATTGATAGTATCAACGGATTGAATATTGTCGATGTGGGTAGCGATACCTTAAGTGCACTTGAAAAAATAAGGTTTAGTGGATCTGTTCAATCAATTGACAGCCTATTTCTTACAGATTTCAATGGAAGTGTAAATGTTTCCGTTTATGATCGAATCACTAAAAAAGAGACCTTAGGTCAGGAAAATCCTACATTTACGTATGCTGTCAGAGAAAATAAAATTTTTGAGGGTCAGGCCACCGTCTATAATGGCCATTTTTCTATTGAATTTATAGTTCCCAAAAACATCAGTTATCGGTTTGAATCTGGAAAAATCATAATGTATGCCCAAAATGATGAGCTTACCAGTGATGCTACAGGCTTTTTTAAAGATTTTGTAATGGGTAATACAGCAGAAAATCCTGCTGTAGACAATGAACGCCCTGCAATTAGCCTTTACATCAATGATGACTCGTTCAATGAGGGAGATGTGGTAGGGGAAAATGTGCTTTTTATTGCTAAAATAGTAGACGAAAGTGGTATCAATACATCAGGTATCGGTATCAATCAAGATATTACCTTAACCCTAGAAGATGGGAGCCTCTATGTTTTAAACGATTATTACGTCGCTGATCAAGATACTTACCAGTCAGGAAGCATCACATTCCCGTTAAGAAATATGTCCGTTGGACAGCACACAGCGACCCTTAAAATTTCAGATATACACAATAACACCTCTTATCGACCCGTTAACTTTATAGTTTCCAATGAGCCAAAATTATTGCTTTACAATGTGATGAATTATCCCAACCCAGCCATAGATGGCACCACTTTTACATTTGAACATGATCGAATAGGTGAAGCTCTAGAAATTAAACTTATAATATATGACACCCGAGGAAATATCATCAGCAAAGAATTATTTGAAGTTGATGACAGCCCTAAAAAAATTGATGACCTCTATTTACCTTTTCCACCTGGCACATTTAGAAAAGGGATTTATTTATACCAGATCGAAGTTTCAAGTACGCAAGATCAAGCAAAAGGAACTGCTATTGAGCGTTTACTAATAAATAATTGAACTAACTTTACCTTATAAAATGCAAACCATCAAAGTCTTTTTACTATTTATTCCCATTATTTGGCTACCTGTTTTTGCCAAAGGACAAGTACGTGTTACCGGACAGGAAGGAGACAATCCCATTTCAGTTGCTGTTCCATTTGTCAGCTTTGCTCCAGACAGTAGAGGATCTGGTTTAGGTGATGCCGGTGTAGCTACGAGTCCTGATGCCCAGAGTATTCATTGGAATAATGCGAAACTTGCCTTTATTGATTTTAGCTCCGGTTTCTCTTTTTCCTACTCACCCTGGTTAGGCAATATCGTAGACGATATGTCTCTCAATTATCTCACTTACTACAAAAGAATTGATCAAATTCAAGCATTTGGCATCAGTATGAGGTATTTTGATTTGGGGGAAATTCAACTCACCGATGTCACTGGATTACCCATTGGCATTGAAAACCCACGTGAATTATCCTTTGATGCCACTTACTCTAGGAAATTAACCGAAAACCTAAGTGGGGGACTGAGTATTAGGTACATTTGGTCCAACTTATTAGGAAACAGCACAGGGGCCCCCAGTGCAAATTCGGGCAAAAGTCTTGCCTTTGACTTAGGCTTTTATTATGTTAAACCAATAATTATAAGTGGTTTAGATACTGATTTTTCCTTGGGTGCTCACATTTCTAATTTAGGTCAAAAAATCAGTTATACCAGTGAGGAATTTGAAGATTTTATCCCAGCCAACCTCAGGATTGGGACTGCACTAAAAATGAATTTAGATCAGTATAACTCTTTCACCTTTATCTTCGATATTAACAAATTATTGGTGCCTACGCCTCCTATTTATGCGCGAGACCTCAACGGAACTATTATCCGAGACAGTAATGACAACCCTACCATTTCATCAGGTAAGGATTCCAACCGTCCGTTTATCAGTGGTACATTTGGTTCTTTTAATGATGCTCCCAAGGGATTTAGTGAGGAAATGCAAGAACTTACTTTTTCTGTAGGTACTGAATACTGGTATGGAGAAATGGTAGCTGCCAGGGTAGGTTATTTTTATGAACATGAAAATAAAGGGGCTAGAAAATATTTTACAGTAGGCTTTGGGGTACGGTATTCGACCTTTGGCCTCGACTTATCTTATCTCATTCCTCAAGAACAAAACAATCCATTAGGAGATACCCTCAGGTTGTCTTTCTTGTTTAATTTCAATAAAAAAGAAACCCTCGACATCTCTTCATGATAGATCGGACTCTTGCGCCCGCATCTTTTCCCGTAAAGAATTTTAATTTTAGGACCTACCGTAAAATCATATTGAATGGCTACATTGAGGGTCTTGTCATTCCAGACAAACAACATCCCATCTGCTCGATAGAAATTATTTTCCGAAGTGGTAGTTGGTTTGAGAAAAATCCAGGTATTGCTTTTTTAACAGGTAAAATGCTTCTTGAGGGGACCACTACCAAAAATGGAGAGGAAATAGCGTTGGCTTTTGAACATATGGGGGCTCACATAGAAATACAAACCGCAGTTGATGGTACCAGTATTCGTCTTTTCGCTACTCAAAAGCATATTCACTCAAGTCTCTCTTTACTACAAGAAATACTTTTTACACCCAGCTTCCCGACCCACGAGTTCGAGGTCATTAAGAATTTAAAAGCGGAACAAATAAAGATGCAACTTGCGAAAAACACCTATTTCGCTACTTCATACTTTCATGAATTGCTGTTTGGTGCGACCCACCCCTATGGCCGTTCTATAAAAGAAACAGAGATCAAACAGAGATCTCTGTTTGAAATCAAGGATTTTTTTCAGTTACAATTCCAAAATAATCCTAAGGTGGTGCTTTGCGGTGATATTGATGAAAAGATTATTGAAAAAACAGCCCTACTTTTAGGCAACATAAATAAAGGTGGCGAACAAATGCCTAGTTTCGAGATCCGCCCCAATCATGGTCACCAAACGATCGAACGCTCAGATAGTGTACAAGCTTCGCTCAGGGTGGGTGCCCAAACCATCCATAGAGGGGATCAAGATATCCATAAATTAACGGTCGCCAATAAACTTTTAGGTGGTTTTTTCGGATCCCGCCTCATGAAAAAATTAAGAGAAGAAAAAGGATTAACGTATGGGGTCTATTCATCCATTACACATGCTCACAATGCCTCTTATTGGACAATTTCGACAGAAATGAAAAGCGTTAATGCCGAAGATTCATTAGAAGCTATTCACGAAATTATTACTGAACTTGCTCAAAACTATCCTTCTCTTTCAGAAGTTGATATGCTCAAAAATTTCCTAAGAGGAAAATTTTTGAGCTCTATGAATTCCATCTTAGATGTTGCCTCTATCTACACCCTTCTTTTTGTGAATGACATATCCCATCATTTTTTAACTACCTCTTTAGAAACCATAGATAACATTCGGCCTAAAGACATATCTGAAATGATACAAAAGTATTATCTGGATCCAGACAAATCATCCTTGTTTGTCCGGTAAATTTCTCATAATTAAATATTGATGCATTCTCTCAATAGATGCATATTTAAAGGCCAGTTTCATGTAGCCCGCATAATTCATCAAGCCGACCCTCTGCTCCTGAGTAACCACCAACAAATCCTTGCCAATAGGGGTGATGTTCTGATAATCGGTCCGCAACATGATATCTCCAGATGCGTTCGCAATCCCTATATCCCCTTTGACGTCTTTGAGTAAATAATTGCCGCATGAATGATCAATGCTTACATATTTTAAAGAAAGAATGAGCTTACCTGAAGGGTCTATTAGACCATATTTATCCTTTTGACGTACTATGGCCACGCCGTTCTCATAAGGGAATACTTGATCGTATATCGGTTGTATGATTAATCTCTCCTGAGCATCTATAAACCCCCATTTGTTGCCTAATTTATAGCCAATACGCGCATCAGAAAAGCAAAGTAAACTATCATAACGATTGGCTATCCTTAAATTCCCTTTTTCATTAATAAAGCCATATTTTCCATCTTTTTTAATCATATAGAGCCCTGCACAATAATTGAGTACCTGACTGATGTCATCCTCAGGAATGACACGGTACTCTGCAAATTCATCTAGTAGCACGGTACCTCGACTGTCTTTACCCCAAAATAGGTTTCCCATTTGGCCCACAGCATCATAAAATGGATCTAAAAGAATTTCTCCTTGAAGAGATATGATGCCTCTTTGATCCGAATAATTCCTTATTTCTAAATATGAACCCCGATCGAAAATATCACCCTTAATTTGATAGATGGCATCGCCTTCCAAGGAAATTAACGTAGTAATTTCTTTATTTCTGGCAATAATACCATAGGAGGCGATAGATAATTCATCAAACATTGGTGCTACGATCCAATGTTCAAAAAGATCTATCACGCCCCATTTACCCAAATAATTAATGGCCATTTTCTGGTGATAACCTGCACCTATCGAATCATATTTTAAAGAAATAATTTCATCACCTTTAAAATCTAGAAAGCCCCAAAATTCATAATTTTTAACTGGAATCATCGAAAATAACTGGGCAGAAATATCCTGATACACTTTGTCTGAAACCTTGGAACCAAATTGATTATAAACCTCCCATTTTCCTTTCAAAAACGCATAAAAAAACGGCGCATCATAGTGAATTGAATCTTTTCCCAAAATAAAAGGTTTTCCTTCGGTATCTGCAACCGACCAAGTATAGCTCGACTTATGATAAGTCAACACAAAACCTTTAGTTTTAAAACTGGTCTTTTGGTCACTCCTGATGACCTTATTTGAAGATGGGTTGATTAACCGTTCTTTACTCCCATTACAATAAGCCACAAGGATGCCAGCATCGAATCTAAGTGAGTCTGCCCTGACCGTTATGATAGGCTTTAAATCAAAATTTCTAGCTTCCCATAAAGGAAAACTGACCACCTCTTTTACTCCATTTACCTGTTTATATTCTGTTTCGAGCAACGCGACCCTTCCCTCTAAATCTAATAAGCCGTATTTACCTCCTTTTTCCACGCAGATTCCCTCAGTAATAACTGAAAATTGATCAAAATCTTGGAATGGAGTTTCTATTTCACCTTTTCGAAATAATGACCATTTATTTAAAAAATTTTGGACCATTACCACCTGTTCATTAACAACCTTAATTTCTTTATGCTTGGGCGGCAAGATTAAGTTGAATTCATTATCGTAAAATCCCTTTTTTATAGTTCCATATTCATAAGTTGAGACTACATAGCCAAGAGACTTCGACTCAATTGAAAAATAATTACAGCTGATCTTGATAGACCCTTTCGAATTGATAATGCCGTAAAATAATTGGTTACTTAAATTTCCCTTGATCGAAGCAAGAATATAGCCTCCGTCAATCACCGACAATTTATAATAGATAGCCGCCGAGATTTTCTTTGTTTTAATATTTAATAGGCCCCATTTTCCACGATGGAAATAGCCCACAAAGTTACCCACCGTCTCAAAATTTCTGTTTGACCATCCAATTTGATCATATACAGGGGCTACAACGATGGCTCCCTTTTCATCTTGAATTCCATAATAGGCGCCCTTCTTTAATAAGCTATATTGCGCTTGGGCAAATCCAGTATAAAAAAGCAGTGCAAGAAGAAAAGTAAGTATCGTACGAATGTCGTGTCTGACAATCAAATGCTATTTTTTAGGAGTTAATTCATCTTTCTCAAGATTGAAGAGGTCATTGAGCACCTCAACCAAGGTTTCGGCTTCTCCCCTTTTACAGGCGGCTTTTAATTGCAGTACGGGGAGTTTGATTACTTTTTGAACAATACTCTTAGTCACCTTATCGATCAGATCCTGCTCCACTTCAGTTACCTTACCTACATATCGAGCAATTTCTTCCTTTCTGATCTCTTCTAAGGCTTTTTTTAGTTTTTTAATAGTAGGAGATACCTCCATTTCCAAAGACCAGTTTTTTAATTCCTCAATCGTCTCATCCAAGATCAATTCAACTTCTGTTATGGCAGCCCTTCTACGCTCGATAATGCCCGAGGTTTGTTCTTCTATTTGATCTACATTATACAGTATGATTCCGTCTATAGTATCTAGCTCGGAGTCCATGCTCCTCGGCACGGCTAAATCAACAAATAGTTTTTGAGACAACAACTGTTCAGGAATATGATCCTTCATAATTATAGGCTTGGGAACTTGGACTGAGGATATAATCACATCAAATTTGGCTATGTTTTTAAGTAGTTCCTCAAAAGGAAGCACTTCATAACCATACTGCTTAGCCAAAGCGTGAGTCGTCAGAGCATTTCGGTTAGACAAGGTAATCGAGGCATTCATTTCCTCCATATTATCAGCAACGTCTCGTCCTATTTCTCCTAATCCCAGAACCAAAATTTTAGGATCTGAAAAATTTTGAATGAATTGTTGAACCAAGCCTACACAAGCATAAGATACCGAAGCAGCCCCATCTCGAAAAACAGTCTCCTGTACTACTCGTTTGTTCGCATAGAAAATAGTATGCATCAAGCGGTGAAAAAATGGTCCTGAAAGATGCTGATCGGCAGAACATTGATAAGCCTTTTTTACTTGATTAGAAATTTGAATATCTCCTAAAACCTTGGCTTCAAGCCCTAAGGCTACCCTAAATAAATGTCGTAAAGCCGGTAAATTCTCCTTATTCCAGAAATAAGAGTCAATCCCATGATCAATACCTTTTTCTATTTTTAATAAGTTTAAAATGGCATTAGATAAATCTAAATCTGAAGTATAATAAATTTCGGTACGATTACAGGTTGAAAGAATCAAAGCTTCCTCAACACCCAAAATTTCGCGCATTCTATCCAAAAAATTTCTGCTTTCATTTTCAGAAAAAGCAACTGATTCTCTGATCGCAATGGGCGATGAATCATGGGACAAACCAACAACTTTTAAACTCTCGTACATGTAAAAGAAATAATTGGAACACAAAAATAGCTTCAATGTTTTTTATATTGAAGATTAAAGACAAAATTCTTACCTAACAGGCATTATTAAGTTTAAAATTATTGATGAGAAAAATTAGAATATTTATCATTAATAACTGGGTTTTTCTAGAGCAGAGGCCAATGGAGTGATCTTTTTAGTCATTCTCATCTTATTTATCTTTTTTTTGAGATGGCTCTTGCCCAAAAATAGTACCCCTGACATCGATCCAAATACACAGACTGGCTTGAAAAATTGGGGGCAGAAAATTAAAAATTCAGATACATTAAAGTATTCTTCATCTTCAATAAAAGACTTTGAACTCATTGTATTCAATCCCAATTCAATCTCAGTAGAGGCTTTAAAAAAAATGGAATTCAATAACGCCAGTACAAATCGAATAGAAAAATACCGCCAAAAAGGAGGTTATTTTAGGAAAGGAGAGGACTTAAAAAAAATATATGGCATAGATACCTAACTCATTGAGTCCCTACTCCCCTACATTGGAATTTCAGAAAGAAAGTTCAAAAAAAGTGATGACAAAAAAATAAACTCTGATCTCCGAGAGCGAACCCCTGCGGTAAGCATAAAACTAGATCTCAATTTAGCGGACAGTATTCATCTACAAAGACTTCAAGGTGTAGGCCCTATTTTAGCGCGTCGCACCTACAAGTTCCGACAAGCACTCGGCGGTTTTATGATATTACACAATTGACTGAAGTCTACAATATGCCAAAAATCCCTAAAGAAGAAATTGTAAAATATTTTTATCTAGAGGGTGATCAAACTTTAAAATTAAATATCAACACGGATTCGATCATTCATCTCAGTAAGCATCCCTATATTAATTGGAATCTTGCTAAATCCATAATAAATTATCGCAAAGTACACGGTAACTATGACGCGGTAGAACAAATAACTTCAATAAAGATTATTTCGGACTCACTTTATCAGAAAATTGCACCTTATCTTACTACTAGCGAATAATTTAAAATGCGGCCTATATTAGAGACTTATTTAAGACGCCTTACCAATCTTTCTGGCAATAATAGGTCACTACTCATTCAAAAATTAAGAGCGGATCATTTTGTCGATGCACATCAATTTGATTTTGCATTGAACGATCCCAGCTTTAATATTATTGAAAGTCTTATTCAAGGCAACCAAAATATTCCCTTATGCTCGACCTTAGACCCTAGAAATGCCAGTAGTAACAAAATATCTCAACAACTCAACACGATAGTAAAATCTGAAAATTTCATTTTTAACGAACGTGGTTCCAAAGATTTATATCTTGGGTGGCCTTTTATTAAAGGAAAGTTTATTGATGATACCCTCATCAGATGTCCTTTAATCTTTTTTCCAATTGCACTCGAAAGCAAAGAGGGTGTCTGGGTCTGTAACCTTAAAAAGAATATCAACATTACCCTAAATAAAACTTTTCTTTTAGCCCATGCACACTATAATAAAATAAGCTTAGATGAAGACCTTTTGGACCTGACTTTCAATGATTTTGACAAGGAATCAAAAAATTTCAGAACCCAATTATATGAGCTCTTGCGCGAGAGTGATCTTAATCTTGTTTTCAATAGTGATAATTATATAAATAAGCTCACTCATTTCAAAAATAGCACCAAGGAGATATTAAGAAAGACTGAAAAAACAGGCATCCTACAACTCTATCCAGAGGCAGTCATTGGCATTTTTCCACAATCAGGCTCATTTCTAGTCCCCGATTACCAGTCTCTATTGGAAAACCAAACTATTGATGATTTAGAGGAATACTTCAATAAGAAAATCAAAGAAAACCCTGAAGATGAAACCCATACTAAAATCACAGATAGGGCACGAGAAGAAAACAGCTTTATGCCTTTTGAATTGGATGCCTATCAGGAAGAAGCTCTAAACCATGTCAAAAAAGGTAATTCCATTTGCCTCCAGGGACCACCAGGATCTGGGAAATCTCAATTGATTTCAAATCTTATCTGCGATTACGTGGCCAGAGGGAAAAATGTCTTGCTTGTTTGTCAAAAAAAAGTAGCCCTAGATGTGGTCTATGAACGATTGAGTAACAAAGATCTACATGATTTTTGCGGGCTCGTTCATGACTTTAAAAGTGACCGCAAAGACATCTTCTATAAGTTACAAAACCAAATGAATCGTCTAGATGAATATCAACACAAAAACAACGGATTAGACGGTATTCTTTTAGAGAGAGATTTCCAACAATCCAGCCGTCAAATCCATCAAATTACCGAAGAGCTCAATGAGTTTAAAATGGCCTTGTTCGATGACCGTGAATGTGGTAAATCGATCAAAGAACTGTATTTAAGCAGTAATCCACAACATTTATTCCTTCCCATACAAACTTCATTAAGCCATTTTAAATGGCCAGAAGTAGATGAATTTGAGCATAGACTCAAGCGCTATCTGACATATTCCTTTAAATACAAACAACAAAATTATTTTTGGATCTGGGGGAGCTCGTTTTCGAATTTGAATATTTCAGATTTAAAAAACATTCAAAACGTCATCGCCGAGGCTCAGTTGACGTTTGACAATTTCACTGAAAAATGTCAAACTGTTTTTTCAAACGCTCCTGATTACGACTCAATGGTTTTTTATCTCGATAAAATACCCGTTCTGAAAAAATTTATTTCAAATATTGACCATGCCACTACCCACCAATATTTCAGAAAAATTCTTCATCAAATACCCGATGAAAATTATGATTGGTTAGCAAATATAGAAAAAAATATCCTCGTCTGCTTTGCGGGCACAGGCCTAGAAATGACATTAAAATCCGAAGACTTGGGTCGTTTTCAAGAAGCCCTTCAACATGCGATCGATTCGAGAAATAACTTTATGGAAATGATTAAATGGAGGTTATTTTCTCATGACAAAGTATTGATCACTCGCGTATTGAAAACCAATGGACTCACTCATAATAAAATGGGCTTTGAACAACTACTTAAAAAAATTGATAATCGACTCAACTATGAGCATAATTTGTCTCAATTAAATCAAAAAAAATGGCTCATCAACTATCCTGATAAAATTGATAAAATTGCCGTTCAAAATTGGTTTTTCTATCAGCGAAATGCCTTAAACACCTACCTACAGCATAAAGAACTTCGAGGCCTAGATACTTTGATCAACTTTAAAAAAAATGATCGCAACGCACATATTTTTACGCTCAAAAAATTGGTGACTTTCCTCACGGAAATTCCTGAACAAATGAGAGGTTGGAAAAAATACCTTTCTTCTAAGCAACTCAATGAGTTTTTATCTAAAAACGTAACCAAAAAGGAAATTTTAGATGAGCTCGATCGTGAATTCGAAAATCTGGTAGACTATCATTCAACGTTTGCCCATTTTAACCCTGAACAGCAAGAAATTGCCCTTCAATTAATAGATATTGAAGGTGGATTAGAAAAAATGATGTCCTGTTTCAATAACAGTCTTGCCATCGCTTGGATTGAAAAAATAGAAACCAAATATCCAATTTTAAGAGCTGTCTCCTCGATGAAATTTCAAGAAAATTTGAAATTATTGACCACATCAATTGAAAGTAAAAATGACCTCAGCCAAGAAATGACTCTCTTGAAATCCAGAGAGCGTACCTATCAAGATTTGGAATTTAATAGGTTAAAGAATCTGGTTTCTTATAGAGATCTTAAGCATGAGGTAAAAAAGAAGAAACGGATTTGGCCTTTACGAAAAATTATTTCAGAGTACCAAGAAGAAGTTTTTAAATTAATCCCTTGTTGGATGACTTCCCCAGAATCTGCTTCAGCCATCTTTCCCATGACACAATGCTTTGACTTAGTTATTTTTGATGAAGCCTCACAGTGTTTTGCTGAAAGAGGTATTCCGACTATTTATCGTGCCAAACAAATTGTAATCGCTGGTGATTCACAGCAATTAAAACCGTTGGATTTATATAAGGCCAAATGGACCAATAAAGAGATGGATCATCCTGACCTGGAAGTCGATGCACTCCTTGATCTAGCTCAACGATATCTTCCTAAATATTATTTACAAGGACATTACAGAAGTCGGCACCTAGAATTAATTGAATTCTCAAACATTCATTTTTATAACAATAAATTACAAATGTTACCGGATATTTCTTCCATTAATTCAGGCAAAGCACCCATCACCTATCTTCAAGTAAAGGGTATCTGGGATAAAAATACAAATTTGATCGAAGCGGAAAAAGTGGTTGAGATGACTGCACAATTGAGACGTAATGAGCCCGAAAAAAATATTGGAATCATTACCTTCAACAGCCCACAAAAAGAACTCATACAAGAACTACTTGAAAGCCGAATGGGTGATCTATCTTATCGGGATGTTTTCATAAAAAACATAGAGAATATTCAAGGGGATGAAAGAGATATTATCATATTTAGCGTAGCCTATGCTCCCGATCAAACAGGTTTACTGCAAATGAAATTTGGATCTTTAAATGACGTGGGAGGTGAAAATCGCTTGAACGTTGCCATTACAAGGGCCAAAGAGAAAATAATTTTAGTGACAAGTATCCATCCGGATCAGTTAAATACCTCAAAATCTAAAAATAAAGGTCCAAAATTACTTCAATCTTACCTGAAATTCGCCTTAGATGTCAGTACAAAAAAATGGAGCCCTGCTGAGGAAAAACCATTACTTTTTAACCAAAATTGGTACTTAAAAAATCAATTAGCTACGTGTATCAATCAATTAAAACTTGATGTCGGCGTGGCTCATAATTATCCGTTTTCCGATTTAATATTGAAGAATAAGGGACATGCCATAGGAATCATTAATACCGATGACGAGCGATATTTTAATTCTAAATCATCCAAAGAATCCTTCATTTACAATCCCCAATTATTGAACCAGAGAAATTGGCCCAATATCTCATTTCATAGCCGTGAGTTTTGGAAATCTCCAACAGATATTCAAGAAAAAATCAAACAATTTATTTCTCGAATTATGGCTGAATAATGGTCGCCACTCGTAAACCAATTTGATCAATATCCTGAAGCGTATCTATTCGCATGAATTGGGTCAGCCTCATCTTATAATGTCCAGAAGCTGTTAAAAGAATATGATTCGATGAGACCAAAATCACGATCAAAAGTACTCCCCATCCCCGTGCCCAAAGGCTTCCCTGTTTTGGGTTCAAACAAAATAACCTCAGCCAAATCTGTTTTGATAAGACTGTCCTCATGAAATAGCTCATACTTAATATACAAATTATTAAAGGCGTAGGTATTTTTATTTCGTACCATTCCTGTGATCTGATACGGCGTTCCCAAATCTATAATATCAAACTCAAATAACTGAGCCGATTTTTGAGGCCAAAATCCCTTTAAATTAATCTGCTTTTCAAAAATGCGATTCTGATCACACCCCAGCAGGAAAAATAATACACCTAAACAAAAAACTCTCATCTATTTTTTTAATTTCAAATCCTCCAAAGAAATTTTAAATGGCTATTCAGTATTTAGTCCATTTAAAAATTATTTTCTTAAATCAAAGATAAACCTTATTCTATTTTGTTTTACTGGGCTAAATCAAACCCTATGTCTTTTCGATAATTCATACCCTTCCAATTTATAGACTCAACACCCTTGTAACTCTTCACTAAGGCTTCCGTTAAGTGGTTTCCCAATCCAGTAATGGCCAATACACGCCCCCCTTGAGTGAGTAAACCATGGTCATCTTGAACAGTCCCTGCATGAAATGGTATGATATTTTCATCCTTGATAGAAGCTATTTTGATCCTTTCACCCGTTTCATAGGACCCTGGATAACCTGCTGAGACCAATACAATCGTAGCGGCTACATTTTTCTCAAAGGTCACAGTAACATTCGATAGCTCCCCTCTAGCAGTTGCCACCAATACCGGTACAATATCTGATTTAATCCTTGGCATAACTACTTCAGTTTCGGGATCACCCATCCTGACATTATATTCGATGACCATGGGTTCTTCTCCCACCTTGATTAAACCAAAAAACACAAAACCATGGTAATCAAATCCTTCAGATTTAATTCCTTTGATGGTCGGTACAATGATTTTATCTTCAACTTTTTTCATGAAATGGGCATCTGCAAAAGAAACCGGTGATACGGCCCCCATACCTCCTGTATTCGGACCTGTATCCGCTTCTCCGATTCTTTTATAATCCTTCGCCTCAGGTAGGATGACATAAGCCTCTCCATCCGTTAAAACAAAGACAGACAACTCAATACCATCCAAAAATTCTTCTATCAAAACATTTTCACTCGCCGCTCCAAACTGACCTGCTAGCAGTTTTTCTAAACTTTCTTCAGCTTCCTGCAAATCCTTGGTGATGATAACACCCTTTCCGCCTGCCAAACCATCTGCTTTAAGTACATAAGGGGGAGTGAGTCCTGCTAAAAAACGCTTACCAGCCTCTAGGTCCGCCTTGGTGAATATTTCTGCTGCTGCAGTAGGAATCCCATACTTCAACATGAACTGTTTGGCAAAATCTTTACTCCCCTCAAGTAATGCCCCTCGAGCACTCGGTCCAACAATTAACAAATCTTTTAATTTAGGCTCCTTTTTTAAAAAGTCTACCACACCATTTACCAAAGGGTCTTCTGGTCCAATCACCAATAGGTCTATGCCCAAACGCACGACCGTATCTAAAATCTCTGATTTATCGTTTAACTGTAATGATAAGTTCGTTGCTATTTCCGCAGTTCCTCCGTTGCCCGGTGCCACAAAAAGTGACTCACACAAGTCACTTTGACTTATTTTCCATGCCAAGGCGTGCTCTCTACCTCCTGAGCCTAATATCAGTATTTTCATGCTTAACTTATTTGTAATCTTTTATGGTGCTTAAATCTCCAATCAATGCGCATTTTCAGACATAAATTTTATTCGCATCAAACGGACCTCATCTTCAGAATACTCCTCCTCTAAATCAATAATGGCTTCACTCAGCTCCCCAGACTCTGAAACCAAAAAATAATCAATGATGTCATCTTGACGCTCATCGTCCAAAAGTTGGTCTAGATAATAGTTGAGATTCAATCTGGTTCCTGACTCACAAATATTCTCAATTTCCGTAATAAGTGATTCATAGGTAATCCCCAAGCTGGATGCAATATCTTCTAAATCATATTTTTTATCAATTTGATTAATGATACTGATCTTATTTCTTGACTTAGCCCCTGAAGATTTTATCAAAACATCCGAAGCCGTCATGATGTCATTATCACTCACATATTGATTAATCAAATCTAAAAAAGGCTTCCCAAATTTTCGAGCCTTACTCTCTCCCACACCGATGATCATCCTTAAATTCTCCATAGTCGAAGGATAAAAAGTCGCCATTTCTTCTAAAGCAGGCTCCTGAAAAATGACATAAGGTGGTAATGATTTTTGTTTGGCCACAGTTTTTCGTAACCCCTTTAATAGGTTGAACAAAGTAGTATCATAAGATTGGAGACTGGGTTTTGATTTTTCAATTTCCTCCTCTTCTCCACCCGTCTGATATTCATGATCTCTGGACAATTTAATAGAATAACTTTTTTTAAGATACTCTTTACCTTTTAATGTCACCTTGAATATACCTGGTGTATCAATATCTTTTATTAATAATTCATTGAATAAAGCCTGTCGTAATACCGCTTTCCAGAAAAAATCCTGTTCTTCGGCCCCCGTTCCAAATCCTGGCAATTGATCATGACCATAACTCTTGATGTGCTGATTATTTTTTCCCAAGACAAAGTTAACAATATGGTTAATTTCAAAACGCTCATGGGTATTTAGGACGGCATTTATGATGGTTTTTAAATATTCTGCTCCTTCAAACTGCTCTTTTGGATGTTGGCAATTGTCACACATTCCACAATTGTCTTGATCATATTCTTCTCCAAAATAATGCAGTAGCTGCGTTCTTCTACATACCGATGACTCGGCATAATAGGCAATCTCCTCTAATAATAACTTTGAATTTTCACGTTCGGTGACCGGTTTATCTTTATTGAACTTTTCGAGCTTAAGAACATCATTGTAACTGTACAACATCAGGCATAACCCTTCAAGACCATCTCTACCCGCTCTTCCTGTTTCCTGATAATATCCTTCAATGGACTTAGGTGCATCATAATGAATGACAAAACGAACATCTGGCTTATCTATACCCATTCCAAAAGCAATGGTAGCTACGATTACATCTATTTCTTCATTCAGGAAGCCGTCTTGATTTGCAATGCGCTGATGACTTTCCATACCCGCATGATACGGAGCGGCATTGACCCCATTTACTTTTAATAATTCAGCAATCTCTTGAACTTTTTTTCTACTCAAACAATAGATGATTCCAGACTTACCATTCTGTTCCTTAACAAACTTGATCAGTATCTTTTTCGCTTGTTGCTTAGGCTTTACCTCATATTGAAGATTGGGCCTATTGAAAGAGGACTTGAAAAGGTTTGCCCCTTCCATATTCAAGTTTTTCATCACGTCCAATTGAACCTTAGGCGTAGCCGTTGCAGTAAGTGCCATAATAGGCATTTCGCCTATCTGAGAGACAATGGCACGAATTCTCCTGTACTCAGGTCTAAAGTCATGTCCCCATTCAGAAATACAATGTACCTCATCAATGGCCACAAACGCAATATCGGCCTCGTTTAAAAAATCAATATTATCTTGTTTTATCAAAGATTCAGGCGCCACATAGAGCAATTTCACTTCTCCAGAGACCACCTCTTGTTTTACTTTTTTTATTTCTGACTTGGTCAGTGTTGAGTTTAAAAACTTAGCATTGATCCCTAAGGCCATCATTTGATCTACCTGATTTTTCATCAAGGCTATCAAAGGAGATATTACAATGGTCGTCCCCTCACTTATAATGGCAGGTAATTGATAACACAAAGACTTGCCCGCACCCGTAGGCATGATCACAAAAGTGTTTTTACGTGCTAAAATATTATGAATGATTTTTTCTTGGTCACCTCTAAATTCGTCATATCCAAAAATCTTTCTTAAATCAGTTTTTAAAATTGACGTATTTGCTGTTTTTATCATCTTTTTACCTTTGGCTGGTTGCATTGCAAAAAAAAAGTATTAGAATGCTTAATTTGCACTCAAAAGCTTTTTCTCAAATAAACGAGAAGTATCAATTTAAGATTTAAGGCAATACTCCGATCATTCTGTAAGCACTACTCAAATTTAGTGAAAAGAGAACTGATCGAAAAGAATAATCAACATGGATAAAAAAATAAATATTGTGATCATGGCTGGGGGGACAGGGACTCGCTTTTGGCCCTACAGTCGTAATAAAAATCCCAAGCAATTTTTGGATGTGTTGAATACGGGTAAGTCTTTACTGCAAATGACGTATGATCGCTTTATTGGGCATGTCCCCAAAGATCAAATTTGGATTGTTTCCAATGTTATGTATCGGGAGCTTATCTCCGTACAAATACCTGACTTACTCTCAGATCAAATATTATTGGAACCCAGCAAGCGAAATACTGCTCCTTGTATCGCTTATGCGGCTTATAAGATTCGAAAAAAAGATCCGAATGCTATTTTAGTCATCACTCCCTCAGATCACGCCATCTTTAAGCCCGAAGCCTTCATTGAAGTGATTAAAAATGCAGTGGACTGTGCCGCCAATAATACAAAACTTTTGACCATTGGTATCGAGCCCCATCGACCAGAAATAGGTTATGGCTACATACAATATTCTCCCTCAAGTACCGCTGATAAAAAAGTAAAGACCTTTACTGAAAAACCAGATATTGAACTGGCCAAAAAATTCATTGAGACCGGTGAGTTTGTGTGGAATGCCGGCATTTTTGTTTGGTCTATTGCTGCCATAATTGAGGCCTTTAATAAATATCAACCTGAATTGGCGGACTTATTTGCGGCTGGCCACTCATCTTATGGCACTGATGAAGAAGCCTCATATATTGAAACCGCCTACTCACAATGCAAATCCATATCAATTGATTATGCCATTATGGAAAAAGCTGATAATGTCTTTACCTTCTTAGGAGATTTTGGTTGGTCTGATGTGGGTTCTTGGGATGCATTGCACGAGTTAGTAGAAAAAGATGCTGATGACAATGCCATTGAGCAAACCGCCTTGCTCTATAACTCGCGGTCCAATTACATCAAAAGTAAAAAAGAAAAGCTGTTGGTCATCAGTGACCTAGAAGGTTATTTAGTAGCTGACTTTGATGATGTCCTGCTCATTTGCAAAAAAGACGACGCCGCCAAATTCAAGTCTTTTGTCAATGAAGTAAAAGCCACGAAAGGAGATGATTTCATTTAATACCTTTGCCTATTTGCCTCATAAAGGCATATTGAAGTGGCTACTGATACATTTAAGGACGACATTTTCCCACGCATGGGTATGGTGATATGATGATCAATAAACTTTAAAATAGCCCCATCAATCCCATCTTCCTCAGATCCAAAAACCAAAGCCACAGGATCCCTGAGATCTATCTTACTTATCTCTTGAGTTCCCTTTTCCGTACAGGCCATTACTTTGCAGCCTGCTGATTGCAAATAGGTGATCCCTTCCGTCAAATTTATCATTCTAGCGACCGGAATTTGAGTCAAAGCTCCCGCTGAAGTTTTAATAGAATCTGCATTTATTTGGGCTGCATTTTTGGTAGGGATTAAAATTCCATTGACGCCCATGGCTTCGGCCGATCGCGCTATGGCACCAAAATTTCTAACATCGGTAATCCGGTCTAGTACCAAGAACAAAGGCACCTTCCCCTCTTCATAAGTAGTGGCTAATAAATTAGACAGGTCATGGTATTTTACAGGAGAGATAAAGGCAATCGTTCCTTGATGGTTCTTTTGAGTAAGGCCATTGAGCTTTTCTATAGGTACCGTCGACACAGGCGCAGAAGTCTTTTTTACGAGCTCCATCAGCTCATCTATGAGATCTCCTTTTAAGCCTTTTTGAATAAAAATTTTCTCTAAATCATGGCCCGATGTAATCGCCTCTATGATGGCCCGAATGCCATAAATCATTGAAGCATCTTTGATCCGTTTATTTACAGGGCGCTGCGTAAATCGGTAATCTTTTTTATCCATATTTTTTCATATCCTTTATCTCTAAGTAGGACGTACATCTTGGGTGCAAAGAGATTAGATATTATTTTAAATTCAAATCGAATATCTCCATAAAGCCAAATTTCTTTTTTATTATCTCTAAAGACCCTATCCGGATTTCCAAATATAACATAAACCATGCCCCTATCTGTCTTCCACCCTTCTTTGTAACTAGTAAATAATTCATTCGCCTTTTTGATGGCCCGGTAATAACTCCTAATGGCAGCTCCCGCCGCTTCAGGAGATATATGAATATTCAGCCAAAAATTTTCAAAGGCTATTTTAGGGTCTTTGGCATTCCTTATTTCATCTAATTCTGAACGTGAGGTGAAATATGTCAAAGGCGGAATAAGTTCATCCATTAATTTCATATAAGGATAATGCTTTGGACCCATAAATAAGGTTAATCCTTCCAAGGACAACGTATCTGATTGTATGAAATAAAAATGATTTTGCAGCAATGATACCTCCTGGGTACTGATAAAAACAGAATCCATCAATAACCTCGAAGCCACAGACTGCGCGATGCCTGTGGGCGGATCTGCAGGTTGAAAATCAGCTTTATACTGGAAAAAATAAAGCGTATCCTGAGCATAGTCTCTATTAAATTTCAGTGAAGATGAGGTTAAAAAAGATGAAATAAGGGGTATCCCATTCATCTGTAATGGATAAAATTGAGGATGATTCAATCTTCCCCTTTTAAGGTTTATCGGATAATAATAATAAGCCCCAGCAAGCTCAAATTCGAGAACTAGCAATTGTTCAGACACTTCCTTGAAGGTAAGCTTTAGCAGTATCTGATCTGCAGTACCCTCTAAAGTATCCATTTCATATGCTTGTAATAATCGATCGGTGTCGTCAAAATAATTGGTCTGCAATAATAATCTCGTATTTATGGTATCCGAAGGATTGTATGTTAGGGATAGAAAAACATGGAGAGTATCAGATCTCTGTGCTACACGAGATCTGATCGTCAAAGGGGCAGCAGGATCATACCAATAAGCAGTATTTAATTTAGATAGATCAATCCCTGATACTGAGCTTAAAAAAAGAAGGAAACAAAGTAAAATGAAGGTGCTTTTCATCAATATTCTTAATAATTTTGAATTTAATATAAATTTTGGGCATCGGTATAGAAAGTACCAAGAAATCCTTAAGTTTTTAATAAAGCATTAGTTTCCCTTTTTTAGTTTGTTATAAAATATTTTATGAGTGTTTTTACCACAGAGATTACTTCAGACAAAATACCGTCAGACAACCCGATACACCAAAGACTCCTGAAGGCATACTTGCTCGGTAAAACATATGTCAAAGGAAATCTGCTGGAATTGGGATGCGGCGAAGGTCGTGGGATTTCTGAACTAGATGGCGGGATCGATCATTATACGGCCATAGACAAAATTGGGTCTATCATTGAAAAACTTAAGTTAAAATATCCGTCCTTTCGTTTTGAGAGCAGCCTTTTTCCTCCCATACCCTTTCCTGACAATAGTTTTGATAGCATTGTGAGTTTTCAAGTCATTGAACACCTTGAAGATGATGCCCTCTTCATCAAAGAAATTCATCGAATATTAAAACCTGATGGATGTGCGATCCTCACCACTCCTAACAGAAAAATGACTTTAAGTCGAAACCCTTGGCATACTAGAGAGTATACTGCCACAGAATTGAGCAGTCTTTGTTTAAAACATTTCCGAAACGTAGAAATGAAAGGGATCAAAGGAAATGAAAAAGTAATGGAATATTACAGGCGCAACAAGATATCCGTAGACCGTATTATGCGATTTGATTTTCTTGATCTCCAACACCGATTACCCGCTGCTTTCCTGAGAGTACCCTATGATTTACTCAATCGTATGAATCGGAATAAACTCAAAGCCGCAGAGGACCGTTTGGTAACGTCCATACATCATGACGATTATTTACTGGCACCACAAGCGGAAGACAATTTGGATTTATTTTGTATCTTGGAAAAATAGATTTTTTTTATTTTACAATGAATCGAAATACGCTTATCATCATTTTTTTTTTGACATTCGTGATAGCCGTATTATCGGGTCATGAGGTACTAGGGCAAAGTAGAAAAAAACAAAAGAAAATAACCCTGGCTACAAGTCATGCCAAATCTTTTATAGGGACCCCTTATCTATATGGCGGCAACTCCAGAAATGGCATTGATTGCTCTAGCCTCATTCAACAATCTTATGCCAAAATTGGAATTAAACTACCTAGAACGGCCCAAGAGCAAGCTAAGGTAGGTAATAAAAAAGCAGAAAGTGGCGTAAGGCCAGGAGATATTGTTTATTTCAAATTCAAACAAAAACGAGAAAAATGGTGGCATACAGGTATGGTCACCTATGCCGAAAAAGGCATAATCAAATTTGTTCATGCTTCTTCGAGCAGAGGTGTAGTTGAAGATACTTACAATGATTACTACAAAAAACACACGAAATACTTTCGAAGGGTCATCAAATAAAAAACTTAATGTATTTTAGCCACTTGAAAAGATGGGGATGTAGCTCAGTTGGCTAGAGCGCTTGACTGGCAGTCAAGAGGTCGTCGGTTCGAGCCCGATCTTCTCCACATTGAAAATCAACGACTTACACCATCTGTAGGTCGTTTTTTTATTACAAATTACCTCTAAAATTACGCCAATAATTATGAAATCCATCAAATACTACCTCATCTTAGGTATCCTCTTCTCGCTCGCCTCTTGTAGCGATGCAGATCAAGAAGTAATTCAAAATATTTGTTTAATCGATCCCCCAGATCCAAATGAAGTTTGCATTGAAATTTATCACCCCGTATGTGGTTGCAATGACGTCACTTACAGCAATTCCTGTTTTGCTGAGGGTATTGTAGTTTCCTGGACTGAAGGCACCTGTTTGAATTAGTCCCAGTTAGTAGATACTCAAGTTTCCTCTTTATAAATACAGACTTGAACTAATTATATTTCAGAGATAAATAATATGAGTTTGAAAATTTTTCTAATTTTACGGTATTTTCACATCAAAAAATAAAAATGGCAAAAGCTTATGTATTGGGTAGTTTAACGGTTAAAAATCGGGCATTCACCACAGATTATGCGGCTAAAGTTGATGCTACCCTCCCCCCTTTTGAGGGCAAGTTCTTAGTTCGCGGTGGTACCATTCATTATGAAGAGGGCAAGCGAAGCAATGTCAATGTCGTGCTAGAATTTCCAAGTGTGGAACATATGAACAATTGGTTTAAAAGCGAAGCTTATCAAAAAATCAGCCCGCTTCGTCAGTCTACAAGCGAAGGAGAATTTCTTTTGATTGAGGGCGTATGATTTTGAGCCTCTATGGTTCTCTACAACTACGCTTTATTGTATCATCATCTCTTGATTTTCAAGATCTTCTTCACAAAATTCAGACCCTTCCAAATCCTTTAGATAGTAGGGGATTTTCACTCAAGGTACCAGGCAACATGAGTAGGTCCTGACGCTTCTAAGAAGGCTTATTCTCATAGTAAAGAAGACTTAAAAAGTAACTTAAATCATCTGAGAATAACGATGATCTATAAAATTCCTTATGCCTCACACTTTTTTATTGCTCACAACGAAGAGAGTTAATTTATTTTTTTAATTTTGACACCAAGTACTTCAAAATTCTTGAGATAGGCAAGAAATCTTCAACTTAATATTTAAACTAAAAAAGGGTACTCTTACCTACCTTTTAAGGGTTATTTAATGATTAAAAAATTAACTTTTTTTAATCATTAAGGTAGGGTATTCCCTGTCCAAAGCGGTTGTTCAATATAATGTTTAATTTTAATTATTATAAAAAATGAAAAAAATATATCTTGACAGGCCCATGAAATACTTTCTTTTATTAAGTCTAAATTGTTCACTCTTCTCATTTATCCATTGTAGTGATGACGATAGTGATAAGACGGCTACAAAGGACGAAGGTTCAGATAAAACGTCAGCAGATTTTACAAATACAAATGCAGATACGATCATCCATGATGGCCTCATCAGAGAATATGTATTGTATGTGCCTGAGGCCTATGATAGTTCCTCTGCAGTCCCTCTGATGCTTAATTTCCATGGAAATGGAGGAAGTGCAAGCGGACATCTAAGTTACACAGACATGACGGCGGTAGCTGATTTAGAAAATTTCATACTCGTTTATCCGCAAGGTTCGCTATTGGAGGGTACTTCTCACTGGAATAATGCATTGGTAACTTCAACTAATAAAAGCAGTGCAAAAGATTTTGAATTCACCAATGCCCTAATCAATAAATTAACTGTCAATTACAATATTGACAGTTCACGTATCTATGCCTGTGGTTTTTCAAATGGTGCTGACTTTGCATTTGCACTTGCTTGCTACAATAGTGATAAAATAGCTGCAATAGGTGCTGTTTCTGGCTTGATGTACCAAGAAACAATAGATAACTGCGATCCACTACACCCAACCGCAATTATTGAATTTCATGGGACTTCAGATTTCATCCGTCCTTATGATGGTATTAGTGAATATTATGCATCGGTAGAAGATATGTTGAATCATTGGACTTCCTTCAACCATACGAGTAAAGATCCTTTAACCAATAGCATCACTGACAATGGTACCCTAATAGAATATTATGCATATCATGATGGAGACAGCGGTACTTCAGTGGAACATTATAAAGTCATCGGAGGGGATCATGTTTGGTTTGATATTTCCTATGAGGAAGCAAATACCAGTCAGCTCATCTGGGATTTTGTTTCGAAATATGACCTCAATGGTTTGAGATAAAAATAATTTCAGGGAAGTAAATAATTCGATTTTCAATTGTATTTAATTTATTATCTACCCTCCTTGTGGAAAGGAAAGATAAATTATCTGGGTTGGTTAATCGCTTCTAAGAAAGGTCAACCAAAATTCATTTTTTTGATAGACATTTGTCGTAGATAAAATCATAAAAGAAGAAGCAACCCTTATGCCCAAAAAAATAGATGTCGTTTATACTTGGGTTGACCATGAGAATAAAGCATGGCAAAAGGAAAAAGACCAACACATCAAAAAAAAGAGTGCTGCCAATAATACAGCACGTTTTGACTCCAGCTTAAATGAATTAAAATATTCCTTAAGAAGTTTAAATCTCTATTTTTCTTTATACATCCATAAAATATATTTAGTTACCAATCATGGTTCTATTCCGGACTTTATAGATCAAAGTAGAGCCGATCTTGTTATCATCAATGCAAACGAACTTTTAAAGGGTATTTCTTTTTGTTCCTGCACATTTGAATCGGTGCTGCACGAAATCCCAGGTTTAACGGAAGACTTCTTGTATTTCAACGATGACATGCTTTTAACAGCTCCCCTATCACTGAAAAACTTATTCGATGCTACTGGGAAACCCATTTGGTACCAAGAATCTGATAAATTATTGAGATTCATTAGCAGTAATTCCTATTTAATTAACCCTTTTAATCTAGATGGTCAAGTTTCTAAGGCAAGAGAAAATACCTTTCAACAGTTAGGTCTCACAAAAAAAATGCCTCCACCTATTGGGCATAGCCCCAGGATTTTGAATAAAACTTATATTAAAAGATTCATTGGCCTTCATCCGGAGGCCATCGGTATGCTCCGAAATACCTTGTTTCGATCGGAAGATACCTTTTGCTTTCTAGACGCCTACTGCTATTACTTCTCACATCATAAAATGTTGAACTTTGTGAAAGAGAAGAAAACTTTAATCCTCATTCAATCTGATTATTTTTCCCGTATCATTAATAAATTGAGAATCTTTTTGGCCGTTGATTTTTCGTTTATCTGTGTGGCCGACCTCCGAAATAAAAATAAGCAACCCTGTCCTGAAGTAAGCAAGTATCTAGAAAAAACGTTCCCGACGCCGTCCCGGTGGGAAAGCACGGATGGAAAGAATCTAAACTAGCCTCTCCAATAAATCTGTTTCCCCATTCCCTTTTTCAATGAGACTTTATCCTCAATGCTCAATCCGTCTGAAAGCCCTTTTTAATTAGGGGAGCAGCAGCTATGCCTGATCGCATTCAGTTGGACCGCCTGTTACCCTCCTGTTTTCAGCCCAGTAGGGAACCGCTCGAATCCCTACAATGAAACCTATTTAATAGCCCCTTATTTCGTTTTTTGGCTAGTAACGTGTTAGCCCACAAAATGCTGCTTATTTTTGAGGCCTTAATACAAGGTTTGATTCCCCCATATATTAAAAAATTTGGTTATCTTAAATTCAATGTTTAAACCGAATAATCAAATTTAAACAAAACAATCAAATGAAAAATTTTCTACTAATCATTACCCTAATTTTCTCGAGTTATTTTGGGTTTTCTCAATCAAGCCCTGATGCCGAATATTGGATCACTTATGAATATACCCCCAAGAAAGGGATGACCTCAAAATTCGAACAAGCGATTGCAGAAAAAACCAAATTGTACAATAATACCCAAGAAATGTCTGCATATACGGCTAAACTAACGAGTGGAGCAGATGCTGAGAATGGTCGATATGAGCGGATTATGCCAAGAAGATCCATCGACTGGTTTTTAATGGACAACTCAGCTCAAAATAAATTTTGGATGGACAATGTAGACAAGTATGTCCAAAATGGCGAAGGACCCTATGTTTTTGGACGTATAAAAGAGTTGAGCTTAAACTTTGAAAAACCAGAGCCTCAACGATACATGAGAAGCTTGACTAGGGTAATGAAAAATGGCAATCAGGATCATTTTTGGCGGTACTTGGGAAGGTACAAGCAGGTTTTAGCCAAGGTACGCCCAGAAATCAGACTGGGCTGTTTTTTATCTCGATTCTGGAGGGAATGCTAATACGGTGCGAATCGTTACCACCTACAATGACATCAGGTTACCAGAAGGTGCCTCTAAGGGTGAAAGTGTCCAAGAGACCTATGATGAAATATTCGGGGATGGTTCTTGGGAAAATGATTATCAACTATACAATGAGTCATTATTAGAATGGTCAAGGGGAAATTACAATGCGGCCTTCATGCCAGCATTGTCTACACAATAAATTAGTTTGGTCTTAATGAAGATCTAAATTTTCAATTTGGATGCAGAAAGAAAAAGCGAGTTCATAATGCGTATTCTTTCTGTATTTCTCTTTATTATGACTGACGCTTTTTAGCTCAAAACAGCACCTTTCTTTGAGCTTTCAATGAAAAAGAAATAATGTATTTAAAAATGACAACCAACTATTATTTCTAAATAAATTCAACTAAAATAAAAAGAAATGAAAAGAATAATCAATACTTTCCTGTTTTTGAGCTTGGCTTTTTCAATAGTTTTCGCTCAAGTAGGCCGTATCATGTATCTTGATTTTAATACTGCGGACGCCAATGAGGTTAAATCTTTGATTGGTGAAAAAACCAAAAAATTTAACAACACCTTAGAAGGTGAAAAAATTTATACATTCCAAGTCGCTGCTGGTGAAAAAAATGGTCAATTAGTCAGATTCTTGTATGCTGACAGCTTTGGTCAAATAGAAGCCTATCCCAAAAAAGGAAATGAGTGGTGGTGGAAAAATGTAAGTCCAAAAATAACCAATTCATCAGGGACAGAGTTTTTGCAGTATGCAGCGAATGCATCTCACAATATCGCGAAGCCCGGTGAAAAAAAAGTTTGGAAGGTACTTTTTTATAAAATCAAGCCCGGAGAGGGTGAAAATTTTTGGCGATATAGAAAAAATGTTGCCAAAGCAGCTGCCGAGTTAGGTGATGAAATCTCTCTTCGTGTGGAGCTCTTCCATAGGGGGTATCCCAGGAAGAGTTTTGGTAACGTATGCGCACAAGGACTATACTGGACTAGACAATGAGTCTGAATCGTGGCCTAAAGTGGTGAAAAAATACAATGAAATGTTCAATGGAAATTACAATGCAGATAATGTTGCCTTCAGCAAAAGTTTAGAAATGTAGGGTAATTATTCTGAATTATGGAGATTTTTACCTGAATTGAGTTCGTCAGTGCCGTCATCAAAAACAATCTTTATCATATAAAAAAAGCACCCTTTTAAAAATTTAAAGGGTGCTTTTTTTATCCTCTTACGGACGCATTTTATGAAAACTTACTCTGTACTCCTTTCGTAACTAAACCCTCCCGCCTTACCTCCAGACCAAGAAGTTAGCTTCACTGATAAATAAATGTTATCCTCAGTAAGATGTACTACATAAGTCTTACCGACGGCGTCTTTGGGCTTGCCTGTTGCTGTTCGAAAGGGCACATAAGTTAAAGAAGCATAATCATCAAGGTCCCCTTCAGACCATGCCGTTCCCTGTGGACTCGTTTCTTTATCTGAAGCCATTTTCTAATACCCGATTATATATTTGTCCTCCCTCTCCATTGTCTCGAGTAATCCAGACTTGGTTGGTAATCCGATCTTGGTTGGTGGCTAACGCAGGATCAGCACCATCTGATTTACTAAAATTTATCACGTCTCCCGTCCAAACAGTTGCAATAACTTCAGCAACCTCTTCTTCACAACCTTTATCATCCACTGTGGTTCCTTCAGCGGTATCAGGACATTCATCTAAATCATCGGTTATCCCATCTTGGTCGCTGTCCGTTAAATCAAAAACGGCAACCAGTGATTTATCTTCATTCATAATTAATTCTAAAGGATTCGAAGTACTATTTGAAGATCCAGTCCAAGTCGAAAAGGTATAATTCGTATTGGCCGTTGCCGTTAAGGTAGCGGTCGTACCAGATATAAAAGTTTCAGATGTCTGGGAAACACTGCCCCCTACTGCAGGATCAACCGTAACGGTCAGTGAATAAGACACAGCGCTGGCCGGATCCTCCTCATCTCCACATGACACGATACTCGTCATAAATAATATGGAAATAAAAAGTGAAATTAGTTTGAAATTTTTCATAATTATTAAGAGGTTAGAAACTTTTGAAGGAACTGGATAATGACTCATAGAAACCTTAATGTGTACTTTTAACACAAATTTAATCTAAAATAAATTCCCTTTTGATCCTTTTCTGAACCAGATTCCAAAAATTTTAGATGATTATTTTAATCATCTAAGGAGCACTTTTCCTGTTTTATTAATTCTAAATAAGATAGGAAAATATGAAATCAGGCAGAAAATACAATCTTCAAACCTTGCCTCAAATATATTATTCTTAACTTTATGACATAATAAAGGCACTTACTGAAAATCTTTCTCATTGAGAGTAAATTAAAACTTATTGTCTTAGTGGGTGTTGCCTTAGTATTCGTTCTAAAAGCAATACCCTTTTGACAAATCTTCTCTCATATAAAAACACCTGCTTCAAAAAGCACTTCAATTACCCAAAAGACCAATGAAAAAAATTAGAATCAATGTCACCCTCCTTTTTTTACTCATCCTTTGGGGTTGTGCGCCTTCGGTAGTGGAAGATTTGAAAGGCCATGAATCAGTCATACCTAATGCACTTCCTTTTAAGGCTCTGAAACTTTCGGACATGAGTGAACTCCAAAGCACCGGTCAAAACTGGAGCATAGTAAGTCAAGTTCATTCGGACTTCACCCAAGAATTAAATATAGAAGTAAAAGAAGGTATGGGAATTTTAGTAAATCAACCCACTACTGAGAAATCGAGACCCATATTTTTTCTACCTTCTATCATGGTGACATTGAATTAGATCTCGAATTTATGATGCCCAAAGGATCTAATTCAGGTATCTATTTTCAAAGTCGATATGAAATTCAACTTTTAGACAGCTGGGGAGTGAGTAACCTTACCTCCCAAGATTGTGGCAGTATATATGAGCGATGGGATGATCAAAAACCAGAAGGGCAAAAAGGCTATGAAGGGCATACTCCCAAAAAGAATGTAAGCAAAGCCCCGGGATTGTGGCAACATCTTCACATCAAGTTTAAAGCTCCTAAATTTGACTCCTTAGGTAACAAAATAGCTCATGCCCTTTTTGAGGAAGTAAGCCATAACGGAGTCTTAATACATGAAAATGTAGAAGTGACTGGCCCTACCAGGTCTGCATTCGTTTCAGATCAACTCGAATTGCCCAAGGCAGCATTGATGCTACAAGGTGACCACGGTCCCGTTGCCTTCAGAAATATAAAATATAAACTGTACGGGACAGATACGCTCAGCACAAATAATATTGAATATCAATATTTCGAAGTTCCCATGCCAATAACTAGCCTTCCTCATTTTGATACGCTATTCCCTAAAGTGACAGACCGAACAAAAAAAATTGATGTAAATCAACTATCTCAACGAAGAGATGGCGTTGTATTCAAATTCACAGGTAACTTGAATGTCCCCATCTCAGGAGATTATTTGTTTGATCTTTTATCGGATGATGGTTCGGCCCTTTTCATTGATCAAAAACAAATCATTAATAACGATGGGAAACATAATTTTGAATCAAAAAAAGGCTTAGTTAATCTCAAAAGAGGCGCTCACGCATTTCAGATCAACTACTTTAATAATACTTGGGGAAAAGGCCTTTGGTTAAAATACGAAGGCCCCAAACAAGAATTAAGAACGCTGCAAGGACTTTATCCATATCCTTCAAATAATACAAAAAAAGACTTACACATCGATCCTATTAAAACTCCTGAGATGATCAGAAGTTTTGTGAACTATAAAGATGAAAAAAGAACACATGTCATTTCTGTGGGTGATCCTCAAGGTGTTCATTATTCATATGACCTAACCCGTGGGAGTCTCCTAAAAGTATGGAAGGGGAGATTTGCCGATGTCACAGAAATGTGGGAAGGGAGAGGTATCGATCAATTATTAATGCCCCAGGAAATGTCAGTTGAATTAAATGAGCATGCCATTGCATCCCCATTGACAAATGAAGCAAGTCCCTACTCATTAAAAATTAATAATGATATTATTGAGCCACTAGGCAAATAGATGACAATAAAAGACCCATTTTCATCTATACTTATCAAAACTTAACCCTTGAAGATCTATATCAACCTAGCGCTTTGACCAATGGTCTCCAGAGAACGCTCTCTATTAATGGTGAAAGTAATTTATATAGTCGGGCTGCAAGAGCGGAACATATCGAGAAGGTAAATGCTGAATTTTACACTGTTGGAGGCTACTATTATTTTAAAAATATAGGTGAATCCCAACCCATTCTTCGTGAGGTGGACGGTGTCATGGAACTCATTTATCCTTTAGAAAAAGATAAAAAAATAGTTTATTCCATATTTTGGTAATGAAAGAAAATAAATTGTAACTCTTTGAATATGAATATTTCAACTCCATTCCTCGCCACATTAATCGTTAGCCTATTCTACTATGATAATGCCTATTCTCAACAGCGTGAATCAGATTATTATCAAATCAATCAAATTTACGTTCCAGAAGAAATTAGTCTTGAAGTGGGTGGGTTGGCTTTTAACGATAAAGGTCAGCTTGGCGTCAGCACACGTAGAGGTGAAATTTGGCTAATCATGAATCCAGAAAAGCCAAAATCTGAATATATCAGATTTGCCCATGGGCTCCATGAACCACTGGGTTTATTGTACCATGATGGGGCTTTTTATTCTAACCAACGTGGCGAACTTACCCAACTCATCGATCAGGATGGAGATAATCAAGCAGATATTTATAAAACGGTAACAAAGTGGGATTTGAATGGCAATTACCATGAATACTCCTACTGGACCTGTTTTATTGCCCGATGGTCAAATGCTTGTTACACTCAATTTAGGTTGGGTAGGATATGGCGAAAGTGCCTCAAAATGGCGTGGCTGGATGCTTAAAGTAAGTCAAGATGGCCAAGTGACTCCTTATGCTACAGGTTTGAGGTCTCCTGCTGGATTTGGCATCAATGCTCAAGGAGATATTTTTTATACAGAAAATCAAGGAGATTGGGTAGGATCGGGTAGAATGACACATCTCGAATTAGGTGATTTTGCCGGTAATCCTGCAGGTTTGAGATGGTCTAGTGAAAAGGGATCTCCCGTCAGCTTGAAAGTTAATGACATTGATGATACTAGAAATTTATCACTTTATGAATATCAAAATGAATTGAAAGGAGTCAAGGCTCCTTCTATTTGGTTTCCTCATACGCTAATGGGTATTTCGACTTCAGACATTAACTTTTTTTCAAAAGAAATGGGACCTTTTGAAGGTCAAATGATGGTAGGAGATCAAGGTCATAGCAAAATCATGCGGGTCTTTCAAGAAAAAGTAAATGGAGTATACCAAGGCGTTTGTTTCCCTTTCAGAGAGGGCTTTGCCTCAGGCATTTTGAGGATAATCAACAATCCCGAAAACGATGCTGTCTATGTGGGTCAGACCAGTCGCGGGTGGGGCTCCACTGGGCAGTCCAGCTTTGCATTGGAAAGACTGTCATGGACAGGTAAAATGCCCTTTGAAATCAAAACGATCAAGGTTCATCCGGAAGGGTTTTCATTGGAATTTACCCAACCTATTGATGCTGCATCTGCTCAGAGCTTATCTTCCTATCAAATAACTGATTTCACTTATTCATACCATCATTTTTATGGCAGCGATGTCCAAAACAAAGAGCGCAGGAATATTACTGAAATTTCCTTGAGCGAAGATGGAATGAATGTATTGCTGAAGCTTGACCAATTTAGAAAAGGATATATTTATGAGATTAAAGCATCCGGTGTATTGAATAAGTTGAGTCAACCCTTATTGCACGATTTTGGTTATTATACGCTTAATGAGATTCCTATTGGAACCTCAAACCTTGGAAAGGATCCATCTTCTAGTACAAAGGCAAAACGAATATCATTGAAACGGATCACTGAACAACCAGAAACAGGGTTCAACCCAATCGATATAACCCTCGAAATTGGCACCGCACCAGGCTTAAAATTTGATCAATCGAATCTAACAGTAGTCGCTGGGAGTAGCGTGAAATTAACTTTCAATAATACGGATGACATGCCACACAATTTTGTGTTGGTTGCAAAAAACAAGGCCGATGAGGTGGGTATTGCAGCTACAAAATTGGGCTTAGATGGCGCGGCATTGGGCTTCGTACCCGAAATAGATGCGGTAATTACCCATACCAATCTTTTGGCTCCTCATGAAATTGAAAGTATTTATTTTACCGCACCGGAGGTCCCTGGAGCTTATCCTTTTTTGTGCACCTTCCCAGGGCATTATCTAACCATGCGTGGGGTTTTAACCGTTACAGCCAAATCAGTGCTTTAAATTAAACTATGCCTAAACCATTTCCCTGCGAACATGAATAAAGCCTTACCCATTCCCATCCTGATTTTCATTTTAGGCCTATTACTGATGGGCTGTTCCAAAAAAAGTACAGAAATTGATTGGGTGTACCCCGACGGCAATCATAAGGCGCTGATCATGAGCTATGACGATGGTTTAGATGATGACATCGTCTTGGCTCAATTATTTGATCGTTATGGAATCATTGGAACCTTTCATTTAAACTCGGGATTACTTGATACTAGGGCCATTTGGTATCAAGGTAAACCCAATGAATTCGTGGGAACTTATTTATCAAAAGACACCTTGGTACATGTATTTAAAAATCATGAAATTGCCGTACACGGAACCTATCACAAAGCACTTGTAGGCCTCTCCGATGAAGAAATACTCGAAGAAATCAATGTTGATATTGAGAATTTAAGTATCCTATCAGACCGTAAGATTTCCAGTATGGCCTATGCTTTTGGTAGTACCAACGACCATGTTGCGGAAGTGATCGGTACCACTCCCTTGACCAATGCACGCACCGTCAAACCCTCATACAACTTTGAGCTTCCCAAAGATTACTACCTATGGAATCCCACTTGCCATGACAGTGAGGCATTGGATTATCAGGAAGCATATATTTCTTTGGATAGCCCTAGCCTTTCTCTTTTTTATGTTTGGGGTCACTCATGGGAACTCAGAGATACGTTGAGAAATCAAAATATTCTAAAATTTTGTAAAGAAATAGGTGATAGAGATGATATTTGGTATATCGGTGCAGGCGATTTTGCTGACTACCACGCCTCACTAAAAGTCCTTGAAATAGGCCCTCAACAGATTGTAAATCCTGAAGGAAATGGAATAGTTTATTATAGGGAAAAGGGACAATTAAAAAGCCTCAATCCAGGGCAAAGACTTATCTACTGATTCAAAAAATTTGACTATTGAATGCGATCTAATACGCTTTTTTATGAGTGATACTTCTTATGATTAATCAAGGGTCAATAATATTCATAAAATAAGTCCTATGAAATCATAATATCAGTCATTAAATTTTGGGAACAATCATTTATTTTAATTTAGAACAAAGTATCCTTGTATGTTGATTCAAATTAAAATTTAGAAATAATGAAATTGCCCCAAATTATTTATGCCTGTCTTATCTCTTTGATCCTAGGTGCCTGCTCAAATCCAAACGAAGAAACTACCCAGAGCGAAACAGCTGAATTAAAGGCCCTGGTCGATCAATTTGCAGATTTGCGTCTGATTCGATACGATATTCCGGGATTTGAGAACCTCACATTGAAAGAGAAGCAATTGGTCTATTATCTCAATCAAGCAGGTTTGGCAGGAAGAGATATTATCTGGGATCAAAATTATAGACACAATTTGAGTATCAGAGAAGCCTTGGAGCAAATCAACACAGCATACGCTGGAGACCGAAAAAGTGACTCATTTGCTGCTTTTAAAATTTATTTAAAACGCATTTGGTTTTCCAATGGGATTCATCATCATTATTCCAATGATAAAATCAAACCCAGTTTTACACAAACCTATTTTGTAGATGAATTATTAAAAAAATCAAATACAGAACTCGATCAAGAAATTATTGATGTAATTTTTAATGATTTGGATGCCAAAAAAGTAAATAAAAAAGGAGGAATAGATAACATTTTATCTTCTGCCGTTAATTTCTATGGACCTGGTATTACGGATCAGGAAGTGATTGATTTCTACAAAAATGCCTACAATGGACCGAAGGGAATGCCTATTGAGGCTGGACTCAATTCAAAACTCATACGCGAAAATGGTGTCTTGGTTGAAAAGATATGGCGTTCTGGGGGAATGTACGGAACGGCCATTGATCAGATCATCGGATGGCTAAATAAAGCGGTACAAGTTGCTGAAAACAAAAACCAAGAGGAGGCCCTCAAATTGTTAATCATATATTACAAAACAGGAAGCTTGGATATTTGGGACCAATATTGCATCGCTTGGGCTACCAGTACAGAGGGGAATATTGACTGGATCAACGGCTTTATTGAAGTGTACAATGATCCAAAAGGTTATCGAGGATCCTATGAGAGTATTGTCGAAATCAAAGACTTTGACATGTCTCAAAAAATGGAGGTGCTTTCGCAGTATGCGCAATGGTTTGAAGACCATTCTCCATTATTGGAAGAACACAAGAAAAAAAATGTAGTCGGCATTACCTACAAAACAGTTCATGTGGCCGGATTGGGAGGTGCGGTCTCTCCAAATTCACCGATTGGAGTGAATCTGCCAAATAATAATTGGATTCGCAAGGAACACGGATCCAAATCAGTCTCTTTGGGAAATATAACAGATGCTTACAATGGTGGGGGCAGTTCTGGTAGGTTAGAGGAGTTTGCTTTCGATCAGGAAGAGATAGACGGCGAAAGAGCCTACGGTGAGGTGGGTGATAAATTGCATACCGCCCTTCATGAAGTCGTAGGCCATGCTTCAGGACAACTCAATGAAGGTGTAGGACAACCCAAAGAGACCCTGCAAAACTATTATTCTACGATAGAAGAAGGTCGGGCCGATCTAGTAGGATTATATTATGCCTTTGATCCTAAAATACAAGAACTAGGGTTGACGGATGATTGGCAGGCCCTAGGAAAAGCTACCTATGATGGATACATTCGAAATGGATTGATTACCCAACTGATTCGAATTGAACTAGGTAATGACATTGAAGAGGCCCACATGGTCAATCGGCAATGGGTGGCCGCATGGGCCTATGAACAAGGGGCGAAAAATAATGTTATCGAGCGCATCATCAAAGACAATAAAACCTACTATGACATCAAAGACTATCAAGCCCTCCGTGAAATTTTTGGTCAGTTATTGCAAGAAGTTCAGCGCATCAAATCTGAAGGAGATTTTGAAGCAGCAAAAGCGTTGGTAGAAGGCTATGGAGTCAAAGTAGACCAAAAAATCCATGCCGAAATTTTAGCACGTGACGCCCAATTTACCTCAGCTCCTTATGGTGGATTTGTAAATCCTGTATTAAACCCCATAACAGATGCGGCGGGTGAAATCACTGATATTGAAATATTACAACCCAATGACTTTGAAGAGCAGATGATGTTTTACAGTAAACATTATCATTTTTTGAATGTAGAAGATTGAAATATGAGGCTTGGCTAATAACATTTAGTTAAGTCCTGGAATCTGGAATAAATCAGTTTTTTTGACGAATACATAAGTAACCCTTGGAGGATTTCATCTGCGTGATCTTCCAAGGTTTATTTTTTGTATGACCGACGTGCTACCCTAGCTATCACAGCTGTCTCGTGGATCAAATAGTCAGCGATTTCTGATTGAATGGGCCTTTTAAAATTTCTACAAGGACTACAACTTACATTAATCATGCTTAAAATAAATCTATTCATACCGATGTTCATCTGAGGTACCGGTTTGACTTAATTATATAATAGCATATAATCCCCTCGAAACCTCTTATTTCTAAACAAGAAATCTTAATGCTATTTATTACACTCTTGGCACAACCCTGAGGCTGTAATTTCAATTTCATCCACAAAATGATTAGAGATGGCTAGCTGAATCGGCTCCTTAGCTTCAAGACATGAAACTTCTTTGCATTGATTGCATTGAAAATGAACATGCTGATGCTGATGTCTATCTGTGGTACAGTCCATACTACAAAGTGCATAAAAACTTTGATGATCTTCAAATATTATTTTATGCAAAATACCCCGCTTAATGAAGGTATTGAGCGTTCTGTAAAGAGTAATCCGGTCAAAGTTCGTTAATGAATTTTGAATCTCCTGATAAGATACTGCTTTACCTAAATTTGACATAATTTCCAACAAAGCCATTCGGAGCTCTGTAGCCTTCAAATTTCGAGTTTTCAGAAGTTTCTTGATACTAGTTGCTGCCATCTTTTTGGTATTAAAAATTTAAATTTAAGCCCATAGTAACATTAATTCCCAAATCATCAGCAAAATAGCGAAGACGATTAAGATAGTCCCTGTAGGATACATTAAATAAATTATCAATACGTAAAAATATATTCAATCGGTTACCCCCCAACTGCCGTTCGCCAGAAATTTTAACTCCTATCAAATTATAGCCCTCTGGAGGACTCCTAAAGTCCTGATCAGACAATATGTTTTTTTGCTCAAAAACATATTTATTATATAATTCAAAAGCCATTTGATCCCATTGACCAACCCTTGGAATTTGATATTTGACATTCAAAAATAAATTATTAGATGGGAGATAAATCAAAGGAATATTATTCTCAGTATCTGTACCCTTCAAATAACTGAACCTTAAAGAAGACTGGAATGTATCAGAAAAAAGAAAAGTAGACGTAAGGTCCCAACCCAAAATTCGAGCCCTTGTCTGGGAATATTTAAAAACTGGAAAAGTCCCTCTGATGGTAGTGCGGAACTCATTTTGAGGATTCAGAAATATATAATTTTCTATAGCCTGATCATAATATAGAATTTCATATAAAATTTTAGCATTGATCTTTCCACCCAAAGCCAAGGTGTTTTTCAAAGATTGCTCACTAACTAAATCAGGATTACCCTCCTCAATACCACTCACACCTTGATGAAGTCCATTGCTGTAACGCTCGTTGATCCCCGGGTTTCTTGAAGCCAATCCCAAATTATAAGATACATTCATTCCATTTGAAAATAGATAGTTACCCCCCCCAGCAAGACCCATATTACTTGCATAATTATAATATCTTTTGATTTCCTTGACTACATCCCTCGAAATTGTAGCTACTCTTTGATCAAGATAATCATAGCGCCCACCTAATTCAAAACTGAACTGTTCACTCTTTTTTGATGCCATTACGAAAAGACCCGTTTCAAAAGAAATATAATCTGGGATCAAAGGCAAAATACCCGTACCTGGCTCATTATAGTTATCCTTTCGATTAAGTTGAACACCGGAGGAAACTTCCCAATCACTAGACAAATAACCCTTATACTTTATCTCTGTAAAATATGATGTCTGATTCAAACTCATGGCCGGTTTTACAGATCTCCCTGATCTTCTGACATCAAATTCTTTTCTTAAATCCCATTGAACAGCATAGGTAAAATCAAATTTGTGGTCCTCATTGAGTAAATACGCGGTATTCCATTTAAGTAAGTGATGATTGATTTTTTGATATGGGGACTTGATCTGATAGGAAAATTGATCTTTTGTATAAAAAGGCTCGCTTCTTGCCAGAGCTTCCTCCAAATCAGTCAAATTACCTATATGAGCACCCCTAAGCACCCCCAAATGAGCATTGAAAGAGCTGAAAAATAACTCACTTTTTAGAGAAGCATTATGATTATATTCCGTCTGCAATGCAAAGTCTCCTTCGACCGCACCCGTATTGGTCAGGTAGTAAGATGCCCCTCGACTGTCCCCTTTTTTCTTGGCTGTACCCACCAAACTCCAAGCAAATTTTTGATGGTGCTTCTGAACTCTGATATTCAGACCATTTCCCAAACCATTACTCTGAAAAAAATAACGGACTTTCCCATGAAAATGTGGCTCTGAATCTATCTTGGGAGGGCTGACTAAAATCGCACTCCCTAGATTACTCCCTTGATAAGCCAAAGCGCTTACCCCTTTGATTACAGTAATTTTCCCTGCCGCTAAAGGATCAATTTCTGGACTATGATCAGCACCCCATTGCTGTCCACTTTGAGTCACTCCATTATTTAATAATATCAACCGGTCTCCGTATAAGCCATTAACAACGGGTTTAGCAATATTTGTTCCATTTTTGATGGTGCTCACACCTGCTAGATCGTCAAGCATATTTGCCATGTTTTTGTCAGCATTCTGAGAAATTTCATAAGCATCCATGACCATTATTTCCTGTGTCGTCGCCTCCTCAATGGCAGAAGCAGCAACAGCCAATTCATCCATAATTTGACTATGATGTTCAAGTTCCAGCAGTATAGTCGTATCATGCTTCACCGTCATATAAAGCTCCCTTGTTTGGCAGCCAATATGGCTCACAGATACGTGATAGCTTCCTTGACAAAGAACGGGTATTTCAAAAAAACCATTCGCATCACTTACTGCCCCCTGATGAGCTTCCTTAAAATAGACATTGGCAAACGCAATAGGGTCCAAGCTGTGACTGTCTTGGACCCTACCTAATACTTTTAGATCGCATCTTTGGGCAATCAAAAATACGGGATAAAAGAAAATTAAAGAAAGAAAAATATATCTATTCAACCGTAATCGTAAAGGTAACAGAAATATCTGTTTCCCCACCCGCCGATGTGATGTCGCCTGAGGCTACTCCTGTCGCAGATTTTTCTGGCTCATGTCGTAAAGTGATAGTCAAAGTACCCGAACCTGCCGCACTTGTTGTAAGTGTAGTCGCCAATCCTACAGGATTGCCATCGCCGTCAGTATCTGCGTATACAACCTCTAGATCAGTAATCGTTGAAGAGAAGAAAAACTGATGTTCATCATCTTCTTCGTCAATTTCTTCTGTTATTGACTCTGCAGGATCTTCTGTTTCATTAAGTAGCGTTAACACGCCAGAATAAACAGTTGCTGCGGATAAAGTACCATTTGTAATGGTTGGTTCGCCTGCCCCGTCGCCATCCAAATCTTGATAAGTTAAGACAACTGCACTCCCTCCTTCGGAGGGCGTCAAAGTATAGGTCAAGGTCGTGATCACTTCCTCTTCATTTTCTACAATGGGATCCTCTGGGTCATCGCTACAAGAAACAATTGTGATTAATGATATGAAAATAGATGATAGTACTAAAGGTTTTACTTGAAAAAAATTTTTCATGGTTATAATGTTTATTAATGTTAAATGGAACTGCTTTAACGCAACAGTGTTGCAAAATTAAATAGAATATTTATTAAACGCAACAATGATGCATCTTTAATTTATAGTGAAACATAAAAATGAGCAAATAACGATAATCTATTTTGAGGTCACGTAATCAGTGCTCTCAGACAGAAATTTTAAAAATTTGAGGGCCTATCGTTACGTAATAGAGAAATTTAAATGTAATTTTAGCTTCAATCTTATTCACTATTTGCATGTTAATGCTTCAAGCCCAAAAAAAAATATCTAAATCTACTCAAAAGAGGGCTCGAAAATAAGAGCGAATCAAGTTCTGAACAGCTCAAGTGAATTGGCTGAATTTACTGATAATCGTGCGAGCATCGTTTCGCAAAGAAAATTAAGCAATGCTCTAGGGCAAAAAGATGCCAAAGTTGTTCCTTTTACTCCAAACATGGCTCCAAAGGCCAATGATAATGCAACTGCTCAACTTCAGTCCAATAACAATGCTGCTCCTGCGGTAACTCAGTTCGAGGAAGCTCCCAGATCCAGAAAAAGAAAAAAGAAAATCTAAATGATATCATATTAAAATATCAAGATCTCATTGGTGCGGCGAAAAACAAATTAGAAGAGGCTCATAAAGCAAGATTCGGTAGCTATTGAGGAAGCATCAAAAGCTTACAAAGATGTAAAAGCAGAAGCCAAAGAAAAGAAATCCGAGCGAAATAAAGAGATTAGGTGACTTAGATCTTGATACTGCAGACTTGGCAGGAGAGGGCATTGACTCAAATAAATCGATGGCCGTGGCTTGGGATCCTAGCTTACTTGAGAAATCGGAAGAGAAGATGACAGGACTCCGATTCAAAAGCCCCAGAGTGATGACCCCAAAACGATAAGGATGATCCAAAGAAGACGTCGCAAGTCGAAGGACGATTCTGAGTCATACGATTTCAAATTCATGTTGGCAGGCATGGAAGTGGAAGGTAAGGTCAATCCGACGACCAAGGAAGGAAATGCTACAGCCACAGGAGGTCCTTTAGGTAAAGTCTTAGAATTAGAAGGCTCGGTAAACAAAAGAGGACAAGTCTGGTTATCCTATTGATGCCACCACTACTGTAAAAGGTTTCAAAACTCCAGAGGCAAAATACTCACTTCCTTTGGCCAGAATCCCTCTAGGGCCTCCGGGTGTTTTTGCAGCAGTAGACATGGATCTGGCCTCATCAGCTCGAGCTTGGAGGTAATTTTGGTATTTCTTGTGATACTGACAGTAATTTTAAAAATATTCAAAACATCAATCTCAATGCAGTAACCGTCAATGCAGGAGCTCGAGCGAGTATAGGTGTCTTTGGAGGGTCTCTGTGGGCGTTCCGGGACTTGGAGAAGTCAGTGTCGGCGGTGAAGGATCTGCCGAAGCCACCTTAGATGCATCGGTAAATGTCACTGCTACCTCTGAAGGTATTACCTTAACGGGTACCTATCAGGAGAAGCCAAAGGAAAATTGGCAGCTGTAGCAAAGGCACAAATATTATTCATGACCAAAAAGAAATCCATTCCTATTGTCGAAGGGCGTCCTCGGTAAATTCGAAAAAGAAATACCGGTACAACCATTACCGATGAAAAGTCTCTAGAATCCAATCGCTAAATTTGGCCAAGTAATTTCAAAAGAAATAAAAAATCTGATGCTACTGATAAAGCAAAGGATAATTTCATTGATAAGCCTGCAGATGAACCGAAAAAAGCATCATGGTTAGCCCGAAATGTTCCCAGTATTTTTGGTAGAAAAAATAAATAATAACAAATAATGTTTCGGTTTTCGACAGGATTATCGGTGATGGAAGGAAATGATGAGGACACAGGATGTGGCTACCTCATTTATGAGGGCAAATCTTCCCAAAAAATCATGACCCACAGTCCGCTATGGTCCCCAAAAAATATTTTTGATGACGACCGTAGGTTTTGGGTGCTCAACGAACCTGGTATATTAAAGGCGATTCAAAAGCCACTACCTGACCCTTTTTTTGATCTATTGGCTGATGATTTAGATAAACTTCCCGCCCCTGACCTTCATCCTACCCTTTTAAATGGACCCAAAAGTGAGGCAAAGCGCCTATTCCCACAAATACCAGCGCCCTCACAAAAGCGATACATTGAATTCATAGAGTTTTTGGAAGAACAGTTTGGATTGATCCAGACATTAACCACCTCCTCCAAATTTTGTCCATTCAGTGAAGACATAGGACCTTGCATGGTGGGGCTTTTAAATGAGCAATATGTAGCATTCCCCGAGTGGCCCACTTTATACAAAGCGCCTATAGAATGGAGAAGACTTACTTGGTTATTGAACAATCATTTTTCGGGTCCCTATGATGCAGATACGGAGGCGGTCAAGTCTATGGGAGGCAGAAGATTTCATTGGGGACTTTTAAAGATAGAGGAGTCATTGAAAAATAAATCTACGGAAGGATTGATTTATTTTTTCATCGCAAAATTGATCTTAACCTATCAGGCTTGGATGAAAGAAGAGGCCTCCACTTCAGATGAGCGGTCGACCGCTCTGGATGACTTCATCGAGCTGGTACAGAATCAAGGAATTCGGCCTTGGCAATACCTCTACTGACCCATTAATTTGTTTTTTAAAACAAGAAAAGCTTGTTCAAGTAAGTTTTTCAGTATAAAAGATGATCCATCTCCTTCAATGACATATGATCCTGTTTCTTAAAAATAGGTATTGAAAGGCAGATGGATCATTTGCTTTTATCAATTCTTTTTTTAACTTTATGAATTCTCAAAGACTACAATTTTATGCCTACTTTAACACGTACTGCACCGTCAGGTGCCAAGGCCAATAAAAAAGAAAACAGTGCTTCTCAAACAAGAGCAGCATCACAATCATCTACCCTTTCAGACAATCGACCGGAGAACCTTGGCCCAAATGAAAGTAGTGGAGGCCATGAGCGAGGGGCCTCGAGCTCAAAAAACGGCCCAATTACAGGCCCTGATGCCGATAATTCACCTGTCCAAAAAGCCGCAACGAGGAAGAAGTGCAAATGAAGCCAAACCCGTTCAAAAAGCCGAAGAGGAAGAAGTGCAAATGAAAGCCACCCGTCCAAAAGCCGCAGACGAAGAAGAAGTACAAATGAAAGCTGCGCCCGTTCAAAAAAAGGAAAATAACACCGGCTTACCTGACAATCTAAAGTCAGGTGTCGAAAATCTATCGGGAGTTTCGTTGGATGATGTCAAGGTGCATCCAATTCAGACCAACCTGCCCAAATGCAGGCACATGCCTTTGCCCAAGGTACCGATATCCACGTCGCACCCGGCCAAGAGCAGCACCTGCCTCACGAAGCATGGCACGTCGTACAACAAAAGCAAGGCAGAGTAAAGCCGACCACTCAAATGAAGGAGAAAATTCCAGTCAATGATGACAAGGGACTTGAGCATGAGGCAGACGTGATGGGAGCCAAGGCTTTAAGTGTAGGTAATAGCGATCAAGGGGCTACCCAACTCAAGGAATTGAATGTTAATTCTAGTGCTATCCATCAATTTGCCGATGCTCAGTGGGCTACCGAAGAAGACATCAAGCGTGTAGGGAGCGAGGTACCCAAAGAGGTTGAAGAGGAGAAAACCGCAGAAGCTGCAACTAAGAATCGTGATAGTGATAAAATAGGTATAGGAGATGTAGGAGAAGCTATAGGAAATACCGCAGGCGTGGTCGGTGGAGCAATAGATGAAAATATTTTTAACGCAGATGGGCCAGCCACCGGCGATGTAGCTGCAGGAGAACTAAGTGGAGATGTTGGTGGTGTAGCTGCCGCAGGAGGTAAAGTTCTAGGTTCTGTTGTTTCTGGATATAAAGCTTATGAAAAAGGGTGGAAAAATCTTGATACAACTGACCCTTTAAGTATGGGTGATGCGGCTATTGCAGGTACCCAATTTATCTCCAAAGCAACTGAAACTGCAATGAAATTTGCAAAGTCGGATTCTGTAGCAGGAATGTTTCCTGGAGTTAATTCAGGACTAAACCTTTTGCAAGCAGGGTTAAATATGATGAAAGACAAAAGAGCGAGCGATGCCATCAAGGAAATCGAAAATGGGGGTACGCTTAATGCAGAGTCAACTAGATTCCTTGAGCAATATGCTAGTAATGTGCAATGGAAAATGATAGAAGATGGTGCCGAAGCCTTGTGGGCAACTGCAGAACTTGTTGGTTTAGCATTCCCAGGTGCTAATGTTGGAATCTCTTTCCTTCATAGTAGTGTCAATCTACTTAAGGGTGGAGTAAAAATGTATCAAAAATATAGCAGCGGTAAGAAGGCTAAAGCTGCTGAACGTATTGATGTTGGTAAAGGGGGAGGTTTGGATCAAGCTGAAGTAAATCAGCTGCAGTCGACAAAAACCCTAATTGATAAGGCGGGGGGAGCTAGCACCGAATTCTTTTTGGACCTTAATTCAGAGACGCAAAGCAATAATGAATAAACAACAAATTGATAATCCTACTGATGAGGATAAAAACGATTTAGCACAACTCCAAGGGCTCGAAAAAGCTGATTTGCTTAAGTTAAATGAAGGTATGGAAAAACCATTCAAAGAAGAAGATATCTTCAATGCTATGACTACCTTTCTAAATTTGATAAATAGCCTCAAAGACGATGTCCTACAGGATCAAGGGCGCTTCAAAAGGTTCTCAAGTTGGGTCTCCGGTGGTTACTTCGGGCAAAAAGTAAATGCCCATGATTTTTTCGCGGAAATTTTCGGTGACGATCCGGAAAAGAAAGTAGACGATCTTCAAATTTTATCGGTACTCCAAGAGGAACCTGGTAAAGTAGGAGAATACCTCGGGCCAAAACTAGAGAGAACGATTGAGTCTGCTCAAGATTACAGCGCGAAAGACTTATCCAATGATCAACTGGTATCTAATTTAATACCAACGCTCGTGTCAAGTGCTTCCTCTGATAAGGCAGTGTTTAAAACTTTTGTGGGTCTTAATAGCGACATTTTTAAGGAAAGTGCAATGTGGCCGGGTAAAGATTTAGCTACTGCAGAATTTAAAGCTGGCTTAGAGAAATATTTCAAACAAATAAATCCATTTTAAAAAATATAAATGAGTGCCTTATTTATAACAAAACTTGAAGAAATCATTACCAAAAGTAATGTTTTAAATTCCCAGTTTCAGGAAGTTCAAGGTCAGTCAACTTTCGTCTTTGAGTTTCTACTATCTGATGTCAAGCAAAAGGGAGGATTCTTGATCGCTGAGAACGATGACTTTAATTTGCTTCAAATTTTCGTTCGTTATCCACATACAGTATCAAAAGAGAATATACCCCAAGCATTAGTTGCCTTGAATAGAATTAACAGCATATCAATAGCTGGCTTTTTAATGCTCTCAGAAGAAAATGAAAGACATTATGTTCATTATAAGGCCAATTTAGTCCTCTCAAAACAATCAACCGAATCTAATTACCCCGAAAATGAGTTGCTTGTTTTCATAAATTCAAATTTAGATATGATAGAGGCTTTCAATGATGACCTTTTTAAGAAATAAAAGAAAGATGAAAGATTAATTTATTTTTTTTATTCCAAATTAAACTATCAGTCACAAAAAAGACGTAAAAATAATTTAAAATGCTGGTAGAGCTGATTTCATCATCAAATCAATACCCCTTTTAGATTTATCTTATGCTAATTTATCAAACATTAAAATTTAATCATTTTGATCAACTTGCAGATATCTAAGCATATATGGAATCGGGAATTAACTTTATTAACTATTCGCTCTGGATGCCTTACATCACAAATACGCAAGTACTGCCTTCTATAAAAGAGAACTATATGCCCAAAATAATTCTCACCTTAGTTAAAATCGTTTGCTCCCTTTTTGTAGTTTTGACTTAAAAGAAATTACTTTTCAGTTCAATGTTATCATATTTATCCTTCTGTAACTGACACAATAATTTAAATTGTGACTGTCTCAAGTAAGGTAGCCCCCATCTCATGATTTTTAATGTAGGCCAACTAACGGCCGGTAATTGGCAACTAAAAGAACCACTTAGTGAGTCGTCATATTGCTTTTAAACCCAATATTGACGACTTAAGGGAGTCTCCTGCTGAGTATCTATTATTTGATTGCTGGAAATGTCATTATCACTTACAAATACATTTCCAGAATTATTTCATCAATTAAAGGCTCCTTGAGAAACGTTTATTTTAAAAAATCTCAGCCTGACTAACTCTTTTATAAATCAATGTTTAGGAATGCTCCCCTATCATAAATAATGCTCAAGCCTTTTTTAATACATAGTGAAGCCTTGGGAATTATACTGGGATAATCTTACCTTTAGGCCTTTATGATGAAGTTCTTAGTTTATAGATAATCCCAAGTTAAAAGCTTTTCCATCTTTCTCTGATGGAAGTGAAAATGTCCAATTCAGTTCAAAACGCAAATAAAACATCAAAAAGTGAAGATTCCACTTCTAAAGACGCGTTAGCTGAAAATCAAACACCAACTATTTTAGACAATCGACCCGGAACCTTTGCACAAATGAAACTAGGCGAGCCCATGAATCAGAGTTTTAGATCACAAAAAACCGCCCAATTACAAACGATTATAGGAGGCCAAGCACCCGTCCAAAGAGCAGTAGACGAAGAGGATTTACAAATGAAGGCCAAACCTGTCCAAAAAGTTGGAATAGATGAAAATATACAACAGCCAACTGCGCCCTGTCCAGAGAGCATCAGATGAAGAAGAACTACAAATGAAGGCGGCTCCCCTTCAAAGAAAAGAAAACAATACGGGTTTACCCGATAATCTAAAGTCGGGTGTAGAAAAACTCTCAGGCGAGTCCTTAGATGACGTACAAGTTCACCGAAATTCAGACCAACCAGCCCAAATGCAAGCGCATGCCTTCGCTCAAGGCAATCAAATTCATGTTGCTCCTGGACAAGAAAAGCGCCTAACCCATGAAGCCTGGCATGTTGCTCAGCAAAAGCAAGGACGGATCAAGCCCACCATGCAGATGAAAGGCAAGATATCTGTCAATGATGATGCAGGTCTAGAGAAAGAAGCGGATGTAATGGGGGCCATTAGAAAGGCTAGATGATTTAAATATTCCAACGATAGAGGGACTTGTCTATTTACTAATATCAAAATTTATCATTATTCATGAAACTTGGGAACTTACAAATCAACCTGATAAATTAATTAATGAAAAATCTTCCTCTTTGATTCAATTCATAGATCTTATTCAATTTGATACTCAACGGCCTTGGCAATATTTATATTGAAAGTACTAATGTTGCTGTTAATTAAATTCAAAAATTCTTCAACCTAGAACCGATTATTGTCTAAATACTTAGTTATTTGCTAAAATTCACAAATCAATGAAAAATCAAATCCTCCTTTTATTACTCGTCTTAGCATTTGGCTGCACTGAACAAGCTACAAAAACAGAAACTACCCAAGCCGTTGAAGCTCCCAAAACCGTTGGTTTTATGGCGGGCAATGAATCTGTAAAATGGGCCTTAGGCTCCGATGAAGCCATAGACGTCTGGGTCAAGTGGTGTGAGTACCACAATACCCAAGAAATAGATAAAATCATGGCACTGGCCGCAGATAATATCGAAGTCAGTGGCCCTGAAGGCGAATACATTAAAGGCAAAGAAGCGCTCAAAGGATTTCTAGAGGGCTGGCTCGGTGCTGCTAACCCCAAGTTCAAACAACAATGGGCCACCGCCGTGACCGATCCCAACGGCAATGGAATGCAATGGATACACAATGCATATATGGTAGACATGACCATTGAAGGTCAGCAGGTTTCCGAACGCCATTTTGCGGCCGTAGGTGTTAAAGATAACTTGATTCAACAATTTTGGATCTATTCTGGAAAGCTTCCAGCATCCGAATAAATTTACTTTTAGACAACAAAAAAAATACTCTATGTGATATTCAAGAACAACTGATCCACCTAAACATCCCTATTTAAACCAAAATAGTTCATGTTTTAACTGAAATTAACTCTACCTTTGCAAAAACTAAAATAAACAATTATGAAAAATTTATTGCTAATGCTCGCAATGTCAGTTGCGATAATCTCGTGTCAGCCTCCAGCTGAGGCACCGGCAGTAGCCGAAGTTGATGACCTAGCGTTATTCCAAGAAAATCTAGCGATCGCTCAGAAGTTTATGATGACTTTTACAGGAGATACAGATTTTGATTTGTATGCATCAATGATCCATGACAGTATAACACATACTTCTCCCATGTACGGAGTAGGTGAGGGAGGCAAAGAACAAATGTTAGGTCAGGGTGAATTCTATATGAATGGATTCGAAAATGTAACTTTTGAAGAGGCCGTTTGGCTTCCAGGAGTTGATAATGAAACCCTCAAGGCTAACGGGGGCGTACGTGTGTATGGAACTTGGAAAGGTCAGTCTAAAGAAACAGGTAAATCTTTCGCCTTGAGCGCATATCATTGGATGGAGATCAAAGACGGTCAAATCTTTGCTGCTGGAGATTTTTTCGATGCGACGGGCATGATGATGGCAGTTGCTGCTGAATAATTGCGGTATAAATAAAAAATTTGAAAAAGTCTTGCTCCAATGGAGGCGAGACTTTTTTTTAACCAAAGATATATCATTGTATGATAAAGTTGTATCTAATGTAAATCCTAGAGTATTGCTGTACAATAATCTCGATAATATTTAGAAATGAAAAATTTATTCACTTTACTCCTTTTTTTTGCTTCTTGGTCCTGCTTAGGCCAAGACATAGACTATTACGGGCCTAAATCCTTTGGAGAGATTCTCGATGTCAGCTTTGAGAAAGCTTGGACACCTAGCGCACTTTCCTCCATTGAAAATAGAAAGTACATGATCCTGTTGGATGCCGCCAAAGCCAATGCGGTTACTTTCAGCAGTGATGCTAATATTTCGACCTTATCGATGACGCCTATCGCCAATCTGTACGCTTCTGGAGCTACTTATGGATCGATGCTCCGTAGTATCTTCCAGATGGTAGATCTCAACGCCCCTTTGGATAATTCTGCGACCGCCTTAAGTGGGACCTATCGACTGAATTCATTTATCCACAGCTATTATGCCTTGGATGCCAATGACAATAATACTGCTATTTTGAGTGATCGAGGGACTTACTATATTGCTGCTGCAGATAATACCGGGTATTTAGGGATTACTTTTAGTACCAATGCCAGTGCAGCCACGATTACCGCAAGTAGTAAATATGAATATAATGCCAGCTCGGCTAGTTTTACTGAAGTCACTACATGGACTGATAAATATTTAAAAATCAATGGTACCTCTCTAGAGTGGACCAGTACGTCAGCGGATGCCTCTGCTTTCTTTTTGGCAGATCCCAATGATTTGATTGATCTTGAGATTGAAGCTGGTTCTGATTTTAACCCTGCATCCACCTCCTATCAGCCCAATGCCTGGGCTGCTTTTCCGGAGAGTATCAATCCTACCTCAACGGGGTTCTCAGACTTAAGTAAGGACCTTGATGATGCTTATCATGCGCAGTTAGATGCTACTACTGCGGCGGCCACCGCAGCTTCTAGCATGCTCGACGCGATAGAAACTACGTTAACCAATGCCGGAGCAGAACTGAGGTATCCAAAAGCATTTTATTTGGCATTACGTGAAAATATGCTCTCGCATACCATTGCTTCCACAGATGTATATGGTGCTACCTTAGGCGACCGCACCAATAAATACGTGTATTTCACCAATGCCACAGATGACAATGGAGTACCCCACCCTTTTTTAGTAACTGCGAGCTTTGCTGCTTCTACTCGACCCAATCAATTGATTGATGTCAGCAGACCTCCCGGAGACGGTGAAGGCGGAGGATATGAAGAGCAATCCGTGACCCGAACTACCAAGGGGGCTTCTTATTTGATGAAAGTACCTCTCAAAAATTATGGGTTGATAGAAACTTTGTTGGATAATGATTTGAGTGCCTTTCGGAGATTTAGGAGAAGATGCCGGTGCAACTACCCAAACTGTGTATAATTATGCCAGTCTAAGCTCAAATGGTGTAGCTGTGGATGGCGTACCTATGTACCCTTCTTTAAACAATACCTTGCTCCATGCTTCAAATGCGGCAGAAATCACTCACGGTGGTATTCATGTAGGCAGAGGAATGGAGTTGCACTACCATGCAGACGGTCATTCTTACAGTAAGAATGGAATCAACCTTTATAACCTCGCTGATTACGAAGGACGCAACCACCCACCCCTCATTGGTATGGCCTATGACGGAGTGGCCTTGTTTGGAAGATATGAAGAAAATTATGGCGCTATGGAGGGATACAGTATCGCGTTGGACGAATACGGAGGACATGATCATGGTGATGATTTTGGCTTCCATTATCATGCACATACCCAAGAGGTAAGCAGCACGGGCAATAATGCTGTCACTTTTGATCAAAGATTTTTATTGGTCGGAGCATGGAAAGGGAAGGTCAATGATATCCCTGGGTTATTGGAAGTGAAGACTGGTCAATTAAAAACTGATGCAATAGCCAGATACGCCGGCGCCTCATACGATAAAGTCACAACAAATAATTCTGCTCCAACCATCACTGCCGCAACTTTTTCCGTTGCCGATGGCGCTGCCAACGGTACGCTGGTAGGATCGATCACGGCCAGTGATACGGATGGTGATGCACTTACGTACTCTATTACCAATGGCAATACCGGAGATGCCTTCGCCATAGGAAGTACAGATGGGAAATTGACCGTAACCACAAGTGCCCAAGTAGCTTATACAACCAATCCTAGCTTCAGCCTGAACGTTCAGGTTTCAGATGGTGCATTAAGTGCGAGTGCCACCATTACTGTGAATGTCTCAGAAGGAGATGATGGATCCAACCGTTACTGAAATCACTTGGACACCCAATGTATTGAACACCTTTGCTCTAGCAACTGCTGCAACAGTAACCAATGGTGATGGTGCAGGCATCGATACTTACTTTAGAAACAGTGGTGTGGTCGTATCAGGCAATTCTTATTTTGCCGTTAATGGTGTCCATCCAGCCAACCAAGATGATTATATTAGTTATTATCCCAAAAGTATCATCAAAGCAGGATTAGCCTCAGATGAAATAGAAGAGCGTTGGCCCTATTATGGTGTTTCTAATACAGCAAATGCTTCAAAAGTTAACGGTGTAACCATAGATCATGAAGTAGACATGGAAGGCCTCACCTTTGGTCCTGATGGAGGTGAAACTTATATCTATGTTGGAGATGAATACAACTACATTTATCAAATTGAACTCGCTACAGGAGACATCAAAAAACAATGGAATTTAGCCAATATCGATGTCAGTACACCCACCGATAAGGGCATAGAAGCCATCGCTTTCAATCCTACCAATGGCTATTTTTATGTGGGTATTCAAGAAGATAAAGAGATTCATGAAGTAGATCTTGCTATTGAGGACTGTGTCAATCCTAGTACTTGTACCGTGACTAAGATCAATTCATTTTCTGTACTCAATTCACCCAGTGGATTGTTTTATGATACCGACGAACAGGCACTACTTGTATTTTGTGGCACCGTTACCAATGGCGATCAATATTTGTACGCATACACAACTGAAGGTACATTAACTCATGACATTACCATACCCGCGTCTGTGGGAATATCTAGAGGTGATGGTATATTCATTGCTAATGGCAAAGCCTACATATCGGATAGTCAAGGTCCCATGTGGATCGATGAGGGATCAAAGGGAGCCAATCTTTTTGAAGTTGAGTGGAATGGATTGGCCTCACTCAACTCAGGTGAAACAACCAATTCAGCCCCAACCATCACAGCAGCCACTTTTTCAGTAGCCAATAAAGCGGCAGACGGCACATTGGTAGGAACGATTACAGCCAGTGATTCGGATGGTGATCCACTTACCTATGTCATTAAAAGTGGTAATACCGGAGATGCCTTCGACTTAGGAAGTACAGATGGAAAATTGACCGTAGCCAAAAGTGGTGAAGTAGATTACACTATTACCCCCCTGTTCACATTAAGTATTGAGGTTTCAGATGGTGAATTGACCGCCACTGCGGACATAACAATAAATGTTATACCGGAAGATGACACTACATTGGGTATAAATAAAAAGAATAATCCCTTTTATCCAAATCCAGCAACAGATCAGATTCAGATCAACATCAACAATTTTGATAAAGCGGTGATATTCGAGCTTTCTGGGAAAAGAATAATGTCTTCCAAAAAGACCCAAATAGACCTCAGTAAATTAGATAAAGGGATTTATTTAATGAAAATTCAAGACCAATCAGGCCAAATTTACAATGCCAAAATAATTAAGGAATAACAAAACTATAAAATTTGAGGGGGCACGCCTGGTAATTAGCATATCCCCCTCAAATTTATTGGTTGTCTACCTTGGATAACCCCTCATACCTCATCTCATTTGATTAAATAAAGCCCCAACAAACTCCATGGGGAATTAAGGATCATTCTTCTCCTGACGAAAAGAGAATCCGTCTAAATTAATGAAAACGGGCAAAAATGCTAGCGTATAATGCCATCTTGCAAGCTGTACCATATATCCCAAATCGAACCCACTATAGAGCGCTTTGAAGAAGATCAATAGTAGAACGTGGAGACCATAAGGCTCTTAAAATTCAAAAAATGCTTATATTGATCTATGAAATTTTTAAAGTCTTTGCTAATGACTCAATCTAAACTACTCTATTTCCTCATTCTAGGAAGTCTATTATTCACTTTAGGGTGCCATAAAAGCAATACATCAGAAAATAGTTTCCGTTCTATCGATGATATCTTTCAATCTTACCATACCTTCAAACAGCAGATCAATCCCATTGAAGCTACTAAGGCAGGCGAAAAAAGCTATAATAATAAAATTGCAAATTATATTTCATCTGATTATCAGGATTATCTAAAAGGACAATATGACCTGTACTTAGATACTTTGGGTACTTTTGACGCTACCTCCGTAACTTCCAGTCAATGGCTCAGCATACAGACCATGCAATGGGATTGTACCATCAAAAGAGCCGGCCTTTTGCAACCTCTTGTCACCATGGCCTCTCCCGTGTACAACCTGCCTAGCTTTGAATTAATGCCCCTAATACAAGTTCAATCCTTACACTTGTATGTTGCCCAATTAGCGGCCGGCAACAGTGTCCATCCTTTCGAAACTATTGAAGATTATGATCAATGGTTACAGCGCATGACGGATTACCTCACTTTTTTAGATACCTGTATCATCAAAATGAAATTGGGTATGAGCCAAGGCATCGTTTTGCCAAAATCTCTGGTTCAAAAAGTGCTTCCTCAATTGGAACCTTTCATCACGGAATCTATTGAAAGTCATTTGTTCTATACCCCCATTAAAAGTATGCCCACCCATTTCAGTTCAGCAGAAAGCGATCGATTGGCCACGGCATATCGTAATATGATCAATGAACAGCTTAAACCCAAATACCGAGAATTAAGAGCTTTCTTAAAAAATAAATACTTACCTAAATCTAGAAGTACCTCAGGTCTGGGAAGTCTTCCCGGTGGATTAGAGACCTATCAATATCTGGTTCGTCTTCATACGACGACCGATCTTACCATTGATGAAATTCATAATATAGGACTGACAGAGGTCGATCGTATTTTGTCCGAAATGGAAAAAGCTAAAAAAAGTATGGGTTTTAATGGGGACATCAAAGACTTTTTTGAATTTATCAGAAACAGTCCAGAACAAATGCCCTTCACCCAACCAGAGCAAGTGATTGACCATTTTGATGAGATTAAATGGCGAGTGGCCGATTCCTTAAGCGCCCTTTTTAACTTGAAACCCAAAGCAACGTTTGAGGTGCGGCGCACAGAAGCTTTTAGAGAAGCTTCTGCCAGTGCAGAATACGTCCCTGGATCAAAAGATACTTCGCGTTCCGGTATCTTCTATGTGCCTATTCCTGACGTCTTGCGCTACAATAAATATGCCGATGAAGCCTTATTTCTGCATGAAGCCATTCCTGGTCATCATTACCAGCTCTCGCTTCAACAAGAAAATAAACAGTTGCCTGCATTTCTTCATCCTGAAAGTCTTGGGGTTTTCGTTGAAGGCTGGGCACTTTATGCCGAATCCTTGGGCCGTGAACTCGGGCTTTACCAAGATCCCATTCAATATTTTGGTATGCTCAGTATGGAAATGCACCGAGCCATCCGGTTGGTAGTAGATACCGGTATTCATGGAAAAGGGTGGACCAGAGCACAAGCCATTCAGTATTCCCTCGATCATGAAGCGGAGTCCGAAGCCTCCATCGTTTCCGAAATTGAGCGCTATATGGCCACCCCAGGCCAAGCCCTTTCTTATAAAATAGGTCAGCTCAAGATCCAAGAATTGAGATCTAGAGCGATACGAAAATTAGGCGATAAATTTGATATTAAAGCATTTCATGATCAAGTGCTCAATACCGGCAGTCTTCCTTTGATTGTGCTTGAAAAGAAAATCAATAACTGGATCAACACTCAAGAAATATAATAAAAAATTAAGTTCTACTCGAAATGATGACGAGATAGATTCCCGTATGTTTTACTAATTAATAATGATAGATATGAAATATTTAAGTTCCTTTCTCTGCTTTTTTTTGTTAATAACAACCCGTTGTAACACACCCGATTCCTATTTTGAAGATGCATTATGCATTGATAATATATCTATCATTGACCCCAAAGTAGGCCTAATAGAACATCAAACCGTCATCATCAAAGAAGGTAAAATTCTCCAGGTCCTCCCTGCTGATCAAATAAATCTGTCATCCAAGAATACCATCATAGATGGTACAGGTAAATTTTTAATGCCTGGTTTATGGGATGCCCATGTACATTTTGCCTATATAGAAGAGATGGCCCCCAGTATGTTTGATCTTTTTTTGGCTTATGGAATTACCAGTGTCAGAGATACAGGAGGTGAAATCAATTTTACAAGTGCGTGGAAAAAGAAATCACTTCAAAATCCTACCTCCAGCCCACGCGTAATGATCGCAGGTCCACTGCTCGACGGAATGCCCAATGTGTACGATGGAAGTGATCATGAACACCCACCCTTATCGGTTGGTTTAGCTACAGTTTCAGAGGTCCGCAATAAAGTAAATGAGTTAGACAGTATGGGCGTAGATCTACTCAAGGCCTATGAAATGCTGACCCCAGAACAATTTGAAGAGATTATGCGATTGGCAAAGCAAAAAGGATTGAATGTAACAGGTCATGTACCGTTGAGTATGGATGTTATTTCAGCTTCCAATGCGGGTCTGAACAGCATGGAACATATGAGAAATCTCGAACTCTCGTGCGCAGCTAACTCAGATGAATTATTAGCACAACGTCAAGAGATTCTGGCGCTGGGAAAAAAGGATATTGGCGGCGTTCTCCGCTCCAAAATACATGCCTTACAAAGACCCTTAGCCATTGCAAATTACGACCCTCAAAGGGCACAAGAAGTACTCGATGTTTTGGCTAAAAATGATACCTGGCAAATACCTACATTAGCCTTGGCTACTGGATTCACTGAAAGACCTTTTGCACGTCCCGAATGGCAAGAAACTTTTAAATATTTACCCGAAGCCATTGAGCTCAGTTGGAAAAAAGAAATTGATCAGCTGCTGGCTACTTCACCTACTCCTTTCAATGAAAGCTACACCCAATGGTTTACCAACATGGTGGGCCAAGTGCACCGCACCGGTATTGAAATAATGGCTGGGACCGATTGTCCCATTTTTTACCTCACTCCAGGCAGAAGTTTACATGAAGAATTGGAGGTATTGGTGAAGGCAGGTCTCTCCCCCCTGGAGGCACTCCAAACCGCTACGATCAATCCAGCGAAATACTTCCATCTAGAAAATGAGTTGGGGGCCGTAAAAGAAGCCATGTGGGCAGATCTTCTGATATTAGATGCCAATCCATTAGATGATATTAAAAATACGCAAAAGATTGATGCCGTGATTAAGCAAGGCCATTATATGGGTCGTTCCGATTTAGATGAGATGCTCGGGAAGCTCGCCAAACGATAAATATAAAAATCCAGATGTAAGGTTCTTTTTTAATTCTTTGAGTTCTTCCTTAAATCTGGATTATATATCAAAGCCAACTGTAGATATTTTTTGCCATAAGCATTGACTCTTTGATAGAGCATACCGACCTGAACGGCCAACTCCGGTTTAAATTGATATCCCAAAGCTCCATATAATCTATTTCTATCAAAAAATGTTTGCTCGGTATTCACGAAAATTTCATCATAGACCCCTAAAAATACCGTTCCTGGCTCCATCAACTTCCGATTGAGTGGCACGGTCAACATCAATCGATAACGCAAACGATTTTTATAATCACCACTGACCCATCTCTGCTCCACGCGGTAGCGATGTTCAAACTTAACACGACCTACTGCGTTGGTTAAAATAAACTGCTGCCATACACGGTGCTCTTTGGACAAAGGCGTGCTCGAATCCGCTTCATCGTAAGAAGTCACATAACCGTACCCTGCCGTCACCAAAGCATGAGGAGCCAAATGGTAATTCAACCCTCCCCGTAACAAAAGCTGTTCGATATTGACTGGTACGAGCGTATGATTACGGTATTGAACTTCCGTATGAAGACTCCAACGTTCCTTTATCTTATTTTGCCCGAAATACATCAGCCAATTTCCCATTTCATCCGACTGAGAAAAAGCCGAAAAAGTAGCAAAAAATAGGAGCACGAGGAGCTTAATCTTTGGGCCAGTACGCATAGAAATTATATAAATGACACAACTCCAGTATGCACATCGTACATGGCTCCAACAATATCTATTTCTCCATTTTTGTAAAGTTCGCTGAGCACAGGACTATCACTTTTAATTTTAGCTACAGTAAGGGCTACATTTCTATCAGCAACCTCTTGTACATAAGCCGCGTTCTTTGAACTTTTATCTTCATAGTCCCCAGTTACCGCATCCATGGCCGGCTGAATATTAGCAAGCATATGAGTTAAGTTACCGAGCTCTACATGATCACAAGCCCCTTTTACCGCTCCACAACTGCTATGTCCCATAACTACAATTGCCTTAGAACCTGCCGCTTTACAAGCAAATTCTAAGCTGCCTAGTATATCCGTATTCACAAAATTTCCCGCTACACGCGCATTGAATATGTCACCAATTCCCTGATCAAAGACATATTCAGCAGGTACCCTAGAATCAATACAACCCAAAACAGCAGCAAAGGGGTATTGACCGGTTCCTGTTTGTGCCACTTGCGTTGGAATATTTCTTTGAATGGTCTGATTGGCTACAAAACGCTGATTACCTTTTTTTAATAATTCAACAGCCATTTCTGGAGTGATGGAAGCCTGACTTTCTACCGTCTGGACATCCGTATTATCAATATTATTTATCATAACCTTCTATTTAAATTTCTTTTGTTTCAATTATTGTGTTGTGCTTTTTTATAGTCTCAAATAAATTATTTTGTGCATTTTTATTTTTTTCCTGAACCAAACCTGTCCAATTCACAGTAATATCCCTGTTTTCGGCAGTTAATTCAAAATTTGAAATGATCTCTATCACATCAGGATGAATACTTACTGTTTTACTGGCATCAATTATCACATTGCTACCGTCCGGCAATTCTGTTAAGGCCTTTGAAATCCCTGCTTTATTCAGAAAAGTAACAGATTCAGACAGTTGAATTTTAATGGGCTCACCGGGCACATACGCATCAACATCGAAAAAGTAAGCCGCTTTGTAATTATTCCATAAAATATGAAATATCGCCAATACGAGTCCAATAGATATGCCTGTCAATAAGTCGGTAAAAACAATCCCCAAAATGGTCACAACGAAGGGGATAAATTCCGCTCGACCCATGTTATATACTTGTTTGATTACGTTGAAACTGGCCAACTTATAACCCACTACCAATAGAATGGCTGCAAGGCTCGCTAAAGGGATCAGATTGATTACACCCGGTAATAATACCACACATATCAACATCAAAACTCCATGAAAAAATGAGGATGCTTTGGTTCTACCTCCCGATTGAATATTGGTAGAACTCCTCACAATGACTTGCGTCAAAGGAAGCCCCCCAATGAATCCAGCAATGACATTACCGATCCCTTGAGCCACCAACTCCTTATTAGGAGGAGCCACACGCTTGTAAGGATCTAATTTATCAGTCGCTTCGAGGCATAATAAGGTCTCAAGACTGGCGACTACAGCGATGGTTACTCCCAGAATATAAATCCGCGGATTTCCCAACTGCGTGAAATCAGGGGATGCAAATTGTCCTAGAAACTCACCAAAAGAATTAGCAACTGGGATATCTACTACCTGAGTGACTAGTAAATTAAAATTGGGCCAATTTCGAAACAACAAGTTCAACCCAATACCCAAACTCACTACTACGAGTGGACCTTGGATCAGTTTGAAGAAAGTATATTTTTTCACAAAAGCTTGTTCCCATGTGATCAGTACCAAAAGTGATAAAATAGAGATAATGACCGGACCCGGACTGAAATAATCCCAGATTACGGTCAACTCACTCAATGTATTGTGACCATCTTTTTGAAAAAACCCTAAATCTCCTTCCGGATCTGCATCATAGCCGAATGCGTGAGGGATTTGCTTTAAAAAAATTACAATACCAATACCTGAGAGCATTCCCTTGATCACAGAGGATGGAAAAAAATAAGCAATGATACCCGCTTTTAATAGGCCTAATATTATCTGAACGATTCCCGCTACAATAACAGCCAGTAAAAAAGACTCAAAAGATCCTAACTCTTCAATAGCTGCAAATACAATAACTGCTAATCCAGCTGCAGGACCACTTACCCCCAGCGCAGATCCACTGATGAGAGCGACAATCACACCTCCAATAATTCCCGCTACAAGTCCGGAGAATAAGGGTGCCCCCGAAGCCAAAGAAATACCTAGGCAAAGAGGAATGGCCACCAAAGTCACAACAATACCCGCCGGGAAGTCATATTTCAGGTTTTGAAAAAATCCTTTATTATTCAATTTTTGCATATGATTATTCTTAATTAATTTATTAGTATTTAAGGTTATAAATGATAAAAGCTCACTTTTGAAATCTCTGCTGTCTGATCAAGATCTTAATAAAAAGCCTACTTTGAAGTAAACTACCGGCTACTTCGGTGGTGGTATCAATATATCAACCAAAGGATTTTGGTAACGATATTCAAATATATGTGTAGTGTATCTCAAAGACCGTATTGTCAAGTCTTTGATTTTAATGAATGTACTCGAGACGGGTATTTTATGAGCACCCTCCTCTTGAGATTCTTCCATATCCTTCTCTCCTTGCTCATAGAGATCCATATGAACATTTCTTGCATTATTCGAATCAACCGCCTTGAAAAAAATCAAAAGACCAAACATGCAACAAGCCAATCTCATAAAAAAAATTCTATTTTGAATCAACCCAATCATAACTAATTATTTACTTGGCCATTTGGCACCGATGGCTTTAAATGTTGCCTCCTTACTGAATTCGATAATAGCATCTTCTCCATTGACCGCATCGGTAAGACGTGGCAAATGCTGTGCAAAAAATCTTTGATGATGTGCCCCTTCAATAAGGGTAGATATCAGCATGTGAGGGTATTTATAGGTTGGATTAATTTCTAAGATGATGTCGCTCACCCTTCCTACCAATTGCTTATAACCCGCAAAAAAACCTTCTTTATTATTCTGATCCACTTCTTTGGTCATGTAAGATTTCGAGGACTCAGCAATGACAATTTTATTGAGTTTATATTCATTAATATGCTCAAAACTCCCATCCAATTCGATATTTTCAGTGAGTAATTTGATCGCTTTTTCTAGGCGTTCCTCAGGAGCAGGGATATTGGCCAAACCGAAGGCTATTCGATATTCCATCCAGCTCCAATACCATGAAGTCAAATACAGCAATAACTTGTACTTACTTTCAAAATATCGATAAATCGAAGCTTCGTTGGAATGTATTTCTAATCCTAATTTTCTAAAAGTGAAAGCCTCAAATCCTACTTCATCGATCAAATTAATACTAGACTCAACAATCTTACGCCCCAAAGCACTGGATTCTGGATTCTTTATATAAACCCTATTATTGACTTGAAGACTGAAAGAAGTAAATAAATCTTGCATTTAGTTATTTTAATTAGCAAATATAATAGTAATACTATCATAAATGAAAATGAATGATTAAATTTCGCCAATAAAAATTAAAAATATTCATATACAATCAGGAAATCATTAAACCACTTAATGAAGCCCCTACCTAATTCAAGGATGATCAAAATCTGAAAATTAGAATACTTCAAGTCTCAAATAAATGGTTCATTGGGACCAATTGGCTAACCGAGATCTGTTTTTAAATACATTCCACTAGGAATAAATTTCACTTTTTAGCCTTATTCTGAAACCCTGAGAATAAAACGTCAGGTAAAGCCTGTAATTTCAATTTGAACATCACAAAATATCCTTTTCATAAATTTTTGGTCAAAATATTTTAGCACTTCACAAAAAAATCATGAATCTACTCTTTCGATTTAGTACCCTTCTTGACTCTCGATAAATAAGACTCGGCTTTTTGAAAATTTTTATTCAACGAATCAAAAAAACACTGCAATTTTGTAGCTTATGATTCAATCCAAAAAAAATTTGATCTTATGTTATGTAGGATCAATCATCATCTTCAGTGTACATTGTAGTCAAAAAAAATCTCCAATCCCATTCGTAACCGTATCCCAAATTTTAGGAAATAAGGCTTATCCTGCGATTTCATACGGTGGTTATCGCCATGACACAAGAACCATTGCCCCCACAATAGACGAAATAAAAGAAGACATGCGTCTCCTTGAGGCAATGGGAATAAAATTGATTAGAATCTATAATACCCAATTGTTTGAGGAGACCTCTCGCTTACTTGAGGCCATCAGTCTGATGAAAAAAGAAGATCCTACTTTTGAAATGTACGTAATGCTAGGTGCTTGGATCGAATGTAAAGGTGCCTGAACCACTGAGATCAACCACCGTGAGGGCAATCTTATTCAAAATATCCAAGAGATCGCAAAGGCCGTCGAATGGGCTAAAAAATACCCTAATATCATCAAAATGATCGCCGTGGGCAATGAATCTATGGTCCATTGGGCATCCCAGTACTATGTGACTCCAAGCATCGTACTAAAATGGGTAAACTATTTACAACATCTCAAGGAAACAGGAACGTTACCAGAGCCGTTATGGATTACGAGTTCGGATAATTTTGAATCATGGGGAGGGGGTAATGAAAGTTATCATACCCCCGATTTAGAAAAACTTATTGAGGCGGTAGATTTTATTTCTTTACATACCTATCCCTTTCATGATACGCATTACAATCCTAATTTTTGGATCATTCCCAAAGATGGACAAACATTATCTCCACAAGAGCAGATAGATGCGGCTATGCTGAGCGAAAAAAATTATGCCCAAACACAATATGAGCAAACACGCAGTTATACTGAACGTCTAAATCCCAATAAAAGCATTCACATAGGAGAAACGGGTTGGGCTACTACTGCTTCTGTTAATTACGGATCAAATGGTTCAAAAGCCGCTGATGAATACAAGCAAAAGAAGTATTTTTAGTTAGTCAACGAATGGACTCAGGAATTGGGCATTACCTGCTTCTTTTTTGAAGCCTGTGATAAGGTATGGAAAGACCGAGCAAATCCAACAGGATCAGAAAATCATTTTGGATTGTTTACCCTAGAGGGTCAAGCTAAGTACGCCTTGTGGGAGGCAGTAGATGCCGGTAATTATGCCGGACTTACTCTAAATAGAAACCCCATCAAGAAAAGTCATCAGGGCAATATTAAAGCGATGATGCATGGAGTACTTCCGCCCCCGACCCAAGAGGACCTGGGCATTTACGAAATTGCAAAAATAAATACAACTCAAAAGCTAGGCGAAAAGATAATCGAGCAAGCATACATTATCAGCCATAATGCTCTTAATCAACCATCAGGCCATCCCAGCGCCCCTCTAAAATTAAATGTTTGGGAAGGTACCTGCCAATTAAAAATATCGGAAAAGGGTATCATTATCCTACAGTCAGGCACAGGCGCTTGGTGGGGTGCCGGCATTGAAATTCAAGGAAATGGCCAGGGAGAAAATTTATCACTTTTCGAAAATGGAAAGCTTCATTTTGACATCAAAGGAACTACCAAATCCTCCTTTAATTTAGGGTTTCAAACGGGTTATTATGCAGAAGAGACGTTAATCAATAATTATGTTTCATTTGGATTTGATATGCCGTATTCACTCAATGAAGACTGGCAGCACATGACCTTTAACATCAAAGACCTCAACGTACAGGGAAATCTCGAAAATGTAACGGCCCCTATCTATATCATGGGTGCTGATCAATTTGATGGTGGCTTTATTTATTTAAAAAATATTTTTTTTACAAGAAATTGATCAGAAGCATTATTCCTTCACAGCCTTCGCCTATAAACAATCTCATTTACCTTCAACAAAATATTTGACCCACTTGAATAAAAATCAATAACACAAAACGCTAAGAAAAGACTAACTTAAAGGTTGAAGGTTGTTAGAGTCAAAAAAAATGAAAAAACTACATTTATACTTAATCGCTATTTTGATAGTTGCATCGGTAGCCGCCCAAAAGAAAAATTCCTCAATCAAAGCACTCAAAAAAGAAGTAAGAGAAAACGTACTGGCCAAGTCGAAAATGGCCCAAGTCATGGTGGATAAGGTATTTAGTTTTTCAGAATTAGGCTTTCAAGAAATTGAAACTTCAAAATACCTCACAGAAATTCTTAAAAATAATGGCTTCGAAATTGAATATGGTATCTCAGGAGTTCCAACTGCCTGGTGGGCAAAATGGGGTTCCGGTAAGCCTGTGATTGCTATAGGAAGTGATATTGATTGTATTCCCAAAGCTTCGCAAAAACCTGGAGTGGCTTATCATGATCCTATCGTAAAAGGAGCTCCCGGTCATGGGGAGGGCCATAATTCAGGCACACCCCTAAATATCGTAGCAGTTCTTGCCGTTAAAGAAATTATGGAGCGTGAAAATATACAAGGTACCCTCATCATTTGGCCAGGAGTCGCTGAAGAACAACTCGGCACCAAGGCCTACTATACCAGAGATGGATATTTTGATGAGGTTGATCTATGTGTTTTTACGCATGTAAGCAACAACTTAGGCGTCTCCTATGGCCCCGCTTCGGGTACGGGTATGATCTCCGTCGAATATACATTTGCGGGTGAATCTGCCCACTCTGCTGGAGCGCCCTGGCGTGCCAAGAGCGCCGCTGATGCCGTTGAACTTATGAATATTGGCTGGCAGTACAATCGTGAGCATTTGCATCCCTTAGGCAGATCTCATGCCGTTATCACAGATGGGGGAGATCAACCCAATGTTGTTCCCTCTAAGGCCTCTATTTGGTATTATTTTAGAGAAATTACGTATCCGAAAATCATGCAAATGTATGAACGTGCCAATGAAGTCGCTGCAGGTGCTGCCCTGATGACCCAAACCACTTTATCTAGTAAAATCCTGGGCTCCGCCTGGCCAAGACATTTTAATAAGGTCATCGCTGAAACTATGTACAAAAATATTTTGCAAGTTGGATTACCTGAATGGAGCGATGACGACCAGAATTTGGCCAAAGCGGTACAAAAAAAAGTAAACTCTCCTAGTGAAATTGATGGACTTGCCGTTGCATTAAATCCCATTGGACTCCCTATCACGGAACCCAAAAGTGGTGGATCAGACGATATCGGAGACATCTCTTGGAAAGTGCCTACGGTTACCTTAAGATACCCATCAAATATACCAGGTCTTCAAGGTCATCATTGGTCTAATGCCATTGCCATGGCTACACCCATTGCTCATAAAGGAGTCATCTCAGGAGCACAAGTAGAAGCCATGACCTTACTTGATTTCCTCTTGAAACCAGAACTCGTTTCACAAGCTTGGAAATATTTTGATGAAGAACAAGCCTCCAAGCAAAAATACATCCCTATGGTTGGCGTAGAAGATGAGCCTGCCGTACACCTAAATACCATGATTATGGAAAACTTTGCACCCAAGCTGAAGCCTTTTTATTACGATGAAACCAAATATGACTCTTACATGGAGCAACTTGGGATAACATATCCCACCCTAAAAAAGGAATAATTAGTTTTTTGAAAGTATCTCCTCAATCTCTGATGGTCTCCGGATCTCAAATTATTTATCCATCCATTTTAATGTTAAGATGATCAAAGATCTGTACCGTAGAAAATTTCTAGAAAAATTAACTTGGGCGTGCGCAGGGAGCTTTCTGGGTCCGCTTACTCTCCATGAGGCCACTGGAAAGAATAAAAATAACGTCAACCCGATCAGCCTCATTATTGATGCGGATACAGCCAACGAGGTGGATGATGCTTTCGCTATTGCAAGGGCTTTGGTGGAACCGGGATTCGATATCAAAGGGCTTTGCTCAGCTCAATGGCATACCCAAGCAAATGCCCCCAATGATTCAGTAGGTCGCAGTCAGCAAATGAACGAGGACCTCTTAGCACTGATGGGTAAATCAGCTATCACACATCCTATGGGATCCAATATCCCCATGGTCAGTCCGTTCCGAGCTCAACCCTCTCCTGCAGCCCACCTGATCATTGAAGAAGCCCATAAAATGCCTAAAGGTGAAAAATTAACCGTACTGACATTGGGACCCGCCACCAATACTGCTTCGGCACTCCTCTTAGATCCCAGCATTCGACCTAAATTGAGATGTTGCTATCTAGGACTTTGGTACAACATAGAGGATCAAACATGGAGTAAGAGAGAATTTAATACAGACAATGATCCAAATGCTTTAAATGTATTGTTAAATACTCAAAGTTTAGAGCTTGAGATCATGACAGCCACCACTTCCAAAGCCCTCGTTTTTTGATAAAAAACAAGTGGATCGATACTTCAAAGGCAAGGGGGGCATTTTTGATTATCTGGTTACCTTATGGGAAAATTATGATCGTTTTTGGCAAGAAACAGATCCTGAGAAAAAACATTGGACGATGTGGGACGTGGCTGCAATTCAAGCATTGGCCAAACCTCACTTGTGTCAAAAGAAAACGGTAATTACCCCTCATGACAATTTCAAACGTGAGGTAATCATCTATTCTCAAATAAATGAAAAAGCTATGGAAGCTGATTTTTGGGCCTCTTTTGGGGTATGACGTCAGACCAAAAAGGGTTATATAAATTTAAAATAAACCTTCAAAAAGGCATTAAATAACTGAGTATAATATTGAAAAGAAAGCATTTATTTATAGGTCTGATTTTGAGCGTGAGCTTGGTCTTGTTGGGTATTGGTATGAGCATTACTCCAGACCTTAGCGAAGCATATATTGAAAAAAAATATACCAATAATACCTCAAAATTCATGTGGATAGATGACTTAAAGGTGCATTATCGAGACGAAGGTCAAGGTATGCCCATCGTACTCATACATGGTACCAGTTCCTCTTTACATACCTGGGAGGATTGGACCAAAGTATTGACCCAAACCCATCGAGTAATCAGAATGGATTTGCCCGCTTTCGGATTGACCGGTCCGAATGCCAATCATGATTACAGTATGGAATACTATGCACGTTTTCTTGATCAATTTCTCACCAAATTAGCTATCGATAGCCTTTATTTAGCTGGCAATTCACTAGGAGGACAGATCGCTTGGTATTACACCTCTGATAACCTTGACAAAATAAAAAAATTAGTACTTCTTGATCCTGCTGGTTTTTATGATGCAGAAAAAATCCCTTTCGTTTTTAAGCTGGCCAGAACACCCCTCATCAATCAGTTAGTGGGAAAAATCACACCCAAATACTTTATTGAAAAAAATCTAAAAGAAGTCTATTTTGATACAGAGAAAATCACGGACTCCCTGATTGAAAGATACCATGATCTTACCCTAAGAGTGGGTAATAGGGCGGCATTCATCGCCAAAGCGAATCAACCCATGATCGATCATACTGCGCGTCTAAAACTAATCACGACACCCACCTTAATTCTTTGGGGGCGGAATGATCATTGGATCTCTGTCGCTCACGCTACACGATTTTCAAAGGATCTCCCCCATGCAAAAGTAGAAATTATGGAGGAAACAGGACACGTTCCCATGGAGGAACGTCCCTTTGAAAGTGTTGCCCACACCCTACAATTTTTAAATAGACAATAGAATAACCGAAAAAACTCCTTTCTTATCTTACCTCCCTTAATTAAAATTAAATGTTTGCATTTTGCAAATTATTTTCGAGCTTACCACATATTTCTCATCATAGCTTAAAAAATCTTAAATGGAAATAGGAGTAGATAGTTTTGCCGCAGGCACTTTGGATCAAGGAAGTTTACTTCCAAAAAATGCAGCCTTGGCCATAGAAAAACTTTTAGATCGCATTAAATTTGCTGACAAAGTTGGATTGGATGTCTTTGGTATTGGTGAACATTACCGTCAAGAGTTTCTTGATTCCGCTCCCACCCTATTACTTGCCGCAGCAGCTGCTCAAACAAAAAATATCAAACTGACCAGTGCCGTCACCGTATTAAGTGCTGCAGACCCTGTTCGCGTTTTTCAAAATTTTGCGACACTTGACCTTATTTCTGGCGGAAGAGCGGAAATGGTAGCTGGAAGAGGTTCTTTTACCGAATCCTTTGCTTTATTTGGGTTGAATTTATCTGATTATGATGCGTTATTTAGTGAAAAATTGGGCTTGTTACTTCAGCTACGGGATCATGAAAGCATCACCTGGACGGGCAAATTTCGGCCCGCTTTACAAAACCAATCCATTTATCCACGCCCTTTACAACCGAAACTTCCCATCTGGCTGGGCGTTGGGGGCACCCCCGCCTCATTTGTACGCGCCGGAACCTTGGGATTGCCGCTCATGATTGCCATCATCGGTGGTGAAACCCATCGATTTCGACCGCTGGTAGATCTCTATCGAGAGGCGGGTGAAAAAGCAGGACATCCCCGAGCTACATTAAAAGTCGGTCTTCATTCTTTGGGCTACGTTGGTAAAGATAGTCTTGCCACTCAAAATCGCTATTATCCCGGCTATGCGGAAACCTTCACCCGAATAGGAAAGGAGCGCGGATGGCCTCCGGTGACCAGAAGCCATTTTGATCAGCAAATTGGACCCAAAGGTGCCTTGGTTATTGGAAGTCCTGAAGAAGTATCCGAAAAAATATTAAGACATAGTGAGAGTTTGGGAGGCATCTCTAGATTTAGTTTTCAAATGGACAATGCAGGTTTATCTCATCAAGAACTTAAAGATGCGATCGAATTAATTGGGAAAGAAGTAGGGCCAATGGTAAATGTATAATGTTATTTTACGTCTGCTCTATAAAATACGCAGCGATTCATTTAAGGTCCCATCATAATTTATTGCACTTTTACCCTTTAAAAGCAAGGTTAACTTAACGCTGCCTTTTTTATTAAAAAAATACGGAGCGATTCACAAAATCACTTTGTGTATTTATTCTTTGTGTTTTTCAAATAGCCCTTTTCTAAATTTAAATAATAAAAATTATTAGCCATTTATTAGCGTATTCCAACCGACCTTTGGATTTTAGTACTTATTCAACAAACCTCTCTTTTATCCCCTTTTTTAGTTCTATGAATCAAATCATCAATAGATACATTCTTTGGATTCCCTTTTGCTTTGCTGCGCTCCTAAACCATAAAGGATCAGCCCAGATCATTACAGACCGACCAAACCAAACTGAGAGTTCTTCAACCGTTGAGAAGAGTACTTTACAAATTGAAGCTGGGTTTCAAATTGGGTTTGAAGGAGATCATTCCAATGCTATTGAACAATTGCTGGCACCTACCACCCTATTTAGGCAGGGGATCAGTGAACGATTTGAATTGAGGATACTCAGTCAAATTGAACAAATTAGGTTTCAAGAAAAAATAACAAAAGGTATCAGTGATTTAGAAATAGGAACCAAAATTCAGTTGTATCGAAAAGCGCAAAGCCGTACCCAAATAGCCTGGCTTTCTCATTTGAGATTACCGACAGGCAGTGACGGACTCACCGACAGGTCATTTGGAACCATAAATAAACTTTCTATTTCCCATGAAGTCAATGAATTTACGGCTATAGGTTATAATATAGGTTATAATTATTTTGGTCTGGATAGGGGAGATTTGACCTATAGTGCTGCATTGGGATTCAGTTTAAATAGCCATGTCAGTATATATGTAGAGCCCTACGGAATGCTATCAAATTTTAAAGAACCTGTGGTCAACTTTGATGCGGGATTTACGTATTTGGTACATGATAATTTACAATTCGATTTTTCATTTGGTACCGGGATAAGCGACCGCATGAACTATGTCTCCATAGGATGCAGTTGGAAAATAATCAATGATCGCAATCAATAAGTCATCATGAAGAAAAAAAAATGACTGGGAAAGATTATATTTGGAATCATTTATTTTATAATTTATGCCTTGATTCACTTATTCTGATGTCATTTCTAAGTAAAATAGTCCCCTTCATAGGTTTTCTTTTATTACCTACCATCATCTCTTGCAAAAATGATGAGGCTCCAGAGGCTGAAACCATTGAGGATGAAATTACAGCCGATTCGAACATTCTAGAGAATGGGGTACCCGAGAGCGACATCAAAAATCCCTTGACCATCACTCCTGATGGCAGCGAAAATTATCTGAATTTTGACTCTGAATATATTTTTGATCAAGAAAGTTTACATACGTTTGATTTGGTTCTCTCAGAAGAAAATTTAAATCTACTCAATGCAGATCCTACAGCTGAAAAATATGTTCAAGGAATGTTAATCTTTGAAAACGACACCTTAAGCCCCGTGGGGATTAGATACAAAGGTTCTATTGGTGCCTTTGTAGGATGCGTAGACGGACCCAATTGGCTTGAACCGTCTGGTGCAAAAATTTGCACCAAATTATCCATGAAAATTAAAATCAATTGGGAGGGGAAATCAGAAAAATTTTATGGACTCAAAAAACTTCAATTCCATTCAATGAATAATGATGACTCTCAAATGCACGAGCGCGCAGGTTATTGGCTTTTTAGACAAATGGGAGTTCCTGCTCCTCGTGCGGTGCATGCGCGATTAAATATCAACGGAATCTACACTGGGGTCTATGCCTTAGTCGAACAAATAGATAACCGGTTCATTAAAGAAAGTTTCGATGATAAGGGAGGTAATTTATACAAAGAAATTTGGCCCCTCAATTCAGAGGGCATCCCCTATCCGGTTGACCATTATTTAGACGCACTCAAGACCAACGAAAACGATCATCCTAATGTTGACTTAATCCGCGATTTTGGACAAAAAATAGCTGAGGCCAGTGAAGAAGATCTGCAGGAGATCATTTCTATCTATATGAATACAAACGAAATTATTTCATATGCAGTGGTAGACCGGCTCATCCGAAACGATGATGGTGCCTTTCATTGGTACTGTGATGATGGAGTTTGCACCAATCATAATTATTATTGGTATGAAGAACCGGCAACCCAGCAACTCCATCTCATTCCATGGGATCTTGACAATGCATTTGAAAATATTCTTTCCAATGCCAATCCAGTAACACCGATCGCAGATCAATGGGGAGGTTCCCGAAACGATTGCGAACCTTTCGGATATGGGCCTTGGGGCCTACCTCAAAAATCTGCTGCCTGTGATAAACTTACGCGAGGGTGGACAAAATACACCGAAACCTATGAAACATTGAAAATAAAATTCATTAATGGACCTTTGTCAGTAGCGCAAATTGATCAACAAATTGATTCATGGGTGACGCAAATAACTGAGGCCCACCAAGAAGCAAGTAATTTGTATGAAGATACTGAAAATGAAGAAACTTGGATGAATGAGATTAATTTATTTAAAGCACAGCTAAATAAAGCACGTCAGCGTTAATTAATCATCTGTTTTGATGTTCTTGTTAAATGGGAGTCCCAATTGATAAGAAAGATCTTCATCTCGACGCCCATCTAAAGTATCCAGTCCGAATTTTATAGCTTTGGGATTTTCATAAATAAAGGTCCCAAAAATACGATCCCAAAGGGAGAATATATTACCAAAATTGCGATCGGTCCAGGGGCGTTCAAAATGATGGTGGAACTTGTGCATATTCGGTGTCACTACAACCAAGGCTAAAGATTTTTCCAACCATACAGGAAGGGTGATGTTGGCATGGGTCCAATAGGTAAAAAAAATAGAACAGATCCTGTAAAAAGCCCAATAGGCAACGGGAATACCAAAAAAGAAAACCGTCAACAAGCCCATCAATTCGCGGGTAAGATAATCACCCGGATGATGTCATGTTCCTGTTGTGGCATCCACTTGGGTGTCACTATGATGAACCATGTGCATCTTCCACATCCATTTGACACGATGTAACATAAAATGAATGACGTATTGTCCAAATAAATCCAAGGCCATCACAGCGATGAGTACCTCAAGCCATACAGGCAATACAACCAAATGGAGCAGTCCAAACTGCATCGCATCAATCCAAACAAAAGCGCCTACGGACAATAGGCCTATTATCAGATTGATGAGCGCAGAAAATGAAAAAAAAACTAGATTGATAACATCGTGCTTCCATTTATTATATGAATGCTTGAATAAGGGTATTCCAGCCTCAAGAAGCCAGCAAAAAAACAGGCATCCGAAAACCCAAGTTAGTTTCTCTAAGGTCGTAATCTGTTCAAAAAAATGTACAAAGTGCATCCTATACATGATGATTATAACCAAATATAGCCTATTCAGACATAAAAAGCATCAAATAAATAAGGGCTTAATATTCACAATTTCCAGGAGTCCGTGGAAATGGAATCACATCTCTGATATTGGACATCCCCGTTAAAAATAGAATCATACGCTCAAAACCTAAGCCAAAACCACTGTGTTCCACCGTTCCAAACCTACGCGTATCTAAAAACCAATCCATTTCAGCAGCCGGTATCTGCTTTTCTTCCATGCGCTCTGTTAATACGTCCAAACGCTCTTCTCGCTGCGACCCACCTATGATTTCACCAATCCCTGGAAACAAAACATCCATGGCCCCTACCGTCTTATTATCGTTATTCAAGCGCATATAAAAAGATTTAATGTCCTTTGGATAATCATATATAATGACCGGCTTTTTAAAATGTTTCTCCACAAGGAATCTTTCATGCTCTGATTGTAAATCGGCACCCCAAGTATCTAGCGGAAATTGAAATTTTTTCTTTTTGTTAGGCTTTGAATTTCTTAAAATTTGAAAGGCTTCAGTATAAGAAATCCTTTTAAAATCATCCACTAAAATTCCACGCAAACGATCTAAAAGTGGCTGCTCGCTTCGCTCGGCGAGTGGTTTATTTTTTTGTTCTTCAATTTCTCTTTTTTCTAAAAAAGTGAGGTCATCTAGGCAATGATCGAGCGTATATTTTACCAAATATTTTAACATTTCTTCAGCCAGATCCATATTGTCTTTGATATCATAAAAAGCCATCTCAGGTTCAACCATCCAAAACTCTGCCAGATGTCTTGTCGTATTAGAATTTTCCGCACGAAAAGTAGGCCCAAAAGTATAGATTTCAGATAATGCCAATGCCGCTAATTCACCCTCTAATTGTCCAGAAACAGTTAAGTTAGTTTCCTTTTCAAAGAAATCTTCTCGGTAATCAACCTTACCCCCCTCATCTAAAGGTATTTTTTCAAGATTTAAAGTGGTCACCTTAAAGGTCTCGCCTGCACCTTCAGCGTCCGAGGTGGTTAACAAAGGACTGTTAAAATAAAAAAATCCCTTTTCATTAAAAAACTGGTGGATTGCAAATGCTGCCGCATGTCTCACCCGTAAAATAGCACCCATCGTGTTCGTCCTGGGCCGTAGATGAGCGATCTCTCTGAGAAACTCTAAACTATGCCGCTTAGGCTGTAACGGATAAGTTTCCGGATTGGCTTCCCCCAATACTTTTATAGCTTTTGCCTGCAGCTCTTGGGTCTGACCAGATCCCAGCGAAGCCACCCAAAGACCTGTAACTGCAATACTGGCCCCTGTGCTAATCCGTTTAAGTAAATCCTCGCCGAAAAGCTCAGGATCGGCCACCACTTGAATGTTATTTATCGTGGAACCATCATTCATCGCTATGAAGACCGCATTTTTACTGCCTCTTTTAGTCCGTACCCATCCTTTGACGACAATTTCCTCACTCAAGGATGCTAATGCCAGTAAGGCTTTAATTTTTATTCTCTTTTGATTCTCCACAATGATTTAATCTAATGTATCTAGCAAAAAAACCACAAATAAGTGGAATGATGAAATCATATAAAGAATAGATGCGTTTTATTGAATAATAAACAAATCAAACATTGCTTTTTACATGATAACTTAAGACCTTTTAATCTCACAATCTTACTTGTTTTAACCTAGATAATTATATAATTTAAATAATTTTGTAGCCAGACAGATTATTATGCAAAAACTCATTCTCTCTCAATCACTACAGCAAAAATTATCACCGCAACAGATTCAGTTTATTAAACTATTGCAGGTACCTACCGCTGAGCTTGATAATCGAATTGAGGAAGAATTAGAAATAAATCCCGCCCTAGAAGAAGGCGATCTGCCCTCGTCAGATGACGAACCTAAAGATCCATTTGAAGAAAAAGAAGACTCAGACCATAGTACAGAAGATTATCTTCATGATGACTACACCGGATACAAAATGACCGGAAATGGGAACAACTCCCTGGATCAAGACAAAGAATATCCCATAAGCATCGGCACCACCCTTCACGAACAGTTATTGACACAACTCGGCTTTCTTAAGCTGAATGAATATCAGCATATTTTAGGAAAACAACTTTTGGGTAGCATCGATGCAGATGGATACCTCAGAAGAGATTTGGATGCCATCGTGAATGATCTTGCTTTTTCGCAAGGCATTGAAACAGATCGATTTGAATTAAGCGAACTACTCAAAAAAATTCAAACTTTTGAACCTGCAGGAATAGGGGCACAAAGTTTACAAACCTGTTTGATGCTTCAGTTGGAAAGAAGAGACCTCGAGGACCGTCAAAATGATTTAGCCTACCAGGTACTTAAAATATGCTTCAAAGAATTTTCCAAAAAACATTATGACAAAATAGAACAAAAATTAGGGATTTCCAGTACTGAATTAAAAAATGCCATTGGCATTATTACTCGACTCAATCCAAAACCTGGAGGTGCAGGAGATGAAGACAGTAAGATACAGTTTTTAATGCCTGATTTCATTTTAAAAAATATCAGTGGTTCACTAGAACTCACATTAAATGCTAAAAATGCTCCTGAATTAAGAGTCAGTCGATCTTATTCTGAAATGCTAAATACTTACGATAGTAGTAAAAAAAAGGATAAAAAATTGCGCGAAACGGTCTCTTTTATTAAACAGAAACTAGATGCAGCAAGGTGGTTTATAGATGCCATCAAGCAACGACAAGCTACCCTATTGAATACCATGCAAGCCATCATAAATATCCAATACGATTATTTTCAAGAAGGAGATGAAAATAAACTAAAACCGATGATTCTCAAAGATATAGCTGAACGCATCGGCATGGATATCAGTACCGTATCAAGAGTAGCCAGCAGTAAATCCATTCAAACTGATTTTGGAATTTATCCACTTAAACATTTTTTCTCAGAAGGTATCTCAACACAATCAGGTGAAGATGTAAGTAGTAGGGAGGTTAAAAATAAATTGCGTGCATTGATTGATCAGGAAGATAAAAGTAAACCTTTATCCGATGATAAAATTGAAAAATTATTAAATGAAGAAGGCTATAACATTGCGCGCAGAACTGTGGCTAAATACCGAGAACAATTGGATATTCCTGTTGCACGACTGAGAAAGGAATTATAATATATCTACTGCCTTTGGGGTTTTAATTTTTTATAGAAAAATTGTCTTGCATATAGGCTATGAGCAACTTTAATAAATTAAAATGATCACTAATTAATGTAATTTTTAACCCCTCAATAACCCTTTTGAATTAAAATCCTGTCAAATTGATTCCAAAGGTAAATTGACTGGGAGTTGCCTGATCGATAGGGGCATCACGCCAAACATCAGAAATATAATATTTCACGAAAGCATTTACCTTCTGGAAGCCCACCCGAGCCACCATACCATATCTAACATCGGATAAACCAAAGTTACCCGTATTCATTTCTTTTAGTTTGGAACCATCTAATTTATACTTCATTTTTGTTTTGGCGGCTATTTTGAATCCCAATACGCTTCCAATACTTACAAAAAAACCTTCTCCATCTACTGTTCGGTTAGGATAAAATCGAAGTTCTAAGGGTAATTCTGCATAGGCGATGGCCAATCTATTGCTTTTCAATTCTCCCACACTCACGGTGTCCCATGACGTGATTTTCAAATCATCTAATTGATAATTAGAGTGATCTGCAAACCCGATTTTTTCAAATGTGAAACCTATCGCTGGATTAAAAATAAACTGATCACTCAATTTGCGCTTAGCCATATAATAAATACCAAAAGAGCGAGAGGGAAATAATTCTGTATTAATTAATTCTTTGTTATCTATCAATGAATTAAAACCAAAATCCAACATAATGTCTCCAGGTATATCTGGCTGCTCAAGTCTTTTTTCGTCTTGTCCAATCCCCAAAAAATAGGTGAAACATAATATGATAAAACCAAATCCTTTTTTCATTTCAATATTAAATTTATTTGTTCATGCAACTCAAGCCTTATAAAAGCGCTTCTGAAACCTGCGCAAAGATAAGCGCAATTTTAAATCTCTTCGTTTAACGTGAGTTTATTTAACAAATTACCTATTTTCGCAGAAGTTTATTATTTTTAAATAGGCAATTCAACAACAAGGACCCGTAGCATAACTGAATAGTGCACTAGATTACGGCTCTAGAGGTTGCAGGTTTGAATCCTGCCGGGTTCACTAAAAAAGTCAGCATCAACATGCTGGCTTTTTTTTAGATCTACTTAAAAAAAATCAAAGGAAAAATTCAGCATCAGATATTGATTGAGCAAATCAAATACATCTATTGTGTCCCTTAAAAGGGGCTGCTCCCAAGACTAATTTTAAGTAATCTTCCAATTCAAAAATTCAAATAGTTCCAAACTGATATTTCTGAGAAATCCCTTGACAAGTAATAGATAATTATCAGATCAATAAAAACAAACCTCAACGACATTTGAGGTGATGCACCTCTTTTTAATCGGGTAAAAGAGGGAACAGCCTATTACGCATTCGTTAGGATAAGTTGTATAGAAAGGACTATTTTTATAAAAAAAAACGGAAATAAATACAGTTTGCCAGTAAATTCAAAAAAACATGAACTATCGACTGTGGGCATTGATGCCTTTCATTTCATTCGTCTCCTGCCAAAAAAATGTGAACATCACAGAGTCCTCTATTGTTTAAGGCAGCGATCCTTACTTTAAAATTGTTGCCCATTCGGATCCGGATTTTGCCTCCACCAATAGAAAAGTTGATGTTTTGGAATTCCCATTTACGCCTATGCAGAGGTTGAAGATGTCAAATTACTGCATGCTGCAAACATCATGACTCAATATTTAGACAATGATGAAGATGGAAAAGTTGACAACCCTTTGCTCATTGAAACGCTCATCAAGAACCATGCGGCATTATTTATATGGAAAAAAATGTCCCAAGTGAATCTCAACGCACAAGATTTAGGTGCTGACGAATCACGCCCTGAGTGGCATACTAATGGTCATATAGGCCAATTTGATGCCGCTTTGGAGGAGGTTTGGCATGTTATTAGTCATACGGGGTATGCCCATGCCTATCCCTCTATTTTTGGTGAAGAAGCACCCACCCAATTGACCGAGGCCATGGACCTTGCCAGAGGAGGACATTTTATTAATATACCCCATCCCTATCCCCTCCAAGCATGGTATACTTACGACGATCGTACTTGTGAATACGAATGTATGACCGGTGAATATATATTGGGCCCTAACTTCAATGCTCAGTACACAAGAAAATAGACTCCAAGAAATCTCACAAGAATGGGATTTAAATTCAAATGAGTTGTTAAAAAAAACAGATAAAGCCATTTATTCATTGTTATCAAATCCTGAATATAGTTTTCCGCAATCACTTCCCGATGGCAGTTACCGGAGGTAGTTATTCTTTTATATCAAAGCACCAAAACGAAACAACTTCAAAAAAAAATTAATTTTAATATAAAATAAATAATTCCTAATATGGGCTATTCAATTGATCATCGCATAAATGAATCCCTTTCTTTTACCTCACTTCTCATGGAGCTAAATTATTCAAGCAAACTCATACCCGCTGTGGTTTTATTGATATTAGGTGCTCTCGAAGCTTTAGGAAGATTGTATTTTGATGACAAGAGAACTAAAAATGATTTTACCATTGAACTCTTAAATCTTACTATTTTACCTACAATCATACAGCCCGTATCTTTTTCCTTGTGATAACGCTCATGGAAACCTTCCTCCCCTCCTTTCAAAATCATTTCATAACGCTTTTCTTTGGATGGCATTTAGGTGCTTTTCTCTTATTCGACGACCTCACACAGTATGGGTGGCATAGATTTTCGCATAGTAACCGGACGTTGTGGAAATTGCACAGACCCCACCATATCATAGAGGAAATGGGCGTATTGGTAACCTATCGGAATGCGCTACTATATTATGCCTTGATGCCCGGTATATGGTTATCGGCTATCTTGGTTTATTTGGGAATGGGTGAGGTGTATCTTTTTTATTTACCTCTAAAACTTGTCGTTATCTGGCTAGCACACAGCGAGACCCGTTGGGATCGATTCATGTATAAATATAAATTTCTAAGACCCATAGCTTGGGTAATTGAAAGGACCATTTCCACCCCACGTACGCATTTTGCACACCATGGATTAACCGCTAAAGACGGCATCTCCCATCCCAATGGGAATTTTGGCAACCTGCTTTTTATTTGGGATGTTATTTTTGGTACTACAAAAATTACCAAAAAATATCCACAGCAATTCGGTGATTGGAATCAGTTAAAAGAGACCTGGTATGTTCAATTATTATTTCCATTGATGCGCTCGAAGGACCCTATGAGTGAATTACATTCGATCAAAACTAAAAACGATTATGACCCTTCCATAGATTACCAAAAGTTCAATAAATAAGATGTCTTATTCGTAAATCTGAGAAATAACATTTGTGAAGATCTCGTATATGACGTATTCGATCTGAGTGGGAAAAAACTTCTGTCCTCTGAATTTAAGTATTGACAATCAACTAGAATTAAATGTGAGCTCATCGGAATAAGGTTTCTATATTTTAAAAATTAGTATTGATAAAAAAGTAGAATCTTTAAAATTTTATAAAGAAAATTAGAGAACTGGCTCAAAAATTAATATTTAATTAAATAACTAACATCAGTACTTAATCAATTAAAATAAATCTATTCTATTTCACTTTAAGTACTTGTTTCTAACTCATTGGTCACTTGTTATTTAATTATTTATCCACATATGATTAGGGTCTTTTGTGGATAACTTACTTAATTTTTTGAATTTTTTTTTCTCAACTCGGGTTATATTACTTGTAGTAAGAATTCAAGATAATCTTATGAAAAAATCTAATCTAATGAACCGCCAATATCTTAGAATTGCGAAAAAAATTTACAACGAGGAACAATCTTTTCCATCTGTCTATCGTGAATTAATTAAAGATATAGAACCCGATCTGGCCATCATAATCATCGATGAGTTAAAGAAAAAAATGCCATCTACTAAGGAAAATTCTTTACAAGCTCACTTAATATTGCTCAAGTAGTTCATAAATAGAAATTTCCATTTGAGGGCCTTAAGAAAGTTTAATAAAGTGTATCCGCTATTTTGACTGGGCTTTTATCCAGCGTTCGGGAAGCTCCCCATTGAGTGCCGTTTTATAATCATTATAACTGCAAGGGACCATTTTATTTCTTAGAAAAACACTCTTATGATTGATTTCCGTAATTTCCATCCACCATTTTTCTGACAATTTACTCTTGAAGAATCTAATATCACCAACCCCTTCATTCAGCGTTACTTCGTAAGTAAGGTAATCGCTCGATGTAAAATATTGATTGCCCTTCCTATTAAAAACGCCATCAATAAAATACCAAATCATCGTAGCTACTACCTGGGCCGTTTTATTATCCTCTACCAACTCTGCCGTCATATTATAAAAGCCAATAGAACTCAATTTATTATTTAAACCGGCATACCAACACAATTGGCATGCCTCTTCTCCTGAAAAACCGAAAACATTAGGATTTAGGGTATCTGGACAATAAATACTCTGAAGCGCTGATAAATCAAAAGAAATAAGGTCTGCGTCACGAATGATAGGTTCGGTCTCTTTTATATTACCCTTAAATTCACCCAATCGATAGGCGTCAAAACCCAAGGTTTCGAGCATATTTAACTTGCTTTCCTTTACGAGATATGATTGGTAACCCAAATGAATGTAGTTAAATAAATAATTAGGGTTATGTTTAAATAGGGTTCCTAGATAGGAATCTGTTGGGTTTTCAGATTCTTCTAAATCTAATTTCGCATCTATACTTAGGAGTGTAATTAATTTCCCTATGGACTCATAACCTAAATATTGGCCCAAGGTCATGTTCTGAAGCCCACCCAAAATAATAGGTAATATTTCTTGACTTATCAAATATTCACATACCTCCTTAAGTCTTAAATTAGTTTCTTCAAAAGAAGGGCCCTTTCTCAGATCTCCCAGATCTACTATACCATGATGATTCAATCCAATAGTAAGTGGGTAAAGGGACTTTCTTATGCGATTAGGGACCTCCGAGAGATCCCTATCTACCAAATATCCTCTGCCCTCATTTAATCCTATTAGGGCCACGTGCATTCCCTTCAAGTTTATTTTTTTATCTGTATAGAAGATACGCAATATTTTGAAATGCACTCGGACTGAGTGCTGAGTCTATGATCGACTCATCTACAGGGTCAAAAAAAAGTTTTAAATCCATAAAGAATATTTAAAACAAAAAAAAGGGAAATTTTTTATTCCCCTTCTCCAAATTATTCAAATTTTTTCAATGTTTAACCTCCAAAATCGTCAAATCGGATATTCTCATCCGGTATACCGAAATCTTCACCCATTTTCTGAACAGCTACATTCATCAAGGGGGGGCCACAGAAATACAGTTCGATATCTTCAGGAGCTTCATGTTTGGACAAATATTGATCAATAACCGCTTTGTGTACAAATCCTAAAAATCCATCTCCCTTATCATCCTCAACATCTTTTTTAACTCTCCAATTATCTTCCTCTTGTGGCTCTGATAAAACAATGAAAAATTTAAAGTTGTCAAACTGTTCTTCCAAACGATAAAAATGATCTAAGTAGAACAATTCACGCTTTGACCTTCCTCCGTACCAATAGGTTACTTTTCTACCCGTCTTTAATGTTTTGAACAAGTGATAGAGATGGGATCTCATAGGCGCCATTCCAGCACCACCCCCAACGTACAGCATTTCGGCCTCTGTTTCGTTAATAAAAAACTCTCCATAAGGACCTGAAATGGTCACTTTATCACCCGCTTTTTTTGAAAATATATAAGAGGAAGCAATACCTGGATTAACGGACATCCATCCGTTTTTTGCCCGATCGAATGGCGGGGTAGCAATACGTACATTGAGCATGATTTCTCGCCCTTCAGCAGGATAAGAGGCCATTGAATAGGCCCTTGTGATCACTTCTTCGTTCTTCATTTTCAGATCCCATAATCCAAACTTTTCCCATTCTAACTGAAACTTATCAACCTGATCGTGCTCTTCTGGATGCGCGTCGATTTTGAGGTCTTTGAAATCTATCTCACATTCAGGAATTTCTATCTGAATGTATCCCCCAGGCCGATAATCCATATCTTCAGGTAATTGCACCACAAACTCTTTGATAAACGAAGCAACATTATGATTTCTAACCACGGTTGCCTCCCACTTCTTAATCCCAAATATCTCATCAGGGATTTTGATATTCATGTCTCCCTTTACTTTTACTTGACAGGCCAATCGTACATTTTCTTTTTGCTCAGTCCGCGATAAGTGACCGACTTCTGTGGGTAAAATATCTCCACCTCCGTCAAGAATTTGACATTTACACATCGCACAAGTACCACCACCACCACAGGCAGAAGGTAAAAATATTTTTTGAGCGCTCAATGAACTCAATAATGAAGTTCCAGCTGAGGTTACCACCGGATGCTCTGTATCTCCATTAATGATCAAGTTCACTGGACCTGATTGAACCAATTTAGATTGTGCGAAAAGTAACACAAAAACTAGCAGTAAAATCACTGCCGTGAAGGCGAAAATTGAAGTTAAAACTATAGATGTCATCGGAAAAACATGGATTTGAGTTTTGAAACACAAATATAAAAGATATCCGTAAACGATAAGCGCATTTAACCTTAAAACTTACACTCGCACATTTTTTTATGCTGCGTTAAAAATCAATGTTAAAAGCGTTGATATCTTGTTTTTGAGCTGTCTGCGATCCACAATAAAATCTAAAAATCCATGATCTAATACAAATTCTGAGCGCTGAAATCCCTTAGGGAGGTCTTTACCAATAGTTTCTCTTATAATTCTGGGCCCCGCAAATCCGATAAGTGCTCCAGGCTCAGCGATGTTAAAATCACCTAACATGGCAAATGAAGCCGTCACACCACCTGTAGTTGGGTCTGTTAACAATGAAATATAGGGTATTTTTTTCTGCTCGAGTAAAGTTAGCTTACCAGAAATTTTTGCCAATTGCATCAAAGAAATTCCAGCCTCCATCATCCTTGCCCCACCGGATTTAGATATTATTAGGATGGGAATATTATTTTGATAAGAATAATCTATCGCCCTAGAAATCTTTTCTCCTACTACCGCCCCCATCGAACCTCCTATGAAGCTAAAATCCATACAGGCAATGACCAACGGCTTCCCTTTGCTCATACCATGCGCCGTTCTCACAGCGTCTTTTAATCCTGTTTTCTTTTGGCTATCCGCAATACGATCTGAATATTTTTTTGTGTCTCTGAAGTTCAAAGGATCCGCCGAAGACATTAGCGTGTCCATTTCTTCAAATTTATTATTGTCAAATAATATTTCAAAATATTCCTTCGATCCGATTTTTACATGATAATCATCTTCTGGACAGACATAGGAATTTTTTTTAAGTTCACGCATGTGAATAATGTATCCATTGGGAGTCTTGTACCAAAGACCATTAGGTGCTTCTTTTTTATCCTTTGTAGAGGTCTGTATACCCTTATCTTTTCTATTAAACCAAGCCATAATAAATTGAAATGAACAACAAATTTATATTAAAATATATGTTAACATCTGAACAGGTTTTTATTTAGACAAATTCTCTTACTTAACTTCTTCGTAATCAATGTAATCGCCTCCCTTGAAACCTTCCGGTTTTTTTGGTATATGTTCAATATCAACATTACTGTCTGGTGCAGAATACTTACGTCCGCTCCCCGTATTTGATGCTCGTTTAGACTGCGAAGCTCCAATAAATAATATTTTAAATAGGAAGCCACCTACCTTATAAATGAGATAGAAAATGAAACTTAATATGAGTAGAAACTTTATCATTTGATGATAATTATCTACTCAAGTAAAAATTACGCTCATTATAAATTTTCAGAAAATAATCATCCATCAAATCATCAATAAAATAGATCGACTCACCAGTTGATTTCATTTCAGGCCCAAGCTCTTTATTGACATTAGGGAATTTATGAAAGGAGAAAACAGGCTCCTTGATTGCATAGCCTACTTTTACTGGTTTAAAATCAAAATCTGTGACTTTTTTCTCCCCCAACATTACCTTGGTTGCAAAATTAACATAGGGTTCTTGATAGGCCTTACAGATAAAAGGCACCGTTCTAGAGGCCCTAGGGTTGGCTTCGATGATATAAACCTTATCGTTTTTTATGGCAAATTGAACATTAATGAGACCAACCGTTTTTAAGGCCACAGCAATTTTAGTTGTGTACTCTTCGATTTGTCGAATGATAAAATCTCCCAAATTATAAGGGGGCAAAACAGCATAAGAATCCCCAGAGTGGATCCCTGCCGGCTCAATATGCTGCATAATTCCAATGATATGAACATTTACTCCATCGCAAATAGCATCTGCCTCCGCCTCTATAGCTCCTTCTAAAAAATGATCAAGCAGTATTTTTCCATCAAGCTTCTGACTCAGTAAGTTCACTACATGATGCTCTAATTCATCTTCATTGATCACTATTTTCATGCTTTGCCCTCCTAAAACATAAGAAGGTCTAACTAAGAGCGGAAAACCAATTTCCTTGGAAAGCTCAATCGCTGAAGCTGCATCCGTAATGGTGCCATACTCGGGATAAGGTATTTCTTGCGCTTTCAGAAGATCCGAAAATCTTCCCCGATCTTCTGCAAGATCCAACGCATCGAAACTCGTGCCCAAAATTTTGATACCATAGCGCTCCAACTTTTCCGCAAGTTTAAGTGCCGTTTGACCGCCGAGCTGTACGATAACACCCACCGGATTTTCTAATTTGATGATTTCATAAATATGCTCCCAAAATACGGGTTCGAAATACAGCTTGTCCGCTACATCAAAATCCGTAGATACCGTCTCAGGATTACAATTAATCATGATGGTTTCATAGCCACATTCTTTGGCTGCCAAAACACCATGAACACATGAATAATCAAATTCTATTCCCTGTCCAATGCGATTGGGTCCTGAACCCAAGACTACTACTTTTTTACGATCCGATGAGATGGACTCATTCTCCTGATCGAAAGTCGAATAATAATAGGGCGTTTTAGCTTCAAATTCTGCAGCACAAGTATCCACAATCTTGAAAATTCTTTTGATCCCTGCTGCTCCTCTTTTATCAAAAACTGCACTCTCTAGACAATGGAGGACATGGGCAATTTGCCTGTCCGCATAGCCTTTCTCTTTGGCCTTCCTGAGCAAAGCATCAGGCAAAGTCTCCAAAGAAAATGCTGCAATTTCATTTTCTAACGAAATAAATTCTTCTATCTGACTTAAAAACCAAGGATCTATGCTCGTCAACTTATGAATTTTATTAAAAGGAATCCCCAGTTTGAAGGCATCATAAATATGAAAAAGTCGATCCCAACTTGGGTTTTCTAAACTGTAGAGTATCTTGGATTGATCGGTAAGCTCTCTTCCATCAGCCCCCAATCCGTTTCTCTTGATTTCAAGTGATTGGCAAGCCTTTTGTAAGGCTTCTTGAAAATTACGACCAATACCCATGGCTTCTCCCACCGCTTTCATCTGAAGACCTAAACGACGATCGGAACCTTTAAACTTATCAAAGTTCCATCTTGGAATTTTCACAATCACATAATCAATGGCCGGCTCAAAAAAGGCAGAAGTTGTTTTAGTGATTTGATTCTGCAGTTCATCTAAATTATAACCAATGGCCAATTTAGCCGCGATTTTAGCAATCGGGTAACCCGTTGCCTTAGAAGCCAGCGCGGAAGAGCGGGAGACCCGAGGATTGATTTCAATACCAATAATTTGATCGGTTTCAGGATGCACTGAAAATTGGACATTACAACCTCCTGCAAACTGACCGATTCCGTTCATCATTTTAATGGCCAAATCGCGCATTCTCTGATATACTGTATCTGACAAGGTCATGGCGGGCGCCACTGTTACCGAATCCCCCGTATGAATACCCATCGGATCAAAATTCTCAATAGAACAAATGATGATCACATTGCCTATGTTGTCTCTTAATAATTCCAACTCAAACTCTTTCCATCCCATGATACTTTGCTCTACCAGTACCTCATGAATGGGGGATGCTTGCAAACCTGAATTTAGCGCCTCATCAAAATCCTCTGGTTTATTCACAAAGCCTCCACCAAACCCGCCAAGCGTATAAGAAGGTCGGATCACCAACGGGAAACCAATCTCTTGTGCTATTTCTTTACCTTTCAAAAATGAAGTTGCGGTTTCCCCTCGACACACGTCAACTCCGAGTTCCAACATTCTAATCCTAAATTTTTCACGATCTTCCGTAGTTTCTATCGCTTTGATATCCACACCGATCATTTTGGTATTGTACTTTTCCCAAATACCTGCTTCTTCACATTCAATAGCCAAGTTCAAAGCGGTTTGCCCTCCCATCGTAGGCAGGACAGCATCTATTTGACGCTCTTCTAATATCTCGCGTATCGAATTCTTTGTCAGGGGCTTTAGATAAACATAATCAGCCATGACGGGATCTGTCATGATGGTCGCTGGATTGGAGTTGATAAGGGTTACCTCAATACCTTCTTCTTTAAGGGAACGAGCAGCCTGTGATCCCGCATAATCAAACTCGCAAGCTTGGCCAATCACAATGGGTCCACTGCCGATGATGAGCACTGATTTTATGTTAAGGTCTCTAGGCATATTCAATTAGAGTTAAGATGACAAACAAATTGACACAAAGCTAACTTTTGTTCCTTAAATTTTAATCTGAATTAAGACTTAAATTTCGGTCCTCTTAAAAATAAGCTGCAGGCGCTCATTCGTAAATCTTATTTTGCTCGCACATCCAGTAAAAAATAATGTACCACTCGTCAACTGATTTTTTGAACACCTAGTCCATTTTTATCGGTCAGGGCCATCATCCCATTTTTAATAAGAAAACCTCCAGTCACCACATCTTTGATTAAATCCAAACTGCCATCTAAATCTAAAAATTTGGTGCTTCGTGAAGACAATGCCAAATGCAAGGCCGCCGCAATACTCACTACACTCTCATCATTACAACCCCACATCAACTTTACCTTGCTAGCTTCAGCGATATACGCGATCTGCTTAGCCACTAACAATCCGCCTGTTTTCATCAACTTGATATTAAAAATATTACATCCTGGGGCTTCTTTGAGAAGTTTCAGGACATCTTTTGGATTCTTTAGTGATTCATCGGCCACAACCAACTGAGCAATCGATGGATGTAATTCATTTACATGTTTTATGAAATTTCCTGTAGAAAACGGTTGCTCAATAAGTTCCAGTTTGATCTTTGTCGTTCTTTTTACGAATTCGTTCAAATCTACGGTGCTATAACCTTGGTTGGCGTCTACACGAAGTACAACATCAGGCATGCGTTCTGCGATTTTTATCACTCTTTCTGCATCTAATACTGGATTAAGGCCTGTTTTAACTTTAAAAAACCTAAACCCCATGCCATAATATTCTTCCGCTTCTGAAAGTGTTTCCCCTATATTTTTGATTCCAATGGTGATTGAAGTGGGTAGCGTCTGTTGTTGCTGTCCAAAATAATCAACCAAAGGGATTTTGAGGAATTGAGTAAATGCATCATGGAGGGCAATATCAATGGCCGCATGGGTTCCCGGCAGCGTTGTAAACTTATCATGCGTCTGCCTGAGTAGACCTTCGGTTTGGGTAATCTTCTGACCGATCAAATAACTGAAATCTACATTGCTTAAATGGTTGAGTGTTTCCTCTACAGATTCTCCAACTACCGCCTTACTTGAGTTGGACGCACCTATGCCTATGATTCCATTTTCTAACTCAATTTCCACAAAGGCAATGAGCACTTCTGAAACCGTTTTATAAGCGATGGTATAAGGACGACTCGTGCCTAAATCGCGACTATACACTTTTACGTCTTTAATTTTCATAGCTTCTGGTTAAGTACATTTGATATGATGGGATCCATTGGCTCAATCATAGGAATAATTATAGGGATACTTGTTTTTTGAGCCAGCGAATCACGATATTTTGACAGCTGTTCCGTCGCTGCTCCTTCACCATTTAAAGTGATTCCCAACACCCGAGTTCCTAGATGTTCGATAAGCGTTACCTCATTTAAAATATCGGGAATATGAGCAGGGTATTTTTCAAAACCACTAAACTTTTTGCGCATGGGTACATGCTGTAGGATCACTCCATCCAAATCGCCAGATATGATGAATTCGGACCCACAAGGTCCACTAGGGTTACGGAGGCTGGATTGACCTTCAATGATCAGTATATCTACCCTTTTTTCTTCCCAACATGAATATAAAGCATATTCCAATTCCCCCGGGATAAAGTCATTGGGCGTGGCATCGAAAAGCAAGCCATAATCTGCGCCCTGCATCCAACCCGTTTGGCCCGTATAGATCATTTCAGCAGGATGCCCTTTTGCATTAAGTTGCTCCTCTAAAAATCTAGAGGTAGTTCTTTTTCCTGTGGCGCAATCCATTCCCAAAACAGCTATTTTTAATGCTGTAATTTGTGCTACTTTTCCTTGCCAAAAATGTAAATCTTTAAAAGCTTTGGGTTTTCTAATATCAAATATTTTGGCTCCCCCTACCAACAAGGGCTTGAGTTCATCTAAATCATTCAAAGGCTCATGTAGCCCATTGACTAAATGAATCCCATTTTTCAATACATTTTGAATACTTGCATACAGCTCTCGAGGCAATAATCCCCCTTTGGTGGCCATGCCAATAATGGCGTATTCGGGCTTCCCAAAGGAATGAATAAATACATCAATACTCTGTACCACAGGAATGCCTTTTGAGGTCCCCTCAACGAAATCGCTGGCATCGGAACCCGCATGTTTTTCGTCTATAATACCTAAAATTTTAAATCTTTTGCCCGCACGGAGGAGTCCGTGTGCTGTTTTGGCGTGACTGTCGTGCAAGAGCCCTCCCGTAATAATAACCGCTGTTCCTGAAATGTGCGCTTGATCCATCTTTATTTTTAAAAAGAAAAACCAAATTAATGGGTTCAACCGACCTCTCCAAGGATCTACCACTCAAATAATCAATCAAAAAAAAATAACTGATCAGTTACATGTGTATCGGGCGATTTTCTGTAGCGGATAAGCAAGCTTCCTTAACCGCCTCCATGTAGGTAGGATGTGCATGAGACATTCTGGCTACATCTTCTGCGGAAGCCCTAAATTCCATGGCAGTCACCCCTGCTGCGATCATATCTGCCGCCCTGGCACCAATAATATGGATGCCCAATATTTCGTCTGTGCTCGCATCTGCAATGATTTTCACCAAACCTTCTGTGTCCATAGAGGCCCGTGCCCTACCCAGTGCTTTATAGGGGAACTTTCCAATTTTAATGGGTCGCTTTTCTTGGATTAATTCAGCCTCTGTTGCCCCTACACTGGCTACTTCCGGCCAGGTATAAACAACACCAGGTATCAAATTATAATGAATGTGTGGCTGTTGGCCTACCATTTGTTCAGCGACAAAAACACCCTCTTCTTCTGCCTTATGAGCCAACATGGCACCTTTAACAACATCACCAATGGCCCAAATGTGATCAAGATTTGTTTTTAAATGTTGGTCTACGGCTACTCTACCATTATCATCCAAAACTACTCCAATTTTATCTAATCCCAAGCCCTCTGTATAGGCTTTTCTACCAATAGAGACTAAACAATAGTCTCCTTTGAGACTGAGAGTTTCAGAGGTCTTATTTTCCGCCGTAACCGTTACTTCTTTCCCGTTTACTGCGACTCCCGTAACCTTATGACTAAGATAAAAATCAAATCCAATCCCCTTAAGACTTTTTTGAAGCTCTTTACTCATGGTTTTATCCATGTTGGGTATAATTCCATCTAGAAATTCAACAACCGATACTTTTGCTCCAAGTCTGGCATAGACAGAGCCTAATTCCAAACCTATGACGCCCCCACCTATAATCACCAGATGTTTAGGTACCTCTTTCAATTCTAAGGCTTCCGTAGAGGTAATGACTCGTTTTTTGTCCACTTTGATGAAAGGAAGTGTGGCAGGTTTGGAGCCTGTAGCAATAATAATTTTTTCACCCGTAATACTTTGGGTCTCTTTCCCGACAATTTGAACCGTATGCGGATCCAAAAAAGAACCTAAACCATTGAAGACATCGATTTTATTCTTTTTCATCAAATATTGGATGCCATCGGTATTTTGGTTCACCACATCCGACTTACGCGCGATCATTTGTTTGAAATTGACTTTAGGCACAGAGATATCAATGCCATGCGTTTTGAACGTATGGGTCGCATTATGAAAATGTTCTGAAGAATCCAGTAAGGCTTTAGAGGGAATGCATCCCACATTTAAACAGGTCCCTCCTAAAGAACTGTACTTCTCAATAATGGCTGTTTTAAATCCCAGCTGGGCACATCGTATAGCTGCCACATATCCGCCAGGTCCTGATCCGATAACAATTACTTGATAATCCATGATTCTATGTTCATTGTGTTTAAATAGCAATAACCTTAATATTTTCTTAAACTCCCAAGAGCAATCGTGAAGGATCTTCTAAAAGTTCTTTTAATCTTACCAAAAAGCTTACCGATTCCCGACCATCTATAATTCGATGATCATAAGAAAGTGCAACATACATGATCGGTCGAACCACTATTTCTCCATCTTCCACTACAGGTCTCTGCACAATATTATGCATCCCTAAAATAGCTGATTGTGGGGCGTTAATGATGGGTGTCGATAGCATCGAGCCAAAAATTCCTCCATTGGTGATGGTAAAAGTACCTCCGGTCATTTCTGGAATACTTAATTTGTTTTCTCTGGCTTTATTGGCTAACCTAACTACTTCCCTTTCTATTTGCTCAAAGGACAGGGTTTCGGCATTCCTGATCACAGGAACGACAAGACCTTTGGGTGCTGAAACAGCGATAGAGACATCACAAAAGTTGCTATATATAATTTCATCTCCATCAATTTTCGCATTTACAGCTGGCCAATCCTGCAGTGCCACGCAACAAGCCTTGGTAAAGAAAGACATGAAACCAAGACCCACTTCATATTTTGCTTTAAATGGTTCTTTATATTTTTTTCTTAACTCCATGATCGGTTGCATATTGACTTCATTAAAAGTAGTCAACATGGCAGTTTCATTTTTAACTGAAACCAATCTCTTCGCTACAGTTTTTCTCAAAGGTGACATTTTTTGCCTTCGCTCAGACCGCTCACCTTGGTCTGCAGATTGTACCGGATCATTTGTGATCGATTTCTCTTGCTCTTTTGGGGATGACTCCACTTTTTGTGGTTGGGCATTCATGGCGTCTTCTTTGGTAATTCTTCCACCTACACCTGTTCCTTGGATCGCGGCTGCCGAAATTCCTTTTTCTGCCAATATTTTAGCGGCGGCGGGAGGAGCATGTCCCGAGGCATAGCCTTTCGATGCAGTCGGTGTTGTGGTGTGATCTGATTCAGAGGGTATAACTGCTGTACTGGGCTGCACCTCATCGGTTACGGCTATTTGACATATTAATCCTCCGATCTCGAGGGTCGTGCCATCAGCAGCCAAAATTTCTAATTTTCCTGTCGCTTCGGCCGTTAATTCGAAAGTAGCCTTATCAGATTCAATTTCTGCGATGACCTCATCTAAAACCACTAAATCACCCGATGCCTTGGCCCAGTTAGATATCGTTACCTCGTTGATCGATTCACCTACCGTGGGCACATGCATTTGAATGGTTTTTACGGCTCCTCCGGTCAATTTTTCTGATTTCACGTCAGGAGTTATCTGCTTCTTTTATTTCAATTGATGCCTCAATGACGCACAATAGGCCGCCGATTTCAACGGTATCACCCGCACCTACCTTAAGTTTCAAAACGCCCTCAATTTCAGCACTGACTTCAAAGGTAGCCTTGTCCGATTCCAGCTCACAAATGACCTCATCCATTTCTACATGATCTCCGTCATTTTTCATCCACTGTGAAACAGTAACTTCCGATATTGATTCCCCAACCGATGGGACTTTCATTTCAAGACTCATATGCTTATAATTTAAATGCTTTGTTAACTAAATCTTCCTGTTCTATCTTATGGATTTTATTAAAACCCGTCGCAGGTGACGAAGCTGCTTTTCTTGCCACGAGTGCAAATTCATAACCCTCTGCTATTCTGAGGATATAGGACCAAGGTCCCATATTTTCAGGTTCTTCTTGTGCCCATATTAATTTAGGATTTTTATATTTTTTCAGAATCGCATCCAATTGTTTTTTGGGAAAAGGATGCAATTGCTCTATTCTTATAATGGCAACTTCTTTGGCCTTTTGCTTTAGCTGTTCGTCTAAAAAGTCAAAATAAATTTTCCCAGAACACATAATTACCTTTTTCACCTTACTAGCGACCACGTAATCATCTGAATAAATTTCACAAAACTTACCTTCAGTAAAATCTTTTATCGGCGCGGCTACCTTCGGACTTCTTAACAGAGATTTAGGGGAAAAAACGACACAGGGTTTTCTGAATTCCCAAGCCACCTGTCTACGCATTAAATGAAAAAAGTTGGCCGAACTAGTGACGTTTGCGATAATCATGTTATCCTGAGCACTCATCTGAAGAAACCGTTCCATACGGGCACTGGAGTGTTCAGGACCTTGTCCTTCGTAGCCGTGGGGAAGTAACATCACCAACCCATTCATTCGTTGCCACTTGGTCTCCGCGCTTGAAATAAATTGATCAATCATGACCTGAGCTCCATTGGCAAAATCTCCAAATTGGGCTTCCCACACCACCAATGCATTGGGAGTTGACATGGCGTAACCATATTCAAAGCCCAGTACACCAAACTCAGACAACAGAGAATTAAAAATTTTAAGAGGCTGTTGCCCCTCCTCAATATGGTTTAGATGGCAATAAGGTTCGTTGGTCTCTGAATCAACTACAAAAGAATGCCGGTGGGAAAAAGTACCGCGTTTGACATCCTGACCCGACATGCGCACGATTTTACCCTCAGCCAATAATGATCCGTAGGCAAGTAATTCACCTTCACCCCATCCTAATTCTTTTTTGTCAAAAAAGGCCGATTTTCGATCTTTCATCAGCTTTTCTATTTGTCTTAAGGGTTTAAAACCTACGGGGAGCGTCGTCAGTGCATGCGCTATTTTTTGAACCGACGCATCAGAAATTGAGGTGTCGGGAGATGCATGAAAATCTTCAGGTTTAGACTTTCTTAAAAACTTCCATTCCTCATCAATTTTTTGTGGCTTATACGGCAGTGGCTTTTGCTTCACGAGATTGAGCCTATCCTGCAGTAATTTTTTAAATTCCTTATCTAATTTTTCGGCAGTTTCTCCAGCCTCATCACCCCTTTCTTTGAGTTTTTTTATATACACCTCACGCGGATTGGGATGCTTGGAGATAATATTGTAAAGTTTAGGTTGCGTAAATTTGGGTTCGTCACTTTCATTATGACCGTGTCTTCTATAGCACAGCAAATCAATAAAAATATCTTTACCAAACTCCTGTCTGTACTCCACAGCTAGATTGACTGCAAAATTGACAGCTTCGGCATCATCGCCATTAACATGCAACACGGGCGCATCTATTATTTTCGATAAATCTGTACAATAAATACTTGACCTTGCATCGTCATAATCTGTGGTAAAACCTACTTGATTATTGATGACAAAATGAATCGTTCCTCCGGTTCTATAACCTTCTAAATTGGCCATTTGAACACATTCGTAAACCAAGCCTTGACCCGCAACCGCAGCATCTCCATGAATGACGATAGGTAGACATTTGGACATGTCTCCCCCATATTCGTCATCTATTTGCGCTCGGGTTACTCCCAATACTACGGGGTCCACGGCTTCGAGATGTGAAGGATTAGGTGCAAGTTTCACATAGGCCATATTTCCGGAATCTGAAACATATTGGCTTGAAAATCCCAAATGATACTTCACATCTCCATCACCCATAGTAAGATCTGGATTGGATCCTCCTTCAAATTCATTAAAAATTTCATCATAGGTTTTGCCCATGATATTAGCCAAAACATTCAATCTCCCACGATGCGCCATCCCAATAACTACCTCCTGAACTCCAAATTCGACGGCCCTTCTAATTATTTTATCTAGCGCTGGTATGGTATTCTCTCCCCCTTCCAAAGAAAACCTTTTTTGGCCTATATATTTGGTATGTAGAAAGTTTTCAAATACCACGGCTTCATTGAGTTTACCCAAGATGTGTTCTTTCTCTTTTTCGGGAGGATTAATGTTGGCGCCCTCAGTTTCACATTTGGAACGAAACCAGGCCAAAATATGCGGTTCTCTTAAGTGGGAATATTCATAACCAATAGATCCTAAATAAATCTTTTTTAATCGAGTTACAATATCTTTCAACTTAGCAGAACCGAGCCCTATTTCATTACCTACCTGAAAAGGGGTTTCTAAATCAGCTGATGACAAACCGAAATGATCTAAATCTAATTTGATATCATGATTCCTTCTATCCCGTACAGGGTTGGTATCTGATTTCAAGTGTGCTCTTGATCTATAAGCATGTATCAGATTTTTGACAGCCGTTTCTTTTGAGTTTCCCACAGCAGGATCGGCACCGGCACCATAGCTATTGGCAGAAAACTCAAATCCCTGGAAAAATAATCTCCAGGAAGCATCAACGCTTTCAGGATCTTCCTGATAAGATTCATATAGATTGTTAATGTGCGCTACATCCGCATTTCCGATATAAGAATATTTATCCATTTGAGTACTCATTAATAAGTATTCAAATATAGACAGAGTATTTAATTATTACAAAACCGTATAAACGAATATGCAAATTAATATTGAAATAAAATTTAAATTGCATCTAATTGCTTTTATTGCATCTCTCAAATAACTTAATAGATATTTTCCTTTATCTTTGCGCTCTATTTTTTAATTTTTAACATGGACGCGTTCCATAAATAAAACAAATAATGTCAGTAAAAATAAGATTAGCACGTCGAGGACGTAGAAAATTGGCCCTATATGATGTGGTCATCGCAGACGCAAGAGCACCACGAGATGGTCGCTTTATTGAAAAAATTGGTACTTATAATCCCAATGTCAATCCTGCATTAATTAATATTAATGAAGAAAAGGCCCTAGATTGGATTATGAAAGGTGCCCAGCCAACCGATACGGCTCGAGCCATTCTATCTGAAAGAGGAGTTATGTTTAAAAAACATCTTCAAGTAGGCGTCAATAAAGGAGCCATCACACAGGAGAATGCAGACAAAAAGTTTGACGAATGGTTCCAAAACAAAGAAAAACAGAATCAAGAAGCTCTCAATAAATTGACTGAAGCCAACAACAAGGTGGCCAAAACAAAGTTTGAGGCTGAAAAGAAGGTCAATGAAACAAGAGCAGCGGCCATCATGAAAAGAAAGCAAGATACAGAAGCCGCGCTAGCTGCTGAAATAACAGATGCTGGAGTAGCTGCTTCTGAGAAAGAACTCACCGAAGAGGCTGAGGAAGCGATCTCAGATCAGAAAACTGCTGAAAAGGCAAACGCCGAAGTGCCTGAAGCTTCCAAAACTGAAGCCGTTGCATTACAAGGAGTGAAAGTGGAAGAAGTGAAAGCGGAAGAAGTGAAAGTAGAAGAAGTGAAAGCGGAAGAAGTGAAAGCGGAAGAAGTGAAAGTGGAAGAAGTGAAAGCTGCAAGTCCCGCAGAAACGAAGGAAAGTGATAAGGGACCAGCAGCACCTGAAGCTTCAAAATAATTTTTCTCATGCGTAAAGATGAGTGTTACCAGTTAGGTCATATTGTCAAAACGCACGGATTAAAAGGTATGGTAACCATTGATCTAGATGTGGACCAACCAGATGAATACAGTGAATTGGAATCGGTATTTCTAGAGCAATCTGGAAATCTGATTCCTTTTTTTGTTAAACAAATCTCAATGAATGGTGTAAAAACACTCCTTCATTTCGAAGACATTGATCATATAGATCTGGCCAAGGATCTGGTAGGTCAAGTAATCTATCTACCGCTAAGTCATTTACCAGAACTTCGAGATGGAGAATATTTTTTCCACGATCTAGTCGGTTTTGAGATATTCCACCTAGGAGCCTTTTTAGGTACAATTGCACAAATTTATCAACCCTCTTCACAATATCTTGCGGCTGTCTTTTACAAAGAGCAAGAACTGTTAATTCCCATCGAAGACGCAATATTCAAAAAAGTCGATCTAACAAAAAAAGAAGCTCATATTGAACTTCCTGATGGTTTCATGGAAATCTATTTTAGCAATGAGAATTGACATTATCACATGTCTACCTGAACTTTTTGAGGGTCCCATGAATCAAAGCATTGTCAAAAGAGCCAAAAAAAAAGGATTGGTAGAGCTCTATATTCACGATTTAAGACCTTTTACCAGCAGCAAACAAAAATCTATTGATGATTATGCTTATGGAGGAGGTGCAGGGATGGTCATGATGATTGAGCCTATTGACCGGTGCATCAGTGCTCTAAAAAAGCATACAGATTATGATGAGATCATTTTTATGACACCCGATGGAGAGAAATTAAGCCAATCCACGTGCAATCAATTGTCTCTTAATAAAAACATCATATTACTCTGTGGCCACTACAAAGGTATAGATCAACGCGTACGTGACCATTTAATCACCCGAGAAATCAGTATCGGAGATTATGTTCTCTCTGGAGGTGAAATAGCCGCTATGGTGGTTGCCGATAGTTTAATCCGACTGATCCCAGGTGTGCTCAACGATGAAAGCTCCGCGCTCACCGATTCTTTTCAAGATGACCTATTGGCTCCTCCTGTGTATACAAGACCTGCTGTATATAACGGATGGGAAGTACCGAAAGTACTCTTATCAGGCAACGAGGCTGTGATAAATGACTGGAGGCATGAAGCAGCTGTTAAGAAAACTAAAGAAAGACGGCCCCGTTTACTGAATTGATCAAATCTAAAGCCCATCACAATGAGCATAAAATATTTTAAAAGCTCATGGATCGCTTGGTAAGCTCATATTGACAAAAGATATTAAATTAACTTTACGCACCTTAAAGATAAATTCATTGAAAATAGTCATCAAAACCTTACATGGACTCGAAGAGGTCCTCATGAAGGAAGTGGAACTCCTAGGCGGACAAAACATCAAAAAAAGAAAACGCGCTGTAGAATGTGAAGGAAAACTGCCCTTTCTTTATGAGGCAAATTTGAACTTAAGGACTGCCTTACGTATTTTGGTCCCTGTGTATGAATTTACAGCTCGTAATGAAACCGAACTTTACAACCAAGTCAAATCATTTGATTGGTCTCAATTTCTTGATGTCAGGCAAACTTTTGCCATCGACAATACTATTTTCTCAGAGTATTTTACGCACTCAAAATATGCTGCACTTAAAATGAAAGATGCGATTGCCGATCAGTTTAGAGAAAAGTTTGATTTGCGGCCCTCTGTAGATGTTGAAAAACCTGATATCCTCTTCAACTTACATGCTTATCAAGATAAATTCACCATTTCATTGGACAGTTCGGGACGACTCCTCAATCAACGCGGTTATAGGGAACCAGGACACCAAGCTCCACTCAATGAAGTCATGGCTGCCGGTCTCTTACAGCTGGCAGGTTGGAATAAAAGTATCCCTCTGGTTGATCCCATGTGTGGAACCGGAACCATCATCATTGAGGCGGTACTCATGGGCTTAAATATTCCTCCTCAAATCAATCAAAAAGAATTTGGCTTTAAGAATTGGAATAACTTTCAACCCATGATGTGGAATCGCATCAGAGCAGAATCGCAGGGTAAAATCAGAAGTGCCCCCTTAATGATCTCCGGTGGAGATATCGATGGTCATGCCGTTGCCCTCGCCAAAGGAGCCTTGAAAAAACTGAGAATGGGGCGAGATGTTCAAATCAGACAAGTCGCATTTGAGGACTTTATTCCCAAATTTCAAACAGGTATGATCATCACCAATCCTCCCTATGGTGAAAGAATTGGAGAAGAAGTCGATAGTCTTTATAAAAAACTAGGAGATTCCTTTAAAAATAACTTTTCAGGTTTCGATGCTTGGGTATTGAGCTCAAATATCCCAGCACTCAAACAGTTACATTTAAAACCGAGTGAAAAAATGGCTTTATTCAATGGAGCCTTACAAGTCCAATTCTGCAAATACAACCTACAAGAAGGTGCATACCTCGAAGAAGAATAACTTCATATAGACGCTAGAAAAATTACATTTTTCAACAGGAAAATGAATAAATTAGCACTTTTTAATAATTATGAGACAAAAATTACTTCGCGAGGGCGCGGATGAACTCTCCTATGAAATTCGGGGAATCGTAAGTAAAGCAGAACAACTTGAACAACTTGGTCATCGGATTTATTGGGAAAACATAGGTGATCCCATCCAAAAGCATCGTACGCTCCCCAACTGGATCAAGGACATCATTATTGAACTCTTGAAAGACGATACTACTTATGGTTATAGTCATTCCAAGGGGCTCCTAGAGACACGTGCCTTTCTTGCTAACAAAACCAATCTATTAAATGGGGTTCAAATCAACGCAGAGGATATCACCTTTTTTAATGGCCTAGGAGATGCCATTGCGAAAATTTATCAATACCTCCTACCAACGGCTCGGGTAATAGGCCCCTCACCTGCCTATTCGACGCATTCTTCTGCAGAAGCAGCTCATGCCAATCACCAACCAATTACTTATGCTCTTGATCCCGAAAATCAATGGTATCCAGATCTTGTAGATTTACGAAATAAAGTATGCTACAATCCCAATATCGTAGGTATATTGGTTATCAATCCCGACAATCCCACCGGGATGGTTTATCCTGAAAAAATCTTGAGAGCTATGGTCGCCATTGCCAAAGACTTTAGCCTTTTTTTGATTTTTGATGAGATTTATGAACACATCATATACAATAATGCAAGTACTGCTCCAATGGCAAAAGTCATCGGAACGGTCCCTGGAATTTCATTGAAAGGGATTTCTAAGGAAGTTCCTTGGCCAGGGGCAAGATGTGGATGGGCGGAATACTATAATCGAGATCAAGATGATGACTTCAATAAGCTTTGTCAAACCATAGATAATGCCAAAATGATCGAGGTCAGTTCAACTACGTTGCCTCAAAGGGCTATTCCCAAGATCATGACCGATCCCCGTTATGACCTTTTTTTAAAAAGTACCAGTCAAGCAATTGGTCAAAGAAGTAAAAAGCTCTGTGATTTTTTTGCTGAAATTCCCTATGTCAACTTCAACCTGACCAATGGGGCTTTTTATAACACCATTATCTTCAAGGTAGGAGCATTAAAACCCAAACAACAACTAAATATTACGGATCCAGAAATAACACACCTACTGGAAAATTGGCTGACCCCTGAAATGCCATTAGACCAACGATTCGTCTATTATTTATTGGCCGCTAAACAGGTCTGTGTAGTACCTATCTCGGCTTTCTGTTCCCCTCTTTTAGGATTTAGGATTACACTTTTAGAAGAAGACTTAGAGGATCAACTTGAAATCTTTACCCGAATCAAAGAAGGTATTATGGAATACTGTAGCGATTGAGCTAAGGTGACTCCCCGCCTATAAGTGGTTAATTAATTATGGAAGTCCTTTGAGTTAATAGGTGTCATCCTTCCGCGGTTTGGATGAAGGATATATTCCGCTGTAATCCTTTAAATTTCGTCCGGTTTATTGGAGATTTTTTAAATATATTACCGAAGACTACCTCCGTCATTTCCTCCCAGGCTGTTTTTGATAATTCTTCCCAGCCTTGGGGAGCAAATTGGGGTTCATTATGTGGGGTTGAAAATCTATTCCAAGGACACACCTGTTGACAGATATCACAACCAAAAGCCCACCCTTCCATTTTATCACTGAACTCCGTAGGTATTTCGTCTTTCAATTCAATGGTTAAATAAGAAATGCAACGACTTCCATCCACCACATAAGGTTCTGAGATTGCATCCGTTGGACAGGCATCTATACATCTGGTACAGGTACCACAATAATCCTTAATCGGCCCATCGGCCTCTAATTTTAAATCAATAATCAGCTCTGCCAAAAAAAAGTAACTACCCGAATCTTTATTGATTAACAAAGTATTTTTACCTACCCAACCCAAACCGCTTTTTGAGGCCCATGCCCGCTCATGTACCGGTGCTGAATCGACAAAAGCACGCCCCTCAATCTTCCCTATGCCCGCCTTCATCCTATTCATGAATTCCGCCAATTTATCCTTGATGACAAAATGATAATCTTTACCATAGGCGTATCGGGCGATCTTATAGGGTGTCTGATCGGTTTCATCTTTTTGTGGTGCATAATTATACAAAAGGGAAATCACCGATTGGGCACCAGCTACAAGCTTTCGGGGATCCAATCGTTTATCAAAATGACGCTCCATGTAGCTCATTTTACCTTGATAGCCTCTTTTTAACCAAGTTTCAAGATGATCCGCCTCTTCTGCCAAAAAATCAGCCTTTGATATGCCGCAATATGAAAAGCCCAAATCCAATGCGATCTCCTTAACGATATCTCTGTTGGATTTCATCATCTAAAAAGATGATGAAAAGGAATCCTAATGACGCCTCTCATAACCATCGTGTGAAGCGTGACATGCCACCTAGTCAAAATAATGTGTTCATTTGTGCCGGGGGTATCATACCCAAATGCTTGTAGGCCAATTCAGTCGCTTGACGCCCCCGTGCCGTACGCTTCAAAAAGCCTTCCATGATTAAAAAAGGTTCATAAACCTCTTCTATCGTTTCGGCCTCCTCTCCGCACGCCGTCGCAATGGTCGATAAACCCACCGGTCCCCCCTTAAATTTATCAATAATAGTAGATAAAATACGATTATCCATTTCATCTAATCCATGATTATCCACATTTAAGGCCTTCAATGCCATCTTTACGATGATAAGCGTGATAGATCCATCCCCTTTTATTTGAGCAAAATCTCGGGTTCTTCTTAATAAGTTATTGGCGATCCGAGGAGTTCCCCTACTTCTTCTGGCTATTTCAAAAGTGGCCTCAGGTTCGAATTCACAATTTAAAATATCACAAGATCTTCCAACGATTCGGGTCAGTAGCTTGGCATCATAATATTCTAGCCTCGCATTGATTCCAAAACGCGCACGCAAGGGCGCGGTCAACAATCCTGAACGGGTCGTCGCACCGATGAGGGTAAATGGGTTCAATCCAATTTGTACAGTTCTTGCATTGGGCCCTGAATCCAACATAATATCGATCTTATAATCCTCCATGGCGGAATATAAATACTCCTCAACTACCGCATTTAATCTATGTATTTCATCTATAAATAACACATCTCCCTCTTCAAGATTTGTAAGAAGGCCTGCCAATTCTCCCGGCTTATCCAGTACGGGTCCACTTGTTATTTTAATATTAGAACCCAGCTCATTGGCAATAATGTGAGAAAGGGTTGTTTTACCTAGTCCTGGAGGCCCGTGAAGTAAAACATGATCGAGGGGCTCTGATCGTTGACTGGCCGCTTCGACAAATATCTTTAAGTTATCAACTATCTTTTCTTGCCCCGTAAAGTCATCAAAACTAAGGGGTCTTAAAGCTTTTTCTATCTCTTTATCCGCAGATGAAAAATCCTCATCATCTGATTTTAAATAATCCTCTCTCATAGTTAATAAATAGAAAACAAATATAACGATTGAATATTCTAATTAGGTCTTACTAATATTGTAAAAAAAACAAATTGAATATCGACAAACGTAAACAAACCCAAAGAGTCCTCTTATTCTTTGCTGCAATCTTACTCCTCGTAAAGCTCGTAAGAAATCAAAATCCTAATTTGTTGATGAATGAGGTTACTGGATTAACCATGGGGACCATTGTATATAATGTAAAATATAAAACTTTGGAACCCATTGATTTTAAAATACAAATAGATTCTGTCCTGAAAAAATTCAATCAGTCATTATCTACATATATCCCTCAATCAGAAATTTCAAGATTGAATCAATCTGGTAGTTTAGTCTTCCAAGACCCTGTTTTTTATCCCGTCCTCTTGGCTAGTAAAGAAGTCCATGCAGCAACCGAAGGAGCGTTTGATCCTACCATTGGTCCACTGATCAATGCCTATGGTTTTGGCCCAGATAAGGCTTCAAAAATATTAGATCAACCCCTCATTGATTCTTTACTTCAATTCGTAGGTTTCTCAAAAATTAATTTTAATCACTCACTCATTACGCTGCCCAAAGGAACGTACCTTGATTTAAGTGCAGTGGCCAAAGGATATGCCGTAGATGTAATCGCTGATTATCTCAAATCCAAAAATATTGAACATGCGATGGTAGAGATTGGTGGAGAAGTCAGAACTTTTGGCACCAATAACCGAAATGAGGTTTGGAAGATTGGTATTCAAAATCCATTGATTGAATCAGAAGAATACCAACCCCCTTTTGCGATCGTCAATCTAGAGGATCGATCGGTCGCAACCTCAGGTAATTATAGAAATTTTTATCAGATCGGAGATAAAACCTATGCCCATATCATCGATCCTAGAACGGGAAATATGAGTAAAAAAAATATACTAAGTGCGTCTGTTTTCGCGCCCAATTGCATACTTGCTGATGCTTATGCAACGGCCTTTATGGTACTGGGGGTTGAAACTTCCATGGCCATTCTCAAAGCAGATGATCGCTTGGATGCGCTGCTGATTTATCAAGGTGAATCAAGTCCTGAACATATCATCACCGATGGCATCAAAACAGACGTAATTGTAACGAAAAACGAAACTCCATGAGCCTTACTATTACCCTGTTAATCATAGGAACCTTTATTGGAGGATGGGCCACCATTCCCTTAGAGTACAAGCCTCAAAATATTTTTTTACCTTTAATTTTTGGCGGATCCTATCTTTTTTCCATCACCATCATACATGTTTTTCCTGAGCTCTTTGCCTTGTCCTCAGATCCCACTAAAATTGGTTTGTTCATATTATTAGGGTTTTTCTTCCAACAATTTTTAGAGTATTTTACTTCGGGTGTGGAGCATGGTCATTTTCACCAACATAAATCAACACAATCAAAGTATTACGTACTCATTGCCCTTGTCGTGCATTCTTTAATGGAAGGTGCTTTACTTACCCATGATTCTCCATTGCATGAGCAAAATAATTCTTACACCTTACTTTTTGGTATCATTCTGCATAAAGCCCCTGCCGCCTTTGCCCTGATGGCGGTATTTAAGGGGAAATCAAAATTCTCTAGACAACAATGGGTGGTATTAAGTATCTTCAGTCTGGCCTCGCCCATCGGGGCCATGGCCAATAACTATTTAACACTATCCGAAGCCGAATTAAGCCTTTTATTTGCTTTTGTGAGTGGCGCTTTTTTACATATTTCTACGACTATTTTTGTAGAGTCTAGTCCGGGGCATCGATTTAGGTTTAACAAAATTGCTATCAGTATCCTGGCTGCCTTATTGGCTATTTTCACAGAATTATATATTTAAACAGGTATTTCCCTCAGATCTGTTCCCATTGATCTTTGCCGACACCTTCCATAAAAATAGATTATACTTATGATTTATATGAGCTCAACAATTAAATAAAAAGATCAATCTCTCCGATCACTTTTTTTATGGTTTATTTTATTGATTAAAAATGAAATCCTTTAAAAAGCGATGCCCTTTTTATTGTTTTTAACTCTAAAATATGTGCAAAGTAAGTTTTTTACCGTTTTTTATTTTACAACTTAATATATTAGTGTCTTATTTAAAAAAAGAGATGCAAGCATACTGGAAACAAAACCTCAAATATTTAATCATTTTATTGATTGTCTGGTTTACCGTCTCATTTGGAGCAGGAATACTTTTTGTAGATCAATTAAACGTAATAAAAATAGGTGGTTTTAAACTTGGGTTTTGGTTTGCGCAACAAGGTGCCATTTATACTTTTGTCATCTTAATTCTGGTCTACATAAAACTCATGAATAAGCTAGATAAAAAATACGGTTTTCATGAAGAAGATAACCTTTAAAACAAGCGCAACATGAGTATTCAAATTTGGACCTGGATTTTAGTAGGAGTTACTTTTTCCTTGTATATCGGTATTGCTATTTGGTCAAGGGCAGGTTCCACAAAAGAGTTCTACGTAGCTGGGGGGGGCGTATCTCCATTGGCAAATGGATTAGCTACTGCGGCAGATTGGATGTCCGCAGCTTCATTTATTTCCATGGCGGGAATCATTTCCTTTGAAGGCTATGATGGTTCTGTCTATCTCATGGGTTGGACCGGAGGTTATGTGTTATTGGCATTGTTACTCGCTCCCTACTTAAGAAAATTTGGAAAATTTACGGTCCCTGATTTCATAGGCGATAGATATTATTCCAATACGGCTAGAAGCGTCGCTGTTTTTTGTGCATTATTGGTCTCTTTCACCTATGTAGCCGGGCAAATGCAAGGAGTGGGTATTGTTTTCTCACGCTTTTTAGAAGTGGACATTACTACCGGTGTTATCATAGGAATGGTCATCGTATTATTTTATGCCGTGTTAGGAGGAATGAAAGGAATTACCTACACACAGGTAGCGCAATATTGCGTACTGATATTTGCCTTTATGGTGCCTGCTATTTTTATTTCCATTCAAATGACAGGCCATTTCATTCCACAATTAGGTTTCGGAAGTGCCGATGAAAATGGTATTTATTTATTAGATAAATTGGACGGGCTGCATAAAGATTTAGGTTTTTCATCTTATACTACAGGAAGCAAGTCTAAGCTAGATGTTTTCTGTATTACGGCAGCATTAATGGTTGGTACCGCAGGCTTACCCCATGTAATTGTCCGGTTTTTCACAGTAAAAAAAGTAGCTGATGCACGTAAATCAGCGGGTTGGGCATTACTATTTATAGCCATATTATATACCACTGCTCCAGCTATTTCCGTATTTTCAAGAACGAATTTAATTGAAACGGTCAGTGATAAAAAGTATGCTGACATGCCAGAATGGTTTAAAAAATGGGAAACTACGGGCTTAATTACTTTTATCGACAAAAATCAGGATCAGGTGATCCAATATGTAGCTAACAAAGAATTGAATGAACTTGAAGTAAATCGTGATATAATGGTATTGGCCAATCCAGAAATAGCTGGTCTACCCAATTGGGTAATTGCGCTCGTAGCGGCTGGAGGTTTGGCAGCTGCTTTGTCTACCGCCGCAGGCTTATTGTTGGTCATCTCTTCTTCCGTTGCACATGACTTAATTAAAAGAATGATCAATCCGAAGATCTCGGAGAAAGGTGAATTGATCGCTGCAAGAGCCGCTGCCGTGGTAGCTGTTTGTGTGGCTGGTTATTTTGGTATCAATCCCCCAGGTTTTGTTGCTGCTGTAGTCGCTTTGGCTTTTGGCTTGGCTGCTGCTTCTTTCTTTCCTGCCATTGTTTTGGGTATTTTCTCTAAAAAAATGAATAAACAAGGTGCTATCTCAGGGATGATTATCGGAATTCTATTGATGCTATTTTATATGACTAAATTCAAATTTGGTTGGTGGTTTGGAGGGACCAAAGAAGATTGGTGGTTTGGAATTTCCCCCGAGGGATTTGGAAGTATCGCTATGATGGCTAATTTCATAGTTTCAATTATCGTCTCAAAGTTTACTCCTGACCCGCCAAAAGAGGTTCAAGAAATTGTTGAAAATATTAGAATTCCAAGTGGCGCAGGCGCTGCTCATAACCATTAAGAAGTTACTTATGTCACTACAAATAAATTCTCTGGAAGATTATCATAAAGCGTACCAGTCCAGTGTTGAAAACCCTTCGGAATTTTGGGATAATATTGCAGAAAACTTTTTATGGAGAAAAAAATGGACCCAAACATTAGCCTACGATTGGAGTGTCCCTGAAACAAAATGGTTTTTGGAGGGTAAATTAAATATTACAGAAAATTGTTTGGATCGCCATCTAGCATCAAAAGGGGATCAAACTGCCATTATTTGGGAACCTAATGATCCAAACGATGCAGCACAACACATTACCTACAGACAACTCCATAGCAAGGTCTGCGCCTTTGCTAATGTTTTAAAAAATAATGGCGTGGTTAAAGGTGATCGTGTTTGTATTTACATGCCAATGGTTGCTGAACTTTCGGTAGCTGTACTGGCTTGCGCCAGAATTGGTGCCACTCACTCTGTAGTTTTTGCCGGGTTTTCTTCTAGGGCATTGGCGGCAAGAATAAACGATGCTGAATGTAAGGTCTTATTGACCTCTGACGGTGGTTTTAGGGGTGATAAGGTGACGCCATTAAAAGATATTGCCGATGAAGCCTTAAAGATCTGCCCTTCCATTAAAAAATCAATCGTTTTTCAAAGAACAAAGCAAACCATTGCCTGGACGTCAGGCAGAGATGTCTGGTGGCATGAAGAATTAACAAAAGTAGATGATTCATGTCCTGCAGAAATGATGGATTCGGAAGATATGCTTTTCATTCTATATACTTCTGGGTCTACCGGAAAGCCCAAAGGAATGGTCCACACTTGCGGTGGTTACATGGTTTACGCTGCCTATTCTTTTTTAAATGTATTCCAATATAAACCCAACGATATTTATTGGTGTACGGCAGATATAGGTTGGATTACAGGCCATAGTTATATTGTTTATGGGCCTTTGGCTACTGGAGCCACTACGGTCATGTTTGAAGGCGTTCCTAGTTATCCAGACTACGGAAGGTTTTGGGAAGTCTGTGAGAAGCATAAAGTCACTCAATTATATACTGCTCCTACTGCCATTAGAGCATTAGCGAAACACCCGTTATCATTCGTTACTGACCATGATCTCAGTAGTCTGAGAATATTAGGAACTGTAGGCGAGCCTATTAACGAAGAGGCATGGCACTGGTATGACGATAATATTGGTAAAAATAAATGCCCAATAGTAGATACTTGGTGGCAAACAGAAACGGGTGGAATGATGATTTCTTCTTTGGCAGGTGTGACCCAAGACAAACCCACATTTGCAACTCTTCCCTTACCCGGAATTCAGCCGGTTTTATTGAACGCTGATGGTGCAGAGATTACTGATATAAAAGCAGAAGGAATTTTAGCCATTAAACAACCCTGGCCCTCGTTAGCAAGAACCATCTATGGCGATAATGAACGCTATAAAAATGTCTATTTCTCTGCCTACCCTAATTATTATTTTCCAGGAGATGGTGCGTTGCGAGATGCGCTCGGAAATTATAGGATTACCGGAAGAGTAGACGACGTGGTCATTGTTTCTGGACATAACCTAGGTACGGCGCCCATAGAAAATGCAATTAATGAGCATGACGACATTGTTGAAAGCGCAGTGGTAGGATTCCCTCATGACATCAAAGGAAATGCCCTATATGCCTACGTAATCGCCTATGATGGGGTCATCCAAACCGATGAATTAATCACGGAAATAAGAAACCTTGTGGCTACAACCATCGGTGCCATTGCCAAACCTGACAAAATTCAATTTGTCAAAGGGTTACCCAAAACACGTTCAGGGAAAATTATGAGAAGAATATTGCGAAAAATAGCCAGTGGAGATACTGGTGATTTAGGCGATACTTCTACACTGCTCAACCCAGAAATAATCGATGACCTCCAAAAGGGATTTGACAAAAATTGAGCTATAAAAAAAAACGGGAATACCATCAAATAGTATTCCCGTTTCATCATTATCAATTAAAAATCAACTCCCACACATCTCACATCCTTCTGGGTCATCTAAGGAGCATTGTATGGCTTGCTGATTTTGGTCCGTAGCTTTTGCCAACTCTTCCGCTTTGGGTTGTACGTTTTCTTCTTTAGTAACGGTAAATTTGATCGCATCTGTCGCCGCCTTAGTCCGCAGATAATACATGCCTGTTTTTAGGCCCTTTTTCCATGCATAGAAATGCATAGAGGTCATTTTACCGAAGTTGGCATTCATCAAATGAATATTCAAACTTTGACTTTGACAGATGTACGCCCCCCGATCCGCAGACATATCAATAATAGTTTTCTGAGAAATCTCCCAAACCGTCTTATAAAGCTCCTTGATATTAGCTGGAATCTCAGCTATATTTTGGATAGAACCATTTTCAGCCTTGATTTTATTCATCATACCTTCATCCCATAGCCCCAAACCAATCAAATCGTGCATCAAATACTTGTTCGCTACAATAAACTCACCGGACAGCACTCTGCGTACGTACATATTAGATGTAAATGGCTCAAAGCATTCATTATTACCAAGTATCTGCGAGGTAGAAGCCGTTGGCATAGGTGCTACTAACAAAGAATTTCTAACCCCATGCTTCTTTACTTTTTGTTTGAGCTCATACCAATCCCATCGGCCTGAATCGGGTGTCACACCCCACATATCAAATTGGAATATGCCTTTGGATACAGGTGATCCTTTATACGTTTGATAGGGCCCATCAGCTTGTGACAACTCCATGGAGGCCTCCATAGAGGCGAAATAGATGGTTTCAAAAATTTCGCTATTGAGGCGCTGTGCTTCTTCAGATTCAAAAGGAAGTCGCATCATCACAAATGCATCTGCCAAACCTTGCACTCCTAGACCTATGGGCCTATGCCTCATATTTGAAGTCCTGGCTTCCTCAACTGGATAATAATTGACATCTATTACTTTATTGAGATTTCTCGTCGCTACTTTGGTGATTTCATGAAGTTTGTCATGATCAAAGGTTTTATCCTCCTTCACAAACTTAGAAAGAGAAATAGAGGCCAAATTACAAACAGCGACCTCGTCTTTAGAGGTATATTCCATTATCTCGGTACATAGATTGCTGGACTTAATGGTACCTAAGTTCTTTTGATTAGACTTACGATTCGCATGATCCTTGTACAAAATGTAAGGTGTTCCTGTTTCAATTTGAGCCTCTAAGATCTCAAACCAAAGATCTTGAGCCTTCACTACCTTTCTCGCTTTTCCCTCTTGCTCGTATTTCTCATACAATTTTTCAAACGCCTCTCCGTAGCTGTCCTCCAAACCCTTCGCTTCATCAGGACTGAAAAGGGACCATTCTCCATTCTCCTCAACTCTACGCATGAACAAATCTGAAATCCACATCGCATAAAACAGATCTCTCGCCCTTAACTCTTCTTTTCCGTGATTTTTCTTCAACTGAAGAAAATCAAATATATCGGCATGCCAAGGCTCAAGGTAAATGGCAAAGCTTCCTTTTCTTTTGCCTCCTCCTTGATCGACATACCTGGCGGTCATATCAAAATTCCGAAGCATCGGGATGATACCGTTCGAAGTACCGTTGGTTCCTTTGATATAAGCTCCAGTCGCTCTTACATTGTGGATACTCAAACCGATACCTCCTGCAGATTGTGATATTTTAGCACATTGCTTTAGGGTATCATATATTCCATCAATACTATCATCCTGCATGGTCAACAAGAAACAAGAGGAAAGTTGTGGCTTTGGGGTACCCGCATTGAACAAAGTAGGAGTTGCGTGCGTGAACCACTTTTCTGACATTAAGTGATAGGTTTCTATGCTCGCTTCAATATCATCTCCATGAATACCCACGGATACCCTCATCAACATGTGTTGGGGTCGCTCTACAATCTTGCCATTCAACCGCATCAAATAAGCCCTTTCTAAGGTTTTATAACCAAAAAAATCATAATTGAAATCTCGATCATAGTCGATGGCCTCGTCTAATTTTTTCGCATTTTTTTTGATTACTCCGTAGGTCTCTGACGAAAGTAAAGGTGCATTCTCTCCTGTTTTGGCATCCACATAGGTGTACATATGCTTCATCGTGTTAGAGAAGGATTCCGATGTTACTTTGTGCAAATTGGAGATGGCAATTCTCGCTGCCAATTTGGCAAAATCTGGATGGCGTGTGGTCATGGAAGCTGCAATTTCTGCTGCCAAATCATCTAGCTGGACAGTACTTACACCATCATATAAACCATCTATAACCTTCTGGGCTATTTTGACTGGCTCCACAAAATCTCTATTGAGCCCTTTGCATAACTTCTCAATCCTCGCGGTAATCTTATCAAATTTAACTGATTCTCTTCGGCCGTCTCTCTTTAGTACTAACATGGTTGATTTCTTATATTTTATTTCTATTAAAAGTCTTGGTCAAGACTGAATTTATCGTTGTCGTTTTCGGTATTCAAAACACCTGCTTTTTGATATTCTCCCACCCTTTTTTCAAAGAAATTCGTTTTCCCTTGAAGCGAAATCATTTCCATGAAGTCGAATGGGTTGGATGCGTGATAGATTTTGGAACAATTCAATTCCAACAAAAGTCTATCTGCTACGAATTCAATGTATTGACACATCAACTCCGCATTCATTCCAATTAATCTAACCGGAAGCGCATCGGTTACAAATTCTTTCTCAATAGTTACAGCATCCGCTATAATGGTTTGTATAGCTTCATTACTCAATTTGTTAACCAGATGATTATTGTATAGTAAACATGCAAAGTCACAATGTAGCCCCTCATCTCTAGAAATCAATTCGTTTGAAAAGGTTAAACCCGGCATCAATCCTCTTTTTTTCAACCAAAATATAGAACAAAAACTTCCTGAGAAAAAGATACCTTCGACTGCAGCAAAAGCAACTAATCTTTCCGCAAAATTACCCTCATCTATCCACCGAAGCGCCCAATCTGCCTTTTTCTTTACACAGTCCATAGTATCTAATGCATTGAAAAGACCATCCTTTTCTTTAACATCTTTTACATAGGTATCTATAAGGAGTGAGTAAGTCTCAGAATGGATGTTCTCAATGGCAATTTGAAATCCATAAAAGAATTTTGCCTCGGTATATTGTACTTCCGAAACAAAATTTTCAGCGAGATTTTCATTCACAATTCCATCACTTGCTGCAAAAAAGGCCAAAACATGCTTAATGAAATGTCGCTCGTCCCCTGTCAGGGTATCCCAATCTTTAAGATCTTGCCCTAAATCGATCTCTTCGGCAGTCCAAAAACTAGCTTCTGCTTTTTTATAATAACTCCAAATATCATCATGCTCGATAGGAAACAAGACAAATCTATTACTGTTCTCTTTTAAAATGGGTTCGTTTTTAATTTCTACTACAGGATTGCTCATTATTTATTATTTTTTCGTTGTATTGCGACAGCAATATTTTGCTCAAGCCCTTTAAACCTTAGGTTCTTGGGCATGTGGTATTGCGTTATAAGTATTTAAAATTTGTGTAACCAAAGTCAGTCGTGTAAACAAAAGTATTGTGGTGATTTACTTTTTCTAACTCCGTTTACAAATGTGTCCAAATCAGACCTAAAATACAAATCGTATTCCATGGAATATCATGGGTGATCAAGACTGTGGATAAGTACATATCTAATTGATATATAATATATTAAGAGTCGTTTAAATGAAAAAACTTGCATCTATTTCACCCTCAATGAGGTTTAAAAAAAATCTTTTTTTTTTAAAAAAAAATTATCCACAACTATTTCCAATTATTGTGAGGCCAATCCTTTTGCGTTTTAAATCAAAAATCCTATATTTGCACTCCTTTTTAAAATAATAAGAATGTACGCAATAGTCGACATTGCTGGTAAGCAATTCAAAGTAGAAAAAAATAAATTCTTGTATGCTCCTTTAATGGATGCTGAAGCAGGAACTTCTTTAAATTTCTCTCAGGTACTCCTCACGGACGACGATGGAAAAGTAAAAGTAGGTACTCCCTCGGTGAAAGGTGCTAGTGTGTCTGGAAAAGTACTAGAGCACGTCAAAGGAGATAAGATCATTGTTTTCAAAAAGAAGCGGCGCAAAGGCTACCGTGTCAAAAATGGACATCGACAGCAGTTTACAAAAATATTAATAGAAGATATAAAATAATTATCAAAGATGGCACATAAGAAAGGCGCAGGTAGTTCAAATAACGGTCGAGAATCCGAAAGTAAGCGATTGGGTGTTAAGATCTTTGGTGGTCAAAAAGCCATTGCCGGGAATATCATCATTCGTCAACGTGGAACCAAACATCATCCCGGTAACAACGTCGGAATGGGGAAAGATCATACGTTATTTGCACTCACGGATGGATTGGTTCAATTCAAAAAAGGTCGGCAAGACAGATCTTACGTTCACATTGAAGCTGTGAGTTAAGAAATAAATTTAAAAATAAACAAAAAATGAGATTCAATGAATCTCATTTTTTATTTTAATCCTATATCAAGATGCTCAGGATACTTTTTCTTTGGCCTGCCCGGTAAAACTGTGGTTTCTTTAAATCCATTGGCGTATAACTTCTTTCTCGTTTTCCAAACTTTAAAATTATTCTTATTTCCCATCTCAAATTGCCATCTCATATGTTGTGATGCGGTCATCCACAAGAGGTTTTCTGCTCTATTATTTCGGGGATTATTGTCTTTATGAATAATCATGATTTTTGTCTCATCATCATTAGGTACATATAGTTTGGCCACTTCTTTATGGGGATAAATTGTCCTCCTCTTTTTGTCATCACTCATCAGATCAAGAAAGTAACACTTACATTTCTTATTCCATCTCTGACACATAATTTTACTTTTTAATCTCATTTCAGTTTTACTCCCTGAATGCCATACTTTTCGAGCAATACTTTTTATTTTACCTTGATTCGAAATTAAATAATTTTTAAAATTTGGGATCTGACCCCACTTTTCTTTTGATTTTGAGACTTTCATCCTTAGTTTGAGTGAATTGAAAAACTCGAATTGATTTTAGCAACAATACTAATATATGAATTATTTTATAATAAATATGCTTTTTTTGATTTTTTGAAATCAAAAATGCCCCATGACTCCTCTCAGTTGAAGAGCGTCTATGTATCCTTAAAAAATATTAATCAGATTATTTTTAATTCATGACACATCCATTGAAACTTTAAATAACTTTGTAAACTAACTGAATTCATAAATATGTTCGTCTACAATATAACCTTCAATGTAGAACCTCCAATCGAATCCGAATGGCTAAAGTGGATGAAAAACGAACATATATTAGATATCCTCGGCACCCAACATTTTACCGAACATCGTATATTAAGGCTGATTAACGAACATCCTGATGCCTCAGGAACTACTTATGCCGTCCAATTTACAGCAACAAATATTGCTGATGTTCAACAATACCTGACCAACCAAGGCACCATACTACAAAACGAGCTGAGGGCTAAGTTTGGTGAAAAAGTATTGTCATTCACAACCCTTCTAGAGGAAATTTAAAAATCAATATTACAATTGATCCATTCATGCCCAAACTGAGTGGGGTAATGCTTTTTATAAAAATTAATAGCACTCTCGTTCCAATTAAGAACCTGCCACATCATACCCGTACATTGTGTAGCCTTTGCTGTTTTTAAAACCTCATCGAATAACATCTTACCTATCCCTTGTCTCCTCAAAGATTCTTTTACGACCAGGTCTTCCAAATAAAGACGCCTTCCCTTCCAGGTCGAATATCTCGTATAATAAATAGCAGTCCCAACAATAAAGCCTTTATTTACCGCAACATAAAAATCAAAGATCGCGGATTCACCAAAGCCGTCCACTTCCATTTGGCCAACACTATTTTCAACTTCCTCCAATGCTTTTTCATAAATGGCCAATTCTTTGATCAAGCCTAAAACTTGAGCTAAATCTTTTTGAACCCCTTTCCTGATCGAAATCATATTTTAAAAATTAAAAAGTTATCATAAAAGTAAAATGGGACAGGTTTTCATAAATATCCAACACCTTCTTCAATAAAATTTATTCATATGGTAAGAGCAATCAATTCATATTGTGAGGATTTGTTCCAGTAAGAAAACATAGCTATTTTTCAATAAAATCAAATCCCAAATAAGGCTGCAGTACAGCAGGCATTTTAATGCCCTTACTTGTTTGATTATTTTCAAGTATTGAAGCTAAAATTCGTGGTACCGCCAAAGCGCTTCCATTTAAGGTATGTGCGAGTTGTTTTTCACCTCCATTAGTTTTATACCTCAGTTTTAGCCGATTGGCCTGATAATTCTCAAAATTTGAAACTGAACTCACTTCTAGCCATTTTTTCTGACCCCCAGAGTATACTTCAAAATCATACGTAATCGTAGCGGTAAACCCTAAATCCTTACCACACAATCTTAACATTCGATAAGGTAATTCCAATGAGGCTATTACATCTTCCACATGTAGTTTCATTTCCTCCAAGACCGCATAAGAATCTTCTGGTTTTGCAATTTGCACTACCTCTACTTTATCAAACTGATGAAGTCTATTGAGACCTCGCACATCAGTACCCCATGATCCCGCCTCTCTTCTAAAACAAGGCGTATATCCAATCATTTTAATGGGAAAATCAGCTTCTGCTAACAAAGCATCTCTATAAATATTGGTAAGAGGTACTTCTGCCGTCGGTATCAAGTAAAGGTTAGTATCAGATAAATGGTACATCTGCCCTTCTTTATCAGGCAACTGCCCCGTAGCTAAACCTGATACCTCATTGACCAAGATAGGTGGCTGAACCTCTTGATAATCCGCGGCAATCCCTTTATCCAAAAAATAGTTAACCAAACCCCTGACCAATCGTGCACCTTGTGCCTTATAAAAAGGGAATCCTGCACCCGTAATTTTATTTCCTATATTAAAATCAACCAATCCATAATCCTTGATCAATTCCCAATGCGGTTGATGATCTACTTCTAATTGCGGAAAATCGCCTTTTTGAAATAGTAATTCATTGTCCTCCTCACTTTGACCTGCCACCACTTTTTCATTTGGGATATTTGGCAACTCATATAATTTCTCCTTCAACGCCTTTTCAATATCTTGAAGTTGCTCAGATAAAACCTTACCACGCTCTTTAATTTCAGTAGTTTCTAATTTTATTTTTTGAGCTTCCGTTTTATGCCCCGACTGCATTAAAACCCCTATCTTCTTCGAAAGTTGATTCGAACGGCTCAATGTATCATCCAGTGTCCCTTGTACTTCCTTTCGTTGGTCATCTAACTCAATAATATGCCTTAATTGCTCATCAGGCTCCAGAAAACCCCTTTTCCTGAGGCCTAAAACATATCTTCCAAAATTTTCTTTGATCTCGCGGACTAACAGCATTTCCTTAATTTTTTTATAGGTTACAAAGAAACCCTTAGAATGGCAATAAAGCGAAAATATATACGCTCAATCTTATAGATACATAAAAAAAACCTTAATATTTGTTTATATTTACAACTTGCTATATTATTGCAACTCTAACCAATGAAGATCTAAGACCAAATTATTCTAGGTCAGATCATATCTTTATACACATCCAGATTATTTATATCCACTAGTTACCTTTTATGCACACATTAGATGAATTAACCGTTCGGTTGCTTTCTGAATTAATAGAAATCGCCGAGGGACTTGGCCTCAAAAATGCCAAAAAAGAGTCGAAACAAGACCTTATTTATAAAATTTTAGATATACAAGCTACCCTTCCCGAAAGTGAAGTCAGCGCGCCTATTGCTGAAAAAGAAATCAAAACAGCTCCTAAAAAGAGACCTCCAAATCCCAATACCAAAAAAGTAAACCAACCAACAGCAACATCTCGCCCTCCAGAAGTAAAGGATGGTACCTCAAAACTATTGGCTTCCCTAGATCTTAATTTAAAGGACGGAGATAAAAAAGAAATTCAACCTGCTGCAACCAATACTCCTGTGACAAAAGTAGAAGCAAGAGAGAAAAAGCCCTTAAATCAAGAAAAAACAGAAAAAAAACCTGAAAGGAGAGAGAAAAATGAACGGGATATCGCCCGAGATGAAGCTCGAGCCAAAAAAGATGAATACCTTAAAAATATAAAAGAGTTTGAAGGTATTATTGAAAACGAAGGTGTTCTTGAAACCCTTCAAGATGGCTATGGCTTTTTAAGATCGAGTGATTACAACTATTTGGCCTCTCCAGACGACATTTATGTATCCCCCTCTCAAATCAAACTATTCGGTTTGAAAACAGGTGATACAGTCAAAGGTGAAATTAGACCTCCCAAAGACGGTGAAAAATACTTCGCCCTATTGAAAGTCTCCTCCGTAAACGGTAAGACTACTGAAGAAATTAGGGATCGGGTTGCTTTCGAATACTTGACTCCATTATTTCCACAAGAAAAGCTCAACCTCAGTACGAAACCTGATAATTATTCAACCAGAATTTTAGATCTGTTCGCTCCCATTGGAAAAGGACAACGAGGTATGATTGTCGCCCAGCCAAAAACAGGTAAGACCGTGTTGCTCAAGAATGTAGCCAATGCGATCGCTGAAAATCATCCAGAATGCTTCCTGATCATATTACTTATTGATGAGCGACCAGAGGAAGTCACCGATATGGCGCGCTCTGTAAAAGCAGAAGTCATTGCCTCTACTTTTGATGAACAAGCGGAAAGACACGTAAAGGTGGCCTCAATGGTATTGGAAAAAGCCAAAAGAATGGTAGAATGCGGTCATGATGTCGTGATTTTACTTGATTCGTTGACGCGCTTGGCGCGAGCCTACAATACCGTCGTTCCTTCGTCAGGAAAAATACTTTCAGGAGGTGTTGACGCCAATGCATTACACAAACCCAAAAGGTTTTTCGGTGCCGCTCGAAATGTTGAAAATGGCGGTTCTTTAACCATTATAGCTACTGCATTAATCGATACCGGATCTAAAATGGATGAAGTTATTTTTGAAGAATTTAAAGGAACTGGCAATATGGAGCTTGTTTTAGATAGGAAGTTATCTAACAAACGCGTTTATCCTGCCATTGACGTTCCAGGTTCTGGTACGAGAAGAGAGGATCTATTAATGGATAAAGAAGAACTCAGTCGTGTTTGGATTTTGCGCAAGTTCATGAATGACATGACCAGCCCCGAAGCGATGGAATTCTTATTGAGCCGTATGAAAGGCACCCGAAATAATGACGAATTTTTGGTTTCCATGAACGGATAAAACCCACAATCTATAAAAAAGGCCTTTTTTATTTCCCCTCGACGTAATCTTTCAAGTAATCATATTTGCCAGATAGCCGGCCCCTCTCTGCTACCGTTGCATTTGCAATCCTGCCCAATGTATCCTCCCCTATTAAATAAGGCAAGACATTATTAATAAGCTCGTCCCCAAAACTTTCTGAAGCATCTCTTGAAAGTTCACAAGGCAAATTGTCTACGGCCATTACCGTAATATTCGCCTCATCAGTCAAGGGCAATTCTACGACATCCTCACTTGGATTATAATCGTAAATAGGCTCATCAATCGTACATGAGCGAAGAGTAGAAGGGATAGACCCCTGAATATCGCAAGTAATATCAGCAATGATTCTGATTTTGAAGTTATTTTTTAAGACGTCCTCCCGCTCAAACAAAACGGGTGCCCTAGGGTCCCAATAGGCGCCAGCAATCAATACATCAGCTACTTGTGCATATTTTAAAAAATCCCCTTTATAATCTTCTGGAGAGCTATAAAAAGAAGATCTGACAAATGATTCTCCGGATTTATGCTTACAATAATCTCTTGTATTGAGTTGGCAAAATACAGGAACATCAAATACACGCTCTATAAAAGCAGCAGGAGATACCATTTTAATGTTCATCGCCAAGAGGACTTCCATTACGCCTTTTGATACGCGACCTCCGCCCGTAATGGCAATTTTAATGGAGGGTAACTTCACTTTTGAGTATTCGGTTTTTAAATCTTCGAAATCAAAGCAATCATGGACCCGTTTGATGGTGAACAAGTTATACCTCTTTCCATAAGTCCATATGGCATTATAGGCACCTACGATACCTGCCCATCTCCCAAAGGCTACAATTCGATGGCCATGCTCATTGATCAATGCCTCATAATCAATAATTCGAATATTTTTTTCTAAAATGGCACGCAATAAATTCCGGTTGTAGATCTGTTTTTTAATCGTGTGAGAAAAAAACAAATAGGTTTTATCAGCAATTAAAGAAAGTATAGGTACTTCTTTAACGCCCATCAAAATATCACAATCCTTAACAGAAGGAACAATCTCTATACCTTCCTTTCTATAGTCCTCATCAGGATAACACCTGACGCTACTACTTTGGATCTTTATCCGCACCTTTGGAAAATCTCTCTGAATCTGTGCGGTCTGGGCAGGCGTAATGGGCACACGATGATCTAACGGAACTTTTTCTTCCTTTATTATTCCTATTTGTATCATTGAATCCGATTCATTATCATCATGAAAATACGGTTTTAGAAGGGTTACCTCATTACTAAATTAAGCTTTTCACTTAGTTTTTTTATGGGGGATGTCTTGATCACTTAACTTCTTATCTTTGACGTTTTCATTTAAAAACTGATTGATTTGATCAATATTTAAGCTAGATTTTATCTCCCCAAATTTATCAATTTTCAACTCTAACCCTTTTAATTTTTCATGAACTTGAGGTTGCTCATGCTCCTTTAGTTTTCTCTTTTTCTTCATGGTAAGACTATTTTGATTTGATCAAATTGTACTATGGCATTTTGAATCCTTTTTGATATCTCAACAGGACCCAAAATTTCAATAATTTTCATTAAATCAGGTCCGGACCCCCCGCCCATGATGGATACCCTCAGCAATTGAAGCACCTTACCCGGATTCATTTGGATCGACGCCATGGTTTCTTGAAATAATTCCTGTGCACTGTCACCATTGATTTCAGACAAAACAGCCAGTTTATTGGCATATGCATTCAGCGCCATTTTACTTTCTTCATTCCACTTTTTATGAATCACTTTTTGATCATATGATTGAGGTTCATGAAAAATGAACTGGGCTTCACTGGCAAATTCTTGAGGAAAAGTAACTCTTTGAATAAATAATTCTACAATCTGTTTACCTAGTTCGAGAGAGCACTCAAGGCCGTAATGGCTATGTAAATCTTTTATTAGTTCAAGTGCAAGCACTTCAATCTCCGTATTTTTTAGATAATGCTGATTAAACCATTTCGCTTTATCGAAATCGAATTTTGTACCCGACTTGCCTATGCGCTCAATGGAAAAATTTGCAATCAGGGCCTTTAGATCAAAAATTTCTTGATCCCCACCTGGGTTCCATCCCAATAAAGACAGAAAATTCACTAATGCATTTGAAGAAAATCCCATTTCTCTAAACCCTTGAAGGGTCTCTCCCGAAGTAGGATCGGTCCAATTAAGTGGGAAAATTGGAAATCCGCCCTTATCTGCTGCCCTTTTACTCAGTTTTCCATTGCCATCTGGTTTCATGATCAAAGGCAAGTGTGCGAAATCTGGCATGTCTGTCTCCCAATTAAACGCTTCATATAGCATCACATGGAGCGGAGCTGATGGGAGCCATTCTTCTCCACGAATAACGTGAGTAATTTTCATTAAATGGTCATCTATGACATTGGCTAAATGATAGGTAGCCAATCCATCAGATTTTAAGAGTACCTTGTCATCTAGAGTTGAAGAGTGAACCAATACCCAACCCCTGACCAAATCATGGAATCTGATTTCTCTTTTATCGGGCATTTTGAAACGTACCACATAAGGTATCCCTACTTGTATTTTTTCCTTCACTTCTTCCTTTGAGAAAGTCAATGAATTCTTCATGGTTTTCCGTGAAGCGGAGTTATAATTAAGATTTAATACGCCTGCAACTTTTAATTTTTCGCGCATTTGATCAATTTCCTCAGGAGTATCAAAGGCATAATAAGCCTTTCCTTCGTCAATCAGCTGTTGTGTATATTTTTGATAAATTTTTTTTCTTTCAGATTGCCTGTAAGGACCATAATCACCTCCAATATCCGGACCTTCCTTGGGGTCAATACCACACCACGAAAGTGTTTCTTTAATATAGGCCTCGGCTCCAGCTACAAATCGTGCTTGATCGGTGTCTTCTATTCGTAAAATAAAAGTACCTCCCATTTTTTTTGCATAGAGATAATTGAAAATAGCTGTTCTCACTCCTCCGATATGCAATCCTCCCGTTGGACTAGGTGCAAATCTTACCCTTACCTGACTCATATATAACGCTAGTTTTTTACAATCTTAATGTACTGAGGCAATGCATGAAATCTCAATGTTTCCATTTTTCGGTAATTTTGATACTTCAATAGTCTCGCGGGCAGGAGCATTTTTACTAAAATATTTTCCATAAATTTCATTGATCTTGACAAAATCATCCATATCCCTTATGAAAATACTGCATTTGATCACCTTAGAAAAATCAGTTGACGCTTCCTTAAGTATCGCCCCTAAATTTTCCATAACCTGGGTAGTTTCTGCTTCAATACTTCCTATTATTAAATCTTGTGTTTTGCTGTCAATAGCTCACTTGACCTGAGACATAAAGTAGACCATTCACCAATGCCGCTTGACTGTAAGGGCCAATGGGATCTGGTGCATTTTCTGAGTAAATTATTTTCATAATAATTGATTTGATTTAACAATTAGTTCTCCTACCTTCAAAGATAACGATCTCGAGTGAGCTAAGGCTCACAATGAATTGGAAATTTAATTGAGGGAATCCTAGTTAAGGGATCCATAGCGTTTCACAGATCACAAAATAGTGCGCCTTGATTGAGTCTTGGAAGTTAAGCTACGAGTTAAGTTTATAATCACGAGCAGAAGTAAGAGGCTATCAAGATTTACTCCACAGTAATCAGTAAAGACAAATCTCCTGGTTGATAACTCAGTTCGATTTCAGTTTTGTAATTTTACTATGTTCAATTAAACAGATCAATTTCATTATTTATATAAACAAGAAATGAACAAATATTTAAAAAAACTAAATCAAAACGAAATTTTATTTCTCTTAGGTCTATTTACATATACAGTCGGTCAGTATTTAATTTTCATATATTTCAATGATCTTGAAAAACTTCACAATCAAGAACCAATTGATTTTTCCCACTGGTTGATGATTTTCGGTGTTTTATTACTCATTCCTCAAATTGGAAATTTTCCCAAAAGTAGATGGAATTATATAAGTTCTCCAACATTAATACTTGGAATAGGTTTAATAATTGGGATGTGTGTCCTTGATTTTGTTTTTTGGAGTTTAAAAGAACCTGAACTTAAAAGACAAGTATCTGAACATTTAATCAATACTCCAGAAATATGGAAACCTTTTATGAAATTTAATGGATTGTTATTCAATCTTGGATTACTTACTTCAAGTTTTATTTATTACAAAAATTCAAAAACTGGAACTTTATTAGTTTTGATAGGTACATTAGTAATTTATATTGGTGGGGGATGGGTTAATGTTTTAGGTTATATAATCCTAACAATTGGATTTTATATCAATTTTATTAATTCAAGAAAATCTTGAATAGGTTGTTCAGTTAAAAAACAACACTAAATCTCTAATGTCAAGAATAAATTTTCCTAAGGATTAATTAGTTACGTTTTAACATTTTTTTAATCACACCAATAGAAATAATCTTAGAATTCTCGATTTTATCTAATTTTTTTATTCGATTTTCCATCTTGAATTCTAATCCCCAAACTTGTTGTGGGGTGAATTTCAAAGTTCGTTGAGGTTTGAAATGAGATTCATTCATCATATCACTAATCTGATGATAATAGAATCCTTGAATTCTTTTTTCCTTAATGAAATTATATTTTTCAATCTGTGAGGAGGATAGTGGTAATACCCAAAATTTTGGAGAAATTACTTCTACTTCAACTAATAGATGGGTGATTAAATACCCCCTATCATACTCATTCCACAGTAACGGATTTCGCAAGATTTCTTGGCTGATCAACATTACAGCCTCTCATGAGTGCGATGTGATAAGACAGCAACTGCAAAGGTATCACGGACAACAAGGGCATCAAACATTCTGGCGCATCAGGTACCTCAATGATAAAATCTGCCATCTTAGAAATCAAAAGATCTCCTTCAGTAACCACGGCAATCACGATCCCTTTCCTTGCCTTGATCTCCTGTATGTTGGATACAATTTTATCATAAGATTTGTCTCGCGTAGCAATGATAATGACCGGCATGTTTTCATCAACCAAGGCAATAGGACCATGCTTCATTTCAGCTGCTGGATAGCCTTCGGCATGGATATAAGAAATTTCTTTTAATTTCAAGGCCCCTTCTAAGGCGACTGGAAAATTATATCCCCGACCCAAATACAAAGCATTAGGAACCTCTTTAATAGATGCTGAAATTTCTTTTATCTGATCATTTTTCTCAAGGACCCGCTTGACCTTATTGGGAATTTGATGCAACGCTTCTAAAAGATCCTGATAAGTAGGTAAAGAAATCGTTTGCTTAAGCATGGCTACCCTCAAGGCAATCATGATAAGCACGGTAAGTTGACCTGTGAAGGCTTTGGTTGAGGCAACGCCAATCTCTGGGCCTGTGTGCAAATAGGCGCCTTCGTGGGTGAGCCTGGAGATAGAAGACCCTACTGAATTAACGACCCCTAAAATAATGGCTCCCTTAGATTTAGCAAGCTCAATCGCCGCTAAGGTATCGGCCGTCTCCCCTGATTGAGATATGGCTATAATTATGTCTCCTTTATCAATAACAGGATTTCGATATCTAAATTCAGAAGCATACTCCACCTCAACTGGAATCCTACATAAATCTTCAAGAAGGTATTCGGCAACCAAACCAGCATGCCAAGAGGTACCACAAGCAATGATAACTATCCTTTTAGCTTCAACCAGTTTCTCTGCATGTTTTTGAATCCCCCCCAATACCAATTTATGGGCATCAATAGAGAGTCTACCACGCATGGCATCTGCTATTGATTGGGGTTGCTCGAAAATCTCTTTAAGCATGAAATGATCATATCCTCCTTTTTCAATAGCTTCAAGTTCCAAATCTAACCGTTGAATGTAAGGCGACTGGGGAACATCTTGTAAATTTCTAATTTCATAGCCCTCACGGGTGATCACAGCAATTTCTTCGTCATTCAAATAAATAACCTTATCTGTATATTCTATAATAGGTGAAGCATCTGAAGCTATGAAATACTCCCCTTCACCTAGACCTAAAACCATAGGGCTTCCCTTTCTTGCAGCAATCAATCTATCTGGTTGGTCTTCTGATAAAACTACGAGTGCATAGGCGCCCTCAATTTTGGATAACGCTACTCTCACAGCATCTCCAATCTGGAGCTGGCTATTTTTTTGGATATCCTCAATCAAGCATACCACCACCTCCGTGTCGGTATCACTTTTAAAAGTATAACCTCGTAGTTCTAGATCAGTTTTAATGGCTTGATAATTTTCAATGATGCCATTATGAATGATGGATATTTTACCATTTTCTGAAACATGTGGATGTGAATTGACATCATTGGGTATCCCATGTGTGGCCCAGCGCGTATGTCCTATCCCGATGGTTCCACGTAATTGGGTCTCCCCAATATCCTTTACAAGGTCTTTAACTTTGCCTTGTTTTTTAAATACCCTCAATCCCTCATCAATTAGGGCAACACCCGAACTATCATAGCCTCTGTATTCCAGTCTACTTAAGCCTTTGATAAGCACTGGTAAGGCATTTTTAGCTCCAATATAAGCTACAATTCCACACATCTCATAATCCCTTGGATTTGGTATAATAGATTTTGACAGTCACTGATCCCCGTTCGATAAACGATTGATTGAACGTTAATCTATCCTCTGCAATCATGACCAATTTCTCAAAAGTATCCTCTCCTAAAAAAGTCTTTCGAAGGTATTGATCTTCTAGGGCCAAAGTAATCATAGAATTATAGGTTAATTCAGATACCTCGGAAATAACAGGTGAAAAAGCACCTGCTCCGGCAATAAAGCTCTCTTCACTGAGTAAAAAATCATTGGCCGCCTGATTGAAGGTAGAAACATAATCTAAATTCCCGGCGAGCACTAGATCAAGGGAAGCAAAAACATTTCCATTTATGCCGCTTTCCTGATTAAGAGCATAAAAATTCACGCCTGCTATGGGATCTGTCGATGCTGTAGTCAAGCCAACTTCTAACTCCACATTGTTGAGAATAAAATCATCTAATTGATACAAAAAAAGCATTACCTCCGAAAAATCTAGCACCGTAAATAAGCCTTGTAAAGGATTAAAAATACTGAAATCATCAGCAAATTGTAAACTATCGAGATTTGAAAGTCCTGCTAGGTCAGTATCAGATTTGTTCCTATCCAGTTGAGTGAAATGAACACTATTAAATTTGAGTTGAGTTATAAACAAAGAGTCGCTAGGATCCCTTGAATAGATCAGGATTTTGGTTTCATCAGAAATCAAATCAAAAGATAGTAAAGCCTCATTTTCTACTGCAGGTACAAAGGCAAACTCATTCGTGTATGCGTTTGATCGCTCGCGTCTAATCCGCTTATTTTTCATATAAATAATATCCAAAATCAGCTCCCGAAAAAGTCAACAACGTATCAGATTTAAGAACAATTTCTGCTACACTTTGAATACTCTTAGCTAATGTTAGTTTTTTAGTAGCAAGGTAAACTGCCTGAGAAAAGAGGGAATCACGCAATGCATGAAAATCCATATTGAAGATTGCTGAAGCATCGTTCATAAGCTGATCCTCAATTTTGAGCATGAAAACTACTGAATCTAGTAACAAAGTGTCTGCTATGACCGCGCCCGAGTCATATTGTAACTCAAAGTACGCCTCAGCAGCTAATGTCCCCAAAAGCGGGTCTTCATAATCCCCAACCAAAATGAAATCGGAATCATCTGTCCTTAAACTATCAATAAATATTTCACTCGTAGGTAAGTTGAATTCAATATAATTAGTATTGGTCACACCTTCCACGTTCACCTTAATGATGCTTTCATCTTGTTCGCAGGAAGAAGTAATTAATGTGAGCAGCCCTATGATTAAAAAATTCCCCTTATCCAATAAGCTCATTGTACAGTTTATAATAAGACTCCTCGAAATTTTCATCTTGCTTGATATCATTAATATCATTTCCCTTTGAGAGGGTTTTTATCAAAGTTTTAAAACTAGCTGATGCTTCTCCATCAGCATTACTTATGGCATCGGCATATTGCATCCCTATCTTAATAAAACCCTCATAATCTGCAGTTTTTAGGAGATCTAACATACTGTCTTCGATATCAATCATTTTGACTTTTTCAAGTAAGTCATCTCCAAATACATGATTAAACTTGGTATCATGAACAGTAAATACCGTCTTTGTATTTTGGAAAATTGGATCGTTTTTATAAGTTGTTTTAACATAAAGAGGAATTAAACTTGTCATCCAATCATTACAATGAATGACGTCGGGTGCCCATCCAAGCTTTTTAACCGTTTCTAAAACGCCTTTACAGAAAAATATTGCGCGTTCATCATTATCTTTATAAAAGTTATCTTGCTTGTCATAAAAAACAGCCTTTCTATGAAAATAGTCTTCATTGTCTATGAAATATACTTGCAATTTGGCATTAGGGATCGAAGCGACTTTAATCACCAAAGGTTTTTCTTCATCTCCAACAGAAATGTTTATTCCCGATAATCGAACCACTTCATGTAGTCTGTTTTTCCTTTCATTTATCAAACCAAACCTAGGTACGAGAATTCTAATTTCCATTCCTTTTTCTAACATTGCTTGTGGCAAGCTCCTGACGAAATCGGCTACCTCAGATGTCTTAAGAAAAGGATTAATTTCGCTAGCAACATATAAGATTTTAAAATTTGACATAACAAAGATATTTAATACTGTTTTACTTAAAAGAGTGTAAAATTACGATATTTTTACGGCATTATCAATTAATTGATTTCTTTATAAAAAACCATAATAGATTTTTTAGGTCCTTTTATGCTCAACGTAAATAAATTAACTCCTCTTGAAGAAGAATTGTCAGAAGTCTCTAAAAAGGGAATGAAAATAGGCCTTGTTCCCACGATGGGTGCTTTACATAGTGGCCATATGGAATTAATCAAGCAAGCTCGCATACATTCCGACTATGTTATTGTGAGTATTTTCATCAACCCTTTACAGTTTAACCAAGCTGAAGATTTTATGAATTATCCGTCCAACCTCTTGAAGGACTCCGATAAACTCAAAAATGCCGGCGTAAATCTCCTGTTCAATCCAGATGCAAAACTGATTTATCCAAAAAAACCTTCAGTGAAAATTGATTTTGGAGGTCTTTCTCACAAACTCGAAGGTCGCTTCAGACTGGGCCATTTTGAAGGTGTTGGACTCGTGGTCATGAAACTCTTTAACCTAATCAAACCCAATATTGCCTTTTTTGGTTTAAAAGACTTACAACAGTTCGTCTTAATAAAGCATATTGTCAAAGAATTTTCATACCCCATAAAATTAGAAGGTATTCCTACTGTCAGGGGAGAAAATGGGCTGGCTTTGTCATCTAGAAATGCCCTTCTGTCCCCATCAGGCATAAAAATTGCGCACAAAATTTATAAAGGCTTGATTTGGGCAAAAAATAATTTCAAAAGCTTTCATGCCTCAGAAGCATTAAAAATTCAGCTCAATACTTTTTACCAAACACAAGAAGGATTATCCATAGAATATTGTGAAGTATTAAATTTGAATACATTCAAGCCGTTAAAATCCTTACAAAGTGGAAAAAAAATAATACTGTGCGTCGCAGCATATGTTGAAGGTGTAAGACTGATTGATAATATATTTTTACGGGAATAATATGACAAAATATGTTCTTTGAAGTTCTCAAATATCAGAAGGCAGCTATCGTTATTTCCTAATGGCATCAATTAAAAAAGCATACCCGTCCATTTATTCTTACATTTAATGAGTGAAAACAACCCTATTTGATGAGGAAAATGATCCCTTTTTTAAAATTCTCTCTTCCACTATTAGTAGGATTGGTGTTACTTTTCTATGCTTTTAAAAATGTTCAACTGGATGATTTCTTATCTAAGTTAAACCTGACTCGTTATGGATGGATCATTGGGTCGATGCTCCTGTCCTTAGTGGCCTATGTCTCTAGGGCTTATCGATGGCAGCTTTTACTGAGGGCCGCGGATCAAAAAGTCAGTACTTTTAGATTGACTTTAGCCGTTTTTGTGGGTTACCTAGCCAACCTCGCTTTTCCAAGATTAGGAGAAGTGGTACGTTGTGCGGTTTTAAAGAAAACCAATCAGATACCCGTGAGTCTCAGTATTGGAACCGTAGTGACAGAACGCATTATCGACAGCTTGGTCTTGCTCTTTTTTCTGATCATCGCCCTCCTTTTAGAGTTTGATTTAATTGTTACCTATTTTGAGAACATTTTCAGCACCTACCATATTCCCTTAGATGGGATACTCTATGCTGCACTAACCCTTTTAATGATTTTTAGTATTCTTGTTCTCGTGATTTTAAGAACGCATACGCCCTTGTCCCAACGCACTAAAAAAATGGCTTCGGAAGTGCTCAAAGGTATCTTGACAATCAAGTCTATTCAGAGTAAATCTCTTTTTTTAATCACAACAACGGTGATGTGGCTCACCTATTTTTTAATGTCCTATATGATATTTTTTGCGCTAGAAGAAACCTCAAGTCTCTCTTTAACGGCCGGATTCATGCTTTTGGTGAGCGGAGGAATCGCTTTGGCTTTACCGGTCCAAGGGGGCATTGGCACCTATCACGCCATGATTGCAATGATGTTGGGCTTGTACGGTATTGAAAATACAACAGGTCTTTTTCTCGCAACGCTACTGCATAGTTCTCAAATTTTATCCGTAGTTATTTTTGGCGGAATCTCTTTAGTGATAACTTTAGGTATTGAAAAAAACAATCGCAATGACCTCAAATAAAATCATGAATCTCGAACAGGCCAAAAACGCCGTCGAAACTTGGAAAAAAAACCAGCAATGTGTGGTTTTCACCAACGGTTGTTTTGATATATTGCATTTAGGCCATATTGATTATTTGGAGAAAGCCAAGCTGAAAGGGGACAAACTGATCATCGGGTTAAATTCAGATAATTCAGTCAGAAAATTGAAAGGGAATCAAAGACCCATTAATCATTTGATGGCAAGATCTAGAATGCTGGCTGCCATTGAATTCGTTGATTTGGTCATTGGGTTTGATGAAGATACCCCTTTGATGCTCATCAATACCCTGCTGCCAGATGTTTTAGTGAAGGGTGGAGATTATGCTAAAGAGAATATCGTCGGCGCCGAAAGTGTTTTAGCTGCTGGGGGAACCGTCGCAGTCATTGAATTCACAGACGGATATTCGACTACTAAATTGATTGATCAACTTAAAAAATAACAGATGCTTTTTATAATAATTATAGGTTTTATGATTGCCAGCTGGGTAGTCAGCAAACGACTCAAAAATAAATTTAAAAAATACAGTCAAACCCCCTTATCAAGTAATCTATCAGGCAATGAAATTGCACAATTAATGCTAAGAGATAACGGCATATTAGATGTACAAGTAATCTCCGTGGAAGGGCAACTGACCGACCACTACAACCCTGAACAAAAAACAGTGAATTTAAGCGCTGATGTGTTTCATGGGAGATCAGCGGCAGCAGCGGCTGTGGCCGCACACGAGTGTGGGCATGCTGTCCAGCACCTTACAGGTTACAAATACCTCACCTTGAGATCTGCCATGGTTCCTGTTCAAAACATCAGTGCCAAGGTGATTAATTTTATCTTTTTGGCCATGTTTTTTGGGAGTATGTTCATGAATAATCTATTCTCTATGGAATCCAGTATTCTGGTCATCATTGCCTGTTATACAATTTTCACCTTATTTGCATTTTTGACCCTTCCTGTCGAATACGATGCCAGTAAAAGAGCGTTGGCATGGATCCAGAGTCGAAATATCGTCACGGAATCAGAACATACGATGGCAAAAGATGCCTTGGACACCGCTGCACAGACCTATTTGATTGCTGCGCTGAGTTCGTTGGCGACCTTATTTTATTGGGTAATGATTTACCTCGGTGGGAGTCGTGATTGAAATACGTTTAACAATACTTAACTTGAATTTATTATGCATGCATAATAAAAAAATCTTATTTTTGGTAGATGAATCAAATTACGTTCACTGAAGAACAGCAAAGTGTACAAGCAGCAGCCAAAGATTTTGCTGAAAAAGAATTACTCCCAGGAGTAATTGATAGAGACAATCAACAAATTTTTCCAACTGATCAAATAGCAAAATTGGGCCAATTAGGTTTCCTTGGTATGATGGTACATCCCAAGTATGGCGGTGGCGGTCTAGATGCAGTCTCCTATGTTTTAGCCCTACAAGAAATCTGTAAAGTCGAGGCCTCAGTAGGAACAATCATGTCGGTCTGCAATTCTTTGGTTTGCTGGGGACTTGAGCACTTCGGTACTGAAGTGCAAAAAGAAAAATACTTAATTCCTTTGGCCAAAGGAACGGCCATTGGAGCCTTTTGCCTTTCCGAACCCGAGGCCGGCTCGGATGCTACTGCCCAAAAAACAACAGCGGTCGATTGTGGTGATCATTATCTTTTGAATGGTACCAAAAATTGGATCTCAAATGGACAATCAGCTACCTATTATTTGGTAATGGCTCAGAGTGATCCTTCCAAAAAACATAAAGGCATTAATGCTTTCATTTTAGAAAAAGGTATGCCTGGCTTTGTGGTGGGTAAAAAAGAAGACAAGATGGGTATTCGTAGTTCTGATACGCATTCTTTAATGTTTCAAGATGTAAGGGTTCCCAAAGAAAATAGAATAGGGGATGAAGGATTTGGCTTTACTTTTGCTATGAAAACCCTAAATGGCGGTCGTTTAGGCATTGCCGCTCAAGCCGTCGGTATTGCGACTGGCGCCCTTGAACGCGCCATTGCTTATACGAAAGAAAGGTCCTCTTTCAATAAAAAAATAAGTGAGCACCAAGGTATCCAATTTAAATTAGCCGAAATGGCAACAAAGGTGGAGACGGCTCAGCTTATTACTTTGAAAGCGGCGCAACTTAAAGATGCCAATGAAGACTACGCGCAAGCGTCCGCAATGGCCAAACTGTATGCCTCTGAAGTTGCCATGTCCGTTTCCACTGATGCCGTGCAAATTCATGGAGGCTATGGTTATGTGAAAGAATTCCATGTTGAACGTTTGATGCGAGATGCCAAAATCACAGAAATCTATGAAGGCACCTCGGAAATTCAAAAAATAATTATTGCGCGTAATCTCTTGAAATAATTACATTTTATCCTTGCCCAAATTTATTTTATTTCAAATAACGTTTTTAATTATTTGAGTTTAGATGATAATGGCATATTTTTAAAATTCAGCTATCAAAAATAAATCATTTTACCATTTACTGCATTCATGGAACAATACAATGGTATCATCAATGCCCTCTCAGTTAAATTTGCCTCTTCTTATGATATTAATGTTATAAATCCTTTAAATATCACAGATTTTTATGATGTTGATAACACCCTTATATTGGCAAAATCTAGTGAATTATATTTTGGTGAAAACTTAAATGTAGTACGCCCAGACGAGATTCTTTTTATTCCCGGAGGTAGGCAAACAAACATTGCTTATGGCGCTAAGGATGGGCCTATAAAGACCCAAGATTGATCAAAATTTTTGAATTTATAAAAGACAATCTTGAAGCTGATTTATCTAATAAGCAATTAGCAAAAGTAGTGGGTGTTTCTGAAGATTATGTAGGTCAATATTTCAAAATGCTTACCGGAATTAATCCACAGGATTATATAGAATATCAACGAATGGAAAAGGCAGTTGTCTTACTAAGAACAACCAAGAAATCTATCCAAGACGTAGGAAAAAATATAGGCTATAAAGATACGGCCTATTTTTGCAGACGATTTAAAATGATGTTTGGTATCACTGCGCGGAAAATGAGAAACAGAGAGCTAATGATCAATTCCTAACTAGCCCTTAGTTTTCTTAGTCCCTTCTATCTCCTTATATATTTTTTCGAAAATTATGGGCATTTGATTCAAAATAAAGGCATATAGAACACTTACTAAAGAACGACTTCTATAAGACGAACTTTCTTTATTTTTAACTTTCTTATTAGCATTTTTTTGGGGCCTAAACAGTAAATATCCCAACCCTATAAGAGCTGTAACCAAACTAATGCCTAACAGTCTCGAATACCATTTCTTCTCGAATTTCTGAGACGTCTTAACCAGGCTTGAACGCAATAACTCCTCATCTGACTTCAATTGCGCTTTTATATTCTTGTACTTGCTAGAGTGCTTACTCATGGTTTTTTTTGTAACTGGATTCAATGATCGCTTCCTCTAACCAATTTTGAATTTTTCCAGATCTGATCATCCATACAACCATGATGATCATCAAGAAAAAAAAGGCGCTCGCAATAAAATATCCCCAATAAGCACTCATTAAAAACTCATTAAAAATAACTGCTATCCCCAGAGATAAAAAAATTAGCATCAGTAATGACAAGATTACCAGCGTAAAAAATAAAATCGAAAGCGCCAAAAAGGTAGAAAATTTTGAGATCAACTCAAGTTTTACCTGATCACCCTTGATTTTTATTAATGAGATTATTTTGTCTATCAGGGAATTCACTTTTAATAATTTTAATAAAATGTAACTATTTTTTGTGACGTTTTTTCTTTTTTCGGCTAAAATAAACCTATCACCTAAGCATTAATGGTTAAGCTCTTGAATAGTTAACCAGCTCATTAAACCCATACCGATCTTCATAGCGTCTTCATCTATATTAAAATGAGGAGTGTGTACACCGGAGACGATAGATTTTGCTTCATTTCGGGTTCCTAATCTATAAAAGCATCCCTTGACATTTTGAGAATAAAAAGAAAAGTCCTCTGAGGCCATCCACAAATCTAAATCGACGACATTCTCTGCACCTAGATATTCTTGAGCCGCTGATCTATTCCTATCAGTGTAGGCAGGATCATTGAATAGATAGGGATAACCCTTCTCAATTCTCACTTTACATTTTGCTCCCATAGATGCCGCAATACCCTCGGCCATTTGAGTAATTAACACCAAGGCTTCTGCCCGCCATTTTTCATCAAACGTTCGGAAGGTTCCCGCCACATCGACAAAATCAGGGATCACATTCGTGGCTCCTTTGCCCGATATATTTCCAAATGAAAGCACAGAAGGTATCTTAGGACTAGACTTACGGCTCACAATTTGCTGCAGGGCAATCAAAATATGACTGGTAATAATTACGGGATCCACGAGTTTCTCGGGCATAGCCGCATGGCCGCCTTTCCCCTCAATCGTAAGATAAATTTCATCAGAACTTGCCATGTACTTCCCCGGACGAAAACCTACTTTTCCCACCTCTATAAAAGGCATGACGTGCTGTCCTAAAATAGTTTTGGGAATTGGATTCTCTAGAATCCCTTCTTTGATTAATAAGGAAGCACCCCCTGGTGTTTTCTCCTCACCCGGTTGGAAAATGAATTTGACGCTTCCCTTAAATTCAGATTTTAATTGGGACAGAATCTTTGCCACCCCTATTAAACATGAGGTATGGACATCATGTCCACAAGCGTGCATGATACCATCATATTTAGATTTATAATCAATTTCATTTTTTTCTAAAATGGGAAGTGCATCTATATCTGCTCTTAAGGCAATGTTTTTACCTGGTCTCGATCCCTCAAGCAGAAAAGTAACTCCAGTTTTAGCAATTCTCTGAATATTTTCTATCCCTATTTCTCTCAGTTTGTTCTCAATAAAGTCTGCAGTATGGTATTCTTCAAAAGACAATTCAGGATGCTGATGTAAATGTCTTCTACATGTCCTAATTTCTTCAAAAAAAGACTCAGATATGGCTTTAATGCTTTTAACTAGTTCACTCATCTGGTCCTATAATTGGGATTTTTTCTGCAATTACTATAGATTTGGGGAAAGTCTTTTTAATATCATTTAAAAACCTAGTGGCGGTCAGTTTTTCATGAAAAGCACCGATTTTTATTCTATAATTGGGCTGATTATAGGTCAAATTAATTAACAACTCTGGAAAAATATCTTGACAATAATTATGAATATCAAGGGCTTCATCTCGATTGGTATTGGAATAGACTTGGATAACAAAACCGTCTCTTAGATTGAGTTTTTTATTTTGAGCCACCATTAAATGACTGATGCTGTCAATTTCTTTGGTTATGTGCCCATATAATTCCACGGACTCTTTGAAGGTTTTAGGTAATGGTGCCACATCGATTACCTTAGGCAGCTCCAACCGATACACACTTAAGTCTTCATTGTAGGCCCTATTTACTGGTTTACTTACTTTACAAGCAAGCACTAGTACTGAAAATAAAAAGATCAGTCTACAAAAACGCATTTATTTGATTTCAAATCATCTTCCACCAACTTATATTTTATGTCCCTTTTAACCATTCCATCTGTATACTTAACGGATACTCTAGCATTTCTACTCGCTATTTTCTGTGTTTTTATCGGTGCCGTCTTCTCCACTGGCTTCCTATTAGATTCTTGATAGGCCAATGCAGATTTGGTCTCTGCTTTTGATTCTTGATATTTCTGAGCCGATTTAGATTGATTGGCCTCCTTGACCTCATGCTCATTTTGAATTGGAATTTCTGATTTTATCAATAATGACATCGTTTCTTGATTGACCTTGCCAATAAAAAGTTTGAACATTTCAAAGCCTTCGAATTTATATATGAGAAGCGGGTCTTTTTGCTCATAAACCGCATTTTGGACCGACTGTTTTAAGTCATCCATATCTCTTAAATGCTCTTTCCAAACTTGATCAATAATCGCTACGGTAATGATTTTTTCCATTTCTGAAACAACGACTAAACCATTTGAATTCACTGATTCTTGTAAATTGACACTCACACCAATTTGTTTGATCCCATCTGTGAAAGGAACCGTAATATTTTGAACGACTGCCCCTCTATTTTTCAACAATTGCTTGAGCAAGGGAAGGGTTTTGTCGACAATCACTTTATTTTTAGATAAATAGGATGCATATGCCTGATCATATAACTTTTCTGCCAACGCAGACTCTGATGTTTTCTGTAATTCATCGGCACTAATTTGAAAATCTATTCCCAAATTACTGATCGCTTGAAGTCTCAGTTCGTCTGGGTCAATCACTTCCTTATTTATATGAGCCATGTCCTCACAAATATCATAGAGCATATTCATAATGTCGAATTGCAATCGCTCACCATACAATGCGTTTTTTCGACGTTTATAGATGACCTCCCTCTGCGAATTCATGACATCATCGTATTCAAGTAATCTTTTTCTTGTCGCAAAATTATTCTCCTCGACTTTCTTTTGTGCTCTTTCGATAGACTTAGTAATCATACTGTGCTGAATTACCTCACCTTCTTTAAGGCCTAATCGATCCATGATTTTCGCCATGCGATCCGAGCCGAAAAGCCGCATCAAATTATCTTCAAGTGATACAAAAAATTGTGAAGACCCCACATCTCCTTGCCTTCCTGATCGTCCCCTCAACTGACGATCTACGCGTCTAGATTCATGACGCTCGGTCCCAATAATAGCCAAGCCTCCTGCTGCCTTTGACTCTGGAGTTAGTTTTATATCTGTACCCCTACCCGCCATATTGGTGGCTATGGTTACCGTTCCTGGTTTTCCAGCTTCTCCAATAACGTCTGCTTCCTTGGCATGTTGCTTGGCATTCAATACTTGATGTTTGATGTTTTTCAACTTTAGCATCCTACTAAGTAACTCAGATATTTCAACTGATGTGGTCCCCACCAATACTGGCCTTCCTATCGCAGTAAGCTCGGTCACCTCCTCAACCACTGCGTTAAACTTTTCACGGATGGTTTTATATACCTTATCTTCCATGTCCTTGCGAACAATGGGTCTATTGGTAGGACACACGACCACATCCAATTTATAAATATCCCAAAATTCCCCCGCTTCTGTCTCTGCGGTACCCGTCATTCCAGCGAGTTTATGGTACATTCTAAAATAATTTTGCAACGTAATAGTCGCATAGGTCTGAGTAGCATCTTCTACTTTAACATTTTCCTTGGCTTCTATGGCTTGATGTAACCCATCGGCATACCTTCGCCCTTCCATGACTCGACCGGTCTGCTCATCGACAATTTTAACTTTTGAATCCACTACGATGTATTCTGTATCTTTCTCATAAAGACAATAAGCCCTTAAAAGTTGGTTGACTGAGTGAATCCGTTGAGACTTAATGTTGTAATCTTGAATAATGGTGTCCTTAGCTTTCAACTTCTCATTTTCTTCTATTGTCGTATCCTGCTCTAACTTATTGATCTCAATGGCAATATCGGGTAGAATAAAGAAAGTCGTGTCTTCACCATCTTGGGTAATAAGATCAATTCCTTTTTCAGTTAAATTTATTGAATTGTGCTTTTCATCAATAGTGAAAAATAAAGTTTCGTCTGCCTCAGGCATCATTTTCTGATTGTCCTGCAAGTAAATATTTTCAGTTTTTTGCAAAACTTGACGCATGCCAGACTCGCTCAAAAACTTTATCAAAGGCTTGTATTTGGGCAGTCCTCTAAAAGACCTAAATAAAGGCAATCCCGCTTCTTTTTCTTTGTTTTCCTTTATTAATTTCTTGGCCTCATTGAGGTATTCTGAAGTTAATTTCCGTTGGGCATCAACCAGTTTCTGTAATCTCGGTCTCAATTCATAAAACTCATGTTCGTCTCCTTTGGGTATGGGTCCTGAAATAATCAAGGGAGTTCTGGCATCGTCTATAAGTACAGAATCAACCTCATCAACCATCGCAAAATGATGTTTCCCCTGCACCAGTTCTTCTGTTGACCTTGCCATATTGTCTCGCAAATAATCAAATCCAAACTCATTATTGGTCCCGTATACAATATCTTTTTGATAAGCCGCCCGACGTTCCACAGAATTAGGACCATATTTATCTATGCAATCCACCTTCAAGCCATGAAATTCAAATAAAGGGGCATTCCATTCGGAATCTCTTTTGGCCAAATAGTCATTAACGGTTACGATGTGAACCCCACGACCGGCAAGCGCATTGAGAAAGGCCGGCAAAGTTGCGACTAGCGTTTTACCTTCACCCGTCGTCATTTCGGATATTTTTCCTTGATGAAGCACCACTCCCCCAACCAATTGAACGTCGTAATGAATCATATTCCATTCAATGTCCGTACCGGCGGCCAGCCATTTGTTATGCCAAATCGCTTGATCTCCCTTAATTTCGATGTTGGCCTTCATTTTGGAGAGCTCAACATCATGATCGGTCTTCGAAACCGTAAGTTGTCCCTGCTCGGAAAACCTTCGTGCAGTTTCTTTTACCACAGCGAAAGCCTGTGGGAGGATGTCCTCTAAAATAACCTCTAATTGTTCGTTTCGCTCTAATTCTAAAGCATCTATTTTTTTAAAAATATCGTCTTTTTGATTGAGGTCTAAATCTGGATTGTTATTTACTTTTTCATGTAAATCCCCAAGCTCAGCATCGGTGACTTGTAAACGATCTTCAATTACAGTTTTTAATTCCTGAGTCCTCCCTCTCAATTGGTCATCAGAAATTTTCGCTAATTTTAAAAATTCCTTATTAATGAGGCCCACATAAGGCAATAATAACTTTAAGTCACGATCCGCCTTGGTCCCAAAAACTTTGCCAACCCCTTTTGTAATCCAGTCAAACATATTCTTTATAATAATTGCAAAACAAGGTCAAAGTTAATGTTTTTAAGTGATCCTGCTATCAAGTTAAACATCAATACTCCCTTCAAAAACTTTTATCGCCGTACCTGCCAAATAAATATCACTAAAACTTGTGGGTCCCTCTTTGACAAAGCTGACAAAGAGTTGACCACCTTGAGTCTCTATGGTAACCGGACTCTCCATTTCGAAGGCGGATGCGGCTACTATGGCGGAAGCAGTTACACCGGTTCCGCAAGAAAACGTTTCAGCCTCTACACCCCTTTCATAAGTTCTCACTTTCAATAATGGGTGATCAATTTCTACAAAATTTACATTAGTCCCTGCGGGGGCAAATTCCTTTGAGTACCTCACCTCGGCTCCAGCATGCCCAACATCTATTTTTTCCACATCAGCTACGAAAGTAACGTAATGAGGAGACCCATTATTAATGAAAAAATAATTCTCCCTTGATGACATCTCATTGAGATCTTGTAAACTAAAATGAATCAACCCCTCTAGAAAAAAAGCATCGTGCACGCCATCGTAGGTACTGAAGGTTGTTTGATTCTTTATGATGCCTAAATCTTTTGCGAACTGAACCGCACACCTACTGCCATTTCCACACAGGCTTTGACTACCATCCGCATTAAAATAAACCATTGCGAAATCAAGGCTGGAGTGATTTTCAACTAAAATAAGCCCATCCGCACCTATACCGAACTTATTTTTTGTCAACCTCTGTATCAGATCAACGTTTCCCTTTGGAAAAAATTCCGTACGATTATCAATAAGCACAAAATCGTTACCCGTCCCTTGATATTTTGTAAATGAAATTTTCATATTTTCCTAAATAAAAAAAGCCAACTTAAAAGTCGACTTTTTTTTTATCAGTGGAAAGAAAGCGATTTAAATTTTATCCTTTATTCTAGCTGCCTTACCTTTTAGATCTCGTAAATAATAAAGTTTCGCTCGTCTTACTTTGCCCTTTCTCAAAACCTCTATCTTGTCGACATTTGGTGATCCAGATGGAAAAATTCTTTCTACTGCAATGCCATTTGATATTTTTCTTACCGTGAAGGTCTCGCCACTACTGTTGCGGTTCTTAATTTGTAGCACAACTCCTTGGAACTGCTGGATTCTCTCCTTGCTCCCTTCCTTGATTTTATAATGCACATTGATCGTATCTCCAGAGCCAAAAAGACTCGAATCTTCTTTTTTTGGACTGTTTTGTGCTTCTACAAATTTTATTAAATCACTCATAATCTTACGCTTTTACGTGAGTTTCCTCTTAACGGAGGGCAAATATAAAAAGAATTATAATCTCCTCCTTAAGTTGAGAACAATTAAACTAAAATATTTTCATTAAAGTCACTGCCCGTTCCTGAAAAATCTAAGTCCCTTTGATTCCCTTATTGCGCTAAAGTAATCAAAGGGTTCTCGTTCAGCCTATTTCTTGTCGTCTACTTCTTCATATTCTACGTCACTGACATCTGGTTCAGCCTTACCTTCCTCTTCTGGCGCCTCCTGTCCAGTTGCGCCTCCTGCTGCTTCAGCACTGGCTTGAGCTGCATAAATCTCCTGAGAAGCACTTTCCCATACTTTATTGAGGGCTTCCATAGCCACGTCTATGGCTGCCAGATCTCCACTCGCATGGGCTTCTTTCAATTTGGCCAAAGCTTCGTCAATGGGCTTTTTGTTCTCTTCGGAAATCTTGTCTCCGTAGTCTGCCAACTGTTTTTCAGTTTGGAAAATAAGTGCATCTGCAGCATTAATTTTCTCAACTTTTTCCTTCTCTAATTTATCAGATTCAGCATTGGCCTCGGCCTCTTGCTTCATTTTCTCTATATCCTCATCACTGAGTCCCGATGACGCCTCGATTCTGATTTTTTGCTCTTTTCCCGTTCCTTTATCTTTGGCTGATACATTTAGAATGCCATTGGCATCAATGTCAAAAGTCACTTCTATTTGAGGAACTCCACGAGGTGCAGGTGGAATGCCGTCCAAATGGAATTTACCAATCGTTCGGTTATCTTTGGCCATAGGACGCTCTCCTTGCAATACATGAATCTCCACCGAAGGCTGACTGTCTGCTGCCGTAGAAAATACTTCCGATTTTTTGCTTGGAATCGTAGTGTTTGATTCTATCAATTTGGTCATGACATCACCCATCGTGGCTATTCCCAAAGAAAGTGGCGTGACATCAAGTAATAATACATCTTTTACTTCTCCTGTCAATACTCCTCCTTGAATAGCCGCTCCAATAGCTACCACTTCATCTGGATTGACCCCTTTAGAAGGCTTTTTACCAAAAAATTTCTCGACTTCTTCTTGAATTTTAGGTATTCTGGTAGATCCGCCTACTAGTATCACCTCATCTATGTCAGTGGTCGACATATTGGCATCTTTCAAAGCCTTCTTCACAGGGTCCATAGATCTACGGACCAAACTACCCGCCAATTGCTCAAAAACTGCTCTGGATAAAGTTCTCACCAAGTGCTTAGGAATCCCATCCACAGGCATGATGTAGGGTAAATTGATCTCTGTACTACTCGAGCTTGATAATTCTATCTTTGCTTTCTCCGCGGCTTCTTTGAGACGTTGAAGCGCCATCGGATCTTTTCTTAGATCTATATTTTCATCTTTAATAAATTCTTCTGCCAACCAATCGATAATAACGGCATCAAAATCATCTCCTCCCAAATGAACGTCTCCATTGGTAGATTTTACCTCGAAAACACCTTCACCCAATTCTAATATGGAAATATCGAATGTCCCTCCTCCTAAATCATACACCGCGATCTTCATGTCGGCATTCTTTTTATCTAAGCCATAGGCCAATGCCGCCGCCGTAGGCTCATTGATGATTCTCTTGACATCCAATCCTGCAATCTGTCCCGCTTCTTTTGTAGCCTGACGTTCAGCATCATTGAAGTAAGCAGGAACCGTGACCACCGCTTCAGTGACTTCAGTTCCTAAAAAATCTTCTGCCGTTGATTTCATCTTTTGAAGAATCATCGCTGATAATTCTTGTGGAGTATAATTTCGATCTCCTATTTTTATTCTTACTACATCATTGGTACCAGACTCAAGCTCATACGAAATATGTCTCATTTCGTTCTTCACGTCAGAAAAACGTTTTCCCATGAATCGTTTAACAGAGCTAATGGTGTGTTGCGGATTGGTGATCGCCTGTCTTTTGGCAGGATCTCCCACTTTACGTTCTCCATTACCTCCATCGAGGAATGCTAAAATTGATGGTGTCGTTCTTCTACCTTCGCTGTTTTGTATCACAACCGGTTCGTTTCCTTCCATCACGGCCACGCAAGAGTTCGTGGTGCCCAGGTCGATGCCTATAATTTTGCCCATTTCTGTTTAATTTGTATTAACATTTTTTATTCTATATTTTAAATAACAATGCTTGTGCCAAAAGCTTTTTACTGACACAATGTCAGCGATTCTTATGAAATGAAAATTAAGATCAAGACAAGGACTGTTTGCTTTTAATTATTTTAGTCTTCGATATGTCAGATTAATGTATTTTGTTTATTGACAAACAGATCACAGGATAAAAAGGAAAGGTTAAGCTAATTATCATTAATTTTGCGGTTCAATTGATGTACATGGCTCTAGCTGAAGAAATAAAAAAAAGAAAAACATTTGGTATTATCGCCCACCCTGATGCGGGTAAAACCACCTTAACTGAAAAGTTATTGCTCTTTGGCGGGGCCATACAAACAGCAGGGGCTGTTAAATCCAACAAGATAGATATGGCTACGCGTTCCGATTGGATGGCCATAGAAAAACAAAGAGGTATATCTGTCGCAACCTCGGTGATGGGTTTTGATTACAAAGGTTTAAAAATTAATATTTTAGACACGCCGGGTCACGAAGATTTTGCAGAAGATACCTACCGTACTTTGACCGCAGTAGACAGTGTTATCATGGTCATTGACTGTGTCAAAGGGGTAGAAAAACAGACCAGAAAACTCATGGAAGTTTGTCGCATGCGCAAGACTCCCGTCCTTTGCTTCATCAATAAGCTAGATAGAGAAGGTCGTGATCCATTTGACCTGATTGACGAAATTGAAGAGGAGCTAAAAATAAATGTACAACCCCTTACTTGGCCTATCGGTATGGGCAAAACACTCAGAGGGGTCTATAATCTTTACGAAAAAAATATTAACCTTTTCGAACCTAGAAAAAACAAACGAGTGGATGATGTGGTGAATATCAAGGATGTTAATGATCCTGAGTTAGAAACGTACCTACCTCCTTCTGCTTTATCCCAGCTCCGAGAAGACATCGAATTAATAGACGGCGTATACGACCCTTTTGATCAAGAGGCTTACCTCTCTGGGGATTTAGCTCCTGTTTTTTTTGGCAGTGCCGTGTCAAACTTTGGGATAAGGGAATTGCTTGATTGCTTTACGGAAATTGCTCCAAACCCAAAACCAAGAGATACCGAAAGCCGAATGATCCCTCCAATAGACCCCAAATTCTCAGGATTTATATTTAAAATTCATGCAAATATGGATCCTAGACATCGAAATAGAATTGCTTTTATCAGGATCTGTTCGGGAAAATTCCAACGGGGCAATAACTATTATCATGTAAGAAATGATAAAAAATATCGCTTTTCAAATGCTACGGCCTTTATGGCACAACAAAAAGAAACCATAGATGAGGCCTTCCCGGGAGACATCATTGGCTTGTATGATACAGGAAATCTTAAAATAGGTGATACCCTCAATGAAGGTGAAAAAACCTTATATAAGGGAATTCCAAGTTTCTCCCCTGAACTATTCAAAGAGGTCATCAATCTGGACGCAATGAAATCCAAACAACTTGAAAAGGGATTGACACAGCTCATGGATGAAGGTGTGGCCCAACTATTTACCTATGAAATGGGTACTAGAAAAGTGGTGGGTACGGTCGGTGCACTGCAATTTGAAGTACTCCAATATCGATTACTGAATGAATACAATGCAAAAGTAAGTTTTTCCCCTATCAATATTTATAAAGCTTGTTGGATCGACGCCTCGGATAAAAATATATTAGAGGTCTTTGTCAAAGATAAATACCGGCATATTGCGAAAGACAAGGAAGATAAACTTGTCTTTATGGCAGAATCTAAATCATGGTTACAGATGGTAGAAGATAATTTTCCAGATATTCAATTTCATTCCATAAGTGAATTTTAAAATAAATTGATCGATCCAAAAATAATATATGAAGACAACCATTTATTGGTTGTTAACAAGCCCATTGGCTGGTTAGTACAGGGTGACAAAACAGGTGATGCTACTTTAACTAACTGGGGTAAAAACTATATTAAAAAAAAATACAATAAGCCCGGAGATGTATTTCTCAATCCGGCACATCGCTTGGATCGACCGGTCAGTGGAGTGGTCATTTTCGCGAGAACCTCCAAGGCCTTGACCCGACTCACGGCCCTTTTCAGAGATCAACTCATACAGAAAACCTATGTGGCCGTCGTGAAGGCTAGACCGCAAGAGTTGAATGGTGCCTTGACCCACTGGTTGGTGAAAGATGAAACTAAGAACATTACTAAAGCCTTTAATAAGGATAAGGGCAGTGGTAAAAAGTCAATACTAAACTATCGTACTTTGATGTACGACAGCGGACATTCTTTACTGTTAGTAAAACCAAAAACAGGTAGACCCCATCAAATTCGAGTCCAATTGGCAAAAATGTTTTGCCCAATACAAGGAGATTTAAAATACGGTTATGCCACACCTAATCCTGATAAAAGTATTTGCCTACATGCATTCAAAATTGAATTCATTCATCCAATAAAAAAAGAAAAAATTTCCCTTCGGGCGACACCCAAGGGAGTCTATTGGAAACCCTATTTAAACACAATCAATGAATTGGATTAATAAATTAAAAGAAAAATGGAAGGTCAAGAGCTCTGGTCAATTCGCTATGATTCTCATTGTGTTCGCTTTGACGGGATCCACTGTCCTACTGATTAAAAAACCCATTGTTGATTATTTTACAATAGATGGAGAAAAAAGTACGATGTTTACTATAATTTACCTCATTTGTATTCTACCCATATACAACAGCATTTTACTTTTTTATGGCTCGCTCCTGGGCCAATTTGATTTTTTTTGGAGCTATGAAAAAAAAATGATCAATCGATTCAGGCAAAAGAAAACAAAGAATGAAAAAAAATTAAAAGACAACTGATTTCGATCCTGTATCTATCCTGCCTTTTATCAAAATCCATGAATAAATATATTTTTATTTTAATTGGCCTTTTTGAAAAGGCTGAGATCATTGAAGTAAGCTTTAGTCCTCTTTTATATGAAAAATAGTTTATTTAAATATTTTTCTCTTTGGGGTGCATTTATACGTTATTTTATTTTTTACTGAACTATTTTTATTCTTTACATCGAATGCGCTTTTTCTGAGGCTAACATTGAAACATTATTGCTAAGCTATTTATACCGATTGAAGCCAGATCTTTCTTTTTCAGGCTATATGATATTGATCCCCTCGCTTATACTAGCTCTATCTCCTGCCATTGGCCCAAAAGTATCGGCACGTATACTTTTGGGATCTATCAATCTCATCCTTGCCACAATTTCTATTGTTGAACACATAGACTTGGAAGTTTATTCTTACTGGTGAGAGAAATTCGATGCCATGCATTTAAGGTACCTAAATGATCTCAAACAAATTACCCATACCATTACTTCTAAAACATTGGTTTGTCCTCTACTGTTCAGTCTATTATTATTATTTTATTATTATTTTAAAATTACTACTTGGTTGGTAGGCCGATTTTCATTGAATTTTAAAATAGATACTATTGGCAAAAGTCCTTACTTTTTTTACTTTGATCACATTGTCTCTCATCCCCATCAGAGGTGGATTAGGTATCCCGATCAATATAGGTGCTTTTTACTTTGATGCTGATAATATGGCGGTCAATCATAACGCAGTAAATACGCCCTAGAATTTTGTTCATTCCATGAAAAAAGCATCAAAAATTGATGCCCATTATGACTTAATACCGGATTCTGTTGTGGCAGACCTCCTCAGTAAAATTAACGGTACTCCTGCGAATGGAACCCCCCTTATCTTTCACTCATCAATACACCTCAACCCAATATCCTACTTATCATACTCGAAAGTTTTACCGCCAAAGGAGTAGAAGCATTGGAAGGGGCCAAATCCGTTACCCCACAACTTCATAAACTCAGTAAAGAGAGTAATTTATTCTCGCAATTCTATGCCTCAAGACATCGTTCAAACAGAGGAATCGGTAGCCTCTTCAGTAGTTATCCTGGATTACCTTAGAATGCCATTATTAAGAACCCTTTCAAGGCTGAAAAGTTACCTCCACTGATAAAATCAATGAAAGGGTAGGATTACCAAACTGCGTTTTACTACGGAGGCGAAATTGGTTTTGCCAACTTTAGGGCTTAATTCAGTCAATGATAAGCAGATAAAATTGTAAGCAAACTTGACTTTGATTTTTCAAGTAACAATACCTAGTGGGGGATTCATAATGATGTTGTCTTCGATACTCTATTTAATGATCTCAATAAGGAAGAGACACCTTTTTCTATACCCTATTCAACTTAAGCAGCCATGAATCCTTTGACATTCCCGTCGAACCAGTATTCGGCTCTGATAATAATGAGAATTGCTTTAAAAGCGCCCTATATTATACGGATGCCTGTCTTGGAGAATTCATTGAACAGGTTAAAAAAACTACATGGTGAGACCAGACGTTAATCGTGATAATGGATGATCACAGTACCTCTCAAATTAACAATACATCCAATCGCCAAAAGGAAGCCTTTCATATCCCCGTTTTGTGGCTGGGGGGAGCACTTGCTGTGACTGTTAATGTAATCTCAAGTATCAGCTACCAATTAGACTTAGCATCGGCCTTAATGGCCCAATTGAATATCAACCACCCTGAAGATGTATACGGTACACATATGCTATCCACATATTATCAGCTGCGGGCATATTATAGCTATGGAGATGATTTTGGACTCGTGCCTGATTCAATATCACAATTCTACAATGGCGAACTTAATGCCTACAGAAATCAGTATCCTTCAGATAACCACAAGATTACGGCAGAGCAATTTGTTAGTTTATTTCAAATGATTTTCTCTCGAAGTAAAGGATAAAAATATCCTTATTCAGGATTTCAGTAGGACTGTTTAAGAGATGAGAAAGCTCCATCAGTACGATGGAGCTTTCTCATCTCTTCCTTATTCAGTGATTTTTTCGGCTAAAACCGTCACTTTATTGTTCAATACTTCCACAACTCCACCATCCACTTCCATCTGAACTTCCTCTGACTTATTGTTGAGGATTTTAACAAAGACAATATTTCCTTTACCCAACGTCGAAACTAAAGCCGCATGATTATTCAAAATCTGAAAAGATCCATCAGTCCCTGGAAAGATAGCACTTATGGCCTCTCCTTCAAATACCTTTTTGTCCGGAGTTACAATTTCAATAAACATATCTTAAGCTACCTCAGCCAATAATTTCTCACCTTTTTCAACTGCTTGCTCAATAGTCCCTACCAAATTGAACGCTGCTTCTGGTAAATTATCATGCTTACCATCCATAATCTCATTAAACCCTTTAATTGTTTCATTGATGTCTACCAATTGTCCGGGCAAACCTGTGAAGGCTTCTGCAACATGGAATGGCTGCGATAGGAATCGCTGTACTCGCCGCGCTCTATGAACAATCAATTTGTCTTCATCACTCAGCTCATCCATGCCTAAAATGGCAATTATATCCTGTAATTCTTTGTATCTCTGGAGCAATTCTTTCACATTTTGAGCACAAGTATAATGTTCATCTCCTAAAATCTCTGCACTCAATATTCTTGAGGTAGAATCCAAAGGATCCACGGCAGGATAAATACCTAATTCTGAAATTTTTCTTGAAAGTACCGTGGTAGCATCCAAGTGCGAAAATGTAGTCGCTGGAGCTGGATCTGTTAAATCATCCGCAGGAACGTAAACCGCCTGAACCGAGGTAATAGATCCATTCTTTGTAGATGTAATTCTTTCTTGCATTACTCCCATCTCGGTTGCTAAAGTAGGTTGGTATCCCACGGCTGAAGGCATTCTACCTAGGAGTGCTGATACCTCTGAGCCGGCTTGTGTAAACCTGAAAATATTGTCTACAAAAAAGAGGATATCACGCCCTTTTCCTGTTCCATCTCCATCACGGAAATATTCTGCAATGGTCAGCCCTGATAAAGCCACCCGAGCTCTAGCCCCCGGAGGTTCATTCATCTGCCCAAACACAAAAGTAGCTTTAGATTCCTTCAAGTTTGCCGTTGTTACCTTAGATAAATCCCATCCCCCATTTTCCAATGATTCTTTAAAATCATCTCCATAGTTTACGATTCCCGCTTCGATCATTTCTCTCAGCAAATCATTCCCTTCTCTGGTTCTTTCACCCACACCTGCAAAAACCGAGAGTCCAGAGTAAGCCTTTGCTATATTATTGATCAACTCTTGAATTAATACGGTTTTTCCAACACCCGCACCACCAAACAAACCAATTTTACCCCCTTTGGCGTAAGGCTCAATGAGGTCAATTACTTTTATACCTGTGAAAAGAACTTCGGAAGCCGTAGATAAATCTGCGAATGCAGGGGGCTGTCTGTGAATGGATAATCCTTCTTTACCTTCTGGCTGAGGCAATCCATCTATGGCTTGTCCAACAACATTAAAAAGTCTTCCTTTAATATCATCGCCGATAGGCATTTGAATGGGCGCGGCTGTGTCGCTCACAATTTGGCCTCTTCTCATTCCGTCAGTTGCATCCATTCCGATAGTTCTAACTGTGTTCTCTCCAAGATGCTGTTGTACCTCCAAAACAACTACAGTCCCATCTTCACGTTTGATCGTAAGGGCGTCTAATATTTTGGGCAGCTTGCCACCATCAAAACGCACATCCACCACTGGACCAATTATTTGTGTGATTTTTCCTTGATTTGCCATTATACTCTAGATGAAATAATTATATAAAAATTCGACTGCAAAATTAGGCTAAAAATTATTGGATGACAAAGTTGATTTAATAAACTTAGTTTTCAGAAAAAAAAAGCCATCAACTTTAATCCAAAGCCCCCCCTTTCTTTGACAAAAACTATTTAAATTAGATGACAAATACGGTATTCGGCACCTGTTGAATGCTTGAAAATTTAATCCGCAAGGTAAAATTTTTATTTGAGGCAAGGCAGGTTCAATCAAGATTGAGCTTTAAGAAATTGTAGTATTAAATATCACCATAATTTTATAAAATAGTTCCAATGAAATCATCTAAAAGACAATTTATCAAGCAAATCTCACTGGGCCTTCTAAGTACCCAAATACCCTTTCTATCAGATGCGAAAAGCATCCCCTTTGAACATCTAGGGAAAAAACTTAAACTTTCCTTGGCACAATGGTCCCTCCACAACGCTTTTGAATCGGGGACTTTAGATCCTATTTTATTTTCCGAAATCTCTAAAAAAGAGTTTGGTATCCCTGCCGTAGAATACGTAAATAGTTTTTATAAAGATAAAGGCAATGACGAAAGTTTTTGGATCAATATGAAAGAAAGATCGGATGCGCTCACCGTTCAGAATTTACTGATAATGGTCGATGACGAAGGTGATTTGGGAGGCGAGGATAATCAACTCAGACAAAAAGCCGTTGAAGATCATTATAAATGGATCCATGCGGCTAAAATCATGGGGTGTCATTCGATACGGGTTAACGCCTTCGGAGCTACAGATCCCTCGATTTTTAAAGCCTCTTTGATCGACGGGCTAAGTCAGCTTGCAAACTACGCAGCTAAAGAAGAGATTCATATTTTAATTGAAAACCACGGGCTGTTCAGTTCAAATGCCCAACTCATCAGCTCTATCATCAAAGAGATCAATCTACCTAACCTAGGTACTTTACCCGATTTTGGAAACTGGTGCCTGAGCGCTCAATGGGGAAGTACTCAAGATGGTTCTTGCCTTGAAATGTATGACCCCTACCGAGGTGTTGAAACCCTACTGCCCTATGCTAAAGGGGTAAGTGCCAAAGCTTATAACTTTCATGCCAATGGGGTGCATCGTAATTTTGATTACGAAAAAATGCTCCTTTTAGTTAAAGCCCAGAATTTTAATGGTCACATTGGCATCGAATATGAAGGGACAGAACTTAGTGAGGCCGATGGTATTAGGGCCACTAAAAAACATTTAGAAGACGTTTGGAAAAAAATATGGATGGGTTAACACATCTCATTTTAACTTTCCTGATCGAAATACAGTTTATAATAATTTTTGCCCCGGACCTCATCATAACCCCTTTCAATCTCTTGCCTTTGACCATGGACATACACATGAAAGTTGCGGTCCAGTTTAATGACCGATTTGATGTATTTCTTGGCCACCTTGAAAGCGGGTTTTGAAATTTCAAATTGTTCGCTCATAGCTTCGATCTGATGTTTTTCCTCAAAACTGTCTTTGTAGCTATTAAATGCAGCCTTTATCTCTGTCGAGGCCAATACCTCCTCCTCAAATTCAGATTGGTCAAATGATTGCTTTTCACTAAAATAATCTACCGTCTTATTGAGCAAATCCACTTGATCTACTTTAGCCATCTCATCTAAGCCCCTTAAAGCAAAATCTTTACAAAGGTTCATTGTATTTTTGGTTTGATAAAACTCATTTTCAAGAGGCCTGATCATTAAAAACTGATGGCGCCAGTATTTGATGTCGGGATGATTTTGAAATACTTTCAAAATCATTTCATTTTGATCCGAATCCAAAATAATTAAGGCTCCCTCGTTGAGGTCTTTAATACCAATACCCTTATTCAGAGTCATGGTTAATTGATCATTTATCAGCGAAGATTCGATAAAAGATTGCTTACCATCTATCTTAAATATGCCCACAGCTTGACAAGACTTTTGATCATAGATGATCTGATCAAAAGCTGTCATGTATACCTCTCCCTCACTGATGTTTTTTTCTGAAGCAGCAAGCACTTTCATTACACCAACCGTCATCTCATAGAAATTACTGACTCCTTCAAAATAATCCAGCAACAGTTTTTTCACAGGGTTCAGCTCAATATTTACATCATGATCAAAAATGAATTCTCCTTGCGAGTCGATGATTCGAGGGAGTAAAATTTGAGCTACCTCATGAGACATAGTTGCCTCAATCTCTACAGCCGTGGATGCCATGATACAATCTGGAGCATGATAATGAGAAATAAACTTATGAGCGGACGCTCCGCTGATTTCAATCATATTATTCTATTTATTGTACGGTTGCATTTAAAATAATTCGAAACGCAGTTCCCTTATTCAACACTGAGTTCTTAATGAAAATCCTCCCACCATGGTAGTCTTCGATGATCCGTTTGGTTAGGGTCAGCCCCAGACCCCATCCTCTATTTTTAGTAGTGAATCCGGGCTTAAAAACTGTTCTCATTTTATTCGACGCAATACCATTGCCCTGGTCTTCAATATCAATCATTAATTTATCTACTCCTGAACAGAACATCGAAATTTGAATATGGCCCACACCCGCCATCGCATCTACGGCATTCTTGATTAAGTTTTCAAGAACCCAAGAAAAAAGTTCAGGATTCATGTTTAAATAAATATGCTCGGCTTCCTGTGCCTTAAAGTCGATCGTTACCTTTTTGCTTATCCTTGTTTTAAGATAATCAACAGATAATTTAACCTGTTCATAAATATTGAGAGATGCCATCTTAGGCGTACTCCCGATACTGCTAAACCGTTGGGTGATGATTTCAAGACGTTTGACGTCTTTGTCTAGCTCTATTATGTAGGGATCTTCCAGATATTTCTCTTTGAAATATTGGCCCCATGCCATCAAAGAAGATATGGGAGTTCCTAATTGGTGGGCGGTTTCCTTGGCCATACCCACCCAAATCTGATTCTGCTCTGACAACCTTGAATAATTAAAAACAGTAAATACAATGAGCACAAAAACAAAAATAACAGCCAATTGAACATAAGGATAATAACGCAACTGCACCAAAAAGCTTGACTCCTCAAAATAAATCATGGTTTGTCCATACTGATTACCTTGGGCATCGACTAGATTAACAGCGATGGGTGCTTTGGTCAATCCCATTTCATTAATCTTCTGTACTAAATAAGATGCTCGCTCCTCTGAATCTGTGATGAGGTCTACCTCAGGTAAGTTTTTATAAAAAACAGGAGTTCCATTCTCATTAGTTAAAATAACGGGAATAGTCGTATTCGCTTGAATAATTTCTTCCAAAGCAAAAAGTGCATTTTGATTGGTCTCATGCTCATTGGCGATAAACTCAAGCGCTTTGGCATATAAATTCACTTGCCAATCCTCTCTTTTTTTAATTTCTTTAACGAGCTGGTTTGTATAGCGTACCGTTCCGACACCTATACCTAAGCAAAGAGCAAGAACAATCCATTTTTGAATGGATCCAGAGGCGTATACGTCTATGACATTAAGTATTTTAAAGCGACTCATTGGATAATTCTGTCGCCTAAGATACTAAAAAAAGCCCTTGAAATGTGTTAGTCACTGGTCATAAACCATTTGGCTAAAATTTTCCAGTTGACCTTGGTTCCATGCATTAAAATTCCGACTCGATAAATACGACCCGCTATCCACAAGGTAAATAGGAAACCCAAAATCAACATGAACATGGACAATATCAATTCCCAAGGTGCCACACCAAAAGGAATCCGCATCATCATGATGATGGGTGAGGTAAATGGGATGATTGACATCCAAAAAGATACACTTCCATGAGGATCCTGCAAAACCAGACTCAAGCTGATAATTGAAATGATCAATGGTGCGGTCACAGGAAACATAAATTGCTGAGCATCCGCATCGCTATCGGATGCGGAACCTATGGCGGCGAACAAAGCTCCGTAAAGAAAATATCCACCAATGAAATAGAATAAGAAAGAAGACAATACCAAAGTCATATTGATTCCACCCAAAGCAGATAAGGCAGTTGCCATCATATCGGCTTCCGAGGACATCTCACTATTTGCAGCACCCATCTCCAGAGCCTCTGGACTCAGAAATACTGAAATCAACATTGAGATACCCCCAGTCAATAGAATCCAAAGCACAAACTGGGTCAACCCGACCATAGCAATCCCTATGACTTTGCCCATCATGAGCTCAAAAGGCTTAACTGAAGACAACACAATCTCTACGATTCTGCTACTCTTTTCTTCGATAACGCCACGCATACACATGGCACCATAAATAAAAACAAACATATAAATCATAAAAGAAGCAATGTATCCTATGATGGTGGCTGCTCCTGAACTGCTTTCTTGTTCACCACCGGAATTACTCAAATTAATGGTGTTTAAATCAATATTTGCTTCAAACGAATCAATGACCTCTTTGTCCAAACCAGAGGCCGATAATCGCAAAGATTCGATGTGCAACTCTAGGGTATTTTCGATAGATGAAAGGGTTGATATACTCTGATTAGAAGCTCCATAAAGTGCAAATCCCTGAGGCTCATTGAGCTCAAATTCAGGTATATAAATCAAGCCATCTACATCATTTTCCAATAAATCACTTTTAGCTATGTCGAGATTAGTCGAAATGTATTCATAGCTCACTTCATTATCTGAGACAAATACCGCTCCCATCAAACCACTCTCATCAATCACCTGAAAGGATTGATTGCCCTGCGTATTTAAGGCAAAATAAGTAGGCAGAAACATGACGGCACCCATTAAAATAGGCCCTAAAAAAGTAGCGATGATAAAAGACTTCTTTTTAACTCTTGTCAAGTATTCACGGAAAATGATCAGGCTAACTTTATTCATGACTTGGAGATACTTTTGAAATAAAAATTTCATTGATGGTCGGTATTTTCTCTGAAAAGGCAAATAATTGTACCGATCCAATAAGTTGTGCAATCAAATCATTGGGCTTTGATGCCTCATGAAATTTAATATGTGCCCTCTTTAAATCTCCTTCCAGATCTGTTTGATTCAAAACATCAAAAGATTCTTTGATTGGCAAGGTTCCCATATAATCAATAATATATTGCCCTTGCTTATGCTCCTCCTTGATTTGCTTAACCGATCCATCTAATATTTTTTTAGACTGGTTAATCAGTGCAATGTTGTCACAAAGCTCTTCAACTGATTCCATCCGATGGGTAGAAAAAATAATGGTCGCACCTTTGTCTCTCAACTCCAATATTTCGTTTTTAATCAAATCTGCATTGACCGGATCAAACCCTGAAAAAGGCTCATCCAAAATGAGCAACTTGGGCTCATGCACTACCGTAGCGATGAACTGTACTTTTTGAGCCATCCCTTTGGACAAATCCTCTACATTCTTATTCCACCAAGACTTCAGATCGAGCTTTTCAAGCCACATTTTGATTCTTTTCACCGCCTCAGTTCTTGACAGACCTTTCAATTGAGAGAGGTAAATGAGTTGCTCACCTACCTTCATCTTCTTGTACAGTCCCCGCTCCTCTGGCAAATAACCGATCTTCCTCACCAGATCATAGGAGATCTCTTCCTCATTTAGAAATACCTTCCCTTGATCCTGCTGGATGATCTTGGTGATGATACGAATCAATGTGGTTTTCCCGGCACCATTGGGTCCCAATAACCCAAAAATACTTTTATCAGGAATGGTGAGGCTGATATCAGAAAGGGCCTGATGCCCACTGTAAGCCTTGCTGATATGATCAATTTTAATGAGATCCAAAATCTTATTTTTAGTTGTTTCAATAGATTTGCTGACTTTCATATTCCTATTGAAAATCAAAGATAACGGATGTATACCCAAAAGCAATTTTAGAGTAGGCGTTTAAACCTCAATACGTAGGTAAGTGATTAAAAAATGTCATAAAATACGTTTTTTAAGTATTCAATTATTTCCAACTACCTCTATTATGACCATTTGTCTTGATTACAGGCGGGTTTCACTAAATTCATGATCCAAACAGGCTTCAAATTCATGATAGGAAATATATATTTGAGTTGATTCTCTATTGTCCTGATCATTATGAAAAAAAATCTCGCTAGACTCTTTACTTTTTATGCCGCCATTTTATTCATACTCACGTTTTTTATTTTTTCCCCATTATTTTTCTTAAGCGCTCAAAATGAAAAATGGCACGGCCTGGCCCTCCGAGTGGATTATCTCTGGGCACGGCTCTACTTTCCGCTCATTTTTTTAAAAGTGAAGTTTGATATTCAATTCGATTTAATCAAAAATCAACAATATATATTGTGTGCCAATCATTTTTCATATTTAGATATTCCAGCCATTGCACGGATTCCCATTTATACCAAGTTTATTGGGAAAAGTTCTATTGCTACTGTTCCCTTTTTTGGTTATATGTTTAGAAAAATTCACATCCCCGTCAATCGGTCTAACTCAAAAAGTCGAGGAAAAAGCATACTTCAAGCTCGTAAAGCCCTTGATATGGGTTACGGACTTAGTTTTTTTCCTGAAGGAGGCATTAAAACAAAAAATCCTCCTCAAATGACTCCTTTTCATGATGGGGCATTCAAACTTGCAATTGAAAAGCAAATTCCCATCATTCCAGTCACCTTCCATGATAATCATAAAATTCAGCCCGATGAACCTGAATTTAGCATTTTTCCAGGTAAAATGCGCATCGTATTACATCCTCCAATCCTACCTGCGACCCAAGATGAAGTAGAAATTAAGGCCTTAAAAAAGAAAGTATTTGATATAATCCAATCTGAGTTAAATTCGAAGCAAGATTTTATCTAAATTTGAAGTAGATGTATTATGAATATTGACAAAGAAACCATTCAAAAGCTTGCCCATTTAGCTCGATTAGAGGTAACTCCAGATAAAGAAGCTGCGCTCATAGCAGATATGAAGCACATTATTTCATGGGTAAAAAAACTAGACGAGCTAGACACCAGTGGCATTGAACCTCTCATCCATATGTCTTTTGAATCAAACGTTTTCAGACCTGACGAACCCAAAAACGAACTGACCCACGAGGCATTGCTGAAAAATGCTCCCGACCACCAAAATGGCTTTTTCAAAGTTCCCAAAGTTTTAGACTGAAAATAGCAACATGATGCCCCAATTCAATAGCCTATCCAAAGTACTGCTAGGCATCTATTGTAGCCTAATTGTAATGCTCATCGCATTCAATTATATAGGTGCCGACCTATACCTCAACTGGGAAGTTACCAGCACACTTAAAAAGGAACCTTTTGATTACCTCACCTTCAATAAAGGGCCGTTTGATTTTGATATTTCCTCTTATATCTATTTTATCAATGAGGCCTTTCAAGGGGGTAATATTGAAGCTCCTCCAGTCATCAGCTGGGCCTTAAACCTCCTTATTTGGATTTTTTTTTGTGGCCTTTTAGCCTTTAGTACTTACCTAAAAAGATTTGGGTTTATTGTTTTTGCAGGGCTGAGTCTATTGTTTATCAATTATATCGATCTAGATTCTATAGGTGTTTTTGGCTCTCAGTTGGGTGATAAATGGATGACCTTACTTTGGGTTTTGATCTGTCTTGGACCGACCTACTATTTTCATGCCTTTAACCCGAAGCCGTCCTTCTTGAAAAAATGGTTGATTATTGTCCTGATCACGGTAAGCTTTCTTGCCCTTTGCGTAAATGAAAACCCTCAGTTTCTGTTAGGATTCATGGCTGGCTCTCATCTGGGCATTGCTACCCTGACATTTATATTCATCTGTTTTATTGCCGAAGAGATTCTTTTCGCACTGTTATATATTCTGACGCAAACCAGAGGATCGGCCAATAACCTGAAACATTTAATCACCTTCGGCAGCCTTTATCTGGGAGGATTGGGCCTCTATTGGGCTACTCAAGTGAGGCTATTGCATTTTAATTTTGATGTTATCAATCCTCTTTATCTTTTGATTTGTTCGGCCGTAATTGGTATCGTAACCATCCCCTACAAACAGATTATTCTGAACAAAATATTACAACGCGAATTCGATGTTACTTGGCTTTTCTTTTTACTCGGCTGCATTGCCTTAAGCTATTTGAATTTGGGCTTGACCCATGGCAATGATCCTACCTACGATGGTATGAGTTATCTGATTCTATATGCCCACCTCGGATTCGGATTTATGTTTATCCTTTACCTCATTTTTAACTTTATTGATCCTTTGGTCAGGGGCATGCAAGTCTATAAGATTGTGTATATAGATCGAAATTTTCCTTATGTCTCGTCAAAATTAGGAGGACTGATCGTATTGCTTGCTTTTTTTCTAATTGCCAATAAGGGTCCCTATCAAAAACTGGTGGGCGCTGAGTACAATTATATGGGTAATTTCCATCAAGCAGCAGGTGATTTACCCTTGGCCGAAGCTTATTTTGAGCAAGGGAATGTTTTTGCCTGGGACAATCATTATTCCAATTATCGCTTGGCAAAACATTCTGCTCACAAAAATAATTTTGATGAATCTCTTTATCGCTTTTACCGAGCTACAAAGAAAAATGAAACTCCCTTCGCTTACATCAATGCAGCACAAGCCTACAGCAAAAATGACGAGCCTTCCCGTTCTCTTAGCCTACTCAATGAAGGGCTCGCCGACTTTCCAAAGTCCGCTGAAATTCGTAATAATTTAGCCGTTCAATATTTTAATAACGGTAATCTAAAATCCGCAAGAAAAATAATTAATGAAGCCGGTACTACAGACCAATGGAATCAAGCCATTGACGTGAATAAATCATTTATGAATCTCTATGAATGGGATCAAGCAACTTTTGACAATGCCTCCCTCCCTCTTAAGACCAATATGCTGGGTGGGCAACTGAAATCGGGTCAGTCCTTTGACCCCCAACTAGCACCTCTGCTATTCACTCCTGTGAATCTGCACTCGCTTTCGCTTTTGATCAATGCTAATTTAATTGGCGACCACACCGCGTTGCACCTGATCTCTGACACCCTCTTGCAAACAATCAAATCGGGTGATTGGAACCGTGCAGTTTTAGAATCTCAAGCCTTAGGGTTGTACCGAACGGGCTACATTAATCAAGCATTTAGGAAGTTAGATGTATTGATAACCCTTTCAAATAGTTTAGAAAAAGGAATCGTTTTAGAAATGATGGGCAAAATGGCATTACAAAATTCAGCTCCAAAATTAGCTATAGAACTATTTACAAAATCAAAAAGATATGGCAATTTAAACAGTGATCACAACCTCATGATTGCCGCTCTAGAAAGTCAAAACTGGTCCTTAGCCAAATCATCATTAAATTCCTTGATGGATAAAAACAGTGAGGAGTTCTCCCTCGGCGCACTCATTGATCCAATCATCGAAGGTCGAAATGATGAAAGTGTTGCCTATTTTTATTACCGCCCCGAGGCTTTTGAATGGGCTAATACCACTCTATTATCTTCATTCAATCCCCATGATTTACAGACAATATGGAAGAAATATAGGCAACAGTTGATCTCCGCAGGGCGTCAGGATGAAATTAAAGAAATCCTTGAAGATCTCTTACCCTTACTTTCAGATACCACCAAAAAAATACTTAAAAATGAGCTTCTACCTCAGACTAAAGAGCTCAACCTAACTGAGAATGCCTTTTACGAACTAGGCATAATAAATAGGGTAAATGAAGCCAATACGGACTTAGATTCAAAATACAACTTACTGGTCGAGGCCATAGAAATTAATCCTTACTCTGTTCCCCTCTTAAAAGCTTATTGTTTTACCTCTATAAAAATGGGATTACCAGAATATGCTGATAGTAGCTACATGCGTCTCATGGAACTCCTTTCTACCCAAGAAATGAATACTTTTGCTGTACATTATTATGATGCGCAGCAGCAGCGAAAATCACAAGCGGGCGCCTGGCAACGATACTAAAATGTAACACATGAAAATATTTTATTTTGGAGAAGATCACCTCACCCCTAATTTGGCTCTTCAAATCGCAAATAACAAAATCACTTGTGAAATTGGAAAAAGTGCCAAGGTTAACATTCAGGAAAGTAGAAAAAACACACGGGACATAGCCCATGGCGAACGTACTGTTTATGGTATAAATACCGGATTTGGTCCCCTTTGTGACACTAAAATTTCAAAAGAACAAATCAAATTACTTCAAGAAAATATTTTAAAAAGCCACAGTGTTGGAGTCGGTCCGATCGTCCCTGACCTCATTGCAAAATTAATGCTCATCACTAAAGTACATGCACTGAGTATGGGATATTCTGGCATTTCTTTGGAAGTACTTGATCGTATCATGTTCTTTATTCAGCATGAAATCATACCTGAGGTACCCTCCCAAGGATCTGTTGGCGCTTCGGGAGATTTAGCCCCCTTGGCACATCTATTCCTTCCCATCATAGGATTGGGGAAAGTTAAAATAAATGGAAAAATCATGTCCGCAGCGAAAATGCATATCCTCCATGATTTAGCCCCTTTACCTCTAGGAGCAAAGGAGGGATTGGCATTGATCAATGGTACCCAGTTCATCTTGTCTTATGCCGTGCTCGGGCTCAGCCGTTTTTATAATTGCCTAGAGGCTGCCGATATTGTAGGTGCCATGTCCTTAGAGGGTTTATTAGGTTCTATCTCCCCTTTCACAAAAGAACTACATGAGCTGAGGCCCTTTGAGGGATCTCAGCTCGTCGCTGCTCGAATGAACACCTTACTTAGCGGTTCTGAAATGGTCGCCTCCCATGAAGATTGTGACCGCGTACAAGATCCATATTCTTTAAGATGCATTCCACAAGTACATGGGGCCTCAAGAAACGCTTGGTCCCATTTAAATGACCTAGTAAACACCGAATTAAATTCTGTTACGGATAATCCCATTATATTAAATGCCCAAACATCTATCAGTGGAGGTAATTTTCATGGCCAATTGCTAGCAATGCCCCTAGATTATGCAGGTTTGGCTGCTGCCGAAATAGGAAATATTTCAGACCGAAGAACTTACCTTCTATTGGAAGGGAAAACGGCGGGCTTGCCCCGTTTGTTGATGAAAAATACGGGAATCAATTCTGGATTTATGATTCCACAATACACCTCAGCCGCGCTGGCAAGTGAAAACAAGGGATTGTGTTGGCCTGCAAGTGCAGACAGTATTCCTACCTCACTGGGGCAAGAGGATCATGTCAGTATGGGATCTATCAGTGGGCGAAAACTCAATACCATTATTGATAATTTAGAACATATACTAGCCATAGAACTGATCTGTGCCGCGCAAGCTTTTGACTATCATAAGCCCTTAAAATCAGGCTTAGTATTGGACCATTGCCATGAATTAATAAGAACTAAAATTAATCATGCAGAGGAAGATCGCATTTTTTCAGAGGACATTAAACTCGCTCATGAATTGATTTCATCGGGGGCTTTGGTTAAAAAAGCCAATGAAACGGCACAAGCACACCATATCGATCTAGACAGCGCTGCTGGATAGTTACTTGCCTATATCTATCATTATAATCCATCGATCAGTGCATCATTTACCTGGTTGGGAAGTGTTATTTTTAAAGACTTATTTTGATTCATTGCCCTTTTTATGGTAAAAATCGCTTCCTCGTTACGTGCCCAACCCCTCCTTGCTATTCCATTATTGACATCAAAAAATAGCATATTCTTAAGCTTTTGCTCCGCTTCCTTACTCCCATCCAAGACCAATCCAAATCCACCATTAATTACTTCACCCCATCCTACACCTCCTCCATTATGAATGGAGACCCAGGTAGCACCTCTAAAACTGTCTCCGATAACGTTTTGAATGGCCATATCTGCAGTGAACTGACTGCCATCATATATATTACTGGTCTCTCGATAAGGAGAGTCTGTGCCACTTACATCATGATGGTCACGACCCAAAACCACAGGAGCCAACAAATCACCGGCGGCTAGGGCATCGTTAAATGCTTTGGCAATCGCTATGCGCCCTTCGGCGTCAGCATATAAGATTCTAGCTTGTGAGCCCACCACTAATTTATTTTTTTGGGCTTCTTTTATCCAAGTGATATTGTCCTGCATTTGCTGGGCTATTTCTAGGGGTGCCTCTTTCTCAAGCGCCAACATCGTTTGTAACGCCAACGCATCTGTTTTCGCTAAATCCTCTGGATCAGCAGAAGTACAAATCCATCTAAAAGGACCAAACCCATAATCAAAACACATTGGACCTAAAATATCCTGAACATAGGATCGAAATTTGAAATCGGTTCCTTCTTCATTTAATACATCCCCACCAGCCCTTGATGCTTCTAAAAGAAACGCATTGCCATAATCAAAAAAGTAAGTCCCTAGAGCGACATGCTTGTTGATGGCTTTCGCATGTCTTCTCAAGGTTTCTTGAACTTCAATTTTAAAACGTTCGGGATCCTTTTTAATTAATTGATTGGACGCATCAAATGTTAAATCGACAGGATAATAGCCCCCCGACCACGGATTATGTAACGAAGTCTGATCAGAGCCCATTTCAACCCGAATTCTGTTTTCATAAAACTGTTCCCAAACTTCTACGATATTGCCTACATAAGCGATGGAAACGACTTCTTTATTTTCCTTGGCTTTCTTGACACGGGCGACCAACTCCTCTATTTTATAGGTGATTTCATCTACCCAACCTTGCGCATGCCTTTTCTTGGCCGCTACAGGGTTTATCTCAGCGCAAACGGTTACACAGCCCGCAATACATCCTGCTTTGGGCTGAGCCCCACTCATTCCGCCCAATCCTGCAGTTAAAAAAAGTTTGCCTGCAAGGGTCTCGTCTCTATTTAAAATCTTTCTAAAGCCATTCATCACCGTTAGTGCAGTTCCATGAACGATTCCTTGCGGACCAATATACATATAAGATCCCGCAGTCATCTGCCCATACTGAGTAACCCCTAACGCATTAAACTTCTCCAAATCATCAGGCTTTGAATAATTCGGCACCATCATGCCATTGGTCACTACGACTCTTGGAGCCTCTTTTGAAGATGGAAATAGGCCCATGGGATGTCCAGAATACATATGTAGTGACTGTGCATCCGTCATCTCAGACAGATATTTCATCGTAAGTAAGTATTGCGCCCAATTTTGAAAGACCGCCCCATTTCCACCGTAGGTAATTAATTCCTGAGGGTGTTGAGCCACCGCTGGATCCAAATTGTTTTGAATCATATGCATGATGGCAGCTGCATGGACGGATTGCGCTGGATAATCCCCAATCGGTCGCGCGTACATTATATATTTAGGCATGAAACGGTACATGTAGATCCTACCGTATTCATTCAATTCTTGTTGAAATTCTTTGATCAGTATCTCATGCCATATGGAAGGAAAATACCTCAATGCATTTCGTAAAGCCAGTTTTTTTTCAGTCTCTGATAAAATATCCTTTCGCCTAGGAGCATGACTCAAAGCGGAATCTAAAACGGCGACTGGAGGCAGTTTCTCGGGGAGTCCTTGTCTTATCTCTATCTGAAAATCATTCATTATAGGGTTCATTTAAAAATAGTTATCCGTCGTGCAAAACATTATTGAAAGATAAGTGATAAATTATATTTTTCGAATTATTTATCACAAGACATAAAAAAAGCTCATCATAGGGTTATGATGAGCTTTTTCTAAACAGATATTTTAATTAGTTGTTCAACTTGAAGATAATAGGCAATACCATTCTCACCTTAACACTTCTACCCCGTTGCTTGCCAGGGGTCCATTTAGGAGAAGACTTTAATACCCTTTCTGCCTCTTGATCACATCCGGCTCCGATACCTTTAACCGCTTTCACTTCGGTTACCGTTCCATCCTTGTCTACAACAAACTGAACAAAAACTCTACCCTCTACTCCCATCCTTCTTGCTTGGGCAGGATAGGTCATATTGCTCCCTACAAACTTGTAAAAAGCAGCATTTCCTCCTGGAAAACCTGGTTGATCCTCTACGATGGTGAATACTTCATCTACTTCCTCTTCAGGTGCCTCTTCAAACACAAAATCTTCGACAACTTCCTCCTCGGTTACCTCTAGATCTAGCTCTACCTCTATTTCCTCTTCTATTTCCTCTTCGTCAGGAACCTCAATAATTTCAGGTAATTGTATTTTAGGAGGTGGGGGTGGTGGCTGCTCTGTTGGAGGGATTTCCATTAAATCCTCAAAATCATCTTGAACCATCCCTAAATCGAGTAAACCAGAATCATCATAGGTCCGCCATTCAAATGCAACAATAACCAAAAGAAGACTTACACTGAGGCCCAGATTTAGGAACATTCCAGACATTCTTGACAAATCGTTTTTGGGGTTTTTCTTTAATTCCATACAATTATGTTAAAATTTTATTAACACTTATTATCAAATATATTGTCAATCTTATTTTTAAACTAGGATTTGCTCGCTTTTTTCATCTAAATAGAAAAATTTTATATAAATAGAAGCTTCAGTCCAATCCTTATTTTGAATTGCCCTACGTAACTAGTGTTCTCATACTTTCAATAACATTTTTTACCCTTATCAGCCTCCTATCAGCGCACGATAATCCTCAGCAGATAATAAGTGATCTCCTTGGTCCTCAACTTTTATCTTGACCAACCACCCTGCCTCATAAGGATCAGTATTGATGAGTTCAGGAGTAGCCTCAAGTGCTTCATTTAGAGATAAAACTTCTCCAGAAACGGGCATCATTAGATCTGAAACTGTTTTTACTGCTTCTACAGATCCGAATACCTCTTCAGCAGAAAATGTCTCTCCTAGGGTTTCAATCTCGACATAAACGATATCACCTAACTCACCTTGAGCAAAATCTGTAATACCTACCGTCGCGGTATCACCCTCAATCTTGACCCATTCGTGATCTTTGGTGTACAATAGTTGACTTGGAATATTCATATATATCTTTTTTTAACTACTCTGAAATCTACTAAGACAAAATACGCTTAAACTTTTTTATTGTGCAAGGTTAAATCTTAATTGTATACCAAAAGAAGTAGTCGACCTCAAATAGGATCCCACACGCGGTGTAGTTGTATTCTTTTCATAATACATGGTTAAATCTAGCTGTTTATTCAGCTTGTATGCCACTGATGGACGAATCTGAAATCCTTTGTTCCCATTGGTAATTTTATTTTCAGTCCCCTCTTCTTCCAATTGTAACTTGCGCTGAACGGTTTTTGAGTCTCGAAAAGTAATGGCCATTCTAAAAGTAACGTCATTTTTGATGGTGATCGTTCTTCCCTTGGTCTTAAATGGTAAGAGCAAATCGGCTTTGGTCCATCCAAAATCAAAAGTGACACCACTGTTTTGTGTTTCTGTGACTTGGGCATTTGATAAATTTAAGGCAAGGTTTCTATCCCTTTTGTAATTAAAACTGGCACTTAAATTAGTCTTGGTCTTGATATTGATCCCTATTAAAGGTGCAAATTGCTCTAAGATGGATACTTGATTCAAAATATATACAGGGACCAATTTACCAGTAATACTGTCCGTCAAAGAGGCCAAAGGATAATCGGTTAATTGATTATCTAAAGTCATCTTTTCAGTATAAAGTAAGGAATTGGTGTAGTTATTAACATTAAATATAGAGCGATAACCGTGGGTAAGGTTCACTGAAGAAAAAACATCTTTGAGGCCTGGCAACTTAGATAATCCTGCAAAATCAATACGCCAGTTTGGTATAGGTATTCGTGGGAATACGCCCATAGATGCATTTTCTGCGTTTTCTCCCGTATAAGCTGCCAAAAATGCTGGTACTAAAATATCCTGACTTATCGTATCGTAGCGATCTGATATGCCGCTCGCCTCCAAAGAATTGCTCAATCTTCCACTGATAATATCTATATTTTCTTTAAACTCGTCAAATGCAGGTGAAGTTTCAAACTCAACACCATTTATGGTTTGGGTTTGTGCTTCAAAAGCGGATTTAATCGTTAAATACGAAATACTATAACTCCCTGACCGCGAAGGCGTCAATGATCCAAACTCTTGAATTTCTGAATTATAACGAAAAATTTCTTGGTACCTTCCTGCACTCGTTCTTTTGCCATTTAACTGAATTTTTAATCCTTTGAAAGGTTCAATCGATGCGTTGAAAGAAAGATTTCGAGTACTCGATTGCATAAAAGGGGATGTCAAAAAAGGAGTTTGGGTGATCCAACCCTGCTCGGCAGCAGTAAATCTAATCGCTGCATCTTGTTCACCGAATAAAAAACCCCAACCCGGAGCGGACCAAAGAGAATCCATTCCAAAGAGATTAGGTGCAGGCAAAAATCCAGATAAGTTAGTGGTTTCCTTTATCCCGTAATTGAAGTTTACAGACCTGATCGCCATCAAAACACGTAGAATGCCTTTACCAACAATCAAAGATGAACTTAACGAAGTCTCAGTCTCCTCTTTTTTTTTTCCTGCAGAGAAACTTGATCTATTACTTCTCGAAGGCGTATTTATTGTTTTAAGAAAGGGTACTTTATTGTACAGCTTAACCATATCGATTTTACCCGTCAAGGATTTATCACTTGAATTATTTATGATATTACCAAAAGAATTACCCAGAGAATCTTCCTGATTTAATGATCCGGTGACCCAGCCATAACTCACCGCATACCTTACATCTGAGCTAATCCAATCCGTGATAGGTATTTTATCAAAAGGTAATTTAAGATTTAATGAAGCATTTTGATTGTAGTTTTTCATCCTTCCTAAATTCAGAATTTGATCAAGAATATAATCGCGTTCAGCACTGGTGGTAATGTCCCCTTCAACAAAGTCATCAGACTCATCGATGACTGCGTTGGCTCTGACATTGTAATCAAAGCTTAAAGCTTTGAAAAAATTCCATCGCAACCCATAATTTCTATTAAAAGAAAATAAACGTTCATAATAAGGATCCATGCCAGCGGTCGTTAATTGCGCATTATAAAGCTGAGTATGAACAAAGTTTCGATTCAAATCTCCCCTAAAAGTAAAGCTAGTTGGCAATATTGAAAAATTGATGTCCTTGATAATCTTCAAAAAAGGATTACCTAATATTTCACTCTTTGCGAAAGGTTCAATGGAAAATCCTTCTGGAGAATAATTGTAGGATAAGCCAGCACTGGTCGTCTTTCGGTAAAATTTTTGCGTGCTAATATTGGTCGTGTTTTGATCACTAAAAGCATAAGAAAATGAAAAATTTTCAATATCGTAGACATTTACTTTAGCATCTGATTTTACTTTTTCTTTTCTCACATTGGTGAAATTTAAGCTTCTTCGTGTCGACCGATCTTGAACAAGAGCGAGGTAATCATCCTTCCCTACTTGGGTATCAAAACTTTCTAAAGAAGCCTCAAGAGGGATGTCAGGGTCTAAGGGATCAAATTTTGGCGTCGCCCTTGACTGTTCTATACTTGCGTAAATAGGAATTTTCAATCCTGTTTTTTCTGGAAATAAAAATTTATCAAAATTTATGGACGCGTTGATGTCGTATTGAAGTTGCTCCTCCCTAGTACGCTCTGAAATTCTTTGCTGAATAGATCCAAACCCATTGGACGTATACCGCGTAGATGCGCTGAACGTACCTAAATCTGCCAATTTAGCATTGACCCGCGCATTGGCTGCCCAACCGTTTTGACTGTCAAAATCCGTTACACGCAATTCATTTACCCATAAGCAAATAGATTTATCTTGAAGATCATCGCTTCCCAGATTTCTCATACCTATCATCATGGTCAATACGGTACTTAATTCAGGTCTCCCCTTAATGGTTAAATCATATTTACCATCTTTGGACTTTTTAGTATAGGGGACCTGTACATTTAAACCCGTCCGATTCCGCTCAGATTTTAAAGCTAAAATTTCGTTGATTGCAAGATCTATTTCATTTTCTTCAGGCCAAACAACTCTTCGAATTGCCTCTCCGGTAAGCCCTGAATTCGTAGGAGTTATTTTAAGGGGTAATTCTATTTCATAATAATTTTCTGAATAATCAGTACCAAATCTTAAAAAAGCCGAAACTTCATCATCTGAAACATCATCTCCCTGATAGGCATGCGCCGAGAAAAACATTTTTAACCGCCCATAATTAATCAGATCGTAACTAACGCCCTTGAATACGGCTCGTGAGTCTTTATCTGGTAAATCTTCTACACATACCTGCAAAGATTGCTCATTGTCTCTACGATTCAAAAAAGTGGTGTTGTCACGATCCCTCGATAGGCCTGGAGGTATGACATAAGGGGGTGACGCGTCATTTCCTATACTGTTTTCCTCCACATTAACTACCGAAACCTGAAAGTCAGAAGTGGTGACCTCAGGCACCTCATTAAACCCCTCCTCAAATAAAGTCCCTTGATATTTTCGCCACTTATTTCCAATCAATCTAAAACTAGACATCCGCAATACAACAGGCTGACTAAAATTTGTCAAATACATTCTTGCATATTGCATCGACTTAAAACCCTCAATCGCTCCCACAATTTTGTCAGGATTTTTTATGGGTACCCTAAATAGGTACCAAGTGGCCTCTCCATCCTTACCCACCACCTGATCAACGATGTTTTCTTTGCCTACTTCAAGATTTCCTGGTCTTAAATCTATTTTATATTCATAATATTCTTCTAAACCTGATACTGTATTGTCCCTGCTGATATCTTCATTGTCTGGAGCCGGACTATTGCCCTCGGAAAAATCTGAAGAAGTCACAGGAGAATTTCCCTCTTGTCCATTGTAGTTTTTATAGCGCTCTACTACTTTCGCGTTTTTTTGATCGTATGTATCGTCTAAATAATATTGAAAATTATCGCCTGATGGATCTGCCAATATCTCTTCACGGGCAAGACCACCTACATTAAGCTGATCAATATAAGGCTGAAAATAGGCTGCCTCTAAGTCATTTTTCAAACCATCAAGACCGACATCTTGATTCGCCCTACTCCCTTGCGAATTCTCAAATTGATTGGTCAAAAATTGCTCTTCAGTGATGTAGCCCCATTCTGTAGCCAATGCATTGGTTAAATCTCCATCTGCAGGGAGGCCATTTTCAAACGCATGCCGCCCATCTTTCATATAATCCTCTGAAACACTGCCTAAATTAAAAATCAAAGATCCTCCGGTCATATTGTGCTCATTAAACCTTCCATCCAAAACCTTGCCTTTAGGATTTCCGTCTGCAAAGCCAATGAAAGGATCCATCATCCAAAACTCTATAAACTCTATATTGGTCTTATCGAAATCAACTTCATTATTGATATGATTGGTGATACCTCCCCAATTTTCTTTAGGATTAGGTAGCAGTCCGTCGGCATCTAAATTGGGATTGTAATTGTAAGGTCCACGCTCACTTGGGAAATAGGCAATATCTAGAATAGTTTCATTCGTTGTGATCATGGTTCGATCTTGCTGTTGATGGATCTCCTGAGGATAAACGATTCTTTCGTAATGATTTTCGAGATCTTCTTCAGTCAAATTACTGGGCCGTCTGTTGCCAATAGAAGTATAAAAAACACTGTTGTCAACGGTGTACCAAGCTAATTTTGCACGTTTATAATTAGCCCCTAAATCCCCACCTTGGACATCCACCACCTCAAAGCGATCATCAAGCGTACTAGGTGTTGAAGCCAGATTCCAACCCGCCCAAGATTGTAAATTTCCTCCATAGGTAAGCGCATTTTCAAAATCATCTATATAAGAAGTCCCTTCACCTTCCACCAAGTTTGAGGTGCCAGGAATCAATTGCGCAAATTCCGCACTGAAGGAAACACTTGACTTTTCTTTGGTACTGATTAAAGGTATTGCATCGATAATTTGTGTCAATAACCTTGAATCCGTTTGGTAATTTAAATTAAATCCATATTTCGTATTCTTTGTCGGCTCATCTCCTACCGCATAGCGTGTTTTACCTCCCGGTCGTTCATTGAGATGCAATAAGGTGGCTCCTATTGAAAAATGATCATTGAATAGGTATTCGAAATTAGTCCCGGTAAGCCATCTGGTTTGAAAATTAAAAAGATCAGCCTTTTCATAGGAGATCTGAATCTGTTTACCTGAACTCATGATACCACTGTTCAAAATCCGCACCCTACCTAAATTATAATCTACGGTATAATCAAGTCCTTCACTTAAAGGCGTATTTCCCGCCATGACCACCACGGATCCTGGAGAAATATTTATCCCAGGCAAGGAAATTTCAGAGGAAGAACCTCCACTATATTTTCCTAAAATAAAAAACTTGTTTTTTGAGGCTATCTGTGCTGCATCTGCCTTTGTCGTCCTGTAAAGGGTATCATAGACATATTTATCTATCAACTCAAATTCACTGTCATCAAAATAGCTCTTCAATTTCGGTCCAAAAGGTTCTAAGACAGGAAAAATAATTACCCCCGTCTTAGAGTTAATTGTAATCCCTTCTATGTAATCAAAATTCCCATCCTTTTGACGATCATTATTTCTATTCAACTGGTCTAGACCCAGTAGTTGAACCAAAGGGATATCTTTAGTCAAGCGGCCTTCGTGTAATGAAGGATTATCAATCCCTGTTAGGTCATCTCGGTAATGGATTCTTAAGGTAAATCCATCTTGCTGGACCTGACCTGCATTCAAATTGTAAATGTTTTTCATCATCAAATCCCATGTGGGTATGCGAGTATTGATTTTATTAGGTCGTAACATTTTTAGAAAGATCAACTCATCGTCATCGAATCCTTGATAATCCTCAGAAAGCTCTCCTACTTTATAGACCTGCCCATTGTACGTATATTCATAGGATACCGCCAAAACCTCATCGTTTTGAAGCTTCCTAATCAATGAAACATAACCCAATTCTTTATTGATATTGTATTCTGTTAAATCCAATTTTCGCGCTGTAGTCACTTTTACAAAATCCGTAGATTCCGTCATTCCGAAATTTAATTCTAACAACTCATTAATTAAATTGGGGCTTCTTGCACCACTTAATGAAAGAAGATTTTGGTACAGATCATTAGAGCCATTGCGCGAAGCCCCATCTATCAAGGACCCTATGCTCGGATTATGTACGACGGATCCTTCACCTAAATCCATTAATGAGACAAAATTTCTGGTAGTCGCCGTATTATTATTCCTATTAAGGACATAAACTTCGACTCTTGTCACGTTAATTCCTGAAATTAACTGAGGTAATCCCCCCAACCAATTTTCGTAATTTTCTCGAAAAAAGTGACTTAAAAAGAAATGTCTGTTCTCATCATAATTAGATGCTTGAAGTTCAAATTGACGTTCATCTACTCCATCTTCTAGCGTGATTACCTCATTTCTTCCTTGTTGTCTAGAGGCAATTCCTGTTACATACAATTTGCCGAATTGCAGTTGTGTTTTAACACCAAACAAAGACTGAGCTCCCGAAATAAGACTGTTAGATATGGCCATACTTACATTTCCCAATTCAATTTTTTTGATTATCTCTTCTTCGTATCCAGTATAATCGATCTTCATGTCATTTTGAAAATCAAACGAATTATTATTATCAAAATTAAAAGTAACCGCCAGCTTATCACCAATCTTACCCACAACATTGGAGCTGATCTGCATGTTAAAATTGAAGCCCCCATTTTTTCTTTGGCGTTCAGGTATCTGAGGGTTGTCATTGTATTGAAATAATCCTCCAAAATCCAGATTCACAAACCCGGTCGGTGTAATATCAACATAGCTACCTCCAAAAATTCTATCAAATACGGGGCTTATGTAAAGCTTTGGTATCAATCGTCTACCACCAATCGCACTCTCCCCCTCCAAACCAATGGCCTGTTCTCGCCAATAATCTTTAACCAATTTTTGAGTTTGAGACGCATCGTATTCTTTAAAACTTAAATTTATGGGTGGTCGAAAATCAATACTTTCTAATTGTTCTGTAGCTGTAAAATTAATGCTCGTGTCAAAGTCAACTTGCAGATCTAGGGAAGTAGGATCTATTAAGTTAATAGATGATTTACTAGGAGGTTCAGAGTAAATATCTCCATATCGATAACTTGGATTATAATTGGGGAAAGAAGTGGATTTATAAGGCACAAGGGTATCCGACTTTATCGTGCTGTCACCTGCTTGTGTGAAGAGTTCAGCTCCATACAAAAAAAAGGATGTATACGTGCACAAGCATATACTTGCTATCGCTCGGATATTGAACTGGTACTTATTCAAGAATTGGTTTTTAAACTCTTTTTAAGGCAAACTTTATCAGCTCCTCAAGTCGCAGGCTTTCATGCTCTGACATGATCTTATCAACTGTCTTTTCCGCCGCTGGCTTGCCGATACCTAATGTTGTTAGTGCAGATAACGCTTGTGCTCTTAAAGTATTGTTAGATTCTCCAGATAAATCTATTGCATTTTCGAGCAAAGTCTCTTTTTTAAACTTGTCTTTAAGTTCTAAAATAATACGTTCAGCAGTTTTGCCGCCAATGCCTTTGACCGACTGGATCACTTTTGCCTGCCCATTAATCACCGCCGCTTGTAACTCCTCTGCTGATAAACTTGACAATACCATGAGTGCAGTACTCGGACCCACACCACTGATACCTATCAAATCCCTAAATCTGGATTTTTCAGATAAATCATGAAACCCATAAAGCGTTTGACTGTCTTCCTTGACATGAAAATGAGTGTACAATCGACCTTTGCCAAGCGCTTTGATTTGGCCATAGGTAATCAACGATATTTTAATTTCATAGCCAATCCCATGGATATTTATAATAACATGGGTCGGCGATTTTTCCGCAAAGGCTCCTTCTACAAAATTAATCATGAGATGCCTTTTCAGATATTTCTTGCTCTTGCGCATCAACCACCGCAATAGCTGTAATATTAAAAATATCACTTACTGAGCTCCCTTTTTGGAGTACATGAATGGCTTTTCTCATACCCATCAAGATGGGTCCAATGGCTTCAGCACCTCCAAATTCCATAAGTAATTTATAAGCAATATTGCCTGACTCTAAGTTCGGGAAGATCAGTGTATTTGCGAACGTTCCAGACAATTTACTAAATGGATAATTTTCCTCTATATACTCCTTACTAAGGGCTACATTCGCCTGAATTTCTCCATCAATCAATAATTCTGGCCACTTGGCTTGTGCTTTGGCTACAGCCTTAGCCATCTTTTGTGGGATCTCTCCCTTTGCTGACCCGAAATTGGAATAAGAAAGTCCTGCCATTCTGGGCTCAACATCAAAAAATCGAACTGCCTGCGCTGTCAACCCGATAATATCAACCAACTGATCCGCAGAGGGATTTAAATTAACAGTAGTGTCTGAAAGAAAATAATTTCCGTTTTTGTTACTTAAAATGTACATTCCTGCCACACGATCAATCCCGGACTCTGGTCCTATGATTTCTAATGCCGGCCGTATGGTCTCTGGATAGTCATTTGACATTCCAGAAATGAAAGCATCTGCTTCCTCATTATTAACCATCATCACACCAAAATAATTATAATTGAGCATCGCCTTCTTGGCTTGGGGATGCGTCATCCCTTTCCGCTGACGCAATTTGAAAAGTTGGTCGGCATAATTCAATCGTTTGGCCTCCTGCTCTATTGGATCAATAATTTCGCATTCTCCCAAATCCAGTTCATTCTCTTTTATTAACTGCTGAATAAGTATCCGATTACCCAATAAAATAGGAATAGCCACTCCCTGATCGACTGCCTGTTGAGCCGCCTTAAGAATAGAAACCTCATGCGCTTCTCCAAAAATAACACGTTTTGGATCTTTTTTCGCTCGAGTAATAATCCTAGAAATCAAGCGTTGATCAATGCCCACTCGCTCTTGGAGCTCTATTTTATACTGCTCCCAATTTTCAATGTCTATCTGTGCTACCTTCGAATTCATTGCTGCCTTTGCGACTGCTGGAGAAATAATGGTGATTAATCGTGGATCAAGCGGTTTGGGAATTAAATAATCTCGGCCAAATTTCAAAGTATTAGATCCATAAGCCTTGAGAACCAAATCGGGAACACTTTCCTTGGCTAAATCAGCAATTGCCTTAACCGCAGCAAGCTTCATGGCTTCATTTATGGTCGTAGCCCTCACATCAAGGGCACCTCTGAAAATATAAGGAAAGCCCAAAACGTTGTTTACCTGATTGGGATGATCTGATCTTCCGGTCGCCATAATGATGTCTTTACGAGTCGACATCGCAAGTTCATAGGCGATTTCTGGATCTGGATTTGAGAGCGCGAAAATTATTGGATTCGCTGCCATCGTTAAAATCATCTCTGGAGTCAAAATATTAGCCTTAGACAATCCTAGGAACATATCAGCATCTACCAATGCATCACTGAGTGTATGCAGATCTTTATTCGTAGCATACTTGGCCTTTTGCTCATTGATGACATCTCGATCCACTCTTACTACGCCCTTTGAATCTGTCATAACAATATTTCCGACATCAACACCCAATGACACATAAAGATCGGTACAGGCAATGGCCGCTGCTCCACCTCCACTAATGACTATTTTAAGTTCTTCTATCTTTTTATCAACTAGTTCCAACGCATTCAATAGCGCAGCACTCGAAATAATCGCTGTCCCATGCTGATCATCATGCATGACAGGAATACTCATCACTTTCCTAAGCGCTTTTTCAATCTTGAAACATTCTGGCGCCTTAATATCTTCTAAATTAATTCCTCCAAAAGTGGGCTCCAAAGATTTGACAATTTCTATAAATTTATCGGGATCCGTTTCATTAACCTCAATATCAAAAACATCAATCCCAGCAAATTTTTTAAAAAGAACTCCCTTGCCCTCCATTACCGGCTTAGAGGCTTCGGGGCCAATATTTCCAAGTCCTAACACCGCCGTTCCATTGGTGATTACGCCTACTAGATTACCTTTAGCAGTATATTTATATACATCTTGTTTGTTGTTGGCAATTTCCAAACAAGGCACCGCTACCCCGGGAGAATATGCCAATGCTAAATCATGTTGGCTTCTTAGTGGCTTGGTTGGAATAACCTCAATTTTACCTCGAGGAGGTGCTTCGTGGAAGTCTAATGCCTCTTGTTTTCTGATTTTTGCACACATAGTTTTTTGGTTATCTTCAGTTGCCCTCTTTAAAGGTTGACAGTATCGCATCGACTTCTTGCAGCAAGGTTCTTTTTTTCTTACCTGGTGCAGCAACAAAGCCCTCAATATAATAAATTAATTTTTGTCTTTCTGAAACAAAAGTATAACTAATATAAGGCCCACCAAGGGAGTTATCATTGATTTTCCAAAGGCCTCTGCTCTCCACGGCATAACGCCCCTTAAATTGGGTTTTTTTCAGGAACACCGTATTTAAATCATTACGCATTTGTCGGGTAATAAATAAATTATTTTTCTCGCTATCTCTTAAAAATTGTTTAGTAATTCGATCTCTGAATTCCGGTACCTGATCAAATATTTCAATATTTGTATAGGCCTCGTAATACACAAATACGTTTTGTTCCTTACTCCCGTTGAAATACCTCATCCAATAAAACCCAGGCTCACTTGCTGCTTGCTGCCAACCTGAAGGGATCTTAATTTGAAATGAATGCACTTTTTTAACGACCTTCTCAAGTGATTTCTCATGACTCTTAAATAATTTACTTACCGTCCTATCCCGGACTCTTTTCTCAAATAAGGACTGAATTCTTTCCTTATTATCTGTGAGCTTTTGGCTGAGGTCTTTTTCTGTATTTCCGAACAAATATAAAATCATTTGTCCTTTGGCAAACTCATCTTTTCGAATGCTCATATAGAGACTGGTATCGAGTTTAATCATCCTCAGAGATTGAGAAGTAAGGAAACCCTTCAAAACATTGCTTTCGGAGGTCTTACTATCTAAGGTCACCACAAAAATCATATTAGCTGAAGATTTAAGCGTAGTATTTAACTTTTTTGGACTGACCCTATTGAGATGAAATAAAGGCTCATCTTGGGGCAACCCGGGCATAGGCTCCCTGAGTATCCCTCTAAGTTGTGTTCCTAGATCATGGTCCCACTGCTGTTGATCCATCACCAACATAATACTGCCAATTTCTCCCTTGGCGGTAGGCATAAATTCTTGGGCGATCTTTTGCTGAGTTTCTCCACAAAACGCAAACAACCAGATAGTACAAGTAATAAAAAAATAGTTTTTTTTCCTCATTTAATAAATATCACTTCAAAAATTTATACAGAATTTATTTAATCACTTCCAATAATTAGGTTTTGACCAGGATAAATTGTGTTAGAATTCAGTTTATTTATTTTTTTGATGGTTGCCACTGAAACATTTGAATTCTTAGAAATACTCCATAATGAGTCTCCTCTTCTTACCTGATAAGTCGTCCCCGTGATTACCGATGATAATTTCTGATTCTGATTGGCCACTACATACACTTTTTGATTACTCTTAGTATAGCTGGGAAGGGTCCAAATAGCTAAATTTTGCCCTGTCCGAATCAAGGTCGAACTAAGATTATTCCACTTTTGGATATCTGAAACACGTACGGCGTAGTGGCGCGCAATACTTCCTAAATTATCTCCACTTCTCACGAGATAAATATTTTTTGTCCGCCCATAGGTACTTCCTGTCATACGCCTTGCCAAATACTCCAATTCCTCCTTTCCTACTTTATTCGCAGTATCATATAAGAATATACGTTGGGCATTAATATAAAGCTTTCTGTCTGCAGGAACTTTCAGAGAAAAACCACGCACCCCTTCAGGAATCACCCCTCTTTTAATACTTGGATTAAGATCAAGTAATTCCTCCAAAGCTATATCAGCAAAATGTGCAAAGGTGGCCAAGTGCAAATATTGGCTTACTACAATCGTATCTGATAAGGCTAATGATGATTTTTGATCTGGAAAAAGATTATGTTCTTCTGCATAATTCAGCACATAATTGATGGCAATGAATTGAGGAATATAGGAACGAGTTTCTCTAGGTAAATATCGATAAATTTGCCAAAAATCTTTTTTATAACCACTCCTTCGGATGGCCTTACGGACATTACCTGGACCACAATTGTAGGCAGCAATAGCTAAATCCCATCTGCCAAAAGTATTATACAAGCTCTTTAAATACCTACAAGCAGCATCAGTTGCCTGATTTGGGTCCATACGGTCATCTATGTACCATGAATTAGATAATCCATAGGATCGACCAGTGCTTGGCATAAACTGCCATAGCCCAACTGCACCGGCTCGCGACTGGGCCCGCGGCACCAAACCTGACTCAACGATCGCTAAATATTTTAGATCATCAGGTAAACCGTATTCTTCCAGATAGGGTTCTATGATTGAAAAATAATAATCTTTCTTTTCTAGAACCCCTCGCGTGTAATCTCGATTACGAACAGAAAAAAAATCTATGAAACTCTTTACGGTTTTATTGAAAGTTAGCGGAATTTCCGTATTCAGACACCCCATTCGATCGGCGATTTCAGCATAATTGGCATCTGGAATATAATCATATCTTTGATGTGTTGAATCGTACTCAGCAAACACATTTGTGATATAAAGCAGCGCCAAAAATATTGTTAAGCCTATCTTCATCTGAATTATGTGATTTTAAATGACTTTGCAAAAGAAAAAAGCTTCTCCTCCTCAAAACTTGCTGCCATTACCTGTAATCCAATAGGCATCGCATTTTGATCTTCTCCCAAAGGAATAGAAATAGCAGGTATTCCCGCAACAGAAGCCTGTACAGTAAATAAATCTGCCAGGTACATTTCTACAGGATCTATGGTTTTGGAATTGATCTCAAAAGCCGTAGTCGCCGTAGTTGGTGAAATAATAAAATCATATTCTTCAAGAATCTTTTCGGTGTAATCCTTTACCAATCGCCTTACCTTTTGAGCCTTTGTGTAAAATGCATCCTGATAACCTGAAGAAAGCACAAAAGTTCCTAGAAGAATTCTCCTCAAAACTTCGGATCCGAACCCCTGGGTTCGTGATTTTTTATACATGGATTCTAAATTAGAAATCTCTAAATCCCTAAACCCATAACGTACCCCATCGAATCTAGCTAAGTTGGCACTTGCTTCAGCAGAAGTCAAAATGTAGTAGGTTGGCAACAAATATTCTAAAAAAGGAAAAGATACTTTTTCCAATAAATGGCCTGAGGTCTTTAAGCTCGACATAGTTTGATTCATCATTTGACTGACCGAAGTAGCTATTCCTTCTACCTTATTGATTTCATCGAAATAAGCAATTTTATAGCTACTGGACTTGATAGGACTTTGAGAAAATTGAGGTACTTTTTTTCTACTTGAAGTGGTATCTCGCTCATCGCTGCCCGCTATTATTTCAAGAATTAATTCTGTATCAGCAATACTTTTAGATAAAATTCCCACACAATCAAAAGAGCTAGAATAAGCAGTGAGTCCATAACGAGAAATCCGAGAATAAGTAGGCTTCAGACCAAATACACCGCAAAATGCGGCGGGTTGTCGTACGGATCCTCCCGTGTCAGAACCTAAAGAGATCTGGCACATATCCATTTGCACGCCAACCGCACTTCCCCCAGAAGAACCTCCGGGGACTCGTGATGGATTTGCTCCATTTTTAACCAAACCAAATGCAGAGTTCTCATTAGAGGAGCCCATCGCAAATTCATCACAATTTTGCCGACCTATGATGATGGCATCCTCATCTAATAACCGTTGAATAGGGGTCGCTGTGATTTGGCTCTCAAAATCTTCAAGTATTTTGCTTGAGCACGAAACCAAATGGTCTTTCAAGCAAAAGAGATCTTTAATCCCCACCACTAAGCCCGCCAAGCGACCTGCAGTTCCCTGCTTTAATTTCAAGTCAACTTGTGCCGCCTTTATTATGGCCTCCTCTTTAAATACTTCAAGAAAAGCATTTAAATTTGGATTATGCTCCTCAATTTTTTCTAGATGATGATTTACTATTTGAGCAACTGTAATTCTTTGCTCATCAAGATCAGCCCTAATTTGCTGATATGATTTGTAAAGCATGACAAACTAAGGTTTCTTTTCGTCTGACTGAGCGCCTTGTTCAATTTCTTGCTTAATATCCTTGGTGGCATCTTTAAACTCTCTTATGCCTTTCCCTAGCCCTCTGGCTATTTCAGGTATTTTTTTTGCCCCAAAAAAGACAACCAGAAAAAGGCCAATGACAATCCATTCCCATCCTCCAGGCATTCCAAATGCTAATACAGTATCCATGAATGTTTTTTTTATTTAAATCAAAGATAAGCAAAAAGCTATCAAACTATTGCTTTAACCATCTTTCAGGATCAAGTTTTTTTTTATCTCGCCAAACTTCAAAATGCAATTGCGTTATTCCTGCGTTATTCGTGTGTACTTTTCCAATCAAATCACCTGTCTGTAATACTTGCCCCTGCTTGACTTCGACACTTTTTAATTTGGAATAAACGGTATAATAATTTCCATGTTTAATAATAACGACATTATTTTGACCGGGAACGAATGCTTTAACTCTTACCTCTCCCTCAAACACTACTGCTACATTTTCATCCCTTTGCGTCTGAATATCTATACCTGTGTTATTGATACTTACATTTTTTAAAATTGGATCTCTTTGTAGTCCAAATCTTAAGGAAATAAATCCAGTCTTAACAGGCCAAGAGAGCTTTCTCATTTGATCCTCAAATTTCCCAGTCAGCTCCTTAGCTCGTTCTTTTTGTCCTGAAGATATTTTCTTTTCTGTTTCTAGTTCAATCTTAATTAAACTAGCAATCAAGTCATCCAATTTTTTTATCGATTGCTTTCGCACAGTCATCTCTTTCCTCAGCGATGCCTCATTTTTTGTCAATTGGGCAATGAGTTTAGTTTTCCCTTTTTTGAGACTAATGAGTCGATTACTCTCCGCTGATTTGCTCTTGATTACTAGCCGCAAGTCTGATGTTCTTTGCTCCTCTACCTTCTGTTGAGCGATCAGCTCTTCTTTAGTTTCTGCTATTTGATCAGATTGCCTTTTACGGGCCTCGGTATATTGTTCCATATATTTCAACCGCATATAGAATTGAGTAAAAGAATTTGATGCAAATAGAAATGAGATAAAATTATACCTATTTTTAGATTTATAAGATTTATAAATCATGGCTGCATACTCATCTTTCATCGATTTTAAATACAAATCAATATCACTAATAATGGACTCCAATTCCAGTATTTCATTGGTGATCAAATCAACCTCTTCATCTAAAGTCCTCAATAGCTTTTGACGGGAATGAATTTGATTTTCCAATGCCCTCAATTGACCTAAAGTAGCCGTTTTTTTGTCTTTTGTTTGTCCGAGAATCTTTTCAGCTTCTGTTATTTTTTTGATATTTTCAATCCGTTCTAACTCTAACTGTTTTTTGTCTTTTTGACCAACAGCCGTTAGAGATGCTGACATTAATATGAACAGAAAAATAAAATCAGTCCTTAAGAAACTTTGCTGGAACATTGAATGGAAACTTAAGCGTTTTATCAGGTAAATTAGCCGATTTAATATTAATGTCAATCTCTTTAGTCGGTTGCCTTTCTTCAAAAAATGTAAGTACTAACTTCATATAATAAGGCAAGAGCGCCCGCTCGTTTAATTGAGTAAAATCTCCGTAATTTATGACCATTTCATACTTGGCTGTAGAATTTCTAACAGAAATTTTTTCTATTTTATTAGATTGATCTCCAATAAAATTTCTAATAAAAAGCGGTCCATCATTTTGCTCATAAAGGACTCTTCCATTTTCTTTATTTGTCACCAGTTTTTTATTTGATGACAATGGGTTACCCAGCATAATGGCTTGAATCCATTTAAAATTCAATTTAATCCCATAAAAATTATTGAACTCACTGTAGCTAGACTTCATGTATTTATGCGCCATCCGATCAATTAAAAAAACTGAATCGGTAGTTAATTTTAGCCTAAGTACTTCAACGCCCAAGCCTGGTGAAATCGAAATCCAAATTAAGCTATCATACTTAATCCTAAGATTAGCAACCGCAGATAGTTTTTGGTCCCCACTGTTATAATTTAATTTGGCCTTAGCTGCAAAATAGTCAAATTTAAATGTATTGATCTCTATATTCTCTTGTTTCGAATGAATCAATTTTTTATTACAACTCGTGAATACCCCAAGGATCAATACGATACTAATATATCTAATCATGGATCTCACTATTTGTAATTTTTAATCCTATTGAATCAGTGGTTCCTCCAAGTTCTTTAGCTCTTATCCACTGAGTCAAAGCTTCCTTAAATTTACCGAGCTCAAAAAGCACATCGCCATAATGTTCTATGACAGTTCCATTTTCATCTATCAAAGCAGCTTTTTTTAAATAAATTTCAGCTTCTTCATATTGCTTCATTGTGTAAAGCACCCAACCATAAGTATCTAAATAAGTGGCGTTTTCAGGATACTTCTGGATCAACTTTTTAGCCATCTCTTGTGCTTTCAACAGTTGCTGATTACGCAAGCAAAGAAAATAGCTGTAATTATTCAACACATGTTCGTTACTTGGATTGAGTTCAAGCGCTTTTTCGTAGGCCTCATCGGATTGAGTGTGTTGCTCTAAGGCATTGTGCGCATCACCGAGTTGTGCATAAAAAAATTCAAGTAAATTGGGATCTCCAACATATTTTCTTCCGTAACTTAAAAAACGTATAGCCATTTCAAACTCTTTTTTAGAATAATAAGCTACGCCATTGTAAAAATACAATAATGCTTGATTAGGGTAGCGCTCCAAAGCTTGATCACAATGCAGTATCACACTATCATATTCAAGATTGTGCAATTCCATAGAGATTACCTGCTGCCAAACTTTATAATCTGCACCCTCAATTGCGATGGCCTTTCTATAACGTAAAAGTGCCTCAGTCGCTTCACCGAGTTTTAAGTAGACGTCTCCTACAAAAGCAAGTGCCTCAAATTGTGCTGGATAAATTTCTAGTAATTGTTCGAGTAACTCCTTCAATGATGCCGTAAATGATGTCTTTTCAATCAATACCTCTAATAGTTGAATTTTTGCCAACAGCGGTGCTTCTTGAGAGAAAAAACCTTCTTTTAAAAAAATCATGGCTTTATCATAATCTTTTTGCTGAAGGGCAATTTGAGAAATCAACAATTTGGCATTGGGATCATCCCATGCTAATAATCTAATCATGGCCTGATCATAGGCTTTATTCATGATTAATATGGAGCATAGCTCAAGCAAATATCTGGTCTCATCAGGTGCCTGAGCAATTAATCGCTCCCAGTCTTTCTCCAGCGCATCCATGTCGTTTTTTTGAAGGTATATTTTTTGCCGTTCACGCATGATATTCTCAGAGATTCCAAATAATTGTTGCCCTTTTTCATAAGCTTCAAGTGCCTCATTCCATTTCTTTTGAAATTGGTAGAGCGCACCAAGGTCAAAATAGTATTGTTGATTTCCCGGCAGATCAATAAGTTTTGTGTAAACCTCCACCAAGTCCGCATATCTATTGAGGGAACTGAGTATATCGCCTTTAAATATGAGATAAAATTTATTCTCAGCATCTAAGGCAATGGCTCGATTTATATGGATCAGGGCCGCTTCCGATGCGTTAAAAATCATATCAAGCTCAGCCAATTTGAAGTACACTACAGCGTTATTTGGCTCTAGTTGATTGGCTTGCTCAAAAGTAGTCCTTGCTGCTGGATAATTACCTAAAATAAGGAGTCTGCTCCCCTCAATAATTAGGGTTTCAGTACGCAAAGTCAACCCTTTAGATGCGGTATTCTCTGGAGCATTATTCTTCTTTTTCCGCTGTGCAGATAGGGAACATAAAAGACAAGTTAACAAGCAAACAAAAATGGTAAACCTCATGTTCTACTAATAGGATAAATTTTGTTCTAGTCCGAAACTACGGTGGCATAAAATGTAGGTAAAACCAAATCAGCGACAAACTTAATGATATTCAATTTCTTTATTACTAGACTTTATTTCTATCCAATAAACAAGACCCAAATAAAAACCTACCAAAGCCAATCCCAAGCCATATCTACTCAACAATGAAAGTTCCAAATTTACAATCATAGCCGTTGCTAATACCGCATAAATGAAATAAAAACATCCTTTGGATAATTGGTATTTGATGGGGAAATAGCGTTTTCCTATGAAATAACTTAGTAAAGTCATGAAGAACCAAGAAATTAGGGACGCCCAAGCACTGCCCATAAAACCTAATATGGGAATCAATGAAACATTCAGAATGATGGTAATGATCGCTCCTAACACACTAATTATAGCCCCTATTCTGGTATTATCCGTCAGTTTGTACCAAACGGAAAGATTAAAAAATATCCCCATTAAAAGGCCTGAACCCAGCAATACCGGAACGATGATTAACCCGTCCAAATAAGGACTATGGGCTCCAAATACCAACTGAGCAATTTCAGGTAACATTAGAGAAATAACCATCCAACTTAGCCCACCAAAAATAATGAACCCATTCATGGCACTCGCATAGAGTTGCTTAGAGTTGGTTTCATGGGCATGGTTAAAGAAAAAAGGTTCAAAAGCAAATTTATAAGCCTGCACGGCCAAGGCCATAAAAATAGACAGCTTAAAGCACGCACCAAAAACGCCTAAGGCAGCTGTATTACTCAAGTCAGGATAAAATCCTTTTGGCAACAAATATTTTAAAGATTGCCTTGAGAACATTTCGTTGATGACTCCTGCTAATTGTAAAATCACTAAGGGCGTAGCATAAGCCAAAAATGGCTTCAACATATTCATTGAAAAAGTGAATTTAAGCCTCAAAAATGCGCCAGAAAAAAGCAGTAGATAAATTGAGTTTGCCATTAAATTAGATAAAAAAATATGTCCCGCACCCAACTCTGGGAAATAAATTACTGCTAAAAGGGAATTAGGATCTTGAGTGACCTGCACCGGTAAATAAACTATAAAGAATAAGTTCAGACCAATGTTTAGGCCAATATTCAACAACTTAAATGCTGCAAACTTTTTGCCTTCTCTTAAAATCCTGAGTCTTGCGAAGGGTATAGCAGCCATTGCGTCTAAGGATAGAATCAGCGCGCACCACGAAATGAGGTAACCTTTACCCTCATATTGTAATAATAAGGCAAGGTCCTCAGCAAAAAAAATCAAAATGGATCCCAAAAAAAGACAATTCAGAAAAATCATAACGACCGCTAAATCAAAATAATTTTGATCTGTTTGTTTTTGTTGACTCGAAAACCTGAAATAAGTGGTTTCAAATCCTAACGTATAAATGATATTAAATAGCGCAATAAAAGCAAATAATTCAACGACAATCGCATACTCACTTGGCTTAAAGTAAACGACATAAAGAGGCACTAAAAGCCAATTCAATAATCGCCCTAAGATGCTACTTACACCATAAATGGCCGTATCTCCAACAAGTCTTTTTAACTGTTTCAAAAATTAAGTGCCTCTGAAATTTGGCTTTCTTTTTTCAATAAAAGCACTAGAACCTTCCTTAAAATCTTCGGTTTTACAAGCGCTCGCAAACGCTGCCGCCTCCATCTGGTAACCATCTGCATTTTGATTAAATACCGCATTGGCACAAGCAATAACTCCTCCAATAGCCCGAGGTGCCTTGGCCATTATTCTTTGTAGCAAAGTGTGCGCTTTGGCCAATGCTTCCAACTTATCTTTCGCCACATGATTAACCAAGCCCATTTGAAATGCTTGATGAGCATCTATCATATCACCGGTCATCATCAGCTCAAGGGATCGGCCTTTGCCAACTAATTGAGTCAACCTTTGCGTTCCTCCATACCCGGGGATAATTCCCAAATTTACTTCCGGCTGGCCAAACTTCGCCTCCTCTGAGGCCACTCTAATATGACATGCCATCGCCAGCTCACAGCCACCCCCCAATGCAAATCCATTGACTACGGCTATGATAGGTTTGTGACAATTTTCAATTAATGAAAAAATGGCCTGTCCATGCGCTGAAAACTTGTGCGCATCCGATTCATTTAATTTTTGAAACTCTGATATATCTGCCCCAGCCACAAACGCTTTGGTTCCTGCTCCAGTAATAATCGCTGCTTTCACTTCAGAATTTTGGGATAGCGCACCTATGACGTTCTTTATTTCGTCCAATGTCGCTCCATTTAAAGCATTTAATTTTGCTTCTCTACTTATCTCGATAGTAATAATTCCCTCGGAAAGCGTGGTTTCAAGATTTTTGTATAACATATTGATGTAAATTTTTATCCAACCTCTTTTTAAATGAGATTCGGTCAACCAAAATTAAACAATCTATTTATGTACGAAAACTATTTTTTCATACGCAGAGCTGAAATCATCTCAGCAGTTATTTGAGCCAAAGTATGGGCTTCTTTCCACCCCCAGTCTGAGCGGGCAGGTTGGTCGTCAATACTTCTTGGCCAAGTTTCAGCGATCAACTGCCGGTAATCCGGTTTGTATTGCACTTGTAAACCACTGATATGCTTTTTTATTTCAGCGGTCAATTCTGCTGGAGAAAAAGAGGTTGCATTTAAATTGTAACTGGTTCTAATACTCAGCTTTTGAGAAGATGCCTCCATCAGCATTAAAGTCCCTCTTACCGCATCATCGATGTACATCATGGGCAAAGAGGCATCGGCATTTAAAAAACAATCATAAGGTATTCCTGAAATCGCTTTAAAGAAAATATCAATGGCATAATCTGTCGTTCCACCTCCAGGCTGTACTTTATGACTGATTAGACCCGGATATCTAATGCTCCTTACATCCACACCAAATTTTTCAAAATAATATTGACACCATTTTTCACCTGCTAATTTACTGATTCCATAGACCGTAGAGGGGTTTGTCAATGCATTTTGATCGGTATGATCTTTGGGAGTATCCCTACCAAAAACCGCAATAGAGCTGGGCCAAAAAATACGCTCAATAACTCCTTTCCTCCCGAGCTCAAGCACATTAAGTAAGGTTTTCATGTTTACCTCCCAAGATGAAATAGGATTTAGCTCTCCATTGGCAGATAAAATAGCAGCTAAATGATAAACATGATTAATCTCATGCTTTTCTACAATAGATGTTAAAATTATGGCATCTCTAGCATCTAACTTTTCAAAGTAGTTATCTGCATGTGACGGGTCATTTATATCCGAAGAGATCACATTTTTTGACCCGAATTTATCTCTCAAAGCCGTGAGCAGTTCTATACCGAGTTGTCCATTTGATCCAATTACTAATATTTTTTTCATAGGGTGTAATAGTCACTAATTAGAATTGAGGTAAAAATAGGTTAAGAAATTACCATTATTAATAAACGTTTAAGAATTAACTTTGAAATAATGAGTGATTTCCATCTTTATCTAATCTCAAAAAAAATAGATCCTTCTGCATTTGAGCAAGGGGAAAAACCCCTTTATCAAGAGTTTGAAAGGGCTTTTACCCACATCCATCCAACTAGTTTTACCGCTCAAAAGCTTTTTCTATTAAATAAATTGAGGAGGAAGTTTTTATACGAAAAGCCAGAAATTCTCAAATAATACCTTGTTTTACTGATGACTTCAATTAACCCCTGAAAGATGTATACCCCCCTGAAATTAAAATTAGAGAAAGAAATTCAAGAAATCACAGATGCCGGCCTGTATAAAAAAGAGCGCATCATTACCTCTCCGCAAAGTGCTCTTATTCGTCTTGAAGATGGTCGGGAAGTTATTAATTTCTGTGCCAACAATTATTTAGGTCTCTCCTCACATCCCGACATTTTATCTGCTGCCAAGCAAACCATTGATACCCATGGCTTTGGTCTGTCCTCTGTTCGATTTATTTGCGGCACCCAAGACATCCATAAAGAATTAGAAACTAAAATATCTACCTTCTTGGGCATGGAGGATACCATTCTTTATGCGGCTGCTTTCGATGCTAATGGAGGTCTTTTCGAGCCCTTGTTGGGCCCTGAAGATGCCATCATTTCAGATGAATTGAATCATGCGTCCCTAATCGACGGCATCCGACTTTGTAAGGCAGAAAGGTATCGCTACCGCCATAACAATATGGATGATCTTGAATCTAAGTTAATAGAAGCCGCTCCTTCAAAAATCAAGATGATAGTAACTGATGGTGTATTCTCTATGGATGGAACGATCGCCCAACTTGATAAAATATGTAGGCTTGCTGAAAAATACAATGCATTGGTGATGACGGATGACTGCCATGCTACAGGTTTTATAGGCAAAACAGGTAGAGGCGTTCATGAACATTGTGCCGTTATGGACAAAGTTGATATCATCACAGGCACCTTAGGTAAAGCATTAGGTGGAGCTTCCGGTGGATTTACTTCGGGTAAAAAAGAAATCATTGAGCTATTAAGGCAGCGATCTAGACCTTACCTTTTCTCCAATACCTTAGCTCCCTCTATTGTTGGCGCCTCCCTTGCCGTCATTTCATTACTTTCCGAATCTACCACACTAAGGGATCAACTGGCCAAAAATACGGCCTATTTTAGATCAAAAATGACCGCTGCGGGGTTTGATATAAAACCGGGTACACACCCTATCGTGCCCATTATGCTATACGACGCTCAACTCTCTCAAACAATGGCTTCTGAATTACTAGAAGTAGGCATTTATGTCATAGGGTTTTATTTTCCTGTAGTCCCAAAAAATCAGGCACGCATCAGGGTACAACTGTCTGCGGTGCACACGCAAGAAAACCTAGATATCGCCATTGATGCATTTATCAAAATTGGTGAAAATCTTAAAATTGTCTGAAGACCTAAGCTTCCTCCTCAACTACCACATTTTCAGCCTTTAAAATTGGATCTGTATCCGAAAAATATTCTTTGACTGATTGACGCAAAGCTTTGATCGATAAGTTTTCAAAAAGTATTCCATTTTGTGCTATAGATATTTGGCCCGTCTCTTCTGAAACAATCAATATCAAACTCTCTGTAGCTTCCGACATTCCAACGGCGGCGCGATGACGCAGACCGAAATTTGCTGGGACATCCTCCCGCTCTGAAACGGGCAAAATACATCTTGCAGCAATGATTTTATCAGAGTAAATGATGACTGCTCCATCATGCATAGGGCTTAATTTATTGAAGATTGCCATGATCAACCTTTTAGAAATCAAAGAATTCATAAGATCCCCACTGTCTGCATAAAACCTCAAGGGAGAATTTCTTGAGATGACCATCAAAGCACCAGTATTAGACGCCGCCAGTAGTTTGATGGCCTCAATCACAGGTATCATGTCTGTTTTCCCTATTTCCTTTTGCGTCCAAGAAGAAAATACTTGGCGAAAAAGATTAATGTCATTGATGACCGTCGTCTTCCCCAATAAAAGTAAAAACTTTCGTATCTCTTGTTGAAATAAAATGACAGCAGCAAGTACTCCCACACCCATAAATTGACCTAAAATAGTTGATATGAGGTCCATATTCATGGCTTTGACCAAGAGATAAATTAAATATAAAAACAAAAATCCAACAAAAACCTTAACGGCAATACTCCCCTTCATCAACTTATAAACCTGAAACATCATAAAAGACACCAAAAGAATATCCAATAGGTCTACAAATGAAATTTCTAAAAATCCAATGGTCATAAATCCAGTTAGGTTAATGTTTTTATAGTCAATTTTATGGCTTCTACTGCCGGGCGGACATCATGAACTCTCAAAATGTCTGCCCCTTTTGTCAAAGCTAAGGTATTTAAAACCGTTGTTCCGTTCAACGCTTCTGAAGCATCTGTCTTGAGTGTTTTATATATCATCGATTTTCTAGATAGTCCCACTAATATAATACTTTCTAAATTTTTAAAGAGCTCTAGGTTACTAAGAATTTCAAAATTTTGCTCCGTAGTTTTCGCGAAGCCAAAGCCGGGATCTATAATTAAATCAGAATGTCCTTTATCTTTTAAACGCTCAATTAATTGGGAAAAATAAAATAAGATTTCTGAGATAATGTGCGTGTATTTGGTCATTTTCAGCATGTTTTTTGGGTTCCCTCGCATATGCATGGCAATGTAAGGCACCTGATTAGCCGTGATGAAATCAACCATTTTAGGGTCTAACATTCCCCCTGAAATATCATTTACAATCTTTGCTCCAGACCTAATAGCGGCCTCTGCAACCTCACTTCTAAAGGTATCAATTGAGATTAATGCATCAGGGAAATGCAACTTAATCAACTCAATCGCGTGGGATGTGACACCTATTTCATCTTTTATGGGTACCTCCTTAGCTCCCGGCCTTGAGCTATAGCCTCCAACATCTAAAATATCTGCCCCTTCTTTCAACATTTCACCAGCACGATTCAAAATATCACCCTCATTCACCACGCGACTTTTTGCATAAAACGAATCTTTGGTGACATTCATTACCCCCATTACACGTGGTCGATCAAAAGACAAGAGTCTTCCAGAGACCTTAATTGACTTAGAAAAATTCATAGCTGTAATTTATATTCCGAAATTGGCTAATTTTGGTAAAATTTAAAATTTTATACTTTAACACCTTGAAAACAAATACAAGTAAGGACTACAGTGAAGTAATTGCCAACTGCAAAGAACTCTTTGGTAAGAAAACCCAAGATTATGGTACGGCCTGGAGAATTTTGAGATTATCCTCCATCACAGATCAAATCTTCATTAAAGCCCAAAGAATACGTTCAATTCAAGAGAAAGGCCATCAAAAAATTGAAGATGACATTGCCTCGGAGTTTGTAGGAATTATCAATTATTGTCTGATTGCCATGATTCAAATTGATCTACAGGATACTACAGAGCTGGAAGTCTCATGGGGTCAACTTGAACCCCTTTATGACCAAGCCGTTCAAGAAACAAAAGATTTGCTACAAAACAAAAATCATGATTATGATGAGGCTTGGCGAGATATGAGAATTTCATCAATTACAGATATCATTCTCATGAAATTATTTCGTGTCAAACAAATAGAGGATAACCAAGGACAAACCCTGGTTTCGGAAGGCATTAAAGCAAATTATCAAGATATGATTAATTATGCCGTATTTTGCCTAATCAAATTAAATATATAAATAAATTCGCACCTATTTAGCACCTATTAAAATGAAAGTATTAAAAGAATTTTCAAGATATTTTGTTGGGGGATTATTTATTTTTTCTGGCCTGATTAAAGTGAATGATCCCGTCGGTACCTCCATTAAATTGGAAGAATATTTCGAGGTATTTGCCTATGACTTTGCTCCATTTTTTGAATATTTCATCCCAGCCTCTTTATTTCTATCCGTATTCCTTAGCGTCTTAGAGGTAGCCCTAGGTCTTGCCCTCTTGTTGGGATTTAAGGTCAAAGAAACCGCTTGGGCCCTTCTTGTGATGATTGTCTTTTTTACCTTTTTGACTTTTTATTCCGCTTACTTTAATAAAGTGACAGACTGTGGATGCTTTGGAGATGCTATAAAATTAACTCCTTGGGAATCTTTTACCAAAGATATTATCCTCTGTTTCTTCATTGCATTAATTTTCATCAATCGCAATTCCTACACGGCCTTATTTGATGTAAAAATAGGCAGCATCGCAGTTTATGGAGCTACTGGATTTTTGGTCATCACAGCCATAATAGCCATAAGAAACCTACCCTTTATTGACTTTCGCTCCTATGCCATAGGCAATGACCTCCCTGCCCTCATGGAGCCCTCTGCCGAACTCATCTATGAGTATGTAATGGAAAAGGAAGGCAATGAGTTTAGGTTCAAAGATTACCCAACAGATAATAGTTATGAATTCAAAGAAATGGTCATCACTAACCCCGAAGTACAACCTAAGATTACAGATTTAGCCGTTTGGAAAGATGATATTGAATATACCAGTGAATTATTCAGAGGCAATAAGTTATTGATCATCATACAAAGTATTGAAAAAACAAATCCAAATAAAACTGAAGAAATCAAGACCCTTGGCCTCGAGCTCAAGAATGCCGCTACTTGGGTCCTTACCTCTTCTTCGCAAGACGACTATCAACAGTTCAGTAAGCAAGCTCAATGGCAATTCCCTTTTTTCTTTACCGATGCCACGGTCCTCAAAACCATTGTTCGATCGAGTCCGGGAATTGTCCTACTTAAAAATGGGGTTGTTGTGGGTAAATGGCATTATAATGCGACGCCAAGTGCCTATGAAATTCAGCATCTCCTCTAATGAAACCTATCTTCTTGATTGGACTGCCAGGATCCGGTAAAAGCACCTTTGGAAAATCTCTTGCCTCCGCACTTAATCTTAATCATGTAGATTTAGACCAGCTGATTGAGTCAAAAAACAACAAAAGTATCAATGCTCTTTTTGAAATACATGGCGAAGCATATTTCAGAGAAATAGAAAGAAATGCCCTTCAAGAGTTACTCGACAAATCCAGTACTGACATTCTCTCATGTGGAGGAGGTACCCCTTGTTTTTATGATAATATGAGCAGAATGAATGCGGCAGGTCTTACAGTTTTTCTTGACATCCCTGTGGCTACTATTGTAAAAAGAGTAGCGACAAATCATGACCGCCCACTCCTGAAAAAAAAGAATTTAGAAAAAACCATTACCCAAATGCGGGTCGAAAGAATCCAATACTATAACCAAGCACAGATCATTTTTAGTGAACCGGGAAATCAGGTCAAACAAGTGTTAGAAATTCAATCCTATCTAAAAATTCAATCCAAAGGTAAGTAAAGCTGTCGTCTGATAGTCAGAAAGCTTTGCAATCGGTTGATTCACTTCTATGTAATAGGGTGAAACGTACCTTTTCATACGTTGGTGCGTAAAGGCAAAATCAATAAAAAAGTCGGCCTCTCGATATCCAAATCCTATACTGAATTGATCCGTATTTCTGTTATAATTTGAAGATGTGTAAGGATCCTCTTGAAATCCATAGCCCCCCCTCAACTGAAAGCTACCTATTTTATATTCTGCCCCTATCCGATAATTGAGCACTGATTTATAGCGTTCCTTAATTTCTTGATTGTCTGCAGATAGGTCAAAATCCTTTCCATTCAGGAAAAGGTTGCTGTAATCCTTAAATTCAATTTCTCCAGTTAAAAAGCCATTTTTTCCCAAAAAATACGAGAGTCCAATATTAAATTTTCCTGGGGTCGTCAAGGTATAAGTTGAGACGAGAATATCACCCAATTCTTCGAAAACAGCCAATTCGGATGTATTCTCAACAAATCTAGTTTGAGGATCATCGTCTATGTCCTCGGTATCAAAAGTGACCGAAACATAGTCATAGTTATCAAAGTAATTCGTACTTATATCATTGAAAAATTCTTCGTCAAATCGCATGAAGCTGGGTGTCGCATAAGATAAACCCAATATCAGATGGGACAAAGGCCTAACAATGATTCCAAAATTAGCTCCCGCTCCCGTTCCAACTATAGATAACTGATTTCGTATAGTGATATTATCCAGCGCATCTTCAGATGTTAAAGTCCCATCTTGTTCGTAATAGAAATAATCAAACTCATTATAATTTTCCACTTTTTTATAATCAAGTGAATTCACAGACAAACTTGCCCCAAAATAAAGCCAATCCATATAATTAGCCCCATAAGCAAAATTAATGGCATATTGGCTGCCCTCGGTCACAATACTGTTACTCTGAGTGGGTCTGCTGAATTCAAACGGGCTACTGTATCCTGGATAATTAGGGATCGTATCATAACCAACGAGTTCTTCAAAGCCTGGATAAAATTCGTAATTATTTGGATGAGGATTGATTAAAAACTGATCGTAAAAAGTTGACGTTAATGTGGGGTCATCAAAGGGGTTTTCTACCACAGTATTGATATATGAATTATCATAATTTTCGCTTTGATAATAGGTCTCATTATAAAAGTCATTGACTCGATCTACGGTGATGGCAAAAGAACTACCTCTGATCGGTTGAGTAGCAATGTCTCCATCTCCAAAATAAAAAGACAACCCCAGTTGGGCGATGTTAAAGTTTACTTTTTTATCAAGATTAGATTGCTTTAAATAATCAGACTCGGTTTTATGAAAATTTAATCCTGGTGTGATCGAAAACACCCCTCGATTATAAAATCCCAAACCTGCTGGATTAGAACTGGCATGGCTCAAGTCCCCACCTAATGCTACCTGAGCCCCGCCAATACCCTGAATTCTTGCCGTACCCCCAAAAGAAGTCTGACTGAATTGTAAGGCTTGTTCGTAATAGCCAAACTGGGCCTGACTACTCAAAAAAGAGCACATAAATATCCCAACCAAGAAATAAATTAATCTATCCATATTCGGCCTAGAGTTAAAATTTAATTTTTATTCGATCTTGAAGAACTGGTACCCGAAGATCTACTTCCTGAAGAACTTCCAGAGGAACGACTCCCCGAAGAACTAGGTGCGCTGTAACTTCTGGAAGAACCCGAAGAACTATTGCTCGAAGGCGCATAAGATCTAGAAGTCGAAGAAGTGCTTGTTGAATTTGCTTTAAATCCTGAAGAGGCAGAGCCTGATGAGTACTGTGTATCTGTCTTTTGATAACTATTTCGCGTCTCACCGCTGGTAGGCAAGTTAAAGTCATTTCTGCGCTCAGGCATATTCGTTGTACTATAACGCCTAGCCGAATTCATTTGTGTAGCTACTCCCCTGTTATTTTCAATAACCGTTGACCGCTCCTTGTTCACGGTCGCAGTGCTGCGATTCAAACTGGTCGCATAACGTGCCGAATTGCTTCGACTTTGGGTTTCAACCGCATTGGATCTGGTAAAGGATTCATTGCTTCTTTCTCTGCTAACGGACCGATCAAGGTATTCATTTTGAGATTTTTGATTTCCCAAATCTGTTGCCCTTGATGAATTGGAGCGAATATTTGTACTACTCAATCTTCTATTTAGATCTGTGGATCTAGATTCATTCATACCCCCCCTGACCACGGCCTGAGATCCTCCTGATCCTCTGGGTCCAATCACCTTGGCTCTGCGCACTTCTTCGTAGCCTTCGGCTAAAACCACGGAATTGTAACCTGTATTGTAGCTGTAAGCAGGTGGACAATAATAATTATTAAAGGCACGGACATTTGAATAATAATAAGGATTATTGAATCTAGATGAGTAAAAAGGTCTTGAAAAACCATAGCCAAAGGGATCATAAGGATTGTACCCATAAACACCATAGGCGTAAGGACTGTAAAAATCACTCATCCAAACATTACCAAATGGATCATAGCCGTACATAAATCGATTATTAAATCTCGAAAATCCATACGAACTAACAACATTAATGTTAAACGCAGCTGGGGTATAGATGGTAGCTTGACGCTCATAGTTATTGAAATAACCACTGGTGCTTGAAATATTAGTAGAGGTAGTTTCAGGATAATAGTCTACCTCTTGATTTCGTCTTGATGACTTTTTATCTGATTGGACTTGATACTTTGCTATGTATTCAGGATTTATGTTTTTATCCAAATAAACTTCCTCCAAATCGTCATCCTCAAAAGCTGACATAACCCTCATTGCATCCCCGCGATTTGCTTTCAGGTTAAAATCTGTTTGCTTTCTATCCGCCTTGGTAAAATACATGTCATCGTATTCTTGAGCGAGGATGGTATTAAAAATTGAAAGAATGAAAACAAATAAAAATATTCCGGAACTTTTTATATATTTTTTCATAGCTATAATTTTTTAAATTTAATCAATCCTAACCAAGTTTCAATCATCAAAAAGCTATATTTGAACTTTTTAAATGTTGACTTCAATAATGTCATTGCAATTACTATACCAAACTCAAAAATAAATGGCCAAAGCAATACCGAGCAGAGCAGAAGATTATTCATTATGGTACAATGAATTGGTTAAAAAGGCAGGATTAGCTGAGAATTCACCTGTCAGAGGTTGCATGATTATTAAACCCTATGGTTTTTCTATTTGGGAAAAAATGCAACAACAACTGGATATCATGTTCAAGAATACAGGACATGAAAATGCTTATTTCCCACTTTTTATCCCTAAATCATATCTCAGCAAGGAAGCAGATCATGTCGAAGGGTTTGCCAAAGAATGCGCGGTAGTCACTCACTACAGATTAAAAAATGATGAAGATGGCAAAGGATTGGTCGTAGATCCAGACGCCAAATTAGAAGAAGAATTAATCGTTCGCCCCACCTCTGAAACGGTCATTTGGGATACGTATAAAAACTGGATTCAATCCTATCGGGACCTCCCTTTGTTAATTAATCAATGGGCCAACGTCGTCCGATGGGAAATGCGAACCCGCCTCTTTTTAAGAACCGCCGAGTTTTTATGGCAAGAAGGACATACGGCGCATGCTACCCAAGCAGAAGCCGTCGCTGAAACCAAACAAATGCTAGATATTTATGGTGATTTTGCTGAAAAATATATGGCCTTACCTGTGATTAAGGGTGTTAAATCTGAAAGTGAACGATTTGCAGGAGCCGTGGATACTTATTGTATTGAAGCTTTGATGCAAGATGGTAAAGCGCTGCAAGCAGGTACTTCTCATTTTTTGGGTCAAAATTTCGCCAAGGCTTTTAATGTTAAATTCACGAACAAGGAAGGCAAAGAAGACTTGGTTTGGGGGACCTCTTGGGGAGTAAGTACGCGGCTGATGGGCGCGCTCATTATGGCACACAGTGATGATGATGGTTTGGTACTTCCACCAAATTTAGCTCCCATTCAAGTCGTGATCATCCCTATCTACAAAGGAGAAGAACAATTGGAAGAGATCGCCCAAAAAGCAGATAAAATTCGGAACTCACTCATTTCGAAAGGTATCAGTGTTAAATTTGATCGTCGAGACACTCATAAGCCTGGATGGAAATTTGCTGAATATGAGCTCAAAGGAGTCCCCTTACGCATCGCTATTGGGCCAAAAGATTTAGATAGTGGAACGTTGGAAATAGCTAGACGAGATACCAAAGAAAAAAAGAGTTATCCTATGGATGGGATTGAAGACAAAATTCAATCTTTATTAACAGAGATTCAGTCTAACATTTATAATAAGGCCCAACATTTTAAAGAGCAAAATACCTATCAAGCAGATAATTATGTTGAATTTAAGGCATTGCTCGAAAATAAAGGAGGGTTTGTTTATGCCCACTGGGATGGCACCCGAGAAACAGAAAATAAAATCAAAGAAGAGACAAAAGCTACCATCCGTTGTATACCTTTAGAGGGTAATGAAGAATCGGGAAAGTGTATGGTGACCGGTAATCCGTCTACCAAGAAAGTCTTGTTTGCAAAAGCTTATTAATTTGGATTGGATTATAATTTTAATATTAATTGTATTTGGAATATCGCTTCTTATCATTGAAGTCATATTTATTCCAGGTACCACCTTTGTGGGAATTGGTGGTGCTATTTGTTTAGGTTTTGGGGTTTATCTGGGGTTTGAGTATTTTGGAACTTCCATTGGTTTTTTCATCTTGGGGATTTCCTTGATCATTGTTATATCCAGTTTTGTGTATGGCTTAAAAGCGCAACCTTGGGAGAAGTTCTCCTTAAAAGAAACCATGACCAGTACGGTCAATGAATCAATTGGTATAAATTTGAAAGTTGGGAATGTTGGTCTGGCTACCTCTGACTTAAAACCAGTGGGTAAAGCTCTTTTTGAAAATGAAGAAATTGAAGTTCGTACTCAAGGAGATTTTTTATCCAGTGGACAGAAAATAACAATCATAAAAATCGATCACAGTAAAGTTTATGTTCAACTCAATATTTAAAATATGGTAAGTAGCTTAGGATTAATTATTAGCGTCATCGCCGTCATTGTAGGCGTTCTTGTATTTTTTTATTTTGTCCCCATTAATTTATGGATTACGGCCATTTTTTCCGGTGTCCGTGTGGGACTCCTCGAGCTCATTTTCATGAGGATACGTAAAGTACCCCCTTCCATTATTGTGAATCAAATGATTACAGCTACCAAAGCAGGATTGACGCTTGAGGATGAAGTTTCTAAAATCAAACGGCAAATGAGATCCTCGGATTTAGAAACGCATTATTTAGCCGGTGGAGATGTTCCCTTGGTCATCAAGGCTTTAATCTCGGCTGAAAAAGCAAATATTAACCTTACGTTCCGTCAAGCTACAGCCATCGATTTGGCTGGGCGTGATGTCTTTGAAGCCGTTCAGATATCTGTCAACCCGAAAGTAATCAATACCCCATCTGTCGCAGCAGTAGCAGCTGATGGCATTCAGCTCATTGCAAAAGCCAGGGTTACGATACGAGCCAATATTCAGCAATTGGTGGGAGGTGCTGGTGAAGAAACTATTTTGGCACGTGTGGGTGAAGGTATTGTAACCTCCGTCGGTTCTGCCGCTTCACACAAAGAAGTTTTACAAGATCCAGACAAAATTTCAAAGTTGGTCTTGGGACGTGGTTTAGATGCAGGAACCGCATTCGAGATACTATCAATTGACATCGCAGACGTAGATGTAGGTACCAATATTGGGGCTAAGCTACAAACCGATCAGGCAGCGGCTGACCTTAGGGTGGCTGAGGCAAAAGCGGAAGAGCGTCGGGCCATGGCGGTTGCCTTGGAACAAGAAATGATTGCAAAAGCACAAGAAGCCCGAGCCAAAGTCATTGAAGCTGAGGCGGCCATCCCGATGGCTATTGCTGAGGCTTTCAAAAAGGGTCAGCTTGGTATAATGGATTATTATAAATTTCAAAATATTGAAGCCGATACGGATATGAGAAACTCAATCGCTGGAAGTGACAAGAACAAAAAGGAATAGTTCTGAATCTTTTAATAAATAAGTGAAACGGAAAGGACTTTATCTTTCCGTTTTTTTATGGTAAAGTTCCTCAATCCATTGACGTTGATTAGCCTCTCGAAGTCGGGCCTCTTCAGGAAGGCAAGCAAGAAATCTCACTCGGCCACCCGAACGTAATTGAGCCAAAATAGGCTGATCTACCTTGGCTACTACTCCCATTCTGGGATAGCCTCCCGTAACCGGACCATCGGCCATCAAAATAATAGGATCACCCGAAGGTGGTATTTGAATCGTTCCTGGTAATACCGTTTTGGAAGGGATATTATAGGAATCTGCATGAATAGGATACCCTGTCAATCGATAACCGACGCGACTGATTTCTGCTGACAACAAAAAAGCATGCGAATAAAAATTGTCAATAACCTCCTTGGTAAATAAATAGGCCTCTGGTCCCGCGATCACATGTACCGTAACATTTTTAGAAAAATATCTACGCGAAGAAAGGCCTTCTGGAATGCTGCGCGTGTGCCTCGGCATATTGAACTTTGATCCCTTCAGAATATCCTTTGATGTAAATGGTAATCCGTTCAATCCCCCCAGCCCATTGGCGATATCTGTAGCTGTACTCCCCAGCACTTCGGTTGCGGTAAAACCCCCAGCCATAGCAAGGTATAAAATGGCACCATGGGTATTATTGAATAGCTCAATACGATCATTAACCCTGAGATGGTGTGCTTGATCCAAGGAAACCGATTGACCATTGATTCTGATTTCAGAACAGGCCCCTTGTACGCCCATACTACAATCATTAATTACCTCAAACTCAAAATAATTTGCATAACTCTCAATGAGCGTATTGAATCTCTTATTTCCCACCAACCAATTGGCCAATTGGGCACTGATGCTATCCTGGAATCCTGACTTAGGTATCCCAAAATCGCTAAAACCAAAACGGCAAACAGCTTGGAGCGTACTTAAATTTCCGCTATTAATTATTCTAATTAAGGGTAAATCCATCAAAAACCTTTTTTGAAATACGCTCAAATTTGACTCTTTGTCCTAAGTTCAAAGGCCTTACATCCTTCAATGGATCAAATAAAGACAAAGGAGAGCGACCGATAATGTGCCAGCCGCCGGGAGTCTGATTGGGATAAATACCGCACATCTCATTGGCAATGGCCACCGATCCTTTGGGTATAATTTTTCTAGGGCTTTTTAAACGAGGAATAGACAATGACAAGGGAAGCCCATGGAGGTAGGGAAATCCAGGCATAAAACCAAACATCGCTACCGTATATTCCGCATTTAAATGCGAAGCGATGATCTCCTCATAGTCCAATTTACAAATGTCCTCCAGTTTTCGCTGATCTAAAGCAAACGCTTCGTCATAGCATATCGGAATAATACGCAAAGGTAGCCTCACATTTTCATTCACCTTATGTTGATAGGCTGCCACTCTATCAATAATATGCGATACGGACGTAAAGCCATACTTCTCCGAAATAAGAGTAAGGGTTTTATCGGTAAGCATAAAAGAGGCAATACCCAATTTCGGGAAGCCTTTTAAATAATCTCTGAGGCCTAACTGAACGTGGATATTGGATGAGATATCTGAAATTTCAATGGCATCTTCACCTAAATATCGCCATTGTATACTACCCATCAGATACTAAGCTTAATCTCAATATTGGTCTCTAATAGGGTCTTATGTACCTCCTTTAGTATGGGCAACGTCTGCGGATGATCCCCATGAAAACAGATCGTTTTTGCAGGAATATTGACTTTTTGACCTTCTACACTGACTACCTCCTGATGATGAATTAGCGACATCACTTGTTGAATCACCTCTTCGGTATTTTCCAATATCGCTGCTGAATTGAATCTAGCGACAAGGGTTCCGTCCGAATGGTACTTTCGATCGGCAAACGCTTCTGAAATAAAAGAAATCCCCAATTCATTGGCCACATGCTCATGAGCTGTATTAGACAATCCATAAACACACAGACCCTCATCAATGGAGGAGATAGCTTCATATATATTTCGGGTGATGTTCTCATCTAAGGCCGCATCATTGTACAATGCTCCATGAGGCTTAACGTGCTTGAGTTGGCCCCCTTGACTTTCAACCATCCCTTTAATAGCTGATACCTGGTACAATACAAAGGCGAAATGTTCTTTAGCATTTAAACGCATAGAGCGCCTACCAAAACCTTGACGGTCAGGATAGGAAGGATGTGCACCTATACTTATATTTCGCTTAAGCGCTTCTTTTATCGTACTTTGAATGATCAATGGATCTCCTGCATGATAACCACAGGCAATACTGCAACTACTGATATGTTTTAAGAGCGAGACATCAGGTCCAGCTATATAGTTTCCAAAGCCTTCACCTAGATCACAGTTCAAATCAATCGTACTCATAGGATAAAGATAGTACTCCTAAATAAAATAGGTCATAAAAAAAGCCCTTAGTTTCCTAAGGGCCTTGATAAAGTCTGGCAACGACTTACTCTCCCACCTGTTACGGCAGTACCATCAGCGCGGACGGGCTTAACTTCTCTGTTCGGAATGGGAAGAGGTGGACACCATCGCTATAGTCACCATATGATCTTAAATGCACTCAGCGATTTCCTTTAAACAACTCCAACTTACTTTTGAAGGAGTGGAGTCAGGAGTGGCGCCCAGTCTGGACACCATCGCAATAGTCACTATATCATCTTGAGCAGTCCCGTTTGGACTCCTATAATTTCTTTAATTGATCTTGCAATCAATTTCATGACAGTATGTAAAAGATTTATTGATAATAAAATGAATATATCGTTATGTGCTCTAAAGAAAGCTTACGGGTAATTAGTACTACTCAGCTTTGACATTACTGCCTTTACACCTGTAGCCTATCAACGTCCTAGTCTAGAACATCCCTTAAAAGAAGCCTCATCTTGTGGTGGGTTTCGCGCTTAGATGCTTTCAGCGCTTATCCCTTCCCAACGTAGCTACCCAGCTATGCCCCTGGCGAGACAACTGGTACACCAGCGGTTAGTCCAACCCGGTCCTCTCGTACTAAGGTCAGATCCACTCAAGCTTCTTACGCCCACAACAGATAGGGACCGAACTGTCTCACGACGTTCTGAACCCAGCTCGCGTGCCACTTTAATGGGCGAACAGCCCAACCCTTGGGACCTTCTCCAGCCCCAGGATGTGACGAGCCGACATCGAGGTGCCAAACCTCCCCGTCGATATGAGCTCTTGGGGGAGATCAGCCTGTTATCCCCGGAGTACCTTTTATCCTTTGAGCGATGGCCCTTCCATACAGAACCACCGGATCACTATATCCGTCTTTCGACCCTGCTCGGCTTGTAGGCCTCACAGTCAAGCACCCTTATGCTATTGCGCTCCACGCATGATTACCAAACATGCTGAGGGTACCTTTGAAAGCCTCCGTTACTCTTTTGGAGGCGACCACCCCAGTCAAACTACCCACCACACAATGTCCCCTGTGAAGGGTTAGGCATCAGATAAATAAAGGGAGGTATTTCACCAACGACTCCACAATGCCTAGCGACACCGCTTCAAAGTCTCCCTCCTATCCTACACATTATTTACCCAATGCCAATGTGAAGCTATAGTAAAGGTTCACGGGGTCTTTCCGTCCCGTTGCGGGTATCCGGCATCTTCACCGGAACTACAATTTCACCGAGCTCGTGGCCGAGACAGTATCCAGATCGTTGCACCATTCGTGCAGGTCGGAACTTACCCGACAAGGAATTTCGCTACCTTAGGACCGTTATAGTTACGGCCGCCGTTTACTGGGGCTTCAGTTCAGCGCTTCTCCGAAGATAACGCCCCCCCTTAACCTTCCAGCACCGGGCAGGTGTCAGGCTGTATACCGCGTATTTCTACTTCGCACAGCCATGTGTTTTTGATAAACAGTCGCCTGGATCTTTTCACTGCGCCCATGTTGCCATGGGACCCCTTCTCCCGAAGTTACAGGGTCATTTTGCCTAGTTCCTTAGCCACGAATCACTCGAGCACCTCAGGATTCTCTCCTTGACTACCTGTGTCGGTTTGCGGTACGGGCACCATTATCATAATTTTAGAGGTTTTTCTTGGAAGTATGTTTAGGTACACTATCCACGCTGCCGTAGCATTGTGGTACTATCACGTTCAGCAGAGTCAGCGGATTTGCCTACTGTCTCTATACCTACTCGCTTCAACGTACTATTCCGTCAGTACGCGGTACTTTCACTGCTCCGTCACCCCATCAAAAATAATGGTGGTATCAGAATATTAACTGATTGTCCATCGACTACCCCTTTCGGGTTCGCCTTAGGTCCCGACTAACCCCCGGCTGATTAGCATTGCCAGGGAAACCTTAGTCTATCGGTGTGCGGGTTTCTCGCCCGCATTATCGTTACTTATGCCTACATCTGCGCTTCTCTGCGCTCCAACATGCCTCACAGCACGCCTTCACCGCACAGAGAATGCTCCCCTACCACTTGTAGTAAACTACAAATCCTATGCTTCGGTATTACACTTAATGCCCGATTATTATCGATGCTCTGTCGCTCGACCAGTGAGCTGTTACGCACTCTTTAAAGGAATGGCTGCTTCCAAGCCAACCTCCTGGCTGTCTAAGCAACTGAACCTCCTTAGTTCAACTTAGCGTAAATTTAGGGACCTTAGCAGTAGGTCTGGGTTCTTTCCCTCTCGGATAAGGACCTTAGCACCCTTACCCTCACTGCAGGAAATATTTATCAGCATTCGGAGTTCGTCTGGATTTGGTAGGATTTGACTCCCCCTAGTCCAATCGGTAGCTCTACCTCTGATAAACTAATTCCCACGCTGTTCCTAAAAACATTTCGGGGAGTACGAGCTA
>CAJJBF010000001.1:262500-331983 GCA_905182375.1 Flammeovirgaceae bacterium UBA4465
CAAAATAATACTTCGTAGCATAGTTAAATATTAAATTCTTTTGTTTCAACCTGTAAGACACCAAAGCAAATTTCGATGGGTCGATCAAAATGTCAGGATCTACACCCCCTCCATCCAGTACCGCCCTGCCGCTTTTTGTCCTAAAAGTGGACTTCAATGAATCAGCTATTTTGGCTGTCCCTTTCGTGCTGTAATCAATCGCTTGAATACAACGCCCGCTAGGTATGTAATATTTGGCAGTGGTGACTTTTAATTGAGCATTGTACGCCAGTGGTCGCGTTTGCTGAACCAATCCTTTACCATAAGTTTTTCTGCCTACCAATACCCCTCTATCATAATCTTGTACAACACCTGCCACAATTTCAGCCGCAGATGCACTGCGCTCATCGATCAAGACAACCAATGGAATTTTAGCGTCAATAGATTGGTTCTTTGTGTTGTAGACCTTCGTCCATTCCTCTAATTTGCCCTTAGTACTCACGATTTCAGCCCCTTTGGGTATGAATATATTGGAAACATTGATGGCCTCATCTAACAGACCTCCTGGGTTGCCTCTCAAATCTAAAATAAGTTTTGACACTCCTTGATGCGTTAATTCCTTGAGGGCCTCACCTACTTCTTTACCTGCATTGGTGGTGAAATCTTTTAACTTAATGTATCCTACACCCGCTTTCACTAACCCAGCGTAGGGTACGTTTTTAATAACTATTTTTTCGGTTGCCAAAGAAATTTCAAAGACCTCCGGCATGTTCATTCTTTTGATTTCCAAGGTTATTTGGGCATTGATCTGACTCTTTAAAAGATTGCTGATCTCATAGGCTTTCTTTCCACTTAACGATATATTATTTATTTTTAAGATTTGATCCCCTATCAAAAGTCCTGAGCGCGCCGCAGGCGCGTTCTTGTAGGGCATGACTACCGTATTGAATCCTCCCTTCTTTTCTATGACCGCTCCAATACCCCCATATTCACCCGTGGTCATGGTCCGATAATCTTCAATATCATCTTCTGGAATATAATCTGTGTAGGGATCCAGAGATGACAGCATGGCATCAATACCTATTTTCATCAACTCAGTCGGATTAATCTCTTCCACATAGTAAGCATTTACCTCTTTAAATAAGGTGGTAAAAACATCTAGGCTCTTTACGATCTGAAAATAGCGATCATCCTGCTCTACGGTTTTAAAAGCAAGAAATGAAAAAAGAATTATTGGAATTATTATGAAAGGATACTTTCTCATTGTACGTTAAATTTAGACAATCTCATCTTTATTTATATTCAAACGCTTGAAGAGTTTAATAAGTTGCCCTTCCACCTCACTATGGGTAGGCATGGTGGCCCCGAGGTAGATGATTGCCATGAGATAACCCTGACCTCTAGCATTGATAATTTCCCTATTCTTTCTGTAGACTTCGCGAATAAGCCGTTTGATTCTATTTCGATTTACAGCTGACTTATGAAGTTTTTTAGGTGCGCTGATAAGGACCTGCCTGCCTCGATCCAGTGGTTGTGAAAGTAGTATGATCCGGAATTTTTCTAAACGAAAAGAGGAACCTCTTTTGAAAAGCTCCTCGATTTTTACTTTACTACTCAGCCTTTCAGTCTTAGAAAAGCTATAATTAGGTTTTGGTTGGGCTGATACATTCATGCCCTCAATGTTATTTGGATCGTTTCTCGTCAGAAACGGTTAATTTTTTCCTTCCCTTTGCCCTTCTTCTGGCAAGGAGGTTTCTACCACTGGCTGACTCCATTTTGGATCTAAACCCATGCTTATTTTTTCTTTTCCTTACTGATGGCTGAAATGTCCTTTTCATCGAATTTTATTATTTTGATCTAGCAAAACGGTGTGCAAAAATAGGTTAATACAAATCTATTTACAAAGTAAGTGTTAGTTTTTATTCTTTATCACGGCAAGAAATTCTCGAATTTTAGATTTCTTTAGTCTTGGGCCATATTGTGATACCACTTGAGAAGCTGCCAAACTTGCTAAATTTCCAGCCTCCACATAAGAGAGTCCATGATTAATTCCGTACAAAAAAGTTCCTGCATAAATGTCTCCGGCACCTGTTGTATCAACGGCCTGTGTCTTGACGGCATCAATGCGATGGGTGTTCTCACCATCCCAGATCTGAGCTCCTTTGCTCCCCAGCGTTAAAACATAAGACTTCGTTATTTTTTTTAACTTTTCAATCGCCTGCGTTAAATCGTCAGTTCCGGCATACAACCGAGCTTCCTCCTCGTTGCAAAAGAGTAAATCAACGCCTTCTCCCACCACTTCATGCATTTGGTCTCCAAAATATTTGACCATACTTGGATCTGAAAAAGTAAGCGCTGTCTTAACATCTACCGTTTTTGTCCGCTTTTTTGCTTCTTTTATCGCTTCAAAACCAGAAGGACTTGAAACCAAATATCCCTCCAAAAACAAATAATGAGAATTCTCTAATTGATCTAAATTCAATTCTGACAGAGAAAGATTTGATGAAATTCCTAAAAAAGTACTCATCGTTCTTTCAGCATCGGGAGTAATCATTACTAAGCATTTTCCTGTCACACCCTCATCGAGCTTGGCATCAGATAAATTGGTAGCTACCCCTTGTTCTACTAAATCGTCCCTATAAAATGTACCGTCAACATCCGAAGCAACTTTGCATGAATAAAAGCCAGTACCCCCCAACTGTGCTAGGGCTACCATAGAATTAGCAGCAGAACCTCCCGCTTGTTTTTTTCTGATGTTACTTTTTGCTGCTCGCAACAAACCATCTTGCCGGTCTTGTTCGGCCAATGTCATCAACCCTTTCTCCACACCATTTGCTTCTAAAAAGGCGTTATCAACTTCAATTTCATAATCTACAATAGCATTTCCAATGGCATAAACATCATATTTCTTAGCACTCATCTTCTTAATTTAATATTTGAAGGGCAATATTAGGATAATCTGTAATCAATCCATTCACTCCCCAATGAATAAGTTGCCGCATATCTATAGAATCATTCACCGTCCAAGGAATGACCTTCATGTTTTTCTCCTGCAATTCACTAATGGTTTCTGCACTCAATAGGGCGTAGTCGCAACTATATATTTCAGGTTTAAATCCGAGAGAATCAATGTTTAACTCCCAAGAAAGCTCATTTTCAATAAGTAGCGCCAATTGGACCTCCGGATAATGCCTATTAAAATATCGCAGGATTCGAAAATCAAAAGACTGAATGGTAATCCTACGCCAATCTACTTGATCGTTGATCGCCTGATAAGCTACTTGACAAAATACCGCGACTTCAGGATGATAAACACCCTCTAATGCTAGTTCAGATTTTAATTCTATATTGTAATGAATGAGCTGACCTTTGGCGGTTGCCACCTGCTCAACCGTATCTAAAATCTCTGTCAATAAAGGTTTTGAAATCCTACTTTTTTCTTGCAAAAGAAAATCATTGTTGAATAATGAGCCACAATCAAATGCCTTGATCTCTTGATAAGTCATATGATACATATTTAGGTCCTTTTCCGTCTCTTTGGGTATCTGTTCCCCCCCAGGATACTGACAGATCGCTGATGAAATGAAAGGCTCATGACTCACCACCAATTGGGTATCCCCAGACATCACAATGTCCAATTCTAGGGTATTCACCCCTAATTCCAAAGCTTTAAGAAATCCTAAAATAGAATTCTCAGGAAACAAGCCCCGCATACCTCTATGCCCTTGAAGATCTAGTGATCCGCCTTTATCCAATACCTCAGACGCTCTTTGCGGTCCGCATTGAACGCCTGCGAGTAATGCAATAAATATCAAGAGGTTTCTCATCAACGTAATAATTTGATTCGTGCAAAAATATAATGTAAGGTGTCTTCATTAATCACCATTCTATAAAATTCGGTATTGGGCAATAAGATGGGATCATAACCGGTATACTGTAAATATTTTTTGGAAATATTTTTATCAAACCAATGAATCAATCTCATTTTTCCATCTGATATTTCCAAACATGTGATCCCTCGCTTCCCTATGACCGTACCTGAATTAAAAAGACAGGGTATGGCCAGATTATGATGATAAATAAAACTATTGGTGTTTTTTAAATTATCAATTTGATGACTTTTTTCAAGTTCTGCTTGGTAAAACTTGATCGAATGAGCAATACTCTCCTGATTGGATGATCTGCTGATCAGATAGTCTCGACATAACTGATCAATCTTAAATCGCAATCGATCCACTTTGTGTAAAGATTCAAACAATGGCCGGTGCGTATGGCCTATGATACTTATTTGATTCCTCCTAATGGCATGCTCATAAGCCCGTTTTTCTATCTTGTATTTTTTTTTACTGGAATGTGAAACAGAATAGTTTTTTATCCTTAGGGGGTTGGCAAAATATTTCAATGTGAACCCCACTAAATCATTCTGAAGCTGATATTTTTTTGAGGCTTGATGCCCATGATAAATAAAAATATGTCCCCCCTCATAACTTAATTTACAGGCTTCTGACATTTGATAATCATAAGATGGCTTTTGAAACTTCAACTGAAGATCATGGTTTCCGTAGGTTTTGGCCAATCGATTTTTGTTTGCAAAGGCATCAAAAAGCTTATAAACAGGCTTCCATTTCTTCAAAATCACATCCAATGAAAATCTTTGTAACTCCTCAACGTCTCCATTGAGCATCAAAGAATAATTGTGTTTTAAATAATAGTCTCTCAAGGTACTTTGAAACAACTCAGAATTAGGCTTAAAATCATCTTTTGTACTTCCATCACCCATATGAAGGTCACTGAAAATCACCCATCTTGACTGATTGTTGATATTGGACTCCCAGGCACCCTTTAAAACCGTGTCAAGATGTTCGTTTATAAGGATGTCTGGAGCAGCCATGGCTAAGCTAAATAGGCTGCGCCAAAGACCCCCGCACTGTCTCCCAATAAGGGTTTATGAAAAATAGTATCCAACTTTGAATTAAAGACATGCTTTTTTATCTCTTTTAAGCCCTCCGTATACAGTAAATCAATATTTCCCACGCCTCCTCCGATGACGATAATGTCAGGGTCCAAGATATTGATTACTCCAGCCATCGCCCTTCCAAACTGTGTTATCAATCTGTTAATCGTATGCGAATCATTGGGTGACGTTCCTGAGAGATGTCCTTGATAAATGTCCTTAAGCTTTTTTGATTCATGAAATTTTTCATGATGATACCGCTCTAAATTTTTACCTGAAATAACGGTTTCAACACAACCTGCTTTACCGCAATAACAGGGACCTCCAGAAACGTCTAAAAAATTATGCCCCCATTCTCCTCCAATACCTTGGCGTCCATGGATCAATTGTCCATTGACTACAATCCCCCCTCCAACGCCGGTACCCATAATCACCCCAAAGACTACATTTACTTGAGGTGATTCGCGCGCAACTATACCCATTTTATATTCTGCCAAAGCAAAACAATTGGCATCATTTGCCATTTGTAAAGGGATACCCAAAGCCTTTTTGACGTCTTCCTTAAAGTACCTCCCATTGAGTATGGTCGTATTTGCGTTTTTCATAAGACCTGAGATAGGATCAATGACTCCTGGAGTTCCGAGGCCTATCTTTTCTGGAAAATAACCCAATTCATGAGCCATTGTATCAATAAGTAATTTTATTCTACTGATGATGTGTTGATAACCTTGGGCGGCTTCTGTGTCGATACGCTTTCTCACCAATATTTTGGGTACTTTATCGTCATTCAGAACCACTCCTTCTATTTTAGTCCCTCCTAAATCTATTCCCCAAATTGGCATTTTTTCTTATTTTAACTTTAACTACTGGGTTTATTTCCAGACCTTCCTAATTCAACTAGTCTAATTTAACTTAACGCTTAACCAAATCATCTCATATTATGAGATCCTTTCCTTTAAAGATAAAATAAATTATTTTTAATTTCAATAATAATTAACGCATCAGATTGAGGGACTAGGTCTTTCTTTGCGTCATATTTTAAATACTGATGGAAACATGGTTGGACTAGAAACTTTAGATTGGATCGTCATTGGCGTTTATTTTGCAATCTTGATAGCCGTTGCGATTTGGGTCATTCTCCAAAAGCAAAATAATACAGAAGACTTTTTTTTAGCCGGTCGAAATGTGGGTTGGTTTGTTATCGGATCCTCCATATTTGCCTCTAATATTGGTTCTGAACATGTGGTTGGATTGGCAGGCACAGGTGCAGAAAGTGGAATGCCGATGGCCCATTATGAGCTGCACGCTTGGATCGTTTTGCTACTGGGTTGGGTATTTCTTCCTTTTTATATGAGGGGAAATGTTTTTACCATGCCCGAATTTCTAGAAAAAAGATTTGACAGTAGATCTCGCTGGTTCCTATCTATTTTTTCTATTATTGGCTATGTGCTGACCAAGGTATCGGTGACCATTTACGCGGGGGGTGTGGTCGTTTCTCAGCTATTAGGAGTCTCTTTTTTGACCGGTGCTTTTGGAATTGTTATTATTACAGGACTTTACACCGTCTTAGGAGGGATGAGGGCCGTAGTTTATACAGAGGCTGTGCAGACCGTAATATTGATTCTGGGATCTGTATTACTCACCTATTTAGGCTTCAATGCCGTGGGCGGCTGGGAAGAGCTCAAAGCTGCTGCCGGTTCAGAACATTTTAATATGTGGCGCCCCATGTCTGATCCTGATTATCCGTGGACAGGTATGCTATTTGGAGGTACCATTGTAGGTATATGGTACTGGTGTACCGATCAATATATAGTCCAGCGTACCCTTTCGGCTCAGAATATAAAAATTGGAAGACGCGGCGCTATCTTCGGGGCCTATCTAAAGTTGTTGCCCATTTTTATTTTCTTGATCCCAGGGATCATTGCTTTTGCGCTGAAACAGAAAGGGATCATCAGCTATGAAAAAAGTGATGAAGTATTTCCTGTATTGGTCTCGACATTACTCCCTACCGGCATCAAAGGTTTGGTAGCTGGAGGTCTCATGGCCGCCTTAATGAGCTCTCTTGCCTCGGTTTTTAATTCAAGCTCTACACTATTTACTGTAGATATTTTTAAAAAAATGTACCCTCATTCGCCAGAGTTAAAATTGGTACGCATTGGAAAAATTGCAACAGTATTTGTAGTGGCTGTGGGTATGCTTTGGATTCCCGTCATGGAGAAAATAGGCGGAGGCGTCCTCTACAATTACTTACAAAGTGTTCAATCTTATATCGCACCTCCTATCACGGCTGTTTTTTTGCTAGGCATTCTTTGGAAACGAGTCAATGCGCATGCGGCCATATCAACTTTGATGTTTGGATTAGTCATCGCCACATTGAGAATATTGGCCGAGCTATTTGCCACGGAAAGTAGTCCGCTAGCCTTTCAATTCGCTGCCATCAATTTCTCTCATATGGCTATTTTTATGTTTATCGCCTGTATTTTTGTTTGTATCGCCGTGAGTCTAGCCACAGATCCTCCGGATTTTTCAAAAATAAGGGGGTTGGCCTTTGGTGCCTTAGATCCACAAGATAAAATAGCCAGTAAAGGCAGCTTTGATAAAATTGATGCCTTGGCCTCTATTATTTTGGTATTTATTATTGTTTGTATCTTGTTCTACTTTACAGGATAAAATACAGCTAGGATATGCAAACGTTAGGAATAGATGTAGGAAGTTCATCGATCAAAATTGCAATTTATGATGCAATGAAGCAGAAAACGCTGGCCAGAACCCTCTTTCCAGAAAATGAACTCTCCATTGAAGTGCCCTTCCCTGATTGGGCAGAACAAAAGCCTGATGTCTGGTGGGATAGCTTGAAAGGAGCCTTGCACAAGATCCAACATCAAATAGATTTAAAAAATATCCAAGCCATTGGCATCAGTTACCAAATGCACGGATTGGTCGCCATAGATAAAAATTTAACCCCCGTTCGACCTGCCATTATTTGGTGTGATTCCAGAGCTGTGAAAATCGGAGAAAGGGCATTCGATGCCTTGAAAAATCAAAATTATTTGGACCAGCATTTAAACGCCCCAGGGAATTTTACCGCTTCTAAACTGGCTTGGGTAAAAGAAAACGAACCCGAAACTTATGCCCGCATCTGGAAATTTATGCTCCCTGGAGATTATTTGGCCTTAAAATTAAGTGGTAGAGCAACTACCACTGAAACCGGTCTTTCTGAAGGCGCCTTATGGAATTTTAAGAATAAAATGATCTCAACCCAATTGATGGATTATTATGGATTTTCAAAAACATTGATTCCAGATATTGTCCCCTCAGTTGGGGTACAATGTCACGTATCTCAAGGGGCTGCGGAAGCACTCGGCCTCACCCCAGACATCCCCATAACCTATCGGGCAGGAGATCAGCCCAATAATGCCCTTTCCTTAAACGTCCTAGAACCTGGAGAACTCGCCACTACGGCAGGAACCTCTGCGGTTATTTATGGTGTCACGGACAAGCCGCTGTACGATGAAAAATCAAGAATCAATACTTTTTTACATGTAAATAATACGTTGAAAAATAATAGAAATGGTATGCTATTATGTGTAAATGGTGCCGGTATATTGTACAGTTGGCTGAAAAAACTACTCAACACCACAGCTGAACTCATCGACTATAATGATCTCAATAATCTCAGCGAACAAGCCCCTCCGGGCAGCTTGAATTTAAGATTTTTCCCTTTTGGCAATGGTGCTGAAAGAATCTTAGAAAATAAAAATTTGAAAGCCCAAATGAGTCAGTTGAATTTCAATGTGCACGATCGAAGCCATCTTATTCGTTCGGCGAAAGAAGGTATTGTTTTCAGTATGAAGTATGGGTTAGACATCATTCATGACATGGGAGTGCTCACCACAGTGATCAAGGCAGGTAATAATAATTTATTTCGAAGTCCCCTATTTCGTACCGTCTTCGTGAACACCCTGCGACTGCCGCTGGAATTGTATGATACCGATGGGGCAGAAGGTGCAGCTCGAGCTGCTTTGGCTGGTCTTACTTCTCAAAGTCTCGAAAATACATTTAAAAACATGAGCCCCATCGATACCATTTATCCAGAACAAGAACTTACGGAAATCTATCAAGTACAGTATGGTCATTGGAAGAAAGAATTGGCTGTTTTGTTAGCGAGTAATGAAAGTGGGTCCCCTAAATAAAAAATATTAACTTCGAAAAATATAAATCAATACGTAGATAGATAAAAAATGGCAATCATTGGATCAACAGAATATTTTAAAGAAATCGGGGATATAAAATTCGAAGGCAAGGAATCCAAAAATCCTTTGGCGTATAAATATTACCGCCCTGATGAAATGGTCCTAGGAAAAAAAATGAATGAACATCTTAAATTTGCGGTTGCATACTGGCATTCATTTGGCAATACAGGAAACGATCCTTTTGGTGTCGGCACCAAGGTTTTTCCCTGGAATAATCAGAGTGATCCCATTCAACGGGCAAAAGATAAAATGGATGCGGCATTTGAGTTTATTTCTAAATTAGGCCTTGAATATTTTTGCTTCCATGATTTTGACTTAATTGATGAAGGGAATACCTTATCGGCTTCAGAGCATCACTTGCAATCCATTACAGCATACGGACAGCAGAAACTTAAAGGGACTCCAATAAAAGTGCTCTGGGGAACGGCCAATCTGTTCAGTCATCCCAGATATATGAATGGGGCAGCTACCAATCCTGATTTCAAAGTGGTCGCATATGCCAGTGCTCAGGTAAAAAATGCCATCGATACGACTATAGCCCTGGAGGGTGAGCACTATGTTTTTTGGGGCGGAAGAGAAGGCTATGTCAGCCTTCTTAATACAAAAATGAAAAAAGAAATTGAACACTTGGCCCAATTTCTACACAATGCCAAAGATTATGCACGGAGTCAAGGTTTTAAAGGACATTTTTTTATTGAGCCTAAGCCTGCTGAACCCAGTAAACATCAATATGATTATGACGCCGCAACGGTCATCGGATTTCTAAATCAATATGGATTAGCTGATGATTTTAAAATAAATATTGAAGTCAATCATGCCACGCTGGCTGGACATACCTTTCAACATGAACTCCAAGTAGCCGCTGACGCAAATATGCTGGGAAGTATAGATGCCAATAGAGGTGATTATCAAAATGGTTGGGATACCGATCAATTTCCAACGAACCTCGGGGAAGTCGTAGAAGCGATGTTGGTGATTGTTCAAAATGGGGGCATTCAAGGGGGTGGAGTGAATTTTGATGCCAAAACACGTAGAAATTCTACGGATTTAGCAGATCTGTTTTATGCGCACATTGGAGGAATAGATACTTTTGCCCGTGCTTTATTGATTACAGAAAAAGTGATGACGCATACGGATTTTAAAAAAATTGTGGATCAACGGTATTCAAGCTTTGATGCTGGGAAGGGGAAGGCCTTTAAGGAAGGGATTTTAGATCTATCAGCTTTACATCAAATTGCACATACCCATGGTGAATTAAACCCCACAAGTGGCAAACAAGAGCTACTGGAAAACATCATCAATGATTGCATCTAAACGGGACGTTTCAAAAAGATAGGTGTAAAATATTATTTCCTAGTTTTCAAAGTATTATTGATATAGTTGCCTACAGCCTGCCCTTGATCTAAGCCATTATCTATCGCCATCCTGTAGTGTATCCCTCCATACAGTCTCGATAGCGCAGCCTCTTCTGAGGCCTGAAGAAAAGAGTCAAAGGATCTACTCGGCAAACCATACTCCATCTCACTGGTATCCTCAAAAGGAAAGTCTCTGCCCAACAACTCAGTTAAGGTAAGGGCGGCAGCTCTTGAGATTACGCTATGTCCACTGGTATACTCAGGGAAAGGAGGTGTTTGAAGTAAGGGCACCCAAGCCTCATCAATATACTGATTGATTAAAGTTTCAGGTCTTACCACCACTGATCTCCATTTTTCATCCCAGCAGCTGATAAATGCGTCAAATAAAGAGATCGCTACTCGGGCATGGGCATGTACTGTCTCGGCATAGGTACTACCTGCCCGCATCGTTGCAATCGCAGAGATCTCCATCCAATGGCCTCCTGGCGTAATTTTTTTGGTTGCAAACATAGCATGCCCTCTGTGATGTGAAACATAGGGGTTACAATCCCAAAATTTAGCTATATCTTCACCTTGATTCTCAATTTGGCCCCCAATCTGGTAAACCTCCATCAATTCCTTATAAAAAGGACTATTTTCATCCATACTAAAGGCAAGTGGTGGCTTAGGAATAAATTGCTGGGCAGAGTCCAGTACCATGAGTCTTATTTTATTCCAATGGGGCTCAATTCCTTCCATATAATCAGGTGGTGTTGGTTTCCAATACTCCGGTTGTGCTCTTATCGTATACTTGGCATCTGTCCTTGTTTGTTTGTAATGATCACGATCCGCCCATTTAAGTATATGAACTGCTACCTGATCGCCGTAGCTCATAGAGCTATTTAGTACCCTTTTAGATAAGCCATCTGCTTGCAAGGCTTGGTACGTTTGATCTTGAAATGCCTGCATTTTATCCTCAGAAAAAATCAATTCGGTGCCCACCGTCAAAAAAGCATGCAATGCGGCTAAATATACGTTTACCTGAGGATTGTCATTTTTGGGTATGGCCATAAAGTCAGTCAACTGCCCGGACAGAGAAATGAACTTGTCAGGGAAGGCCTGAGCCATGATTTCATAAGCAGCAATATTGGGATAAGCATATACACGAGAAGCTACCGGAGGAGAAAAAATATCGTGAACAATGACCTCGGTCAATTGCTTCATCGCAGCATTATAGAGTGCCGGGTCCTTTAATTTTTCTTGGTAAGCATTATTCTCAACACAGGCCGATGCTACAGTTAGCATTAAATAAAAATATATCGTTTTTGTACGCACAATTTTGATTGTTACAGATCTAATTCTGATACAAATTTAATAGATTTTTTAGCTATTAAGGTTGAAATTTGAGGGTACAGTCTTTTAAATTTAAAATCTCAACCATTAACATTAAATGTTATAAATTAAATTATTTTGACTATTTATTGATTTTGCTGCTACAATTTAAAAATTAATCCCCTTTTCAAAAATATTAAATGGCCCAAACTAGTTTTTTATTAGTTTGTGAATAAATAGTTGATCTCTACTTTTAACCTGAACTATAAATGTACCTATCGGTAAATGAGCTATATTGACGATGTTGTCTTTAATCAGCCCTTGCTGAATGATCCGCCCGGATAAATTATATATGCGATAGGCTGTACCAGCCACTACTCCCCCTGTAAAAATAATCCTATCGGTTGAAGGATTTGGATAAAAGATCAATGATTCCATAGGTTGAGAACCTATAGAAGTTAGAAAATTTTCTGACATACGCTCAAAACTATTATCAATAGGTTGATCGGAATAAATTCCATAACTTCCTGGAGCCAAGGTGATGGTTTCATTTGTGTCATTTACTTCTATTGATTGACCGGTCATGTAATCATACCAAATCCCTGGTTTGGTTAAATAACGAGTGGTTTCTTGGCTTTCTTTAGAGGTATTCCCATAAATCACAATATTCATTTGAGGATGATCATATTTTATCCATTTGACATCTCCATCGGACTGCCAACTAAAGTATTCATCATCGAGATAATCCGTTTTTGTTTTTAAATAAATCATGGCCTGATAGACTAAAAATAGATCCCTGCGATTTGAATTTTCCAAGTATTCCCATCTTGTTGGCTTTACCCCTAAGCGATCATTGTTAAGCTCAAGATCATATCCAAACTCACCAAATTGCCATATCATTTTTGGACCTGGTATGGCAAAAAATAATACCGTATTTAACATCATTCTTTTTATTTGCATCTGATGAGATTCTAAAGATCTATTACTAACCTCAAATAAAATACGCTCCTCATCATGACTTTCCATATAAGCCACGACGGCATTTTCATTCCACCCTCTGGCTTTATAATAAGTCCATTTAATATCACTGGATATGCCCATGGCCGTATTTAGGAAGTTTTCTCGCATATTCCCCCATAGCATCATTCCATAATCAGCCAATTCTAATTCTTCTGGGTTTTCTGAAAAATGTTCTAAGATTACATAAGCCTCTGGATCGACTTCCCAGATCACATCGGCGATTCGCTTTAAGATTGCGACACGATTTGGATCATATTTTCCCCACTCCGTGACATTCCCAAGTGTATTTTTTTGTGTGAGTCCTTTGGATAAATCTAATCTATAACCATCAATATTAAATTCTTCAATCCAATAAGAAACTACGCGATCTACATAAGACTGGGTCCACTCACTTTCGTGATTTAAATCATAGCCTACGTTATAATCATGTTTAGCCGTGCGATTAAACCAGGGGTTGTCAACCGTTGGTGATCCGTAATCTCCTGTATTGTACAATCTCACCAATGAATTTCTACCGAAATGGTGATTTAAAACAATATCAAATATGACTGCTATGCCTCTTTGGTGACATGCATCTATTAATTTTTTTAGCTCCTGCTCGGTCCCATAATATTTATCTACTGCCATCATGAAGGCAGGATTATAACCCCAACTTAGATTGCCTTCAAACTCCATAATCGGCATCAGTTCCAAAGCATTAATTCCCAAGGAATCTAAATAATCTAATTTATCAAGGACCGCTTGAAAAGTTCGCTCATCAGTAAAATCTCTTACTAAGAGCTCATAAATAACCAGATCTTCTTTTTGGGGCTTTTGAAAATCCGTGACCACCCAATCGTAAGGTACTTGGTCTGTTTGCAATACAGATACCTCAAATTGTGTTTCATTCGCTGGATAAGGGTCAAGGTCGGGATATCTATTTTCACTGATGATTTGACCATCATCATATTGCGAAATTATTTTTTCGGAATAGGGATCAGCGATCAATAGTGCTCCGTCTATCAAATATTGAAAACGATACTGCTGGCCAGGTTCTAAATCGTCAAGGGTTATCCAAAAATAATCATCGCCTTGATACATCTGATAATCCTTATTCAAGGACCAGTCATTAAAATCTCCTAAAACAAAAGCATTCCCCTTATCCGGTGCGTTCAGCACTAAAGAAACAAGGGTATGATCCTCTGAATAGTTGATACCTAGTTTTAACCCTGCAGGTAAACTTATATTCTCGGATACAGGATCTACAATATAACTATGGTCAAAAGATATAGAATCATTGACCGTTCTCGCTAAGAGAGAGAGCTCGTGTACTGACTGATCAGCAATGACTGTATGTTGTAGTGTATACGCATTGGTGTCCATTTCAAATTGTAGGGCCCCATCTACATAATATGAAATGTGAGCACTTTCAGAAGTGATGAATTCAATATCGATCAAGTCACTTGGCGCATAAAACGCATAAGCCGTTTTAGGTTGAATTACCTCTAACATAAATCCCTCATTGAGATCTATATATATATCACTCCCACCATCTCCTTTACCCTCCAGTGCGCTATCAGTACTTCTAAAAACAAATGCCATTTTAATTATTTTTTCAGTGTCAGGCACGCCATAATAATCTCTAATGTTAGGCGTTATAAGCAACTGATAAAGGTCCCCGTCGACACGTGTTAATTTTGTTTCAGGTATATTTTCACCCCAATTGGTCTTCACATACCTCCAATCAGTTGGTGAGCTGCTATCCTCTGTAATGACCCCAGTATGTACATATACATCTCCAGAATAACCAGACAATCCCTTCGTTCCTTCGTTTGCATCAAAAATCACTTCAACTGAATCCTGTGCTACTGGAAAAATTGGTAAGGAAGAAATCACTTGGGCCAAAGTCGCCCCTTTAATCCAAAGAAGAAGAAATAAAATATTAAATACTTTCATAAATTTTAAGAATAACTCGCCGTTTCAAAACTACCCTGTTCATTCACCCACTTGTGCAAACTGGGAGATGGGTAATGATCAATAATTAAATATTTGTATTGTAGCATCGTTTCTAATCACTATAAATGCCCTCTTTTCAGCAATCATGATGGGTTCTATTTGAACTACTTGCCCTTCTAAATAAAGACTCATTGCCGTCGAGGAAGCTACTTCCCAACCTTCACTGGTATTTAACAATACCGTTCCATAGTCTTCACTATAACGCCCCTCATCTATCGAGGATCCAAAAAAATTGCCTGCGGTAAGCGCATCTACCCTACCATCATCATTAATATCTACCAATAGCATATCTCTGATCATACTTACTTGGGCCTTAAGATCAAATGCCTTGAATATAAATTGACCTTCATTATTCTCAAAAATTCCAGATCTCAACTCATTGGCAACTAAAACTTCACTACCATTCAATAGATCTTCACTGAACAGTTGCCTCAGGGGGGCTTCTGCGAACGTCTTATGATCCAAAAATTTCTTTTTTATCCCCGGAAGTTGTTTGGTCAAATCTTTTTTAGATACAAAAATGGATTCAACACCCTTTTTATCGTAAGTTAAAATAGGGTCTTGCTGACCGTTATCATCAAAATCGTTTAGATACATCCTTAAAGGTGCCTCATGCGTAGCTTGTAACTTGGAATTTAGTCCCAAATTCCCCACCAATAAATCTAAGTCGCCATCTTGATCATAATCCAGTGCTTTGACTGTTTGCCACCATCCCTGATCCTCAGATATACTCACCGGTGAAGCCAGTAACCCCTCATTTGCGAAACAAACTTTTATGGGCTGCCACATGGCAGCAAGGATCAAATCTTTTTCTCCATTGTTATCAATGTCAGCCCAAAGGGCATCTTTAATCATGCCCCCTTCTAAAAAATGAGCATCTCCTATTTTAGTGACCTCAAACTTTTGGCCTGCATTATTTAATAGCAAATGACTTTTAGGACTCCTTCCATAATGCCATGGAACCGCTACTCTACCTATAAAAATATCTAAAAATCCATCATTATTTACATCATGAACGGCCACAACAGAGCCCGTCTCATACAAATTTGGCAACATATCATTCGCCTTCTCAAAAGAACCTTTGCCATCATTTAAATAAATTCTTGACAATTCATTGGGAGAGTTTTTATCAAACTCATTTCCCCCAGTAACCACCAAAAGATCGAGGTCACCATCATTTTCTACATCAAAAAAGGCAGCATCTACATCCTCAAATATTTTGTCCTCCTCAAATGTTCTTGCCAATTTAAATCCCGACGCGAGCTGCAGATACAAATGAGCAGACTGACCTCTTGCTCCACCCACAAAAAAGTCGTCTTGTCCATCTCCATTGACATCTCCAATACAAATCGCAGGGCCTTCTTGACTGTTCATATGTGGAATTAATGGCTCTCTGTTGAATTCAACAAATCTGTTTTCGTGATGTTTATAATCTATCCCCAATGAAGCCGTCACGTTTTCAAATATCGTTTCCTTTAAATGAGGCTTTGACTGTTTTTTTGCAGGCTGTTGTTCCGGCATCCATAACTTCAAAAATTGATTTGCTTGGATGGCCCCTTGCCACTCCACAGACCCATTGGGCCATTCAATCAGTAAAGAATCGATCTCATTGGAAGCTCCTAAACCCATGATGATTTCGTTGGTTGTGCTTGACTGAAACCCCCGAACAGAAAACAATTCATACATTTGGATCTGCTCACCCACAAAGGCAGTCACCCGCGTACCCAACACAGGAGCTCCCTCTGCACCAAAAAAACGAAGTTTGAGGAAATTCGAGCCCTCATGATCTACGCCTTCACGAAGGATTAGATTTTCTAATATATCGGCTTCTTCATTCAAATTATTCAATACCAAATCAAGATCTCCATCATTATCTAAATCCGCATAAGCCGCTCCATTGGTGATTTGAGCGCCCGCATTTGACCAACTTTCCGTTACATTTTCGAAGGTTAAATCTTGATTGTTCGAAAAAAAATAATTTTTTACCTTTCCAAGGGGCATCTCTGAAACGATAGCAGCATCAGATAAATTTGGATTATTTCGTGCCTTATCACCTGAAATAAAATCGATATAATCTAAGTCATTGGGCCTTCTGGCAATACCGTTTGATATGAAAATATCTTTCCATCCATCATTATTGAAATCTGCAAATAATGGGCCCCAACTCCAATCAGTAGCGTGAATGCCTGCAAGCATGGCTACATCAGAAAATTTTCCCCCTCTATTGAGCATCAAAGTATTTCGACTGTATTGATTCATATAACCAAATTGTAATTTCATACGAAATATCTCATAGGGATCTTCCCCGACAGAACGTTTCCGAACTACCTCATCTTCCGGAAGCATATCCAATGTAATGATATCTACCCGACCATCATTGTTATAATCGGCAATGTCATTCCCCATAGAAAAGCGACTGCTATGATGTGCCATATCAGTAAGTCGCTCCGAAAATGTTTTATCTCCATTATTTATATAGAGGTAATCATTTTCGCTAAAATCATTTGAAATATAAAGATCTGTAAATCCATCTTGATTAAAATCTGAAAGTCCAATACCCAATCCATAGCCTATTTGTGAAGAATAAATACCGGTGGTACTTGTGATATCTTCAAAATAACCTCCAATGTTTTCAAATATTCGGTCTCCAGACAGCTGATCCACATCAAGCCTCAGATTTGCACGCCCATGACTCTTTTGTGTATGGACCGCATGATTCAATAAATAAAGATCTAAATCTCCATCTTTATCCATATCAAAAAAAGAAGATTGGGTAGAAAACCCACTAAAATCTAATCCATACTTCACCGAACTTTCGGTAAAAGTCAAATCTCCATTGTTTAGGTACAACTCATTATGCCCCTCGAGCCCCTCATATCCACTGACTCGGCATACGTAAAGGTCGAGCAGGTTGTCCCCATTAACATCCACTATGTTGATTCCGGTCTTCCATTTACCCAGACTAGCGACTCCTGCACTTTCAGTGATGTCTTCAAATGAAAAAGACCCTTTGTTTAAGTATAACTTATTAGATCCCTCATTAGAACTGAAATAAATGTCAAATAAGCCATCATTGTTGATGTCTCCGATAGAAACTCCACCCCCATTATAATAGTAGAGATAATCAATGATATTAAAGTCTTCTTGATGCTCAAGTTTATTGACAAACGAAACATGGGACTGTGCCGAGGGCACTTCTAAAAACTTATAATCTCCCTCTTTTTTCTTCATGCATGAAGCAAGAAGTACAAGTATTGAACATCCTATAGATGCGATCTGTTTCAATCCTTTTTGATTTGAACTTGAGGTTGGTAGGCCTGTATTTGAGCGTTGTTGTTGGCTACCAATAGCATTTTCCCTTCCTTCGTATCAATAAATGACAAATTCCTAACGCTTCCATCCAGTATGATTCCAGATGCCGCTTGTCCTTTAATCACAAATTGTCCCGAACCGTTTCCAATCAACAACGTTCCATAGCTTGCGTCATACTGACCCATTTCTGGTTTAACATCGTATAAATTTCCTCCAAATAAAATATCTGAATAACCATCAAAATTAAAATCAGCCACCTCAACTGTATAGACACATGAATATTGTACTTCATCAGGTAGATCCATTTTTTCAAATTCCATCAATCCTTTATTCAAGAATATGGTGGAAGCCAGATGGCTCGCAGTCAAATCTAACGCTCCATTTAATTCTTTGGAACCAAATATATCTGTGATTTCCTGATCCTTATAACTATCGTATTTTAAATATTTCTTCTTAATACTGGGGATTTGCATGGATAGGTCGTGTCGAAGTGACAAGGGGAATAATTTATCTCCCTCAAATTGACATATAATTTGTTCAATGGTACCATTGCGATCAAAGTCTTTTACCAACATGTGCAGGGGCCTCTCTTCTGATGCTTTGAAGCGTGAATTCAATCCATGATTTCCCAATATTAAATCTAACATTCCATCTCCATTGAGATCTTCTATCTCCAAGACATTCCACCATCCATTGGATTGGGGCATCAAATCTCTCCTGTTGTATCTACCCTGGTCGTTGATAAAAAAAGCAATAGGCATCCATTCTCCGACCACAATCAAATCAAGATCTTTATCATTGTCAATATCTGCCCATTTTGCATCTGTGATCATGCCTATTTCTTTCAAGTCAGGTGCTATGTCATTGGATACATTGGTATAATTGCCAGCACCATCGTTATTTAGAATATAGCCATTGCGCGGGAATCCGTAGGCCTCAGATTGCAAACGACCTCCAACAAACAAATCTATATCTCCATCCTCGTCATAATCAGCTGGAATCACTACAGAGGTACTTTCGAACTTATTTACAGGTAATATTTGCTTTGCTTTGGTAAAATTAAAATCATGATCTGAAAAATACAGTCGATCTCCTAACTGTGGTGCCCCCAACTGAAAGTCACTACCTCCACTGACCACGTAAAGATCCATAGCACCATCTCCATTAGCATCGAAAAAAGCACAATCAACATCTTCTGAACCCTTATCTTTAGCAAAAGTATCCAGAGCCATACGATCAAATGTTCCTGAAAGATTTTGTAGGGCTAAATATCCTGTTTGATCTTTCGCTCCCCCAATATATACATCATCCAGCCCATCATTGTTAATGTCTGCAGTACACAAACAAGGACCTTGAGTAGAAATCATTTGAAACGTTAACCGATCACGATCAAAATCTACAAAAGTGTTTTCAGTATGCTTATAGTCAGCTAATACTTTAGGATTTTGTACAAAATCAGGCGTTGATTTTGTGGTTTTTTCTAGCTTGGATACTGCCGTAGATGCTGATATCCAAAGGTCTTGATCTACCTCAGTAGTTCCCAGTAGGGTGGTCTTGCCCAAAGGCCAATTAATCCTAATAGAATCTACTTGGATCACATTACCTAAACCAAATAAAGGTCGATGGTCAACCGTAGACTCAAAACCACGTGTAGGAAGATGCTCCAAATAATATTTATTTTTTCCCTCATAAACTGTAATATTAGTTCCCAAAGCTTGGGTATTTTTTCCTTCGCCTTGTAAGTTAAACCGCAAGTAATGATGGTCAGGATATATCAGATTTGATTGATTCTCGTACAAAAAGAAAGGCATATTGGTATTGTTGACAACTAGATCTAAATCTCCGTCATTGTCTAAATCTCCATAAGCTGAGCCACTTGAAAAACTAGGTGCGGCCAAACCCAATTGAGAGGATTGATTTTCAAAAGTTAAATTCTTATCATTAAGATAGGCATGATTGGAAATCGGTACGCTTGGAATATAATCAATGAGCATTTTATAGTCCACTTTGCCACTCGAGGTTATTTTCTTTGAAACCTTGTCTTCAGTAATGTATCTCAAAAAATCTTGATTGGTCAAATCTTGATAAATCCCATTGGCAATAAAGATATCTTTGAATCCATCATTTTGAAAATCAAAAATAAGTGCACCCCAACTCCAATCTGAAGCTTCCACCCCTGCGTATCTTCCAATTTCACTGAAAGATCCATCTCCTCTATTTAATTGCAATGTATTCCTGGTAAACTGATGGCCGTAACCATTTTGTAATGAATATTGAAATCGATCCCAGCTGTCGAAAGTAGTTACTGTTTTGATGCGTTCGTTGTTGTCTGGAAGCATATCCGTCACAAATACTTCTGGATAACCATCATTGTTTAAGTCTGCTAAATCTGCTCCCATTGATGCCGCACTCGTACTCTTAATCCTATCCTCAAGTACTTCTTTGAATGTTCCGTTTCGTTTATTGATATAAAGATAATCCCGCTCAAAAAAATCATTGGAAACATAAATATCTAACCAGCCATCTCGATCCACGTCACCTACAGTAACCCCTAATCCAAAGCCGATAAGACTCCCATAGATATTGGCCTCTTCGCTGACATCCGTGAATTGATTCCCCTCATTTCTATATAATTTATCTCCACCCACCTGATCTCGATTTGGTCGTTCATTGCGCATCAGATTAAAACTCCCGATCGCCTGATAAGAATTATTAAGTAAGTACATGTCAACATCCCCGTCTTGATCATAATCAAAAAAAGCTGCATGCGTCGAAAACCCTTTATCATCTAATCCAAAGCCAGCTGCATTTTCGGAAAAGGTTCCGTCTCTGTTATTAATGAACAGTTCATTTTGCTTGTTGTCCCCTTTAATATCACCCGAATTGCATACATAGATATCAAGCCATCCATCCCCATCAATGTCTACGACACTTACCCCTGTACTCCAAGCTCGTGTGCCGGCGACTCCAGCAGTTTTGGTAATGTCTGTGAAATTTAAATTTCCATTGTTTTGATAGAGTCGATTGCTCGACATATTTGATATTAAATAAATATCACCCAAGCTATCGTTATTGAAATCAGCAATGGCCACACCTCCCCCATTATAGAAATTACGGTATTTAAAAATATTAAACTCCTGATCAAAAACTAAATCATTAGAAAAATGAATGCCAGACTCCGATGATGAGATACTCCTAAAAAGAGGGGTGTCTTTTTCATTACTACACCCAAAAAAAATAAGCATCATCAATATGATGATCTCTTTATCCCCCCTCATAACTGCTCAAATGCTAGTTCATATTTACGCAGATCTGTGAAATATACCACTACCGACCGGTCATCCCTAATGGACAGATCGATTTGACGATTTCCATCTATTTTATAATAATGCAAGCCTTTGGCCCCTCGCACCTCAATAAATGCATTGCCCCCATACCACTCTTCCAAAATGTCAGGTAATATTTTGAGGAGATCATCCGATTGGAGCTCTTTATTCCATGGTGCCCAAGCATAATAACTAAATGTCGCTTTGTACTTGTCCGTTTTATTATTTTTAAATTCAGGATAAAAGTTAAAAGCAATTTTCTGATCATCCATATCTTCAAAAAGATACATTACCGACATATTTTCATTGCCATGGGTAACCAGACCTTCACGATTGATCTTCCGACAATGATCAAAAAATTCTTGCTTTTCCATGCCAAACTTCAACCCTAGAAAAAGTGAATCTAGTATGACTCCACTGGCGTGTTCACGCTTAGCTAACGCTACCAAATCATTATCTGACTGACAACCTATTAAAAGCACACATACGACTATCGTTAAATAATTAATTACGCTCATTTTTTATAAATATTTTGTTTGGCCCATCATTTACCCCAAAAATAATAGTTTGTTGGTTTTTGAAAATTAAACTTTCGATACTTCTGATTTCCTTCGAAATACTGATACCTGAATTTTTATTTTTTACAAATTTAAAAGCATCTGTCCCATTTCCTTCAGCAAGTGCAGTATATCCACCCATATTACTCCCTATTTCTGGCTTGGCACGTAAAAAATTACCTGCTGCGAGTAAATCTATATACCCATCTGTATTAAAATCTTCTAAAAGGAAATCATAAATTGGAAATAATTGGAACTGATAAGGTAACTCAGCGATGTGATAATCAGCTTTTGGATGGTTCATCCACATGAAAGATTTTAATTCATTTACCTTGAGATGATAACCCCCTTTATCAAGTTTTTCTCCAAAAATGTCTTTTAAGGTAGCTGTTTTAAAATCTGAAAACTTTAGGTAGTCTTTCTTGATGTAAGGCAATTGCATACTTAGCTCTTTTAACTGTACCAACGGATATTCAATTTTATCATCAAACATGGAAACAATCAAATCGATAGAACCATTTTGATCAAAATCATTTACCAAAAGGCCTAAAGGATAATCTGTAGAGGCGTGATATCTCGAATTGGTTCCTTGGTTACCAAAAATCAAATCAACATAGCCATCTTCATTAAAATCCCCTTTGGAAATTGTATTGTATAAGCCGGCATATCCCCCAAGTTGAAATTGATCCGTAGCATCGATAAATTGATTTTGAATGAATTTAAAGACCTTAGGTGCCATCCAGTGTCCCACCACAATTAATTCTTCTATCCCATCTTGGTCAAGATCCGTAGTGATCGCATCGGTAATCATTCCCAGTTTCAGAAAAAGGGGCGCCCTTATTTGGGTCGCATTGACAAACTTACCCAAACCATCATTCTCTAAAAGGTGTGAGTTCGTAGGCACTCCGTAATAACCTGCTCTTTGACGTCCCCCGACAAATAAATCCAAATCTCCATCCTGGTCAAAATCAAAAGGAACCACAACGCTGCTAGATTCAAAGCCCTTATTTGGTAGTTTTTGATGGCTATCTCTAAAAGCTCCTCGACCATCTCCAAAAAACAAATGATCCAATAATCCCAAATCATACACATCAAACTCACTACTCCCTGAAGCGACGTATAAATCTAAATGACCATCTCCATTGGCATCAAAAAAAGTACAAGAGAGGTCTTCTGAGGATATCGCTTGATCAAAAGGTTCATTTATTTTTTGAAAGCTCACTTCATCTTGAATAAATAAAGTACCTGATTGACCAGAAGCCCCTCCTATATAGAGATCATCCTTGCCGTCATGATTGACATCTGCCTTGCATTGACACGGACCCTCAGTTGAATTCATTTGAAATAACAAACGATCTTTGTCAAAATCAACATACGGTTGCTCTTTGTGCGTAAACCTCAATAAATCAGACTCCTCTTTGAAAATAGTTCCATTTATATCTTTGTGCGCAGTCATCTTTTGCCCTTCTTTCTGATCGAAGGATAGCCTGTCGTTGACGGGGACATCATAAAGAAGGGTTGAACGTCCATCTGGCCAAATTATTTCGAGGGAATCTGGCTTGTTGTTCCCTAATCCAAATAAAATCTTGGTGTCCACCGTAGATTCAAACCCCCGAAAGGGATTTAATTCCTGATAAAAAATCTGCCCTCCCGCATATACTTTGATTTTTGAACCTATCGCTTGTGAATTTTGGCCCTCTCCCTTGAGTTTAATTATGAGATGATTCTGAAGGCTGTCCAGCTCTTGAGTGTTGTTTTGATAAATCCAGGAAGGCATATTTACATTATTGACCACCAAATCTAAATCACCATCATTATCTAAGTCACCATAAGCTGCACCACTTGAAAAGGTGAGATCGGTAAGCCCCCACACTTCTGCCTTATTTTCGAAAGTATTTTCTCCTTTATTGTGAAAGGCGTAATTGGCTAAAGGCTCAGAGGGCATTAAGTCAATCATGCTCTTGATGGCATCGTTCTCCATTTTAATAATATTTTTAATTTGACCGGGTTGAGACATAAAATTGACATAATCTAAATCCAAAAGGTCCTTGTAAATGCCATTGGCGACAAAAATATCTTTATATCCGTCGTTATCCATATCAAAAATCAGCGCGCCCCAACTCCAATCAGTTGCTTCTACTCCCGCATATCTACTGATTTCAGAAAACGTATTATTACCATTATTTAGTTGTAAAACATTTCTACCAAATTGATGGGCATAGCCATTTTTTACCAGAAGCTGATGCTTATCCCAACTTTCAAATAGAGCCTTTGATACCTGTCTTTGATGGTGTTCGGGTAGCATTTCAGTAACAAATATTTCGCTCTGTCCATCGTTATTTATATCCGCAAAATCGGCTCCCATAGAGCCCTTAGACATCTCTTGAATATATGCCTCAATTACTTCATTAAATCCGCCCTGCTGATCATTGATATACAAATAATCTCTTTCAAAAAAATCATTTGACACATAGATATCTGGCCATTGATCCTGATTGATATCGCCAATAGTCACTCCCAATCCAAAGCCGATGTCACTGGCATAAATACCTACCTCCTGAGTAACATCATTAAAATAACCCTCATCATTACGCAATAATTTATTTCCTCCAAGGGAATCAGGTCTATTGCGCTGGTTCTTAATGATATCATACCCACCCACTGACTTGATGGAGTTATTAAGTAAATAGCAATCTAAATCTCCATCGAGATCGTAATCAAAAAAAGCAGCATGACTGGAAAGTCCCTCATTATCCAACCCAAATTGAACAGACTGCTCACTAAAGGTTAGATCGCCATTATTGATAAACAGCTCATTGTGCCGCTTATTCCCTCCTGGGGGGCCTGATTTACAAACATAAATATCGAGAAGTCCATCTCCATTTATGTCTACCATGCTGACCCCTGCACTCCAAACATTTTGACTCATAAGGCCCGCCTGTTCGGTAATGTCTTCAAACTTCATCCCTCCTTTGTTGAGATACAATTTGTTTGAAACCTGATTACCACAAAAGAAGATATCTGGGCGCCCATCGTTATTGATGTCACCTATACCTACTCCCCCACCATTGTAGAAGTTCTTGTAAGTATAAGGATTGAGCTGCTCAGTATAAGACAATTTATTGTTAAAATCAATGCCCGATTGATTCTCCGTCAATCGCGTAAAACGCAGTTCTTGGGTTTGGGTACATGCCAATGTCAAAGACAATAATATGACAGTAAGGGACCTCATTTTTTTAAACAAAAATACCTAAAAAATAAAAAAGCAAGTGGAAACCCACTTGCTTTTTGTATAAAATTTACGTCAACTATCAGTAACCCGGATTCTGAACCAAAGTAGAATTAACATCTAGTTGTGGTTGTGGAATTGGGAACACATTGTAGATTGAAGTAGATACTTCTTTCTCCCACCATGCATCACTAAACTTACCAAAGCGAATCAAATCTTGTCTTCTGCTCAATTCTGCAAACATTTCACGACCTCGCTCTGCCAATAAATTATCAAGAGTAAGTGCAGCAAACGGTGTAACTTCAGCGCGCACTCTAATCTCATTTACCTCAGCTAGTGCCAGTGCATCATTTCCCAACCTGAGATTGGCCTCTGCTCTGATCAGCTTCATATCCCCCCAACGGTATATGACAAAATCATTGGACATACTATTAGTGCCACCTTGCTCGTAATTATACTTACCAATTCTGGCTCCACCTTGTCTCCATCCATTCGGATAGATTGTGTTGTGTTGAGGAGTAAAATTAAGCCCGGCACCATCAGGATCATCCTCATCAGCTGCTGGATCCTCAGCTTGGGTGTTGTCGGGGAGGAGCTGAGGCCCTACCAAGAAATTACTTAATCTTGAATCAAGGGTTCCTCGACCATTAGGTTTTGTCAGATCCGACGGATCGGGGGTAGCAAGACCACTCCAAACGGCACCTGTGGTTCCTGGGTTATTTACCGTATCTATGTAAGAATTATAAAATTCCTCTACAGTAGCATACCCATTCCAAGGCTGTTCAGTAAATTCAAAAACACTTTGACTTGCATAATGTAACGTCATCATCGGCCAGTTAAATCCCCTGAGCAAACACCTTATCATAAGGTACTACGAATATGTTCTCAGTTGAACCACTATTCTCTTGTTTAAAGTTGCTCGAATAAAGACCCTCTAATGAATATCCAAAAGTCTCAACCTGATCCACTGCGTTAATTGCCTTGGCCCATTCCGTGGTTGCTCCTCCTGAATAAACCTCCGCATTTATATACAACTTAGCTAGCGCTGCCCACGCTGTTGCTTGATTTACTCGAGCATAAGCATTACCACCAACGCTAGCATCTAAATCAGCAATAACAGCGACTAATTCAGTTTCCACAAAAGTATACACTGCTGTACGTCCTGTTTGAAAATCTGAGTCGTTTTTAGGTACGTCATCCGAAAATCCCGTCACCAAAGGAACATTTCCAAAAGCATCCATCGCCCACATATACCATATGGCCCTTACTGCCCTTAATTCATTGATATAGGCTGTTGAGTTGTCTGATTCGATATTTTCAAACTGTGCAATCAGTCGGTTTGCAGTATTGATACCCGAATAAAGGAATCCCCAAGTATTATTGAAAAACCCATTATCTGGTGTCCAATTATGCTGATGTAACTGGAGCAAAATTCCTCCATCATACCAATCCCCTCCTTTTGTGGCAATTACCATTTCATCAGATGCAATTTCATTTGATGACCACAAATTTGAGTGGTTCCCTATGCCATAAAATGAGGAATAGGCGCCTCCTAATGCTGAAATAAATTCATCATCCGATTGGAAGAAATTTTCATCCGTAACATCGCTAAATAATTCTTCATCTAAATCTGTACATGCTGGGGCGAAGAAAAGCAACCCTAAGAGCATTACGTAAAACTTTTTGTCTAATATATTTTTCATGTTTCTTTTCATGTTTCAATTAAAAACCAATATTGATCCCTGCCGAAACAGTTCTTGTTGTGAAATATGTATTTCTTCTTTCAATACCTGGAGCCAAAGCATTGTTTCCTTCGATATCTAAATATCTTACCTCAGGATCAATTCCTGTGTAACCCGTCAGCACAAATGCATTTTGAACAGATACGAAGATTCTCATACTTCTAAACCCTACATTGTTACTGCCAACCGGCATGGTATAACCCAAGGTTGCATTATCCAATTTTAAGAAATCTGCAGACTCAACATGTGTATCATTAACTGCAGCATCCGTTAAATTGGGGTCTAAATCAGTACCTTTTACTACATTCCAGTTACTGATTACTGTAGGACTATAATTTTCATAGAATCCTCTGAATGAGTTGAGCACATCATGTCCGAAAGCTCCTCGAAAGAATACATTTAAATCAAAATTACCAAAGGTTAGGCTGTTGTTCCATCCTATAGTAAAATCAGGTAATCCATTTCCTACTACCTGCTTGTCATCATTACAATCACAAAAGGTGCCATCCCCGTCTAAATCTTTCATCGTAGGTGCGCCAGTAGTCGCATCAGGTCCGTCATAAACAGGCAACCAAAGCTGACCTAACTCCTCACCAACGGCTACACGAGCCAAATTTACAGCACTTTGCCCTGGAGATCCCATAGCACCCTGATACAATGGAGAAACCTCTAACTGATCTATAATGGTTTTAAAGGTTGCAAAGTTTATACCTGTGTTGTAAGAAAAAGAGCCATTATCAACTACTTGATAATTCAAGGTAATTTCTATTCCTGAATTGGTCATCTCACCTACATTTTTCCAAGTTTGATTATATAAATTTGGAGGAACAGGTACGTCAATCAAGAAAAGTAAATCTGATGTCGTCCGCTGATACCAGTCAAAGCTACCAGAGAGCTTACCGTTCATCACAGAGAAATCAACACCCACATCAACTTCTGCTTTTTCTTCCCATTTCAAATCAGGATTGGGATTACTTTGTGGTCCGTAACTTGGTACAAAAGCACCTCCATAAAAGAAGCTACCACTAGGTCCATATCGTCTTTTAGATAGATAACTTTCACCTGGCTGCGCACCTGTGATTCCAAAGCTGGCTCTCAACTTTAATTGGTCTACACCACTCAAGCTAAGAATATTATTCAAATTGGCTCCTGCACTGACCGCTGGGAAGAGTCCCCATTTGTTGTCTTCTCCAAACCTTGTCGAACCTTCTTGTCGAACACTAGCAGATACAAAATAGTTATCTGAAATATTTAAGTTCACTCGACCAAAAAATGCAATCAACTTATTGGAATTAGCATAACTATTAGCATTACCAAGACCGTTTGGAAAATCAAGAGATGCACCCATATTGTTGTATGTAAAAGCATCTGTAAGAAAGTTAGACCCTCCCATTCCAAAACCTTCATTGAAAAATGCTTGGTATGAATACCCTGCCAAAGCAGTCAAATTAGTTCCACCAAAATCTTTATTATAGTTAAAAGTAGTTTCAAAAATTTTGTTATCTGTACCTGCCCAATTACGACTCGCAACTCCGTTTCGTCCGTTTACGAAATAGGCAGATTTCTTGAAATATTGTGCTCGTTCATCAGTAGTTCGCTGTTCACCATAAAAAACAGCAGCACTTAGACCATCTACCAAATCACTGAAATCATATTCCGCCCTTACACCTCCAACTATTCTCAAATCTGTACCTTCGTTAATGTTTTGTGCAGAAATAGAAACTGGATTGTAAAAATCAAAAATATCTCGTTCAGAATATCCACCTGTCGCCGCACCACCAGTGATTCCTCCACCAGAGGCATCAGCGTATACTGACATCGTTGGATTGGCTGCGATAGCGTATCGGAACGATTCTGTAAATCCATATTCAGAATCTTTAGTTGTAGCAGAAACGTTCACATTAATTTTTAAACGGTCATTTAACGCTTTTTGAGATAAATTTAATCTGGCATTAAGCTGACTAAAACCAGAATTCATTCCAACACCGGTCACATCTCTTACATTAATGGAAGCCCTGTAGGTTGTACTTTTAGCTCCTCCTGACATAGATATATTGTGAATTTGAGAAACACCAGTTTCAGTAACTTCATCCAACCAATCGGTACTTCCACCCAAGTCCACAGCTCCAGGAAGGGCTCTGTACTCATCAGCATCCATGAATTCAATACTATTAGCAACACTCTCGAATGCAACAGATCCATTATAATTGATGGCAGTTTTACCGGATTCTCCCGTTTTGGTAGTAACAATGATTACCCCAGCCGATCCTCTCGACCCATAAATAGCGGCAGCAGAACCATCTTTCAAAACATCCATAGAAGCTATATCATTAGGATCTACTGTATTCAAAGATCCTCCTATCACTCCATCAATTACGATAAGTGGAGAAGCATTGGCCCCAAAAGTAGAAACCCCTCTTAATCTCAAGGTATAGTTTCCATTGGGATCACCCCCTGGTCTTGCCTACCGTCAATCCACCTACTTTACCCTGAATAAGCTGAACGGGATCGTTCACCATACCTTTGTTAAAGTCTTTGGCCTTAACACTGGTCACGGCGCTAGTCACCTCTTTCTTTTCTTGGGTTCCATAACCCGTCACGACGATTTCGTCTAGTTCTGCCAAATCAGATTCCATACTGGTATCTATTATTGACCGAGAACCGATAACCGTTTCTTGAGAAAGTAGACCAATAAAAGTGAAAACTAATGTTCCACCTGCCTCAGGTACCTCTAAACGATAGTTACCGTCAAAATCAGTGATGGTTCCGGAGCTCGTTCCCTTAAGGACCACATTGACCCCTGGAATTGCCGACCCGTCATCACTCGAAGTCACTTGACCTGTCACTGTTCTTTGAGCCCAAGCGGACGCAACAAGCAGAAACAAGGAAGTGCTTAAAAGCAAAATTTTCTTCTTCATGTTTATTCAATTTAAGTTTAATTAATGGCGTAAAGTCGAGTTTTGTTAACTTTCGCATCTGCATTTTAAGCAAAATTTTGTCCAGATAAAAGGATTTTTTTATTAATATTTTTAAACAAACGATTGTATTTTAATTTTCTTTCTGAAATTCTTCTATTAAGGAAAGAAAATATGGTTTTTTACAGCAATTGATTTTTTAAATAAGGTGACGATTTATGAATTCATTCTAGTCGGTAATAAAAAAAGAGATGAGCGGACATCCGTGTGAGAATTCGAAATCAAAAACAGCTTTTTGCAGAGCTTAAAAAACAATCTGCAATGGTAGAAATTTCAAAAAATCTCAAAATCAGCGAAAACATATTTTAGGAACGAAGCCTAATTTATTAAAGAGGGTATACCCCGAATTCAAAAAAAATCTAACGCTGTCAAATATTACTAGGAACAAAAACAGTTGAATGCCCTATGTGCTCAAATAGGGCAATTTAGTTCATACATAACTTCATTGGAAAGTTGAGGAAATGCAGGGAGATAAAATTAAATCAATCTCTCTATTATCTATTAGAAAATGATGTAATAGTACTGCCACAGAAGCCTGGTAAGGGATAAATGTATGATAAGGTTTACGAACAGACCTTTTTTCGGAGTCCCCTGCCAAAAATCTTTGATTTATAATCCAATCTTTAATAGATATATGGTTCATATAACCCATTTTCTTAACCTATTCAAAATACATGAATAAGCAAGATATCTATCAAAAATAAAGCCTGTCTCAACTAGATATTATGTTTTGGTATCAGTCTTGGAAAAACAGAAACGTAGATTTCCAGAGAACAACAAAGGTGGCACAAGTGATAATACTTGAATTGATGGATTCAAAAAGACGCTTTAACTCAATTTCATCTTTTATCAAAACTAGTAAATAATTAAATCCAAATTAACCAATCGGCTGTTCAGTGTATAGATCGCTTCCACCAAAACATCCTTCACTCAACCCAAGAGAAATCCAAAAGGAAATACAGAAAAAAATCTAAATTACCCGCTGAAACAATACAAATATTATTTTTAACATTAAACAGTATGAGCAATCTACAATATTTTAAAAACGGAAAATCATTATTTAAATAAGTGTTTCTTAGCTCTTTTGACTTCAACCTAGAATAATTCAAGTAAATTATATTGATTTGCCTTGACAATTTAATATGAACAATCAAAACGACAACCTAATCACGATAACAGACATTGCAAGGGCATTAAAAATTAACCCCTCTACGGTATCACGTGCGTTATCTGATAGTTCTATTGTTAAATCATCTACAAAAAAGAAGATTAAAGAATATGCCATAAAGCATAACTATCAGCCCAACTTTGCAGCACGCAGCTTACAAAAGAAAAAAACCTATACCATTTGCATACTACTACCAAAAGTGGTAGTTCACGAATTTTTTGGAAAGATACTACTAGGTGTTCAAAGAAAAGCTCAAAAGCATGGTTACCGTTGCTTGATTCTTCCCACTAATTACGATTTAAATCACGAAATTAATGAAATTAAAAATCTCCTAAATGGAGGTGTTGATGGAATCATTATGTGCTACCAAAGTGACGGTACTTCTGATGATCATGTGCATCAATTAATTGAAAGAAAGATCCCTTTGGTTTTTGTTGATATCGCTCCTCCAAATCTAAAAGTTTCAAAAGTAATTATTGATGACATGCATGCGGGTTATATGGCAACCAAACATCTCTTGGAAGCAGGTGCTTCCCAAATTGCATGTATCTCAGGCCCTCGAAATGTAATTAATTTGCAGCGTGTACAAGGCTACCAAAAAGCAATAAACGAATCTGAATTTAATCTGAATACCGATTTGATTATTTTTAATGAAAAATTAATTGAAGGAGAACAATTGGGCATGGTTCGCTCAAAAAAACTATTGAAAAAATATCCCCTATTAAATGGTGTCTTTGCTACTACTGATATGCTCGCCACCGGTTTAATTAAAGTGGCCAAAAAACAAAACATAAGAGTTCCTGAAGAACTGAAAGTAATTGGATTTAGTAATTGGGCCATTTCTATGCTCTATGAGCCCTCAATCTCTACCGTAGATCAACCCGGTTTTGAAATGGGTATGAAGGCAGCTCAGCTACTTTTTTCTAAAATCAGTGCCACATCAACAGTCAGCGAGAAAACGGTAATTATTAAAACCAAAGTAATTCCAAGAGAAAGTTCCAAAGTCAACTGACTTTTTACATCCACCCAACATTCCAAAAATCAATCACTTCCCTATTTTAAAATGAGCAATAGCTAAGTTGCCCGCGTTGGGAATCAACATCCATTGCTCATCATCAATGGGAAGAATTCTATCATAGCTCAGGTGAAACTGACTCTGGAAAAACTCGAACCTCTGAAATAGACCTGCCTCGGAAGATCCAAACAAAATACCTCCTGTATTTGCATCATATGAGCCAATAGCACTAGAAACATTTTTGTCATTAGAAATCATCATAATATCCATATAAGTACCCCCATTTAGATCGCCAACCCAAAAATCGTTGATAGGACTCATCTGGGCTTCAAAAGGCAAAGGAATACCAGTCTCTGCAGAAGTATCAAGAAAGAGTATTAATGCTATCGAAAATGGTATCTACATTCCATCCACCGTCCTGGCATTAAAAATTGCTAAAACTATTAAATGTAAAGTTGAAGACTTATTTAGATTACCTTAAAGATCTGTCTTAAAACAAAAAACCTCACTTTAAAAAGTGAGGTTTAAATGGTGGGCGCTGAGGGATTCGAACCCCCGACCCCCTCGGTGTAAACGAGGTGCTCTGAACCAACTGAGCTAAGCGCCCTAAAAATGGATTGCAAAAGTAACTGAGTTATCATTTATTGCAAACAAATATGTATTTATTTTACACTAACTGATAGCAACCTCTAAATACTTATTAAAGGGATGAATCATCTCACCCAAAGTAATCAATCGAGACAAATGATTGGATGAATGAAAGGAGTGGTCGGTTAGATCCTTTTTCACCAAAAAGGATTTTAATCTCAATAATGCAATCTCTGGATGATCTGAAGCATAGCCCTTTGGACTGGTCTTCAAAGCCTGGCCTCTAATGGTTCCAAAGGTTTTAAAAAAAGAGACTTCCGATGTGATTGCCTTAAGTGCCGAAGCATTGTAATCAATCTCTTGCCTAATTTTTTTGAGCTTGTCCGGACTGGGCATGTACATGCCTCCCGCAAAAAATGATTTGTCAGGAGCAATGTGTAGGTAATAGGAAGGATTTCCTGTTTTTCTTCCCCCCCCAGTAATCGCAGCTCCAAAATTGGTTTTATAAGGGTCTTTATTGTGACTAAATCGAATATCTCGATTGATGCGAAATAGGCAATCTTTGGGCTGTAAGCCTGCGATACCCGAATCAAACTGACTAATTCCATTGATCAATTGTAGGATCAGCTCAGTAACCTCCGTCTTACATTCCAGATAAAGGTCTCTATGGTCTTGCATCCATTCACGATTGTTGTGCTCCTTTAGTTCCTTTAAAAATTGAAAAACTTGTTCCATATTGTTTAATTAAAAGATGAGACAACTAGCTCCAATTCGATCGATCTTGATGCCTTTATTAAAACGGCAGTATGCTCAAAGGACATCTCTCTGACAAAATGAGTAACCTCTGTGGCAGTGCCGAACCATCTAACTTCTGGAAAACGGCCCTTGATCAAGGCCATCTGGGGACCTACTGTGATGATCATTCTTAATCCCATTTGATCTGCTTCTTGAAGTAATTGAAAATGCTCCGCTTCACTATCTTCTAACTCATTCATATCCCCTAAAATCGCAACTTTATCCCCCTCAAATGATTCTAAGCTTCTCAATGCTACCCGCATGGAATCAGGATTTGCGTTGTACGCATCAAGGAGTATCTGATTCGTTCCTTTTAATAATAATTGAGATCGCATATTATCCGACTGGTAGTTATTTACGGCATCAATTATTGATTCCTCTTCAACTTCAAAGTAAATACCTACGGCATAGGCTGCGGCTAAATTCATGTAGTTGTATGCGCCGAGAAGATGGGTCTGATGGGTCACTTCAGCCCTTTCGTAAGATACCATGGGCTGAGCAGCAACGAACACCATATCAGTACTGGGGTACGTTATCTTCTCTTTAAATCTTTTAGCCATATTGGCCAGTACTTTATCTTCTATATTTATAAATGGCAATCCATGGGAGGTTCGCAGGTATTCAAACAACTCACTCTTCCCTCTGATGACTCCTTCAAATCCACCAAAAGTAGCTGTGTGGGCATATCCAATATTGGTGATTAATCCATGGGTCGGTTGAGCCATCTGACATAATTCATTGATTTCACCCACATGATTAGCTCCCATCTCGATGATTACCATTTGGGTCTGTGGGGTAATTCCCAGCAGGGTCAACGGTACGCCAATGTGATTGTTTAAATTTCCCTTGGTCGCATGGGTAATGTATTTTTTACTTAATACTCGAAACATTAACTCCTTGGTCGTGGTTTTTCCATTAGAACCAGTCAAAGCAATTAAGGGCTTTTTGTAAAATGCACGGTGAAACTTCGCGAGATCCTGTAGGCCTTTTAATGGGTCTTCACAATAAATAATTTTTGTATCATTGGCCTCATCAGGATCATCTATAACCGCAAAAGATGCTCCTTTCTCTAAGGCAGCCGCAGCATATTTACTCCCTTTAAAATTTGGACCATTAAGTCCAAAAAAAAGCGCGCCTTCAGCTACGGTGCGACTGTCGATAGATACGCTGCTACATAATAAAAACTTGGAATACAGATATTCTATGAATTTTTCCATGGATCAAATATAAATTGCACTAAACAATTATTATGATGAGATCAGTATTGATTTATGAGTCAACCGATGAGCTTCCTATGGGAAGTTATCACAGTCCCATCATTCAAGCGCTCTCAAAATTAACAAATACCCCGGACTACTTTCATTTAGACGCCTTCTCTGATGCTTCATTTTTTGAGTTGGCCTCCCAGTTCATAGCTGAAAATCCTGATTGCTTGATCATTTTGACTTTTGAATCGGGCCACCACATCAATGGATTGAGTAAAATTTTAAATCAAGTATTACAAAATAATCAAGATCACACCCTAATTAGTTTAAACACTTGCGTATTATTGGAAAAATTAAAGCAAAAAATACCTATTAGTTTTTTTAAAGCATACGACCCTTTCATTCAAAAAATAAACCTACTGCTTAAAGAAAATTAAAGGAATCAGCCTCTTTTTGAAAAGGAAACTTACTCCTAAAAAGATTCAAGCCCTCCTTACTCAATACAGTAGTCGAAGTGGTAACTGACGTTCCAAGATCTGCCTGTCGATCTCCTAAGAAATCATAGACGCACGAATGTCCAAGGTACTCCAATCCATTGCCATCTATACCCGTCCGATTGACTCCGACGCAATAACTTTGATTCTCTATCGCCCGTGCACTCAACAAAGTATCCCAAGCATTAATCCTCATTTTTGGCCAACTGGCAATATAAATTAACACATCATATTCATATAAGTCAAGGCCATTAGAATTTAATCTCGACCAAACTGGAAATCTGAGGTCATAACAAATTAGCGGACAGATCTTCCACCCTTTTATAGTGATAATCGCCTTCTCCTCTCCAGGCTCAAAAAAATCTTGCTCCTTTCCTAAAGCAAATAAATGCTTTTTGTCATAGTAGCGATACGTACCATCTGGATAAAGCGCATACAAGCGATTAAAATAACTATTCTTTTCTTTGACGATGTAAGATCCCATGATGACCGCCTTCTTTTGATTCGCCATTTGCACCATCCATCGAAAAGTTCTGAAATGTGGAGGCTCTGATAACTGCTTTACATTCATTGTAAATCCTGTAGAAAACATCTCAGGTAAAACAATCAGATCTGTTTCCTCCGAAACATCCCATATTTTTTCTTCAAAATGAGCCAGATTGGCCTCAATATTTTCCCAATATAAATCAGATTGAATGAGGCTTATTTTTAAATCCGTCATTTTCGATGAGGTACTTTGACCCTATATTCCGCGTCTACTTTTCCCTTACTGATATTCGTCAATTTACCTTTAAGCAACCTTCTCTTAAAAGCTGAGATATGATCTGTAAATAGTATGCCTTCGATATGATCGTACTCATGCTGAATAATACGAGCATCTACTCCATCAAATTCACGGGTATGTTGTTTCCAGTGCTCATCAAAAAAAGCAATTTTTACATGGGACGCCCGCACAACATCTTCCCTGATACCCGGAATACTCAAACAACCTTCCTCAAATGGCCATTTTTCGCCATACTCCTCAATAATTTCTGGGTTAATAAACACTTGCCTCAAACCCGGCTCACTTGGCTCTTCTGACGCTTTCATCGGAGTACTGTCCATCACAAATATTCTCAAAGGCTTCCCAATTTGAGGGGCTGCCAACCCTACCCCACTGGCATGAGACATGGTTTCAAACATATCTGCAACAAGTACCGGCACGTCCTCTTGATCTGAAGCAACCCTTTTTGCAGGTTTTTTTAAAATAGGATCGCCATAAAGCGTAATAGGATATATCATTTTTTCGATTCCATATAAGATTGTAAAATTAATACGGCACTGACTTGATCGATGGCAAGCTTATCTCGTCTCCCTTTTTTCTTAACTCCGCTCTAATGAGCGCCGTCATTGCCAAGTTTGAAGTATTCCACTCGTCCTGCAAAGCCAAAGGCATCTCAGGAAATAATTTCTTAAATCTATTTAAAAAAGCTCTCACCAATGGAGTATTATTAGTATCAGATCCATCTCGCCTTTGCGGCCAGCCAACCACCACCTTTTCTACCTCTTCTTTTTCAAAATATTGAGTTAAAAAATCAAAAATGTGATGGGTTAATAACGCCTCGAGTGGCGTAGCTATGATCCCCAAAGGGTCCGTAGTGGCTATGCCACTACGCTTCGAACCATAATCTATTGCTAGAATTCGTCCCATTAGTTATCGACTGAGTGCTGCATAATCTCAGCCCAAATTTGTTTTTCCATTGCGATCGCCTTTGGAAACAGAAGTTGATCCTCTATTTCGGCATGAAACCGTAAAAGCTGATCAAATGCCTGAAATTCTTTCTTGACAAGACTCATGATGAATTCTGTCTCCGGGAGTTCCGCTACCAACGCCCTCATACTTTTCATTTCATCTTCATCTTTATGATCTAGAGCGATGGTTGCTAAATTAATCTCCCTGAGCCGATATAATTTTTTTAAGGGATTGATCACTTTACCCTGTTTTATTCCCACTAAAGTCTTAATGTAATCAAATAATCCATCTTCCTCCTCATGGATATGGGTAACGAAATCTTCAAAAAAGAGTGGAAATACTAATTTCAGATCTGTAATCAGTGGTGCTGGACCTTTTAACTTATCAATTAAAGCACCAATATAGGGTAAACATTCCTTGATGAAAGTAACATGTGATTGTTTTAAAAAGGCAATAAGCTCCCCTAAAGAACGTTTTTTGAGTTCTTCATGAGTTGGTTTTGTATTGATGTTTTCTAATTCAAAAGCTTTTACAATCGCTTTTTGGTTCCACTTGAAAACTTCACAAACCTCCGCTAAAGATCGATCATAATGTACTTCGAAATCGACACCCAAACTGTGCAGAACCCTCCCATGAGTTGGGTTTTCTTCAAGAAGCATTGAAATAGTTTTGTCTATCATATGCATGGTGCTACAAATATAAAAATTCGAAAATCATCCACACCAAAAAAATCAAATTTCAAAAGCTTGCCTCTAATATTTTATTTTGACCGATCTTTACATTTTTAAATGAAGAGTATATTATGCAAAATTCGCGAGCTAGTCAAACCAACAAATTACTCCTTTACATAAGTCTATCGATCAGCCTAGGTGTGCTTATTGGTACCCAAATAACCGGACTAGATGCTGAAAAAACATTTTTCAACAAAAATTTCAACAAATTAAAAAAAATTATATCTTTTATTGACGAGGACTATGTAGATGAAGTGTCGGAAGATGAAATGGTAGAAACAGTCATTGAGGAGATGCTTGCCAAATTAGATCCTCATTCATCTTATATCAATGCCGAGAATAGTGCTTATATGAACGCGCAACTCCAAGGTAATTTTGACGGCATAGGTATTGAATTTAATATTTTTCATGATACCATAAACGTAATATCCCCACTAAATGGTGGCCCCTCAGAAAAATTAGGGATAAAATCAGGTGATAAAATCATCCGTGTGAATGAAGATATTGTTGCTGGCGTTGGAATGAAAAATAGTGATGTGGTCAAAAGATTAAGGGGACCCAAAGGATCTAGCGTAGCTGTTTATATCCAACGCCATGGACAAAAAGAACTGCTCAAATTTAATATTGAAAGAGACGTTATTCCACAATATTCAGTAGATGCCAATTATATGGTGGATGATGAGATAGGTTATATTAAAATAAGTAGATTTTCAGCTACCACCTTTAAAGAATTCAAAGTAGCCCTTGAGGCCTTGAACCAAATGAATATGTCCAAACTTATCTTAGATCTTACAGGCAATCCTGGAGGCTACATGGACCGAGCAATCTCAATGGTAGATGAATTTCTAGAAGAAAATAAAATGATCGTTTATACCGAAGGGAAACAAGATCGGTTTAATAATACCCACCGATCGACTACTCGTGGAACCTTTAAAAAAGGTGCATTAATTGTGCTAGTTGATGAAGGCTCGGCATCCGCCTCAGAGATTGTTGCTGGTGCATTACAGGACCATGACCGAGCCCTCATAGTAGGGCGTCGAACTTTTGGTAAAGGGCTGGTTCAAATGCCTATTGATCTTGGAGATGGCAGTCAATTAAGATTAACCGTCTCAAGATACTATACCCCCAGCGGTCGGTGCATTCAAAAGCCTTATGAAAATACGCCAACCGAATACCGAGAAGAATATTATGAACGGTTTGCCAATGGTGAGATGTTCGTGAAGGACAGTATGCAAATCAATGATACCTTGATTTATCAAACCGAAAACGGTAGAACGGTTTATGGAGGCGGGGGCATTGTCCCAGATTATTTTGTGGCCTACGACACCAGTCATAATAGTGCCTATTTGAATGCATTATTTACGTCAAACACCCTCGCCGAATATGCCTTGTCCTATGCTACGGCTAATGAAAAATATTTAAAAGAATTGGGATTACAAAAATTTATCTCTGATTATCAAATAAGCACACAGCAGTTGAGAGAAATCCAATTGCAAGCCGATAAGAATGGTGTCGCCTTTAATACCTCTCAATTTGAACTTTCAAAAGAACGAATGCAACTTTTAATAAAGGCTTACATTGGACGTCGAATTTGGAAAAGTGAAGGTTTTTATCCTGTTTATAACAATGGAGATGAAATTTTCATGCACGCTAAGGCCTTATTTGATCAAGTTGATCCACTTATTTCCTATTGAGCATAACCTCTGATATTTGTCCTAAGAGCAATTTAATAGCCCCCCATCTATGCCTGTTTTAAGGTTGTTCACTCCTTGTAGAAAGATCTGTTTGGTTTCATTTCAAGTGAAATTCAGCATTTCTTTAATCTTGACATCTGTTTTTCAATGAATTTATATTAGTTTTACCTCATTCTAAAAATAAAACAATGAACATTCAAGATAGTGAACTAAACTTTTTAACCCTTTGGGCAGAAATCATGCAAGTGCTGATTATAGCCCTTCTAGTTATTTCGGTTTTATCTGTTGTCATCTATTGGATCCGATACAATTCTAAAAAATCCATGAAGGCAAAATTTGATCTTGCCAGTGCTTCTGAAATAAAAGTGCTTCGCTTTTCCCAATTCATGATCGCGGTAGCTATTTTTTGTTTGGTTAACATTCAACAAGAAGAAATTGTCATTAGAACGCCCTTCCCTTGGTTCATCATTAGAGCCTTCATGGGTGTTTGTTTTGGAACCTTATATGGGTACATCGCTCATCTTATATTTACCTACTATTATCCCGGGAAAATCAGGGCGAGACTTGATAAATTGAGATATACTCCACGTATAAATCCTAAAACAGGTAATAAAATGAAGTTACTCAGTGAGGAGGAAGAGGATGTTTACCTCGATGAAGGTATGCAGGCTGAAGAAAATGTTTTTTCAGTGGATTACGATGTCTGGATTGATGAAGCATCAGGTGATACACATATTGAAAAGTACAAAGGTCATTTGAATGCACATGAATGTGATAATTGCGGCTTCCAAACTCTGCGTCTCATCAAAGAAGAAGTAGCCGAAGAAGCTACAGAATTTTGGGATGGAAGCGTCAATCAGGAATATAATTGCTCTTATTGCGGAAGGGTTAAAAGAAAAACAATTGCCCTAACTTTTAAGGTCAAAGAAAATGCGTCTGATACGGCCCGATTGATATCCAACCCACTGGCCAATAATAAAGAAGTAGAAGCCGTTAAAATTGAGATCTTTAGTAATAAAGGAGATACCAAAATGTTTAACTTTCAAAATGTTGAACAAGCACAAAAGTTTTTGGAGGAGTTTGATTTTGAAAAAATAGAAGATTAAGACGGATAACTGATCAAGGCTTCTTAATCTTTAGCTGATGACAAATCCCATGATTAACCCAGAAAAAATCACAAAGGGCGCTGGGATTTTAGTAAAGAATAAGGTCCCAAACGTACCTAAAATTAACCCATAATTTGTTCCTGAAATAGGAATGGGTTCTAACAAGTAGAGGGTCGCTGCGATTACCAAACCTGAACTGACTGCATTAATTCCCTCCAAAGAAGCTTTAATCATTCGATATCTTTTGATATCTTCCCAAAACTTTGAAACAAAGAAAATCAGAAAAGTACCCGGCAAAAAAATACCAGCTGCTGCAAGTAGGCCTCCTAGAATTTGTCCTCCCGTACCCCAATCAGACATAATCAGGGCACCCAAATAAGCGGCAAAAGAAAATGTAGGTCCTGGCACTGCTTGAACAAGGGCGTAACCAGAAATAAACTCTTCGGAGGTAAGCCACTCTTTAAATTCCACCAATTCCGTAAAGAGCAAAGGAATGAGGACTTGACCTCCACCAAAAATTAAAGACCCATTACGGTAAAAATTTTCGAAAATTTTAACAGGAAGAAAATTAAAAAATGTGCCAAATATTCCCGCTACTGATAAGACCGCAGCCCATGTAATAAAATGAGTCCAATTAATATTCAATGGTAATTTTTCAGACTCGGGTTGCTGTTTGTATTTAAAAGCCGTTATAAAACCTCCCAACAATAATAAGACTGGAAACGCATACGGCGAGCGTAAATAAAAGGAACAAACTGCCGCAAAAGCCATCAAGAGATAACCTTCGGTACTCGAAACCACACTACTTGAAATTCGATAGGCCGAATAAGCAACAATCCCCACCGCCATAGGCTGAACATATCTCAAAAATTCTAAAGATATATTTTGATCATTAAAAACATCAACGGTTAGCGCCGCCGCCATCATCAATAACACTGCCGGCAATGCCCAAACCAAAAGCGTTAAATAAGCCAATTTAGATCCCCCTATCTTATAACCCAACGCCGTTATTGTTTGTGTAGAAGTAGGGCCAGGTAAAATTTGACACAAGGCAAAAAGCTCAATCAAATCCGTTTCTGATAAATAAGCCCGCTTTTTGACCAGCATATCCAAAAACATAGCAATATGAGCTTGAGGTCCCCCAAATGCTGATACCGATAGTATTAAAACATCACGTAAAAAAATGATATATCGTACCCGTCGAATAGTCAATTAATTGCTGTTATTTTAATAATTGGATTGGAACTTTCACTTGAAAACTTGAGACAAAACCTTCAATGACTTAATCTCACCAAAATTTTCCACATGAAGACTATAGTAATTAATAATGTGTTTTAATGCCGTACTTCTTAACATTCCAGTAGTCGGCTCGCTGGTGTAGCATTCCGATCGGATAATATTATTCAAATATATATAAAGTGGTGAACTTAAATTCTCCTTAAAGGGGAGTAAACGCTCAACTGACTGAATAAAAAAACCTAAATATCTGGCATATTTTATTGAGAAATAAACATGAAAAGACTCAAAGCCCTCTTTTAATCCATTAAAAATAATAATTTCATTCTTTAAGAACTGATACAGGTCCCGATTCTCACTTCGTTCATGAAATAAGGTTTTGCTCAGAAGTTCGGTACAAAACATCACCATGGCACTTTTTTTTAAATTAATCTGAAAAGAGGGGGTCAGATGAAGAATTTTAAACTCATTGAGCCGATAAAGGTCTGCTTTAGGAGATTTATAAGCTACCAACTCAAGTACATTTAAAGACTGAAAAAAACCTATGCTCTTTTTTGATCTTACACTTCGGACTCCATTAAGTATAAAAGATTGAAACCCATACTCCTGGGTCAATATTTTGATGATGATAGATGACTCCTTGTACTTAATATAATTGATCACGATACCCTCTGTTTTGATGATCATCTCACAATAGCAAATTTTCCAACCCATTTTTCCAACCCATTTAAGTCTGTAACAAAGACCAAATAGATTCCATTTAATAACCGCTCCCCATTAAACTTTATCAAATCCCAAGAGGCCGTACTTCCATTGGCTTGGGTCTCATATAAAATTGTACCCTCAATCGTAGCAAACTTTATCAAGGCATCCCCAACGATCCCAGAAATAATCAGATCTCCGTCATAACTAGCCGTAATGGGATTGGGATAGATGGTAACCTGACTGTTTGATGATAGAGGTGCTGATGAATTGGTTTGGTAAGAGACTAAGCCCTCTTCCGTTAATACGAAGAGAACGCCTGATTGACCATCATAAGCTAATTCCAAAATCGTATTTGAAGGTAAAAATGAATTTTCACTTGTAAAATGATGCCTCTGCGTCTGAAGTGTTTTGCTAAAGGCCCATAAACCTCGTTCGCTACCCAACCACAATCGATCTCCACCATCAAATGCCACCGCAGTAACATTTTCATCTTCAAATAAGACCTCATTCTCAAAATAAGGTACATAAGCTTGCGCTTCTTCGGAAATGAAAGAGGCATCTGTAAAATAAGCCGGGCCCCCTTTCGTTGCCATCCAAAGCTCATCATCTCGATTCACTTCAATATCATTGACGACAGTTGAGGGGGTATTCGATGAAGGCCCCACCCCCCAAATTAAATTTTTTGAAGGATCAAAAGCTATAACTCCATAACCCTCAATGGAACTATTTTTAATCCATAATACATTTTCGGATGAACCATTTAAGGACAACGGGGTAGTAGTCCCCAATTGATCGCTAGATAAAAAAGAAAGGCTTTCTCCATCAAAGCTGCCTAAAGGTACATGACTCATATAATTAGTAAACCATAAAAAATCATCCGTAGACCACATGTCGGTAATCCAAGCATTTTTTAATTCTGGATCGGTAAGTAGTTTTGCAGCCGCATAATCATACAGGCCCTGTCCATGAGAGGATAAAAACAACTGACCCCTAAACTGTACTGCCCCTGAAATATTATTGAAGCCCTCAATCTCGTGCACTTCCCATTGATCTCCGCTAAATACGGAATAACCCTCTATAGTTTCAGTCAATGATGTATCTGGCAGGGGCATGAAAGACATATAAATCGTCTCCAATGATATCCATTCCTGATATGTTATCGTATATAGGACCATTGGGTCTCACCTGTTGATCCATATCTTTAGTGATATGGATCAAACCCAAATCTCCATCAGCAATCCAAAATTCTTCTCCATTCACTATGAGGTCATGACCCGAACTAAAGCGCTCTTGTATTAAGGGCACAACGACTCTCTCTACCATTTCATAAATCCCTTGATCTGATAAAAAATAGGTGTTTTGATTCGTGGAAATCACTTGATTCATTACTTCTGGCAAGAGCAACAAGGTATCCCATACCTCATTGGATTTCATAAATAAATAATCTTCATTTAAACCCGCTAGACCATCCGAGAGCTCAAATATACTCATCGATTTAAGAATCGATGTTTCTGGGTAAAAAACCCAATTATTAAAATCAAAAAGATTTGTATTTAAATCCGCCACCATAATGCCTTCGCTTGATACAGCAAACAAACTATCATTACGCAAAAATAAATCCTGAACAGACACCACCCCTCCATTAGGCCCAATTTCACTATAAAAATCGCTGATCTCCTCAGTAGTCAAATCAAGTAAGGCGATGCCCATATCGGTAGAAAGATAAATATGATTTCCTTGACTCACAAAATCATTGATCGCTTTTGAAGTAATCATTTCGATATTACTTATCGTTTGAATCGAAACTATGTGATCCGTATAAACCAGATCAATGATGCCCTCTTCGTAACCAATCACTAATAACTGTGCCTCATCGAAAAAATTTAGCGCTGAAATACTGACGCCAGAAAGTCCCCTATTTTTATCCATGACTTCCACAATATTCTCCTTCACACTGAAAAGTCCATGAGCAGTAGCACAAAACACTATGCCATTCCCAAGGGCAAGATGGCGTCCTTCAGCATAACTAAAATGACTCTCCCAAGATCCTACAGCCATCTGCTGTGCCAGCAAGGAGGTTTGAGAAAATGCCATTAAAGCAATAACGAAATAAATGCTCTTTCTAATCATAAAAACATGCTCTGCACAATACTTCATACTCTTTTCGCTCTCCAAGCAATATTTTCCGTTTGGACTTCGATAATCTATGTGAAAAAAAAGCGGCAGCTCCGCATTGCGTACATATCCCCTGTAATTTAGTGACATATTCGGCTATGCTCATGAGACGGGCAACTAAATCAAAAGGTTTGCCAAGATAATCCATATCTAAGCCTGAGAGGACTAAACGCTTCCCTTGATTGGCCAAAATATTGACACTGTTGATAAGTCCATCATCAAAAAACTGAACCTCATCAATACCCACGACATCACAATAGTTAATTTTACTCAGGATGTCCTTGGCCTTGCGCACAGGCAAAGCGGGCAAGCTGTTTGAATTATGTGACATAATTACCTCTTCAGCATACCGATTATCTAACAGTGGTTTGAAAATTTGGACACGGGCTCCCCTCTTTGAAGCCTCAGTTAATCTTCCAATAAGGGCTTCCGTTTTACCTGCAAACATGGGCCCACATATCACTTCAATTTGTCCCATTATAAAATAATTTGGCTCTTTTTAAAAATGACTTACCTTAAATATATTTCATGCCTAATGCATTCAATCATCTTCATCTTTAAAACTGATTTAAAGATATCATGCAAAATAATTTTAAAATGTGAGCAACCATTAAAAATTTTGAAGATTGGCATACTTTCATTTTAATTATCCTAGTAAGAAATTCATGCTATACTATAAAATAATCTTTAGGCTTTCATTTTTATCCTCCTAATCAATAGCTTTACCTAGCACTAGAATTATTAGACTTAGCATTTTTTGATGCCCTTATGATACAAGAAAAATTAAACTCATCCTTTATCAGTCAATATAAAACTGTTTTTTCGGAGCAACTGATTGCGCAGGCATTCAATGAAAAAGAAAAGCTCACAGGTAAAGAAATTCTATATATCTCACCTATCAAACAGTTAAATCTATTCATCATTAAATCTCTCTTCGAACGCTGGCAAGAAGAGATGCAAAGGATTGAAAGCCCTTATTTTGATTATCATGCAACAGAAGTGAAAGTAATGATTTCGAAGTTCATGAATATTCTTTCCCAAAATATTTTTATCAATGCTGAAAATCTCAAACCTATCATCGAAAAAGCAGTCGAAGATCTTATTATTCTCAATTTCGATCCTGCAACCTACTTAGATAATGAAATCAAAAAAAAACCAGAATTACTCAAAACTAAAAAATTGGTTCCACAGTTTGCAAAATACTTAGTGTTTTATAAATCCTTAATATTAGATTTTCTGAATGACTTTGACATACATGAACTCAAACACCTAAAAAAGCACGCCGTTGCTTTTTTTGAAAAAGAAACCCTTGATAAGCATCAGCTTATTGAGCAGCTATCCGAAATTCTCATTATAGAAAAACAAGAATTATTCGAGATTAGTCCATCCATTAAAAAAAATAATGAACGACATTTAATCATCAGAGAGCTTTCTGGCGGGCATGACGATGTTCAAGATAAAATACAAGAAACCATCCATCAAATGGACAGCGCTGAAGACCGCTCAGACCCAAAAGGTAGTGATCCACCATCAGAAGTAGTTATTGAAAAAAGTGCTCCTGAAACCGAATCAGCGAGCCCTCATGAGGTAGAAATGGCCTCAAAAGTGCAAGATGATCCCGAGGCAGAGATGAAAAAAGACCCGCCCAGTCCAGAAAATGAAGATCTAGTAGCACGCTCAACAAGTAGCAATCAATCTACCTCAGATCAGCCAGATGATAAGGAAACCCTCTCTGAAGCCGCTAAAGCGCCACTAGATGAAGGGGTTTCCGAGGACTCTCTTGAAAAGGTAGATCCGTCGGAAACCCCTTCATCTAGTGACGACACTTTATCAATCCGTGAGCAGGGCGCAACAAAAAACGATGATTTTGAAAATAATGAATTAGAAAGATCAACAAGTGACTTTTCTTTGGAAACTGATAAGGATGTCTCAATGGATCAATTTCAAACTTTAGATGAAATTGATCCAGGCGCTGGAAAACAAGATGAACTTGATGATTTCCCATTAGAAGATCCCATCATTGAAGTTTATAAAAATAAGAAAGATGCTGCAAGTACACCAGAAGACCTCAACGGTGACTTAGGCTACAGGAAAGAACCTGAATTATCAAAGTTAGACTTTGAAACTATCAATGAGCAATTCCAATCTGAAACCAAAACGATAGCAGACACCCATCAGGAAGAACGGATTACCAGTATTTTGTCTAATATTTCAATCAATCATCAGTATATGTTTGTGAAAGAATTATTTGGAGACAGTGATGAGAAATTTAAAGCCACCATCACAAAAATTGAGCACTTAGAAAATTTTGATGCCGCTGTGGAGCATTTGATCCGAAATGATGCTAAGGAATATCAATGGGATATGAATGCTGAAATTGTAAAGGAACTATTAAAAATCATCTTCAGAAAATTTCGCTAATCAATGCTCTAATTGTTCCATTCTTTGACTGTCCAGCTTAAGGAGAATAAAGAGTAACATGGTAAAAGTCAAAAGACTCGATCCCCCATAACTGAAAAAAGGAAGTGGTATCCCTATAACCGGGAATAAACCAATGGTCATGGCTATATTTATAGCGAAATGAAAAAACATTATGGATACCACTGAGTAACCATAAATTCTTACAAACCTCGATTTTTGGCGTTCCGCTATCGTCAATAGCCGCAAAAAGAAAGCCCCAAACAATATCATAATTAAAGTCGCTCCTAACCACCCCTGTTCTTCTCCTACGGTACAAAAAATGAAATCCGTAGTTTGGGCAGGCACAAAATCAAATTTAGTTTGCGTCCCTTTCAAAAAACCTTTACCCATAAAACCGCCCGAACCAATTGCTATTTTAGATTGCATCACATTCCATCCGATCCCGAGTGGGTCTGCATTTGGATTGATCAGGGACATGACCCTCAGTTGCTGATGCTCCTTAAGTACTTGATTCAATACAAAATCAACACTCTTAATTAACCCACAACTTAATATAGATAACCAAAATATAAAAATGAGGGCTTTTCTATTCTTTATGAATAATCCTAAGCCTATCAAAAACAAGGCAAGTACCATAAAAAGTAGTATCCATTGATCTATCAAAAGAGTTAATAAGAACAATAGAACTGCATAGAAAGAGAAAAACAATAGCTTTGCAGAAAGGCCTTCTCTGAATAAGACCAGGATCAAACTTCCAAACACCATCGCGGTTCCCAAGTCCCCTTGCATAATAATGAGCCCCATCGGAATTGAAAATAAAAATGCAGAAATGCCCAACTTATACTTATAAGATACTCCAACATTCTGTGAACTAAGGTATTTTGCCAACCCGATAGCCGTAGCAATTTTAGCAAACTCAGATGGTTGGATTTTTATGAATCCAATCTCAAACCAAGAGGTTGAACCTGCAACTTCTTTGCCGAAAAATAATACGGCCAAAAGAAAAAAAACGGATACACCCCAAATTACATAACCAAATGAATCGTAAAACCGATAATCCAAAATAAAAATGACTGCAATCAATAAGAAAGAAGCCCCAATCCAAATAAGTTGCCTTGTTGAACTTTGATTTAAATCAAAAAATGGGGTATTCCCATCCAGATCATAGTCTGCAGCATATATATTAATCCACCCTAGCATAACAAGTGATAAAAAATAAACCACGGATAAGGTATCTATTTGGTATCTATTCTGGCTTCGCATCTTGAAAATCCCCTTTTAAAACATAGTTCTCAAGCCATTTCTTTTTAACTGACCCGTTTAAATACTTTTCAATAGCCAAACTAGCTGTTGACAATGCCGCACGTGCTCCCCAGCCCGCATTTTCTACATAGACCGCAATGGCTATTTTTGGATTATTCCTAGGAGCAAAGCCCATGAATCCCGAATGATCCAAACCCTGCGGGTTTTCAACTGTACTAGTTTTACCACAAAAAACTAAATCAGGTATATATGCCCTTGATCCAGGTACAGATACCAATGCCTGCATTCCTTCTAATATACTCTCAAAATGCCCCGTATCTATTTCTATGAAACTCTTTTGACTAAAATCTAAACTTTCAGCACCTACTTTTCTGACCAAATGTGGGGTAAAATAATACCCTCTATTGGCCAATATTACGCCCAGATTAGCCATTTGAAGGGGGGTTACCAAAAGTTCTCCCTGACCGATGCTCAAAGAATAAATATTAGAAAACTTCCACCTTTCCTTCCCATAAATTTTGTCATAAAATTCCAAACTTGGAACAAAACCTGCTTTCTCATTGGGAAGATCTATATCCAGTATCTTACCAAAACCAAACTGCAAAACATAATCCCGCCACTTATTATAACCCATTCTACTATCAATAAATGGACTCAGATGCTCCCCTTGCTGAATGACCCTGCGAAAGACTTTAAAGAAATAATTATTTGAAGATTTAGTAATCGCACGCTCCATATCGTATTTACCGGGTGGCGCGTGATCGCCAATGAGTTTGCCATTCACAGTAATAATTTCATCCGCCTGCACCTGATCTTGTTCTAACGCAATCAACGCTTGAATAGTCTTAAACATCGATCCCGGCGGATACATGGCCTGTAAAGGACGGTTGAATAAAGGTTTCAGCGAGTCCCTCTGAATAGTTACAAAGTTCTGAGAAAATCCCCTACCTGAAAGCAATGAAGGATCATAAGATGGAGCTGAAACCAAGGCGAGTATTTCGCCAGACGAAGGATCTATGGCCACCAGACTCCCTATTTTCCCCTCCATAAGTCTCTCTGCATATTTCTGAAGTGCTCCATCTATGGTCAGTACCAGATTCTGTCCTGGTTGAGGCAAAGTATCATAAGCTCCATTCTCGAAGGAACCCATATTGATCCCTTGTACATCTACATTACGGTATTTAACCCCTCTCAATCCTCTTATTGATTTTTCATAAGTTTTTTCAATCCCCGTGATCCCTATATTATCGCCAGACTTATAATAGCCCGTAGTATCCCTATTTAACTGATTTTGGGTCACCTCTCCCACGTAACCTAATATATTTGCCAATCCTATTTCAGCGTAACCCCGTGTAGTTCTTGAGTTGATATTAAATCCTTCCAAATCTCTCATCCTATCTTGGAATGCGGCGAATTTTTCATTGGACAACTGTTTATAAAAGATTGAGGGCAAATGTCTAGAGAAAGATCTTGCCTTTAGGTAGGCCTGGTCAAACTCCCTTTGCGTAATGAACAGTAATTTTTTAATCAACAATGAATCTGATAAATCTACATTTTTAGGCGTGATCATTAAATCAAAAACAGGATCATTATACAACAAAAGCTTCCCGTTTCTGTCAAATACAAGACCTCTGTAGGGATATTCAATGCCTTTTTGAATTACATTACGATTGGCAATTTCTTGATAATCTGTATCCATAATTTGAATACTAAATAATCTGATGGAAAGTACAGAAATGGTAATAATCACAAAAAATTTTATGCCTAAAATCCGACTTTTCATATCCGAATTGGCTTTTTAGAAATAACCAAATTAATGAGTAAAATGCTCAGAAGAGAAAAAATAGTACTGGCCGAAATTTGGTCAAATGTCATAAATAAACCCATCCAACTGCCATAATTAATCCAAAATATCATAAGGTGATGAATGAAAATAAGGGGCAAAATGTAAAGCCATACCCCTCTCATTTTTAAGATATAAATATTTATATCTAAAACTCCTTTTTGATGTTCTAAAATAGCCCTTAACCAAGTATCTCTAAAAAGCATGATGAAAGTGCATACACTTGCATGAAGGCCGGGCGTATTGGAAAAAAGATCAATGTATAAACCTGTTAAAAAACCTACCATCAACCTTAATATAGGATTTTGTCCCAAAGGAAAAAAGACTAAAAATCCCAAGTAGAAAAAGCTAAAGGCTACGTTGAACAATACAAATTTATGCAGTAATGGTATTTGCAAGATGACATATCCCACAAAATAAAACGTTAACAATTTCCAACTGACTCTATTCATAAAACAGTTTGTAAACTATCCATCTCCCCTTTTAATGGATTTCTTATCACATAAACAGCATCTATCGATGATAAATCTGAAGATAATTTAATCTTGGCAACATAAAAAGGAGACTCATCGGGTAATTGATAGGAAACAATAGTGCCTAACATAATTTCTGCAGGAAAAACTGCATTATAGCCTGAGGTACTTATCGTATCTCCAATGCCTATATTGATATGGCGAGGAATATATTTTACGTCTGCCACCAAAGGACCCTCTAAGTTCCATTGGACCGTACACAAAGTATTCGTCTTATTGAGCTGACTGGAAGTCATTAATTTTCGGTTCAAAATGGAAGCGACCGTAGAAAAATGACTGCTGACCGACTTAATGATCCCCACCACTCCCTCTCTTGAAATGACTGCCATACCCGGTTCAATTTGAGATAAGGATCCCTTGTCTAGGGTCAGGTAATTTTCCGGTTTTCGAAACTCATTATTTATTACGCGCGCTGGAATCACATGGGCATTCCCTTTGAGTGTATCGTAGCCCATCATACCTAAGTTTTTTTTTGATAATTCTTCTCTCAATAATGCATTTTCGGCAAGAAGTTTCTCATTAATTTCATCCAATTGAAAGTACTGATCAATATTATGATTCGTTTCAAGGACGGAACCCACAAATTTATTAGAGGTATTAAATAGATATGAATTGTAAAGGTTATTATATGAAAAAATGAGCCAAAATGAAATCAACTCCAAAAAAAGAAAAAATCCTAAAACCCGACTACGAAATAAAAAGGCAAATAATTGCTGCATTTAAGTCATTAATACGGGTTTATAATTTTCGAGCTCATTGAGGGCTAAACCTGTTCCCCTAACTACTGCCCTCAGCGGATCTTCAGCAATATGAATTCGTAATTTGGTTTTGAGTGATAGTCGCTTATCTAAACCACGCAGCATCGCACCCCCTCCCGTTAAATAAATTCCGTTTTCATATATATCTGCAGAAAGTTCTGGTGGAGATATTTCAAGCGCTTTTAATACGGCCTCTTCAATTTTAGAGACTGACTTATCGATAGCAAAAGCTATCTCGGGATAAGATATTTTTATTACTTTAGGAATTCCTGTCATCAGATCCCTCCCTCTGACCTCAAAATCTTCCGGTCCATCATCTAACTCCGTTAAGGCAGAACCTATCTCGATTTTCACTCGCTCTGCAGTACGCTCACCAATTAATAAATTATGCTGTCTTCGCATGTAGTCTAAGATATCTTTGGTAAAAGAATCTCCGGCCACGCGTATTGATTGGTCAGCCACGATTCCTGAAAGTGCAATGACCGCAATTTCTGTAGTCCCACCACCGATATCAACAATCATTGATCCGATCGGTTGACTTATGTTAATGCCAATTCCAATGGCGGCAGCAATGGGTTCATGAATCATATAAACTTCCTTTGCACCAGCATGTTCTGCAGAATCTCGAACCGCTCTTTTTTCTACCTCTGTGATACCAGAGGGAATACAAATGACCATTCTATGGGAGGTGGGGAACCATCTTTTTTTATCTTTATCTATCATCTTGATCATTCCACGAATCATGTGCTCCGCCGCATGAAAATCTGCAATAACACCATCTTTCAAAGGTCTTATGGTCTTTATGTTATGATGGGTTTTCTCATGCATCTGCATCGCTTCACGGCCAATAGCCAATACTTTATTGGTCTCCATGTCAATGGCAATAATGGAGGGTTCATCTACCACTACCTTACCTTTGTGGATAATTAAAGTATTAGCCGTTCCCAAATCAATGGCTATATCACTAGAAAAAAAGTCAAAAATGCCCATATTATTATTACTCCACGAATTTATTTGTCACAATATAATCAATCTTTTTAAATCTAGATCTAATGTTTAAAATGACGACGTCCACTAAAGACCATTGCTAAATTTTTCTGATCACACATATCAATGGATAACTGATCTTTTATAGACCCTCCCGGTTGAATGATGGCGGTAATACCTGCAACTCCAGCTATTTCTACGCAGTCTGGAAATGGAAAAAAGGCATCAGAGGCCATCACCGCTCCATGTAAATCAAATCCAAACTTCTTTGCCTTTGCAATCGCCTGCTCTAAGGCATCTACTCGGGAGGTCTGACCTACACCGCTGGCCAATAACTGATGATTATTGGTCAACACAATCGTATTTGATTTGGAATGCTTGCACAACTTTGATGCAAAAAGTAAGTTGTCAATTTCTGCTTGCGAAGGCTTCCTTTGAGTTACACTCTTCAAATCACTTAACTGATCCGTTGCACCGTTATAATCCTGAATAACGATACCATTTAACAAAGATTTGAATTGCTCTTTACCCTCAAAACTTTTTTTCTGAACAAGGATAATCCTGTTTGCTTTTTGTTGTAGCAATTTCAAGGCCTCTTTGGCATAGGAAGGCGCTATAATGATTTCAAAAAATAGTTTATGAATTTCTTTGGCCGCGGACAGGTCTATTTCTTTATTACAAACTAAAATTCCCCCAAAGGCCGAAGTACTATCCGTTTGATACGCCTTAAGATATGCTGCTTTCGCATTTGAGTCTACGGCAAAGCCACAAGCATTGTTATGCTTTAAAATGCCAAAAGCTAGTTCTTCATCAAATTCAGCAATGATTTGGACCGCAGCTTCAATATCTATTAAATTATTATAAGAAATATCCTTACCTCCCAATTGATTAAAATAGGTATTTAAATCCCCGTAGAAAACTCCTTCTTGATGTGGGTTTTCACCGTATCTTAAAGATTTTTTTTGCTCATAGCTGACTTTGTGCACGGGCAACTCCTTGGATCCATTCATAAAATTAAAAATGGCCGTATCATAATGAGAGGAAACATGGAAAGCTTGTAATGCAAATGATTTTCTTTGTTCCACCGTCGTCAGGCCATCGCCCTTCTCAAGCAAGTCTAAAAATGCCCCATAATAATTTCTAGAGGAGATAATCAGCACATCAGTGAAGTTTTTAGCTGCTCCTCGGATCAAGGCAATGCCCCCGATGTCTATTTTCTCGATAATTTCCTCCATAGTTCCCCCAGAAGCAACCGTTTCCTCAAAAGGATAAAGGTCTACAATCACTAAGTCAATATCTGGGATATTATATTTCTTTTTCTCCACAGCATCTCCAGCATCTGTTCTTCTGTTCAATATGCCTCCAAAAATTTTAGGATGTAAGGTTTTGACCCTCCCTCCGAAAATAGATGGGTATTCTGTCACATCCTCGACTAACGTCGCTTTTATGCCCAATTGATCAATGAAAGCATAGGTGCCGCCGGTAGAATATATCTCTACGCCTAGGCGAGATAATTTTTTAACGATGGGTTCGAGTCCCTCTTTATTGTAAACCGAAATTAGGGCAGATTTTATGGTGCAGTTTTGCATGAATCATTTTTCTAAAATGCAAAAGTAAACACAATTAAAAAGAGATCAGAATCTATTAATATAATCTTCTATGATTTTAGGAAAATATTGATATTCAAGTTGATGAATTCTTTCGGCCAAATCCCTGATCTCATCATCCGTCATGACTTCACAACTTTTTTGGAAAAGTATTTTACCTTCATCATAATGCTCGTTAACCAAATGAATGGTAATCCCTGATTGACGCTCTTTATTTAACAAAACAGACCTATGAACCTGATCACCATACATACCTTTGCCTCCATATTTGGGGAGCAAAGCAGGATGTATATTGATGATCCGATCAGAAAAAGCGGCAATTAAGTAGGTAGGGATTTTCAAAAAAAATCCAGCTAAAACGATCAGGTCAATTTTTTGCTGCTCCAATAAGAGCAGAAATGTTGGATTATTTAATTCCTCTCGTTGAGAAAGTAAATGGGGCACTTCTAGTTTCTCAGCACGTTGGAGCACTCCGGCACCTGCTCTGTTAGAGACAATAAGCACCACATTAACAGCGTCATTGCCTTTGAAATAGTTAATAATATTTTCCGCATTAGACCCCTCCCCTGAAGCAAAAATGGCAATGCTACACTTATTCATGAAGTAAAAATATACTTAAGATACCAGATAAAATGATCCAATCAATACTCTTTTTCAGGGTTCGATAATGTGATTGGGTATCGGCTGTGTGGATTCGATAGATAAACCAACCCAAAAAAGGTAATAAAGCTAAAAAATAGATGCCTGAATTCGTGGGAAGCGCACCTTCCAAAAAATATATCATGAAAATAATACCACAGAAAATAGATAGATAAATAAGTTTTTTAGCCGTTCTAATCCCCCAGGTTACCGAAATAGTTTCCGCTCCATGGACGGCATCACCCTTTACCCCCCTAAGATCCTTTACGACTTCTCGGATAAAAATAGCTACAAAAGTGAACAAAGAATAGGCCAATAAATAGGTGTTGTAGGCTTGAAAATACATAGCAACCACCAAGATGATCATGACATGCATTAGGGCCACCATAATATTCCCCAACAGCAGTACTCTCCTGAAATAGTTACTATGGAGCCATAACATAAAAGAAGCAAAAAAATTAAAAAGCCCCAGCCACTGGTCTATCCATAAACCAATCATAATCGCTAAAATTGATGAGCCCATGTGTGCTGCCAATGCACGACGACGACGCAGATGTATGCCCACGACGACCCGATCTGGTCGATTGATTAAATCAATCTTTTGATCATAATAATCATTGATCAAATATCCTGCTGCGGCAAGCATCGTAATTGAAGCGGTTAGCAAGATAAATTCCCAACTTAAAACCACCTCATTTGGGACCTTAATGAGATAGGATGCCGTTAAGAATTGCACAACTAAAATACCAAAAAGATGGGGAATTCTAATGGCTTTGGTAAAACCTTTGATATCAGCTATCAGATGACGCACTTTTAATTTTTTGAATGCGATGGGTGAAAAATTGATATAAATCGAGTATTTCAGGATCCTGATTTAATAAACCTAACTGCACATCTATGATCTTCTGATCCTTTCTTACCGCGGGCCCAGTCATAGATTTTGCACCGCCCAAGTTGAAGGCTTTATATATGGTCTGTTCCATAAGAGGTACCAGTAAATGCTTATCCAATTGATGTTTTTTAAGAATCTTTTCTACGTCCAAAAGAAGTGAAGTGGTGAAATTATTGGCAATGACAGCGGCCAAATGAATGATTTTTCGATTTTGAGAATCAAAATAAGCCACACGTTGACTGATACTTTCAGCCAGTTGGGTGATCAACAAAACAGATTCCTCACTTCCCTCAATTAATAAGGGCATTTGCTCGTAATCAATAATATCTTCTTTGGAAAGCGTCATTAACGGGTAAAGCACGCCACATTTTGCGTGCTTTTGATGGATTACATCCATGTCCACAGATCCTGCAGTATGAATAATGATCTGATCCGGATCAAAATGGTAGTTAGTCATCACATTTATAATTTGATCATCCGATACAGCGATGATAATTATGGCTAAGTCTAATGTTCTTAAGTCTTTGGACTCGGATAAAAGCGCCAAAGGGAGGTGTGAATTTTCTTCTTTTTTTCGCACAAAAATTTTTTGGACACCTCTCTCACCAAGTGACTTAAAAAAATGGGTAGCTACATTTCCACCTCCAATAATAGCTATTCTTAAGGACACATTGTCTCTTTTTTAGGACTCCAATCCTTTGTTACGAAAAATCATGAACTCTTCATATCTACGTAAAATAGCAATAAAAAATCCAAAGCACAGTAATAAAGCACCGATCCAAAGCAAGTTGATAAAGGGCTTTTCTACTGCCTCCATGATGATCCAATCTTTTTGAGTCCGTTGCACCCCAAAAGTGAAACTGTCTGTTTCAGGATCTATGGACTCAACAGTAATTCGTGCCGCTAGATCATAGACGGTAGCAGGTATTTTGCCCGCCATCTGATCTTTGATCAAATAAATCGGAGCAGCTAGGTAATTTTGAAATTCTCCTTGTATCTCAATAACGGCTTTTACCGCGATATCGTTTTTCATCAATGTCACTCCCTCTACTTGCTCAACCCGTTCCATTTTTTTAAATGTTGCGACATAATCATTAATAAAAAAGTCATCCCCAACCGCCACTTGGTACTCTTGAACCTCTCCCCAGTCGGTTTCCTGAGCCGGGTCAGGGAACGTTCTTACATGAGTGTACATGTCTGCAGTAAGGGTTCTACTGATGTCAGGTGAGTAAACGGTGCCCATTTGATCATTCAACTGCACGCGTGGGTACAACGCAAAATGATCGCCATTGCCCTTGTCATACAATACTTCAAAATACGAGTTTTCATTATTGGTAATACGAACCTGATCTCCCTTAGATGCCCTCAATCCTGAGGCAACATAAATATCATCAGTGGCCTCCAAAATCAATGGATTGTCTGTTTCCGTGAGTAAATTGGCATCAACATATCCCAAATCCGTGGTCTTTTTTCGCATGCCTTTATACACCAGCGAATAATCACCCATCTCCCGCGGTTCATTCAAAAAGAGCAATAGATTATTCATATTAATCTCATCGGGAAACTCATTACTGTAGAGCAATCCTGTATTGTTTTTAGAAAGAATTTTACTGTATCCAGAAGAAAAGAGAATCCCAATCAACATCAATCCTACACCTATATGCGCAATGGAACCTCCTGAAAGTTTAACATTGGTCCGCTTCAAACGCAATAAAATAGCAAAATTGGCAGTAATCGAATAGATACTGGCAGTCAATAAAATCATGTAAGGAACTTCTCGTACTTCCGCTAAAACAAATATGAGTGCTGAGATTAACAATGAAATCATTAAGGGCTTTTGAATTTCTATTTTGAAATCTTGAAAGTTCATCCGCTTCCACCAAAAAAACTGACCTGTCCCCGATAATAGGGCAATGCCTACTGCAAACCACAATTGAAATTTAGAATAAAATTGTATTGGATCGGCCGGTGGAGCTAAATTGGAGGCAATACCAAAAAGACCCAATACCTCATTGTATACAGGTATGGAAGTAGGTATAATAATTTGAAAGGCCATCAAGCAAAGCACAGTTGCCCCCATGAAAATCCAAAATTCTCTAGAATAAGCAGACATTTCCTTATCTGTTGAGGGTATTTTTTTCCAAACACGCACCAGCAGCAAGACACATCCCACCAGGAATAAAACTAGAAAAAGCAGCAACTGCCCGGATAATCCGAGATCAGTAAAAGAGTGAACTGAGGTCTCTCCAAGCACCCCGCTCCGAGTGAGAAAGGTAGAATACAAAATAAGCAAATAGGTCACCAAGACCAATATAAGGGCTGCCTTTAACGCATTTTCATTCTTTTTATAAGCAATCATCGTATGAATGGCTGCAATCAAAGTGAGCCAGGGAATATAGATGGCATTCTCAACAGGATCCCAGTTCCAATAGCCTCCAAAATTCAAGGTTTCATAAGCCCAATAGGCACCCATCAATATGCCAATACCCAAAATCATTGCTGCAAATTGTGCCCAAGGCAGCGCAGGTCTGATCCATTCTTTGTATTTACCTATCCACAAGCCCGCAATCGCATAAGCAAAAGGAACTACGGTACTCGCAAATCCTAAGAACAACGTCGGGGGATGGATAACCATCCAATAATTTTGAAGCAAAGGATTCAAGCCATTGCCATCTTCAGGAATAAATTCGGGATTCACTACAAAAATGGCATCCTGAACTACATCTCGAAGCAATAAAAAGGGAGAACTGCCGATCTTCAATTCAAAAATAACAACACCTAGAATCAAGGTTGTCAAACAAAACTGGGTAAAGGTCATGACGGCCATTACCGAAGGTTTCCAAAATTTATTGGTTTTGATCAATACCAAGCCCAACATCGCATTCCAAAACATCCAAAGAAGAAAGGATCCTTCTTGCCCATTCCAAAAACTAGAAATCTGATAGTAAATGGGCAAGTATTTGGAAGAATAATTCCATGCATAATGGTATTCAAAATAATGCTTATTGATGATTAAAAACAGCACCGTCAAAACGCCGATCAAACTCAATACGTGGCCGCAATAGCTCCAATCCGCATAACGCTCCCACGTACGGTCATTGCTTTCTACTGCTTTGAAATAAGCGATGCAAGAAACGAGTGCGGTGACCAATGAAAGAATAATCATCAGATGGCCTAGGTTACCTATCAAATAATGAACCATCCGCTAAATTTTAATTTCTTCTTCCTGATATTTGGAAGGGCATTTTAAAAGGATTTTGTCGGCGACAAATATATCTTTTCGATAGGAGCCCACGACCACTACTTGTTCAGATCGATCAAAATCTTGTGGAATGGGATTGGGGTGAAATACTTTTTGCTCTGCCTCATTCTCGTCTAACATCACAAAAGTGAAAGAGAGTTGGTCATCCATAGGTACAATACCCATTACTTGATCTGTCTCATTTTTTTTGAGCTTTCCTACCACATGAATTTTGGACCTATCTCCATCAGATTCACGGCGCTTCGCCTCCTCAAAAGTGACATAACTACTGGCGTCTCCAGCAGTAGTGAGGATAATTCCTATCGCCATGGCAATGACTACAATGCCTATGATATGTGACTTTTTCATTTTTCCTCTCCCATTTGCTTTTCCAATTGACTTAGTCTTCTATCGAACCGAAATAAGGTGAAAAAAATTCCCCCTAATAAAAGAAGTACTACCATGATAACCACATAAATTTTTCCTTCTCCTCTAAAATCATCTGCCATCTCAATCTGAGATTGAGATCGAGCAATCAACTGAAGGCCTACAAAGAAGAGCAAAAACAATAATTTCACAATTTTATTCATAATCTAAATGTTTTTGAAGACGCGCAGCTCTTATTTTTAGGGTCGCCATCCAAAACCCTAAAAAAGTCCACCCCAAGACGGCTGGATAGAATACCATTCTCAAATCACTGTCCAAATCATATTGTCCAAAGGCAGGATTTCCACCATTGCCCGGATGCAAACTGTCCGTCATTCTAGGGAGTACAAACAATAAGGGAATTAAAACAGCAAAGGCAAAAATATTGTACACCGCACCCAATCTGGCCTTCTGATGATCATCTTGTAAAGATTCCCTTAAAATAATCAGTGCAAAATATATCAGCAAGGCAACCGCAGATGCGTTTTGTTTAGGATCATTGCTCCAGGACTCTCCCCAAGTAAAATTAGCCCAAATCATACCTGAAACGATGCCTAAGACACCAAACATGACCCCAATATTGACCAACTGCTCGGCATACAAGTCGTACATCAAATTTTTGGTGGATAAATATTTGATGGCATAAAATACAGAAACCAAAAACATAATAATCATACCAAACCACATAGGTACGTGAAAATGTAAAATTCTGATGGTCTCATTGAGAATCGGTAATCTAGGTGCGGGCATTAAGAACCCTCCAATCACTGTATAAATTAGCAAAATTACAGTCAATAGTTTCCACCAATACGCTTTCATTAAGTATTTCATATCAATTTTTCCAACTGTAAGGGAATAAAATAAATGACAATGCAATGATAATCACATTAAAACAGACCAATACCAATAGGTTTCCAGAAATATCGGCTAAAGAGGCTCCAAACACAATTTTACGAGAATTGGTTACCGCAAGTAATAAAACGGGAATAATCACTGGAAAAGCCAGTATGGGCATGAGATGAGATCCATTGTCAGATTTCGCCGCAATGGAAGCGATCAGGGTGAAGCATACCGACAAGCCGCTCGCTCCTGCCAACAGATTAACTAAAAAAAGGGACGGATTTTCAACAGGAAATCCCAAAAAAAGATTGAATATCCCAGTCAATAATACGACCAACAAAATCTCATAAAAACCGTAATAAATAAGTTTTGAAGTTAAAATATGGACAGGCTTCGCTAGGTAATAATAATAATGAGAACGATGGGCCTCCTGGCCAAAACTTTTGCCGAGGCCCGTGATGCTTGAAAATAACAAAATCAACCAAAACAGCGCATTCCAAATGGCGGGGGTAATCACGTTATTGAAGGCCAAATAGGCAATATAAATGGTCGCAAAAACATATAATGCAATCCCCGCAACGACATATTTTTGTCTAAAATCAACCAATAAATCTTTCTTTATCAAGGCGATGATCTGATCCATGGGACAAAAATAAGGTTGAAAGCTGAGGGTTTTACGCATTTCCTAAGAATAATCCTTCCTCCAAAAAAAATACCTTCATTAAACCCCTTATGTTCTTCGGCTGATCAGTGGATAAAAGAATTAAAAAAAACTATTAAGCTTTGACAAACACACTTATTATCTAGGGCTATATTTACCAAGATTTATTCAATATTAATATTTGCTTTCATGAAAAATATTCTCATTACCGGAGGTGCAGGATTCATTGGCTCTCATGTAGTACGAAGATTTATACAACAATATCCCCATTACGAAATTTTTAATCTTGATAAGCTGACCTATGCCGGTAATCTGCAAAATCTCGTTGATGTTGAGCAGGCACCCAATTACCATTTTATCATGGGTGATATTTGTGACAGCGCCTTAGTACAAAGTCTTTTCAGCGAGCATGCACTCGACGGCGTGATCCATTTGGCAGCCGAGTCTCATGTGGATCGATCGATATCCCATCCCATGGATTTTGTTCAAACCAATGTATTGGGAACGGTAAATTTACTGAACGCAGCCAAAGATGCTTGGGGAAAAGAGCCCTCTGATAAAAGGTTTTATCATGTTTCAACCGATGAGGTATATGGCTCTCTTGGGGAAAAAGGCTTATTTACCGAAACCACCGCTTACGATCCCAAAAGCCCCTATTCGGCTTCCAAAGCCTCCTCTGACCATTTTGTGCGGGCCTACCACAACACCTATGACCTCCCCATAGTCATCAGCAATTGTTCAAATAATTACGGCCCTAATCATTTCCCTGAGAAACTCATTCCCTTGGCCATCAACAATATTAAAAACAAGCAACCCATCCCTATTTACGGAAAAGGAGAAAACATTCGAGACTGGCTCTATGTCATTGATCATGCCCGTGCCATTGACGTTATTTTCCACCAAGGAAAGGTTGGGGAAACCTATAATATTGGTGGATTCAATGAATGGAAAAATATAGATTTGATCCATCTATTGTGTCGCCTCATGGACGAGGCCATGAGGCGACCTTCTGGTACCTCGGCACAGCTCATTACTTTTGTAAATGATCGCTCGGGTCATGATTTAAGGTATGCCATTGACGCCTCAAAATTAGCCAATGAACTGGGCTGGCAACCCTCTTTACAATTTGAAGAAGGCCTCAAAAGAACGGTAAAATGGTATCTTGAAAATGAACATTGGTTAAGCCATGTTACTTCGGGTGCTTACCAAGCCTATTATCAAACGCATTATAACGAAAAGACATGAAAGGCATCATTTTGGCGGGTGGCTCAGGAACTCGATTGCACCCATTGACCCTTGCAATAAGCAAACAAATGCTTCCTGTATACGATAAACCCATGATTTATTATCCCCTGTCGGTTTTGATGCTGGCAGGCATCCGGGAAATCCTAATCATCTCCACGCCAAGAGACCTCGCAGGATTTCAACAACTGCTCGGCAACGGAGCGAATTTAGGCTGTCATTTTGAATATGCGGTTCAACCCGAACCCGAAGGTTTGGCTCAAGCTTTTATCATCGGAGCGGAATTCATCGGGAGGGAAAAAGTTGCATTGGTCTTGGGTGATAATATTTTTTATGCCTCTGGATTGTCTCAAAAATTACAAAATTGTACAGATCCACAGGGTGGAATCATCTTTGCTTATCGAGTAAATGATCCTGAAAGATATGGTGTAGTGGCATTTGACAATCAAAAAAAGGCCTTGTCCATCGAAGAAAAACCTACGCATCCCAAATCAAAATATGCGGTACCCGGTTTGTATTTTTACGATCAAGACGTAGTGGACATTGCAAAAAATATCCAGCCCAGTGCCCGAGGTGAACTGGAAATTACTGCCGTAAATAACGAATATTTAAAGCAGGGAAAATTAACAGTAGAAGTATTGGATCGAGGAACTGCCTGGTTAGATACAGGAACCATCGAATCTCTGTTGGAGGCAGGTGATTTTGTCAGGGCCATTGAATCTCGCCAAGGACTTAAAATTGGTTGTATTGAAGAAGTTGCCTACAAAATGGGCTTCATCGATGCAGATCAACTCCACAAGATTGCAGTCCCCTTGCAAAAAAGTGGTTATGGTAATTATTTAATAAAATTAGTCGATGGAAATTAAACCTACGCCGCTCAAAGATTGCTTTGTGATTCACCATGATTTGTATGGTGATGATCGTGGCTATTTCATGGAAGCCTTCAATCTCACCCGATTTAAAAAATTTGGACTTGATTTTTCAGTTGAGCAAATCAATGTTGCACAATCAAAAAAAAATGTGTTCAGAGGGCTTCATTTTCAATTAGACCCCTTTGCCCAAACCAAAATTGTTTTGGCGCTCAGTGGAGCAGTAATTGACCTGGTTGTTGATTTAAGAAAAACGTCTGAAACTTATCTTAAATATTACAAAATAAAATTGGATAGCCCAGATAAAGCCTTGTGGGTTCCTAAAGGCTTTGCTCATGGCTATTTTACCTTGGAAGACCATACCTGTTTTCAATATGCCGTAGATCGTCCCTATCACGCGGCCTCAGAACGTAGTTTGAGTATCTATGATCCAAAACTTAACATCACGGAAGACTTTAAAGGCGCCTTTTTCTCTCCTAAAGATTTAGCCAGTCAAAGTTTTCATGAAATTGAACATGAACTATGAAAAAAATATTAATCACTGGAGGTGCTGGATTTTTAGGCTCTCATTTATGTGACCGATTCATCAAAGAAAATTATCAGGTCATCGCTATGGACAATTTAAGTACGGGGTCCATAGAAAACATCGAACATTTATTTAAAAAATCAAATTTTGAATTTCATGAGCACGACGTCACCAAGTTTATTCATGTATCCGGACCTTTGGATTACATTTTACATTTTGCCTCTCCTGCTAGCCCCATCGATTATTTGAAAATGCCTATTCAAACGATGAAGGTAGGATCCTTAGGTACCTTAAACTGCCTCGGTTTGGCTAAAGAAAAAAAAGCAAAAATATTGATTGCCTCTACCTCGGAAGTTTATGGAGATCCCTTGGTGCACCCCCAAACGGAAGACTATTGGGGCAACGTCAATCCCATTGGCCCTAGAGGCGTTTATGATGAAGCCAAGCGATTTCAAGAAGCATTGACCATGGCTTACCATACCTACCATCAATTGGAAACGAGAATTGTACGTATTTTTAATACCTTCGGCCCTCGCATGAGGTTAAATGACGGCCGGGTATTGCCTGCCTTTATAGGGCAAGCGCTACAAGGCAAACCGCTCACAGCTTTTGGAGATGGGAGTCAAACGCGATCATTTACCTATGTTGACGATCTGATCGAGGGTATTTTTCGTTTACTGCACAGTGATTATGCGCATCCTGTAAATATTGGAAATCCTCAGGAAGTGACCATCAATGAATTTGCTCAAGAAATCCTACAACTTACCCAAAGTTCATCTACCATTACCTATCAAGCCTTGCCAGAAGACGATCCCAAACAGCGTAAGCCAGACATTTCATTGGCAAAGAAACTCTTAGGTTGGCAGCCCCAATTTACAAGATCTAAAGGCCTCAAAATAACAGTTGACTCCTTTAAGCCAATACTGAAACCAGAGAAATAATAAGAGGAGCAGGACAAAAATTAATGCCCTTTTACCTAATCTTGCAGTAAGAATTAATTCATGGATCAAAACAAACTAAGACATATTTCAAAGGCAATCACCTGGCGCATCATTGCCTCTACTACGACTTTCTTATTGGCCTTGGCCTTTTTTGGAGACGATGCTCAGGCCATTAGAAAAGCTACCGGTGTTGCCATAGCTGAAACCATCCTTAAAATGGTGCTTTATTATTTTCATGAACGTGTTTGGTTCAGTGTCAAATTTGGTCGAAAAAAATGAATGAAAACCTCATCCGGCATACCCATCCGATCAGCAAGTCCGATCGATTGAAAAATAACGGCCACCAAGCTAAGGTGATTTGGTTGGTTGGCCTTTCAGGCTCGGGTAAATCGACCCTCGCGGGAAATATAGAAACCGTTTTGCATCAAAAAGGTTATAAAACTTATCTCTTAGATGGTGATAATGTCCGTTTAGGCCTTAATAATGACTTAGGATTTTCCAGTAAGGATCGGACAGAGAATATTCGTCGGATTGCAGAAGTGGCTCGGTTGTTCAACGAGGCCGGTATCATTGTCTTGTCCGCTTTTATTTCTCCGCTTGAATCTGATCGGAACCAAGCCCGGGAACTAATAGGAGTAGAAAATTTTATAGAAATTTTTGTTCATTGCCCCTTGCATATATGTGAAAAAAGGGACGTTAAAGGCCTCTATGCCAAAGCCCGTAAAGGATTAATCCCTAATTTTACGGGAATCGATGCCCCCTTTGAGAATCCAAAGCAACCCAACTTGACCATCAGCACCGAAGCGGAAGCTCCAGCGGCATCCTTAAAAAAATTACTTGATTTTATTGAACCCAAACTAAAGCTTGAATGAGTAATTATAACCTTACACATTTAGATGAATTAGAAAGTGAATCTATTTTTATTCTTCGAGAAGTTTTTGCCCAATTTGAAAACCCCTGCATCCTTTTCTCAGGAGGTAAAGATTCCATCGTAGTAACACACCTTGCTAAAAAAGCCTTTTATCCAGCTAAAATTCCCTTTTCCTCTGGTTCACATTGATACGGGACATAATTTTCCTGAAACCATGATATTCAGAGATCAAATAGTAGCTGATTTAGAAGTCCAACTCATCGTAGGATTGGTTCAAGAATCCATTAATTCTGGAAGATCTACGGAGGAACGAGGTAAAAATGCGTCCAGAAATGCCCTACAAACCAATACCCTTCTCGATACCATCGACTTACATCAGTTTGATGCTTGTGTCGGTGGCGCACGACGGGACGAAGAAAAAGCCCGGGCTAAAGAAAGGTTTTTTTCACATCGAGATGAATTTGGACAATGGGATCCTAAAAATCAACGCCCAGAATTATGGAATATGTTCAATGGTAAACATCACCAAGGAGAACATTTTAGGGTATTCCCCTTGAGTAATTGGACAGAAATGGATGTTTGGCAATACATATTACAGAAAACATTCAGATTCCGTCCCTTATATTTTGCGCACAACGCGAAGTCATCCGTCGCAATGACACCTGGCTGCCCGTATCAGAGCATATCCATTTGACCGAAACAGAAACTCCGGTACACAAAAAGATTCGTTTTCGTACTTTGGGTGACATCACCATCACAGGAGGAGATGAATCAGATGCCGACACATTAGAGAAAATCGTAGATGAAGTAGCCGCGGCGCGTCAGACTGAGCGAGGTAATCGAGCAGACGATAAGCGGTCTGAAACATCTATGGAAGATCGAAAAAAACAAGGTTATTTTTAAAAATCCACCAATATGAATGCCTATTTAGATATGGAATTATTGCGGTTCACCACAGCCGGTAGTGTAGATGATGGTAAAAGCACCTTGATCGGTAGACTTCTTTTTGATACTAAATCAATTTTTGAAGATCAGCTGGATCAAGTCAAGAGATCCAGCGACCGCAAAGGATTGGCGCAGGCAGATTTATCTCTGCTTACCGATGGACTCAAAGACGAACGAGAACAGGGCATCACCATTGATGTGGCCTATCGTTATTTCGCCACACCCAAAAGAAAGTTCATTATCGCCGACACGCCAGGTCATATTCAGTATACCCGAAACATGATTACTGGCGCATCTACTGCCAATTGCGCTTTGGTTCTTATAGATGCCCGCCATGGGGTCGTAGAGCAAACTTGTCGACATGCCATCATCGCCTCTTTGCTTCAAATTCCACATCTGATCGTTTGTATAAATAAAATGGATTTGGTTGACTACCAAGAAACCATTTTTCAAAAAATTAGAAAAGATTTTGAAAGTTTTTCTTCCAAGTTAGATATCACAGACATCCGCTTTATCCCCATCAGTGCCCTAAATGGAGACAACGTAGTCAATCGCAGTAAAAAAATGTCTTGGTATGAAGGATCTACCCTTCTATACACCTTAGAAAATTTACATATCGGTAGTGATTACAATCACATTGATTGTCGATTTCCCGTACAGACGATCATTCGACCCAAAACGGCATCCTACCACGACTTCAGAGGCTATGCGGGGAGAATTGCAGGAGGTGTCTTCAAACCGGGAGATGAAATTACTGTGCTCCCTTCAGGGTTCACATCAAAAATCAAATCTATTGAGACCTTCAACGGTCCGCTATCTGAAGCCTTTGCGCCGATGTCGGTTGTCATACAGCTCAGCGATGATATAGATGTAAGCCGGGGCGATATGTTGGTGAGGTCCAATAATCAACCTGATCTGAATCAAGACATTGAGATCATGATGTGTTGGCTCGATAATAAATCGCCCTATCCTAAATCAAAATACATCATTAAGCATACCACGTCAGAGGCCAAAGCCATTATTAAAAATGTTCGATACAAGTTAGACGTAAATACCCTGCATCGGAATGTTGAAAACCTCAATATCGGCATGAACGACGTGGCGCGAGTACAACTGCGTACTACCAAGCCTTTGTTAACGGATGCCTACAGAAAAAATAGAACGACGGGCAGTATTATTTTAATCGATGAGTCCACCCATGAAACCGTGGCCGCAGGCATGATCATTTAAATCCATTCTCTATTATGAACCTAAATTCATTACTCGAGCAGGCCAAAATTGCGGCTAGCATGGCCAGTGAGGAAATACTTAAAGTCTATCATTCTGGTGATTTTGAAATAGAAGCCAAAGATGATCAATCCCCACTGACCCGCGCGGATCAAGCGGCCCATCAAGTCATCGCAGCCATACTCGAAAAAACTGGTATTCCGATTTTAAGTGAGGAAGGCACCCAAATTCCCTTTTCACAAAGAAAAAATTGGGAAACATTCTGGATGATCGATCCCTTAGATGGTACAAAAGAATTTATCAAAAGGAATGGAGAGTTCACTGTGAACATTGCCCTGATCCATCATTATCAACCCATAATCGGTGTAGTACAAACACCCGTCACTGCTGATCTATATTCTGCTATCAAAGCATCCGGCGCTCAAAAAAATGGACAAATGATTCAGTCCGCCTCCTTTGACCTTAATCAACCCGGACTTAAGGTGGTGGCCTCTCGCTCTCACCTCAACACCGAGACTCAAGTATTTTTAGATACCTTGATCAAACCCGAAATTCTATCTAAAGGCAGTTCCTTGAAGCTCCTCATGGTCGCAGAAGGCGCAGCCCATTTATATCCCCGGTTTGCACCTACGATGGAATGGGATACCGCGGCAGCTCAAATAATCGTTGAAGAGGCAGGTGGCAAGGTGGTTATCCAAAACTCACGAATACCCGTAAATTACAATAAAGAAAATTTATTGAATCCCTATTTTTTAGTTCAGGGAAAAGAAAAAACTTCTCATAGGTAAACCATTTTCCCATCCGCTCACCTATAACATCCCCCCATGGAAATGAATAGATGCGTGCTTTTTTGATTATTAATTAATTAAATTTGCTCACTGTCAATAAAAGCATACCTAATGCACAACTATTTCAAGATTTTTGTAATCTTCTTTTTTACTTTATTCATCGGGGCCTTTAGTGTAGCAACGGTCACGGCCCAAAGTATAGGGAAGGCCCAATCAATGAAAGTTGACAATCTTTCTGATGAGCAGGTACTCATGATGATGCAACGCGCAAAAAGCATGGGTTATTCTGATCAAAATATTGTCCAATATGCGAAATCAGAAGGATTATCTTCGCTGGAAATCACTAAGCTATCGGGAAGAATCAACAAAATACGTAATGAAGAAAATAAACAAAAAAGAACATTTTCGAATAGGCAAGAGGAAAAGAAAAAAGAACTTCTAGCCGATGAAACAAAGCAATCGGCAGTACAAAAAAATCAAAGAAATTGAGCTAGATGTATTTCCCTCTAAATCCAAAACTTTGGGTATCAGCGTTTTTAATGACGATTCCAGGGCGTTGAGTTTCGAAACCAACTCTCAATTTTCCGCCCCCGCCAGGCTATGTGCTCGGTGCTCGGTGATCAAATCGTCATTGACGTTTTTGGGGCCTCAGAGTGGAATTACACCGAATCTATTGAAACTAACGGGCAAATTTTCCTAAGCAATGTGGGGCCCATTTATTTGAATGGACTCACTTTGAAGGAAGCCCAGACAAAAATAAAAACTCGACTTGCTGGGGTTTATGTTGAGTTATCTGGTGCCGCACCCAGTACTTTTTTACAAGTTTCCATCGGAAAGATTCGTAATATAAGCATCAATATTGTGGGGGAGGTCAATGTTCCAGGAACGTACACCATCAATGCATTATCTACCGTCTTTAATGCACTTTATGCTGCTGGTGGGCCAACTTTTATGGGTACCCTCAGGGATATCAAGGTGTACCGACAAAGTAAGCAGATCGTTACAAAAAATTATATATGATTTTTTATTAAAAGGCAATACGAATAGCAATGTGCATCTCCAGCATAATGATGTCATCATTATTGGACCTTATGCCAATAGAATTGAATTGCAAGGGGCCGTCAAACGTTCCGGCTTCTATGAAACTCTGGAAAATGAAACATTTGGGGATTTGCTCACCTACGCCAGTGGTTTTACTTCCAATGCCTATGAAAAAAGAATCAGTGTCATTCGTAATAACGACGCTTCAAAGCAAGTTTTGGACATCTACAAGGAACAATTCAACGAATTCAACCTACAAGATGGCGATGT
>CAJJBF010000002.1 GCA_905182375.1 Flammeovirgaceae bacterium UBA4465
CCGTCACCTGTAGTTGAGGTGACACCCGTGATCGTGGGAGCACCTCCGTCAATATTCAAACCTGAAGTATTTTGAGATGAAACTCCATTTAAATTTAATCGTGTGTTGGCTGCATTCGTACCGGATACATTTACCTGATTTTTAATATTCCCCGAGGACATCACCTGAACCATCACCCATCAACCAAACACGTGTAGAATATGAAGAAGATTCATTTTCTAACGCAAAATTAGAGGTTAAACTCGTTTGATCAGGTTCTCTGTAAGATTCCCCAACTTTGTAATTGCACAACCAGCCCATTGGATTTCTTATTATGGAACTGATCTCTGCGTCAGATACATTTTGATTTACAGCTAAAGTTGTTGCCACAACAGATGCAATCTGACCATCAAATTCACTTACTCCTTGAGATACAACACCAATTTGAATTCTATTATTAACATCACTTGTCCAACCGTTACCCCCCTTTGAATTTGAAAGGCTTGGAGATGATACAGCTCCAGTTGATAAATTTACGAGTCTAATTCGAATACTAGAATATTGTGTCGCAAGATCACTTCCGGTCCCATTGGCAACATAACCATCATAGTCAATATAAAGTCCATACCATACCCCTGAACTTATAAAAGAGGAGGATGTCTTTCGAATTATGTAATTACTACCATCACCATATCTGAAAGCAAGCTCTCCTCCCGATTCTATGTATGCCCTAATGTGCATATCTGAAAGGTCTGCATCTGTGCTGCTATTACTCCAAATTGTAGATTCCGAAGAATTACCCGTCCCATCCCACTTGAAAATAGCTCCAAACGCCCAAGGTTGAGCTTTCCCACCTGAATTCAAGGAAACAGTCCTTCTCAATATCCCTTGGGGATCACCATTTGTTTTATTTCGGGAATAATCCGATGAAGAACCATCAAAATCTAGACCCTTATCAAAACTAGTATTGCATTGAGTAAAGCCCTCGTAAAAAAGGAACAAAGCTATAACTGAGAAAAGTAACTTTTTAATCAATTTGGTACTTGTTTTTAAAAAACACAAAAATCGCCAAAAAATGACAAAAAAACCTCGATTAAAAGTTAAATCAGCATAAAAAACGGTTCTTTTTTACTTTTTAAACATAAAATCTTCTTTTTCGACAATATTTATACTTCCCCGGCATAAAAAGTAACCTCATAATTACTCTTTAATATCAAAAAAGAATAGAAAAAACCACTTAGAGCTAATTTTATAGTAAATGGGTTAAAATGCTTTAATTCTTTGACTTATATAACTATTTATTTTTAAAGAATATATAAATAATTAGGCTAGTCCAACTACCTAATTTAAATTCTTTCTGAAACGAAAATTCCTTCAAAATATCTCATACAAAATAGATAGCAATTACATCTTCATATGCTCCAAAAAAGGTCTCTTATTTTAGGTATTATTTCCTATCAACACTTTACATTTTATTTTAATTACTCTCATTTGTACTTAGGAAAAAACTTCCCTACTTATTTTTCCCCTATTCTTAATCTACATTATCATGTAAAAATTTATTATTACCTATTATTTGATTGTCATCGTTCAAACTAAATTTAGAGATATTGCGCTCCATCGAGTGCGGCACTTTTTGCAGCTTAACACGCTTACGCTCAAAAGCAGGTACCTCCCATTTTTCCTTCAATCCTTCATTAGAAATAGGTTGATGTTGTTTTTCATTCATCATAGCCTCTTCTCTTTTTTGTCTAGCTTCAATCATCTGCGTTTTTTTAGAAGATAAATGACTGTTATCAGTTAACTCTTCAAGGGGATAATCGTCGGCATAAGCGTCTTCTGAATCGGATTCAAGTTCAAAAGTAAATGCCCCATGATCCTCATCCCTACTTTCAGGCAACTCAAAATCATATTGTAAAGGATCATGAGGCTCTTCTGATATCGGATGATCAAATGTGGGTGTAGGTATGATAGTTTTCAAATCATAATCTTCTGAATCTTCGGTATCATCTTCAAGGTCATTCCCAAAAAGACTTATTTGATTAATTCCATCAGAAGATTCTAAATCATATACTTTATTTATCTGATCCTCATCTGAATCGAAATGGCTTTCATCTTCATTATTGGGATCAAGAGAATTATCATCATTCAAGGCTACTTTGGCTGCTACTTCGTTTGGTGCAACCGCAAAACCAGTAGCGATAATGGTCACACGGATTTTTTCACCTAAGGTAGGGTCTACTCCATGACCAAAAATAACTTCAGCATCTTCTCCTGACATATCCTGCATATAATCTGTAATCTCGGTCAGCTCATCCATTTGTAATTCCGCTTCTTCCCCAGACACAATACTTAATAATATTTTTTGCGCTCCTGCAATGGTGTGATTATTAAGTAGATGGAGAATTAATGGCCGCTTCAGCCGCTCTTCTAGCCCTATTCTCTCCAGTCGTTTCAGAACTACCCATGACAGCGGCTCCAGCTCCTTTCATGACAGTTTTAACATCCTCAAAATCAACATTGACATATCCAGAAACTGTAATGATTTCAGCGATCCCTTTTGAGGCAGTCGTCAAGACATTATCTGCTTGTCCAAAAGCTTCTCGAATAGATAAATTACCATATATCTCTTTGATCTTGTCATTGAGAATAACCAAGACCGTATCACAGTGTTCCTTCAATGCATCAATCCCTTCATTGGCTTGTTTCGTTTTTTTTCTTCCTTCGAATCCAAAAGGTGAAGTCACAATACCCACGGTCAAGATACCCATCTCTTGAGCTATAGATGCAATCACGGGCGCCGCACCTGTTCCGGTTCCTCCTCCCATTCCTGCAGTGATGAAAATCATTCTGGTATCGTCTCCAAGAAGTTCTCTAATCTCCTCTTTACTTTCTATAGCGGCATTTTTTCCCTTCTCAGGGTTGGCACCCGCCCCTAATCCACTGGTCAAGTTAATCCCTATTTGGAGCTTATTAGGTACTGGGCTCATTTGAAGTGCTTGACTATCTGTATTACAAACTACAAATTCTACATCTTTAATTCCTTGATTAAACATGTAATTAACAGCGTTGCTGCCGCCACCCCCTACACCAATAACCTTAATAATTGATTTGTGATGGGTGGGCATATCGAATGCATATGTGTTCTCTGCCATGATTGTTCTATTTAATTGTTCTCTTTTCTTTTCTAATATTCCTGTTTATCGTTGATGTCGTCTAAGAGCAATTCCTTGGTCCGTTCCAACATGTTCCCGAAAAAATTTGAATTCTTTTTATCTTTTACCTTGCGCTCCGAAAGGCCAGCCGTTTCTTTATAATTTGATTCTCTGATGTCCAATGCTTTGAAACCCGTCAATACTAAGCCTACTGAAGTAGCATACATGGGGCTTTTTGCGTTTTCAATCTTACTTTTCCCCAAATGCTCATTGGGATAACCTACCCGAGTATCAAGGCCCGTCATGTATTCAAATAATTGTTTTAAATTATTTAATTGTGAACCGCCACCAGTCACTACGATCCCTGCCGCTAATTTTTTGTGATAGCCTGAAGAGATGATTTCAGTATGGACCATTTCAATGATTTCTTCCATTCTCGCTTCAATAATATGAGCGAGGTTTTTGACAGAAATCTCTTTGGCAGGTCTATTCCTAAAGCCGGGAATGGCAACGATTTCATTGGGATTGGCCTCGTCTGAAATCGCTCTGCCAAATTTTGTTTTTAATAATTCGGCTTGGTTGTGCATCACCATACAGCCCTGCTTAATGTCGGAAGTAACAATATTGCCTCCAAAAGGGATCACTGCTGTATGCCTGATAATATTGTCATAAAAAACAGCAATATCTGTAGTCCCTCCTCCTATGTCAACCAAACAAACACCGGCCTCTTTTTCTTCTTCACTCAGTACCGCGAGACTGGAAGCCAAAGGTTCAAGAATCAGATTTTCAATTTTCAATCCTGCTCGTTTGATGCATTTATTGATGTTATTGATGGCATTGGTTTGTGCCGTAATGATATGGAAATCAGCCTCCAACTTAACCCCAGACATACCGACAGGATCCTTGATGCCTTCTTCATAATCTACCAAATAATCTTGAGGCATGACATGAATGATTTCACTGCCCGGCGGAATGACAATCCGATACATATCATTGGCCAGTCGACTGACATCTTCAACGGTAATTTCATCATTGGTGTCTCTAGTGATAGATCCATGATGTACCGCACTTTTGATGTGTTGACCCGCGATGCCCACGTTGACCACGTTGATCTCTATTTCTGATTGCGCACTGGCCTCCTCTATCGCACATTCAATCGCCTTTACCGTTTTATCGATATTGGTGACAATACCCCGAATGACACCGTCTGAAATGGCTTTGCCCATACCCAGAATTTCCAATTTTCCGAACTCGTTTTTTCTGCCCACAATCGCACAGATTTTAGTTGTGCCAATATCAAGGCCTACAATTATTTGGTTGTTATCCATTATTCATCAATTTATTTACTTGCACACAATTTGATTCTTGTATTTTAAGTTTATAGAACTATAGGTGTTCCACCCTTTCTTGGGAAGCACCTCTTTATAAAAAAGCTTTAATTTTTTAAATTTCTCTTCAATCTCATCCGCAGGCCCAAATAGGATTAATTGCTTGGTCATTTGTGGCCAGAGGGTTAATTCGTTTTCCTCACTCACGGCGAGCTGTGCGATTTGAGCCCTCCACAATTCGTCTTTGTTGATGAAGATTAAGAACTCCATTAATTGCTTACCCAAATCATTTTCTCCTAGATTTGACTCCCATTGTGGATATTCAGCAAAAGAAATGAGCGGAACCCGAGCGGTGTAATCAGCATTCATGGGCAATAACTTACCCGTCACATCTATATATTGATCAGGACCTCGAGAACTCATCAAACGTCCAATAGGTTGCGCCGGAGATACTTTAGCTCCCAAAACCCCAGTGACGCTCATGAAAACATCAATTTCAGCCACGAAAGGATTTTCCTCCACTTGTCTTTCCAACAACTTAATATCAACTTGGTCGAAATTGGTTCCTAATACAACCGACTGCTCTTGGTTCAATAACGCTTGAATTTCAAATTGATCAATGAGATAAAAATCTTGATTGCTCATGATTTCAATCTCAATCCCACTGACCTTACGTTCAGAAAGTCTCAACGCCCGAAAGCTGATCAATGAAATCAAGATCAAGCTGCCCAACGAATAAATCAATATGTTTTTAAAATAAGTATTCATATCAGGTATAAAAAGATTTTATAATGGGGACCAAGGTATCTATACTCCCTGCTCCTACAGTTAACAATACTTCTACTTGCAAGCCCTCTAATATCATTGGAAAATCATCTAAACTGACGATTTTTTTATTTACTTGTGTGATGCGATCTAAGATTAAATGGGCATCCACACCGGGTATGGGCTGCTCACGTGCAGGATAAATATCAAGCATAATGATTTCATCGGCAAGGGATAGTTTTTCAGCAAATTCTTGATGAAAATCTCGAGTTCTTGTAAATAAGTGAGGCTGAAATACTACCGTGATTTTCTTCTCAGGATAGAGTTTCTTGGCTGACTTGAGTAAAGCATCAATTTCATTGGGATGGTGGGCGTAATCGTCAATATAAACTAAATTAGGGCGATCCAATATGAATTCAAATCTTCTTTTCACACCCCGATAGCTCTCAATAGCCTCTTTAATAAAATCAGGTTCAACACCACGATCTAATGCTGCAGTAATTGCTGCCAGTGCGTTCTCAACATTGTGAAACCCTGGCAAGGCTAAATGAAGGTTCTTAATTTCAACAGCTCCTGCATAATCAAATACAAATTTACTTGCCTCAACCCTGATATTCTTAGCTGTGATTTCTGCGCCCTCAAGACCATAAGTGCGGTGTTTCCTCAACAAATTAGCACCTAACTTTGACGACACATCTTTGTGTAAAAGAATCTCCCCTTCTAGGTGGGTCTTATGAATAAATGCCAAATAACTCTTGGTCATCTCATCAGCATCTCCATAGATATCCAAATGATCTGGATCCAAGGAGGTAACAACGGTAAAATCAGGACTCAATTGCAAAAAAGACCGATCAAATTCATCTGCTTCAACCACAACGACACCCTCTTCGGCACCGATCAGTAAATTGGAGTCATAATTGGTCATGATTCCCCCTACAAATGCAGAACAACCTTGCGTACTGCTCTGCATCACATGCGCCACCATGGAGGAAGTGGTCGTCTTTCCGTGGGTTCCGGCTATCGCGATGGAGAAATGATCTCGGGTAATCATTCCCAAAACTTCAGATCTCTTTTTTATTTGGAATCCTCCTACTTTAAAAAACTTCAGTAGCTGTGAGGATGCTGACATGGCTGGAGTATAAACCACTAAGGTCTGTGGATCCTCTCTATACTTTTCAGAGAGTTGACTTATTTGGTCTTCATAATGCACCTCGATATCTAGTGCTTCCAAAGAACGCGTAAGTGGCGTTGATAATCTGTCATATCCCCCCACTGACAAGCCTCGATGTTTGAACCATTTTGCAAGTGCTGACATGCCTATACCTCCAATCCCTAAAAAATATATGCTATGTAATTGAGTCAGATTCATGCGGCTAATTCGATTACCCTTTTTGCGATGTCTCTAGCCGCATTGGGCCGGCCCATGGCAGATATGTTTTTACCTAATTCTTTTTGTTGTTCCTCATCTGAAAGTAAGGATAATGCTGTTTTGACCAACATTGTACCCGCCAATGCGTCCGGCACCATTAAGGCAGCCCTACCTGAAATCAGCTTTTGGGCATTTAATTTCTGATGATCCTCTGCCACGTTAGGTGAGGGTATCAAGATACTGGGTTTTGCGCTCAACATCAATTCAGAAATTGAAAGAGCACCCGCCCGGCTGACCACGACATCTGCAATTGTATAAGCATATTGCATTTCCTTGATGAAATCATACATCCTCAAACGCTCATCCCATGGCGTTTTCATTTCACTCATGATTTGGGTATAATAAAAACCTCCCGTCTGCCATATCAATTGGGTATCCGCAGCCCAAAGTTGCTCGAGGCCCGACAGAATACTTTCATTGACTGATTTGGCCCCCAAGCTTCCACCTATGACCAATAAGGTTTTTTTGTTGGGATTCAATTTAAAGAATGCATAAGCTTCTTTGGATTGTGTGCTGTCTTGAAAAATATCCTTGCGCACAGGATTCCCTGTAAGGACTATTTTATCTTTTGGAAAGAACTTATCCATTCCTTCATAAGCTACGCAGATGGTTGAGACCGATTTTGAGAGCCACTTATTGGTGAGACCTGCGTAGGAGTTTTGTTCTTGAATGAGCGTGGGGATCTTATTTAATGTCGCCATATATAATAAGGGACCACTGGCATAACCGCCCACGCCTACCACCACATCTGGCCTAAAACTCCTGATCAACTGAAAAGATTTTATTAAACTCAAAAGCAGTTTGATCGGGAACATCAAATTCTTCAGACTTATACTTCTTTGTAATCCATTGATCCAAAGCCCTACAATTTCAAAGCCTGCTTCAGGCACCTTTTTCATCTCCATTTTTCCTTGGGCACCCACAAAAAGTATTTCGACATCTGAATGCATGGTTTTCAATGCTTGTGCAATCGATATGGCAGGATAAACATGGCCTCCGGTTCCTCCGCCGCTGATCATAATACGATATGTTTTATGTACGCCCCCCATCATGCTACTCTTTCAAATTTCTTTGATTGATTACCCTTAACTCCCATTGGAAAGGAGGACAACTCACCTTGGGTGACACTCAAAATCATCCCAATGGCAATACCAAAAAATAATTGTGACGTTCCCCCCATACTTAGCAAAGGCAGGGTGACACCAGTTATGGGACCAAGACCTAAGGTTACACCAATATTGATCATCGCTTGAAAAATAATAGAGAAAACGAGCCCCGAAACCAATAAACCTCCATAGGCTGTCTCAGAATGAGCAGTCGCTTTCATCCCCCGATATAATAAGCCTAGGTATAAGAAAATGACAATTATCCCTCCTACAAAACCATACTCTTCTATTATAATCGCATAAATAAAATCCGAATAGGCAGAAGGTAAAAAATTCCTTTGATCACTTTGTCCCGGTCCTTTCCCAAACAATCCCCCAGTGGCAATGGCCGCATAGCCCTGTTGGGCTTGATAAGGTATTTCATCTCCAAAAAAGACCTCTACTCTGCTTACCGCTGTACCCCCTCGCTGTCCAAATTGAAAAGCAATCATCCCGGCAAATCCGCCAATGATAAGTAACATAGCAATGAATTTCAATGGTACGCGTCCGATAAATAGCACCACCAAACAAGTACTAAAAAGCAATACGGCACTAGAGATATTGGTCATGGCAATCAAACCACAAATAAGTCCGATCCAAATCAGCATGGGAATAATGGCCCTTTGAAAATCTTGGATATTCTGTTGTCGCTTGGAAAGCATACTTGCCAAGGTCACAATCAAAGCCAATTTGGCCAAATCAGAAGGCTGAAAAGCTTGGTTGATGATCGGTATAGTCAACCAACGAGAAGCTTCATTGATATTGGCTCCAAATAACCACGTGATGACCAATAAAAAAACCGATACCCAAAGCAAGAGTTTAGAGATTTTAGCATAATAGCGATGATCAATTTTATGTACTCCCCACATCGCAAAAAGGCTCAAAAAAACCAAGGCACCATGTTTCAATAAATAATATTCCGTATTTCCACCAACGTATTTGTAGGCTAAACTCCCCGTGGCACTGTAAACCACCAAGACGCTGAAAATGGAAAGCAATAAAACAATGAGCCAAATGATTGAGTCACCCTTCAAGTTTTCATATGCCCATTCCTTGACCTTCTTCATATACTTGCCGATTTTAAATTTAATGACCCTACCGCCTCCTTAAATTGATCGCCACGGTCCTCATAATTGGTAAACAAGTCAAAACTGGCGCATGCAGGAGACAACAACACAACATCTCCTGGGCTTGCGATCTCCCAAGCACTTTGAATGGCTTCTCTTGTTGAGCTGGCTTGACCCATAAAGGGAACTTTACCGCTAAAATGGTTTTCGATTTTGGTATTATCTATACCCAAACAAACAATCCCTTTGACTTTTTGGGCCACACATTGATCTAAAATTGAATAATCATTTCCTTTATCTATACCACCAGCAATCCAAATAATAGGCTCTTTTATGCCTTCCAAAGCGTAGTAGACCGCATCTACATTGGTAGCCTTAGAATCATTGATGAATTTGACTTGGTCAATCTCTGCCACCATTTCCAATCTATGTGGTGCATTTTTAAAGGATTTCATACCTTCCAAAACTTTCTTGATGGGAATCTCTAACATCAAGGCACACAAGGCAGATGACATGGCGTTAATCATATTATGCCTGCCAATCAATGGAATGTCCGTCAAGGGTATCCTATCCTTTTCATGATATTCAAAATTAAAAATCAGATGACCTTTATCTATAAATGCCCCTTTTTTTGAATGAGGGTTCGCAGATACGGCAAATAAACTCGCAGCTATGTTTCGTTCATTGACTTCCTCATTTACGGCACTACTGTCTGCATAATAAATGAAGGAAGATGCTGCGGTGACATTCTCAACAATACGAAATTTAGAGGCGACATATTTCTTGAAATCATGATGATATCTATCTAAATGATCTGAAGTTATATTCAGCAATATAGAAATATCAGGTTTAAATTGAATGATGCCATCTAGCTGAAAAGAGCTGATTTCAACCACATAAAAATCATAATCCTTTTCAGAAACTCTTTTGGCCAGACTGTAGCCTACATTCCCCGCTAACGCTACGTCCAAGCCTACTTCTTTTAATAAATGATAGGTCAATAAAGCCGTAGTCGTCTTCCCGTTGGTACCGGTAATCCCTATTATTTTGGCATTCGGGGCTATGTGTCTGAAGGCAAATTCAATTTCAGAAATGACCACTATCCCTTGGGCTATCAAATCCATAATTAAAGGAGTATTATCGGGTATGCCTGGACTTTTTACTATGGTGTCTGCCTTTTTAATTAAATCAAAAGTGTGCTTTTTTTCTTCAAATGCCACCCCTAATTCATGAAGCTTTTGCTTCGTATTTGAAGGAATGATGCCAAGGTCTGAAACAAAAACGTCATAATGCTTCTGCACGGCTAAGATCGCAGCGCCTACCCCGCTTTCTCCAGATCCTAATATGACTATTTTTTCCTTCATTTATCCTTTATCTCAGTTTTAAGGTGGCCAATGTGAGGACGGCTAAAAGAATACCTACCGTCCAAAATCTGGTTACAATTTTGGATTCATGCAGCCCTTTCTTTTGAAAATGATGGTGAATCGGTGACATCAAAAAGACACGCTGACCCTCACCAAACTTACTTTTGGTATATTTAAAATAACCCACTTGTATAATGACCGAAAGCAGTTCAATAAAAAATATTCCACATAATAAGGGAATCAAAAGCTCTTTTCTAACGGCCAAGGCCAATACGGCAACGATGCCACCCAATGCCAAGCTCCCAGTATCACCCATGAAAACTTGAGCGGGAAACGCGTTATACCACAAAAAGCCAATGCAGGCTCCCACTAGGGCCGCACAGAAAATAACCAGCTCCCCTGAATTTGGGATATACATGATGTTGAGATAATTTGAAAAAATTACATTTCCTGATAAATAAGCTAAAATGGCTAGCGAAAGAGCAATAATTGCTGTTGTTCCCGCTGCTAAACCATCAATTCCATCCGTTATGTTTACCCCATTGGAGACGGCTGTCACAATAAACGTCACCATCAATACATAAACGACCCAGGCATATTCAGAAAGGAAATCAGGCAATAACCATGAATACTGAAACTCATTATTTTTAAAGAACGGAATGGTCGTTGCTGATGATTTGATATCGCTATATAGACTTATATCGTTGCTATTAAATTCTCTAACAACAATGTCTGGATGAAACACCATCGTGCCTCCCACAAGGAGACCTAAAGCTACCTGACCTATAATTTTAAATTTACCCCGTAAACCCTCTTTGTTTTTCTTTTTAATTTTAAGAAAATCATCAATAAACCCAATACTACCCATCCAGATAGCTCTTTTTTGTAATAGGAAAATATAAATATTTTCAGAAATAGATTGTAAGCGCTCATGATACCCAAAAGAATGATAATACCTCCCATCGTCGGCGTGCCTTGTTTTTCCATTTGACCACTTAAGCCTAAATCCCTAATAGATTCACCCAACTGAAAAGCTTTCAAGAGGTTGATCAATCTTTGGCCAAAAGTAATGGTGATCAATAAAGAGATCAGCACAGCCAAACCCGCTCTAAAAGAGATGTATTGGAAAACCCCTACCCCAAATAGGTCAAATTCCTGATCGATATAGTCAAAGAAATGATACAGCATTATGGTTTTTTAAGCATTTCCATTAATATTTCTTTATCATCAAAATGTACTTTTTCCCCTTGAATGTCTTGATACTCTTCGTGTCCTTTGCCAGCCACTAAAATCACATCCGTTTTACCTGCAAGATTACAAGCCACACGAATGGCTTCTCTTCGATCTGTGACCCGCATGACTTTCTTATGATAAATGGGGGAAATTCCTTTCATCATGTCATCCAAAATAATCTCTGGACTTTCAAATCTTGGATTGTCACTGGTTAGAATGACTTTATCACTATAGCTTGCAGCTATACAAGCCATTTTCGGTCTTTTCTCTTGGTCTCTATTTCCGCCACATCCTACAACCGTAATGAGTTGCTCATTCTTTGTTCTTAGGCTATCGATAGTTGAAAGTACATTACTTAATGCGTCCGGGGTATGTGCATAATCTACAATCGCCATTATATTGTGATCATTGCTTACATATTCAAACCTTCCTCTTGCACTGCAGCTCTGAGATAATTGAATCAGGACCTCTTGTGCCTCTTCCCCTAATATCGTTGCCACAGCATAGGCCGTCAATAGATTGTAAGCATTGAATGATCCAATCAGTTGAAACCAGATGTTTTGACCACTAATGTCAAGTTCCAATCCTTGAAAGGTATTGTTGAGTAATTTGGCAGTAAAATCTCCAGAACCCTTCATGCCGTATTTGTACACACGACTTTTAGTGTTTTGAACCATAATTTTGCCTCGCTTATCATCTACATTTATGAGCGCAAAAGCATCCTCATTCAAATGATCAAATAAGATTTTTTTTGCCTTTATATATTCATCAAAAGATTGATGATAGTCCAAATGATCATGTGACAAATTGGTAAATACGCCTCCCGAGAAGGAGAGTCCTGAGGTCCGTTCTTGAACCAATGCATGGGAACTAACCTCCATGAAAACATATTGACATCCTTTCGCAATCATTTCCACTAACAGCTCATTGATAGTAATGACATCTGGGGTGGTGAAATGAGAAGGGATAATGGTCTTGCCAATGATGTTCTCTACCGTAGACATAAGCCCTACTTGGTAACCTAAAGCACTGAATAATGAATGTAATAAGGTAGCAGAAGTTGTCTTACCATTCGTCCCAGTGATACCAATAAGTTTCAATTTTTTAGAGGGATGATCATAAAAATTATCGGCGATCACTCCCAGTTCCTTTGCGCAATTATCTGTTTCAATTACAGCAATATCATCACTGAAATTTCTTTGGGATTTTTTTTCAATAAGTAAGGCTACTGCTCCTTGGGCTACTGCTTGTTCAAGATGATCGTGACCATCACTATTCAGCCCTCGAATAGCGACAAATAGGTCTCCTGGACGGACCTTTCGAGAATCGAAAGTCAGACCATTAATTTCTCTATCCCTATTTCCAGAAATAGCCTTCAGCTTTACGCCATAAAGTATGTCTTTAAGCTTAGCCAAGTTTCAGTTCTATTTTTTGATTCGACCTTAATTTAGAATTAGGTGCAATAGATTGTGTTTTGACTCTTCCAAAACCTTGTGTTTGTACTTTTAAACCCACATTCTCTAGAACGAAATAGGCATCTTTCAATGTCATGCCCACCACGTTGGGTACCTGTTGTGGCGTTAAATTATTCTCTTTCCATAATACAGAATTGTTGACGATTTGAGTCTTTACCCATTCTGCATTGGGTGCCTCTGAATGATTTGAAATACCTAGTTTGTTGCTTATTTGTATTAGGTCCCGTTGATTTCCAGATTTAATCAAAGGAAAAATACCCACCATATGAAGATCTTCAATGGGGTCCACATTTTGTAGTTCTATTTCATTGGAATAGATTTTATCGGATATCTTCCTAAACACGGGTGCTGAAACATCTCCCCCATATATTTGATATCCTTTAGGCTTATCTATCACGACGATACAGCTATATTTAGGCTTTTCAGCAGGAAAATAGCCTACGAATGAAGTATAATACTCGTTGGTATATAATCCGTTTTTGACATTTTTTGCAGTACCTGTTTTACCCGCAATATTGTACTTAGGAGTATAAATATTTTGAGCGGTACCCCGTTCTACTACTCCTTGAAGCATGATTTTAACATCTCTCAAAGTGCTTTCAGAGCATATTTTCTCTTTCAAAATTTTTGCCTCAAACTCTTGAATGACTTGATCTGCACGCTTAATATATTTTACAATGATGGGCTGTACCATTTTACCTTCATTGGCAATCGAATTAAAGAGGGTAAGGGTATGAAGTGGGGTCATTTTAAGCTCATAGCCATGTGACATCCAAGGCAATGAAGTACCACTCCAAGTTGAATCTTTTGGTGATTTAATGTAAGATGCTCCCTCGCCATACATCTGAAAGGCCAAAGGTTCATAAAGCCCCATAGCTCTCAATTGGTCGTTGAATTTTTGTGGGTTTTTACCAAAATGATTCTGGATTAACTTGGCAATGCCAATATTCGATGATTTTTCAAATGCTTCTTGAATCGACAGGGTACCAAATCCTCCTTTTTTGTGATCTCTCATCGTTTCATTGAAAAACTTGAAGGACCCATTTTCGGTATCAATAGAATCGTGAAGCTGCAATTTGGAATCTTCCAATAACGCAATCATACTGGCCAATTTAAAGGTGGATCCCGGTTCTCTAGAACCTTGACTTCCTACGGCATAATTATAAGATTCATAGTAATTGCCGTTCGAATTTCTACTGAGATTAGAAATCGCCTTTATCTGACCCGTATTCACCTCCATAACTACTACTGAGCCATAATCCGCCTGATTTTTTTCGAGAGCCTCAAGCAATGCGTTTTCAGCGATGTCTTGAATATTTACATTGATGGTAGTTTGAATATCCATCCCCTCAATCGGTCTTAACTCTGTCCCGTCGTAAACCGGTTTCCATCCCCCACCAACCATTTTCTGGTACAGGGCTTCTCCATCTCTTCCTGATAATTCCTTATTAAAGCTATACTCAAGACCTACTACTCCTCTATCTTCTCCGTTGACCGTTCCAATGGTACGGCCCCCTAGTTGGCTGAAAGGCAAAAATCTCTTTTCAACTTTTTCAAAAATGATCCCCCCTGAGAATCGACCCTTTCTAAATATCGGCCATTCTTCCATTTTCTTTTTTTCTTGGTAATCAATTAAATTTTGATTGATTACCATGTAGCGCCTTCCTATTTTTCTTTGCTCAGTAATCTTCGCTTTGTACTGCCTGGAACTTAAGTTTCTAAAATGCTGAGATAATAGATAGGACAAAGAATCTATTTGACTATCAAATAGATCATGGGTCGCCAGCGAAGGATCAAAAGCCACTTTATAGAAGGGTAACGAGGTAGCCAATAAACTACCATCATCCGCATATATATTCCCTCGAGTCGCGTTGATCTTCATTACTTTGAGTCCATTGGTCTGGCCTAAACCTCTCCATTGTTCAGACTCAACATATTGAATGATCACCAACCTATAAACCGCGGCGATAGTAAATAATGCCACCGCTAAATAAGCAATACGTACCCTCAACAATATGTCAGTTTTTACTTTCACTTTGGCATTAAAATCTTTTGTGGTGGTTTTTTACTTTCATAAAGGCCAAGGCGCGCTACACGCCTTGAAATCTCTGCTTGCTTGCTGGCAAACATATAATCGGATTTAAGGGTCGTATAATCCGCTCTTAAATCTTCTACTTCACGCTCTAATTGACTGATGCTTCGAACTATTTTTTCAGCATAATGTCGGTTGCCGATATATACCAAGCACAGTACCGAGACAAAAATAATCTGAGACATAAAACGCACATGGATCACCTCCTTGATGCTCCCATCAATATGTAAAAATCTTTCTAACAGCGTTAAAATACCTCGCTTACTTTGATCCTTAGGTTTATAAGTGTTGGTAGCCATATTAATTTTTTATCCCAATTCTTAATTTGGCACTCCTGGCCCTATTATTTAAAGCAATTTCATTTTCTGCTGGTGTGATCAACCTCCCTTTAATAGGCTCAAAGGGCCTGATTACATTTCCAAAAAAATCTTTTTCTACCAGCCCATCAAGACTGCCTGTATTGATTAAAAATTTAGCCAACCTGTCCTCAAGGGAGTGGTAACTGATGATCACAAGTCTGCCACCAACCTTCAAAACATCTTTAGATTGTACTAAAAATTCTTTTAATGCGCTTATTTCATCATTAACTTCGATTCGAATTGCTTGAAAAAGCTGTGCTGAATATTTAGCATGCTTCCCATTCGGCGCAGATTTCATTGCAATTGCCCTGAGTGCCGCCGTCGTATAGATCGGTGCTATGGCTCTCGCACTTATGATTTCGGCAGCCAATCTTTTGGCATTTCTTATCTCTCCATACCTTGATAATAATTGAATAAGATCCTCTTCGGAGTATTCATTTACCACTTTAGCCGCTGTGATAGCGGATACTTGATCCATGCGCATATCAAGTGCTCCATCAAATCGCGTAGAAAACCCCCTACTTTGCTGATCAAATTGATGGGATGAAACCCCTAAATCTGCTAAAATGCCGTCTACTTTGTCGATTTTATGAAATTTTAAATACCTTTTGAGATGTCTAAAATTGGAAGGTACAAAAATAAAAGAGCGCTGTGCGTCAGACTCAAATGAAGTGGTATTTCTTGACGCATCTGGATCTTGGTCGAAGGCAATTAAAGTACCTTGCTCCATCTGTTCAAAGATGGATCGGGCGTGTCCTCCACCTCCAAAAGTCACGTCTACATAAATTCCTCCGGCCTGGATATTTAATCCTTCAACACTCTGTTTAAGTAAAACGGGTATATGATAACTCATTTATTCACTCATTCATCAAGGTATTTTTCTGCTAAATTCGAAAATTCAGTGACGTCCGTCTTTTGATTTAAATCAAAAATATCAGGATCCCATATTTCAATATAATTGCCCATTCCAATCAAAAGAGCCTCCCGATTGACTTTGGCATGCAATAACATCGTTTTGGGAATCAAAATTCTAGCTGCGTTGTCCAATTCTACTTGAGCAATACTCCTAAAAAACATTCTTTTCAGCTTTCGGTGCTCAGGATTAAACTCACTTAAACTTGAAATTTTTTGATGTATTTTCTTGTACTCGAGCATCGGGTAGAGAATCAGATTAGATTCAAAACCTTTTCGTAGGACGAGTTCTGAAGTAGAGACCTCGGGAAGATTAGACTTAATCTTTGCAGGTAAGACTAATCTACCCTTGGTATCCAACTTGCACTCAAATTCGCTTGTAAAAAAAGCCATAAGAGTTATTAAAAAAATAAACCACCACCACAAATCTATAAAATAATTCGACATTTACAACCACTCTTCTCCACTTTCTCCCACTTTTTTTTCAAAAAAAATAATCTATTAACCTACCTGTTTAAATAACACTAAAAAAGGGCTTAAAAGGGCTTATGAACGTTTTTTAAATTAAAAAAAATAATAATTACCGAGTCGATGTCATCTCTAGTAGCGACTTTTTTGCTTAAAAAATGATTTTTAGTTCAAAAAGTGGTGAAAAAAATGATTTTATTTAAATAAAGAGGAATGGTGGGGGGAGGTGGTAAATTAAAGGAGATATTTACACTTTTTCAGTTTTCATCTAGAAAAAAGCATACTTACTACTCATTCTAAGAGAGGGTCAATAGGCCAAGTAATATTTAACTTATTTTCTAGCTTCAAGAGCTAGAAAATAAGTTAAATTCAGCAAAGCATGAGCGGCTAATTTTTTAAAAAAATATTGCGCTGCTTCGAATTAAATCAGGCTATTTCAACGACCTCAATTTCAAAAATTAAATCCTTTCCTGCGAGTGCATGATTGGCATCAATTTTAATGTCTTTTTCGTTTACCTCAACAATAGTAACCGGAATTTGTTGACCATTATCAGCAGTCGCTGAAAGCTGCTGTCCTATTTCTGGAACTATTTCAGGTGGTAAATTTTCTTTAGGAACCGTCTGCACCATATCCTGATTGTACTCTCCATAAGCATCTGCCGCGGGAATTTCTACTATCTTTTTCTCATTCAACGCCATACCGTCAACGGCATCATCAAATCCCTTGATCATTTGACCCGATGCCACTGTAAATTCAATAGGATCCCTACCAACTGAAGAATCAAAGACTTCACCATCTGTGAGCTTGCCGGTGTAATGGACTTTAATAACGTCGTTTGCTTTTACTTTTGTCATAAACTTTATTTGAAACCAAAGTTAAAATTATTTGCCGAAAAAGTTAAGCTTCAATTCATTTTAGTCATTAAATTCTTACTACGCTTATGGGGTCTAGATATATCAAATAGCCCTTTAACTCTTTGAATCCCATTCGAGATAAAATCTGAATATATTCTTTCACCTGATTTTGATCCTTTGCGCGAGGCTGACCTGTTTTGAAATCAATGACATGCCAGTAGCCTCCCTTATTCACCAATCTATCGATTCTTCTCACCTCCCCTCCTGGCAATAACATAGGGTGCTCTAAAATAACTTCATCTGTTTGCTCAAAAAAGCCTACTACCTCTTTGTGATAGAGGATCAATTCTAAAAGCCTTCTTAACTCCAAATCGTCAATCCTTAATTCATCGCCGACTTGATGGATGTGACTGAAAGCATCATGAATATCAATCCCCCTTTGTTGGGCATCTAAAGATGTTTCTTTGATCATTGAGACTCCCCTTGTTTGCAAAAGCGCCTTCTCACGCCAAGAGGAACTAGAATATTCGGTTAAGCTAAATTCAACTTGTGTTTTGACTTTTTTTATCCCATCGGGCAGCACTCCAAAAGTGAAATTTTGAGGGTTTTCGTCCCCACCAGGAAAGGTCATCAAAATATTTTTCACAAAGGAACCCATGTCCTTCAAATCATTTTTCACTTTTTGTTCAGCAAAAACATAAAGTGCATGCGTAGGCCGTGTTAAGGCGACATAAAGGACATTCATATTGTCAATAAAACCATTGATGTGTTCCGCCGCATATACATCAGACCAATAGGTTTTAAGCAAACTTCTTGAATGTTTGATAGGTATGATAGGCATCTGGACCACGTCATTTAACGGGGCACCATTCACCCAAATAATTTCCTCTTTCCCCTTTTTTTCAAAAGGCCAATTCAAAAAAGGAAGTATGACCACGGGATATTCTAATCCTTTGGCTTTGTGGATCGTAAGTACCTTAATGGCATCATTTTCATCCGTTATTTTTATGGCTCTGTTTTGTCCTTCCTCTTCCCACCAAATCAAAAAAGACGGTAAATCTCCCTTCGCATTTTTGGTGAAATCTAAAACTGCATCTTGGAGCCCTTGGAGATAGGTATATTGCTCGGAACGATCATTCAGTGCCAATAACTCAATAAAGGATTCAATCAGCTCATACAAGCCCAGAGTTTTAAATTGGGGTAAATGCAGCAAGAACTCAGTAGGCATATGGGCTTGCCATTGATCAACCTTTTCAAATGCTTCCTGCTTCGGTCTTTCATTTTTAATGGACCAATAATTAGTGAACCATTCCCAAAGCGCTATTTTATCTTGATTTTGATGTACCCATCTCATCAGGCTAATGATTAAGTTCACCACCTCACTACTCGATAAATATAAGGCCTCTGAACTGACTACATCATAGTTTAAGCCCTTTATCGATGCTTCAGAGCTACTGTACTCTATAAATCCATCTGCGACCACTTTTCCCTCTTTTTTGGTTCTCACCAAAATGGCAATATCTCTGAGTTGATAGCCCTTATGTTGAAGTTCTTCAACAACTTCAATTGTTTTTTTCAAGGCTACTTCACTCCATGTATTTGCCTCGTCGGCTTCAAGATAAGTTATATTGATATATGATTCATCGTCGGTGAGCATGACTTTTTGAGTAACTCTGTCATACGCGTTAAGTGCATTTTCGATGAATGCTTCATGGGTCAAGAGCAAATCCGAAAAATAGCGCTTGGCCACGACTGGCATAGTGGTGAATAATTTATTATTAAAATCGACGATATTTTTCCCGCTTCTCCAATTAGCATCTAGCTGATGGTCTTGGGAAGCCTCGATGCCAATGTCCTGCTTGACCTGATCTTTCAACAATCGCCAGTTACCTCCTCTCCATCGGTAAATAGATTGTTTAATATCCCCAACAACCATACTAAAATAACCTTGATCTGTTCCGTTCTTAACCAAAGGTTTAAAATTATCCCACTGAAATCCAGAAGTATCTTGAAATTCATCGATGAGGTAATGCGCATATCGCTCACCTACTTTTTCATAGATATAAGGCGTATCACTGTCATTAATGATTTTATTGAGAAAATCAGGCAAATCAGCGATCAATACCATGTCATTTTCTTCTCGAAATTTGACCAATTCTTTATTGATCTTTGACAAAATACCAAAGGTATACAAATACCTCCGAGCCTCTAGCGTTGAAAAATATAGCAATTCATTGGATACCATATACTCAACCAATTCATCATAAACAGGCCATAATTTTCCCTCTAAAAAAGAAATCAAATCTCCCGATGTTCTGTGCTCTATTGTCAACCACACTTCCAAATTTCCCATGGCCGCCTTACGTGGAGCACTTACTTCAAATTCTTGATTCGCGATTTTATAGAACAGGCCTGCAGGCCCTCCTCTTTTGCCCTTGAAATAAGACAATCCTCCTATTTCATCTAGATGCTTAATCCCTAAATCAGCTAACCTCAGACAATTAACACGATACGCATTTGAGGAATTATAGAGGGCTTTTTTTACCTGAGGAAAGTACTTCGGATCGTCACTTAATTTTAAAATAACTTCCGAATGTCTCTTAAAGTTATCCGTCAGAATTTGCCCCCCCAATTTTTCAATATCTGCCCTAAAATCCCAGCGATTACCCTCCTCTACTTTGCTTTCCGCAAATTCAATCAGCCATTTCTTAAGCTCTTTTTGTTCGGGATTTCCTATGTCAAGCAGCAATTGATCCACTACTTTTTTGATGACTTGTCCCTGATTCAAATCAACATTAAATGAACCTTGTAAGCTCATTTCCTGTGCAAAAGACCTGATTACCTGATAAAAAAAACTATCAATGGTGACAATGGAAAATCTTCCATACTGATGTAATATGCTTGATAAAACTTCTTCAGCACGTTTTTTAAGATCTGATGCTGAAAGGTGTAAGGCTGCCATCAAATCGGACTTCATTGCATGATTTTTGCCAAGACTCAGCGTCTCCAATACTTTCACAATTCGTGACTTCATCTCACTCGTCGCCTTATTGGTGAAGGTCACTCCTAAGATGTCTTTGAAGGCCATTTTATCCCTCAAGGCCAATTTGAGATACTCCAACGTCAACTGATGTGTTTTACCTGATCCTGCGGAGGATTTATAAATTTGAAAAGGCCTTGCTGTAGACATGGCTTAAAATTAGACAACCCTGTGCATTAATTCGAATATCAGATCATTCATTCAAAAAAAGCATAGGCTTTTTTAAAAGATTCCTTAATTAAGTCATTCCCTAGATTCCCTATACTTCCGATATGTGTGTGATCGATCTTTCGATTGATATGTAAATCACCTTGCTTTATCGACGCGGACACGGCATGATAAGCATCTCTGAAGGGCACTCCAGCCGTCACCCTTCTGTTCACCTCTTCAACACTGAAGATTAAATCATATTTAGGGTCATTGATCACCTCTGCCTCGATAGACAATTGAGTCGTCATGGCCGTAGTAATCTTAAGGCAGTCTTTCAATGAGAACAAAGCAGGCATAAATCGCTCTTTCAAAACTTGTAAATCTCGATGATAGCCTGATGGGAGATTTAAGAGTATCATATTAAGCTCATAGGGAAGTGCCTGTAACACGTTGCACTTGGCACGGACCAACTCAAAGCCATCTGGATTGGCCTTGTGCGGCATAATACTGGATCCCGTAGTATATTTTTTATCTACTTTTAAAAAATTAAAATTTTGCCCAGAATACAGACAAACATCCATGGCGAATTTTGACAATGTAGCAGCAATACTATTGACCGAAAATCCTACACTTTTTTCCATTTTCCCTCGCGTCATTTGGGCGTATATTGCATTCACATTGATCCCTCCAAAACCCATTTCCTCGGTAGTAGATAATCGATTTAAAGGGAAAGAGCAGCCATAGCCTGCTGCCGATCCCAAGGGGTTTTTATCCACCAATTGATAACTTGACTTGAGCTGCAATAAATCATCAAGAAGGCTTTCAGCATAGGCCGCAAACCACAAGCCAAATGAAGAAGGCATCGCGATCTGCATGTGCGTATAACCTGGCATCAAAACGTTCTTGTAACGCTCGCTCATAGCCATCAAAAGCTCAAAAAGATCTTTGATCAAGGTGGCTATTTCTTCAAGTTCTGATTTAGCAAAAAGTTTCAGCGTAGTAAGAACTTGATCATTTCGTGATCTCCCACTGTGTATTTTTTTTCCTATCTCCCCTAACTCTTCGGTGAGCAATATTTCAATTTGAGAATGGCAATCCTCTACGCCTTCACTGATTTCAAAAGTACCTGAATCAATCATTTGATCAATGTTATCAAGACCTAAGCCAATAGCAATGATCTCCTCTGATTTTAAAAGCCCTATTTGTCCCAGCATCTTTACATGCGCCCTAGAACCGATGATATCGTATTTGGCTAAATAAACATCCAACTCAGGATCTTTGCCTACGGTAAAGCGTTCAAAAATTTTATCAATAGATTCTTCTTTTTGCCACAATTTCATTTTGGTGTGATTTTGGAAAGTGTTGTGATTAAGTCAATATAGCCTTTGATGCCCTGCTTTATTTCATCTAAGTAAATAAATTCATCAGCAGAATGAGATCTTTCAGACAGGCCTGGCCCCATTTTAGCACTCGGAAAAGGCATCAAACATTGATCTGAAAGGGTAGGTGACCCAAATTGATTAATGCCCATTCTCGTTGCCGCCTGGATCAAAATATGGTCATTTGACAAGCCCGAAGGATTTAAATGGGTGGATCTGGGTCGTACTAAGCTTGAAATTTTCTGATTAATGAGAGCAAGAATTTCAGAATGGGTGTAGGCATCTGTTGTTCTCACATCTACCACAAAATGACAGGTATCGGGTATTAAATTATGCTGATAACCAGCCCCAATCATGGTAACCGCCATCTTGACCGGACCTAGTGTGGATGATTTCCTATCAAAAACATGGTTTTTAAACCATGCTACATCATGCATTGCCTTATAAATAGCATTCTCTCCTACATCACGTGCCGCATGCCCTGCTACCCCTTTTGCGTATACATCCAAAACCATCAACCCTTTTTCAGCAATAGCCATTTTCATTTCCGTAGGTTCCCCTACAAGAGCATAATCGATTGTTCCCAAATCTGCTAAAATAGACCTAAATCCATTTTCTCCTGATATTTCTTCTTCTGCCGTCGCTGCAAAAACCACATTGATGGGCAAATCAATCTCATGAAAATGGATAAAAGTATGTAACAAAGCGACCAAGGAAGCGCCCGCATCATTGCTTCCCAAACCCGATAGCTTCCCCTCCTTAACCGAAGGACAAAAGGGGTTCAAAGTATAACTCTCATTGGGTTTAACGGTATCGTGATGGGAATTAAGGAGTAAAGTGGGTTTATCCGCGTGAAAATATTTATTCCGCATCCATAAATTATGATGCTTACGCTCAAAAGAAATACCCTGAGCCTCCAACTTGTCAGACAAAAGAGCAGCGGTCTGCGCCTCTTCTTTACTCAAGCTAGGCGTGCGGATCAATACCTTAAGTAAGGCCAGCGCAGATTGATAATAATCCTCCAATTGTTCGTTAGATAATGGAAGTATATTCATGTCCCTGGGTTAATAAATTGACTTTATCGAATCTAATGATACATACTTGCGTTACACCTTGTGCAAGGGCTTGAAAGGCATTATCCAGTTTAGGAATCATTCCCTGACTGACCAAACCTTTTGACTTTAATTCAGTATAGTAGGCATGGTCTATTCGATGGATCAAAGAATCTGGATTTTGAACATCTTTCATGACGCCCGGAAGCTCGAATGCATAGATCAAATGCACTTCATACTTTTTCACCATTGCGGTGGCCACTACATTGGCAATGGTATCTGCATTGGTATTCAATAAATTCCCTTGGCCCTCATGCGTGATGGGTGCCAAAACAGGTACCAGTCCCAAATCTATAAACGAAGAGATGCGTGCCGTATTGACAAACAGGGGATCTCCAACCCAGCCATAATCAATACCACCCTGTAAGGGTCTTTTTTCTGAAAGAATGAGATTGGCATCTACACCACTCAAACCCAAGGCGTCACAATTTTCTGACTGAAGCGCAGCTACTATTTTTTTATTAAGCAGGCCAGCATAGACCATGGTTACCACATCGATCATTTGATCATCTGTCACACGTCTTCCTTCAATCATTTGGATATTTAATGAGAGTTTTTTTCCCCATTTCGTAGCTTTTGCTCCTCCTCCGTGAATAAGTATTTTAAGGCCTTCAAGGGCTTTGAATGCCATTAAAAACTGCTTCAATTTTATGGAATCATTGATGACATTACCCCCTATTTTAACGATATGGAGTTTTTTTCTCATGATTTTGTTAGTAATTTTTTCAACACCAGTTGAGCTGCAAATATCCGATTATAGGCTTGGTCTTGGATAATCGAATGCTTGCTGTCCATGGCATTATCTGCGATCACTACATTTCTACGAACAGGCAAACAATGCATTAATTTAGCTTGATGGGTACGTTGTAATTTTTCTAAAGTTACCATCCATCCTTGCTGATTTTTTAGGGGTTCCCCATAATTATGATAGGATGACCAATTTTTTACGTAGATAAAGTCTGCTTCTTTAAAGGCTTCATCTTGATCATAGCTCAACGTTGCATTTTTGATGAATTGAGTATCTAATTCCATGCCCTCAGGATGCGCAATATGAAAGTCCGCATCGTAATGCTGCATCCATTGGGAAAAAGAATTGGGCACTGCCTGTGGTAGCGCTTTGATATGAGGTGCCCAAGTCATCACAACCTTAGGTCGCTTCTTTTTCTTATGCTGTTCTATGGTCATCAAATCTGCAAAAGACTGTAAGGGATGTAAGGCAGCAGATTCGAGATTGATGATCGGGACGCCCGCATATTTTTGAAAGCCTAAAAGATATTTTTCCGAATAATCTTTCTTTCTATCTAATAATGTTGGAAAAGCTCGAACACCCAAAATATCACAATACCCTCCCATGACTGCGGCCGCCTCAGTGATGTGCTCGGCAGGATCCCCATTCATAACTACACCTTGGGCTGTTTCTATTTGCCATCCTTCCTTATTCACGTTGAAAGTGATCGTTTCCATACCCAAGTTTTGAGCAGCCTTGGTGGTGCTTAACCGGGTACGCAAGCTGGCATTGAAAAAAATAAGCCCCAGCGTTTTATTAGTTCCCAGTAATTTGTCTTTATGGGGTGTTTCTTTAAGTATTAAGGCTTCACGAATCCACCCCGTGGGGTCTGGACAATCCTCAGCCGAACAAAAATGATTAGGCATACCCTACTTTTTTAAATGCTTCTAAAAAAACAACTAATTCGTCCTGACTCACCCCAAGGGGGGGTAAAAGCCTGACAGTATTTGATTGCGCGGCTGATCCTACAAAAACATTTTGCTCTTTCAATAAACTATGTCTGAAAGGTTTAGAATCTCCTATCAAATCCAGTCCTATCATCAATCCTCTACCTCTTATTTGAACCAAGTTTTCTAATGATTCCAATGCTTTCCAAAGCAAGTCCCCCATAAAATTCGCATGATTAATTAATTCCTCCGAATCGATGACCTCTAGAACAGCTAGGCCGGCGGCACAGGCCAAATGATTGCCTCCAAAAGTAGTTCCGAGCATCCCAGACCATGCCTTGATATCTGGATGCATCAGGACACCCCCTATCGGAAATCCATTTCCCATACCTTTGGCAATGGTAATCAGGTCTGGCTCAACTTGAGCATATTGATGGGCAAAGAATTTGCCTGTGCGACCATAACCACTTTGGATTTCATCTACAATCAGTAAGGACCCATTTTGCTTACATAACAACTTCAACTCCTTTAAAAAAGCATCATCGGGCACTTGTATGCCCCCTACTCCCTGAATCCCCTCAATCAGTACTGCTGCTACCGATGCGTCCAGGCACTGGGCTACCGCTTTCAAATCATTTAATTTGACTCTAATAAAGCGGTCGTTTTGATTGATAGGTGCTATCAATTTGGTGGTATCAGTTGCAGTTACGGCTAACGAGGTTCTTCCATGAAACGCATTTTCAAATACAATTACTTTGGATCGCTTGGTATGAAATGAAGCAACCTTCAAGGCATTTTCTATGGCCTCAGCTCCAGAATTACATAAAAACAACTCATGATCCGTATATCCAGACATTTCCCCTAATTTTTGACTTAATTCGTCTTGAATAGGCATTTGAACTGAATTAGAATAAAATCCAAGCTGCCTCAATTGATGCTGAACACGATCAATATAATGAGGATGGCTGTGCCCAATGGATATAACGGCATGACCACCATAAAAATCTAAATATTTCTGACCTTCTTGATCCCAGATCCAGGAACCCAGTCCGCGCACCGGATCAATATCATAGCGTGGATAAACATCAAACATCCTCATGATTTCATTTGATTTATTTTATTGAATGAGGTCATCACTCCTTTAATTAAGGAAGAACTGAATCCTTGATGCTCCATCTCATTCAACCCTTCTATCGTACACCCTTGCGGCGTAGTTACCTTATCTATTTCAACTTCTGGATGACTGTTATGCGCTAGGATTAAAGAGGCAGCTCCCTTGGCGGTTTGAACGGCTATTTTTTGAGCTTCCTCGGTATCAAAGCCCATTTGTACGCCGGCCTGCGTCGCGGCACGTAAATACCTCATAAAAAAAGCAATTCCACTGGCCCCCAATACGGTTGCGGCTTGCATTAGGCGTTCTTCAATCAATAAAGTCAACCCTAAAGCTTGAAAGAGCGGTTCAACCTTCTTCAATGCCGTATCCGTTCCCTGCATAGTCAAACAAGTCATAGATTGACCAATAGCTACCGCCGTATTGGGCATGGCACGAACGAGCTGAACTGCACCTGAAATCTTTTCTCTCAAGAAATCTAAAGAAACACCCGTAATCACAGATACTAGAATATGATCCTTGCGCAAAAAAGGGTTAATTACTTCAATCAATGCGTCAATTTGTTTGGGCTGAACACATAGAAAAATAATTTCAGATTGTTCAACTGCCTTCTTATTATCGCTAAAAACCCCGTATCCTAAGTCTCGATACTTATCGAGAGGGCCAGTATGCCTTCTGGTTAAAAAAATATCTGATGGCAATTTGAGTTTCTTTTCAACAATCCCTGTAGCGATGGAAATACCTAAATTACCCGCTCCAAGTATGGCTATTTTGTTTACTGTTGTCATGATTAAAATACATTACTTTTTAAAGCCAAACCTGTAGCTTCATCTAAATCAAAAATTAGGTTCATGTTTTGAATGGCCTGCCCTGAAGCCCCTTTTAATAAATTGTCTATTACCGTAATAATAAGTACTTGATTCTCAGTTTTGGAAACATGAACCAATGCTTTATTGGTATTGGTTACCATCTTTAAATCAGGATTTTGATCGATCATATGCGTGAAAGGGTGTCCTTCATAATAATCTTTATAAATAGATTTGAGGCTAGCTTCACTTTCATCTGAATTGAAATAAGTGCTGGTGATGATGCCTCGAGTAAAGGCCCCACGATAGGGTATAAAGTTCATACGGCCAGAAAATGAAGGATTTAACTGATCGCAAGATTGGCCTATTTCCCGAAGATGTTGATGCTCAAACGCCTTGTAAACACTGGCATTATCATTCCTCCAAGAATAATGAGAAGTCGCCGTTTTGGCTTGACCGGCACCTGTTGATCCGGTAAGTCCTGATACATGAATATCCCCATGAACTACGGATGCGGCCATAGCAGGCAGTAAACCCAATTGGATGGCAGTGGCAAAGCAACCTGGATTAGCGATGTAATTGGCTTTCCGTATCCATTTTCGAGACATTTCAGGTAATCCATAGACAAATTGATGGGAGCCAGAGATTCTGAAATCTTGACTTAAATCTATGATCTTGATTGAATACAGTTCAGTGTGAGCCGCCAAGTAAGTTTGAGATTGACCGTGTCCTTTGCAAAGGAAAACTACATCTAGTTCTCGAACCTCCAGCTTTTCTTGAAACTCAGATTCAACATCAACAACCAAGTCGGTATGAATGGATGAGATTTTTTTACCTTTTTGACTTTCACTTTGTGCAATAATTTGGTCAACATTGGGATGATTACATAATATCCTGATCAACTCCCCTGCAGTATAACCTGCCGCACCTACGATTCCTATATTTAATTTATGCATCTTTTAATCCGTAGTATAATTTGGTTTGATTAGAAAAAATTTTCGTAAAGCCTTTGACTTCTGCAGCAGACCAGGCCTTATTTGTCTCACCATAGTTGGCTACAGCAGACTGCATCAAATCAAAATCAGATTGAATACCCAGTAATTGAAATCTATACGGTGCTAAGCGTATTTCAACAGTACCTGTTACATTTTTTTGTGATGAAGAAAGAAAGGCCTCTATATTTCTCATCACAGGGTCTAGGTATTGACCTTCGTGCATCAGACTTCCATAAAAAGCAGTCATTTGATCCTTAATAAACAATTGCTGCTTCGATAAGGTATGTTTCTCAAGTAAGTGATGCCCTTTGATGAGCATTAATGGCCCAGCCGCCTCAAATCCTACACGTCCTTTGATACCTATGATGGTATCTCCTACATGCACATCCCGACCAATGGCATACTTACCGCCCCACTCATTTAAATGCTTAATTACGTCAATAGGAGTCATAATCGTACCGTTCAGGCCAACCGGCTCACCCTTTTGAAATCTTATCGCAATCACCTCAGCGTCGACCTCTTGGAGTTGATTTGGAAATGCTTCTTCAGGTAACACCCCATTTGAGGTAAGGGTTTCCATACCTCCAATAGAAGTTCCCCACAATCCTTCATTAATTGAGTACCGTGCTTTTTCCCAAACACCCTCCACGCCATGCTGCTGCAAATAAGAAATTTCTTCTTCGCGAGACAATGCCAAATCTCTGATAGGTGTGATGATCTCAATGTGAGGGCACATCGTTTGAAAAATAAGGTCAAATCTGATCTGATCATTTCCAGCCCCTGTACTTCCATGTGCAATGGCATCTACCTTCATTTCTATGGCCAAATAAGCCAACGCCATCGCTTGGAAAACTCGCTCTGCACTCACAGAAAGAGGGTAAGTATTGTTTTTTAATACATTTCCAAAGATTAAATACTTTATCCCCTGCTCATAAAAATGCGCAGTCTGGTCAATGAATTTATAGTCCGAAACACCCAATGACAAGGCTTTTTCCTGCAATTGATTCGCAGCTGTCTGATCAAATCCTCCCGTATTTATGGTGGCTGCTACCACCTCAAAACCACACTCTTTGACCAAATGCATGGCACAATAGGAAGTATCTAAACCGCCGCTGAAGGCAAGTAGTACTTTTTTCTTCATATTGATAGTTTATTATCGCCCATCTTATTCTTAATAGCTGCCCATCTACTGAGCCATTTCGACTTATTCCAGAAATGTTTTTTCTTTCCCTTGTTAATGGCTGGATTATATAACATCCCTGTGCAGAGACAGTTACTCCGGTTCTTTGTTTGTAAAATCTCATAGTTGACACAACTCTGACAGCCTTTCCAAAACGCAACATCATCGGTCAATTCACTGAAGGTGACTGGTTCATACCCCAATTCTGAATTTATTTTCATTACAGGCAATGACGTGGTTAATCCAAAGAGTTTAGCTTCAGGAAACATTTTTACGGAATGGTGAAAAGCAATCTTTTTAATTTTTTTTGCCACTCCTTTGTTCCGAAATTTATGATGGATGACGAGTCCAGAATTGGCTACGTATTTGGTGTTACCCCAACTTTCTATATAACAAAATCCGACGAGCTCTCCCTGACGAGTGACCGCAATAATGGCCTTACGCTCATTTATTTTCTGTATGATGTAACTGGGTGAACGTTTGGCAATACCAGTTCCCCTTTTTTTGGCGCTCTCTTCTATCAAAGCAGATATATCATGGGCATATCCCACATGATGTGCTGAAGCGATTTGAATTACAACTGAATCCATTGCTTGGTTAAATAAATAATAAAATAATAAAAAGGTAGATGAGGGCCGACCGTTCCACGTAGGAGGTCATTTTGATATATAGGCTAACGCCTAGCCGGGAAAATCGGCCTTAACAGAAAACTGAATGCTATGTAAATGCTTGAAATCATGTTTTACAGTGCAAGAATAATATTAATTTTTAATTTTATCTAAAAAAAGAGAGAAAAAGGGTGTAAATGATTTAAAAAAAAGAAGATAAGTGTTTTAGGAGCTGCTATGCTTAATAATTTACTCCTTTTGATCAAGTGTCTATTTCTAAAACTAATCAAATTGGCACGTTCGTAATAACTGAATTTTGAATAAAAAATTCTCTCTTCCAAACGACTGATTGTTCAATGGGATACTTTTTCACCTTATCGTCTTCGCGAGAAATGCTTGGTAAACAAATAAAAATAGCTTGGATAAAGTGCCTACCGCTCAAATAATAATAGCTGATATATAAGTTACTCACCCCAAATTATACATAAATTAATATATAATTAATTGACTTATCAAATGAGACTCAGAGGACTAATCATACTAATTGGCTTGCTTTTGGTCAATATTCAAGTGTTTTCGCAAGAAACTGTAACACCGAACGATGTTCACGACGAACGCGTCCATGACTATGCATTTATAAATGCTCACCTGTTTGTTGACTATCAAACCGAAATTAAAAATGCGACTTTACTGATAAAAGAGGGTAAAGTCATTCAAATGGGAGCCAACCTTACTGCTCCTTTGGATTATATCTTGGTTGACCTCAAGGGTAAGTATATTTATCCTTCTTTAATTGACCTACATACCCATTATGGACTTCCGAAAGCAGCGCTTGCTAAATCCAGAGGATTTACCGGTGCAGAGCAAATGCTAACCAAAACTCCCGGAGCCTATAATGCTAATGAAGCCATCAAATCAGATTTTGATGCAAGCGAAGTGTTTAACAATAATGAAAAAACCGCCACAATCTTCCGTAAAATAGGTTTTGGATCAGTCCTTTCCTTTAGGGCAGACGGTATTGCACGAGGTACCTCAACTTTTACGACCCTTGGAGATAATCCAAATAAAAACATCCTTATTCAAAACGCTGCCGCCCATTACTCTCTTAACAAGGGAACCTCTAAACAATATTATCCAGGTTCCACCATGGGCTATATTTCCTTGTTACGTCAAACTTATTTAGATGCCGCATGGTACGGGCAGTTCAACCCGCGCCCCTTTTTAGATCAATCACTTGAGGCATGGATCGCTGGACAAAATTTGCCCCAATTTTTTGATGCCGGTGGATGGATCAATGTACTGAGGGCAGATAAAGTTGGTGATGAATTTGATATCCAATATGTAATAAAAAGTGGTGGAGATACTTACAAAAGAATTGAAGAAATTAAAGCAACCGGAGCCACGCTCATTGCACCTATAAATTTTCCAGAAGCCTACGATGTAGATGATCCAATTGATGCCCTTTCGGTCTCGTTGGCCGATATGAAACATTGGGAATTGGCTCCCTCAAATTTAGCAAGACTCGAAGCAGCTGGTATCAACTTTGCCATAACAAGTGATGGACTTACTAAAAAATCAAATTTTCTGAATCAAATGCGTAAAGCCATAGATCATGGACTTTCTGAGTCAACGGCACTTAAAGCCCTGACGCATACACCCGCTAAACTGATCCAAATAGATGATCAATTAGGTTCGTTAAGACCTGATATGCTGGCCAATTTCATTATTACCTCTGGTAAATTATTCGATGAAAAAACCATTATATATGAAAATTGGGTTCAGGGAAAAGCTTATCGTTTCCAGTCATTGAGTACAGAAGATTATCAAGGGAAGTATACCCTAACCTTAGACAATAAAGATTACCAAATGACGATCACTGGCGCGGCTGGGTCAGAAAAAGCCCAACTTATCCTCAATGACTCCGTTACGCATGAGATAAAATCAGCGTTAACAGCCACTTTAGCTGCCTTTAGCTTTCCTCTAAATAAAAAAACAATCAGATTATCAGGCTGGCGAACCGATTCAGGTTGGAAAGGAACCGGTCAATTAGCTGATGGCAAATGGATCCAATGGAACTCCACGCGCACAAGTGATTTAGATCCAAAACAAGAAAAAAAGAAATTGACTACCCCTCCAACAGATGCTCTAGGTCCGGTAATCTTTCCATTTGTCGCGTTTGGTAATGAGACCCATCCACAACAACATACTTTACTTATAAAAAACACTACCGTATGGACCAATGAAACCATGGGAATCTTGGAGGATACAGATGTATTATTAAAAGAAGGGAAAATTTCAGAGATAGGTAAAAATCTCCAAGATCCTTCAGCTCTGGTCATTGATGGCCGTGGAAAACACTTGACCAGTGGCATTATTGATGAACATAGCCACATCGGAGGTGGGGGCAATGATCGAGCCACTAACTCATCCATGGTTCGCATAGGAGATCAGCTGAATTCCGAAGATATTAATATTTATCGAGCCCTAGCTGGCGGCGTTACGGCGGTTCAAGTACTTCATGGTTCGGCCAATCCGGTCGGGGGTCAATCTGCCTTGATCAAGTTGCGTTGGGGAGTAGCTCCAGATGACTTGAAAATCAAAAATGCAGATGGCTACATCAAATTTGCCTTAGGTGAAAACGTAAAAAGATCACGAAATCCCAGTTCTACCAGGTTTCCCCAAACCAGAATGGGTGTAGAACAAGTGTATATGGATGGATTCACCCAAGCCCTCGCCTACGATAAGGTGTGGTCTGTCTACGATGAGCTTCCAAAAAAATCAAAAATTAATATTCATCAACCTAGGCGAGATTTGGTAGATGAAGCCATGATGGAAATCATTAACAAGGAGCGCTTCATCACTTGCCATTCTTACGTTCAATCTGAGATCAATATGTTGATGAAGGTCGCAGAGCAATTCAATTTTAACATCAATACCTTCACGCATATCTTAGAAGGATATAAAGTTGCTGATAAAATGAAAGCCCATGGCGCCGGTGCTTCAACCTTTTCTGACTGGTGGAATTACAAATGGGAAGTACGTTATGCCATTCCATATAATGCCTGCTATCATGTACACTGAGGGGGTCGTACGGCCATCAATTCAGATGATTCCAACAGCGGAAGAAGACTGAACCAAGAAGCAGCAAAATCCGTGAAATATGGAGGACTATCTGAAGAAAATGTATGGAAAATGGTTACGCTAAATCCCGCTAAATTACTTCATTTGGATGACCGTATGGGAAGTGTCAAAGTAGGTAAAGATGCCGATATCGTCCTATGGACAGATCATCCCCTTTCTGTTTATGCTCAAGTAGAAAACAACCATTGTTGATGGCATTGTCTATTTCGATGTGGAAAAGGACAAAAGCTCCGGAGCGATGATCCATTCAGAGCGTGCTAGACTCATTCAAAAGATGAAAAATGCAAAGAACAGTGGTGCCCCTTCGAAGCTTCGAAGCTCGGAAATATTTATTGAATTTGATTGCGATGATGACCACCTGGCTATCTCATTTGATCTGGATACAAAAGACTAAATAAAAGACATTAGCTCCATTACATATAATATATTAAACATGAAGAAAATTATTAATCTCTCTCTCGGAATATGGATGACCTTTTCAGTCATCGCGCAAGTACCTGTACCTGCATCCTCCCAAAATCAACCCATCCTACTTGTAGGAGGGGTGGCCCATATAGGCAATGGAGAAGTGATTCAAAACTCATTGATCGGATTTGATAAAGGGAAAATAACTCTGGTTAATGAATCATCAAATAATGTTACTGATTCCTCTGGATTTAAAGTAATTGACATTACCGGAAAGCACGTTTACCCAGGATTCATACTCCCCAACTCACAGATAGGATTACAAGAAGTAAGTTCGATAAGAGCCATGAGCGATATGGACGAACGCGGAGAAATGAATCCCAATGTAAGATCCGTTATATCATATAATACAGATTCGGAATTTATTCCAACCTTTCGATTTAATGGTATTTTAGTTGCGGAAACGACCCCCGTGGGTGGCCGAATTTCTGGGACCTCATCTGTCATGGAAATGGAAGGTTGGAATTGGGAAGATGCAGCGCATACTGTGGATATCGGTATCCACATGAATTGGCCCTCAAAGATGAATCGTAAATTTGATTACAACACTTATACGGCAAAAATGGAGCCCAATAAAAAATATGATGGGTCCATTGCTTCTTTGAAAGAACTTTTTAAGGATGCCTTGGCTTATGGAACTAAATTAAACCCATCGGTCAACCTAAAATTAGCCGCACTTCAAGGACTTTTTAATGGAAATTTAATCCTATTTATTCATGCCGGAACGTCTAAGGAAATCATAGAAAGTGTCCTTTTTACAAAGGAAATAGGCGTCCAAAAAATGGTACTCATTTCTGGCAGTGCTCTTTTGAATATAGTAGGGTTTTTAAGAGAGCATGATATTGGAGTGATTATACCCCCTACACACAGTATGCCTAGTAGGGTAGATGAAGACGTTTATGGACCTTATAAACTCCCCTCTCAATTGTTTGAAGCAGGACTCACTGTATCGCTTTCACATCGTGGTATGCTTGCCCATGGAAGAAACCTGCCTTTCTTTGCGGGAACGGCAGCTGCTTACGGTTTAGATAAAGAAGAAGCCTTAAAAATGATTACTTCTAACACAGCTAAGCTCCTAGGTATCGATGATCGCCTAGGCACGTTGATGATAGGCAAAGATGCAACGCTATTTGTCTCTGAAGGAGATGCTTTAGATTTTAGAACCAATATTTTGTCCCATGCCTTCATCAGTGGAAAACAAGTAACCCTGAATAATAAACAACAAGAATTATATCAAAGATTTTCTAAAAAATATGGCCATATAGACTGATGTCCTAAACGGGTATGGAATCTGAAAAGTATTGGATTCTGAATCCATTTAAGTTCAGGTCGTCTGTTTACTTCTATGTAAGCTGAGCCATCACGATGCCAAAAAAAATACTGCTGATTACCGCAGATACTATGTCTCAGACCCCAAACACTAGCAATAGATATGCACAGAACACCCGCATTACAAAATAGAAAAAGGACTGAAAATACTTCCTTAAAGTTAAAGGGCAATGCCAATAAAAGCCTTAAAGGCCAAGCCCATAAGACCTGTAATCAGCATGGTAATTCCCAAGCCTTTGAGTCCAGAAGGAACCATGGAGTATTTTAATTTTTCTCGGATCGCTGCCAGGGCTATGATGGCCAAGAAAAATCCAAAACCAGATCCGAAGCCGTATGACGCAGCCTCAATGATGTTGTAATCTTTCTGAACCATAAACAATGAAGAACCCAAAATAGCACAGTTCACAGCAATTAAGGGTAAAAAAATACCCAATGATCCATAAAGAGCTGGCGAAAGTTTTTCAATAATCATCTCCACCAATTGCACCATAGATGCAATTACAGCAATGAACATAATGAATTGAAGAAAAGTCAAGTCAATAGACTCAAAGCTTCCATCTATCCATGTCAAGGCCCCTTCTTTAAGCACATATTCTTGGAGCAACCAATTAACGGGTACTGTTAATGTGAGTACAAAAACTACCGCTAACCCAAGACCAAAAGCTGTTTCTACTTTTTTAGATACTGCCAAAAATGAACACATACCTAGATAATAGGCAAAGATCATGTTGTCTATAAAAATACCTCTAAGTGCTATATTAAAAACTTCCATTATGCTCTGTTCTATTAATGTTCTACGTATCCTGACTTTGACCTTTGAATCCAAATGAGAATGCCTAGTACGACAAACGCACCTATTGAGTCGACCATCAGACCATTAGTTGGGAACGTCGTCCAGCCTATGGCTTCAAAAATTTTGAAGTCAAAGATGGAACCTGAACCTAATAATTCTCTGAAAAAGGCAACCGTTAATATGATCCAGGCATAGCCAAATCCCGAGCCTAAACCATCCAATATGGAATCGTAGGGCTTGTTGGCCATAGCAAAAGCTTCGAGACGGCCCATCACGATACAATTGGTAATGATCAGCCCAACATAAGCACCCAAAACTTTGTACATATCGTAACTGTAAGCTTTTAAAAATTCACTCACCAATGTCACTAAAGTCGCTACTACGGCCAATTGGACAATAATTCTGATCCTACCAGGAATCAAGTTTCGCATCAATGAAATGATTAAATTAGCAAATACGATAACAAATACTACCGCGATTGACATCACCAAAGTAGGCTCTAACTTCACGGTAACCGCCAAAGCGGAGCAAATACCCAATACTTGGATCGTAATAGGATTGTCATCCGACAATGGATCAGTAACAATATTCTTTCCTCCTTTTCGATAAAAAAGGTTCAGCAGGTTTTTTTTCTACCTCTAATTCTTTTTCTACTACCGTCGCTTCAGCACTCATATTAATCTCATTAGTCGTTTTCTAGTTAATTGCAATTCCATTCTGACCCTTCGTATTCATGATAAAACTTTGATAACAACCCAAATATTCTTTCAACATTTTATTGACCCCTTTGGCAGTTATGGTCGCCCCAGAAAGGCCGTCAACCTCGTGCATGCTAAGACCTGTAATCCCTTCTCCCTTTACCATAGTAATAGATTCTAAATTACCATCATCACTAAATATTTTTTTGTTTTCCTTATAACGATGTCTCACCTTTTCTTCGGTAATTCTAGCACCCAATCCAGGAGTTTCTCCTTTGTGATCAAAGGCAACTCCCTTTACCGTATTGAGATCTGATTCCAAAGCAACATAACCAGAGATCCAATCCCAAAGGCCCAATCCAAACATAGGAAAAACATAGGCTTCAACGACATTGGGATCCAATTCATTTAATATCATGTAAATGGGGTACAATCGCTCCTCTCTATCTATTTTGTGGTTTTTTTGCGCATTTACCTTTTCCGCAATCAACGGATTACCTTTGGCATCTACAGAAATAATCTCACCTTTAATGTCAACCACAATTGATTTTACGCGGTCTTTATATAGACTGAACACCTCTTCAGGTGTTTTGAAAGTTGAGATATCCATTACGGCACCTAAAATTTTCTTTTTAGTATCTAACTCGACTTGTTTATCTTGAGCAGGCTTTAACAAGACTGAGGTCAGAGACATGGCTCCACCTATCAAAACAGTCATGATTGCGGAAAAGGCTAGGATGTAAATATTAGATCGTTGCACGTTTTAATCTTCTTTTTTTGTGAGCTTCTACTACGTAATAATCAATTAAGGGCGCAAATACATTCATAAAAAGTATTGCCAACATAATACCTTCAGGATAAGCCGGGTTAGAAATTCTAATGATCACCGTAAGCACGCCAATCATGAATCCATAAATCCACTTGCCTGTCTCAGTTTGTGCAGCAGAAACCGGATCGGTAGCCATAAACACTGCTCCAAAAGCCAATCCTCCAACCACAAGATGGTAATGCGCAGGCATCAACATAAAACTGTTTGTCCCCGCTAGATTATAAATCATTCCCATCACCCAGGCACCTCCAAATACGGATAAAATAATCTTCCAACTTCCAACGCCTGTAAGGACTAATATGGTCGCACCAATTAAGCACATAAGTACTGAGGTTTCACCAATACTTCCAGGTATGGCCCCCAAGAATAAATTCCAAAAATCAAACATTCCTCCATACCAATGCCCACCAAGGCCGGCCATCATTTCTGTCCCATTCGCTGCGGCTGCGGCTCCATATGACAATAGAGTGGCTCCTGAAAAACCATCAACGGCCACCTGATCTCCTAGATAAGTCCAAACCATATCTCCTGCTATTTGAGAAGGATATGCGAAATAAAGAAATGCACGAGAGGTTAACGCAACATTAAGAATATTCATACCTGTCCCTCCAAAGACTTCTTTGGCGATAATAACACCAAATACCGTCGCCATAGCCACTTGCCACAAAGGAATAGTTGCAGGCATTACCAAAGGGATAAGAATACCTGTCACCAAAAAGCCCTCTTCAATAGGATGATTCCTGATTACACAAAAAGTAAACTCTACTCCCAGGCCTACGCCATAAGAAACAATTAAGATAGGCAAGACTTGGCCTGCTCCTAGCAAAAATTTACTTATGAAAGTAGCATCAACAACTCCAATAGCGAGAAAATGTTGATGGCCTACGTTCCACATACCAAATAGCAAACATGGAATTAAAGCAACGATCACAGTAAACATGACTCGCTTTAAATCTGCAGCATCCTTGACCTGAACACCTGTAGGGCCTGTAGTAAGACTCGGCTTAAAAAAAATCGTTCTATGTCCCTCGTATAGGGTATGTAACTTTTCATATTTAGCACCCTTCTCAACATGAGGTTTGATGCTATCAAATAAATTTTGTAATAATTTCATTAATCAGCTATTTCGAATGAGTTCAATTCCTTCTCTTACAATGGCTTGAATGTCATTTTTGGAGACATCTATGTATTCACACAAGGCAACATCTTCTTCAATGACTTCATATATCCCTAATGCTTCCATTTCATCGTAATCATTTGAAATGATCGACTTGAACAAATAAGTAGGTAGAATATCCATGGGTAATATTTTCTCGAAAGCACCAGAGATCGTAAAATTTCTTTGTTCACCATTGGTGTTGGTATCTAACACCTTCTCTTTTTTGGGGATTAAAAAAGAAAACAAACCAAAAGCTTTGTGAAAACTTAACTTCTTAAAGCTTGGCAACATCCAACCCAGAAATTCTTCTTCATCTCCTTCTGGAATAACCGCTATTTGGTTATGGAAATGGCCCAAATACCCACGAACACCTACATGTTCGCCGCTCAGTACATTTCCCGAAATAAATCTAGCATTCGTTTTTTTAAAATTTTCAGCCACTAGTTTATCCAAACAAGCCCCTGAATAAGTCTTGACATAATGTGGGTGAATTATTTCGGAGCCCGTAATGGCAATCAACTTTGAAGCGTCGTAAGTGCCCTCCATAAATAAAGTTCCTATTCGCGCAACTGACAGCGGGTCGATGGTCCAAACCTTATCATTTTTACCAATAGGTTTGATGTGATGTATTTGTACGCCAACATTTCCAGCTGGATGCGGGCCTGAAAATTTATTGATGTTCACCGGATCCAAACCACTGAAAACGCTCGGTATTTCAGAAGCATCTAAATTCACGTGTATGTTTCCTTTGGCTAACTTGCTTAAAATAGCGATTCCCGACTGAAATACCCCTTCTTTCCCGCGCAATAAATAAGCCATATCTGGAGCACAAGGATTTGAATCAAATGCCGAAATGTAAATAGCAGAAGGTTCATCCGATGGATTGGCCAATACTCCAAAGGGTCGTTGAATAAACGAAGGCCAAATGCCGCCGGCAGTTAAAGCAGCTATTGCTTCCGCTCTCGTCAGATTATTAATGTCTGTTTTTGTATGTTTCTTAAAAGCCTTGTACTCAATCTTTTTATCCGCTAGAATACGGATTTCAATAATTTTTCTTCTTTCACCTCTTATGATCTCACTGATTTCCCCACTCACAGGTGCGACAAACAGCACCTCCTCGCTTCCTTTGTCAAAAAAAAGTGGGTCCCCTGCCTTCACATTTTCACCAACCGATACGAGCAGCTTTGGCTGTACTAAGCCTTTGAAATCACTAGGTTTAACAGCAAAAGAATCAGGCTGACTGATCTTGTGCTCTTCTAGAAGAGCACGACCGACCAAGGGAATGTTAAACCCTTTATTTAGATGAAATGTTTGAGGCATGGATAGAGCTTTATGATCTTCTTCAAGATTTCGACAAAATTAATAATAAATCTTTAAAAAAATAAGATAACAAGTCAACTAAATGCTTTTAATCAATTAATAAAAAATAATAAGTCCGATCCGCTCAACGCAATAAATAATTGGACACTTGCTCCATCAACCAATTCGGAGTGGAAGTCGCCCCACAAATTCCAATATGATCGGTATGTTTCAGCCATTCTTCCTTAATTTCATGCTCATTTTCAATAAAATAACTGCGCGGATTTTGTTTAAGGCAAACTTGATAAAGTGCCTTTCCATTCGAACTTTTTTTACCAGATACAAAAAGAATTACATCGTGTTGTTTAGAGAATTTTTCTAATTGAGGCTCTCGATTAGATACCTGTCGACAAATACTATCATTTGCCTTAAATTCACCTTCAATGAGTTGCCCTTTTTCTTGCATTATACGACCCTCAATGAGCGACTTCATATGATAAAAGCCCTTAGTGCTTTTTGTGGTTTGACTGTACAAAATAATCGGCCTGGACCAATCGATGGACTCTAGATCTTTTTCCTCCATCACCACAATCGCCTCATCATTGGTTTGACCAATCAAACCGATCACTTCAGCATGTCCTGGTTTACCGTAAATGACGACTTGCCCATTTTTTTCTTTGACTTGATCAAAAGAATTTTTCACTCTGTTTTGAAGCTTGAGTACAACCGGACAAGACGCGTCAATCAACTCAATGTTGTTGGTTAAAGCCAATTTATAGGTCTCGGGAGGCTCGCCATGTGCCCTTATCAATACTTTTGCATCATGAATTTTCTTTAAATCTTCATGATTAATTATTTTTAGGCCTTTCTCCTCCAGACGCACCACTTCCATACTGTTGTGTACAATATCTCCCAAGCAATATAAAGTCCCTCCATGATCCATTTCATCCTCAGCCATCTGAATGGCAAATTCAACACCGAAACAATAACCTGAATTAATGTCTATTTCAACCCTCATAAATAATTTTATTGGCTAAGTCTATGATTTCTTTCACTTGATCATCAAAGGTAAGATAGCTACTATCCAATGTAATTGCATCTTCCGCCTTGATCAATGGACTATCTATTCTCGTAGTATCTAAATGATCTCTTGAATCAAGGTTTTTTTTAATCTCTTCCAAAGTAACTTGAATTCCTTGCTCCTCAAGTTCCTTCTGTCGACGCTTGGATCTGATATCCAAATCGGCGATCATAAATATTTTAAGGGCGGCATCAGGAAACACCACCGTACCGATGTCTCTCCCATCCATTACCATACTTTTATGGAGCCCCAGAGTTTGTTGCCTACTGACTAATTTTTTTCTAATCAAGGGCTGGGCCGCAATTTGACTCACAATTTCATTAATTTCTGGAAGCCTGATTTGATGATCCATGATTTGATCATTTAAAAAAATTTCTGAAGCATTCAGCGACTTATTGAAACGGAAAGAGATTAAAATTTCATCTAACGCTTTAATCACTTTTTCTTCCTCGACAAAATCAATTTGATGATTTATGAAATAGCGAGCAACACATCGGTACATCGCACCTGAATCAATATAGGTATATCCCAAAGCGCTGGCTACCTCTTTGGCAGTTGAACTTTTTCCTGTCCCCGAAAAACCATCGATCGCTATAACAATATCCCTCATCAGCAATCCTTGACAGGGCAGTTAGATTTGCCTGGCTTCATTTTACCTTTGTAGCGCTGTTGACCCGGATTGTTTTTACAACTTTCCAAAGGAGCTACAACCAATATTAACAACAACAGGGTGACCAGATAAAAACCATATCGTTTTAAAGAATATCTCATTAAAAACTATTTACCTGCATTTCCCTATTTACTTTTTTAATCAGCCCTTGTAAAACATTACCTGGACCTGACTCATAAAAAGAAGTCGCTCCATCTTTAATCATCTGTTCTACACATTGGGTCCATTTTACCGGAGAAGTCAATTGCGCTATGAGGTTAGACTTGATTCCCAAAACATCTGTATTCCCTTTTGCATCCACATTTTGATAAATAGGACATCTTGGGAACTTAAATTCAGTAGCTGCAATGGCTTCTGCCAACTCAGTACGAGCCGGTTCCATTAAAGGTGAATGAAACGCTCCGCTAACCGGAAGAAGTAATGCCCGCTTGGCACCCGCCGCTTTCATACCTTCACAAGCCAAATTGACTGCTGCTATTTGACCCGAGATCACCAATTGACCCGGACAGTTGTAATTGGCTGCAACCACAACGCCTTCAGTTTCAGCACAAATCTCTTCGACTTTCTCATCGGCAAGTCCAATAATTGCCGCCATCGTTGAAAGTTCTTGTTCGCAGGCCTTTTGCATGGCTAATGATCGCTGCGCGACCAATCTCAATCCATCCTCAAAATCAAGCACCCCATTGGCCACCAAGGCTGAAAATTCTCCTAAAGAATGACCTGCGGTCATTTCTGGTGAAAAATCATCCTTACTCAACGCATTGATGATGCTATGTAAAAATACAGCTGGCTGAGTTACTTTGGTTTGTTTTAAATCTTCTGATGTACCCTCAAACATGATTTGGGTAATCTCAAAGCCCAGTATTTCATCGGCTTGTAAAAAATATCTTTTTGCTACGGGGTTTGTCGCAAACAATTCTTTACCCATCCCAGAATACTGTGCCCCTTGTCCGGGAAATACAAATGCACGCATAGGTTATCTTTAAACTTTAATTTGGTACAAATCTAGCAAGGATGGATCAATCCAAAAACCTTTGTGCAAGTTCTGGAGTCGGTATTTTGCATTTTTCCTGTCGCCCAAACCATAAATATCTGTATTTAGCAATCAAATCATAAAAGTAATCGGTAATTACAGTAGGTAAAAAACCAAAAACATAAATCCATCTCCACTTCCATGAAAAGGACTCAGCAACTTTAAATACTGCGGCACTCTTTTGAAACACTTGATGGTCCACAAACAAGTAAATGGTATTCATCTCCAAGCTCGCTGCAGGTAGATTGTTCTTTGATAATATTTTTTGAGCAAACTGAGATTGCAAGGATGCAAATTTATAATGGTTGAGAGCGTCTTGATCAATAATGAAGTTCACTGCCCCGATGCAAAGATTACATACTCCGTCGAACAACAAGACCGGCGGATCTATTTGAGTAGTTGAATCCATCCTTTATACGTCTTTTCCTGTTGGCCACTCGGCAATACATCAAAGGTTACTTCTGAGACATAAAAATATACGCCTGCGGCCAGCGGTGAGCCCGCGTTGTTTTTCCCATCCCAATGGATAAATATCGAGGGCTCTTTTTCGTACTGAAGGTCAAAAACTTCTTTGCCTGTTCGATCGAAAACCTTGAAGGAGACTGCTAATATGAAGCGAGGACAATTAGAGTTCTCGAAACCTAAATTCGATCCTCCCGTGTTGTAGAGCGGCGTAAAGGTATCATTGAAACCATCGCCATTGGGCGAAAAAGCATTGGGCAGATTAAACTGAGGACAATTATCGATGCAACTCGTATTTGAAAAATCGCTTTCATTCAATGACCGATCCACCGCCGTGATACGATAACAACCTTTAAAAGAATTTAATATTAGGTGCTGATAGCTGGTTTCTACGGTACTATCGAGCAAATAAAAATCTTGATCCAAGCCCGTAGGACTAAAATAAACTCGGAAATAGATCACATCATCATCACATTGCGTGCTCTCATTCTCCACCCATGAAATCATATTTTCATAAGTCACCTCCAAACAATCAGCCGTATCGTCGCCAGACACGCAATCATAAAGATTAGATACTGAAACTCCCAAAGGAGCGCAAGGAGCTATGTTGTCATTGGGCTGTGCACATACTACTTGTGAGTTATTGACCAAAGGAGCCGGTAATATCGGATTGTCATATCCCCCATAAGTAGTAAGGGCATAGCAATAAATCAATTCGTCATCCAGTACCGTATTGTTGAAGCGACCGTCATCCAAGTAATTAAATCCATTTTCTGAAATTTTTACCGAATCGATCAGGATCATTAGATCAGGATTGCTCATGTTCACACGGTCTCGGTAAACATAATGATAAGGATAGGCCAATATATTGTTTGACCAAGGGACATTCGCTTGCCATGAAAGCTCGACAGCACTCAAAAGAGGCTTTGGGTTTAATTGGACCGAAGAGGCCACCGCAGAAGAATCTACAAATAAATTATTGGCATCAAATAAGGCAATCCGATAGGCATAGGCATAGCCTGCAGTATTGAGATCCAGCTGATCAACAAACAAAGTATCTGATATTTTTTCAGCAACCAATACTTCATCATTTAGGTAGAATCCTGCCGCTCTATAAAGCGAATACGCGTAGGGTGAGGGAAACGTTGTTGCATCAATCTCATACGGCGGTGTCCAATCTATTTTAATCCGCCCATCTTCAGAGGTTTCCAGTACATCGACATGGGTAATCACCGGTGCATCCGTCTCTAGTGTCAAACATACTTCCTCAGAGATATAACTGGTCCCACGACCCGGGTTTGGGAATTGCGCTACGATTCGATAGCAATAGTTGGCTCCCGGAGCCAGCCTTTCATCAATGAATGTCGTTTCTGAGGTAGGTATTTTTGCTATTAAACTATAGCCAGAATAGGGAGGCATGCCTACTTCGCAATCATCTATTCTTAAATCAAAATCTCCCACACGCCTCCAAATTTCTATTTCATTGGCATTACTACAGACATAATTGTCCCAAGCAAGTTCAATTGACCTTCCCGATTTAGGCACTAGAGCCAACCCTTGCGGGGCAGGCCCCACTATGGTGATTTCCCAAGTACCGAACTCGGTCAACGTCGGACCTACTTTAATATTATTCTCGATCGGATTATCTGCCACTTTGAATTGCACTTCATAGGCTCTTTCTCTGATGTGGCCACAAAAAGTATTCCATTCAAAATTTAATTTTCCTGGCGTATCTTGAAAGGTAGCAGGAAAAGAATTGGGACTTTCATAGGTTGCCGGTGAGTTGATCTCAAATGGTCCTCCAAAAGCTTCTATTTTCACCTGATGTCCGTCTGGATCTATGCCCACTATGGCCTGCAGCACCTGATCTCCAGCCGTAACACAAATAGGATCTGGGATTTCTAGTTCAGGTTTTTCATTATCTCCCTCATAAATAATGATCTGCATGTCCCTCGTTACATAACCCAAACGATACCATTTTCCCCCTATCTGCCTCCACTCCTCAATCCTAAAAGCGACATTATATTCTGCACATTCAGACACCCCATCTGGGCAATCTGATGATTCTAAATTAAAAATATCTCCTGGAGCATCCCAAATAAGATCCCCGTAAGCCGCATCTAAATCCAAAATAGGAGGCGTTAAATTTTCACTGCCTTGACCAAAATTGGTATAAAAATCAGGATGATTCAGCGGTCTGTAAAGGACCACTTCTAAGTTTTTTCCCATTTTGGGGATCACCAAATAATAGGCAAGACTGTCTCCATCAATATCAAAAGCTCCTGCATTGTGAATGAATCGAGCACCGGGAATCCCTTCATCAATCGGAGGAACGGTCAATACAGGCGTGTTATTGACTCCGAAAAAAGGATCTATAATGATGAGCGTTTCGGTGTAAAATGGAGTATTTAGAGAATTTTCCATATTGGAAATGCCTCCATTTCTGTTGTCCTCGGAATAACTCACAATATAGCTGTTGGGTGCTTGATATGTATGGACCAACGTAAACTCTGCACGCACAATATTGGCCGTTATTTGGGATTCTAACACGTCAAAATCTCCTGAAATTACTGTACCATCGCCAAAATCAAAGTCGCCTCCGCCAAAGTCAATACCTGTATCGGTATCCCTATATCCAATGAAAGTAAATTCATATTCGAATGTCAAATTACTGATCCTTCGAGCGATCACTTCTCCCGCTCTGATGTGCGAGGCATTGACCGCTTCCAAGCAAAATAGATGCATTAAAAAAAAAGCTATTAAAAATTTAACGAAATTCATAGTTAATAAACGCTATTTCTATCATTTACTCTAAAATAAACGCCTTTAAAAAAATCAAATTATAATAGATCAAACCTCAACACCTTAGCCATCGAAATGAAAATGTTTTTCCTCATGAAATTAAGTACAAGAATAAGGCCAAAAACGATATAATCAAGTTGAAAAAAGGCGAAAATATCATTTTATCTGCAATTACCTGGTAAAGTGAAATCAAATTAGCCTAGATCATTGGAAGATAACCAATCTAAACATAACTTTGATTTTGACGTGATCAACCCTAAAATTAAATGAGCACAATGAGTTTTATATCGAGTTCAATTGGAAAAAAAGTGGCCATGTCACTATCTGCCTTTTTCCTTATCTCTTTTCTACTTTTACACGTGGCCATCAATTTGTTATCAGTGGTAAGTGCAGAAATGTACAATGAAGCTTCGCACTTTATGGGTACCAACCCCATTATACAGTTGGTTATGCAGCCAATTCTCATCTTCGGCGTTTTATTCCATTTCACCATGGGATTTGTGCTCGAATTTCAAAATAAGAGTGCCAGACCTATCAAATATGAAATGAAAAATGAAAAAGGAAATTCCAGTTGGATTTCTAGAAATATGATCTATTCAGGACTGGTCATTTTGGCTTTCTTGGGACTCCATTTTTATGACTTCTGGATTCCTGAAATAAAATATAAATATATTGAATTTCAAGCCCCAGACGAACATAGATACTTTGCTGAATTGGTACATAAATTTGAAGATCCAATGCGGGTTGGTTTTTATGCTATCTCTTTCATTTTATTGATGATGCATTTATTGCATGGTTTTCAATCAGCATTTCAATCTTTGGGTGTCAACAATAAGTTTACACCCGGTATTAAAAAGATGGCTTGGGCTTTTTCAGTGGCTGTCCCACTGGCCTTTGTATTTATTGCCCTTTTCCATCACTTAAGACATTAAATCCAAATGCTCAATAATCATATATGACGCTGATTTTTGAACTAAAACACATTAAGTAATACTGATATGAAAATAGGAGCAAATTTTCCTGCGAAAACACCAGAGGGTCCTATTGAGGACAAATGGACTTCATATAAGAACAAAATAGATCTGGTCAACCCAGCCAATAAACGGCTCATAGATATTATTGTAGTCGGTACAGGATTGGCCGGGGGCTCAGCCGCAGCCTCTTTGGCCGAATTGGGTTATAATGTCAAAGCCTTTTGTTTTCAAGATTCTCCACGTAGGGCACATTCTATCGCCGCACAGGGCGGCATTAATGCCTCAAAAAATTATATGGGAGACGGTGACTCAGATTATCGCCTTTTCTACGATACGGTCAAGGGGGGTGACTACAGGGCCAGAGAAGAAAATGTTTATCGCTTAGCAGAAGTATCCGGCAATATCATTGATCAGTGTGTTGCACAGGGTGTCCCTTTTGCTAGAGATTATGGGGGTTTGTTGGACAATCGCTCTTTTGGTGGCGTTTTGGTCTCTCGAACTTTTTATGCCAAAGGTCAAACCGGTCAACAATTGCTATTAGGTGCCTATTCGGCAATGAACAGACAGATAGCGAGGGGTAAAATAAAGATGTACAACCGTCACGAGATGATGGATTTGGTAATCGTAGATGGTAAAGCAAGGGGAATCATTGCCAAAAACTTGATCACAGGTGAACTTCAAAGATACTCGGCTCATGCCGTAGTGATCGCCTCAGGAGGTTATGGTAATGTCTTCTATTTATCCACCAATGCCATGGGTAGTAATGTTTCGGCAGCCTGGAAAATTCATAGAAAAGGCGCTTGGTTTGCCAATCCTTGCTTCACTCAAATACACCCTACTTGTATCCCCGTATCCGGAGATCACCAGTCGAAGTTGACTTTGATGTCAGAATCTTTAAGAAATGATGGCCGAATTTGGGTACCTGCCAAGGAAAAAGATGTAAAAGCAATTCGATCAGGAACACTGAAGCCAACGGCAATCGCAGAGGCAGATAGAGATTATTTTTTGGAACGTCGCTATCCGGCCTTCGGTAATCTCGTGCCCAGAGATGTGGCCTCAAGAGCTGCCAAAGAAAGATGTGATGCTGGGTTTGGTGTAAATGCTACCGGCGAAGCGGTCTATTTAGATTTTGCTGCGGCCGTAATAAGATATGGAAAAGAAAAAGCTCTGGTTACGCACCAAGATGCCAACAACGAAGCCCTAGTTCTTGAATTAGGGAGAGAAATTATTGCCACTAAATATGGCAACCTTTTCCAGATGTATGAAAAAATAGTTGATGAAAATCCTTATGAAACCCCAATGATGATTTACCCTGCGGTGCACTACACAATGGGCGGCGTCTGGGTTGACTATGATTTGATGACTACTATTCCTGGTTGCTATGCGATTGGAGAAGCTAACTTTTCCGAACATGGCGCCAATCGCCTTGGTGCCTCAGCATTGATGCAAGGTTTAGCGGATGGCTATTTTGTTCTTCCTTATACCATTGGCAATTACCTCGCCAAGGATATTCGTACCGGAGCCATTCCTGTGGACACACCAGAATTTGCCGCTGCTGAAAAGGGCGTACAAGAGCAACTTGAACGATTCATCAATAACAAAGGCTCGAAACCCGTTGATTATTTTCACAAAAAACTTGGTAAAATCATGTGGGATAAAGTAGGTATGTCCAGAAATGGAAAAGATCTCAAAGAAGCCGTCGAAGAAATTCAAGCCATCAGAGATGAATTTTACAAGGAAGTAAAAGTGCCCGGAAACCTAGAGGGTTTTAATGAGGAATTAGCAAAAGCGGGTAGGGTTGCAGACTTCTTGGAATTAGGAGAACTTTTTGCAAAAGATGCGCTCAATAGGGAAGAATCTTGTGGAGGTCATTTCAGAGAAGAACACCAAACACCAGAAGGAGAAGCCAAAAGAGACAAAGCCTTTCAGTATGTGGCTGCTTGGGAGCATAATGGAGCTCCGAAAGATGCGAATCTTCACAAAGAAATGCTTGATTATAAATATATTGAAGTAAAAGAAAGAAGTTACAAGTAAGAGCTAGTAAAATTCATAGGAGATGGACTTAAAACTAAAAATATGGCGGCAGAAAAATGCCGCTGCCAAAGGTAAGATTGTTGATTACGATATCAGTGAGGTCTCCTCCGATATGTCATTCTTAGAAATGCTTGATGTACTGAATAGAGAGCTTACCGAGAAAGGTGATGAGCCTGTGAGTTTTGATCATGACTGTAGGGAGGGTATCTGTGGATCTTGTTCCCTTCAGATCAACGGCCGTCCCCATGGTCCCGATGGAGGTACCACTACATGCCAACTTCACATGCGAAAATTCAAAAATGGAGACAGCATTGTCATTGAACCCTTTCGAGCCAAAGCATTTCCGATCGTTAAAGATTTGATCATAGATCGATCAGCCTTTGATCGTGTACAACATGCTGGTGCTTTTATCTCCGTAAATACTTCTGGAAATACACAAGACGCAAATTCAACTCCCATCAACAAAGGGAATGCAGATCACGCTTTTGACGCTGCCTCCTGTATTGGCTGCGGGGCCTGTGTCGCGGCATGCAAAAATGCTTCAGCCATGCTTTTTGTTTCTGCAAAAGTTTCACAATATGCCTTATTGCCTCAAGGCCAAGTAGAACGTGAAATGCGCGTAACAGACATGGTTTCTCAAATGGATGAAGAAGGATTTGGGGCCTGTACCAACACGGGTGCTTGTGAAGCTGAATGTCCAAAAGGCATCAGCATCACCAATATTGCTCGGATGAATCGTGAATTCATTGGGTCCAATTTAAAATCTTGATAGCCAATAGTTACTCAAAAAAAAACTTGGTACAGACGCAATGTTTTTTTGTTTTCTGATCTTTGACGGATTTTAACCTTTAATTGAATATTTTACTTGTCAGGTGGCTATGAAAAACTTGGTTATCTTATTTGGAGCTTTATTTTTATTCATTTCAGGCTACTTTATATGGCCCATTTGGAATCAAGAAAGTTCTGCCGAATTATGGGACTTTGTTCCAGAAAATTCAGGGCTTGTCTACGAAAGTAATGATCTAGGTGGGACACTTCTCAGATTACAAGACCTTGAGTCATTCCAATCACTTATCCGTATTCCTAGCTTAGGAAAGCTTCCTGATCACATCGCAAAAATAGAGCGATTGACAGGGTTAAACTCATTTTACTCTTTTCTTGATAAAACTTCTGGGATCATCAGTCTTCACAATACCGGCAAAAATGAATTTGACTTTCTATACTTAGTAGCAATGAATGACTTGAACACTACTGGTGTCGTGTCAAAATTGATCACTCCTCTTGTTTCTAAGGCAATAGAGAAGCAACCTCGAGCTTATTTAGGTTTCGAATTGAATGAGGTTTCCTTATCCTTTACAGCTGGTCGATTAACTTATCTAATTTATGATCATTATTTCATTGCCAGCTTTACTCCCTATCTTGTTGAGGATGCCATAAGAACCTTCGAAGATGAAAATTATAAGTCCTTTAGAGAGGTCTTTGCTGAACATCACCAAATAACAAAAATCAAACAAGATGAAGGCAATGTCTACGTTAATTACAAGAGTTTCTTTAAGGGCTCTCAGGCCTTTGCCGCAAACGATCTCGATAAAAAGTTTTTAACCTCTGCTTTTTTAGACCTCAATATCGAAGACGACCACATCAGTTTAAGTGGCTTTTCGTTTGCCGATAGTAGCAAAACCTTGCAAATGATCAAAGGCATCACCGGTGCGCCATTAGATATTTCAGATGTTATCAGCAATGGTACTTCGATCCTTCACCATTTTAGTTTTCAAGATCCTTATTTGTGGAGAGATCAACAAAAAAATGCGGATCTCCATGATCAAAAAACGTCCTATTCTGACCTATCTGTAATTCCTCGGGATGCTCTGAAATTTTTGGGTCAAGAAATAGGTCGTGCCATCCAACTCAGAAATGGACAGAAAGTTCCTATCCTTATCATCGAATGTAAAAATAGTGAGGGTCTCATTCACTATTTAGATGCGATAGCCAAACAAATACCTAACCAACGCTCAGATCACTATTTTGTTGAACAGTACAATCAACATATCATTCGTCAACTTCCTGTAAAAAATCTGGCTGCTTTATTATTTGGCGATATCGCAAAAGATCTCCCTGAAGGCTATTATAGTTCATTTGAAAACTATGTGTTGATAAGTCCAAATCTTCCTGTGTTAAAAGAATTTTTATCCGATATTTTAAATGAAAACACTTGGGGCAAAACATTAAGTAAGAAAAAGTTTCTTAAAAAAATCAACAAGGCTTCTCCCCATACTATTATTGTCAACGGCGCAGAATCTTGGGACCATTTATATCCTACAATGCGGCCACAATGGCAAAATGATTTTATGGTGTCTGAAATGATTTTCAAAAGCTTTGGGCATATTGCCATCCAATTTTCAAGCATTGATGATAAATATTTTACGAGTATTTTCATCGAAAAGAACAGCCCATCTTCGGAAAGAAACAGCCCGTTAATAAAAATAAATACAGTTGAATTTGATCATCACTTAATTTCAAAGCCTTATTTGGTCACTGACCATAGAAATGGAAATAATGAAATAATTGTTCAAGACAATAAAAAAGTAATTTATCTTGTTGATACAGATTTTCAAATAGGCTGGCAACGCCCTCTTTTCCTGCCCATAGTAGGTACGATACATCAAATAGACTTTTATAAAAACGAAAAGCTACAATATGCCTTCATAACCAATGATTCTCTCTATATAATAGATAGAAAAGGTCAAAATGTAGCGGACTTTCCGAAATACTTAGCACCCCATCTCAAAAGTTTAGAAATCGTAGATTACGATCAAAAAAGAAACTACCGGTTTTCAATTACCACACAGCAGGGCGATGCGTTCCTCACGGATAAGTCTGGAACTCCTCTGGAAGGATGGAATCCTTATCATTTTGAAAAGGATATTATTGGATCCATGCGCCATTTCAGGATCGGTGGCACCGATGTGTTTACGGTTGTACTAGCCAATGGTGAAATCTTTTTGCTCAGCAGACGGGCTAAGGTTTATAAGGGATTCCCCCTAAAATTTAATCTCAATACAGAAAGTGATTACCACCTACGCATTGGGAGTAATTTCAAATCATCTCATTGGACCCTGCTCACTGAAAATGGCACTCTATTTCAGATGAATCTTAAGGGCGAAATCCTCCACAAAAAACAATTATATAAGCCAGCAACTGACACCCAATTTACTCTTATTAAGGACTCAAAAAATAAAAAATATGTGATCGCTAAAGCGACTAACACTAAGATCACTTTAGTCAATGATCAAGACGAAATCTACTTCGAGAAAAATCACCCCCTTGATAAAAAAATACTGATTCAACTTTTCAATAACGATAATCAAGGTGATTATATCGTTTTTAATCATATCGAAGATCAATACATGCGCCTCTTTGATCTAAAGGGAAATTTACTCTCCCTCTCCCCTCTCCCAAACTCAAATCCCATCGAAATGTATAACCTAGGTAATTCTACCCCAAAAGAAATCTATCTCACCAATGGAAAAACACTCCACGCATATACCAAGCCCTAACGAATCTCATAGAGCATGGAAACCCCGTCAATCTGGGCAGTGGCCAACTAGAATAGCCTACTAGCACTCAATAATACAAACCCTTCATTTTGAAGGTGAAACCAGCAAGCCAGCTCGCCTCAACAGTGCATCTACGGTAGGCTCAGCTCCCCTAAATTTCTTATACAGCTCCATCGGTCGTTGGGTTCCCCCTCGACTCAAAATACAATTCTTAAAGGCTTCAGCTGTCTTAAAGTCGAAAATACCTTCTTCCTTAAAGCACTGGAAGGCATCAGCATCCAGTACCTCTGCCCATTTATAACTGTAATAGCCTGAAGCATATCCCCCAGCAAAAATATGAGCAAATTGAACGCTCATATTGGTATTTGGAATATCGGGGAAAAGATTGGTTGGCGCTAAAATGTCTTTTTCTAAATTCTCAATAGAATCCATGTTCTGAGCAGCCGCATAGTTTTGATTGTGGAGCGATAAATCTAAAATTGCAAAGCTCAACTGTCTCATCGTTGCATATGCCTCATGAAAAGTGGTGGCAGACTTAATCCGATCAATATACGCTGAAGGAATGACCTCTCCCGTTTCATAATGATGGGCAAAGAGACGTAAACATTCTGGTTCGTAACACCAATTTTCCAATATTTGAGAAGGTAATTCCACAAAATCCCATGGCACACTAGTTCCAGATAAACTCTCGTACGTAGTATTCGCGAGCATTCCATGCAAGGCATGCCCAAACTCATGAAATAAAGTTTTAACCTCGTCAAATTTTAAAAGGGAAGGAAGGTTATCGGCAGAAGGTGTGAAATTACAAACGATACTGACCTGTGGAATTATTCGTTGGCCGTTTACTTTTTTCTGACCTCGATAAGAAGTCATCCATGCACCTGGACGTTTTCCTGACCTTGGAAAATAATCTGCCAGAAAAATAGCCTTTAATTCTTGATCTTCCCAAACTTCGTAAGCCTTGACTTCTTCATGATAAACAGGAATTTGAGCATTGAGCTTAAAAGTCAATCCAAATAATTTCTCAGCCGTTTTAAAAACTCCATCAATCACCTTTTCAAGCTTAAAGTAAGGCTTGAGTAACTCATCATCAAAATTGAATTTATTTTTCCTTAACTTCTCTGCATAATAGGCCCAATCCCAACGCTCTAGTTCATGGTCAATACCAAGGGTGCCCATGAAAGTCTTTATTTCATCGACTTCTTGAATAGCCTTCTCTTTTGATTTTAACAATAAATCATCTAGAAAGTCCTGTACCCTTGTCGGGTTTTCTGCCATTCGCTCTTCGAGAACATAACTAGAATAACTTTGATAGCCTAAAAGTTCCGCCATCTCAGCTCTGAGTTTTACAATATTCAAAACCAAATCTCGATTATCATTGGCTCCTTCTTTAAATGCCTTTTGCATGTAGGCAATAAACAATTGCTTGCGTAACTCTCGATGGTCTGCATTTTCCATAAAAGGAATGAAAGAAGGTGCTTGTAAAGTAAATATCCACTTATCTGACCGCTGTGTTTCAATGGCCAGCCCCTTCGACCGATCAATCAAATCTTGAGGCAAACCCGAAAGGTCTTCTTCGTTGTTGAGAACCAATTCATAATTATTGGTTTCCGCCAACACATTCTCACCAAATTTAAGCGCCAAACTTGACAGCGCTATCGTAATCTCTTTATATCTACCTTGACTCTTTGGGTCGAGTCCTGCTCCATTTCGTGCAAAGGATTTGTATGTTTTTTCCAAAAGCATACGCTCCTCTCCTGAACGGGATTCATTTAAATTATAAACAAATTTTACCCGTTCAAATAGTTTTTTATTCAGTTTCACCTCGTTGTTAAAAGAAGTAAGCAAAGGCGACACCTCTTGCGTAATCTTTTGTAATTCATCGGAAGTTTCCGCAGAATTTAAATTGAACAGTACATTGGAAACCTGATCTAAAAGCACTCCTGAACCCTCAAGGGCCTCAATTGTATTTTCAAACGTAGGTGGATCCAGATGCTCAGTAATTTCTGTAATTTCAATTCTCGCTTCAAGGATACCTTGCTCAATGGCGGGTAAATAATGGTTGTTTTTTATTAAATTAAAAGGTGCCATTTGAAAAGGAGTTTCAAAGGGGCTAAAAAAAGGATTTGACTGAGTCATTTTTGCTAAGTTTGTATGGCAAATTTAAAAAGGTAATAGCATAGGTAATCGCTTAAATCATAATTAGATGAAAAAAATATTTCTTATTTTGTTTTTTGGCTTTATAATCATTGGGATTGGACAATCACAGTCCTTGACAGAGGACACTGTAATGTTTGATTTGAGTACACCCTATCAAACCATTAAATCTTTTAATTTTTATTCTCAATCAGCTCATTTTAATCCCTCACTGATCAAAAAATGTGCCGAATTAGCAAGTAATGATTCGACAGATTTTCCCAAAAAATTGATTCAGCTGATCAAAGGTGAAGGTATCTCCATAAAATTGGAGGAAATTTCAAAAGATCCCAATTACATAGACAGTACCACCCAACTTCATATTTATAAACTGAATGAAAATTATCCTTTATTGTACCTAAAGAAAATCAATGGTCTTTGGATTTTTCCAAAAGAAAGTGTCGCAAATGTGCTGCAACTCCATGAGAAACTTTTTGCCTTTGGCGGAGATATCCTACTTGAAATAATGGATTCTTCTCATGCCAATCAATATTTTGGATTGACCGTAAATCAATATTTAGCCGGCCTTTTTTTCATATTCATGGCCTTCGTTATTCATAAATTATTAAGTAATTTTATTGAGAAAACCGCTCAACAAATTATAAAAAAATTAAAGGTTAAAAAAATTTCAGCAGAAGAAATGACTTCTCTGATTAAGCCCTTGAGCTTTCTCATCATCATCTTACTGCTGTCCTTCGTTTTCCCCATACTTCAACTACCTACTTCATTTTCCTTTTATTTAGCCACTTCGATAAGAGCAGCCATTCCCTTACTCTTCACCATTACCTCCTTTAGGTTAATCAAATTCATTGGACTCTACCTAGAAATGAAGGCGGCTCAGACCAAAAATACGATGGATGATCAGCTGGTTCCCATCATAAGAAAATCATTGCGCGTTTTTGTGGTGACTTTTGGGACATTGGCCATTCTGTCAAGCTTAAATATTTCTATTTTACCCTTGTTGACAGGTTTATCGATAGGTGGCTTGGCCTTTGCTTTAGCGGCACAAGATACCATCAAGAACTTCTTTGGATCTGTGATGATTTTTATTGATAAGCCTTTTCAAATTGGCCATTGGATTACGACCGATGGAGTTGATGGGACCGTCGAAGAAGTGGGACTTAGGTCTACAAGAATTCGAACCTTTTCAAATTCGTTGGTAACTGTACCCAATGGGAAATTGGCAGATGCCACCATTAATAATCATGGCTTGAGGGTCTATCGAAGGTTTTATACCACATTAAGTATTAATTATGATACGCCCCCTGCATTGATTGAGGTTTTTATAGACGGGCTAAAAGAAATCGTCAATCAACATCCAGACACAAACCCTGAACACAATAATATTTTTTTCAATGATATGGGAGCGCATTCACTCAATATTATGTTTTACATATTTTTCGAAGTCCCCGACTGGTCGAGCGAATTGAAAGCAAGGCATGAGATTTTATTGGAAATTTTAAAGTTAGGAAATGCTTTAAAAGTCAATTTTGCATTTCCAACACAAACTTTGCATATACCCGAACTCCCCACCACGTCATCCTCTGATGCAAGATATCCAGATGACCTTCAAGCCAAAGAAAACCTCACTCAATTCCTGGCTCTCAAAAAAAAATGACCAATAATAGTCACTAGGCATGATTATTGATCTCACATAACTAATGTTTGAGATTAGAAACTACGTTTTTCTTGTCATTACTGCAGTTTGTACTTTATCCTGTGAGGAAGAAACGATCGAAGTTCCATTGGAGGACGAAAGGCTCATCCACTATGATGGGGTCAATGTATCAGCCCCTCAAATTCTTGAAGGCCTCCATGAATCCAGTATTCGTTTTGAAAGTAGACACCTATTACCTTACCAAGGCCGTATCCTCGAATCTGTTCAATTTTACATCTCTCATGTCCCTAATGATTTGACCTTAAGAATTTATAAAAATGAGCGATCAAGTAATGAACCTCAAACCTTATTGTACGAAGCGCTAATCACAGGTAGCCGTGCAAGTAGTTGGAATACATATGATTTAACTGAGGGTTTAATGATAGATGATTCTGAACTTTGGATCAGCCTAAGATATACCCTAGCGGAAACACAAAGAGTCATTGGCTGTGATGCCGGACCCGCCTTCGTCAATGGCGATTGGGAGTACAGTGGCTTTGAGGATAATTGGAGTAACTTCAGAACGCGTACCAACAATCAAATAAGTATCAATTGGAATATCCGAGGTGTGCTCTCTGCGCTTTAATTATTGTGAAGTCATCCGAAATAATTAACTTTATCAAGCGTCAAAGCCATTACGACAAGTCCTTATCAGACTTTAATGGGTGGCAAGAGGTGAGTAATTTATCTCATCTCATAAAGCATCAATCTCTTTTTACTACATTGACTTAAAGAATAACGTGACCAAAAAAAATCAACCTTTGAAATTTGAAACACGTGCCTTACAAAGTACGCAAAATATAAGAAATGAAGTGCATGCTGTAAGTCCACCTATTTACTTATCTTCCACTTTTGAACGAGATCAAGAAGGCCAATATCAAGAGGGGTACAAATACAGTAGAAATGACAATCCCAATAGAAGAGCCCTAGAAAAAAGCATTGCAACCCTTGAAAACGGTATGGCTGGTTTTGCCTTTGGCTCGGGGATGGCTGCCATCAGCGCCGTATTTCAAAGTTTAAAAACAGGGGATCACGTCATATTACCAGACGATGTGTATTTTAACCTCAACCTCCTCATGAAAGAGGTATTTTCAAGGTGGGGCCTCTCCTATAGTTTCGTCGATATGTCAGACATAGAGGCAGTTTCCAATGTCCTAACCCAACATACCCGACTCATTTGGATTGAATCCCCATCTAATCCTCTACTCAAAATATCAGATATTCAAGGCTTAAGTAAATTGGCGCATGCCCATCAAGCATTGAATTGCGGTCGACAATACTTGGCCCACCCCCGTCCTTCAAAACCCCTTAGACCTTGGCGCTGACATCGTCGTCCATTCAACCACTAAGTATTTGGGAGGGCATAGTGATGTTTTGGGAGGCTGTATCATTCTCAAAGAGTCTGGAGCCCTAGCGCATCGCATCCAATCTATTCAAGTACAGATGGGCGCCATCCCATCCCCATTCGACTGTTGGCTCATTTCAAGAGGCATCCAAACATTGCACCTCAGGGTCACCAAACAAACAGAAAATGCCCAGAAATTGGCTGATTGGTTGGCCCAACATCCAAAGGTCCAGCAGGTACTCTATCCCGGCTTAAAAGACCATCCCAATCATGAAATTGCAGCGCAACAAATGCTGGGTGGATTTCGGAGGCATGCTCTCTTTACTGATCAATGGAGATGAGGTTCAAACGCTTTCCATCACCAATAGGCTCAAACTTTTTACACAAGCCACTAGTTTGGGCGGAGTCGAAAGTCTGGTAGAGCATCGAAAATCCGTAGAAGGCGCCGAAAGTCAAACACCTATAAATCTACTTCGACTTTCCTTAGGAATTGAGCATATCGATGACCTCATCGATGACTGGAAACAAGCCTTGGTGTAATATAAACAAAACATGAAGAAGGCCTCTTTCGAAGACCATTCAAGTAGATAACTATTATTTTTCGTGAACGACTTATATCGTCCTATACTGCTTGAAGGTTTAATTTCTTTACCCAAAAGAACAGTAGGGTAAACAACACAATTAATGTCGCAGGAAGCACGACCATGGTTCCTAAGGTAGCTTGACCAGCCACCAATTCTAATTCATCTCCTGTCAATCCTAAGGCAGCCGTAGCTGTTTTATCCGAATCAATCCATTTCCCTATAATAGGCTGAAAAATTGAAGTAGAAAACATACCTACTGCACCTATGATAGACATACCAAGGGCACCACTTTTTGGTATTTTATCTGCTATAAATCCGATCATATTAGGCCAAAAATAGGCCACGCCTAAAGCAAAAAATACAGCCGCAACATAGGACATGGCCCCAGTTTGAGTACTGAAAAGATATACCCCAATAGTCGCCAAAACAGCAGAGCCTAAAAGCACACCTGTTTGATCAAATCTATGGACAATCTCACCTCCAAAAAATCGGGCCACTGCCATCAAGCCTGTAACTAATGCTAAAATAATCATAGGTTGTGCGCCACTTTTAGCTAGGATCAAGCCGACCCATTGCTGGGGACCAAATTCTGTGATCGCTGTCAATGCCATACACACCATCATGAATATAAATAAAGGACTGAGCATGGCACTGAAATTACCAGATATCGTTGCCGCTTCCTTGACTTTCGCCTTCGGCCAGGACTGACCAAAGAAGAGATAAGCATAGATCAGGGTAGGAATCATTATTGCCCATATCTGCATTTCCCAACTGAGTTCCATTCCAGTCATAAATTGCGATAAAAGACTCCCAATCACAATACCACCTGGGAACCACATATGAAAACGATTCATCATTTTACTCATCAAGCTCCCTTCATAAACATCTGCAATCATAGGGTTACAAGCCGCCTCAGTACATCCATTACCCAAGCCTATCAACAGGGTAGAAATAAGCAAACCCAAATAACTTCCAGAATAAATGGTCAGTAAAATGCCTAATCCATGCGAAAAAACTGCGAATTGCATAATTTTGGCACCACCCACTTTGTGATATATTAAGCCTCCAATAACCATAGATATGGGAAATCCTAGAAACCACATTGAATTGATATACCCTAACTCTTCCGCTGTTAAGTTTAATTCTTGACCCAACTGAGGTAGAATTCCCGCTCGAATACTAAAGGAAAGCGCTGTTGTGATTAGGGCAAAACAGCTCCCGTAGAATAATCTGTTTTTTATGTTCATGTCAGTTTTATTGAATTTTTAATTAATTATAGCGATATTAAAGGTAATTAATAGTGCGATTAGAGAATTAATTGCACTCAAATATAAATTTTTAAATATTTCCTCTAAAATATTTCTTAAATATAATTGAGAACCTTGTGAAAACAATCCAATTAATTTTATCCTTTATCATTTTTTGTTCTTGTCAAGACCAATACAATAACCTTACCCATATCGAAGTCCCTGAAGGATTCAAAATAGAAAAACTACTTGCCCCTAGTGCGGATAGCCTTGGATCCTGGGTATCTCTAGCACACGTAAAAGAAGATTTATTTATTTCCTCCGATCAATATGGTAAAATATATTGGTTGAATATGCCAGAAATAGGGAGCAAAGACTCTATTAAAGTGACTCCGCTCGATTTCAAGCATTTGGGTAAAGCCCAAGGATTACTCTGGTCTCACAACAGTCTATATGTGATGATGAATGATCGCAATATTCAAAACAGCGGCCTATACAGATTGTTTGATAGCAGCCAAGATGGTCAACTAGATTCGGCACTTTTTTTACAGCAATTAGATGGATGGGGCGAACATGGGCCTCACGGAATACAACTCGGTCCTGATAATTTGATTTATGTAATTGCGGGTAATCACACCAATTTACCAGACAGTTATACTTCTAAAGCATACAGCCCCTGGGCTGAGGACAGATTAACAGAGACTATGAAGGATCCCAACGGTCACGCTACCGATCGTCAAGCGCCAGGTGGATGGATTGCAAGAACAGATAGTTTAGGCAGCTTTTGGGAAATCTATTCCTCGGGTTACCGCAATGCCTATGACATCGCCTTCAATGAAGTGGGCGAATTATTCACTTTTGACTCTGACATGGAGTGGGATCTAGGTCTACCCTGGTACCGTCCTGTTCGTGTATGCCATGTAACGTCAGGTTCAGAATTTGGATGGAGAACGGGCTCAGCCAAATGGCCAAAATATTATCAAGATAATTTGCCAGGTATACTAGACGTCGGACAAGGAAGTCCGACAGGAGTCGTCTCTGCAGCAGCAAGTCATTTTCCTCCTCCATATAATAAGGGTTTATTCGTTTGCGACTGGAGTTTCGGAACCATGTATCACATCGAGTTACAATCATCAGGAGCCAGTTATACAGCCACGTCATTAGAATTTCTTAATGGGGTTCCCCTCCCACTTACTGATTTAACCTTTGGGACTGATGGAGCAATGTATTTTACTACTGGTGGCCGAAGACTAGCCTCTGGACTTTATCGAGTTTGGTCAGATAAAAATGATCAAAAAGAAGAAAAAGAAACGCCAACAAAAGCACTTAAATTAAGAAGATTACTGGATAACTATCACGATACCAGTTTAGTCGCTGATTATGATTTAATTTGGGAAAATATTGGAAACAGTGACCGCTATATTGCTCACAGTGCCAGAATTGCCTTGGAGAATCATGGCGTTAAAATATGGGCATCACACATACAGCCAGATACTGAATTTGCTAAAAAAGTAGCATATGCCTTGGCAGTTGCTAGATCCAACAACCACGTACTACAACAACAACTTTTTCACCTGCTGAGTGAGGTCAAAACCAAACAACTCACTCCATCGGAGCAGCTGAGTATTCTCAGAGCAGAGGCACTGTTAATTATCCGAAATAATGATTTCAATACAGATGATTTAGAAAACCAATGGTTACCTATTTTTCCATCAAAAAATCAATTTATCAATGAAGAATTAGCGGCACTCTTTAGTAAAACCCAACATTCAATTTGGGTTAAGAAAATAATGACCCTTTGGTCCGAAATAGATGAAGAGCATTTAAAAATACTTATTTCAGACAGCCTTGCAGAAAGAAGTGAGATGTACGGCCCCGCGGTCAAAGCCATGCGAAATAGAACGCCCAGCAGTTATAAAATAGCCCTCACATCGGCCCTTTCTCATTACAAATTTGGATGGAATACCGATTTACGCAACGAATACTTCAACGGGTTCAATGAATTCTGGGATCGCGAGGGTGGCAGCAGTTACCGTGGATATTTACTAAAAATACTCTCCACTGCACTTGACCATTTACCAAAAGGCGAACGACCAAAATTTGAAAAAATGTCGGGCTATCAGGTAGGCCAATATGGCCAAAATATTTTAGCTAACCTTCCTGTACCCAAAGGGCCCGGAAAAAATTGGAAAGTTGAAGATGTTGAAGATGTAATGAAAAATAAAAAAATCATTCCAAATTATATCAACGGACGGCATATGTTTGAGGCCGCATTATGCCAAGCTTGCCACCGCATTCAAAATCAAGGGGAATAACATTGGCCCAGATCTGACCCAATTAGCCTCAAGATTTACGGTCAGAGACATGGCCCATGCCATCATCAATCCGGATGCGGAAATATCAGATCAATATATGATGAGTGAAATTCATCTAAATAACGGCGATCGTTGGTTCGCCAAAATAGTAGAAGAAACGAGCGATTCTCTTTTGGTCATGCTAAACCCTTTGACTCCTGAAAAGGTGACCAAAATTCATCTTTCCTCAATAAAAGAAAAAAAACGCTCCCTACAGTCACAAATGTTTCCTGCTTTATTAAATCGCCTCAATGAGCAAGAAGTTGTAGATTTAATGACCTATTTATTGTCAGGAGGACAAGATGATATTTCCTTATATCCCTAATAAACTAGATTTAAAATATGAAATTACCCTTTAGGCAGCATGAATTTTAAAAAAAAATAATACTCTTCTGATCAGATGAAAAATTCATTCTTACCCCTCATATTATTACTGATTTCAACCTTATTTCAGTGTCATTCAGTCGAAATAAATTCGACTGAACCTAATATTATCTATATCCTTGCCGACGATTTAGGATATGGAGAACTGGGGATATATGGCCAAAAAATTATCCAAACACCCCATATTGATGCACTTGCACGTAATGGTATGAGATTTACTCAACATTACAGTGGCTCACCGGTTTGTGCGCCCAGTAGATACATGCTGCTCACCGGGCTGCATTCAGGACATGCTTATATAAGAGGAAACGATGAATGGGCTGAGCGGGGGGATGTTTGGAATTATGCCGCAGCCGTTGCTGATGGCTCATTGGAGGGTCAAAGACCCATTCCAGATACTACTTTTACTTTAGCAGAAATGTTACAAGAAAGTGGATACATCACAGGCTTAGTCGGTAAATGGGGCTTGGGTGCTCCCGGAACCGATGGTACCCCAAACAAGCAGGGGTTTGACTATTTTTATGGATATAATTGCCAAAGACAAGCGCACAATTTATATCCTAAACATTTATGGGAAAATGAACAAAAAATAGGGCTGAATAATGAACTAATTTCGCCAGGCATGGCATTAGATTCTTTAGCTGATCCCAATGATTCCAAATCCTATAGTGCTTTTGAGCAAAGAGAGTATGCACCTTCCTTGATGCATGAACAGGCCCTTAATTTCATTGATAAAAATAAAGAAAATCAATTTTTTCTTTATTATGCATCGCCCCTACCGCATTTGCCGTTACAAATACCAAAAAAATATCAAACCAAATACCATGAAATAATAGGAGCCGAATTACCCTATACAGGAGGTAAGAGTTACTTTCCTAATCAATATCCAAGAGCCACCTACGCTGCCATGATTAATTTGCTCGATCAACAAGTGGGGGAGCTCGTTCATAAACTTAAAACCCTTGGATTGTATGAAAACACATTGATAATTTTCACAAGTGACAACGGGCCCACCTATGATATTGGTGGCGTAGATCCACATCACTTCAATAGTGCTGGCCCTTTCAATACGGGAAGAGGTTGGGGAAAAGGATTTACACACGAAGGGGGCATTCGCGTACCCATGATTGCCACTTGGCCTAATCAAATTGAGGCCAATACGATAACTACTCATGTATCTGCCTTTTGGGATGTCTTTCCCACATTGGCGGAAGTAGTAGGATATAAGGATACTAAACAACGCGATGGAATTAGTTTTCTACCCACACTTCATGGAACAAAACAATCAGAACATGATTATCTCTATTGGGAGTTCCCAGCCTATGGTGGACAACAAGCGGTACGTGAAAATCAGTGGAAAGCCATTCGTAAAGATCTGCACAAAGATAATATTAACACAGCCCTCTATGATTTAAGTAAGGACCCACGTGAAGAAACCGATATAAGTGATCAACACCCCAAGCGGGTAGCCGAGATGGAAGCGATCATGCATGAAGCTCAGCACTGACCCCCTCCATCGATAAGTTTAATTTGAGTATTCTAGGTGATAAGTAAAATATATCAGTAGAGTTTTGTTCTATATTTGAATTTTTTTGGATAATAAATTATGAAAAATGTAACAATTTATACAGGTCAGATTAAAATCTACAATCAAATAAGCAACAAAATCTAATTTTAATTTAAAAAGACAAAAAATGAGGACTTTAATATCAATAATACTATTTCAAGTAATCATGATTTCGACTGGCTTTGGGCAGACCAAACTCATTGAAAAAGTTGATAAATCCGATTAACGACATAGTCATCCCTTACGAGAAGTATGAATTATCCAATGGTTTGACTTTAAATCCTTCATGAGGATCATTCCGATCCCCTTGATACATATCGACATCACCTATCATGTAGGATCAGCGGGACAGAAATAGAACTGGATTTGCTCACTTTTTTGAACATATGATGTTTCAAGGGTCTGAAAATGTTGCTGATGAAAGACATTTTAAAATAATTAATGATGCCGGAGGAAATATGAATGGTAATACAACCTCTGACAGAACTGTATATTTTCAAACTATTCCTTCAAATTATTTAGAAACAGCTTTATGGCTAGAATCTGATAGAATGGGTTTCCTTCTTGATGCGGTCACCCAAGAAAAATTTGAAATCCAACGTGCAACCGTTAAAAACGAAAAAGGACAAAATTATTTAAATAGTCCTTATGGTATGTGGAATGAAAAAATCATTGCTGCTCTTTATCACACACGGGCATCCCTACTCTTGGAGTACCATTGGCTACCTTGAAGATCTTGATAGGGCTTCTTTAAATGATTTAAAGAATTTTTTTCTGCGTTGGTATGGTCCTAATAATGCTGCCGTAACCATTGGCGGTGATATTAATCCAAAAGAAGTCCTTGCAATGGTAGAAAAATATTTCGGGTCCATACCACCCGGACCGGAAGTCGAAAAAATGAAGTTACCCTTACCAGAGATTAATTCGGATCGATACATTTCACATATAGATAATAATATCCGCTTCCCAGCGATCATGATGACTTATCCTACCGTACCACACATGCATCCAGATGAAGCTGCACTAGATGGCCTTGCCGACATACTAGGCATCGGTCAAAGCTCCTACTTATTCAAAAAATTTGTGGAAACAGAAAAAGCGATTCAAGCTTCCGCTTCACACCCTGCTGCTGAACATGCCGGAGAATTCTCTCTGATTGTTCTTCCTTACCCTGGACAAACACTATCCGAATTTGAATTGGAAATACGCAATACACTTGACGAATTTCAAGCTGTAGGAGTGAATGAAATCGATTTAATCAAATTCAAAGCAGGTCGTGAATCTGATGTCATCAATG
>CAJJBF010000003.1 GCA_905182375.1 Flammeovirgaceae bacterium UBA4465
CATCTCCTTTCGTGAGGTCATAGAAAAGGTCAAAGGCTTAATTTATTATCTCTTCCTTCATTGGAAAAAGATAGTGTTGGGCTCTTTGATAATTGCTGGCTTAAGAATCACCTATGAAGTCCTTAGAGATCCCATCTATACTGCAGAAACTACCTTCATCATTGAGGTGGGGGAAGGTGATATGTCTCAATTGGGATCCTTGGCTTCCGTTGTAGGTATTAATTTAAACAGCATCTCTGATGACAGTCAACTCTTTGATACCGACCATATTGTAGAGCTCTATAAGTCTTATAAAATGTTAAAATTGGCCTTTTTATCACGCCTTGATGGTGAATATAGCGAGCGTTTAATCACCCGCTATGCCAAGGAAAAAAAAATACTGAAGCGATGGCATCGTGATGCAGAATTAGAAAACTTCAGCTTTGAAATTCCCGTAGCTGATATGGGCGTGAAACATGACAGTCTCTTGATGGAAGTCATCGATGACTTTAAGGAAAAGCAACTGATCATTGCCAAGCCCAATAGAAAACTCATGATTTTAAGTGTAAAAGTGGAAGATGATGATGCCCTTTTTGCTGAAAGTTTCAATAGCGTTTTAGTAAAAATTGTGAACCAATTCTACGAAAGTACAAGTACGAAGAAAACAGGTGAAAATCTAAGAATATTGAAAAGTCAAGCCGATAGTACGCGTATTATTCTAGACCATTCGCTTGATCAATTGGCGAAAATATCCGAACTTCAACCCAATCCCAATCCCCTGTATTACACCAACCAAGTTCCTTTCCAAAAGCTACAAATTGACATCGAAGCATCTGCCTCAGTGTATGAAGAAATAGTCAAAAATTTAGAAATGGCCAAAATCACACATAGAAACAAAAAGCCCTTAATCCAAATCATAGATGAACCCGTCAGGCCCCTTTCTATTGATAAAGACAGACCGCTGAAGATGATCGCCATAAGTGGTTTAATTGGAGGGCTTTTTATGTTGCTTTTTTTCATCTTTAAATACGTTTGGGAAAAATTGATGCAAACTTCTCGTTAATCCTTACATGGTTGCCATCATTTTAGTTAATTGGAAAAATTATGACGACACGAAAGATTGCCTACATTCCTTATACCAGTCAATTCACACCTCCTTTAGCATCATTGTCGTAGACAATGAGAGTCAAGAAACCCCCGTTGCAAAATTAAAAAAAAGCTTCCCGCAGATAACCGTATTACCCCAAAAAACAAATCTGGGCTTCACGGGAGCCAATAACATTGGAATTAAGTATGGATTAACCTTAGGAGCTGAGTATATCATGTTGTTAAATAATGACACCACGGTCCCTAAAAACTTTATAGATCCCCTTTTGATGACCCTCCATTCCAGCCCTCAAATTGCCGCGGTACAGCCAAAAATAATGTTCCATGAATATCCTGATACGATATGGAATGCAGGGGGCATTTATTATCCATATAATGCGGCCACAAAAACCATAGGATACAATAAACTTGACGCTAAGAAATATAATGAGTCCAGGTATGTCGATTGGATTACGGGCTGTTGCATCCTTCTAAAATCAGAAATAATCACTGAAGTAGGATTGTTGAACGAACACTTTTTTGCCTATTACGAAGATGTAGATTGGTCTTTAAGAATACGGAAATTGGGCTACCGTCTGGCTTACAATCCGACCCTTCCTATTCTTCATAAGGTAGGAGCCAGTAGTAAAAATAAAAACAAAACAGACGAAGGATTTCTATCTCCGTTTGTTCATTTCTTAAACATCAGAAATCATATATTTATGGCCCGCTTGCATATCAAAGGCATCCATGTCATCAACGCTCATATTTATCTTTTATTGAAAATAATTATTTATGGTGTCTATTTCATGCTAAAGGGACGAAGGAAAAAATTAAACATGTCATTTAAAGGTTACTTAGAAGGGTATTCAACGCAATTATGACCCTTTTTATATTGTGCTCGTAAACTGACTTTATGTACATTTGTCCAAATATTCAGCAAATGATCATGAGCACCTAAAAACCATGTCCATCCTCATTTTCATATTGATTACCCTCACACTCCTTTTAGGTACAGGATATCTTATATTTCTTTTGATAAAAACAGGAAAAGAATGGTACTTTCTTATCTTCTTCATTCTGTATTTACCCATGTACATCACTTTACAAAGCTTCGTTTTTCAACAAACCCAAAGCCCTACAGGAGTGTTAATTATTCAGTACCTCAAAGAATTTGTACTATTCATTGCCTTAAGCGTCTTTGTTTTTTATCAATCAGACCTGCTGAGAAAAAAATTCAAGTTTAACAATATAGATTTGGTGTTTATGGCTTTTATTCTTTTGGCCTTTATTTTTCTGGTATTTCCGATAGGTGAAGTGGCCTTCTTGGCCAAAGCTGCCTACTTCAAAAATATCCTCCTCATGGGTATTTTTTATTTTTTAGGAAGAAATATGACGTTGAGCAACTATCAAATACAATTAATCTTTAAGCTCATTCTGGGTATCGCTTTTTCTGCTTTTTGTATCAATTTGGCAGAATTCTCCAGTGGCATTCATTTACATACACTTATAAATTATGGTAATTTCCAAAATACCATAAACGACGTTGAACCAACAGGTAATTATGGACTATCTTGGACCTTTGAAACCCAATCTGGTATCCAAAGATTTGGTGCTTTTTTTGCTAATCCTTTAGACCTTGCCAGCGCCTCGCTACTCGCTTTTGCTATCGCATTTATATTTTTTATTAAGACCCCATACCGAACCAATCAAATATTTTACAGCGGCCTGATGATGGCCATTATCGGATCACTCTTTTTCGCTTACTCAAGGGCTTCACTCGCTGCTTTTATTTTAGAATTAATCTTTATTGCTTTTATATTCAAATACTATCGCTTGCTTTGGGCAGGTGTCTTTCTCATATTTTCTTCCGTTAGTTTATATCATGTATTTTGCCTCAGAAGATTTATATTTTTTTGTTTTCGATACGTTGACTTTTGAAAATGCTTCAAGTTTGGGTCACCTTATTGAATGGTTTGAAGGCCTCGAAAGTATGATTGAATTCCCCCGAGGGGATCGGCCTGGCCATGAGTGGTAATGGGAATGGCGTCGATAGATGAAAACAGCGTTAGGTGGAGAAAATCAATTTCTCATTTTTGGCGTTCAAATGGGCGATTTTAGGCCTCCTTCTTTACGTCAGTCTACTTGTACCTGGCCATAAAAACCAGTATTCAAGCCTATCGAAAGGCACTCACCCCCAATGAACAAATTATTTCATTTGTGGCTGGAACCACCAAATTTGCCTTGCTCTTGCCCTTATTCACTGCAAATGCTGAACTCTATCTGTTCGTGTCCTTATTCAGCTGGTGGCTGGTGGGTCAAAGTGTGAAAATCAAAAATAGCCCGGTCGTTTTACCTCATGCGATACCTCATGACTAAAGAAAAAGTCATCATCGATATTCAATATTTACTGATGGCCAAAACAGGTATCAAGACGTATATTCAAGAATTACTCGTGGCTACGGCCCAATCAAATAAATATGAATATTTGATCTATCCCAACTTATATCATATTGAAAAAAATAATTTTTTCAACTTTAATAATAAATGGCGCCATATTTTATTCCATTTTTATACTTTGCTTTGGAAGCAATTGGTCATCCCATTATGCTGATATTATGGCATCGTCCCAAAGCCATGCCATTTTTCCTGACTTTCATGCACCCCTTTGGAGCCTTCCATGTGCCAAAATCATCGTATTCCACGATGCTTTTTTTTGGGAAAACCCCACAGAATTATAATAAATGGTGGTTAAAATACTATTTATGGTCCATTATTAGGGGGCTGAATGGCCAAAGTAAAATTATCTGCGCTTCATTGGCAACAGAAAAAAAAATCACAGCCTTATTGAAGCCTAAGTTCATTCAAACCATTTATCAAAGTGCCCCTCAACTTGATGAAGCAGCCGTCGCAGAACCTTATGAAAAATTAGTCACATCAACCCTACTTCTTACACGTTGGCGTACTTGAAAAGCGTAAAAATCTAGGCTAGTTTTGATCAAAGCTTTTGCCCTTTTTTTGAAAGAAGTTCCCTGACTACAAACTGGCCTTGGTCGGTCAAAGAGGACCCGCAAAAGGATCTAGATGACTGTGATCAAACGCTTCAAACATTCTGGTTCGTCAACTTGAGCTCTCAGACGCCCACGTTCTCTTTCCAGGGATACGCTTCAGATTAATCAGCTCAAATGGTTTTACGAAAATGCCTCGGCCTATGCACATTCCCCTCTGTCCATGAAGAGGGTTTTGGTATTCCCGTGCTTGAGGCCTTTTCCTATGGTTTGCCGGTCATCGTATCGGAGAATGAAGCCATCAATGAAATCGCAGGTGCCGGGGCCCTTTCTGCCCAATCTTTAGACCCTCACGCTTGGTCTTTAGCGATGGAAAAACTGATAAACTCACCCGATTTTAGAAATGAACTTACAAAGAATGGTAAATTACGCTTGAAAGCATTTTCAAAGACGGCTTTTCTTGATGGAATCGAAAATTATATTGCTAAAAATTAATGATCCTCAGTGATAAATATCAAAGGGATTGGGGGGTGCGAAATATCTCGTCTTCTCTACTCACCTTGTTGATTTGGTTCCTAAGAGGACTCATTTACCGTTTATTTTGGCGCTCAAGTAAGGGACTTGTTTTGATTGGCCCCTCGGTTAAAATTATTTCAGGGCACAAATTATCTGTAGGCAAAAACTTTATCGCAGAAAGAGGTGCTGAAATTAATTGTATCAGCTCTGAAGGCATTCAATTGGGTGAAAAAGTTACTATCGGAAGTTACGCTACCATCCGGCCTAGTAACCTATATGGTGGCACCGTTGGAATGGGCCTAAAAATGGGTAATCAGTCGAATATAGGGCCCTACAGTTATATTGGATGTTCAGGATATATAGAAATTGGTAATAACGTGATGATGGCCCCCAGAGTGAGTTTATATGCTGAAAATCATAATTTTGATTCTATCGATGTACCCATGAAAGATCAAGGCGTACCACAGCTCCTATTATTATCGAAGACGACTGCTGGATTGCTGCCAACAGCGTCATCCTATCCGGGGTACGCATAGGAAAAGGATCAGTAATCGCTGCAGGCAGTGTGGTAACTAAAGACGTTGCACCCTACTCAGTCATGGGCGGTAATCCTGCGAAAAAATTAAAAAAACGAACGTAGTTGCGAATCCTTTTCTTACATAGCTCCTCTGACATGTATGGTGCCAGTAAAATTTTGCTCATCACCCTGCAGATGCTTAAAAAAAATGGCCATGATCCCTCTCGTAGTGTTGTCTGAAGATGGATTATTAAGCCAAGCGTTAAAAAAAGAACACATTGAGGTGCGCTTTATTAAACTAGGCATCATCAGAAGAAAATACTTTAATTTCAAAGGCCTAATCAATAGGTTTAGGACTCTTTGGATAGCAAAAAATCAATTGACTCGCTTATGCATTCAAGAAAATATTGATTTGATATACTCCAATACGGCAGCGGTTATCGTCGGCGGCTGGGTGGCCAGAAAATGCCGGCTCAAACATATATTTCACATACATGAAATCATACAATCTCCCCGTTGGTTTGTTTATTTAATTCATAAGATGATCGCAAGGAATGCCAATCATGTCATAGCCGTATCTCGTGCGGTCAAAGACCACCTATCCACATTCATCCCACAACACAAAATTTCTGTCATCTATAATGGATTAGATTATTCATCTTTATCGTCGAATCAAAATTTATCTAAAGAATTATCTCTCCGTCCAAACCATCTGATCATTGGCATGATTGCCAGAGTGCATCCATGGAAAGGTCAAAGCTATTTTATAGACCTTGCCGAAGCGTTGCTGCAAAAAAAATCAGCCCTTACTTTTATCATGGTGGGCGATGCCTATCCTGGCAATGAATACCTTTATGATGAATTGAATGCTAAACTAGATACCCTTGGACTCAAAAGCCATTTTATCAATCTAGGTTATCGAGAAGATATCATGGCCATTCTCAATACACTAGATCTCTTTATCCTTCCCTCCACGGCACCCGATCCTTTTCCTACCGTTATATTAGAAGCAATGTCTTGTAAGAAAACGGTCATCGCTACGGCACAAGGCGGCGCCTTAGAAATGATTGACCATCAAGTTTCAGGCATCCATATCCCTCTAGACAATGCCCAAGAGGCTGCCAAAATAATTTTCCCCTACTTGTCTGATGAAAAAATACGTCGGACTATGGGACAAGTGGCTCAACAAAAAGTGAATACCGACTTTTCACTGGCCTCCTTTGAAAAAAATATCCTGCTCCTCCTGACAGCAATCCATGAAGACTAAACGTCCAAGTATCGCCCTCATTGGTACGCGAGGCTATCCCTACGTGTACAGTGGCTACGAAACTTTTGCCAAAGAACTCTCCGAACGCCTAGTTGAAAAAGGGATTAAGGTGACTATTTATTGTCATAAGAATCTTTTTGAACACCGGCCCAAGCAAATAAAAGGGATCCATCTGATCTACCTTCCGGCCATTGAAACTAAAATACTCAGTCAATTGAGCCATTCCCTTTTTGCGTTTTTGCATGCTTGCTGGCAACCCTACGATGTTGTACTTGCCGTCAACTCAGCCAACGGACCGTTTGGTTTATTGACCAGATTGTTTCGAAAAAAAACCATGATCAATGTGGATGGCTTAGAATGGATGCGTCCAAAATGGAAAGGTTTGGGATCTAAATATTTTTATTGGTCTTCTAAACAAGCCACCCGTTTTTTTGACTTAATCATCAACGATTCCGTAGAGATGCAACGGGTATATAAAAAAGAATTTCAAACAAACTCTAAAGTCATTGCTTACGGGGCCGAGCCTAGATACTCACAGAATCCCAAATTGATTGAAAAATGGGGTCTACAACCCAATAGCTATTATTTGATCGTGGGTAGACTGATTCCAGATAACAATTCAGACCTCATTTTAGAAGGCTTTTTACAAAGTCTCTCGGATAAGAAGCTTGTGATCGTGGGTGACGTTCCTTTTCAAGATGCCTTTGCTAAAAAAATAAAAGCTCGGTCACAAACTACGGACCGCGTCATCATGACGGGCTATGTAAATGAGTCTGAAACTCTAGCAGAACTCTATCACCATTGTTACGCCTACCTTCATGGACATGAATTCGGAGGCACCAATCCCACCATGCTCAAGGCCATGGCCTATGGCTGTGCGATTCTTGCCTTAAAAACTCCTTTTAATGATGAGATGTTAGCCGATGGTGAGCTTTGGTGATTTTTTTAATAAATCCGTTGATTCCGTCAGTGAAAAAATCAAGGACTTTGATCTTCATCCAAAAAGAGTCACGGACTTAAAGAATCATTCAAGATCCGGTATTTCAAAAAAATATACCTGGGATCATGTCTGCAATCAATATATGGATGCCATTTATGGATTGATGGGCATCCGATAGGTTCTGTACAATACGGCCGCGCCAAAAAGAACCATCGCCAATTCTGCTAAAGCTATACCGCAGCAGTAATCCATTAGATTTCCAAAAAGGGTATCAAAAGGGGTAGTAAACCTAATACTGTGATCAGACCTATCAAGTGATAAGTGAAATACTTTTTTTTCATATCCAAGGCGATAATTAATAAGCTAATCGGGAGATTGCAAAAAAGTAAAAAAGTAAACACGGGTAATATCCATAAGTAAGGTCCTATATCCGTGAGGAGAATTTCATCAGAAAGCATCGCAATAAGTGGCCCCCCAAAAAAGCTGATCGATTCAGCCATTCCTAACAGCACCAAAACCAACAGCTTTGAAAAAATCGAGTATAAAAAATCTCTCAAAATACGATCTGATTCCTTCACCAAATTGCACAACATAGGAAAAATAGCCCGGTATACCAAGGTATATGAATTCGCAATCAACATCATGATTCGGTCAATAATTACGTAAAATCCCATCAGATGGTGCACTCAGAAAAAATCCTGCCATCAGCACTACCGATATTTCTATAAAACGTAGTCACCCCTTCCGAAAGGAAAATTGGAACATTTTGATGGGCAAATGCATAAATGGCTTTCCCTGACTGTTTCTCAAAACGAAATTGCATTTTTCTAAACAATACAACCCATCCGAAAAAAGCAGCGATGCACCACCCCATCCCATTATAAACATTCACCCACAGTAAGTCCTCACCAGATTCTATAAAAAACAAAACCGGCCCCAACGTAAAACACCCTACTCAAAAAATTTAACAAGGCCAGCCACTTCATTTTTTGAATACCTTGAAAATACCAAACGGGCATCAATGTATTGCCAATGACAATAAAATAAGAAGTCAATATTAGATATTCATAAGGCTCCCATGGCGAAACTGTTTTTACCAAAAAAACCAATCCAATAAACGTTCCTAACAATAGAAATATTTTAATCACCAAAATTTTTTGAGTCAAGGTACACTCCAAACCGAGATCCCCTTTGGCCAAACTGATCAAGCGTGTCCCCGTTAAATTGAGGCCAAAATCAGTAATGGCAACCGCAAAATTCATGATGCCTTGCGCCAAAACAATCATCCCATAGTTCTCAAGTCCCACCCGAGCCAAAAGCAGTGGAATGACTAAAACAGGTACCAAATAATTGGTCATTTGAAGAATGCCCAAGGAACCCACGCTCTGGATGATCAATCTATTCCACTTCATTTTCTAGTTGATTGCGGATACCTTTTGAAATGATGGAAGTCATGGATTGATTTTTGGTCTTAATAAGATTCAATGAATACGATTGAAATTTTACTTTTTCTAACGTTCATGTGAACAAGAACTCAACAACTCTTATCCCCCGTTTTTAGGTAATTTTTAGTGCCTCCCCCAAATATATGAAATTAGTCCTTTTTGGCCCTCATGGATGCCTTCTTAATGTAACTTCCCTCGAATAAAACCTATCCTTTCTCCCCGAAACTCAAAAAAAATTAATTAAAAAACACATGGGACTGGATCGATCCCATCAGTAATATATTGAGTATCGCTTTCCACACGATCTTAAGCTCCTTTCTCTTTCATTTGCCTTCATTTACTAGGTAAATGATAGATCACACTCAAATTAAAGTTCCAATTGATCAGATCATTACCTGGGCGTATATAGGCGTCATCTGGATTATTTCGAATATTTACCCATTGATAATTGAGCGAGGTAATGCGCGTAATCCTCCCTTGGATCATAAGTTCTTTAATCTGCGTATATCCCTGAATACCTATCGTATAATCGACCCAGTATTTATTCCAATCCTGATTATGTTCAAATGCTAAATAATAGAAATCACTGTTGTGACGCTCTCGCTCCAAAACGAGGCCCAGTTTATGATCTGCATTGAGCCAACTGAGATCAATAGTGGATAGGTTACTCCCTGGTCCAATGCCTGCCCCAATCCACTGCCCCTTGTGCGTGTATCCATGCCTGATGTTTTGATCAATGTACCAACTGTTCAGTTCTGCTAGACTATAATCCGTGGGTTGGGCCAATTTGGTCAGTTCCATTCCTACTTCTAGGAAATTGTCCAGTCGGGGCAAATCAAATAGTTTAGTGAATCCCAAAACAAATCCAGCATCTTTTTCTGGGACCATTAAAAACTCTTTAAAGCCCTGAAACTTGCTTTTTCCACCTTCAAAATAAACTTCAACTTGGGCTTCCTTCCAAATCCAACGCATAGATAAGGAGGCGTATCTATCGGGTCGTATCCGATCATCAATCCCTTCATTTCGTCTAAAGACATCTGTCAACGCCGCCAACATATCTCCCTCGCCTCGAGCATCACCTAAATACTGTTGGTTGACATAGGAGAAACCCAAAAATAATCCCGCTACCCATTTAGGTTGATAAGAAACATGGATCCCAGATAAGTACCGATTCTCATCTCTAAAAGGAACATATAGATTAGTCTTACCTCCATATTGCCGTGAAGTATCAGGAGGGCTATAATCCGAATTATTTAAAAGACCTCCTATCAATTGCCCTTCAAAAGTGCCGATTTTGGTATCAATAGGTACATGAGTCTCTAACGAGAGATGCCAAAAACCCTCAGCCGCATTCGTCATCAGAAGGGCATTCTTTTTTCCAGGACCCCACCATAAATTTTGACTGGAAAGGCCTAAAGAAAACTTGCGATAATTAAACTTTAAATAGGATTGCCCAGGCCGCAGTCGCCATTCATCTTTGGCTCCATGCTCCTCCGGATGATCGGCATAGGTCCACCAATTGTACCGCATCCACCAAAGTCTTGGCCCCGAAAGCTCTGAAAATCCCTCATAATCTTTATTTTGAGCAAAAAGCCAATCAGGTTTAACTTGTATTTCTATAAATTTCCATCGGGCATATATCCCTATCGATCCTCGGTATTGCAAGCCCTTTGTAGGATTAAAACTTCCATTATTACGCTCATAGGGATGATTTGAATTATGGTCCAAATCCAAACGCATATTCAAAAGAATCAATTCTAACGACTTCCGGTTAAGTAATGATTTTCCAAACCAATGATCTTTGATCAATGCTTTATCAAAATAGGTCATATTCAAGGGCCGCTTGAAAAAAGAATAATGAATGGCTGAATCTGATGTTAACTGAAATCTACGCAATTGCTCCTCAACGATGGGCGTACCCACATCAATGACTTGCCCTATACTAACGCTGATCTGAAAAAATGCCAAAATGGCTATATATAACGACTTTTTTTTCAAAATTGATAGGCCGTTTTGATACCCAAAAATACATTTGATTGATTATTGCCTTGAGACAATGGTCCGTTTAATTCATTTAACAACTCCCATTGATAATTCAAGGAATAAATGTAGGTGAGCTGACCCTCGAAAATGAATCTTTTGTAAAAACCCCCAGCTTCCAATCCTATAGATAAGTCTGTCCAATAACGTTTGCGCTCATCTAGATCTCCAAAAACGTCATACAGGAAATCATTGTTGTGTACCACTCGTCTAAATGAAAATCCATAATTTAATTGGGTTTCATTATTGATTAGTAAGATTTTAAAGTCTTGCTGATTGCCACTGGGCCCTACCCCTGCGCCCAATACTTGCCCCAGTTGAGTAAAGCCTTGATATACTCCCCCGTGTACATACCAACTCCCCGCACCTCTGACCAATCGGTCTATGGTTTGCTCCATTTGAATCATCTCAAATTCCATAGAAACGAACTTATGCGATTTTTTAGCTTCGACGATCTTGGTAATCCCAAAAACATAGGCCCGAGAATGTTGAGGTATCGTCGCAAAATCTCTGATACTCCCGGCCGCATCATTTCTACCATACTCAAAATAGAGTTCTGAATGAGCGGCAGGCATCATATATCGGGTTGTTATAGAAATTTGTCCATCTGTCCCCACATCCTCATTCCCTCCTCTAAAAAGATCTCCAAAAACTGGAAAATATTCGTTATAATCAATCGCTGTCTGACGGTACATTTGTACGGCCCGGTTGATACCTAAAAACAAGCCGCGTACCCATTTAGGCTGATAAGAGATGCTGATGCCATTCATATAGCGCGCATCCTGATTGGCCGGTCCAAGAAAGGGTATACTAGTATAACCTTGGGTGGGATAATGTGAAGTATAAAGCGAATTATCCAACCGACCACCTATGAGTTCCCATTCCAAATGACCAATAACAATATTGACCGGTCGACTCGATTTAAAAGAAATATGCTTGAACCCTGCCGCATTATTTGACATGATCAGCGCATTATTTTTACTTGGGCCCCACCACATATTTTGATTGGACAAGGCAAGCGTAAATGACCTGTAGGATACTGCAATTTGGGACTGTCCCCAATCAGTTTTATTAATATTTGAATATCCGTCAACCTCCCGATTCATCCCATAATAAAGGGTGGGGTATAATTGAAGCGATAGGATCCCTAACTTGGCATAAAATCCTGCTGAGAGGCTCGACTGAAATCCCGCTATCGGCAGCATAAGCCCATTATTAGTCTGATAAGGGATGTTACTGGTATATTCTGTTTGATTCGATATAGGTAATAACTGCACATTGAATTGCTCATTTTCAGACTTTCTCGGCACAGAACCAAAAGTAAAAGAAGGCTTATTTTGCTGCAGTGCTTCAACGTGATTGAGCGACCTGATATTAAATGACAAGAGAGAATCAACCGTTCCGAGCAGTTGACCTCTTCGCAAACCTTCTTCAATCAAGGGAAAACCCACGGGCAACGACTGTGCGCCTAATGAGACCAACACCGGTATCCAAACGATAATTATAAAAAAAATCAAAATGATTTGCTTTTTCAAATTGATAATAATTTTACTTGAATATTGTTCAGCGACCAACTTTCATCACATTGAGCATCATTTGCATTGGGCTGATTCAATTCGTCCCAAAATACAATTTCAACTTGACCTTTACGATGTGGAAAAATGAGCTCGATCTCGTACGCCGAGGTCGTTCCATCAGACTTGCAAAAGGCAGGCAGATCAACGGCTGAGGCTCCGGTTCTAGGAAAAGTTAAAAAGGGGTCCCGTTCGGGGTAGGACTGCATCAGACAATAATTACTGTTACAGGGTGAATTGGAGAAAGAGGTTTTAAAAATATCTACTTCCGAAGAATCTAGCATGACACTCCAATAATCCGTGCCATCAGGGGACTCCGTATTTCCATCCCAAGAGTCGTGGACATAAAGTAAGGCTTGAATTTGAACATAATCATGTGTCCCCAAGCCTTCAAGAGTCAGTTTAAACCCTCCATTGTTGTAAGTGCCCAATATGTTTTGTCCCAAATAAGAGGTGACAATACCTCCCTCAATCTTTGTCAAATCTACAGTCTCAAAATTATTATCATATATGAGCGTCTCACGATCGATATCTGAAACACATGACCAGAGCATTACTGTTGTACTGAAGGTGATGAAATTTATGATTTTTTCTACGCAACGCATTTATAGAGTTTTGAGAGATTTTTTTACGCAAGTCTAAACGTAATCGCTAAAAAATATTTGTTCACCGTAAAAATGCAAATCTTTGATAAATAAAGAGGAAAATACCAAATAATTTTTAAAAAGGAAATAATAACATTGCTACACCGCATTAATTTGTAAGATCAGCTATTTATGTTCTTAATTAATAGTGAATTATTCATTTGTAAACCTTACTTTTGGTTTTGATAAATGAATCTAATGAGAAAGCGATTTTATTTCTTTTTCCCCATCCTATTTATATCGGCTGATCTTTCAGTGGTTTCCATCGCCTTTTTGGCGACCCAAAAGGTAATTGGTGTCTCGTACTCTTTAGAAAATTACACCATAGAAACTTTATTTTTTGTTCTATTAAGTTGGACAAGCCTGTCTTTACTGGGCAAAGATTACAAAATAGGCAGACCCTCGGGATATGAAAAGTCGGTAACTAAAGGCTTTAAAACCATTACTGTTTTCTTAGCACTATTTTCGTTTTTCGTGGTTTTCAGTAATCAAGAAATTATCTCAAGAAATTTCGTTTTGCATTTTGCAGGGGTATTATTCTTATTTATTCCTATTGAACGAGTAATTGTCCACTTAGTTGTTAATAAATATCGTAAGTGGGGTGGGAATTATCGCAATGCCATCATCATCGGTTATGATCAATTGGGCTTTTCCTTGTTTGATGCCATTAATAAAAATAAAAATCTAGGCATCCGTTGTACTGGATTTTACGGAAGTAGTACGCAAATAGTCACAAAATATCCCCTTAAAGGAAACTTGAAGGCCTTTCTTAATTCAGACTTAGAGAAGGTTGATTTTGTTTATGTCAGTGAAAATATTGTGCGAGAAGAATTGAATCAAATTATTGAATTGTCCGATGCCTCATTTGTAAAGGTAAAATTATTGCCTCATTTCAAAACAGATTTTTTAAAATCTTATGTGCTCAAGTTAATTGACAACATCAATATCATCGATGTCAATTATTTGCCCTTGGACCATGCTTTTAATAGATTTTTAAAGCGCTCTTTTGATGTTTTATTCTCATTAATTATGTTGCTTTTTGTTCTAAGTTGGCTCTATCCCATTATTGCCCTCATAATCTTTTTAGAGTCTCGTGGTCCCATTTTATTTAAGCAATATCGAAATGGTAAGAACAATGAAGTTTTTCGCTGCTTAAAATTCCGTACCATGTATTTAAATGAAGAAGCAGACCAAAAATGGGCAACAAAAAATGATCACCGAGTAACCTACTTTGGCGCAATCTTGAGAAGGACTAGTTTAGATGAACTTCCGCAATTAATTAATGTCCTCATAGGAGATATGACCATCGTAGGCCCCAGACCCTTGCCTGTGAAACTGAATGAGCAATATATTAATCAAATCAAAAGTTATTCTCAAAGGCATACCTTCAAGCCCGGGATTACCGGATTGGCACAAGCGTTGGGACATCGTGGTGAAATAAAAGATTTAAGAGAAATTAAAAATAGAGTCACCTTAGATCGGTTCTATTTAAATAATTGGTCTGTCTACTTAGATGTAAAGATTATCTTCATCACATTCTTTGAGCTCATTAAAGGACAAGACACAGCGTATTAGCCCATAATTTACAAAGAACAAGGAGTTTCTTTATTCCCATGATGTCCTTGATTATCTTTATCTCTTAATAATCCAAAACCCTTTGCTATACCATGTTTGATCAGGTTGAAAAAGTACATAAAGAATTAGCTCAAGCCCGCGTCGCGAATGCCTCTGAATTAGAAGCTTTTCGGATCAGATTCATCAGTAAAAAAAGTGTGATTACCGGCCTATTTGATGCGTTCAAAACGGTACCCAATGATCAAAAAAAAGCTTTTGGAGCAGCCCTTAATGAGCTAAAAAAAGAGGCCAATACCAAATTTAAATCTTTGGCAGCCCATCTTCAGTCTACTACAACTCATCCTTCGGAACACCCTGATACTTCACTCCCCTCTACCCCATTTCAAATAGGTGGGCTACATCCAATCAATATTGTGAAAAATAGAATGATTGAAATATTCGAAAGGCAAGGGTTCAATGTTTCTGAAGGACCTGAAATGGAAGATGATTGGCATAATTTCACGGCCCTCAATTTTCCTGAAAATCACCCAGCTAGAGAAATGCAGGACACCTATTTTTTAGAAAAAGATCCCGACAAACTATTACGGACCCATACCTCTACAGTACAAATAAGATTAATGGAACAGGGGGAACCTCCTTTTAGATCCATTATGCCCGGACGGGTTTATCGGAACGAAGCCATCTCTGCAAGGGCACATTGTTTCTTTCACCAAGTAGAAGGTTTGTACATTGATCGTAATGTTGGCTTTAAAGACCTCAAACAATCTATTTATCATTTTTCGCGTGAATTTTTCGGAAAAGATACACAGATTAGGTTCAGACCCTCCTATTTTCCCTTTACTGAACCAAGTGCTGAAATAGATATCAGCTGCTTCATCTGTCAAGGAAAGGGCTGTAAAATTTGTAAAACCAGTGGTTGGGTCGAGATCGGTGGTTCAGGAATGGTGGACCCCAACGTATTGGAAAATTGCGGTATTGATTCGAAAGAGTTTAGTGGGTTTGCTTTTGGCATGGGTATAGAACGTATTGCCATGCTCAAATATGAAATTGATGATATTCGGCTGTTTTCTGAAAATGACGTCCGCTTTTTGCGCCAATTCAATGGATTGTAATTAAAGTAAGTCTTGAATGATTTGAGTTTCTGAAATTCCTGCGGCTTCAGCTTTGAAGTTTCTCACAATTCTATGTCTTAAAACTGATTCTGCCACCGCCTTAACGTCCTCAATATCCGGAGCATACTTGCCTGTCATCAAGGCATGGCATTTGGCACCCAGGATTAAAAACTGACTGGCTCTAGGGCCTGCTCCCCACTCTAGATAATCATTGGCCAATGTACTGGATCCCACTCTTCCGGGCCTTGTCTTATGAACCAACGAAACGGCATATTCATAGACGTTATCTACTACGGGTACACTTCTGACCAAACTTTGGAAAGTAAGGATTTCGTCTTTTGAAATTACGTTTTCCACTGCTATGTGCGTATTTTTAGTCGTTTTTTTTATAACTTCTACTTCGGTTTGATAGTCAGGATAATCTAATTTAATCATCAACATGAAACGATCGAGTTGTGCTTCAGGTAAGGGATAAGTACCTTCTTGTTCAATCGGGTTTTGTGTGGCCAAAACAAAAAAGGGTCGATCTAATTTATGCTGGGTCCCTCCTATGGTAACCGCATATTCTTGCATACTTTCAAGCAAGGCAGATTGGGTTTTGGGTGGGGTCCTATTAATTTCATCCGCCAAGACTACATTGGAAAAAATGGGCCCTTTGATGAATTTGAAATTTCGATCACGATCCAAAGTTTCCGCACCAATGATATCTGAAGGCATCAAATCAGGAGTAAATTGAATCCGACTGAAATCTAAATTGAGGGCTTGAGCCAGCGTATTGATCAACAAAGTTTTGGCGAGCCCTGGGACACCAACCAACAACGAATGACCGCTACAAAAAATAGAAATAATCAATAACCGAACCGCTTCTTCTTGACCTATAATTATTCGAGCTATTTCCTCACGGAGCGTATTACATTTCTCTAAAAACTCATCTGCTAATTCTTTTTCATTTTTCTCACTCATACCTAATTATTTCATGATATCACAATAGTTGTAGGCAGGATCAACATCCACGTAGACTTCACCTTTGGCCTTCTCAAACCATTTATCTAATAATTTCCCCTTTTTTGCATTGAGTGCATATTCAGCCAGCTTTTGATAGTCATCATTCAAATTAGCTTGATGAGGGGGTATTCTATCTTGATAAAAAATCAATCTAAAAGCCGTCGTTCCATCGACCATTGAAAATTTCAATGGCTTTGTCAAAGAGCCTATGCTCATGGTATCGACAGTGAAAAATATATTAGGGTCTAATTGCTCAACTGAAACCCTCACTGAACCATCGGGTCCGGTATAGAAACCTCCATTTGATGCCGTCTCCTTGTCTGCTGAAAATTCTTTTGCTGCCACTCTAAAATTTGTTAGGCTATCCAATATTAAGTTTCTTATGCTGTCCAGTTTATTTTCCGCCACATTAATGTCATCGGCAGAAGGTTTAGGAATGATGAGAATGTGCCTAGACCTAAACGTATTTCCCCTTCTTTCTTGTAGCTCAATCAAATGATATCCAAAATCTGATTTGACGGGCATTGAAAGCTCTCCAACTTCTATGGTCATGGCAGACTCTTCGAACTCTGGAGCCAGTTCGCCTCGCTTATAAAACGGGAGTTGACCTCCACGAGATCCCGATCCTGGATCTTCTGAGTACCTCCTTGCCATGTTTTCAAAGGTCTCTGTTCCCCTCAAAATTTTACCTCTGATTTCTAATAATTGCCGTTCGACCTTACCTAGCTGCTCGGCTCCTGGCTCAGGCTTCATCACCAATTGACCGACCTGGACTTCCGTTGAAAAATAGGGCAAAGAATCTTTGGGTATTTTATTGAAAAATTGTTTTACCTCACTGGGTGTTACCTTAATATCATTGGTAATAGTCCGCTGCATGGTCTCAATTATTTTTTGCTCCTTGACCTGATCAAATAATTCTTCCTCTATTTGTCCTAAACTCTTACCATAATACGCTTCTATTTCTTTGGCCGACCCAATCTGAGAGATCATATAAGCCATTCTTTGATCTAGATTATTTTGTACTTCTTCATCTAATACGATGACCGAATCAATTTCTGCTTTTGCCACCAATAACTTATTGATGACTAAATTTTCTAATACTTGGCACCTCAACGCGCCACTATTTACTTCTCCTTGAGAAAGATACTCAAGGTAGGTCTGTTCTAAATCTGATTTTAATACGATATAATCATCTACTTTAACAATAATTCTATCGACCAATAACTCTTTAGACTGACCTATTACCGCATGGAGGGAAAGCCAAAAAATAACGCTACTAATTGCGATAAACTTCAAATTTCTTCGTTTTGAGTGCTTCTTCATAAATCGTCTCGTGTAATTCCTTCTTAAGTGCAAGTTTACGCTTATTAATGATAATATTTTCTATATCTTCTTTGACATATTCTAACGGAGCAACCTGATCAGATATTTTATATTCAACAATTCTGAATAAATAAATATAACTCTCGTCTCTAGTTTCACTATAAACGGTTTTCTCTAAAAATTGAGTTTTATTTTGCAAACTAGCAAGCGGTGTATTTATCACCAACTCATCAAGACCTATCCACACAGAATCATCAAGAAATGATAAATCGGCAAATTGATAACAGTAATTTTTAATATCCTCAATTTCCGTATTGGGAAAATTTCTTATATTTCTACGAATCTGGGAAATGTCTGGTGCACTACTCGGAATCTTAGCAAAAATGCATTGCACGATATTTTGCTTCAATAAAAAATTTTCTGATCGTTCATGATAATAAGATTCGATCTCCTGCTGAGTGACTTGGATATTTAAATGTGAGCCTATATAAATTTTTTCAAACTCATGCATGATCAATGCATAGCGGTAATCCTCAACTTTACGGTCAATGTTTATGGCATTGATACTTAATTCCTCATTGGCTTTAATAATTAACAACTGCTTCTTTACCCAATCATCCACATATTTATCCACGAGTTTACCACTGTCTGAAAGCGAAAGGCCCAGAGGCATATCCTGGGCTATATTTTCTCCATACAAATAATTATCTCCTACGCGAGCAATGGGACCGGAAGTGGGTCCCTGCTTTTTATTGAGGTAGTCACAGCTTAAAAAAAAGCCCAGAAACCACAGCAGGCATAAACTCTTTTGATATGATGTTTTCAAATTTATAAATCTAACTTTAAACTTCTTACTATCTGGTCGAATAATTGGGCGCCTCTCGGGTCACATAAACATCATGTGGATGACTTTCTACAGATCCAGCCGAGGTAATTTTAACAAATTTTGCTAGGTGCAATTCCTCAATATTACGCGCCCCACAATAACCCATGCCTGCTCTAAGTCCTCCCACCATTTGATAAAGAACTTCAGAAACCATCCCTTTGAAAGGCACCCTACCGACAATGCCTTCGGGTACTAATTTTTTTATGTCGTCTTCTGCATCCTGAAAATAGCGATCTTTTGAACCATCCTCCATGGCCTCGACAGATCCCATGCCTCGATAACTCTTAAACTTCCTACCCTCATACAGAATGACCTCTCCCGGTGCCTCTTCGGTTCCTGCAAGTAAAGATCCTATCATCACAGCATTAGCCCCTGCTGCCAAAGCTTTGACTACATCTCCGGAAAATCTAATCCCTCCATCTGCGATGACAGGGACGCCTGTCCCTTTTAAGGCATTGGCCGATTCATAGACGGCAGATAATTGGGGAACGCCCACACCCGCAATAATTCTTGTCGTACAAATACTCCCCGGTCCAACGCCCACTTTCACAGCATCGGCTCCTGCTTCTACCAAGGCCAAAGCCCCTTCAGCCGTAGCCACATTACCCACAATAAGCTCTAAATCAGGAAATTGATGCTTTACCATTTTCGTCGCCTCAATGACCCCTTTGGAATGTCCATGCGCCGTATCAATACTGACTACATCTACTCCAGCATCCACCAAAGCTGAAATCCTCTGAGTCACATCAGGAGTGACTCCTACAGCTGCGCCTACCCTTAGGCGTCCGAATTTATCTTTACAAGCGTTGGGTCGATCTCTGTTTTTTAATATGTCTTTATAGGTAATCAACCCCGTCAATCTATAATTTTCATCGACGATTGGAAGTTTTTCGATTTTATATTCTTGTAAGATCTCTTCCGCTTCTTTTAAGCCTACCTCAACGTTCGCAGTAATGAGTTTTTCACGGGTCATAATATCTAGTATGGGCTTGCTCATTTCTTTCTGAAACCTCAAATCTCTATTGGTAATGATCCCTATTAAAACCCCTTGATCATTGACCACAGGAATCCCTCCAATATTATTTTCACGCATGATTTTCTCAGCATCTCCGGCCAAAGCCTTTTCGTTGAGGGTGATCGGGTCTAAGATCATACCACTTTGTGACCGCTTGACTTTTCTTACTTCAATCGCCTGCTGGGCAATGGTCATATTTTTATGAATCAGACCTATGCCCCCATCAAGCGCCATGGATATGGCCATACTGGATTCCGTAACCGTATCCATCGCTGCTGACAGAAATGGGATATTGACTTCAATGCTTCGCGTCAAAAATGTTTTTATTTCGGTATCTCGTGGGAGAATTTCAGAATAGCCAGGTAAAAGAAGCACATCATCGTAGGTAAGTGCTTCAAAAATAATTCTATCTTGGTTAATATTCATAAGCAAATAAGTAGGAGTATTATTTGCAAATCAAAATTATTAACATTCTGCCTTAATAAAAAGATTGTTTGATTATTAATTTTATAATTGCGGTATGGCTGACTTTCAAAGCTTATTTATCTCTCAATTGGTCAATACGTCATACCCAGAAATGACGGCCGTTTTTTTCGGCTTAGTAAGCGTCTGGCATGCCAAAAAAGAACAAATTTGGGTTTATCCAACAGGAATCATCAGTGTCATCATTTATATCGCTATTACCTTTCAATACAAGCTCTATGGTGATATGGGCATTCAGATCTATTATCTTGTCATGAGTATGTACGGATGGTACTTTTGGACCCAAGGTAGAGGAACCCACACCCCAGTTTCCAATTTCAAAAAACAATAAGCAAGAAAATACAATCGTTTTTTTGCTATTCCTAAGTTCTTTTTTATTGATTCGATTTGGACTAGGGCTCACAGATAGTGATGTCCCTGGATGGGATGCGCTTACTTCTGCCCTTGCCATCACGGGTATGTGGTTGATGGCTAGAAAAAAAATTGAACATTGGATTGCTTGGATCATAGTGGACAGCATTTCTGTTCCGCTTTATATTTACAAAGGTTTGCCTTTGACCAGCTTTCAATTCTTACTATTTACCATACTCGCCGGATGGGGTTACATGACATGGAACATAAAACTGAAATTAAAAGAATCGCAATCATAGGTCCTGAGTCCACAGGTAAAAGTAAATTAACCCAAGAATTGGCGGTTTCCTATTACACCGAATGGGTTCCAGAATTTGCTAGATTTTATTTGGATCGCTTAGATAGAGATTATCAAGAGGCTGACTTATTAGAAATTGCAAAAGCCCAGCTTACTTGGGAAGACGATCGCGCCACTTCGGCTGATAAATATCTGTTTTGTGATACCAACTTGATTGTTTTAAAAATTTGGAGTCATGATAAATATAGTAGAACAGACCCTTGGATTCTGGATCAAATTGCTCAGCGAAAATATGACTTTTATCTGCTCTCCGACATCGACATTCCTTGGACAGATGATCCGCAAAGGGAGCATCCGCACAGAAGAAAAGAATTTTTTAATATTTATTTAAACTATCTTAAAGCTAATCAACTTCCTTATGGTATCGTAAAGGGTATTGAAGACGACAGATTGGCCTGTGCCATAAAACTATTGCAAAATATTTAAAATAATATCCTACCTTCGTGGCGTTAAGGGGTGCCCTGCTTTTCTGAAAAGAAAAGATAAATTCGGGCTGAGATCATACCCATTGAACCTGCTCGGATAATGCTGAGAAGGGAAGTATGATAACCGTATGGAGGTCCCCTCCTCCTATTTTGGTTAATTTAAAAATAAAACAATGAGAATTTTAATATGTGCCACCTTATTGGTGGTTAATTATGTATCCTTTGCCTAAGAATTGCTAAAACAGGAACTGTTTGGGATGAAAATAATGAAGGCATGCCTGGAGCCTCCGTAGTCATAAAAGATCTTGATTTGGGTACCATCACAGATATGAATGGCTATTTTCAACTGAGTGTTCCTGAACAGCAAAAGACGTTACTTGTCAGTGCCATTGGCTATGTGACGAAACAAGTTGCCATCGGCTCTCAATCCGATGTAGTCATCGAGATGTCCGTCGAAGTGAAGAAACTAAAAGCCCTTACTATTTTTGGGGATGAGGTCATTAACTTTTCTACTAAGGCCAATGAATTGACTCCGACAACTTATACGGATGTTTCAAAAGAAAAGATTCAAGAAAGGAATCTTGGATTAGACTTACCCATATTATTGAATTTTACGCCTTCCATGGTCACTACTTCAGATGCTGGAGCGGGAGTGGGTTATACAGGTATGAGAATCAGAGGGAGTGATGCGACTCGGATCAATGTAACCTTAAACGGCATACCCATCAATGATTCTGAATCTCATGGCGTGTATTGGGTCAATATGCCTGATTTGTCCTCTTCTTTAGACAAAATTCAAATTCAGCGTGGGGTAGGGACGTCCTCCAACGGAGCCGCCGCTTTTGGGGCCACTGTAAATCTGCAATCTAGCGGTCTCTCTGAAAATGCTTTTGCTCAAATTAATCAAACCGTTGGCTCTTTTAATACCCTAAAAACCAATGCGCAGTTCAATACAGGTCTCATTAAAAATAATTTCAATTTTGAAGGTCGCTTATCCCGCATCACCTCTGAGGGTTACATAGATCGAGCGCAATCTGACCTTTATTCCTATTTCTTAACGGGTGGGTATTACGGAGCCAAAACGACACTTAAAGTCCTTCTTTTTGGCGGTCAAGAAGAAACTTATCAGTCTTGGTATGGTACTCCGGAAGCCCGATTAAATAATGACCCTGCGGCGCTGCAAGCCGTAATTGATCAAGGAGGCGAATACGGTAGCCCTGCCCAAATAGATAATCTTCTAAGTAGTGACCGGAAATTTAATTATTATCTCTATGACAATGAAATTGATCACTATGAGCAGGACCATTATCAATTGCACTTGAATCATGCCTTCAACGAATGATCTGAATTTAGCCATTTCTGGGCATTATACCCATGGTGAAGGCTATTTTGAACAATATCGATCAAAAGATGCCTTTACTGATTATGGACTAGGGAATGTAACCATTGGGGACTCTACGATCACCCAAACGGACCTCGTCCGGCGAAGATGGCTAGACAATGATTTTTATGGCTTTACTTATGCCTTCAATTATAACAAAGATAACCTCCTGATGACCCTTGGGGGAGGTTACAACACGTATAAGGGAAGCCATTTTGGTGAAATTATATGGTCCGAATACGCCAGTACCAGCGCCATAAGAGATCGTTATTATGAAGGGTCAAGTACTAAAAATGATTTTAACGTATTTTTAAAAACCAATTATCAACTTTCATCAAAAGTTAATCTATTTGGAGATCTTCAAATACGTACTATTGATTACGAAACTGAAGGTACAGATGATGACCTTTCAAACTATCAAGTAGGAGAAAAGTATACTTTTTTTAATCCGAAATTTGGATTGACCTATGCACTAAATGCCCATTTTCAGCTCTACGGATCCTTCGCTGTAGCCCACCGAGAACCTGTACGAACTGATTTTATAGATGCTCCCGTGGGAAACATTCCCAGTCCTGAGCAACTTCAAAATTTAGAATTGGGATTCAGGGGTAACTTGGATAACATCCATTTGGAAACAAATGTATATTTGATGGATTATACCGATCAGCTGATCCTAACCGGAGCCGTCAATGATGTTGGCTCATCTATCAGGGTCAATACCCCTGATAGTTATCGAGCAGGTCTAGAAATGGTCTTGGGTATGAATTTAACTGACCGATGGAATTGGGGCTTTAATGTGGCCTTGAGTAGAAACAAAATCAATAAATTTACGGAGGTTGTTTTTGATTATGCCTTCACTGATGACCGCTATATCGTGGAAAATGAATTTACAAATACCGATATTGCCTTTAGTCCCAATGTCGTGATAGGTAATGACATCACCTTCAGCCATCAAGGATTCAGCGCACAATGGCTCAGTAAATTTGTGGGAGCGCAATTCCTAGACAATACGTCCAATGAAGACCGCATGATTGAAAGCTATTTTATCAATGACCTAAGATTAGCTTATCAATTGCAAGCCTTTGGAATGCGAAAAATAGAATTTACCTTATTAATTAACAATTTGCTGAATGTCACCTATGAATCAAATGGATTTACCTGGGGCTTTCTTTATGATGGATCTCTTTATCAACAAAATAATTATTACCCGCAAGCTGGAATCAATTTCTTGACGGGGATTTCATTGAAATTCTAGTAATGTAGAAAAGCTTGAAAGGAGCTATTCTCCTTTCAAGCTTTTCTTTGGCTTCCAGCCCTTTTTCCATTACAAAAAATGCTTTTTTTTAAAATGAATAATTATATGCTAAATTCAAACTTTAAGTAAACTTTTAAATTTTCAACCCATTGTCTTCCCATCATTTCGTCAAAGAAAACCAGGAACCTGCCCTCATCATTGACCACCTAACAGCGTTTCCCTTTTCAAAACTAGAAGACTTATTGGAATGGGCACCCCAAGTGATCTGTTTGTCCGATGCAGTGCCAGAGGCACTTATGTATCAATTTAAAATAGACGTCATCATGGGCATAGACCTTGATGTATCCACGTATACTGATTTTCAAGATCATATTGAATGTATTTCCCTTACGGGTAACCTTTGGGAAGGGGTCATCTCCTACCTCAACAAATTAAAGGTACCAGGTGCCTATTTCATCACCGACCAGGCCCATGCTCATCAACTGATCAATCAAATGAAACCCTATGCCCCTTATTTTGACCTGCAAGTCATCAGTCCAGAACAACGATATATTTTGTCTAGAAAAAAGCTTTGGAAAAAATGGATTTCTGGATCCGGTCGTTATACTGCGGCCTCTTTTGACCCATCCCAAAGACTCACGGCAACTCTTTTTGGAAAGCCCATTTCTCATCATGAGCCCTTGGAAACCTTAGATATTCTTTATGAGGGTGAAGGTTTCATAGAGATAAAGGCAACCACATGTCCTTACTTAATCTCGGAGCCTCTATAGAAAATAAGGCAAAAGCTAATCCAAATTAAATTGTGCCAATAATTTACTTTGGGTTTCAATGGCGATCTTAAACTCTTTTCTCAATCGCGCTACCAAAATCGATGTCTTCGGGCTGTCACCTATTTTGGTAATCCCTTGTCCGGCGGACCAAATGGTTTTCCACGCCTTGGCTTCATCATTGGCGATCAGTTCATTGCCAAAATCTACATCAACTGTTTTTTTCCACATCTCTTCTGTAATGCCCATCTGCTCCAAACTAGGCCTTAAAAAATTGGCAGGTACTCCGGAAATCGCCGCTGTGTAGATAACATCGCTGGCACTGGACTCGATAATCATTTGCTTATATTCCGGTAAAGCTTCGCTTTCAGTTGTATTGATAAATCGTGTCCCCATATAAGCCAGATCAGCACCCATTTGCAGCGCAGCAGCCACGTCTTGTCCGGTACTGATGCAACCCGCAAGTAAAATAGTTTTGTCAAAAAAAGACCGAATTTCACCTACTAAAGCCATGGGATTGATCGTCCCTGCATGGCCTCCTGCACCGGCAGAAACTAATATCAAGCCATCTACCCCTGCAGCTGCGGCTTTTTGGGCATGTCTTTTCATGATCACATCATGAAATACCAAGCCACCATAACCATGAACCGACTGAATCAACTCGGAGACAGCGCCAAGGGAAGTGATGATTAAGGGCACTTCGTGCTTGACCACAATCTCCAAATCTGCTTGCAATCTTGGATTGGTTTTATGGACGATTAAATTAACTCCAAAAGGGGCTGCTTTTTTTCCTGTTGCTGCTTCCCACTCTTTCAGTGTCGTTTTAATTTCAACAATCCATTGTTCAAACCCTTCAGTAGACCGATGGTTCAAAGCAGGAAAAGTCCCTACTACCCCATTTTTACAACATTCTATGACCATTTGTGGGCCTGAAATTAGAAACATGGGCGCTACCACTACCGGTAGGTTAAGATCCAAAATAAACGATGCTTTGCTCATAATCCTTACAATACTTCAAATAGACCTGCTGCACCCATACCCCCACCGATACACATCGTACTTACCACATACTTAGCTCCCCTTCGCTTGCCTTCAATAAGCGAATGACCAACCATTCTAGCGCCACTCATTCCGTAAGGGTGGCCTATTGAAATAGCCCCTCCATTGACATTCATAAGCTCCATAGGAATCCCTAATTTTTCTTGGCAATAGAGTACCTGAACAGCAAAGGCCTCATTTAATTCCCAAAGACCTATATCATGGATAGAAAGCCCATGTTGTTTCAATAACTTAGGAATTGCAAAGATGGGTCCTATGCCCATTTCATCTGGCTCGCAACCAGACACCGCCATTCCTCTGTAAGCACCCAGCGGTGTGATCCCTCGCTGGGTCACCAATGTGCTATCCATGACCACCGAAGCTGAAGCGCCATCTGATAGCTGACTGGCATTTCCTGCAGTAATACAACCGCCTTCAATAACAGAATTTAAGCTATTAAGACCATCAATATTAGTCGAAGGCCTATTTCCTTCATCCTTATTTAAAGTTACTTGTTCAAAAGTATACTCCTTCGTTTCTTTATTAAATAATGCCTTAGTTGTGGTTACCGGAATAATTTCATCGTTAAACTTACCTGCCTCTTGTGCTGCTGCCGTCCGTTTTTGGCTCTCAAGTCCATAAGCATCCTGCTGATCTCTTGATATTCCATAACGCTTGGCCACAATTTCTGCCGTTTGCAGCATGGGCATGTAAATATGATTGTACTTGGCCACCAATGCTTTATCCACCGCCATATGGGTATTGGCCTTTTCGTTTTGAACCAAGCTGATGGATTCAATACCTCCTCCCACAGCCACTTGCATACCATCAACCAAAACTTGTTTAGCGGCCATTGCGATGGCCATCATACCTGAAGAACATTGTCTATCTATACTCATGCCAGGCACCGTGACCGGTAGATCTGCTGCCAATGCCGCCTGACGACCAATATTTCCTCCTGTAGTTCCTTGTTGCATCGCACAACCCAAGATGACATCTTCAACCTCCTCAGGAGCTACTCCTGCCCGCTGTACGGCTTCCTTAATCACCCATCCACCTAGTGTTGCCCCTTGGGTCATGTTCAAGGCACCCCGATATGCCTTACCTATAGGTGTTCTTGCAGTGGATACTATAAATGCTTCTTTCATTATTTTTCTTTTTATTATATCCTTGTTTATTGTTTTATGTCTAATATTAGTTTTCCAATTTTTTCTCCCGAAAATAAACGGCAAAAAGTTTCATAAAAATGCTCAATGCCTACGTAAACATCTTCACGAGATTTCAGCTTACCCTCTTTCATCCATTGGGCCAATTGTACGACTGCCTCAGGATACCTTTTGGCATAATCAAAGACCACCATCCCTTCCATCGTGGCACGATTGACAAGCAAAGACAAATAATTTGTTGGCCCCTGAATTGCTTTTTCATTGTATTGGGAAATGGCCCCACAAATCACAATTCGTGCCTGCCTATTAATTCTGGTCAATACCGTATCAAGCGTATAACCCCCAACATTATCAAAATACACATCTATGCCTTCCGGGCAAGCTTTTTTTAAATCTTTCCTAAGGTTTCCTGACTTATAATCAATGACCTCATCAAACCCTAAATCTTCTTTTAGATAATGGCATTTTTCTTCGCCACCTGCAATTCCAACTACTCGGCAGCCTTTAATTTTAGCTATTTGACCAACTACAGAGCCCACAGCCCCCGCGGCACCTGATACTACCACGGTATCCCCCGGTTTAATTTTACCTACCTCTAAAATACCGAAATAAGCCGTCATTCCCGGCATCCCCAAAGTACTCATATGCACTTTTGGATCAGCTAGCTCGGTATTGATTTTATGGAACCCTTTCCCATCTGTAAGGGTAAATTGTTGTACTCCACCCCATCCCGAAAGCATATCTCCTTCTTTAAATTTTGGGTGATTCACTGCCTTGACCACTTGACCAACCGTCCCTGCTCGCATAACATCACCCAGTTCTACCGCTTCAATATAAGATCTAGATGCATTGATCCAACCCCTCATCGCAGGATCTAAACTAATCAAATGTTGACGAATCAATAGTTGACCTTCTCTAGGCTCGGGCGTCTGCTCCTCAGTAAAAGCCCACGTATCTTCCGAGGGGAATTCAACAGGCCTTTTCATCAATAATAATTGTTTATTCATTTTTTTTTGTTTTTAAAACTCGCAATCAAAGAAGCTATTTTGGCTCTAATTTCAGGCTTCCACCATACTTTCAGTGTTTGTTCAAGGTCCGACCCACCCTGTAACTCCTGACCCGCATGCCATTTTGCCCTCAATTTTGATTTGGTGTAACCAAAGATATCCGAATCCGCTTGAAGGAATTCTTGCAACTTCAATTCTGCACGCACCATGACCTCATCAGCAGGGCAGATCTCATCTACAAGATTCACTTTTAGGGCCTCTGGAGGCGTGAACAATTTCCCTTCGAGAATATATCTATTGGCCAGACTTGTACCCAGCCAATAGGTGTAAGCTTCAATAAGGTTTGTCGTGATTTGAACATTCACCTTCATTTCATTTAAGCCGATAGAAAACTTAGGATCCTCGTTCATTATGCGATAATCAGCTGTAATCGCGATGACCGTTCCGCCCGCCGGGCAATAACCAGGAATTGCACAAATCATTGGCTTTGGGAAACGCGATAACTGTACGTGCATGGCGCCAAAATCGATCATAAAACTTCTCATCTGATCTTCATCATAATCATAAAGCTCCACCACATCTAAACCAGCTGAGAAAAAATTAGGTGTCCCCGTTAGAATCACTCCTTTCATTTCAGCCTCTTCCTGCAGAGATTTAAAAGTAGCGCTCAAATCTTTAACCATCTGATGATTGACCGGATTGGCCTTACCCCTGCTGAGTTGAACAAGGGCATAATTTTCCTTCCTAGTGATCTTTAATGTTTCCATTATCATATACTACTTGTTTGGTTACTTTCCATTCCATAGCCCTTGTTTCATTTTTTATACCAATCCCTTTTCTACTAAGACTTAGATCGATCACTTCATCAACCTATAAACCGGAACCATAGCTCCTAAATCATCAACTTTCCTTACTCTATTCGTAAAGATAAGTACTTTCAAAGAGGTCTCTGTCAAAACTAAACAATGGATAATTCAGGTCAGAGATCATCGCTTTTTATCAGAGCGAGGTTCCTCCGTCTAATGACAACGTTTGACCGGTCATAAATTGGGTTTGATCTGAGGCCAGCCAACCTATAGCTGTAGCCACCTCAGTCGCTTTTCCAAAACGACCCATGGGTATATGGTTCTTTAATTTATCTTCTATTTCAGGCTTTACCTCCAACAGTTGACGCAGCATATTCGTATCGGTATATCCGGGACAAACTGCATTGATCCGGATATTTTTTTTTGCATATTCCAATGCGGCTGCCTTAGTCATCCCGACTACTGCAAATTTGCTTGCTACATAAGATATATTGTTTCCAGAGGCTTTTAATCCTGCAAGCGAAGCAACATTCACAATGTTTCCACTGCCTTGCTTCAACATCGCTGGCAGCGCCACCTTCATACCATAAAATACACCAGATTGATTGACCGCGATCACACGCTCCCAATCTTGCAGGCTATGATCTGCTGTTTTGAGCATTTGAGTGGGGCCGATACCTGCATTGTTTACCCAAACATCAATTTGCCCATATTTTTTAATCACAGCACCCGCCAAACTTTGCATTTGATCGTATTGTGATACATCGGTTTTTTGAATCATGCATTCCATAGGAATAGAATCGGCAATATCTACCATTTTTTCCAATGAGATATCGGCCAAAACCACATATGCCTCTTTTTTAGCAAAAAACCTCACCGTTGCTGCTCCGATACCGGATCCTGCTCCAGTAATCACAATAACTTTCTCCTTAAATGACATATTAATATTTTTATTAAAATTTTATGGCTCCGATTCTACGTATAAATTGAGATCTGTCCTTCCGCTACATGCCTCAGATTAAAAACATTTATTTGATCGGCTCTTTTTTTAAAAGTAAATAATCTAATTCAAGATTTCGTTCCAAACTCATACAAATTTATTTTTTTAACCCCTATGGCGATTGATTATTTTTAGCTTTTTGCGAAGACCATACTACCTAATTCTTTCTGTATTTTGTTAATTTCGATCAGATACAAAAAATATTGATTGTATTTACCGATATAATTGATGTCTGACGCCTCAAATTTTTTTGCGTTTTATTGAAAAAGAAAAGCCATTAAAGCCCATTGGAAAACGTCAAAAATGCCCATCTCACAGTTTTAATAAACTGATATATAGGCCTTACTCAAATTTTAATTCAAGGTAAGTCAAGCGTTTATATAGAGACAAAGTCTTTCAGTACTCATTGTAAGATAAGACAGATCATATTATCTTTAATTCAGCTATGCCTTTTGGGTATTACTAATTCGAGAGCCATTAAAGCGTTAGATAATTTATTTATTAGGCACTTTCCTAGAGCATATTGACGGAATTATCATTTAATTTGATTGTCAGAAAGTAAATCTCCAAATATATGAGGATATTGGGATTTGATGAAACTAGGGACATAGGCTGTCTCTTAACAGAAGATGGGATAACATTAACTACTGAAAAGAATAGCGCCCAATAGAATTTTACACTAGTGATAAAGCATGAAATAATATCAAGCTGAAAGTATAATAATTATTTGAAATATTAAAATTAAAAAAATAAATATGACCAAACTAGACGGACAAGTCGCCATCATCACAGGAGGTGCACAAGGAATTGGTGAAGGTGCCTCTGAGGTTTTTTGCCAAGCAGGCGCCAAAGTGGTCATTTGGGATGTCCTCGATGGTCAGCCTACCGCAGCTCGAATTACCGAACAAGGCGGAGAAATCTTCTTTCAAAAAGTCGACATTACCCAGCGAAGTCAAGTCGAAACGGCAGTAGCTGAGATCATGACTCGATACGGTCGTATTGATATTCTGATCAATAATGCCGGTATCATCCGAGACAAGTCGTTCCTAAAAATGACTGATGAAGAATGGCATTCTGTATTAAATGTCAACCTCACGGGTGCATTCAATACTTGCAAAGTAGTAGTTCCTATCATGCGAGAAGCAAAATATGGTAGAATCATCAATACTTCCTCCATCAATGGTACGATGGGTGCTTTTGGACAAACCAATTACGCAGCAACCAAAGCGGGTATTGTTGGCTTTACCAAATCTTTGGCAAGGGAAACGGGAAAATATGGGATTACCGTAAATGCCGTCGCCCCAGGATTTATTAAGTCTGAAATGTCAGACAGCATGCCAAAGGAGGTGATCGATGCCGGTATTGCCATGATTCCTGTTGGGAGAATCGGTACTGCCCATGATATTGGGCATGCTTATCTGTTCTTAGCCTCGAAAGAAGCAGGATTCGTAACCGCATTTACCCTACATGTCAACGGAGGTGCTCTCGCTATCTAAAAAAAATTATGAGCATAAAAGAAAAATTTGAAATAAAGGGAAAAGTTGCACTCATTACTGGTGCAAGTAAAGGAATTGGTGCCGCTATTGCTTTGGCATTGGCCGAGCAAGGTGCCAAAGTCGTGATCAGCAGTCGAAAAAAAGAAGGCATTGACGAGACCGTAAATAGCCTAACCGCAGCAGGTTTAAGTGCCCATGGCATCGTATGTAATGTAGGAGATGAAGCGCAACTCAAAATGCTGGTTGAGGAAACTATTACCCACTTCGGTGGCATAGATATTTTGGTTAACAATGCGGCTACCAATCCAGTCTATGGACCTATCGATCAAGCAGATGGTGGGGTCTTTGACAAAATAATGAACATCAACTTGCGTGCCTGCTTTTTACTGAGTAATCTGTGCCGCCCCTCCATGGTTGAAAGAGGGGGGGGATCTATTATTAATATCTCATCCGTAGAAGGAATTAAACCCAGCGCAGGCCTAGGTCTTTACAGTATAAGCAAAGCAGGATTGATTATGCTTACCAAAACGCAAGCCAAAGAATGGGGCCAGCAAGGGATTCGAAGCAATGTCATTTGTCCTGGCTTGATTAAAACAAAATTCAGTAAAGCCTTGTGGTCAGATGAAAAAAACTTGGCTCGGTTTACCAAGCATTTGGCTTTGAATCGCATGGCCGAACCTGATGAAATTGCAGGACTTGCCCTCTTTCTTGCTTCTGATGCATCTAGCTATTGTACGGGCTCAACCTTTACTGCAGACGGTGGGTTTTTAATTGCAGGATAAATATAAAATGATGACAGATAAACCCTACACAACCTCATTTAATCATTTGACGGATCTGAAAGATGCGATCGGAAAAGAATTGGGACTTACCGAATGGAATGTAATCACCCAAGAGAAGATCAACACTTTCGCTGAACTCACTGGGGATACCCAATGGATTCATATTGATGAAGAAAAGTCTAAAAAATATTCGCCTTACGGTCAAACGGTAGCACATGGTTTCTTAGTACTCTCTTTTGCTGCTAAATTCGCTAACGAGACTTACCAAATAAATGACGTCACCATGGGCGTAAACTATGGCTTAGATAAAGTGAGATTCCCTCATCCAACACTTTCTGGTAGCAAGGTGCGGGGCCGGTTGTCCTTGATGGAATTCAACGAATTTGACGGAGGGGGTCGCTACAAGTTTAAAGTGGTCTTCGAATGTCAGGGTACTGAAAAACCCGTTTGTGTGGCTGAATTCATAGGTCAAGCTTATACTAAAAAAGATGAATGATCAATTAAAAGAAATCTTGGCCAAAGTTCAGGCCACACTGGATGAGCATATATTTCCTCTAGAGACCAAATACCATAGTAAACCGTGGGATATAGTGGTTCCTCATCTAGACAAAGTCAGAGAAAAGGTCAAAGCTGCAGGTTTATGGATTCCTCAAATTCCTACTGAATATGGAGGCCTAGGTTTATCTGTCGCCGCATTTGGTGAAGTCAGTGCATTATTGGGAAGCAGTCCTTACGGGCATTATTGCTTCAACTGTCAAGCTCCAGATGCGGGTAATATGGAAATCTTAATCGAATTTGGTACTGAAAATCAAAAAGCACAGTACCTCATGCCGCTATTGGCAGGTGATATCAGGAGCTGTTTTTCTATGACGGAACCTGATCATCCAGGATCTAACCCAACCATCATGGGGACCATTGCCATCAAGGACGGTGAAGAATACGTGATCAATGGACATAAATGGTTCACTTCTGCCGCTGATGGTGCTACTTTTGCCATTGTCATGGTCGTCAGTGATCCCCATGGGACCGATCCTCATAGAATGGCCAGTCAGATAATTGTTTCCACCGATAACCCTGGTTTTAATCTCATTCGTAATATTTCCGTCATGGGAGAAAAAGGCTCTGGATGGCACAGTCATGCAGAAATAAAATATGAAAACTGTCGAGTGCCCACCGCGAATATCCTCGGAAGCGAAGGCGATGGTTTTGCTATTGCACAAAAAAGATTGGGCCCTGGAAGAATTCACCACTGCATGCGATGGATCGGTATCTGTGAAAGAGCATTTGATATGATGTGTAAGCGCGCCGTTTCTAGAGAAATTTCCCCTGGAAAAACATTAGCGGACAAACAAACGATTCAACATTGGATTGCCGAAAGTAGGGCCGAGATCCATGCGGCCAGATTAATGGTAAAAGACGCTGCACATAAAATTGATACAATCGGTGCTTCAAAGGCAAGAATTGAAATTTCAATGATAAAATTTTATTGTGCCAATGTAATGCAAAGCGTTTTGGATCGAGCCATTCAAGTGCATGGTGCTTTGGGTATCTCCGATGATACGATATTGGCAACTTGGTTTAGACTGGAACGAAGTGCGCGTATCTACGATGGTGCAGATGAAGTACACAAAAGCAGTACAGCTAAACAGATTTTAAAAAATTACCGTTAACCCGATGAATCCATTCAATAGAATTAAAAGATAAATGAATATGGATTGGAACGATAAGGCGATCGCTACGCGTCCAGGAGAGGAACTTCCTATCTCACGGCTAGAGGCATGCCTTTTGGACCATCTACCCAATACCTCTGGGCCTTTGACGATCAAACAATTCCCTGGAGGATATTCCAATCTGACGTATTTGATCTCAATGGGTGATACTGAATATGTGCTTAGACGACCCCCAGTCGGAGCAAAAGTCAAATCAGGTCATGACATGGGTCGTGAATATCGTATTCTATCTGGACTGAAATCTGTGGATCACAAAGTACCCACCCCATTTTATTATACCGAAGATCTCACTATTATTGGATCTCCTTTTTATGTGATGGAAAGAGTAAGAGGCGTCATATTAAGGCATGGTATGCCTCAAGATATGCATCCTAAAGCTGATAAAATGAAAAAAATATCTACCGCTTGGTTAGATACGCTGATAAGACTACATCAAGTAGATCCCCAACAGGCAGGACTCGGTGACTTAGGTAGACCCCAAGGATATGTTGACAGACAAATATCGGGTTGGGGTAAGAGGTATTACCAAGCCAAAACAGATGATTTCTCAAAAATAGATTTCATCATCAAATGGTTGAATGAACACCAAATGACCTCCCGTCACATAAGTCTCATTCATAATGATTTCAAATATGATAATTTGATACTTAATCCTGATGACTGGACCAAGGTCTCTGCTGTTCTTGATTGGGAAATGGCTACTCTTGGGGATCCTCTAATGGATTTAGGTACAAGTTTAGGCTATTGGGTGAATCCAAGTGATCCAGATGAAATGAAAGACCTTCAATTCAGCCCCACTCACCTTGCTGGTAATCTCACCAGAGAAGAAATCATCCATCAATACGAGTTAAAAACAGGTAGAATCATGGAAAATCCAGTTTTTTATTATGTCTATGGCTTATTAAAGATTGCCGTGATCATCCAGCAAATATATTATAGATACCAGCAAGGGCTTACCCAAGACCCTCGATTCGCCTCTTTGCCGACCGCCATGAAACAAATCAGCCTTATCGCTGAGCAGGCCATTAAAAAAAATAAAATTGACAACTTGATTTAATTAAATCAGGTTGTCTAAATAGTTACCCATCTTGAACGGATTCGTAAAGAAATAGGTATCTAGTTTACGACTTATCCTCTAAAAAAAATCTATACAAAAATCGTCGATTTAAATCAGGAATATTGGGTCAGCAAAGCTTTTCAAAATAAAAATTAACATCAATGCTCCCAAAGCCTTAGAGGAAATGATGAGTCAAAAAATAAGTGGGAAGGGAATCATCCATTTAAATTGAATCCTTTTACCTCCTTAACTAATCTGTTAGCTACGTATTGCAGAAGCCATGCGCGCTTTTTTATTAAGGTCATGGTGTATGACTATCTCTTCAAATCCAAGATGATTCAATAAGGCCTGGATTTGATGGGCAAAATCTTCGTGAATCTCAAAATAGAGTTTTCCCTTCTTTTTCAATGATTTCAGGGCATATTTAGCAATCGCATCATAAAAAATTAAAGGATGATCATCGGCAACAAAAAGAGCCAATTCAGGTTCATATTCCACTACATGTCCTGCCATCAATGACTTTTCAGCGCTTGGTATGTAAGGCGGATTACTGATGATTACGTGATATTGATCAGCATCTGGATCCTTGTTCAAAATATCTAAACAGGCAAAATCAACGGTTAGCTTAAGTTGATGCGCATTGCGCTCGGCTATTTCCAGAGCCTCTGGAGAAAGGTCCCAAGCTGATACCTTCCATTTGGGTCTATGTGTATGCAGCGCAAGCGCTATGATCCCTGAACCCGTACCAATATCCAAAATATTTTTTGATCTATGGTCATTCTCCTTTAAGATCAATGCGACCAACTCTTCGGTTTCTTGCCTTGGAATAAGTACATCGGGATTGACAAAAAATGACAGTCCAAAAAAGGCGGCATGATTCAATACGTATTGTACCGGTTCCCCTCTCAATAAGCGGTGTAATACGGGAGCCAACTGCTCTTCTGGTTCAGAAATCGATTTATTTAAAAAAATATCTATCCTGGACAACCCAAAAAGATGGCTGAAGACGATTTCCGCTATCTTTTTGGATTCGTCTAGCTCCCATTTAGTTTCTAACTCGTGGACAAAATGGTCATATAATACCTTAATCGAAAGACTCATAAGAAGTAAAACTAAATCAGCCCATCAGAATTAAATAACATTTCGCAGAGAAGATGGCTTTCTACTGCTCAATATTGTTTGTTACTTTGCAGTATGTCTGATAAAGATGTGCTTTTTATGAAGAGGGCTTTTGCGCTTGCTCTTTTAGGTATGGGTAAAGTGGCCCCCAACCCATTGGTAGGCTGTGTCATCGTGAAAAATGGAAAAATCATCGGAGAAGGATTTCATCAAGCCTACGGTGCAGCACATGCAGAGGTCAATGCCATTAAAAATGCGACTACTGCGATTGCAGGGGCCACCGTATATGTCACGCTGGAACCTTGCGCCCATTATGGTAAAACACCGCCTTGCGCAGATTTGCTCATTGCTAAAAAGGTAGCCAGAGTTGTCATGGCTTCTCAAGATCCATTTGACGCGGTCAATGGTGCGGGCATCAAACGACTCAAGGCTGCCGGAATTCAAGTCGAAATAGGATGCATGAAAAAAGAAGGGCATCACGTAAATCGCCGTTTTTTTACCTCTACATCAAAAAACAGACCTTACATTATTTTAAAATGGGCACAAACACAAGATCATTTTGTCGCCAGAACTGATTTTAATTCTAAATGGATCAGTAATCCCCTATCAAGACAACTTGTGCATAAATGGCGCAGTGAGGAGATGGGTATTCTGGTAGGCTACAATACGGCCAAACATGATAACCCCAGATTAACTACTCGAGATTGGCAAGGATCAAATCCCACCAGAATCGTAATAGATCCAAGAAATGAATTGAATGAAGCCCTTCATCTTTTCGATGGAACTCAAAAAACTTTAGTATTTACCCAATTTCCAAAAAAGAGTAGGAAAAACATCACCTATCACACTTTGGATTCAGCGGATCCCATCACAGCCATTTTAGATCAACTTCATCAATTGAATATTCAGTCCATTCTCGTGGAAGGAGGCACTCATACCATCGAGAAATTCCTTAGTTTAAACCTTTGGGATGAAGCCCGTGTTTTTACCAGTCCCCAAAAATTTTCTAGAGGTATTCAAGCACCCAAGATGGTGGCTCTACCTCACCAAAGCACCCAGATTTCAAATGATACGTTAACTACCTACTACAATGAGCATAACTAAAAGTAACATTCAAGAAAAATTTGATCACTTCACTTCACATTGGACCCCACATGTAGTTGCAGAACTTAATGGTCAGGCCGTTAAAATCGCTAAAATCAAGGGTGATTTTATTTGGCATCAACACGACGATGAAGACGAGATGTTTTGGGTAGTCAAGGGATGTATGAAAATGGAACTTCGTGACCAAACCCTGGTATTACATGAAGGAGACTTCGCCGTTATACCTAAAGGCGTTGAACACAAACCCTCGGCAGAAAATGAAACCCAGATATTGATGTTTGAACCCAAAGAAACGCTCAATACAGGATCTGCTCAAGGTCCATTGACCGTACAAAATCCTCAAATAATATAACCATGGAGGCAGAAATCATTTTAGATAAATCCAAATCAAAGGAAGAAAGATATCAAACGATACTTCCTAAGTTGACAGCCTTGATAAAAGATGAACCCGACCTCATAGCCAATATGGCCAATATGGCTGCCGTTTTAAAAATGTCCTTTGATTTCTTTTGGGTAGGTTTTTACCTTGTCAAAAATAAAACCCTGGTGCTCGGTCCTTTTCAAGGTCCTATAGCCTGTACCAGAATCCCACTGGGCAAAGGTGTTTGCGGACGCAGCTGGGAGCAAAAAAATACCATCATCGTTCCAGATGTTGAGTTATTTCCGGGTCACATTGCTTGCAGTGGTGATTCGAAATCTGAAATTGTGATCCCAAAAATAAAAGAGGATAACGTGCTTTTCGTGCTCGATGTAGACAGTGATGTCTTGAATTCTTTCGATGAAATAGATGCGCATTATTTAACCACGTTCATCGCGCTGATCTAAATCTTTCAGCCTAGGGCTCTGGCACGGGCCGAATAACATAAGATCCTGCGATCAAGTCATGCAGCGCTTGTTTGTTTTTAGTTACTGCAGCCATCAGATAACCCAACATAAAAATCAAGCTAGATAAGAATTTACTCATATTTCTGACCAAACAATAAAGGAAATTAAGCCGCGCACCTTGCTGATCTACCACTTTAATCCCCAATGCAAGCTTACCTAGAGAAGCTTGTAGATGACTTGATTCTAAAAGGGAAAAGTAAAGTGTTTAGCAATAAATCCTGCAAAAATAAGCGGACGGGCTTGGTCTATCCATAGTCCTAAATCTGTGAAGAATACCTCATCATACCGTTCATAAGCCTCCCAATCAAAAGGTACATCCACAAAAGCAAAACCTAAGCTCAGCAAAAAGGGTATAATGACGATGATTTGTAAAAGCTGCAAAACAAAAGCGTCAAGTACATAAGCTAAAAGACGCAATCCAAAACTTGCATAATTTTTATTATTCACTTCGGCCATCATTACTTTAGATGAGCGATGATGGTTTCTCCTCCCATAGTCTTATCCCCTATTTTCACCTTTAAGTCTGCCTCCAAGGGGAGAAAAAGATCTACTCGGCTTCCAAATCTTATAAAACCCACCTCATCTGCTGCATCTACCTTATCCTCCAGTTCTTTATAAAATGCTATTCTTCTCGCTACAGCTCCAGCTATTTGCCTCATAAAAATGCGTACCCCATTTGACATTTCAAAACCAATGGAAGTCCTTTCATTCTCCGTGCTCGATTTGGGATGCCAGGCTACCAAGTATTTACCCGGATGATAATGAAAATAATTTATTTTTCCTGAGACAGGCGCTCGATTGATGTGTACATTTAAGGGAGACATAAAGATGGACACTTGTATCCGCTCCTCTTTGAGAAACTCATCAACCATCACTTTTTCTAAAACGACTACTTTCCCCTCAGCAGGGGCAATGACTAGATTATCCCCCACGGGGGCTTGAATCTTAGGCACACGAAAAAAAGCAACCACCAAAACTAAAAAAATCGCCGATAAGCTACCTAAAACCAATCTGAATAGCTCCAGTGGAATTAACCATGTGAGCAATAAAAACAGTGCAAAAACACCTATGACGAACCAGGGTATAATCATATACCCTTCCTTATGTAATTTCATTTAAAACCCTCCTCTAAATGTGTATGTCTTGGCCACCTTATCAATGGCTACTATATAGGCTGCAATACGTAGTGAAACATCATATTGCAATGCCGTCTCATAGACGTTATTAAATGCATCCTTCATGATCCGATCCGAACGCCTATTGACACGTTCGCCCGTCCATTTATAACCCAATCTATTTTGGACCCACTCAAAATATGAAACCGTAACACCCCCCGCATTGGCTAAAATATCAGGAACTGACAATATTCCCAAATCGTTTAATATTTTGTCTGCCTTCGCCGAAGTAGGTCCATTGGATCCTTCGACAATCAATCTTGCCTTGATGTTCTTGGCGTTGTGTACCGTAATGACATCTTCCACTGCCGCCGGGACCAGCACGTCCACATCCAATAACAATAATTCATCAGCTGGCATCACTTCTGCCCCAGAAAATCCAATCAACGAGCCCTTATGCGCTTGTTGATAGGCCACGGCATCTGAAATATTAATCCCATTTTCATTATAATAAGCCTGAGAAATATCACTCAACGCCACAATTTTCACTCCACGCTCATCTAATAAACGCGCCGCCCATGAACCCACATTGCCAAAACCTTGAACGGCACACGTCGCTCTAAAAGGATTTAATTTTAGTTTCTCCATAGCAGCCAGTGCGATCACCATCACGCCACGACCTGTCGCCTCGGTACGTCCCAGCGACCCTCCTAAAACAACCGGCTTACCCGTAACTACTGCATTGATGGTCATCCCATAAGATCGAGAATATTGATCCATCAACCAGGCCATTTCTCGTGGGCCTGTGCCCATATCTGGTGCAGGGATGTCCCTATCCGGGCCAAATATTTCTTGCAAAGCCATGGTATAGGACCGTGTCAAACGTTCCATTTCTCCTGCTGACATGGTTCCTGGATCGCATTTAATCCCACCTTTGGCGCCTCCAAAAGGAATATCAACTACCGCACATTTCCACGTCATCCAAGCGGCCAATGCTTTTACCTCATCTAGGTTGACATCCATGTCCATTCGGATCCCTCCTTTGGAAGGACCCAATATATTGGAATGAATCACTCGATATCCTTCAAAAACTTCTATCTGCCCATTGTCCATGGTGATAGGTAAAGTCACGATGACTTGCTTAACAGGAGATTTTAAGACGTTATAAATTTGCTGATTAAGACCCAGATGCTCTGCGGCAATCTGGAATCTAGACATCATAGACTCAAAAGGATTTTCTTTGTCCTTTATGGGTGCTGGTTCTATGTAACTCATTATATCAAACGTTGGGGTGCAAACGAATTTTATTTTACGGCAAAGCTAGCATTATTAATGATTTACTTCACAGTAGCTTTAAAAAAATAACGATGAAGGGAACCGTTAAGATGAGGCTATCAAAACGATCTAAGAAGCCCCCATGCCCCGGAATGATATTCCCTGAATCCTTGATCGACATGGTCCGCTTAAAATGAGACTCCACCAAATCTCCGTAAGTCCCCGCAACAACTACTATGACCGCCACCGTTAACCATTCAAATAAAGATAACTGTCCAAAATAAATCATCGTCAAATAAGCAAATCCAACGGCAAATAAGGTGCCTCCAATACTCCCTTCCCAAGATTTTTTAGGAGAGATTCTTTCAAATAATTTAGTTTTTCCAAACGCCGTACCTGCAAAATAAGCGCCCGTATCACTTGACCAAATGATCAGCATCAGGCCTAATAGTATTTCATAGGCATAGTCTCCACCATCAAAAACAATTACATTTATAAGCGAAAAAGGTAAGGCCACATAAGTGATTCCTAAATAATACAAAGCAATGTTTACAAAAGGATTCTGGTCTTTTTTCTTGTATAATTTAAAAATAAATATGGTTGAGGCCAAGGGGAAAATGAGAAACAAATACTTTCCGTCGAGATCTCCTCTTTCAATAAAAAAAGTCAATATGAACAACAAACCTCCAATAAACACTCCAAAAAAGCGGAGAGGCAGATAATCTTGCATTCTCACCAACCGGTAAAATTCCCATTGTGCTGAAATGCAGATCGCAAAGAAAATCAAAAAATAGCTCCACTCGCTCCACAGTATGGAGGATATAATGACAGCTGCACCAATGAAAGCAGAAAAAAGTCTCCTTTTTAATTCAGAAAATTTATTCAAAATTTATTTCTTTTTTAATGACCCTTATGGCTTCCAACACGTGCATGGAATCTACCCTGACTTCAAATTTTCCAAAATGATAAGAGCTGTCTTTTAAGTCAACAATTACCGGATTGAGACCCTCACCTTCAAGAATGGCCTTTACAATTTCTGCCCGGTGGGCAGAAGTGTCCTCAAAAACTTTTTGCCAGACCTTCCTCATTCATTAAATAAATTTTTCGAAGTATAAAAAGTAAACAGATCGTGAAAATAAAGAAAATTAAAAGAATGTAGGTATCAAAGTTAATTTCGTCCCCCAATAAATCAAATGAAATCAGGCCTTTTTGAAACAAAAACATCAAAATTAAGAGTGAAACCATTTATTGATAAAATGGCCGAGTACAGACAAAAACAAACTTCCTGACCAATAATATAAATAACCAAAAATAGCCCCCAACAGCATTCGAGGTACTAATCCATAAAATTGATTGTGAAATAGGGAAAATATCAAAGCAGAAGCCCAAATAGCAATATGCGGGTTTTTCACAGCACTTCTCAATATATTTTGTAATATCCCCCTAAATAAAAATTCTTCCCCCAGTGCAGGAATAATAGCAACCACCAACATACACAACAGAAAATGACCCGTACTCTCAAAGTCTGTGAGAAACTCAGTTAACTCCGCCAATTTCAACTCCTGTGCTTGTGCATAATATTCAAATTCACTCAAGAAAGCGGGTAATTGAAGGGCCTTGTTCCACTCAATAATCACAGTATTGACTCCCCGCAAATGAAATAACCATCACAATCGTTATTAAAGCCGCTTTAAAATAAAATTTAGGAATTATAAGGAATTTTTTCAGCTCGATCTTTGCATACTTATACACCACCCATGCCGGAGTAAGAATAAAAGTCCCTATGGCTGAAACCCCTAAAAGTACCAACATTGGTATTTTAGCCTCAGGATAAGCTACAGGTTTCCCCAGCATAGCTGTTACAATTTGAAGGTCAAAATCATAAAAAGGAAGTAGCATCATCAGTCCCAAAAAATTGAACGCAAAGACCGCTGCCAACTCATATCCTACCAAAATAAGTAGGAGCCAACCTATAGATTTTTGATTTTGATTCGTTTGTGAAAACATATTGTCCATAATTGGCCTAAATTTACAAAATAATTAATCGTGTTTTGGTGAAAATTGGAAATATAGAATTGGGAGACTTTCCCTTACTGCTGGCCCCTATGGAAGACGTCAGCGACCCCCCTTTTAGGGCAGTCTGCAAAGAAAATGGGGCTGACCTGATGTATACTGAATTTATTTCAGCAGAGGGTTTAATTAGAGACGCGGACAAAAGCGTTCAAAAACTAGATATTTACGATTACGAACGCCCCATTGGTATTCAGATTTTTGGCGAAAAAATTGAATCAATGCGGGAGGCAGCTGCCATTGCTGAAAATGCTGATCCCGAAATTATTGACATTAACTATGGGTGCCCTGTAAAAAAAGTGGCTTGCAAAGGTGCGGGTGCAGGAATATTACTAGACTTGCCCAAGATGCAGGCCATGACCTCAGAAATTGTTAAAAGGGTAAATAAGCCCGTTACTGTCAAAACAAGACTTGGATGGGATGAAAACAGTATTAAAATAGAAGAAGTCGCTATGCGTCTTCAAGATGTGGGGGTCCAGGCCCTAACAATACATGGTCGTACACGAAAACAGATGTATAAAGGTGAGGCCAATTGGTCGCTCATTGCAAAAGTTAAAGAAAATCCCAACATCCATATCCCCATATTTGGTAATGGAGATATTGATTCTCCTCAGAAGGCGCTCGCCTATAAAAATAGATATGGGATTGATGGCATCATGATAGGAAGAGCAGCCATCGGGTATCCATGGATATTTAACGAAATTAAGCATTTTATGGCAACGGGAAATGAACTTAGGCCCCCATCCATTTCTGAGCGAGTCGACGTCGCCAAGAGACATCTGGATTTTTCTCTAGAATGGAAAGGGGAAAGATTAGGCATTTTTGAGATGAGACGTCATTATACCAACTACTTCAAGAGAATACCGGATTTTAAATCCTATCGAACCCGCTTAGTAGAAACGGAAGAACCTGCACTTATTTTGGCTATTTTAGACGAAATAAAGTCTCAATTTTCTGAAATCGCCCTGGTGTAGCCCATGACTACAAGACATCCAGCCATTGCTTGGGCTCTTTTCATAATTTTATCTGTAATATGGGGGAGTTCTTTTATCCTCATAAAAAAGGGACTGACCGCTCTCGGCCCTGAAGAAGTTGCTACATTGAGGATCGCATCGGCCTCATTGGTGCTTCTGCCCTTTGCGGTAAGTCGAATCAAGCAAATAAATAAAAAAAATATTACCTCTCTGATATTGGTAGGCTTTATGGGCAGTTTACTGCCTGCACTATTTTTTGCACTGGCTCAAACTAAATTACCGAGTGCTTTGACAGGGATCATGAATGCACTCACGCCCTTTTTCACGATCATTATTTCGGTTTTATTCTTTAATGTAAAACCTGATAAAAGGGTTTATTTCGGTGTCACGTTAGGCTTTTTGGGTACCCTTTTCCTTATTTCCACAAGAGAAAATGGCCAACTTTCATTCAATTATTATGCCTTTTTCGTAGTGGCCGCCACGGTACTTTATGGAATCAACGCCAACCTCATTAAACATTATTTGGGCGGCTTAAAATCTCTCAGTATTGCCAGTCTCTCTTTAATCATGGTGGGGCCATTGGCCGTTATTTATCTCTTCCTCTTTACCCCATTTTTAGATCACATCCATGAACCAAAAGTATTGATGGCTTCAGGTTATATCGTAATTTTAGGAGTACTTGGTACGGCCCTCGCCCTTATTTTATTTAATAAGATGGTCCAACTTACCAATGCCGTCTTCTCTACCTCCGTCACTTATGTGATTCCAATAATTTCCGTTTTTTGGGGTTTCATAGATGGTGAAAAATTGAGCCTTATACAACTCGCAAGTATGCTGACAATTATGCTCGGTATATTTATCTCCAACAGCAAAAAAGTCATAAAAAAACTTGGCTAGCCAGGTTTTAGTAAAAAGCTTAATTTCCCGATGGTGGATCGATTCCTAACTTTTTGAGAACCAATTCAGAGATATCATGTTGTTCACTTGCATAAAGTAATACATCAAAGCCTGGGCTTCCCGCACTCAATACCATTGAAAATCCATTTTCTTCGGCAACAGCCTGTATAGCTGTTCCTATTTTTTCAACCGCAGGCTGTAATAATTGATTCCGCTTAGACACCAATGATTGCTCAGCATCTGTTTGGAATTGTTGCAGGGACTCCTGCAAGCCGGTAAGCTCACGTTGCTTATCTGCCTTGATCAACTCGTTGTAACTCGCCTCATTGGCCTGATAATCTCCTATTTTGGTCTGTAAATCTTGATACTTTGCTTTCAACTGATTTTGTAGCTGTGTTTCATACGCCCTCAAATCAGCTTCAATCTGTTTTGCCTCGGGTAATAAACCTAACAAATATTCTGCATTTGTATAGCCAATCTTCAATTCTTGTGCATTTGTTACACTCATTGTGAACATGGCTAGCGCACATATTAATAACTTGATTTTCATAATATATAAATTAAATAAATTTTAATTAGAGGTTGCTTCATTGCTCAGCAAACCTAACTCTTCTAAAACAAAATCAGTATAATCGTGAACAGGATCTGTATAAATCATCACCATCTCACCTGATTTATCAAAAACAATAGCCAATCTATTGCTCTTTGCAACGCGCTCCGAAGCCTCAAAAACAAGATCTTGTACAGGTTTTATGAGCTCCTTTTTCTTTAAAAAATATAAGCCTTCAGATCCAAAAATTTTTTTCTGATGTTCCTTTAATTTTTGTTTTCCGACATCTATTTCGTAGGCCCGGTCTTCTTTCATTCCTACGGTCAGTAATACCTCCTCAGCCTTATATTTCGTTTCTAAATTTTGTACTTCCTCGTACATTTCTCTAATTTCTTGCTCCCAAGCTTTAGCTAAAGTATTTATTTCATTTTGTGCTTCGGCATAGGCTGGCATTTTCCCTAAAATATAACTCAGGTCAATGTAGCCAAATTTTTGTGCATTCAGATTGGGCACGCATGACAAGAATAATAATGCAAATGTAAGGGATCTAGACATTATCTGATTTGTTGTCCAATTGAAAAGTGAAATTGCCCCCCTGAACGCTCACTGGTTCCGGGTATGGCATCAAATCCATACCCATAATCAATGCCCAAGAGCCCAAAAGCAGGCATAAAAATTCTTGCTCCAATACCCGCGGATCTATAAAGCTTGTAAGGATTGTAAGCCTCCGAGTTGTTCCAATTATTGCCCCCTTCAACAAAAGTCAATAGATAAATGGTAGCCGTTGGATTCAAAGAGACCGGATATCTCAATTCCAAAATGTATTTTGTAAAGGCAATACCTCCCAAAATATTAGTTTCCCTGTCAAAAGGTGTCAATGATGTCTCCTTACGTGCACTTTGTTGTGGGTTAGGATAACCACGCAACCCAATAACGTCCGTACCTAAGATAAAATTTTGGCCCGTCAAACCATCTCCTCCCAAAACGAACCTTTCAAAAGGACCCACAGATGCTTTATCAGAATAGGATCCAATAAATCCAAAATGAACTCTTGGCGCCAAGACAAGCTTAGGAATAACAGGTATATAATATCTAAAGTCAAAATTCCATTTATGATATTCAACCCATTTATATCTATCCTCTGGGATCGCTGTTTCATAGTTGAGATCGTTAAATAGCGAATAAGGAGGTGTCATATTTAAACTCATTGAAATATCAGACCCTCGTTGCGGATACATGGGATTATCGGATGATCTTCTCGAAACCGTCGTATTAAACACAAAACTATTGGCATCCCCCGTAGCAAACCCTAAACTGAAACCTTGGTAGTTATATAGAGAGTATTTTGAAAGGGATACCGCATTGCTGATGACAAAGAAATCATCAGGCCAATTTACTCTTCTACCTAAAGAAACGGAAAAACTGTTCACACTTAATGAACCAATCGTTGTATTGTCTTGAAAATTTAAATAGCGTTGAACGGAATGATTATAACTGATTCCAAAACTATTTGGCTTTTTACCTCCCAACCAAGGTTCTTGAAAGCTCGCTGTATAACTCTGATAGCGCCTCCCGTTGGCTTGGGCTCTCACCGACAAGCGCTGACCATCCCCCATGGGAGGAAACTTTTCGAACTTCATTGCTTCTCTGATAGAGAAATTATTAAAACTGACACCCAGCGTACCTACGAAACCATAATAGCCTCCCCAACCTCCTGATAATTCTATTTGATCACTGGGTTGCTCCACGAGCTCCCATTCAATATCAACGGTCTCATCTACCATATTGGGTACTGGAATCGGGTTCACCTTCTGAGGATCGAAATAACCCAATTGGGATAATTCTCGCTGAGTTCTGATCAACAATTCTCTACTAAATTTTTGCCCGGGAACGGTTCGCAGTTCTCGTCTCACAACATAATCTTTGGTCTTTTCATTTCCTGTTATCAAAACTTTTTTGATGGTCGCCTGTCCCCCTTCAAAAACACGCATTTCTAAGTCTATAGAGTCCCCCGAAACGCCCACCTCAACAGGATTAATATTAAAGAATAGATAACCATCATCCATATATAAAGAGCTGACATCCACTCCAGTCGGATCATAATTCAACTTTGTCTGAATCAACTCCAAATCGTAAATATCTCCTTTTTGTACGCCCAATACCTTTGATAAAGTAGCATCGTCATAAATAAAATTTCCTTCCCACTTGATCTCCCTGAAATAATACCTACGCCCTTCAAAAATGTCAATGTCGATATTCATATGCTTTTCATTGATCGCATAATTAGTGTCCGACATAATGGATGCGTCTCTATAGCCTTTTGAATTAAGAAAACTAATCAATGCCGTTTTGTCATTCACAAATTCTTCTTTGACAAATTTTGATGGCTTAAAGAAGTTTAACTTTGCGACATTGCTCAATTGATCTCTAAATTCCTGAGTCGTAGCGGTATCCTTATGTGTCATAAAATAAAACAAATGCTTAGGATTTGCTAGTTTGATGGCGTTAACTAAAAGTGCTGAAGGAAGACTAAACCGAGGTGTTTCCCCTGTCTTCTTAAACTTACTCCTCAACTTAGAATCACTGAACTGCTCGTTGCCGTGGAAGTTGATATCATAAATTTTAACTTTCCTTCCCTTGTTCACCTTAATCATCAAAACGGCACTGTTTCTAATGACGGTATCAATCCTTTGGCTGAGCGTTACCCCTGCATTAAAAAACCCTTTTGCTTCATAAAATTTTCGGACAGCTAATTCTGTATTCTTAATTACTACATCAGTAATGATTTTGCCCTTAGTGAGCTCAAGATCGTCCTCTATTTCTGTTTGATGACCCTTACTTACCCCCTCAAACTCGTATTTCATCAATCTAGGCCTTTCTGAAAGCTCAATGACTAACCATACTTGGTTCCCTTCGATTTTAGATGCAAAAATAGCAATGTTGCCAATGATACCCTGCTTCCAAAGTTTCTTTATCGCCAAGCTAATTTCATCTCCAGGAATCTTGATTTTATCACCTACTTTTAATCCTGAAAGAGAGGTCAGTGCATTGTTGTCAAGGAACTGAAGTCCTCTTATTTCGATGTCTGCGATCTCTAGTTCACGAGGACTCGCATAGTTTATCTCAATGGCTTCGTTCGTTTTTTTGCGATTTTGTCCAAAAATTAATTGTGCATAGCTCGTCACCGACAGCAGATAAAACAGAATAAAAATGTTAACAAACTTCATTGAAAATCTAATTGTTCACTGGTTTTACCGAATCGGCGTTCACGATCGTTAAAAGAATCTATCGCTAGATTTAAATGCTTTTTCCTGAAATCTGGCCAAAGTACCTCGGTAAAAAAAAACTCCGAATAAGCCAATTGCCATAATAAAAAGTTACTAATCCTCATTTCCCCACTGGTTCTAATCAGTAATTCAGGATCAGGGATACCCTTCGTTGACAAATAGTCAGACACCAAGTCCTCTTCTATTGCTTCGGGTTTGATGGTCCCTTTAATTACCTCGCCACAGATGACCTTAAAAGCCTGAGTTAAATCCCATTTACCACTGTAATTCAAAGCCAATATCAAATTCAACCCCTCATTTAATTTCGTTTCATCAATCGCTATCGATAATTTTTTATGCACTCCAGTCGCAAGCCCTTGTAAATCCCCTATCGCTGTCAAGCGCACACTATTTTTCATCAATGTAGGTAATTCACCATTAATCGTCTTAATCAACAAATTCATCAATCCATCGACTTCCTTTTGAGGGCGTGACCAATTTTCTGTAGAAAAAGCATAAAGCGTCAAATGATCAACTCCTAACTCCGCGCAACCCTCGGTGATATCACGAACTGCCTGGACCCCGCTCCGATGACCAAAAATACGCATAGCGCCCTGTTTTTTGGCCCAACGTCCATTACCATCCATAATTACGGCAATATGTTTGGGGATTTCACGTCCGTCTTGTTTCGCAATCATTTTAAAAGAGCTCTTTTTAAAAAGCGTACAAAAATGCCACTTTTTTCAAGAACATAATAATGGATCGTAAGTATTTAACTTTTTTTATTAATTTTTCCTCCATTCATTGGGATCATAAGGAAAAGGACAGGGTATTTTATAAATGATAACACTCAGCGAAATACCTACAAAGCTGTACCAATCCATATCATTTGGATTTCCAAACTGAAAATCCTTTTGTGACAAATCTCCCTCTGAGATTCCATCAATTTCATCAAAAGAGAGCCCTCGAACCCCCACTTCAAATCCCGCCATAAAACGCCTTCTTATCAAATGTTTAAAGCCAATACCCACAGGAATTGTGAGTTGGGTAGTACTTAAATTTTCTGCCGAAGTAGACGAGGGGAAAATGGTGAGAAACCCCAAACCAAAATAGGCATAGGGACTCCATCTGATCATGGAATTTTTTTTCTTGTAATTCAAAAAATCATATTCGAGTACAGAGGAAAAATCAGCTATTTTGTAATTAAAAGAGGCCGATCTGATGGCTGCGGCGGGATCCAATGGGTTTTGATCTGATCCTTTTAGCCCTCCAAAACCTAGCGCTGTTTTGAGTGAAACATGACTCGAAAAATTCATTCTATTAAAAAAAGTACTCCCAAACTGAATCGTAGAAAATTTGTATCCACGGGCCATATCACCGCTGTAATTAAAAAGACCCATTCCAGTTCCAAATTCCAAAAACTGGGCTTGCACCAAACTTACATTCAATATAAAAACGATGATGATCCCCTTTTTCAAAACTTATTAGTTGCTTTATTGCCCATGATTTTAATCTTATATCAATAGAAACGAGCCGAACACAAGTTAATTGCGTTTATCTAACCCCCAAGATAATTTGTTTCTCAAAGTTTCTATGAAACTCACACCCTCGACCTTAATTAAATACGCTTGAAAAGGAGCTTTTTGAACTTTCATTTGAATAGAATCATTGACGGTCTGTGATCTTGAATCTAGTGATATTAAGAAATTATTCGTCCTGCTTTCTACCTCAAAGGTAAATTCAGAGGTATCGGGAACGATTAAGGGTCTTATATTTAAATTATGTGGACTTACCGGTGTAATGATAAAATTCTCATTCTCCGGCAACAATATAGGACCTCCACAGCTCAAAGAATAGCCCGTTGAACCCGTAGGAGTCGAAACCATAAGGCCGTCTGCCCAATAGCTATTCAAGAAATCTCCATTTAAATAGCTCTTAATGACAATCATAGCTGAAGAATCTTTTCTCAAAATAGAAAATTCGTTCAAGGCATAATTAAATCCATTAAATACCTTTTGGTTACTGCTAAGGGAGATCAATGACCTCTTTTCGATCTCATAATGGCCTGTTAATAATTTATCAATGGCTACTGTAATTTGATTTTGTGCAATGGAAGCCAAAAAACCTAGCCTGCCGGTATTGATTCCTAAAATGGGTATTTCTAGAGATCCAACATGAGTCAATGTTTCCAAAAACGTACCATCTCCTCCGACGCTAATAAAGGCATTGAATTTTTTTTTTACCTGATTAAGGCCATAGACAGCCAGTGAAAATTCAGACAACATCGCTTCATTAAGCTTCAAAAAATCTGATGACACGGATAATTGAACCTCTCTCGAAACCAGCTGCCGCAATAAGGTCTGGACTTCTACAACAGAAGATGCCTTTATTTTTCTACCATGGATAGCGATACTTTTCACAAATCAAATTTTTAAATAGTTCATCAGGCTATCGTATCGCTCTTGGGTATTTTCATTATCCATACGCGCACTAAAATGTCGCTCAATTTGATAGCCACTGAACTCTAAAATTGAAATCAAATGTGAAATGTCTTCTTTGTTTAGCTTAAGGGTAAGCCATATTTTACTGTTATCATTTGGATCCATCGACAGCTGACTGTTGATGATTTTAGCATCGCCATTTTCAATGATTCTAGCGATTTCCGAGAGAGAATAATCTCTATAGTTGAGGGATAAAACAATAATCCCTCCAGGCGTCCGCAGCGCTGACCCTGTGACAAACATTTCAAAAGCTGAGGCGGTAGGTACCGCTCCCAAATAGAAGCCTTGATGATCTTTTATGGCAATTAAGGGCAGGTCAAATTCTAGGGCACATTTTATCAAATCATAATAATGACTGCCTTGGTCAACTTCCCCATTTTCTCCCAGCAAACTAAAATCATTGATCTGCTCACCATTGTGATTTCTAATCATTTCCTCAGCTAAAAAGCCGGCATAATAGCCATCCTTCACCACAGGTAATCGGTCGCATTCAAATTCTTTCATCAAATCCAAAGCCTTTGAGACCTTGTCTTCACTTTTTAAGAGAGGAATACCAAAATCAATTAAATCCTTCGCAATCATACTCTTATGCCTTTTTTAAAAACGCTTCTACTATTAGGTTAAATTTATTGGGCTGCTCCATCATGGGGGCATGGCAACATTCATCAATAAACCGCAAAGTAGCATTGGGAATCAACCTATCAAATTCATGGGCGACATAAGGCGGGGTAATGGTGTCGTTTAACCCCCATACCAGTAGGGTAGGAGCGGCCACTGAATGGAGCTCTTTAGACATATTGTTGCGTTGTGCTGATTTAGCTATGGCCACAATACTTAAACAGTTTTGGATACTTTTCATGGTATCGAAAACATGGTCTACTAACACTTTGGTAGCTGTTTTAGGATCGTAAAAGGTATACTCCGTCCGTTCCTTTATGTATTCATAATTTCCCCTTTTTGGGTAGGATCCTCCCATAGAATTTTCAAACAAGCCCGAACTACCAGTTAAAATCAAACGTTTTACTTTTTCTTTACGTCGCAACGCATAGATGAGCCCAATATGTCCGCCTAGCGAATTCCCCATTAGATTAATTTGATCTAGTGCTAAAAAATCAACAAAGGATTCTAAAAAATCAGTAAGCGTTTCTAGTCCTAATTTTCTAACGGGAATAGAATAAATAGGCAATGCTGGAATAATCACCCGATATTGCTTTGAAAAATAGTCCACTACCGCATCCCAATTACTCAATTCCCCGATGAGTCCATGAAGCAAAATCAGTGGCTCTCCCTTCCCTTTATCTAAAAACTTAAACCCGTTTTGGTCTTTTAACATAATAAATCGATCATTCTGTGACGACTAGATTAATTTTTAATTGTTCTTAAATAGGTCAAACATATCGAATATATCCTTGAAATATGGAATAAAAGATCCGATAGCCTCGAAACTTTTAGGCGCAAAAAGTATAATATAACTCAAAATTATTGAATTATTTATATACTCACTTGAAAAGTCGACGCCCAGCGAATCAATAACCCAAAATAAAATACTCAAAACAAATACAATTTTAAAAATATTTAATGCCGCTCCTAAAATATTATCTAAAATTCCTAATGGCGTAAAATCTAAAATCGTTTTCAACGCTTTCGATAACAAATGAATCCCCAGAATTAAAAGGGCGAAAATGGCAATAAAAATAGCAATCGCTATCCATTCAAAATAAGCACTATCCGAAAAAAATTTCACGCTGATTGGTGCCGTAAATTTAATCGCCATAAAAAGGCCTAAAAAAAATGCCAGAAAAGAAAAAAGAGCGACCAATAAGCCTTTTTGATAGCCCTTATAGGCTGAAAATGCCAATATAAACATCAAAAAAATATCAAGATAGTTCATTCCATCAACAAAGCCTTGACCACGGATGAGAGTGCCTTTCCATCTACTTTTCCCGAGAGCTCTTGACTGGCCATTCCCATGACTTTACCCATATCTTTGGGCGAAGAAGCTCCTGTTTTTTTTATAATTTCTCTTACCGCCGTCTCCAGTTCTTCTGCGTTGAGCTGCTGGGGAAGAAATGCCTCAATTACCACAAGCTCATCCCACTCAATATCTGCTAAATCTTTTCTCCCTTGTTCTTGATAAACCGTCAATGAATCCCTTCTTTGTTTAGCCGCCCTAGATAAAATCTTGATTTCAGCTTCTTCACTTAAGGCTGTGGCAGCCCCTTTTTCAGTTTCTGCAATTAAAATCATGGCCTTTATGGCTCTCAGGGCTCTCAAACGGTCTTTATTTTTTTGGAGCATGGCCGTTTTAATTTCCTGCTCTATTTTTAATTTTAAGCTCATCTAGAAAAACTATTTTTGTAATTCAATAAATTATATGTTTCAATGACCAAACTTAGTGTAAACATTAACAAAATTGCAACATTACGCAATGCAAGAGGGTCTAGCAACCCAAATGTTATCCAAATGGCTCAAGACTGTGAAAGGTTTGGTGCTGATGGCATTACCATTCATCCTCGGCCTGATGAAAGACACATTACCACCCAAGACGCTTATGACCTGTCCCGCATCGTAAACACTGAGTTCAATATTGAGGGGTATCCAGATGCCCGCTTTATGAAACTCATTGCAGAACTGAAACCCGATCAAGTTACCCTAGTCCCTGATCCACCAGAGGTCCTTACTTCTAACACGGGTTGGGATACGGTTAAGAACAAAGGTTTTCTAAGTGAAATCATCCAGGAGCTCCGCTTGTCTGGTGCACGCATTTCCGTTTTTTGCAACCCCGAAATTTCTATGGTGGAGGGTGCTGCCAAAATCGAAGCGAATCGTATTGAACTTTATACAGGACCCTATGCCCAAGATTTTGTTCAAAATCCAGTACAAGCCCTTCGTTCATTTGTTGAGGCTGCTGATGTCGCAAAAAAGATGGCCCTTGGCGTCAACGCCGGTCATGACTTAGATTTACAAAATCTAAAATATCTCAAAAAGGGTATTCCGTATTTAGCAGAGGTTTCCATCGGACATGCCCTGTTTTGCGACGCCTTGTATTATGGAATCGAAAACACCATTCAAATGTATAAAAGACAACTTCAATGAAACTGCATTTTAAAAAATTCGGATCAGGTCCACCCCTGATTATTTTGCATGGCGTCTTTGGCTCTTCGGATAACTGGAAAACCTTAGCCAACCACTTGATGATTACGTTTGAGGTTTATTTAGTAGACCAAAGAAATCATGGCTTATCTCCGCACAGTGATGACTTAAATTATCAAGTCATGACCGATGATCTAAAGGAATTATTACATAATGCACAGATAGAAAAATGCTGCCTATTGGGCCATTCTATGGGTGGCAAAACCGCTATGAACTTTGCCGTTCAATACCCTGAGAAAATCATGAAGCTCATCATTGTAGACATTGCGCCTAAAAGGTATCCCCCCCACCATCAAAATATCTTACAAGGGGTTCATTCTTTAAAAATTAATGAAATAAATACCCGAAAAGAGGCCGATGATTTACTTTCGACAACTATCAATAACTCCGGAATCAGACAGTTTATCTTAAAAAATTTAAGCCGAAATCCGGAAGGCTTATTCTACTGGAAAATAAACTGGAAAGCCATCGAAGATAATATACAAGCCATTGGAGCGCCCCTTTTGTCCCATGACCTATTTACTGGCGAGGTATTGTTTATTCGAGGGGCTCAGTCGGACTACATATTAAATGAGGATGAGCCATTGTTAAAAAAACATTTTCCAAATGCCGTTTTAATGACCATTCAAAAGGCCGGTCATTGGGTTCACGCGGAGCAACCTGCACAACTCTTGGCCCTTATCAATCAATTTATAAAATATGGAAAAAGGTAAATTATATTTAATCCCCACCTATTTATCAAGTACAAATAATGGAGACAATATTACCAATGCCGTCAAAAATGTGATTCGAACGACTACTTACTATTTGGTTGAAAACATCCGTACGGCCCGAAGGTATCTCTCTTCACTTCAATTGGGACTGGATATAGAAACAATACATTTTGAACCTATGGATAAACGTTTTGATGAACAGGCACTCCCTGCGCTATTTAAGCCCTTATTGGCTGGAGTAAATATGGGCATCCTCTCAGAAGCGGGTCTACCCGCCATTGCTGATCCGGGAAATCTTGCGGTAAGATATGCCCATGAGCAAGACATTGAAGTGGTGTGCTTGGAAGGTGCTTCATCGATCATTTTAGGGCTCATCTCCAGTGGTCTCAATGGACAACAATTCACCTTTCATGGGTATCTTCCCATTGATCCCGTACTTCGTGAAAAAAAAATCAGAACCATGGAACAGATTGCCCTAAGCAGTGGCTACAGCCAAGTTTTCATGGAAACCCCTTATCGGAATCAACAACTATTGACTGCCCTAACCAAAATCCTTAAGCCAGATACTGTATTGGCCATCGGAGCAGACCTGACCGGTCAAGAACAATATACGCGTTCCAAAAAAGTAAGTGTCTGGAAAAAAACCTTTTTCAAATTAGATAAAATTCCTTGTACTTTCTCAATAGGTATTTATTGAACAACAATTCCTCTTTTTAAATAAAAAAAACTAATTTCGCATTACAAATTTAAAATTCTTAATACTTCAAATCTTATGAGTTATTTATTCACCTCTGAATCTGTTTCAGAAGGACATCCTGATAAAGTAGCTGATCAAATATCAGATGCCTTGATTGATCATTTTCTAGCTTTTGACAAGGATTCCAAAGTAGCTTGTGAAACCCTGGTCACCACAGGTTTGGTCATGTTGGCGGGAGAAGTTAAATCTAGCGCCTACCTCGACGTTCAAGAAATTGCGAGGAATGTTATTGAAAAAATCGGATATACCAAAAGTGAATATCAATTTGACTCCAAGTCTTGTGCGGTTATTTCTGCCATTCATGAGCAATCGGCAGATATCAATAGAGGGATAGATCGCGCCATTCCTGAAGAACAAGGTGCGGGAGATCAGGGTATGATGTTTGGATATGCAACCAAGGAAACAGAAAATTTAATGCCTTTGGCATTAGAACTTTCTCATAGAATCCTCATAGAGCTTGCAGCTTTACGAAGAGAAAATAATGACATAAAATATTTACGCCCCGATGCCAAATCACAGGTGACCATTGAGTACGGTGATGATAACAAACCCCAGAAGATAACCGCCATTGTGGTTTCTACTCAGCATGATGAATTTGATGCCGATGATACCAAAATGTTGGCTAAAATAAAGACCGATATCGTTGATCTCCTAATCCCAAGAGTAAAAAAAGGACTGAGTACTAAACTACAAAGTTTATTCAATGATGACATTGCCTACCACATCAACCCTACCGGTAAGTTCGTAATTGGGGGGCCTCATGGAGATACTGGATTGACCGGAAGAAAAATTATTGTGGATACCTATGGGGGCAAAGGCGCACATGGTGGTGGCGCTTTCTCTGGAAAAGACCCCTCTAAAGTAGATCGATCTGCGGCATATGCTACAAGGCACATTGCTAAAAATTTGGTTGCTGCAGGTATTTGCGATGAAGTATTGGTGCAAGTTTCTTATGCCATAGGGGTAGTAAAGCCCATGGGGATTTACGTGAATACCTATGAAACTGCTAATGTGAATGTTACAGATGGAGAAATTGCCAAGAAAATAGAAAATTTATTCGACATGCGCCCTATGGCCATTGAGCGAAGATTAAAACTCAGAACCCCGATTTACTTAGAAACTGCAGCATACGGCCACATGGGCAGAAAATCTGAAGTAAAAACCTTGACATTCAAATCTTCCAATCAGGAAATTACGCATGAGGTAGAAACGTTTACTTGGGAAAAGTTAGACTATGTCGAAAAGGTTAAAGCAGCTTTCGGTCTTTAAATAAAGATCAAAAAGGCATAAAAAAAAGTAAGTTAATACTTGCCTTTTTTTATGTGTTTGAATTAAAGCGTTCGTTTAATTTCGCGTTCTTCAAAGCCCTCAATGATATCTCCCACCTTAATGTCATTAAAGTTTTTGATGCTGATACCACATTCGTAATTTTTCTTCACTTCCTGCACATCTTCTTTAAAACGTTTCAGTTGATTAATATGACCTGAATAGGTAACTATCCCCTCTCGAATCAACCGGACCTGATTGCTCCGCTTAACAAATCCATCTGTCACATAGCAACCTGCTACCGTTCCCACTTTAGAAATCTTAAATACTTCACGAATCTCAATATTTCCTGTTATAAATTCCTCAACGGTCGGTGCCAACATGCCTTCCATGGCATCTCTAACGTCGTTGATGGCATCATAAATAATTGAATACAATCTGATCTCAATTTCTTCATTCTCCGCAATTTTTCTAGCCGAGCTAGATGGACGTACTTGGAAACCCACAATGACCGCGTCAGAGGCAGAGGCCAAAAGCACATCCGATTCCGAGATTTGACCCACCCCTTTATGGATGATGTTCACCTGTACTTCCGCTGTAGATAGCTTTAATAACGAATCGGCCAAGGCTTCTATGGAACCGTCCACATCTCCTTTTACTATTATATTAAGTTCTTTAAATGAGCCTATAGCCAATCTTCTTCCGATTTCATCCAGAGTAATGTGCTTTTTAGCTCTAACCGATTGCTCACGCTGAATGACTTCTCGCTTATTGGCAATTTCTCTTGCCTCACGATCCGATTCCATCACATTGAACTTATCTCCTGCTTGGGGGGCTCCATCAAGTCCAAGCACAACCGTTGGAGTCGCTGGACCCACTTCCTTTAATTTCTTTCCTCGGTGATCAAACATGGCCTTCACCTTTCCAAAATAAGAACCAGCCAACATCACATCTCCGATGCGTAAGGTACCGGCCTGAACCATCAAGGTGGTCACATAGCCCCGTCCTTTATCCAAACTTGCCTCAATGACGCTGCCAACCGCTGATTTGTCTGGATTTGCTTTTAATTCCAATAACTCTGCCTCTAGCAATACCTTTTCCAATAATTCATCAATCCCTTCTCCCGTTTTTGCAGATAGTGCTTGACATTGATATTTTCCTCCCCAGTCTTCCACCAAAATATTAATGGCTGAAAGTTCTTCCTTAATCTTGTCTACATTGGCAGTGGGTCTGTCAATCTTATTGATCGCGATGACGATCGGCACGCCCGCTACCTGGGCGTGGTTTAAAGCTTCTTTCGTTTGAGGCATGACGGCATCGTCAGCCGCAATCACGACGATGACAATGTCTGTAATTTTTGCTCCTCTAGCACGCATCGCAGTAAAAGCCTCGTGTCCTGGTGTATCCAGAAATGCAATTTTTTTGCCTTGATTGGTCATCACATTGTAAGCGCCAATGTGTTGTGTGATGCCTCCCGCTTCGCCTTCAGTAACCTTAGAATCTCTAATGTAATCTAGCAAAGAAGTCTTACCATGATCGACATGTCCCATGATTGTAACGATGGGTGCGCGATCTATCAAATTTTCAGCGATATCTTCCTCTTCAACGATATCAATCCCCTCTTCTGTCGTCGTAAAGGTCACATCGAATCCAAATTCGTCTGCAATGACCGTAATGGTCTCTGCATCTAACCGCTGATTGATGGAAACAAATAGTCCTAAATTCATACAAGATGAAATCACGTCATTGACCGACACATCCATCAATGATGCCAAATCATTGGCCGAAATAAACTCAGTTAGCTTCAGTGTTTTGGCATCCTCAGCCTCTTGAATGATCTGTTCTTCCACTGCCTCGGCTTTTGCAGATCGCTTATCTTTTCTGTACTTCGAACGATTAGCAGTTGCCGCTTTGTTCCCTCCTCCACTGAGTTTGGCAAGTGTTGCTTTAATTTTATCTTGAATTTCCTTATCTGTGAGCTCCTCGGTCTTTTTAATATCCTTACCTCTGGTTCTACCGGCATCGAAAGCTCCTCTCGGTTTTTGTCCTAAGGGAGGTCGCTGGCTGGGTGGCGTACTTGACTGAATTCTTTTTCGTGGCCGTTTCTTTCGATCCTTATGCTCATCCGAAGAAGCAATAGGTTTTTTCTTTTCAGCAGGCAATTCAATTTTACCCAAAACCTTAAGGCCCTTCAAGGAATCTGCTTTAGCCTTTATCGTTTCCCCTTTTTGGGAAGCTCCCTTTTCAGAAACTTCAATTTTTGGCGGTAATGGGTCTGCTAGCTTCTGAACTTCCTGAGCGGGTGTAACTGAATCCTCGGTAACTACCGGAGCCTCCGAAGCCTTATCAGAAACTTCACCAATTTCCTGATCCTTAGCAGCTACTTCTGGTACTGGCTCCGTAGGCAAGTCAACCACAGGCGCTTCGGGCTCTGGTTTCACAACTTCTTCTGGCTCTTGAGCCTCCTCAACGGGCAGTGTCTCCTTAATTTCCTCTTCTTTTTCAATCTTCTTGGCCCCACGTTTGTTCGGCTCAAGGTCAATTTTACCTATCACTTTGGTACCTTCTAGTTTAGGTTTTGAGATAAGTTCATCTGCCTTTTTAGGGGGGTCTTCCTGAGGCGCTTTTATTATATTGTCTGTGATTAAAACATGGTCTTCTTCTTTTGCCGGGTTTTCCACTGAAGGACTAGACTCTTTGATGACCAGGTCTTCTGAATGTTTACTGCCAATGGTCAAACTAGAAGCTTCCTCCTTGTCTATTACAGAAGAGGCATATTCCTTAGATAACAGCTCAAATTGTTCATCTGTGATTTTAGAATTAGGGCTACTATCTACCTCGTGTCCTTTTACCTTAAGGAAATCGAGTATAGTAGTACTACCTACGTTTAGTTTTCTGGCAACTTGACTCAGTCTATGCATCTATCGTCTGCTTCTTAATTTTTATTCAAATTCTTGGGAAAGTACCCTCAACACATTGTCAACCGTTTCTTCTTCTAGATCGGTTCTTCTGACCATATCTTCACGACCCAATCTCAAAACACTTTTAGCAGTATCTAACCCTATTTTTTTCAACTCATCAATGACCCAGCTCTCAATTTCATCTGAAAACTCATCCAAATCAACATCCTCATCTTCTACAGCGCCAAGTTCTCTAAAAACATCTATTTCATATTCCACTAAACGGCTGGCTAATTTAATATTTTGACCCCCTTTTCCTATGGCCAAAGATACTTGATCTGGCTTGAGATAAACAGAAACTCGCTTTTGAGGCTCATCTATTTTCATACTCAAAATTTTAGCCGGACTTAAGGCTCTTGAAATGTATAATTCAAGATTGTCTGTAAAGTTAATTACATCAATATTTTCATTTTGTAACTCTCTCACAATAGAGTGGATACGTGAGCCTTTCATCCCAACACAAGCCCCTACTGGATCTATTCGGTCATCATAAGACTCTACAGATACCTTGGCTCTTTCGCCTGGCTCTCTGACCACTTTTTTAATTGTAATCAGCCCATCATAAACTTCGGGCACTTCACTTTCAAACAATCTTTCCAAAAACGTAGGAGAGGTTCTTGATAAGATAATCCTTGGATTTCCATTATGCATTTCGACACGATGTACAATGGCACGGGCTGAGTCTCCTTTTCGGTAACGATCTTTAGGGATTTGATCCGACTTGGGTATATTTAGTTCATTGCCCTCACCATCAATAAGCAATACTTCTCTACTCATAGTCTGGTATACCTCACCTGTAATTATTTCTCCAACCAGTTCTTTGTATTTTTGGAAAAGTATGTCCTTTTCTAAATCTTTAATTTTCTGAATCAATGTTTGGCGCGCAGTCATGACCGCTCTTCGACCGAAATCTATGAGCTTGATTTCTTCAGCTACCTCTTCTCCAATTTCAAAATCTGGTTCAATCTTTCTTGCGTCCGTCAAACAGATTTTATCATGATCCCATATATCCTCAGAATTATCGTCGACGATTTCTCGAAATCTCCAAATTTCAAGATCTCCTTTGTCTGTATTGATGATGATATCAAAGTTATCATCATCTTTATATTTTTTCCTAATCATTGTCCTGAATACATCTTCTAGGATCCTAATCATGGTTGGCCGATCTATATTTTTATTTCTGGCAAAATCGGCAAATGAATCAATTAATATTCCTGCTTCCATTTTCTAATTAAATGATATTAATACTTTCGCTTTTTTTATTTTATCTAAGAACATGGTTTCGTCTCGCTCCTTCAAAGAAAGTACAATGGTTTGTTCTTCAATTTCTTTTAACTTCCCTTCAAATATTTCTCCTTCTAAAGTTTCTATTTTCAATTTTCGGCCAATATTTTTCTTATATTGCCGCGGTAGAGAAAGTGGCCTATCGATCCCTGGAGATGATACTTCAAGATTGAATGCTCCTTCAATAAGGTCTTCTTCTTCAATCCTGTTTGAAAGTTTTCTACTGATCAATGAACACGTTTCGATAGGAAGACCTGCCTCACCGTCAATCAATACTAAAACACGCTGATTTCCTGAAAATCCGGTCACGATTAAATCTACCAAAAACAATTCTGGAAACTCATTCATTATGAGCTCCAGTTCAGCCGAAAGTTTTTGAACAAGTGTTATCATCAGTAGTTATAATAAAAAGAGGGGACTTGTGTCCCCTCTCTTCTTTTTCCTATTTACAACAACAAAAGTAATTCAAAAAAAACTCAATTCAAATTCGATTGTTATAAAAGCATCATGCATTTTTGTATCTGATAAGAAATTTTGTCAATAGCAATGATCGGAAAACTTAAACTAACCAACTCTTTGACTCGAAAGAAGGAGCTTTTTGAGCCCATTAATACGCCCAACGTAGGCATGTACGTCTGTGGGCCTACCGTCTACAGCGACGTTCACCTGGGTAACGTAAGAACTTTCATTAGCTTCGATATCATAAATAGATACCTAAAATTTCGAGGTTATAAAGTGCGATATGTAAGAAATATCACGGACGTAGGTCACTTACTCGATACGGGTGAAGACAAAATTTCCGAAAAGGCCCGGCTAGATAAGCTCGAACCAATGGAGATTGTACAAAAATATACCAACGATTTTCATAACGTAATGAAAACCTTCAATGCGCTGCCTCCGGACATTGAACCTTCTGCCATCGGCCATTTGTTAGAGCAAATTGAAATGATAGAAACGCTCTTGGATAAGGGATTTGCCTACCAAGCCAATGGATCAGTTTATTTCGATCTCAATAAATATAATGAATCACATGAATATGGCAAGTTAAGTGGCAGAAAAATTGAAGATCTGATCAATCAAAGTAGGGTCTTAGAGGGTCAAGATGATAAAAAAAATCCGCTAGATTTTGCTTTATGGAAAAAAGCAGCACCCAACCATATCATGAGATGGAAAACAAAGTGGAGTGATGGATTCCCCGGTTGGCATCTCGAATGTTCAGTGATGAGTACAAAATACTTGGGGACACAATTTGATATTCATGGCGGTGGAATGGATCTTAAATTTCCGCATCATGATTGTGAAATTGCACAATGTATAGGTACCACTAATGAAGAGCCTGCCAAATATTGGTTGCATACCAATATGCTCACCGTCAATAGTCAAAAAATGTCTAAATCATTGGGGAATTCATTTTTACCCTGGCAGCTCATTTCTGGAGATCATAAAATGCTCGATCGCGGCTACTCTCCCATGTCCATCCGCTTTTTTATGCTCCAATCTCATTATGCAAGTACCTTAGATTTTTCTAATAAGGCCTTAAATGGATCCTTGAAAGGTTACACAAAGCTAGCCAATGGTATAAGAATACTCAAAGAAATGGCTTATCCAGAGAATGAGACCTTAAATGTAGACACTGCACTCGTTGCTCAGGTTAATAAAATGTGTGATGATTGTCATCACGCTATGAATGATGATTTTAATACGGCCCTGACCATAGGTCATTTGTTTAACTTGCTTAAAAAAGTGAATTCATTGTACGCAAAACAAATCGCTTTCGCAGCCATGGATCAAGTGACATTTGATCGTATGAAGACCACATTGTTAAGCTTCACGGAAGACATACTAGGAATAAAACCCGAGACGCACATCAATGGCAAAAACCTACTCAATATTTTATTGGAAGATTACGCTGAAGCGAAAGCAACCAAGGATTACAAAAAAGTAGATGTTCTTAGACAGCAGCTCAAGGAAGAGGGCATCACCATAAAAGATATGAAAGATTTTGTAGGGTGGGTCTACAATGAGTGAACCGATGAGTTCCCATCATTAATGAATCATCTGCTTCTCTTTAAATTTTTTGATCTGTCGTCGTAAAGCTTCAGTAGCCTCATCCGCCCCTATTTCAAAAGACCGTGCCCGCTCTTTGGCGAATAATTGATCTCCAGGAATATTTAACTTTATCTCAATAATTTTATTGATTCGAGACTCATCATTTTCAATCTTAAGGAAAACTTCACCATCTATTATTCGATCATAAAACGTCTCAAGCTTATTAAGTTTTTTCTTGATGAGGTCAATCAATTTTTCATCTGCATCGAACCGTATAGAATGTATTTGAAGTTTCATATCGTTTAAATTTAAGTTAATAATTATGCTTTTGGATGGGCTTGGTCAAAGGTTTTTTTAAGTTTTTCCATAGAATTATGGGTATACACCTGGGTCGCTGCCAAACTCGTGTGCCCCAAAAGTTCTTTTACTGCATTCAATTCAGCTCCTCTATCTAACATATGCGTAGCAAAGGTATGTCTGAGCACATGTGGACTCCGTTTTTTCAAGGTTGTAATTTGACCTAAATATTTTTGAACCAAGCGATAAACAAACATGGGATACATTTGTTTTCTTTTATCAGTGAGTAACAAATAAGCTTTTGATTCACCGGTAGACTTGTAGGCTCTAAGATAAGACTGGATCATCTTTATCAAAAACTCATTTATGGGGACCAATCGCTCTTTGTTCCTCTTACCTAATACCTTCAAAGTCCCATCATAGGTATTCACATCCTCTTCCTTCAGATTAATCAACTCAGAAAGTCGGATCCCTGAGGCATATAAAAGCTCGATGACCAATTGATCTCGCTTTCCGGAAAAAGAATTGTCATATTCAATATGATCGAGCAAAGAGGTAGTTTCGCTTAATCTAAGAAAAGAAGGGAGTTTTTTTTCTGTCTTAAGGGGTCTTATTCTTGAAGCTGGGTTTTTTACAAGCAGGCCCCGCGCATTTAAAAATTTAAAATAAGATTTGAGACAGGCAATTTTTCTGTTAACAGAAATGGGATTGAGTTGTGCCTCTAACAGCGAAACGACCCAAGCTCGTAAGTGAATATGAGCTACCCCTTGCTCGGTGTGGAATTGGAATTGTACTTTTAAAAAAGAAAAGAATTGATTTAAATCTTTTTCATAAGCCAGTGAAGTGTGTCGGCTGAACCTTTTTTCGTAAACAAGAAATTTCAGAAATTTGTCAACCATCCATGAGTTTAAAAGAAAACGAATATTCTCTAACTATAATGACAAAAAACCAAAAAACTAATAATAAGTTGGCTTATTTTGATTCAAGGTCGCGTAAATTTTGAATATAAGCTGCTTTTTTAATTTGCTCTCTACGAACTACCGAAGGTTTGGTGAAAAAAGTTCTAGATCGGAGCTCTCTCAAAGCACCTGTTTTTTCGAATTTTTTCTTAAACCTCTTTAGGGCTCGATCAATGGACTCATTGTCTTTAATATTAATAACAATCATATTTTTCTAATTACTAAAAGGAGCGCAAATATAGAAAAATTAATATGCCTGCAAAAGAATCTCACTAAAAATAGAAGTTTAGACAGCAACTATTTTATTAATTAATGATAAAGTTTGCAAATTCTGAATCTCGCCTAAGGCCTTTCTCTTGAAATTTATAGCCCTCGTGGCAAAACTCTTTGGTATAAAACAATTAATTTCTTCTGGCAATTATTATTAAACTGTTGTTTCTGTTAAACTTGCAGAGTGAAACTTTAAGTATATGAAAATAGCTGTAGTAGGAACCGGATACGTAGGCCTGGTGACCGGTACTTGTTTTGCTGAAACAGGCAACCATGTATCCTGCATCGATATAGATGCAAACAAAATTAAAAAATTAAAGGCGGGTACTATTACGATTTATGAACCCGGTTTAGAACCTCTCTTTCAGCGAAACCTCAATCAAAAACGTCTTTTTTTTACTACTGATTTGGTAGAAGGTATCAAAGGAGCAGAAATCATTTTTCTAGCCCTTCCCACGCCTCCTGGTGAAGATGGGTCTGCGGACTTACAATACGTTTTAAAAGTCGCCGATGAGCTTGGTGGGTTATTAGACCATTACACCGTAGTTGTAGATAAGAGTACCGTTCCTGTTGGAACCGCAGCTAAAGTCAACCAAGCCCTTGCCAAAAAAGCAAAAGTCTCTTTTGATGTGGTCTCTAATCCTGAATTTTTACGTGAAGGCGTGGCCGTTGATGATTTCATGAAGCCGGATCGGGTAGTGATTGGAACCGCTTCAAGCCAAGCCGAAGGCGTGATGCAGCAATTATATGCGCCTTTTGTGAGGCAAGGTAATCCCATCATCTTTATGGATATAAAATCAGCAGAATTGACTAAATATGCTGCCAATGCTTTTTTGGCGACCAAAATTACCTTCATGAATGAAATTGCCAATCTATGCTCACTCCTAGGTGCAGATGTGGATGCGGTGAGGCAGGGTATCGGTACAGATACCCGGATTGGAAAGCGGTTTCTGTTTGCGGGTACAGGATATGGCGGAAGCTGTTTCCCAAAAGATGTCCAAGCCTTATCCAAATCAGCCCAAGAAGTGGCGTATGAGTTTGATATGCTCAAAGCTGTTATCAAAGTCAATGACCAACAGAAAATAAAATTGATCGAACCCATCGAATCCTATTTAGAATCCCTAAAAGGCAAAACCATTGCGATTTGGGGCCTTGCTTTCAAGCCTTATACCGATGACATCAGAGAAGCGCCCGCCTTGGCCAATATTGATCTCTTATTGGAAAAAGGAGCGACCCTCAGGGTTTATGATCCTGAAGCTATGAATAACGTCCAAGAATTAATGGGAGATCAAATTTATTATGCTGAGGATCAATATGATGCTCTGGAGGATGCTGATGCTTTAATGATCATGACTGAATGGCCTGTTTTTCGTACACCGAATTTCAGTATTGTTGGCTCAAAAATGAAAACTAAAGCCATTTTCGATGGGCGAAACCTCTATGATCTGAACCAAATGAAAAAATTAAGCTTTACCTATTATAGCATTGGTCGCGAATTCATCGAAAACTAAATCCTTTCAAGGTCTAGATTGTTCATTAAGTGACCAATCATAATCCATAAATTGTTTGGTCGCTGAATTATTTATGGAGACCCCTGACCAAATAGAAAGATTTTCATATAGGGTTTGAGGGTCATTAAAGTCCTCCGAAAACCATTGGAAGATCTTGGATAAACGCAGCCGCTCTGGAGTAATGACATTTTTGGAAGGGTCATTTAAAAATCTATGGGCTTGGTCTGTGAGTTGCTCATCGATTTTAAGGCCACATAAGCTTCATTTCTTAGGGCAGGACAAGAAACTGAAGCGCAGTTGATGGCAAAATGAATTCTAGGTTCGTTAAAAAATTTTCTGAGAATTTGGTGCTCCACGTAATTAAGCGATATTTTTTCATCCCCAAAATCAATACCCTCAATGTCCCAAGGTGAATTGATAAACGGTATTTGAATCCTGCTTCCAATCTCCTTGATGCTTTCCAATGGATAATGGTCAATGATCAGTTTTAAGGTAAACGCATTGTATAGATTGATCCAATAAGCCAACCTTTCTTTTCCGCTCCAATGCACCTCATTGGGTCGATTGGAGCTCAAAAGAGCTAAATAATCAAGGAGAATTTTAGGATCTTCTTTAAGACCTTGATAATTTACCCAACCAGAGGTATCCACATGTTCTATTAACAACTCATTCCACAATTTTACATTATAAGGAGGTAGATTTTGATTCATTGCCTCCTTCTGCTATCGTGAATTATTACAAAGAATTTGAAAATTCTTACCCAATAGACGCCGTGGAATAATTTCATTGTTTTATATTTAAATTTGGATGGTACAAATATGCTTGAATTATTCACCAAATATCAGGAAGTATTCACCTTACCCATCGGATTTGTCATCGTAGCCATTTCTGCAAATCAGCTTGCCAGATTATTCCAACAAATTCATTTGCCCCTGATCACAGGCCTCATTGTTATGGGCATTTTGACAGGGCCTTACTTATTGAACTTAATTCCCATTGCCGCGCCGTTTCATCTCAAATATATCAACGATATTTCTCTGGGATTTATTGCCTTTGCGGCTGGGGCAGAATTGTATCTGAAAGAACTTAAAAAACAAATTAACAGCATTAAATGGAATTCGTTTGGCCAATTGTTCATTACTTTTATTTTCGGTGTGGGCGCCCTTTGGTTGGCCGCAGACTACATTCCTTTTTTAGCAAATAAAGAAACCAAAGTTGTATTGGCCATATCTTCATTAATGGCCACTATTTTCATTGCCAGCTCACCCGCTTCGGCCATTGCCATTATCAATGAACTTCGATCTAAGGGACCTTTTACCCAAACGGTGATGGGCGTTACCGTGGTGAAAGATTTCCTAGTAGTGATCATGTTTTCAATCTGCCTGTCTTTTACCCAATCTGCCTTGAAGGAAAGCACTTTTGACTTTGTTCAAATAATCATTGTTTTGGCGGAATTCGCCACCTCGTTCATTTTGGGATTTTTTGTCGTTGGTTATGCCTTAAAAACTGCTCTTTCACTGGGTATTCATAAAAGAACCAAATCTTTCTTAATTCTTTTGATCGGTTACAGTGCTTATTGGACAAGTGACTGGCTGGCCGTATTTAGCTTAGAAAAATGGGGTCATGCCTTGTTTTTAGAACCCCTATTAATATGCATATTGGCCAGTTTCTATGTCACTAATTTTTCTAAGTTTAGAGCTGAATTTCTCAATCAAATCAGGAGTTTAGAGTTATACATATTTGTCGCCTTTTTCACCTTGACCGGTGCTTCTTTAAATATATCTGTATTTGTAGAAGTTCTCTCTGTTGCCCTTTTACTGTTTAGTTTAAGGTTAATTGCATTGATCTTTGGTTCTGTTGGAGGTGGGCTCATCGCTGGAGACCCCATAAAACACATCAGCATTGGATGGATGTCTTACATCACCCAGGCTGGAGTTACCCTAGGGTTGGCTACCGTCGTCAGCAATCAATTCCCCGAATGGGGGGCCATTTTTTCAACGGCCGTACTCGCATTGATATTGATCAATCAATTTGTAGGACCTCCGCTCTTCAAATGGGCCATTTATCAGGTCAATGAGGCCCGGACAAGGGGGCATCAAAACAATGAAATCACCAAAGAAGTTTTAATCTTTGGCTTTGAACCCCAATCCGTATCGCTTGCTCAACAACTCATGAAAAAAAATTATCGTGTCCAACTCGCGACCCTGAAAGACAAAGATTCTTTTGATGATCCGACCGATATTAGTATTCTCTATTTGAAGTCCCCTGGCAAGGATGACCTCGCTAAAATTGATTTCAGCAATGTAGAAATAGTCGTCACCTTACTTTCAGATGATGCTAATTTATTGATTTGTGAATATGCCTACCATGAATTTGGTACCAGAGAATTAGTCGTCCGCCTAAATCATCGCTACAATTCCAAAAATTTCTTGGATCTGGAAGCCAAAGTAATTGACCCATCAACAGCAATGGTGAGCTTACTTGATCATTTTGTAAGATCCCCTCAGGCCACTTCGTTGCTGCTGGGCATGGATCAAAATCAAGATACAAGAGACATAGAAATACTGAACCCTAACCTCCACGGAATCCATTTGAGAGATCTTCGACTCCCCTCTGACGTTATTATTTTGTCTGTCATCAGAGGAGGACAAACCATCATTTCTCATGGTTATACCCGTTTGCGTATACATGACACGGTAACGGTGGTGGGACTGAACCAAAGTCTTGATGACCTCGAGTTTAAATTTATTAAATAAAACTGCTATTTCAATTCATCTCAATGCAATCTTTTAGCATACATCTAAGTCGAGATTTTAATGTAATAGCTAAGCGCAATCAGCAAGTTTAATTTGTAATTATTTTATTTTGTCCTTTAATCCCTTTCTCTTTACCCCCATGTCTACAAAAGAAAACGAAGTCACCTTAAAAAAAATCACAGCACACTGCAAAGAATATGGTTTTGTGTACGGGTCTAGTGAAATTTATGATGGCTTAAGTGCTGCCTATGATTATGGCCCCAACGGCGTCTTATTAAAAAATAATATCAAAGAATTTTGGTGGAAATCAATGGTGCAAATGAATGAAAATATTGTGGGTTTAGATGCCTCTATTTTCATGCACCCCAGTACATGGAAGGCCTCAGGACATGTAGACGCCTTCAATGACCCCCTCATTGACAATAAAGATTCTAAAAAACGTTACCGTGCCGATGTCCTTGTCGAAGATCACCTAGTAAAAATTGAGCAGAAGATAAATAAGGAGGTAACAAAAGCCCGCAAAAGATTTGGCGAGTACTTTGACGAGGCTCAATTTATAAGTACCCATCCCAGAGTAGTCAACTATCGCGAACAAATTCAGTCTATAGAAAATAGAATGAAAACAGCGATTGCAGAAAACGATCTCGAGTCTTTTAAAAACTTAATTGTCGATCTCGAAATTGCAGATCCTGTTTCAGGTACTAAAAACTGGACGGATGTAAGGCAATTTAACTTAATGTTTTCCACTGAAATGGGATCTGTTTCGGAAGGGGCAAATACTATTTATTTACGCCCAGAGACGGCTCAAGGTATTTTTGTGAATTTTTCTAATATTCAGAAATCCAGTAGGATGAAGCCTCCTTTTGGAATTGCCCAAATAGGTAAAGCTTTTAGGAATGAAATCATTGCCCGACAATTTATCTTCCGAATGCGTGAGTTTGAGCAAATGGAAATGCAATTCTTTGTCAAGCCTGGTGAAGAAATGAAATGGTATGAGCACTGGAAGCTCCAGCGTATGCGTTGGCACAACGCATTGGGATTAGGTACCGCGAAATACCGATTCCATGATCATCTCAATCTTGCCCATTATGCCAATGCGGCCTGTGATATTGAATTTAAATTCCCCATGGGATTCAAAGAGCTTGAAGGAATTCATTCGAGAACAGATTTTGATCTGATGGCCCATGAAGCGCTCTCTGGAAAGAAGCTCCGTTATTTCGATCCACAGGAAAATGAATCTTATGTCCCTTATGTAGTGGAAACTTCCATAGGCTTAGACCGTATGTTTTTAGCCGTTCTATCTGCAGCCTATCAAGAAGAAGTACTCGAAGATAATTCTGAGCGTATTGTTTTGAAATTGCCTGCGGCCTTGGCCCCTTCAAAAGTAGCAGTGCTCCCTTTGATGAATAAAGATGGGCTTGCTGAAAAAGCTCAAGCAATTTTCAAGGAACTTAAATACGATTTTACAGCACAATATGATGCGAAAGATGCGATTGGGCGTAGATATCGAAGGCAAGATGCAGTGGGCACTCCTTATTGCATCACCATTGATCATCAATCTCTTGAAGATGATACCGTCACGATCAGAGAACGAGATTCGATGAGGCAAGAACGTATCCCCATAACAGACATCGCACGTATTTTAGAGGAAAATGTGACCTTGAAAAAGTTATTGAAATCCATTTAGTGAATGCCCTATTTAGCTGATCTTTCTTGGTGCCTGCCATTAAAACTTGGGAACTATTGGCTTTTTCTGAAATGGAATGGATCCAAAAGGGTCAAAATTCCTTTTTTAGAACTTATGGAGGCACTCATATTAAAGCTTTTTTTGCCGTCGCAGCAGAAAAAAAAATTGAGGCCGCCCAAGAAATATTTCATGATAACCATAAATTATCCAATCAGTATGTATTCATTGTTCCATCAAAATGTTTAAGCACACATCGATGAATTGGCTTAATTTATTTTCAGCAAAACGATTTGGTGTATCTAAATCCGTACCTCTCGCCCAAACAAGAAGTCGATTTGAGCAGGACTACGATCGGATTATTTTCTCACATCCCTTCCGGAAACTTCAAGATAAAACACAGGTTTTTCCTATGCCTGAAGATGACTTTGTTCACAGTAGACTTACCCATAGCTTAGAAGTTGCGAGTGTGGGCCGGTCATTGGCAAAAGAAGTAGGTAAAATCATTTTGTCCAAAAATGAAGCGCTGCGAGCCTCGGGTATTAAGTACCAAGATTTTGGAGATGTCGTCTCCGCTGCATGTCTGGCGCACGACCTTGGTAATCCTCCTTTTGGGCATTCCGGAGAACAAAGTATCTCCTCTTTCTTTTTAAATACCGAAGGAGGACAGTTTTTTGAATCAATGGTCAAACCCACTGAATGGTCCGATTTAATTAATTTTGAAGGAAATGCACAGGGATTTAGGATTCTGACCAATCCCAATCAGGGAGGTCTGAGTTTGACCTACTCAACCTTGGCTACCTTTACTAAATATCCTTTGAGCAGTGCGTCAAAAAAGGTTCCTGCACGGCAAAGCCAACACAAATATGGATTCTTTAATGATAATTTTACCTATTTTGAAACCATCGCTGAAGAGCTGCAACTTAAAAAAATATCAGAAACCACTTGGTTAAGACATCCCCTTGCTTTTTTAGTCGAGGCTGCTGATGACATTTGTTACAGTATCATAGACTTAGAAGATGCCACACGACTGGGTCTTATTTCATTTGAACAAACAAAAAACTTATTAGCTGAGATTATAGGCCCCAATTTTTCTGAAGAAAAGCTAAGTAAAATCGTTGACTTAAACGAAAAATTAGGTGTTTTGAGAGCCATGGCTATTTATCAACTTATTCAGGAAGTAGTAACGGTTTTTGTCTCAAAAGAAGCTGAACTGTTGATAGGTGACTTTGATCATGCTTTGACCGATAAAATCCCTTCGGCCCCCGTCTTAGAAAAAATCAGTTCAATCTCAGTTGAATACATTTATCAATCACGACAAGTACTCGAAAGGGAAGTAGCGGGCTATGAAATCATAGAAAAACTTACTGCTACTTTCTGTCAAGCGGTATTTATGATAAAAAACAATCCTAAATTCGTTTCAACTAAGGATAAAAAAATTTACAAAGTTTTACCTGACTCCTTTAAATTACAACTGATAAATGATCGATTGTCTGTCTATGAAAACCTTCGCATAGTGATTGACTTTATTTCAGGCCTCACTGACTCAAATGCCAGCCGTTTGTATAAAATAATTTCAGGAAATATTAAAAACTAGATTTTTAGACTCCATTTTGAGGGCTTCAATAAAACTTTACGTTCAGCAATCTGCTCATATGCATTAATCAACAAAAGCAGTTATGATGGAACTACGTGATCCTCAATAAAATAATTACCTTTGCGATCTATTTGATATGTGGAAATTAATAGCTGAAATCATCCTCAAATTCAGGCTGTCATTAGTCATCATAATTGGCGTAATAACAGCCTTTATGGGATACCATTTGCAATTCATAGAAATCTCTTATGATTTGGCCAGCGTAGTTCCTGAGGATGATACTGAAATGATAAATCTTCAGGCCTTTAAAACACTCTTTGGGGAAGACGGAAATATCATGGCCATTGGCGTTCAAGACAGCACCCTTTTTGAGCTCAAAAATTTCAATAGATTCCGTGCGCTCGCAGATGAACTCAAAGATCTGCAGGGCGTCACTGCCGTTTTAGGCATCCCCACCTTACAAAGACTCGATGCAGATAGGATAGCAAAGAAATTCAATATTACTCCCCTTTTCGGACCCATTTTAGAGCAACAAAAGAGTTTAGACAGTTTACTTCAAGAGGCTTTAGTGCTCAAATTTTACAGTGGACAGTTGATCAACCAACAAACGGGTGCTACCCTATTGCTGGTTACCTTAAACAAGGAGGTCATTAATTCAGAAAACAGAAATGAACTCATTTTTGATTTGATCAGGGCAGGTCAACGCTTTGAAGAAGTCACAAACATTCAGACCCATTTTGCTGGATTACCTTACGTGCGCTCCTCCAATATGGCTACCATCAAAAGTGAACTTACCCGGTTTTTGATTTATTCCATTATCATAACAGGTATTGTCCTTTTTATGTTTTTTCGTTCGTTAAAGGCCGTTTTTTTTCCTTTGATCGTTATTTTAACCATGGTCGTCTGGACCCTGGGTTGTGTCTCTTTATTTGGCTTCAAAATTACTGCGCTGACGGGTCTTTTACCTTCCATTATTGTCATAATTGGAATACCTAACAGTGTGTACATGCTGAATAAATATCATCGTGAATATGCGCGTCATGGAGATCAAATAAGGGCATTGACTAGTATTATCAGGAAAATTGGCATCGTTACCCTCATTACAAATTTCACTACTGCGGTTGGATTTTTTGTTTTGATAGTTACGGACATTAAAATTTTAGCTGAATTCGGGATTGTGGCTGGGCTCAATATTATGGCAACTTTTGTCGTAAGTATCATTCTTATTCCCGCCCTATATTCCTATTTAAAACCCCCTTCTAGTAGAAATTTAAAACATCTGAATTTCAAATTCATTGCTAGATTCTTGAGCTACCTAGATTTTATGGTTCATCAAAAACGAATTTTAATCTTTTTGATTACGATCACTACGATAGGGATTTCAGTCATTGGCGTCTCCAAGATTAATTCGGTGTCTTTCATAGTCGATGATTTGGCTAAAGACAGTCCTTTGATTCAAGATTTGCGTTTTTTTGAAGCTCAATTCAGTGGCATCATGCCACTAGAAATCATTGTAGACACAGGAATTAAAAAAGGGGTTCAAAATTTAAAAAATCTACAAAAAATCGATGAGTTTGAGACCTTTTTAGATGAGATTCCTTACATATCTCAACCCGTATCACTGGTCAGCTTTATCAAGGCTGCCAGACAAGCTTTTTATAATCAAAACCCAAACTTTTACAGCCTCCCCAATCAGCGTGATCTAGGTTTCATTCTCAAATACTTAGCCTTGCAACCGGATGAAGCCGGCTTTTCCCAAAATTTTGTAGATGAAAATAAACAGAAAATGAGAATCTCTTTAAAAGTGGCTGATATAGGGTCAAACAAAATGGACTCTCTGATTTCTGAGGTGATAAGGCCCAAAATTGAATCTCTTTTCGCAGACACCAAAATGAATCTAGCCGTTACGGGTACAACCATTACCTTTATCAAAGGCAATAAATTTTTGATCGATAATTTAATCAGTTCGATGATGGTTGCCTTTTTAGTCATTGCTATAATTATGGGACTCTTGTTTAGAAATATAAAAATGATCATCATCTCCCTGATCCCTAACCTTATCCCGCTCCTGATCACGGGTGCCATCATGGGTTATTTTGGCATCCCTTTGAAACCCAGCACAGCCTTAGTTTTTAGCATTGCCTTTGGTATCTCGGTGGATGATACTATTCACTTTTTGGCAAAATACCGACAAGAACTTTTTAGTAATAAATTTGATGTGCCTTTAGCCATCAGTAACAGTCTTAAAGAAACGGGTGCAAGCATGGTCTACACCTCTATTATTCTTTTCTGTGGTTTCGTGATTTTTTCCGCGTCAGGTTTTGGGGGGACTGTAGCTTTAGGTAAGCTTACATCGATCACCTTATTATTTGCTATGATCACTAACCTGACGGTATTACCCGCGTTGTTACTCCAGTTTGATAGTGGTAAAAGGAATACAAATAAACATCCTCTTATTGAACAATTTCCAGAATTTCAAGAAGGGAAAAAAGATATCAAATAATCACTGGCATGAATTTTAAATTAAAAATAAGCTCTTTTGATGGTCAAGTTTCGCGAATATAAACAAATAAATTACCCTGAAGTAGGGAAAGAAATTCGTGCTTTTTGGGAAAATAATAATATATTTTCCAAAACCATTACAGAGCGATCAGGGGGGCCCTCTTTTACTTTTTTTGAAGGCCCCCCCTCGGCCAACGGTACTCCTGGTATCCATCACGTCATGGCCAGAGCTGTCAAGGATATTTTTTGTAGGTATAAAACTCAAAAAGGATTTCAGGTCAAAAGAAAAGGTGGATGGGATACCCACGGTCTTCCTGTTGAACTACAAGTTGAAAAGGAACTGGGGATTACAAAAGAAGACATTGGTAAAAAAATTAGCGTAGCCGATTATAATAAGAAATGTAAGGAGGCTGTCATGAAGTTCAAAGGCGAATGGGATGAATTGACCCGTCAAATCGGCTATTGGGTCGATTTAGAAAATCCTTACATGACGTTTGATGTCCACTATATGGAAAGTGTTTGGCATTTGTTGAAAAAACTGTTCGAAAAAGATTTGCTATACAAGGGATATACGGTCCAACCCTTTTCTCCCGCGGCAGGTACCGGTTTAAGTTCACACGAACTAAATCAACCAGGTACCTATCAAGACATCAAAGATACTTCGGTGGTGGCTCAATTTAAGGTAAAGCCCACCCAGCAGTCGGCCTTCTTATTTGATCAAGAAGAAGAAGATGTCAGAATCTTGGCTTGGACGACCACACCTTGGACCTTGCCCTCAAACTGTGCCTTAGCAGTGGGTGATAAAATTCATTATGTAAAAATTTCCACCTTTAACCCCTATACTTATCAACCCGTATCGGTCATTTTAGCCAAAGAATTAATCAATAAGTATTTTACAGAAAAGGCAAATCAAATAGCATTGAGTGATTACCAAGCAGGAGATAAACTCATCCCTTGGAAACTACTCAACTCCTTTACAGGAAAGGATCTTTTAGAGATTCGTTACGAACAATTGATGCCTTATGTGACCAATGATAAGTTAAATGAAAATGGATTCAGAGTCATTTCTGGGGACTTTGTATCAACAGAAGACGGTACTGGCGTGGTTCATACGGCTTCAGTCTTTGGTGCTGATGATTTTCGAATTAGTCAACAAAACAATGTGCCTGCAGTCATGGTGCTTGATGATCAAGGACTCGAAGTCCCTTTAGTAGATCGCAAAGGATGTTTCGTAACAGAAGTCATAGATTTTGCAGGAAAATACGTGCGCGAAGAGTATTACCCTGACGCGGTGCGTCAGGATCCTAACTTCAAGTCGACTGATGTCCTCATCGCTATTAAACTCAAGGAAGAAAATTTGGCGTTCAAAGTGGAGAAATACGAGCATTCCTATCCACATTGCTGGCGAACCGACAAACCCATATTATACTATCCTCTAGATTCATGGTTTATCAAAACCACCGCACTGAAGGATCGCTTGGTCGCTTTAAATAATACCATCAACTGGAAACCAAAATCTACAGGTGCAGGTAGATTTGGGAATTGGTTGGAAAACCTCGTCGATTGGAATTTAAGCAGGTCAAGATACTGGGGAACGCCCCTTCCTATCTGGGTCACGGTTGATAAGAGTGAAAAAAAATGTATCGGCAGCATCGCTGAACTGCGTACTGAGGTTGATCAAGCCGTTGCCACAGGTCTTATGTCAGAAAGCTTGCCAGAAAACTTTGACTTGCATCGCCCATTTGTTGACGATGTGATTTTAGTAAGTCCAACGGGTCAGCCAATGCACCGTGAACCTGATTTAATTGACGTGTGGTTTGATTCAGGGGCCATGCCCTATGCACAATGGCATTATCCTTTCGAAAATCAAGACCTTTTTAATTCCAATTACCCTGCAGATTTCATCGCCGAAGGCGTAGATCAAACCCGAGGTTGGTTTTTTACGCTGCATGCTATTTCTTCTTTACTCTTCGATACGGTGGCCTTCAAAAATGTCATTGCCAACGGACTAGTTTTAGATAAAAATGGCAATAAAATGTCCAAGAGATTGGGTAATGCCGTGAATCCTTTTGACGTGATTGAACAGTATGGTCCAGATGCCACCCGATGGTATATGATCAGCAATGCGAATCCCTGGGATAACTTAAAATTTGATGCCAATGGCATCTTAGATGTACAAAGAAAGTTTTTTGGAACCCTATCCAATACCTATTCCTTTTTTGCCCTTTATGCCAACTTGGATGCGTTCAATTTCAAAAATAAAGCGATTGCTGCCACTGATAAGACAGAGAGTGATTTGTGGATCATCAGTCGACTCAATTCCGTTGTACGAGAAGTAGATCAATATTATGATGATTATGAACCTACGAAAGCTGTAAGAGCCATTCAATCATTTACTGTCAATGATCTGAGCAATTGGTATATTCGCTTGAATAGAAAAAGGTTTTGGATCGGTGATTACAACCAGAACAAAGAAGTGGCCTATCAAACCCTTTACACTTGCCTTCATACGATCGCGCAACTCATGGCACCCGTTGCCCCCTTCTATGCTGAAAAATTATTTTTAGACCTCAATTCTGTTACAAAATTATCTCCAGACGATTCGGTCCACTTGGCCCATTTTCCAGTCGTCAATGAAGAAGCCATTGATACCGAATTAGAAGCTCGCATGAGGTTGGCACAGCTCGCTTCCTCTCTGGTCCATTCATTAAGAAAAAAACAAAAAATCAAAGTCAGACAACCCCTCAGTAAAATTTTGATCCCCGTCTTGAATAAGGATGAAAAAAATAAATTGAAAAAAGTTGAAGAGCTCATCATCAATGAAACCAATGTGAAAACCATTGATTATTTGGACGATGATACGGGAATTTTAATTAAAAAAATCAAACCAAATTTTAGAACCTTAGGCGTTAAGTTTGGTGCTCAATTGAAAGTTATCACCCCTAAAATAAATAGTTTAATTCAAACAGATATTGCTCAATTTGAAAGTGATGGATTCTTTAATATTGAAATTGAAGGTGAAATGATTGAATTGCAATTGACTGATGTTGAAATCAGCTCTCAGGATATTCCAGGGTGGTTGGTCGCCTCTGAAGATGGCTTAACAGTTGCGCTAGATATTAATTTGACCGACGTGTTAAAAAAAGAAGGCCTCTCAAGAGATATTGTTAATAGAATTCAAAACCTCCGAAAAGATCAAAATTTAGAAGTTCAAGATAAGATTGACATCCTCTACTCTACCCATGACAAGCTTATAAAAGAAGCTATGGAAGTGCATCAACAATCGATTCAGCAAGAGACGCAGGCAAAAACTATTCTATTTAATGCAGACCTCCCCAATGGAATTTCATTAGATATCGATGGTGCTGAAATCATTATCCAATTGAAAGTGATATCCTATGAAAAATAATTCCGGAGTATTTAAGTATTATGGTGTGAGCTTAGCCGTGATCATCTTAGATCAAATCGTGAAAATGCTGGTCCACCAATATATGGTTTTGGGCTCCAGTGGGCAAATAAAGATTTTGGGAAATTTCTTCAAACTTCATTATCTCACGAATCCCGGAATGGCCTTTGGAATGGAGCTTCCTTTTGATCATGCCAAAGTCATCTTGACCTTATTTAGACTTATCGCCATGGTAGCCATCGGTTATTATTTATTTATGATGTACAAGAAACCCATGAGTCCTGGATTTCTTATTTGTATGGGTCTGATCCTTGGAGGTGCAATAGGTAACTTAATCGATTCTGTCTTCTATGGCTATTTTTTAAATAATGCCCCCTTTGATGCCCCTACGCCTTGGTTTTATGGCCAAGTCATTGATATGTTCTATATCGATATTTGGGAAGGTCGTTTGCCTGATTGGCTTCCGATCCTTGGTGGCGATTATATGTCTTTGTGGCCAGTGTTCAATATTGCCGATGCCGCTATTTTTATCAGCGTTTTCATTATATTGATTTGGCAAAAATCATTTTTTATTGAAGAAGAAACGCCCAAAGAAGACCCTCCCCTCGATTTAGATCAAAAATAATGATAACCCGTCAAATCGCTGTAGGATTAGGTTTGACAGGAATTATCTTATTTTCAACCAAAGCCATATTTGCCAAGTTGGCCTATCAATATGGGGCAGATGCCATCAGTCTTTTGCTCTTAAGAATGGTTTTTTCGCTCCCTTTTTATCTGTTTTTTGCCCTTTATAAGAGTCAAGAAAAAATAACCGCTGCAAAAAATGATTATTTATGGGTTCTCCTTTTTGGCTTTCTTGGCTATTATTTAGCCAGCTATTTTGATTTTAAAGGATTGGAATACATCAAAGCAAGTTTAGAACGACTGATCTTATTTACCTATCCAACCTTTGTTATTTTGCTCTCCTTTATTTTTTTTAAAATTAAAATCAGTAGTTACCAATTATTCTCCATTCTTATTACGTATTTGGGCATCTGCATTATTTTTTTGCCTGAAATTGAAGTAAGCGATCCCTCGATAACACTGAAAGGATCCTTGTTGGTACTTCTGAGTGCGGTTACTTATGCTTCTTATATTTTTGGAAGCGGCTGGCTCATTCCTAAATTTGGAGCTCGGAGATTTACTTCTTATGTGATGATCGTATCTTCGGTCTTGATCATTTTCCAATTCATGGTCGAATCAAAAATGAGTATTAACGTGCTCTTTTTTCCTAAAGGAGTATATATATATGGCTTACTCATTGCTCTTTTTTCTACCGTAATTCCCTCTTTTTTGATATCATACGCCATCAAAGAACTGGGGGCCAATCAATTCTCAATTTTTGCCAGTATAGGACCCATTTCTACCGTCTTACTGGCTTATTTATTTTTAGAAGAAAGACTATCCTCTCTCCAAATAATTGGTAGCGTAGTTGTCATAATGGGAGTTTTTGCTGCCGAATACTTCAAAAGAAATCCTAAAACCTAACTTGAATACCCGGCCCTAGCATGAAAAATGGAATTTTTTCTTGTAAAAAATACCCAAAGCCTGCATACAATGGAAAGGTTAATTTTTTCTCTCTTGAAATTGGATAAATAGAACCTAAAATAACCAAGCCTACATCTCTACCTCGAGAATCATTCTCATCAAAACTAAAGGCATTGAGGAAAATAAATCCTGCGCCAATTTTATACGGCCGATATTCAGCAATCTTACCCGGCTGATAAAAACTCATTTGGGCCATCATGGCCAAACTGACTCCCCCAAAGTTGGCGAAATCTGATTGATCGTCAAATTTAAGCACCAGTAAACCAGCAGGAAAAGAGACATCAATGTCATAGCTATTCGCTCTTTTAAGAACAATGACTACTTTCCTATTGAATCTAACGGTCTCGTACGCATTGCCCTTATGCTTGATATCTAATTCTATTTGAGCCCACTCGGGTAATTGGGATGTTTTATTCTTAATGAAATTATTCAAATTAATGGTATTGGCAGTACACTCGCTTTTATCATACCGATCCCCCCGCGGTGAAAAAGTACCCGGACAAACCACTAAATCTTCAAATTCATATAACTCAATAATATTTCCAGCCTTATTTTTAATCTTAACATCTATTTCCAAAAACTGCTTTCCAAAAAGTTGATCCGAAAAATCAATCCTATTTTCATCAAACTTAATGACTAAATCTGTTATCGTTTTATCATAATATATGGGCTTATCCAGTGTACTGACTGGGTAATCATTTCCATCGATATCTAAGATTAAAAAATCCAACTCTTTCGGTCTTTGGTATTCTTTTACGTCCAGTTTTAACTCCGTACTATTATTGTGATTATAGATATCAACGGTATTCGATAAAATATCTAAGGGTACCTCTATCCTATATTGAATGTCATTTTCATTTTTTAATAAAGAATCATACTGCTGCTGATAAACCCCTTCGAAAGTAAATTTTCCTTTGTGTAATCCCTGTCCCTCAAGTCGGATATTGAGGTTTTCTCCTGGATGAACTTGATTGGTTTTTTCCCAATTTTTCCCTGGTCTTTGAATATAAATCGCCTCAATTTTGGTACGCCGTGTAATGTCAAAATTGGTTACAAATAAGGCCTTATCGTTTTCTTTTAAATAAAGATAGCCTTTAGACTTTTGATGATAGGCATACGTCCTGAGGGTGGCCAACACTTTCCCATTGCTCATACTTGATTGGGTAAAAAGCTCTGCAACTAAGGCTCCTCCCGGTGCTTCTTGATCCTCTAAGCGATAGGTTTTTTCTAAAAATAACCTCTCATGGTTATCAATTTGAATGATATTAGGAGATTTGGAATCTTCCGAAGGAGTGATTTCTAATTTATTGATGTTTAAAAAAGCAATACGACCACTTTTAATCTCAAACCTCTTAATTAAAGGGGCAGATTCAAATACCATGGTCCCCTTCAACAATTCCGGTTTTATAAGCGGAAGTTTGACATTCCATGTATAAAGGCCCCTTTTTGTTGGAAGAAAATGCACCCGCAATTCATCGTTTTTTTTTCGAATCAAGTAATTTGCTTTGCTGTCAGAAACCCATTGATTACTGAGCATCACATTATCGATATTGCTCACCGATATATTGAGTATTTGCTCTTCCCCAATAAAAAGTTCACTCCCTGCTGAAATCATTTGAAGACGGGTTTGGGTATGCGGGAAGAGTCCAAGATCATAAAACTGACTTTTCGAAGGGTCCATTTGATCCTTAAAAACAAACTTCAAAAAATTTGATGCTGTTAAATCTTTAAATTTAACTTTAAACCGGATGTAATCATCAAAGGCCAATAAAGAATCCAATATAATATAATCATTAGAAACCTTCAATTGAATGGCCCCTGCTTCCGCATAGCCTGCCATTTTCAGTTCTATCTCGGCTACCTCATTTTCTGAATCATAATAGAAAGGCAACTGCATTTTTCCATTGATCATAATGGCATTTTTTTGCCAAGTATAAACCGAAGTATCTATTTTAAAAATCATATCCACAAAAGGACTATCTTCAAAAGTACCTTGCCCGAAGGCCGGAGCAAAGAACCCCATCAATAAGATAATTGAGAAAGTCTGAATGTACTTTTGGATTTTTAATAACCAAAATGGAAAATAAAGTTCTTGCCTGTTATACATCTAAAATTGGGGTTTATTACTGACCTAAAGATAGTCTTATTTTGGTCTCACAGGTTAGGCATCCAGATCAAATTAAAACCATTAGTGTTCTGCTAAATTAAGAAATGCCTGCCTAAGAAAGAAATTCATAGCCTCTATCTTATACCGCTGAATGAGCATAATGCCTACAAAAATTGGTAAGAGGACAAATTTGACATTTCGGTTTTCGAGCCAAGCAAGTATATCTCCCATGCAGAATCAACCAATGATGGGCTCTATGAATATAATCATCAGGTATCTGTTTGACCAACTGTCGCTCTACTTCTAAGGGCGTTTTGGCCTTAAGGGTAACCAAACCCAAGCGCTTAGAGACGCGGAAAACATGGGTATCAACGGCCATTGCAGGCTGTTGGTCTAGAACAGATACAATCACGTTGGCTGTTTTTCTCCCAACTCCTGGCATCCGTAGTAAATCCTGAATATTCAAAGGAATCACCTCTCCAAAATCCGACACCAACATGTTACTAAGACCTAGTAAGTGTTTGGTTTTATTACTAGGATAAGAAATACTACGGATATACGGGAAAAGTTCATCGAAATTTGAGGCCGCCATAGCAGAAGCAGTTGGAAATTCTTTAAATAGACTTTCCGTCACAATATTTACTCGCTTATCCGTACATTGAGCACTCAATACCACAGCAACCAATAATTCAAAGGGATTTCTATATTTGAGCTCCGTCTCTGCCTCTGGCTGATTTTGGGAAAAATAAGAGATAAAAAATTGATATCTTTCTTTTCTAGTCATCCTTAAAATACTCGAGTTTACGCTCCTCAAAAGAGTCCTTAGAGAAATTAAGCTGACTCAAATTTCTGTTTTCTAGAATATGCCAAAATTTTTTCAATCGACAAGTTATTAGGTGTAAGCCTCAACTGATCTAATTTTAATCTCAATAATTCAAATTCCAACAATGCTTCATTGAATGAATCATCTCTATTTCTGGCGATATGTATTTGTACTGTTAATTGACTAGATGCCTCTTGATATATATATTGTAACGCATCATTTGTTGTAAAGTTTGGGATCATAGGCGTTAGTTTTTTGCTTGAATTTTTTTCTTAGGTTGATCAAAGCATACCTCATTCTTCCCAGCGCAGTATTTATACTGACATCCGTAGCAACGGCAATTTCTTGGAAGCTCATTTGCATGTAATGTCGCATAACCAATACCTCTCGCTGTAGATCCGGAAGTTCCTTAATATGTACTTTAAGTAACTCGTGGGTATCTTGCTTAATTTGTATCTCTTCAACTGAAGTCTCTGAAAATGCCAGCGTATTGAAAATGTTGCTCCCATCTTCAGTAACAATTAAAGGGGATCTCTTGGTCTTTCTAAATTGATCAATAGCCATATTGTGCGCAATTCTCAAAATCCATGGAAGAAACTTTCCCTCGTCATTATAACGACCGGATTTGATCATTGTAATGGCTTTTATAAATACCTCTTGCAATATATCTTCTGCGAGGTAACTATCTTTAACTATTAAATAGATGGTGGTATAGACCTTGTCTTTATGACGGTTCAGCAACATACTGAAGGCCTGTTCGTCACCTTTGGCATAGTGAGACAGCAAGTGGCTGTCACTCATTTCTACATTTTTCATTATAATCAACTATTAGTGAACGTAGAAGTCTATACCAAATTGTGTCATTTATATGAATAAAAAATTTAATTACTCCTGCAAGTATATAGAATTTTAGTTTGCTACCAAATACCAAGTACAATATCTATTTTTGCAATCAGATTAATTTCTTTGGGCATAGCCCACCACAAACAAATGTCAATAGAACAAAAATTAGAACTTCTCGACGCCAAAAAATACATTATCATCAAAGGAGCACGTGTCAATAATTTGAAAAATATCGACATTGCTATTCCACGAAATAAAATGGTCGTCATTACCGGACTTTCTGGATCTGGAAAATCAAGTCTGGCTTTTGATACGCTTTTCGCAGAGGGTCAGCGGAAATATGTTGAAAGTTTGAGCGCTTATGCTCGGCAATTTCTGGGGCGCATGGAGAAGCCTGAAGTAGATTATATCAAAGGCATATCTCCAGCCATCGCTATTGAACAAAAAGTAAATACGCGCAATCCAAGATCCACGGTGGGTACGACGACCGAAATCTATGATTATCTTAAACTTTTGTATGCCCGAATAGGAAAGACCCTCTCTCCCAAATCAGGGAATGAAGTAAAAAAAGATACGGTAACTGATGTGGTAGATTATATCTTATCTCAACCTGAAGATCTGAAAATAATCATTTCGGCACCTCTCAATGTCCATAAAAAAAGAACCTTAGAGGATGAACTAAAGATATTACTCAGCAAAGGTTATACCCGGATTATTTGTAATCAAAAAATGTTGTTCATTGAAGACTTGGACATTAAAAAAATAAAAAATAACCCTTTAGATATATTAATAGATCGGACTGTTAGTAAAAAAGATGAAGAAGCTATGTTCAGGCTCAGCGACTCCATTCAAACGGCTTTCTTTGAAGGGGAGGGAGTTTGTAATATCGAAGTTTTAGGTGCCAAAAAAGTAAAATTTTCCAATCGACTAGAACTGGACGGAATTTCATTTGAAGTACCTACCGTTAACTTATTTAGTTTCAATAATCCTTATGGTGCCTGCCGTAAATGCGAAGGATTTGGAATGATTTTGGGCATCGATCCAGAGCGGGTAATTCCTGATAACAATCTATCCGTTTTTGAAAACGCCTTAGTTCCTTGGCGTGGTGAAACCATGAGGAAATGGGTTGAACCCTTACTTAAACACGCTATTAAGTTTGATTTTCCCATTCATAGAGCCGTCAGTGAATTAACTCCAGCACAATATCAGTTGTTGTGGGATGGCAATGAATACTTCGAAGGATTACATGCCTTTTTCTCCTTTTTAGCATCAAAAACTCATAAAATTCAATACCGAGTGATGCTTTCTCGCTACCGAGGAAAAACGAGATGTCCGGATTGCAAAGGCACCCGCATAAGGAAAGATGCTCATTATGTGAAAATAGGAGGTACTTCCATCGCTGAAATGGTATTGATTCCCGTTACTGATTTGATCCCTAAACTGCGTGAAATCAATTTATCTGAACACGATGCCAAAATCAGTCAACGGTTACTTACCGAAATATTGAATAGGCTCAACTATCTTGATCAAGTGGGCTTAGGTTACCTCACCCTCAATAGGCTTACCTCAAGCCTCTCAGGAGGAGAATTTCAACGGATCAAACTTTCCACTTCCCTGGGAAGTGCCTTGGTTGGTTCAATGTATATCCTTGACGAGCCCAGCATTGGACTGCATCCCAGAGATACGGATAAATTGATAGAAGTGCTGAACAGTTTAAAGCATCTTGGAAATACCGTAATTGTGGTAGAACACGAGGAAAAAATAATGTTGGCGGCAGATCAGATTATTGATATCGGACCAGGTGCAGGAAGTCATGGAGGAAACCTTATTTTTCAAGGTCACTTTAGGGACGCCGCAACACACCAAGAACCTTCTTTAACGTTAGATTATTTGCTTCAAAGAGAGCAAATTGTGCTTCCAAGTTTAAGAAGGGGCTGGAATCAATCTATCCTCATTAAGAAAGCCAAAGAAAACAACCTTAAGAGTATTGATGTAGAAATTCCCCTTGGGGTAATGACGGTCGTCACAGGTGTGAGTGGCTCAGGGAAATCAACGTTAATTAAAAAAATCCTTTACCCCTCCCTTGGGAAAATCCTGGGGTTAAGTACTGAGGCTACGGGGAAGTTTGACAAACTGGATGGAGATTATCAGAAAATCAGTCACATCGAGTTTGTAGACCAAAACCCCATTGGTAAAAGCTCGAGATCCAATCCTGTTACTTATGTGAAAGCCTATGATCATATTCGTCAACTGTTTTCAGAGCAACCCATCGCTATGAAGCACAGATTCAAGCCTGCTTTCTTTTCATTTAATGTGACCGGTGGCCGGTGTGATACTTGCGAAGGAGAGGGCACCGTAAAAATTGAAATGCAATTCATGGCAGATCTGCATTTAACCTGTGAAAACTGTAAAGGTCAAAGGTTTAAAAAAGAAATTCTTGAAGTCCGTTACCAACAAAAAAACATCAATGAGATTTTAAACTTAACGGTATCAGAAGCCCTGATTTTCTTCGCAGATAGAAAAAACATCTGTAATAAAATTAAACCTTTAGATGATGTGGGCCTGGGTTATGTAAAACTGGGTCAATCCTCTAGCTCCCTAAGTGGGGGAGAGGCCCAGCGGGTAAAGTTAGCCTCTTTCCTAAGTAAAAAGGGGGGCAATAAAAATGACCATACTTTGTTTTTATTTGATGAACCCACCACCGGCTTGCATTTTCACGACATCAAAAAATTACTGGACTCAATCAATGCTTTAATAGACGAAAAAAATACTGCAGTCATCATAGAGCACAATATGGAAGTCATTAAAAATGCAGATTGGATCATTGATCTAGGACCCGAAGGTGGTGCGAATGGAGGATTTATTAACTTTGCTGGGCTTCCTGAAGATATGGTTAAATTGAGGAGTCAAAATCATACAGCCCACTACCTAAAAGAAAAACTATAAAACATGAGAAAAAAAATTGCTGCTGGAAACTGGAAAATGAATACCACACTTGATGAAGGATTGAAGCTTGCTTCCGAGGTGGTTCATATGGCCAAAGATGAATCATTGTCAGAGACGACCATTATGATGTCGGTTCCTTATACACACATAGAAAGTATTAAAAAAACAATAGGCAATGCAACCAATGTGTTCATTGCCGCACAGAATTGCCATCAAGAATTGTCAGGGGCTTACACTGGCGAAATTTCTGCTGCCATGCTCCAAAACTTAGGTGTAGATTGTGTGGTGTTAGGCCACAGTGAACGGAGAGAATATTATAAAGAAACTTATGCTGAACTCGAGTCTAAAACTCAAATCGTACTAAAACATCAAATGACTCCCATTTTTTGTTGTGGGGAAAAGCTAGCTACGAGAGAAGAAAATGCTCATTTCGATCTTGTGAAAGAACAATTATCTTCAAGCTTATTTGAACTCGATGCTGTTGAATTCGCTAAGGTCATCATTGCCTACGAGCCCGTCTGGGCCATAGGGACAGGCGTTACCGCGTCAGATGAGCAGGCACAAGAAATGCATCATTTTATTCGCCATACCATCGCAAAAAATTACAGCGACAGCATTGCCAAACAGATACCCATATTATATGGAGGAAGTGTCAAGCCAGCGAATGCCCAAACACTTTTTTCATGCCCTGATGTTGATGGTGGCTTGATAGGTGGTGCAAGTATGGATGCGCAAGGATTTATTGACATCGCCAAGTCATTCTAAAATGTGGCTCCTTATTGTTACATTTCACCTCTTTTTTACCCCCAGTCAAGCTTTGATATGTCAAGCCTATGGGAGTGTGTATGAAGTAGAGAAAGCCTATCTAGCAGATTTAATTGTTTATGAAGAATTATCAGAGGCCGCTGCCGACATCGTCGTTTATGAACAACAAAATCGTCTTTACGCAGATAAGCCAGGGATGTGGTATTTTGAAGAAAAAAAAGATTTTGCCCGTTTTAAAATTTACTTTACCCATAAAAAAAGTGAGGCTGATTTTATTATCTATTTTACAGAATTCGAATCTTTTGCAGGCTGCTCAAGATGAATTTTAAAGGCGTCCATTTTACTTGTGATCCCCATTTAAGTGACCTATTGATCGCGGAACTATCAATGTTGAGCTATGATTCATTTGAAGAACATCAAATGGGTTTTAGTGCCTATTGCGAGATGCTAAATTTTAACCAATCCCTCCTCGATAGCCTTGTAAAGAAGTATCAACCATCGGGAACCATCTCCTACAAACTCGAAGCTGTTGCACGAATCAATTGGAATAGAGAATGGGAAAAAAATTATGCCGCCGTTGTCATCGCTGACAAAATCATGGTTCGTGCTATTTTTCATGAACCCCAAGATCATTTCAAGCATCAGATTGTAATTCATCCGAAAATGTCTTTCGGCACTGGACATCATGCCACCACATCATTGATACTTGAGGCACAATTATCCATTGATCATCATCAAAAAAAAATTTATGACTTTGGTACTGGAACCGGAGTCTTATCCATTTTGGCTCACCAACTAGGTGCCGCGCACATAGTCGCGACGGACATTGATGATTGGTGTATTGAAAATGCTCAAGAAAACTTTAACTTGAACGATTGTCCGGGCCGAGTATTGAAAGGAGTGGTTCGAGATTTAAGCCTCACGGACCAAGCAGATATTATCATTGCCAACATCAATAAAAACGTCCTCTTGAATGAGATGCATGAATATGCTCGTCTGCTTGCCTTAAATGGTGTTTTAATTTTAAGTGGTTTTTATGAAAAGGATGCACCTAAAATTTGTGCCCACGCCGAAAAACTGGGTCTTAAACAAATACAGCAAAAATGCTTGAGCCTTTGGACGGCAATCGTTTTAAGCAAAAGAATGTGATTATCGTGAGTGGTTTATTTAGATTTAAGTCATGAAAAACATCTTTTCTGCTTTTTTACTCTTCTTTTTTACTTGGCAGTTGTCAGCACAAAGTTTCTCAAATGATTCTGAAACTTTTAAACAACAAGTTCTGCAATTTCTCAAAATCACAAATACCCAAAAATCATTAAAAATTGTAGACTCCTTTGACGAGTCATGGCGCAAGCAATTTAATCAAGGGCAAAAAGAGAAACTCATTGCGATCGTAAAAAAAATAGAGGAAAAGCGCTTGAGTAGGACCAATTACATCTTATTGTTTGAATTCATTACCGGCCTACCTTTGGTACAAAAGATTCCTACTACGCAAGTTGATGCAATTTTAGCTATCTCATTTTCTTCCTTAGAAACGCTTAGCAAACAAGAGTTTACTCATTTTCAAAAGGGACTTAATGAATTTATTGATAGTCAAAATCTTTATCAGAGTAAATTTTTCATCTCTAAAACCCTGAATCCAATATATTCCTTTGATTTCCTCGGAGAGGTCCCAACGCTCAGTGAAGATCAGATTCTAGAAACCTCCCCACAAATCGACCCCACCGAAAATGATGATTGGTCAAGTGATGACGAGGGTTGGGATAATGATACAAACGATGATTGGCCAAGTGACAACGAGAGTTGGGACAATGATGCAAATGATGATTGGCCGAGTGATAACGAGAGTTGGGACAATGATACAGAAAATAACTCGACACAAATCAATAGTGATACTACCCCAGTAAGAGCAGCAACCTACAGTTCTGAAATAGATTATGTTGCCTTACAAAGAGCCAAATACCTCCCTGCAGTCATTTCCGGGCCCTACCTTCATTTAGATCAGGCATCACTGATACTTTCCTCCCCTTTTGATTCTTTAAAAATTAACAATGTAATAGGAAATCATGTCTTCAAAGATCGCCTATTTTCAGGGTCTTCAGCGACTATAGATTGGCCAAAAAAATATAAAAAAATGATCGGTGCTCAAGTTAAGTTGGGAGACTTTAATTTTAGAGTAGATAGAGGTGACTTTTGGACGCCTAATGCGACACTGATCTTTCCTGATCTTTTCACTGATTCCATATCGGGAATATTCAAGTACAAACCCAAAAAAAGTATTCAACAAAATACAAAAAATTTCCCTGAATTTACCTCATATGAAAACAATATAAAACTCCCCTTTTTTGAAGGGAAAGTTCAATATACAGGTGGTATTCAAATTAAAGGAAATCAGTTGATTGGAACAGCAATCAATAAGGCCCGTGGTGAGTTAATTATTCTTGATGGAAATGGTAGAAAAGCCATCATAAAGTCAGAAACATTTGATTTTAAAGATTCTGTCATCTTAGCCCATAACGGGGAAATTTCAATTATTGTAAATTCAGATTCACTTTTTCATCCAGGTATCGCCATGCGTTATGATGGCAGAGCAAACCACCTGACCGTTTGGCGAGAAAAAAAATATGGCGTCACGCCTTTTTATGATTCATATCATGAAATACTGATAAGTACTGACCAATTAATATGGCCAATGAATTATGACTCTATTAATTTTAAAATGGCCAATGGTGCCGGGCTTTTACCTACAACTTTTGAATCTTCTGACTTTTTTAACTTAAATCGGTATCAAGGTCTTAATGGGCCGTATCGCTTTCATCCTATCGGCCTTTCAGTCTTTTATGCCCGAAAATATGGACTGACAGAGTTCAATGAACTCGATCTGAGTAGTGAATATGATCTCGATATTCGTCTCGTTAAAGGTGCTATGAAAATATTGAGTATTTACGGGTTTGCTAATTATAATTTCAGAACGGGTCATGTGAAATTATTACCGCGGGCTTTCTTATATTATCAAGCTGCTGCAAAAAAAAGAGACTTTGATAACGTTTTTATTTCATCTAAAATGGCCACAGGATTCAATGCTTCACTCAATCTAGACTCCATGTATTTAAATATAAATGGCATTAAAAAGTTTTGGGTAACTGCGGATTACAAAGGGTCTATTGCACCCGAAAATGGAAAAATTTCAATGAGAGAAAATCGTGAAATCATTTTCAATGGTGGGGTTACTTTAGGCCAATTTGATTATCAGGGGCAAAACTTTCAATTTGATTATGACAATTTTCTCATAAACTTGATCCAAATTGATTCTGTTGATTTAAGATTGTCTAACTCCGATGGCTCTTACGGCGAACTTACAAATCACATTGAGCAAACGAGCGGAATCGTATATTTAAATATGCCGAATAATCGATCTGGACGAGATGAAAGCGGTAAATATCCTTACTTTGTCTCCAATACCAATGGGTTAGTCTTTTTCAACCAGCCTGAAATACTCAACGGCGCTTATGATTCATCAATTGTCTTCATAGTAAGACCTAAGAAGTTTGATGATATTGACAGTGATAGTACTGAAAATTTAATTTTTCCAGGTTCTTTTAACTCCGGAGGAATTTTTCCAGTTTTCGAAGATTCATTGATCATTATGGAAGATCAATCCCTGGGATTTAATCATGAAATTCCAAAAGAAGGTTATAATCTATACGGAACACCCGCCAAAACTTATGAAACCATCAGGTTAAGTAACAATGGGATTCGAGGAACTGGAAAAATTGATTTTATACATAGCCATCTTTTTTCTGATGATTTTATTTATTATTCCGATTCTGTAACTACTGATGGATACAAAGGCTATATTGATCCCGGCCAGGTAAAGTCTTTGAACTTCCCTCAAGCTGATCTTGGAAATTTTAGGATGAGTTGGTACCCCAGAAAAGATAGTATGTATCTAATTACCATTGGTGAACCCTTTAATTTTTATACGAAATCCGCCCAATTAGAAGGTACCGTTAACCTCACCCAAGCAGGTGTATATGGTGCTGGTCGCTTTTTTACACGTGGTTCAATTACGGAATCTAAACAAATGACATTTGAAGAAAAAAAATTTGAGGCAAGGAATAGCAAATTTCAAATCCTTTCAGACCAAAGTGATCAGCCTGCAATGGTTGGGGATGATACTTATGTAAAATTTAACCTTGAAAAAAATATAGCCGCTATAAATATTGAACATACGCGTGATGCTGTTTTTAATTTTCCCTATGCTGCAATGAAGACATCTATTGTCAATGCGACCTGGTTTTTGGAAGATTCAGTAGTAACGATGAGAAAACCAGATTATGTTGATTTAAAAGATTCTTATTTTTATTCAACACGTTCAGATCTAGATTCATTAGTCTTCAATGGGACCAATGCCATTTACGATATCAAAACATCTGAATTAACTGTTCAAGGTATTCCGTACATACTTGTGGCCGATGCAAAAATTATCCCTGAAAATAATGAAACAATCATAAAATTTAATTCAAAACTAGAAACTTTTCAAAATGCAAAAATCATCTATGAGTCGACCGAATTATACCACTTTCTCACAGATGCTACTATTGATATCGTCTCGAGAAATGATTTCAATGCTAAAGCCAATTATGTCGCCTCTACAAAGGGGGATACAAGTAAAATTCCAATGTATGATTTAAGTATTAGAAAACGCTACTTTACCACGGATACTACCACTGAAAATAATACAGAAATACGTAGATTTAGTCGTAAAAAAAATGATGAAAATCAGGAACTTAAATACTACACTCAAGCTACGGGAATAACTAAGAGCGGAGACATTGAAATTGCCCCAGGATTCGCCTATAAAGGTAAAGTAACTCTCAAAACATATAAACAAGCTTTAGAATTAGATGGATTTATTCAGCCTAACTTTACTAATAACCCTGCGTATGACCTTTGGGTTACTTATAAACAAAATGAAGAGATCGCTGAAGTAGTTTTTGACCTTAATAAAGAAGCTTTTGAAGATGGTGAACCGTTAATAGCAGGCCTACATCAGGATATAAGAGGTCGTTTATACCCAACCTTTATTGAAAATAAAAAAAATAAAAAAAACCACGATTATTTTCTAGCAAAAGGAATGGTAAAATATGATCTGAATTCAAGAAATTACCTCATTGAAGAGCCTTTGAAGTCAATAGGTGATGCGTATGAGGGACAAACATTTATCTACAATGATTCCACTCAATCTTACAGTTTTGAAGGTAAGATGAACTTCTTTGATATTAAGGAAAATAAACTTAACCTATCTGCTTCGGTAATAGGAACCTTAGATGCAGCGTCGAGTATTTGCACCCTTGATGCTGCTTTGATAATAGATATCAATCTAAAAAATACTCTAGCCAACTTAATATCTGTAGACCTCCTTGACATTTTAGCTCGCTTGGGCGGAGACCTTGCCAATGAACTCAATACAAAAAATTTACTGAAAATAAGTAATCTCATAGGTGATGAAAATACCAAAATATATCAATCAAAGAGTCAAAAAGACTATACCCCTTTAGTAGAGATCTCTGAGCTACTTAATAAATTTTTGGTGATCTCGGGAGTGAAAATGAATTGGAGCCCTGATGAAAATTCATGGTACAACACTTCTAAAATAGCGATTTCTAATATCTACCGTGAAGATATTAATACACAAGTGGATGGTTTTTTAGAAATTAAAAAAGACGATATCGGTAATGATATTTTGAATTTATTTATTCAAGCTGCCCCAGGTAGCTGGTATTATTTTAATTATCAGGATAATAGTCTTTTAGTTTATTCTTCAAATTCTGAATTTAATGATGAAATTAAAAGTAATGAAAGCAGCGGTAAGCTTAAGCCTGGACAGCTCATTTTAGTTGCAGGTGAAGAAGCTGAAACCTTAGATTTTATCAATACTTTTCGAAAAGTTTACCTAGACATAGAAGCCCCTTTCAAGCTTATCTACCCCGAAGGATTTGATGAATTTTTAGATGCCTCGGAAGATGATGATGACGACGGTTTTTGAATTTTACCCCTCAATTGATAATTCTTGTGCGTAAATTTGTTTCATCTTTTTTTCTTAATAAAATTTCCTATGACAACTTTAGAATACTTAAATGATCATAAAGATAAGTTTCTTAATGAATTACTCGATTTATTAAGGATTCCATCTGTTAGTGCCGATAAAAAATTTGATGGTGATGTCAGAAATGCAGCTACGTTTGTCAAAGACCAATTAATAGCAGCGGGTGTCGACTATGCCGAACTATGCGAAACCAAAGGTCATCCGATTGTATATGCTGAAAAGATCATTAATTCCACCTTTCCCACGGTGTTAGTCTACGGGCATTATGACGTACAACCTGCTGATCCCTATGAGCTTTGGGATCATCCCCCCTTTGAACCCATCGTAAAAAATGATCGAATTTATGCCAGAGGTGCCTGTGATGACAAGGGTCAAATGTACATGCATGTTAAAGCTTTTGAAGCCATGATGGAAACAAATGCCCTAACATGCAATGTTAAATTCATGATTGAAGGAGAAGAAGAAGTAGGTTCCGATAATTTAGAAGCTTTCATCAAAGAAGAAAAACAGAAATTATCGGCAGATGTCATTTTAATTTCAGATACCTCCATCATAAATAATGATACCCCATCCATTACCGTCGGATTGAGAGGTTTAAGCTATCTCGAGGTGGAGGTGACCGGTCCTAATAAAGATCTTCATTCGGGTGTTTATGGTGGCGCAGTTGCCAATCCCATCAATATCCTCACCAAGCTTATTGCGGATATGCAAGATGAAGAAGGACGCATCACGCTTCCTGGCTTTTATGATGATGTATTAGAATATTCTGAAGCCCAAAGAGCTGAAATGGCCAAAGCTCCTTTCGATCTTGGCCATTATAAAAAAGAACTCAACATTGAAGAGGTCAAAGGAGAAAAAGGATTTTCAACCATTGAGCGCGTAGGTATACGCCCTTGCTTAGATGTGAATGGTATTTGGGGTGGGTATACAGGACCGGGATCTAAAACGGTACTTCCCTCGAAAGCATTTGCCAAAATTTCTACCCGATTGGTCTCCAATCAAAACAGTGGTAAGATCACACAAATGATCATCAAATATTTTGAAGAAAATGTACCCAAATCTGTAAAAGTGAAGGTAACGCCCCATCACGGAGGAACACCCGCGGTAGTTTCTACCCATTCAAACGGGTATCAAGCAGCAAGTAAGGCATTTGAACAATCCTGGGGGAAAACACCGATCCCGACGATGGAAGGCGGGAGCATCCCGATCGTTGCTTTGTTCATGCAAGAACTGAAAATAGAACCTATCTTAATGGGATTTGGTCTCGATTCGGATGACATTCATTCACCCAATGAAAGTTATGGCTTATTTAATTATTATAAAGGAATTGAAACTATTGCTTATTTTTACGATCATTTTTCCCAAATATCAAAAAAGAGCTAAGGGGTCAATCTATCATTGATAAATTATGCGCATTCAATTAATTCTATTGTTACTTGTAGCTAGTTTTTGGGGTTCAAGTCAAATAATCAAGCCTATCGAATGGCGTCAAAGTATCTCTGTTTCAGATGATCAAGCAACGGCTCAAATTATTTTTAATGCGGTCATTGATGCCGATTGGTATTTATATTCCACTGATTTTGATCCTGAATTAGGTCCTAACGTTACCGAATTCATTTTCACGCCGCATGCGAGTTACAAACTGTTAGGATCCATTCAACCTCAAGCAGCCTTAAGTGCCTATGATTCTATATTTATGGGTACTTACACCTATTTTAAAAAAACAGGTACGTTTGTTCAAAATATTCAATTACAAGATCTCAACTATCGTATTGAGGGCTTATATAGTTATCAAGTTTGTTCAGATGTTACGGGACTCTGTATACCCCTTGAGGATGATTTCTCTTTTGTTGCAAACTCCATGAGCTCGGCAGCCTTCTCCATAGAAAAAGCTGGACCAAATGAAAGCGTTTTTGACATGCGAGCAGCCAATGACCCCTATACCCTCCTTTCCTTTATGCTGATCGCCTTTCTCGCTGGACTTACGGCCCTCCTAACCCCTTGTGTCTTTCCCATGATTCCCATGACCGTTACTTATTTTACAGGAAAAAATAAAAGTAAGGCAACGAGAATTAAAAATAGCCTTTTTTATGGTCTATCCATCATCGGAATTCATGTGCTCTTCGGTGCTATTATAGCCCCATTCATGGGCCCAGAAATCGCAAATGACTTGGCCACAGGATGGTTTCCAAATGTTTTATTTTTTATTGTATTCGTCTTTTTTGCCCTTTCTTTTTTCGGTCTTTTTGAGATTACTCTTCCCCACAAATGGGTGAATAAAGTAGATCGAATGGGAGATCAAGGTGGCCTAATCGGTGTGTTTTTTATGGCCTTAACTTTAGTTTTAGTTTCCTTCAGTTGTACCGGCCCCATTGTAGGTACGATATTAGTGGAATCGGCTGGAGGACTGGTACTCAAGCCGATTTTAGGAATGCTGGCTTTTTCTACAGCCTTTGCCATCCCATTCATGCTTTTTGCTTTATTTCCTGGCTGGCTCGGATCCCTACCCAAATCAGGAAGTTGGCTCAACTCAGTAAAAGTGGTCCTTGGTTTTCTGGAATTAGCTTTTGCCTTTAAGTTTCTAAGTATCGCTGACCAAGCCTATCACTGGGGCATTTTAGACCGTGAAATTTATTTAGCTCTATGGATTGCTATTTTCACCTTACTGAGTTTTTATTTGCTCGGTACCTTTCGCATGCCTGGAGATTCTAAGGCAAAAAACACTTCAGTGTTAGGATTAATTTTGGCCATCATCAGTTTTTCATTTGTGTTTTATCTCATTCCAGGACTTTTTGGGGCCCCTCTCAAAGGAATGTCTGGCTATTTACCTCCCATCTCAGGACAAGATTTTAATGTAAGTTCATCAAGTCAAACAATACTTAATAACGATTTATCTGGTTTGTGTGAAGCGCCAAAATATAGTGATTTTCTTGAGCTCCCTCATGGACTATCAGGTTATTTTGATTTAGAGCAAGCCAAAGAATGTGCCCTTGCGACCGGGAAACCCATATTTATAGACTTTACGGGTCATGGATGTGTCAACTGCCGAGAAATGGAGGCGCGTGTATGGTCGGATTCAAGAATTCTCAAAAGATTATCTAAAAACTTCATCGTGGTTGCTTTGTATGTAGATGACAAAACGGCTTTGCCACAGAATCAATGGTATGAATCTTCTTACGACGGTAAGACAAAAAAAACGATAGGTAAGCAAAATGCAGATTTACAAATTACCCAATTTAAAAACAATGCACAACCCCTTTATATCATCATGACCGCTGAGGGTCAATTGCTTGTCGATCCTATCTCCTATAATTTAGACATTCCATCCTTCCTCTCATTTTTGGACCTTGGGCATACCAATTTCAGCAAATAAAGTTACGCACATGAGAGTCCCGTATTTAATCTCTTTATCCCTTTTAGTACTTTTTCATGCTTGTGATTCCGTGGTCAAGCAGGCACCCAAAAAAGAGGCCATTGAATCCCTCGCGCATGAAGCTCCAAAGCCAAAATTATTATTTGGCCTTCCTGTAGATTCGTCTGTAGTCATAGTAGGGAAAATAAAACGAAACCAAACGCTTTCCGCTATTCTTCAAAATTTTGGTGTATCCGATGCCAAAATTTATGCAATTGCCCAGACTTCAAAAAATATTTATGACTTACGCAAACTTAACATAGGTAAAAAATATTCGATTATTCATAAAATGGATTCAAATAAGACCGTTGACTATTTTATTTTTGAACCTGATTTGAAATCTTTTGTTGTTTTTTCCTTAGGCGATTCTCTCTATACACGCGCCTACCGTAAAAAGATAGATCTCATTGAAAGAAGTATTGCTGCCACGATTCATTCATCCCTATATGAAACAGCAATAGATATCGGAGCCCCTCCTTTATTGGTAAGTAAGCTCGTCGATGTACTTGCTTGGCAAGTTGACTTTTTTAGAATACAAGAAGGAGATAAGTTCAAGGTCATTTATGAGGAAGAAAGTATTGAAGGAAAATCTATTGGCATTAAGCAAATCACGGGTGTCTATTTTGAACATTTTGACAAGATATTTTATGGTATTCGATACAGTATAGATCAAAAAGAAGATTATTTTGACCAGGACGGTAACAGCTTAAGAAAGACTTTTTTAAGAGCCCCACTGAATTACAGGAGAATAAGTTCTCGATTTTCAGGTCGCCGCTATCATCCTGTTCAAAAAAGATATAAGGCCCATTTAGGAACGGATTATGCAGCCGCTACGGGCACACCCATTCACTCCGTCGGTGAAGGCATCGTTGTGGAAGCCAAGTATAAGCGTAATAATGGGAATTATGTCAAAATAAAGCATAATAGCACCTATTCAACCCAATACTTACACATGCAGAAAATTAAGCGAGGTATCCGGCCAGGCGTTCAAGTTGAACAAGGTCAAACCATTGGATTTGTGGGAAGCACTGGACTGGCCACCGGACCACACCTTTGCTTTCGTTTCTGGAAGAATAACAAACAAGTAGATGCATTAAAAGTAGACTTACCTCCTTCAGATCCCATCAATCCCAAAGCGCTCAATGATTTTCTGCATGAAAAAAATAGGGTCATGAAAAAATTAGAACAATTATCTTTTAAAGCTCCGTAAACATGATTAAAATGCCCCAATACACAACCAAATTATAGAGTTTGGGTCCCCTTCACGTTTTTTAGGCCCTAGCCTTGTTCAATGGGCGCCGACATATTTAATATCGGAGAGAAGAGGGCTTAAATAAAACAAGGCCAAATTGCCCTCTTCCAATCCATTTTTAATATCTTCGATATAGTAAAAAAATTATTTCTCTATGAAAAAAATCATTCCTTTCTCATTGATAATATTTTCTTTGTTCTCATGTAGCGATGAAGTTAAACTGCAAGGAACATGGGATGCTATTTGGGAAACTTCGCCTGAATCATTTGGGAAAATAACGGGTATTGAAAGTTTTACCATGAATGGTAAGTTTATTTTTGAGGGTGATTCCATCACCATCGTTGCTCATGGCTATAAAGGCTGTGTCTTCGGAGTTGATACCATTCAGCATACCCAAACATGGAACATGCAGAACGATACGCTTTATCTTGTCAATGAAAGCAACCTGCAAGGAATTTCTTATTTTATCAAATCCAAAGATGAAAACTCCATTGAATTACAACTCATGGAAGACATTTTTATTCACCTTAAAAAATAAATATGAAAAATTATCTCGGCCTACTCTTATTATCATTGAGCTCATTTAGCCTGCTCGGTCAAAGTTTATACGATTATGAAATCGATGCTAGGTTACTAGAATTAGGAATTACCCTCAATGAACCGAGTAAGCCTGTAGGCAATTATGTCAACAGCGTCCGAACAGGAAATCTCATCTATATGGCTGGACTCGGTCCGCTCGGTCCCAATGGATACATAACCGGTAAACTGGGACAAGATTTAAGTATAGCAGAGGGTTATGACGCGGCTCGGTATACAGCCATCTCTCAATTGACTGCTTTAAAGGCCGAAATAGGAGATCTCAATAAGGTAAAAAGGATCGTTAAAGTGTTTGGCATGGTCAACTCAACCCCCACTTTTACCCAACAACCCGCAGTAATCAATGGTTTCTCAGATCTGATGGTGGCAGTTTTTGGGGATAGAGGAAGACACGCCCGTGCAGCTGTCGGTATGGTTGCCTTACCTATGAATATCTGCGTAGAGATAGAGATGATTGTTGAAGTAGAACCCTAAGTATAGGTTCAAACAATTTCAAAGGGACCTGAGTGACAACTGTTTTTGTAAAATAGCCATGCCCTCATCAAAACTGTGGGGGTTATAATTTAATTCGGTAATGGCTTTATCCAAAATAAATCCTGTTCTCGCTGGTCGCTGAGCTGGCTGAGTAAATACACTTCCATCCACCTCTTCAATCAGGGACGCATCTAACTTGAAAAAATGCGCTGTTTTTAATGCCATCTCATGGGGAGTAAGCAGATCCTTACCTGATAAATTAAAAATCCCTTCTGCCCTTTTTTGAGCAATTGCCGTGCAGCCCAAGGCCAAGTCTTCAGCCAAGGTAGGTGTCCTCCATTGGTCATTGATTACTTGTATTTTTTTTCCTTGCTCTAGACTATGCTTTACCCATAAAATTATATTCGACTTTGACATATCATGTGCGATTCCATAAACCAAAACCGTCCGGACAATCGCACTTTTGACAGGTGAGGACTTTAATAAATCTTCTGACGCCAACTTACTCTTTCCATAATAACTTAGGGGATGGGCTACCGCCTCCTCAGTATAGGGACCCGCCAAACCATCAAAAATAAAATCTGTCGACAGCTGAATGAGAAAAGCATTTGCCTCAATGCAACTCGCTATTAAATATTCTAAAGCCCTTACATTTTGTGACCAGCACGCTTCTTGATGAGTTTCGCATTGATCCACATGCGTCATGGCCGCACAATTGATCACCACATCAGGATTAATCTCTTTGAGGACCGTCGACACCTCCTCTCGAGAGGTAACATCTAACTGCCTATATTCATATTTTCCAGGTGGATTCCGGTTTTCGCCTCTACCCGTAGCTACAAAGGAAATCTCTTGTAGCGAAGCTGATAAACTGATTAATTTCTGCCCTAATAGGCCATTGGCCCCCGTAACTAATAGCTTCATCATAATTCTTCAGGATAGCTATAACCGTATTTTTCAGTAATTTCTTTTTTAGGTACCTCCTCGATTTCCATGGTCATAAAAAGTTCCTCAATCGGTCGGTTGGCTCGTCCTACCGATACGCTTGCGATTTGATCAACCACGTCTAAGCCCGCAACCACACGACCAAAAATTGTATATTCATTATCCAGGTGCGGAGCTCCTCCCAAGGTCGTGTAAGCTTCTATTCGATCCAATGCCATGTCTTTGCGCAGTGAAATCCCTTGTACAGACTCCACTAATTCCACATATCTCAGAGCCAATTGATTCATTTCTTCAATTTTATTTCCCCTTTGCAAATTGATAAATTGTTGGGCTATGGTATCATAGCCGGGATTCTTCATTAACTCACTCAAACCCTGATTTAATGCAAATTGATCTATTGTTAACTCTTCTGTGCTGAATATTTTACCATGGACAATATAAAATTGACTTGCCGAGGACATTTTTTCTGGGTTAACCCGATCAGGCTGTCTAGCTGCCGCTAACGCACCTTTCGTATGCATGAAACCACTGATAATTTCAGCAGGAATGCGGTCCTCTAAAGATTCCTGTGTCCCCTCTTTTTGATTGACGTTTCCTCCCTGGACCATAAACCCTTTCATGACCCGGTGCCAAAGAGTACTGTCATATTTGCCCGCCTTGACCAACTCAATAAAGTTTTTTTTATGAAGTGGTGTTTCGTTGTATAAAAGCACTTTGATGGTTCCAAATTGGGTATTGATATTGACTAAGCTATCTTTATCAGAATTACAACCCTGTAAAACCATCATTAACCCCATTATGACGACTATTTTTTTCATATTACTCCCCTAAATTTTAAATTTGTTTCTTTATTTCTTTTAATATTTTTTGGCCACCCGCTTCTAAAACCTCTAAAGCCAAGCCCCTTCCAAGGTCTATGGGTTCATCACTGGATCGCTCTTTTAATATCTTTTGCTTGCCATCTAGGCTAATGATACCCCCCCTTAAGATAATGCCATTTAGATCAGAAGTTGCATGTGCAAAAACAGGAATGCTACAACCCCCTTCAAATTTTTCAAGAAAGGCACGTTCTGCGATGACCTCGGTCGCCGTGTTCGCATCATTTAACTTCGATGTAATTTGAGCTCTTATTGAAGGGTCTAATGAGCTATGCGCTTCAATGGCAATGCTCCCTTGGCCCACCGCCGGAACCCATACTTTTTCATCAAAGACATATTGAATCATGCTTTCATAATTCATCCTTTGTATCCCAGCATAAGCCAATATCAAGGCATCACAATCTCCCGCCTTCATTTTCTCAATTCTTGTCTGCAAGTTTCCTCTCATATCTACCGTTTCTATATGAGGATAAAAATGTCTCAGACAGGCCACGCGGCGCGTTGATGAGGTTCCAATGACAAGCGGTGTAGCTAGATTAACTTTATTTGGACTGATCAAAACATCATTGGGCTGTGCCCTTGGACCAAAGGCAATAATTTCAAATGATTCAGGCAACACCGATGGCATATCTTTGGCGCTGTGCACGGCTATATCGATTTCTCCATTTTGGAGTTTCAGTTCTAGTTCTTCAGTAAAAACTCCTTTGGAGCCTATTTTAGAAATGGCTACATCCAAAATGCGATCGCCTTGGGTTGATATGGGTGCAAGCTCTGAAGCAATGCCTTCATTGGCCAGTTGGGTTTTTACCCAATGAGCTTGCCACAAGGCCAGCTTGCTTTTACGCGTTCCTATGATAATGGGCCTATCCACGATGGGTTCTAATAATATGGGAAAGCCTGATACTTAAAGCTAATTGGGCCATCTGTGGATGAGCATGGCGCTCTAGATAATACAAGGTTTCAGAAAGATCTTTATAAATGAGTTCAAGTCCTTGAAGATTAATGGCATTACTAAATTTCAATATGAACACACGCTCAGCGCCTTGCGAAGAGATTAAATCTTCTGCACCTTTAACCAAAATTGCATTACGAATCATCTCAAGTGCCCAACGCATTTTAATCTGTTGTTTTGCCCTTGATATTTGCTTGAATTGCTCACTCATCCGAGATAAAAAATCATATTTAGCTCCTATACAATTTCGCATCCAATCAATGAACCAATGCAGTTCATCCTCATTACCTTCTCTTAAATCTGCTACTGCATTCGGTAAGCTTCCATTTGAGAACCGATATGCCTTGATCGCATCTTCGGCAGTAGCACCCTGATTTTTAACCAAGTATCCCGTTAGTTCGTCCTCTGAAAATGAGGGAATGGTAACCAACTGTAAACGAGAGATAATGGTTGTTAGTAAATCTTCATAATGATAAGTAACCATCAAATACAAAGTGTTTTCGGGAGGTTCTTCCAACACTTTTAAAATGGCGTTGGCTGCCGCCCCATTCATTTTTTCAGGATACCAAATAATCAAAATTTTGAGTCCGCCCTCAAAAGATTTCATACTCACTGTTTGTACAATTTTTTTTGCTTCCGCCTTACTTATCTGATTTTGCTTGCTTTCGGTATCCAGAGCACTGATAAGATCTCCCAGCGCAGCATAAGGCTGTTCAATGATTAATTCCCTCCAAACTTCATTCACCCTAGACTGTTGCTTCCCATCCTCTTTTTCCGGTTTGGCTGAAGGGAAAAAATAATGAACATCAGGATGTATATGCTTGGCCATTTTTTGGCATGTTGGACAGCTTCCACAAGCATCTGCAGCTTCTTTATTCTCACAAAGCAAATAGGTGGCATAGGCAATGGCCAAAGGCAGGGCCGCACCGCCTTCCTGTCCACTGAATAATTGAGCATGTGCCAGATGGTTTCGTTGATGTGATAAAACCAATGTTTTCTTTAAGGCGAGCAGTCCCGGAATCTCCTCAAATCTCATCTCTTAATGACTCGTTTACTCATTATTTGTTCTTATTTCCCAAGTGCGTTCATATTGAGTTTGGATGAACACATTTTTAAGTACTTCCTTCTGATGGTCCTCTAAATGTTTACTCCTTCTCCTCATGACCAGATCCGTTGTCTCAAGCATTTTATCAATCCGATGGGTAATAAAACCTTGTTTTACTCCCCAAGAAAAAGAAGGAATTAAATTTTTTTGTATTCCAGAACCCAAAATGTTTGCTCCCATGCCTACCGTAGTCCCGGTATTGAACTGCGAAGCAATACCGCATTTAGTATAATCTCCCATGATCATTCCGCAAAATTGCAATCCTGTATCTATGAATTTTTTACTATGAAAATTCCACATCTTAATGGTAGAATAATTCAGCTTCAAATTTGAATTATTCGTTGCTGCTCCTAAGTTACACCATTCTCCGATGACTGAGTTTCCCAAAAATCCATCATGGGCTTTATTGGTAAACCCTTGAATCACTGTTTGAGAGATTTCACCACCTACCTTTGAGTAGGGTCCTATGGTCACCTCTTCTCTGATCGCCGCCCCCATTTTAATTTCACTATGCTCATTCATGGCAAATGGCCCTCGAATAACGGCGCCTTCCCCTATTGTACAATTTTTGCCAATATAGATGGGGCCATGATCCGCATTAAGAATGGCCGCTCTGATGGTAACCCCAGACTCAATATATATATCGGATCCATAAGTGCGGGTATGAGGATCTTCGATTGGCTTCGATATTTGATCTTGGGTAACTAATTTGAAATCTTTTTTTATCTGTTCTCCATTTTGAATGAAAATATCCCATCCATACTTTATTTGATCTAAAGAATCATTCCACTGAGTCCAATCGTAATTTGACCCTGCAAAACCCTCATCAGTATACAGGGCAACCATAATGCCGTCGTAAATGATGCCTGTTCCTTTTTTTAAGCCTTTAATGGAGGCTACAAGTTGTTCGTTGGGCATTATACTCCCATTGATAACCCATATTCCCGAGGCATCCTTTGGCTTAGTATATTGGCCAGTTAAATAATCTAAAGTAAAATAACCGCCCAGATCGGCCTTAAGATAACGCTCCCATTTTTCTCTAATGGTAAGAATCCCCACCCGCAACTCACAAGAAGGCTTCGTGTAGGTCAATGGCCATAACTGTTGATGGCGCTCGGGGTCATCCCAAAATGCTATTTTACGCATACCCCAAAAATAAAAAAAGTCTTCAAGAATATTCTTGAAGACTTACTTTAAATCTTTGCTTATTTTTATTTTTGATATCTCTTATTGAATTTCTCAACACGTCCCGCCGTATCGACAAATAATTTCTTCCCTGTATAAAAGGGGTGTGAAGCTGAGCTTACTTCAATTTTCACCAATGGATATTCATTTCCGTCCTCCCATTTAATGGTCTCCGAAGACTTCATTGTTGACTTGGTCAAAAATTTGAAGTTACTCGAAGTGTCTAGGAACACAACTTCTTTATATTCGGGATGTAAATCTTTTTTCATGAATAGACACTATATAGTTTCGAAAAGGATTGCAAAGATAGATATAAATTCGTGTAATAAAAAGGTCTAATTTTTAATAAATTTTAAGTTTTTAAGAATATTCACATCAAATGAAACGTCTCTCTCTCCATTAGACTACTTTTGTATCTGGCAGGGGTATGCGCTCTTGCTCGAACGAATGAATACATTACTTGATAACAGGGTGTTTTTAACATGGTCTTGTACTTTAAACAATATAAACATCCCCTTTTCACTTCGTTCGGTTGTAACCAATAAACTTCCCGCATGAATACATATTTTAGATTGCTTCAATACGCAAAACCTTACAAGTGGTTAATCCCTCAATACTTTGTTTATACGTTGTTATTTGTTCTCTTCAGTGTAGTTAACCTAGCTGTTTTAGCCCCTTTACTCAATTTACTGTTTAAGCCCGCTTCGACAGCTGCAACCGAAACAACTTCAGTTGAGTCTAATCCTTGGTCACTAGAGCAATTTTATACTTATTTAAATGAATTTATTGCTACTCAAACCAAAGAAGATGCTCTTTACGTCATCTGCCTGATTCTCATCATTTCCGTGGTCTTTGCCAATCTCTTTAATTACCTGACCCTTATGCTTCAGGCAAAAGCGCGAATAAATGCGGTCACAAACCTCAGAAATTCAGTTTTTAATCGAATTACCGAATTGGATATGGGTTATTTTACAGACGCTCGCAAAGGGGATCTCATGACCAAAGTAAGCACCGATGTTCAAAACATAGAAGCTACCATTGTCAATTCGCTCACGGTCCTTTTTAAAGAACCTTTTTTAATTATGGGCTATTTCTTTATCTTATTTTTTATCTCTACAGAGCTCACTTTATATACGCTCCTTTTAGTTCCTGTCTCCGGATCAGCCATTTCTTACATTGCTAAAAGGCTGAAAAGAAGAGCTCAATTTACCCAAGAATCTATCAGCAGGCTAACCAATATACTAGAAGAAACATTGTCAGGCATAAGGGTCATCAAAGCGTTTAATGCACAATGGTACACGCAAAAAAAATTCACAAGTGAAGCTGGTGTTTATGCTCACCAAAGCATGAGAATGGCCAAAAAAGCAAATCTTTCAGCACCTCTGGCTCAGGTACTCGGCACCTCAATGCTTTGTTTAATCTTATTAATTGGAGGCCATATGGTATTAAGTGATTCGCATCAATTAGATCCTTCCAAATTTATTCTCTTTTTAATCACTTTTGGTCAACTCATCGTCCCTGCCAAGAACATTGCCAATGCGTTTACTAATATTCAAAAAGGATTAGTTTCAAGTGAGCGCGTATTTCAACTAATTGATACGCCCATAAAGGTAACCGACCACGCAAATGCACAAGATTTAATAAACTACAAATCACATATCTCCTTCAAGGGAGTTCATTTTGCTTATGGAGATCGAAAAGTGCTCAATGACATCAGTTTCCATATCGCCAAAGGGAGCACTGTGGCCATGGTAGGCCAGTCTGGAGGTGGGAAATCAACCATTGCTGATCTCTTGGCTCGATTTTATGATCCCGCAGAAGGCTCAATCAGAGTAGATGGACAAGACATCAAAGACATTACCATCTCCTCGTTAAGAAAAAAAATGGGTATTGTCACCCAAGAGTCCATTTTATTTAATGATACCATCCGTCAAAATATTTCCTTTGGCAAAGCAGAGGCTGACTTAGAAGAAATCATCACAGCTGCTAAAATCGCAAATGCACATCAGTTTATCATGCAGCTTGAAAAGGGTTATGATACCATCATTGGTGAGCGAGGATCTAAATTGTCAGGAGGACAGAAACAAAGAATGAGCATCGCACGTGCCCTTCTCAAAAACCCTGAAATCCTCATTTTGGATGAGGCCACTTCTGCCCTCGATTCTGAGTCTGAAAAACTGGTACAAGATGCGATACTCAATCTCACAAAAAACAGGACGACCTTAGTGATTGCCCATCGATTAAGTACCATCCAAAATGCAGACCTAATTTTGGTCCTCAAAGCGGGAAAAATCATTCAATCAGGTACGCATCTAGAATTAATTAAGGAAGCCGGGGTTTATAAAACGCTTCTGGAAATTCAGAATCTGCCTCATTCACAAACAGCGCCAAGTTCCCCAAAATAATAACTTCATTTATCCTTTATGTATTAACTTTAAATTTCTCATTTGAACTAAAATGACAAAGTTTAAAAACGCTTTTTTGATTCTTTACCTCGTGGCAGCCATCTCATCTATCATGATGATCTATTACAAGGCTATCATACTCGAGACCCTTCAAAATTGGGGCTACTGGTTGGGTCTCAAACAACTCCCAGTGATTGGAGCCAATCTGATTTTACTGTTATCGGTCCTGATGTTACTCGAGGTCGTTGTTCAAAAGTTCACCATCAACAAGCTTAAAAATAAAATCAGTGAGCAAACGGCAGAGGTCATGTCCATAAAATCAAAATTATATGATCAAATAACCCATGATGATGGCTCCAATTCTGAATCAAATGATGACCCTAACCAACCTTCTTTAGAAGAAAATGAAGATTACTAATCAGATTGAAATAATAGAACAAGAGCTGCAAGAAGCCCATCAAGTATTGTCGAACTTCATGGCCGACCCTAAGTTGATCGAAACCATCGCCGAAATGGCTCATCTCATGACCCAAGCCATAGAAAATGGAGGTAAAATAATCACTTGTGGCAACGGGGGTTCGCATTGCGATGCGATGCATTTTGCCGAAGAACTTACCGGTCGATATAGAAATGACCGTAAATCCCTGCCCGCCATCGCTATTTCGGATGCAGCACACCTCACTTGTGTGGGTAATGATTATGGTTATGAATTCATATTTTCAAGATTTATTGAGGGGATGGGCAATAATGGAGATGTGCTTTTAGCCATCAGCACGAGTGGCAATTCTATGAACATTGTAAATGCAGTGAAGGCTGCGAAAGAAAAGAATATGAAAACCATTGTACTCACCGGAAAAGATGGGGGTAAGTTGGCGGATATGGCAGATAGGCTATTGATTGTGCCGCATTTTGGATTTGCAGATAGGATTCAGGAAATACATATCAAGATCATCCACATTATGATCTTACTGATTGAGCAAAAAATAACTCATTAATGATTTAATATTGAGAATAATCCTTAAAAAAATATTTTCGTAGCGAGCCTACGCAGATCTCATTATGAAGTATTCAGATCCAGGATGGTTTCCTAAGCCAATAAAATACTATCAATTAAAAGAGCTAGATTCTTACAAAGCAGATCAGTTTATAAAGTCTAGCATTTTGCTGCCACCTAATAGGAAGAAGACCTTCTCTTGTAAGGCGAAGTACATAGGACTTAATTCATTACACAAAAACCCGGGTTGAAAACATTAAATACTGACTGGGGGGAGTAAAGTTGATTCTAGGTTTGTAATTGCGACAAGTGTCATGTATTTTGACCTCCTCTATCAATGATTATTTTAATAAATTATGTTAGCTAAAACCTATGGCAGTGCGGTATACGGCGTTAATGCCTTCATTATAACGATTGAGGTTGATGTTGGCCAAGGAACCCAATTTTTTATGGTAGGGCTGCCTGATTCGGCCGTTAAAGAAAGTCAACAGCGGGTGGAGGCGGCAATTAAGTTTTTTAACTACCACATGCCGCGTCAGAAGATTGTGGTAAATTTGGCTCCAGCCGATATCAAAAAAGAAGGCTCATTTTATGACCTCCCCATTGCATTAGCCATCTTAAGCGCCTCTAATCAAGTTGATTTACCCACGCTTGATCAATATTTAGTAATGGGAGAATTATCCCTAGACGGCCAATTGCGCCCACTCAGAGGTATCTTGCCCATTGCGATCGAAGCTCGAAAACAAGGATTTAAAGGATTTATCTTACCCAAAGAAAACGCGAGGGAAGCAGCCATTGTAGATCAGTTAGAAATCATTGGTGTCACAAATATCAAAGAAGCGGTAGAACATTTAAATGGAAAAAATATCATTGCCCCCATGCAGTATGACACTCGAGAAAACTTCGAGTTTTATCAAAATGAATACGAAGTGGATTTTTCAGATGTACAAGGGCAAGAAAACATCAAAAGAGCTTTTGAAATTGCCGCCGCAGGGGGGCATAATGTCATCATGATTGGGCCTCCGGGGGCAGGGAAAACCATGTTGGCCAAAAGACTTCCTTCCATTTTGCCCCCTTTAAGCCTTTATGAAGCCCTAGAAACAACCAAAATACATTCTGTTGCAGGGAAACTCGGAGCTGATGCTCATCTCATTTCGACACGCCCATTTCAGGCACCCCACCATACGGTAAGTGATGTCGCGCTGGTAGGAGGAGGAAGTATTCCGCAACCTGGTGAAATTTCTTTGGCCAATAATGGTATTCTTTTTTTAGACGAGCTTCCTGAATTTAAACGTTCGGCCCTTGAGGTCCTCAGGCAGCCCCTCGAAGAGCGCCATATCACGATCTCTAGAGCACGAGTATCCATTGATTATCCTGCGAATTTTATGTTGATTGCGAGCATGAACCCTTGTCCCTGCGGCTTTTACAACCATCCAGAAAAAGAATGTATATGTCCCCCAGGTGCCGTACAGCGTTATCTCAACAAAATCAGTGGCCCGTTGCTGGATCGTATAGATCTTCATGTGGAGGTGACCCCTATTTCCTTTGATCAGATGACTTCAAATAGAAAGTCTGAAAATAGTACGGCGATTCGTGATCGCGTCATCTCCGCTCGAAATCGTCAGAAATTAAGATTTGAAAGTCATCCTGCCATTCATAATAACGCGATGATGCCTCCGCAAATGGTCAAAAATATCTGCTCCATTAACGCCGCAGGTAAGATATTACTAAAAACAGCTATGGACAGATTAGGGCTTTCGGCCAGGGCCTATGATAGAATTTTGAAAGTCGCCCGCACCATTGCCGACTTAGCAGGAAAAGATGATATCCTCATCGAACATCTAGCCGAAGCCATTCAATATAGAAGTTTAGATCGCGAAAATTGGGCGGGTTAGTAGGGCTTGACGTCTGGTTTTTTACACACAAAAAATTTAGGGTGGATGGCGAAGAAATAATTGGACTTTCGTTCAAGTAACAATTATTGGCCTAAATTTAATCTCATAATATTTGCAGATAATTTAAAACTTAATAAAATATTGATCCCAGAACAAATAACGATAGCATGCTTAAAAAAACGCTCCTCCTCACTTCTGGTCTCCTCATTATTTTTCTTTCCAGCACCCTTACTCGTATAGATCGTACCCCATACAAGGCGCTTGATTTTTATAAAAAAAGTATCCATGAAATCAATCAGTTACTGACAAAAAATCCCAGTCGCTCCATCGGAGATACCTTGTTGATAGGGTTCGCCCGGGCCAACTTGACACCTTCCGAATCGGCTCCTTTGGCCGGTTATGGAAATCGACGACCCAAAGAAATGACGAGCGTTCATGACTCCATCTACGTTAACACTACCGTCATAAACAATGGTAAAAATAAAATCGCCATCGTCTCAGCAGACCTGTTGATTATTCCGCCAGAAGTAACTGCCCTTTTAAAAGAAAAACTTTTTAATACGGGTTGGTCCTTACCTGAAATTTTTCTTTCGGCCACCCATACGCATTCCAGTTTGGGGGGTTGGGCCCCCGGTTTGGTAGGCAATATGATCGCAGGAACCTACAATGCCAAATACCCTGAATTTATCGCCAATCAAATCGTAGCAAGTATTCAGATGGCCGAAAAAAGGTTAAATGCTGGTGCCTGGAGTTTTAATGAATTATCCATTCCTTCATTGATTAATAATCGACTCGTCGGTACCCAAGGCATTACCGATCCCTCCTTAAAACTCATGGCCTTAAAATCAGGCATGCAAGAAGGAGTACACGTCTTTTACGGTGCCCATGCCACTTGCCTATCTGGTGAAAATAAACAAATGTCTAGAGATTATCCCGGCGTTTTCTCTGATTGGGTGGTGAACCATACTCCCCTCGATTTTGCTGTTTACAGCGCCGGCGCCGTAGCAAGCATGGGTCCAGAAACCGGTCCAAAACAAGGATTTGACCGCGCTCAATTTATGGGTGAAGAAATGGCCAAGCAAGTCGCTTTAATTCAGCAATTTGGATTTCCTTATGAAAACCAATTAAATCTTAGCTTTTTTAGAATACCCCTTTTTTTAAGACAGCCTATGGTCAAAATTTCTGAAAACTGGGCGCTTCGTCCGTGGATCTTTAAATGGGCATTTGGTCACTCCCCATTGGAAATCTCCATGATTCAGCTCAATGATTTGGTCATGATTGGATTGCCTTGTGATTTCTCTGGGGAATTGGCAGTGGAGTTGTATGCCTATGCCAAGTCCAAAAATCTAAATCTAATTATCTCATCATTTAACGGTGGATATGCAGGATATGTCCCTGATGACAAATGGTACGATTTGGAAAAATACGAGCCCCGCTCCATGAGTTGGTATGGACATGATAACGGTGCCTATTTTGTTGAGATTATCAAACTTTTAATCGATTACAATCAATCATGAAAATCAATCGACCTACTTTAATCATCGATGAAGTCAAAGCAAGAAAAAACATTGCCTTTATGGCTGGCAAGGCCAAAAAATCTAATCTGCTGTTTAGGCCTCATTTTAAAACCCATCAATCTGCGACCGTAGCGCGGTGGTTCCGTGAAATGGGAGTAAACCACATTGCGGTTTCTTCTCTCGCCATGGCCCATTATTTTTATCAGCATGGTTGGGATGACATCCATATTGCCTTCCCTTACAACTTATTGGAACATCAAGAACTCTATGAATTAGCTAAGCACATTAAGCTGACTGTATCCATCGAATCTCAGCAAGCCTTAACACATCTTAAATTCCATATGAAAACACCCATTCACTACATGATTGAAACGGATGTCGGTTATGGAAGAACGGGAATTGATGCGCGTAATTGGGAATCTATTTTATCATTGGCCGATCAAGGAAATTCAATATGTCAATTTTCTGGATTGATGGCACATGCCGGGCATACTTATGATGCTCATGGTACAGATGAGATTGAAAAAGCGCATAAAACAAGTCTCCAAAAACTGGAAATCTTAGTCAACCGATTTATAGACCCTCCCTTTGTAAGCTATGGGGACACCCCTTCTTGTTCTGTCTCTGAAAATTTCAACTTGATCTCCGAATTTCGCTGTGGGAACTTCGTTTATTATGATCTGACACAAGTGGCGATAGGCTCTTGTACGGTTGATCAAATCGCAGTGGCTATGGCTTGCCCAATTGTGGCAGAACATTATGATCGTAATGAAGTGGTCATCTATGGTGGCGCCGTCCATTTTTCTAAAGATTTCGTCATGAGTCCTCGTAAGCATTTTGGCCAAATTGTAACTTTTAATCAAAATGGCTGGGAAGTTTTAGAGGGTGTCTACCTCAAAAAAATATCTCAAGAGCACGGCATCATTCATTTACCCAAAAATGTTGATAAAAATCAATTCTCACTCGGCCATATTATCGGTATCTTACCGGTCCATTCTTGCCTTACAGCAGATCTCATGATGGGGCAAGAAACACTCGGTGGTCACCCAGTAGATAAAATGATGCGAATATGAAAAAAATTAGTATTACGGCACTTTCTATGCTCTTCTTTTATGGTGCAATAGGTGAACCAAAAGACTCCTTGGATATTATGATTGGTCAAATGATTCAGATAGGAATTACTGATTTTGGTGATGCTTCGGTGCGTAACGAATTACGTAATCTCATCAAAACCGGTAAAGTCGGTGGTGTCATCCTTTTTGAAAAAAATCTACAAAAAGAAATACAAAAGGTGAGTTAAAAAAAATGATTGAGGAGCTCCAAAAAGAGGCCGATATCCCTTTGTTTATTGCCATTGATGAAGAAGGGGGCTATGTCAATCGCTTGAAACCTAAATATGGCTTCCCAAAAACTGTTTCAGCTGCCTATTTGGGGGCCATGGATGATCTAGACTCAACAAAATTCTATAGTGCCCAAACCGCTCAAACTCTTAGTTCTCTTGGTTTTAATGTAAACTATGCACCATCAGTAGATGTGGCCATCAATCCTAGTAATCCAGTGATTGTAAAAAATGAGCGCAGCTATTCAAAAGATCCCAAAATGGTCGTCCGACATGCGGCTGCTTATATTGAAGGGCACAAACCTTTTAATGTGGCTACTGTACTGAAGCATTTTCCAGGTCATGGTTCCTCTCAAGTAGATACGCATTTAGGAGTCGCCGACGTCTCTAATAGCTGGCAAAAAAAGGAGTTAGAACCTTATATTGCATTGATCAAAACAGGATCTGTTCAAGCCATAATGACCGCACACATTATCAACCAAAACCTAGACGAAGACCTATTTCCAGCTACACTCTCGAAGCGAATAATTACGGGCCTTCTTCGGAAAGAATTAGGATACGAAGGGGTCATTTTTAGTGATGATATGCACATGGCGGCCATTATTAAAAACTATGGCTTCAAGGAAGCCGTAGTTTTAGCCATCAATGCGGGTGTCGATTGCCTGATTTTTTCAAATAATATTTCTCCTGATGAAATCATTTCTGCCGAGGCCCTTCATCATCACATCAAAACTCAAGTTTTGATGGGTACAATAGATGCAAACAGCATCACTCAATCCTACCGTAGACTAATCAAACTAAAATCTGCACTCGGCCTCAACTACTTAAAGTATTGACCCTCAATATTGATAGAAAAAATCAAGCACCTGTATTCTAAAAAATCTGGATTAAACTGTTATTTCAAAGGATTCTATAAGAAATTTGCTAATTAATAGTATTACTATTATTATTGCATATATAAATGACCAAGGTAAATTATTTACTACTAATAACAACAGCTAAGGTGAATATGATTTAAGGGAACACCTGTAAGGTAATGTTAGAGTCCTAAAAACTTTCAGTTATTGGCCATTTGAAAAAAGTCGTATGAATAGCGTACTTCAAAACTATGATAAAATATAATCCTAAATCCTGGGCATCCCTCATTTTTGATGTCTATAGTAGATATGTATTTAAATCATTACTGCCTCTTATTTTATTCATGGGTGTCTTTTCGACCGCTTATGTAGCCATCGTCGTTGATCTTGCGCAACTCCATTATGAAAGTACGATACAATTTCATTCTATTATTGGTGTGATGCTCGGGCTGTTTCTGGTCTTTAGAATCAATACCGCTTATGATCGTTGGTGGGAAGGAAGAAAATTATGGGGAAAATTAGTCAATGATACACGCTATTTGGCCATAAAAATAAATAGTATGCTCCCCATTGATAGAACAGTCGATCGAGAATTTTTTATTGACATGATTGCAAATATTGCTTTCGCAACCAAAGAACATCTTCGAGACAGTATTCTTGTCAGTGAATTGTCATTGCCTGATGAGACCTTAAGAAATAACGTCATCTCTAGTACCCACAGACCTAACAAATTGGCTGACGCCTTATTTGAAAGAACCAATCAGCTTTATAAGGATCAGATAATTGATGGGTACCAACTTTATATTCTAGATAAAGAATTAAAGGGTTTTGTAGATATGATAGGAGGCTGCGAACGTATCAAAACAACTCCTATTCCTTTTTCATTCAGCATGTTTATCAAGAAATTTTTGTTCATTTACTCTTTGACACTTCCGGTCAGCTTTGCTTGGCAATTTGGTTATTGGACGACGCCTATCGTAATTCTTACTTTTTATTTTTTAGTAAGTGTCGAACTCATCTCAGAAGAAATCGAAGACCCTTTTGGAGAAGATATCAATGATTTACCCCTTGATGAAATCTGTTTCAAGATCAAAAAGAATGTTGAGGAGATCATGCTGAAAAATTAAGCTCTTTTTTGGGGTCTAGATCTTTTTTTTGAATAATGACCATAGCAATAGATCTTTAATCTATAGATACGTTTACATGCCTTTCAGCATGATATGATGAGCGAACTAAAGGACCCGACTCAACGTATTTCAATCCCCTCCTTAAGCCTTCCTCCTTGTACTTTTCAAATTGATCCGGATGGATGAACTCTGCCACTTCAATATGCATTTTAGTGGGTTGTAGATATTGTCCCAATGTCAAAATATGTAATCCGGCCTCCACCAAATCATCCATGGCCTTAAAAACTTCTTCTTCAGTTTCTCCAAGACCTAGCATAATCCCTGATTTGGTTCGCTTGCCCATCTTGTAAGTACGTAGAGTTTGTTCTAGGCTTCTCGCATATCGTGCCTGAGGTCTGACTCTTCTGTACAATCTTTCAACCGTTTCCATATTATGAGAAACTACCTCTTGTCCTCCTTCAACCATCCGCTGTAAGGCATCCCAATTGTTCTTAACATCTGGTATTAAGGTTTCAATAGTCGTTGTTGGACTTAGTTCTTTTACCAATTTTACCGTCTGATGCCATATTTCTGCACCCCGATCTTTGAGCTCATCGCGATTGACCGAAGTAAGTACCGCATGTTTTACACCCATGGTGGCAATGGCTTCTGCAACGCGTTGGGGCTCAGCCTCATCATATTTAGGAGGTCGTCCCGTAGCTACCGCACAGAAGGTACAACTTCGTGTGCATACATTTCCTAAAATCATAAAGGTAGCCGTTCCTGCACCCCAACATTCACCCATGTTTGGACAGTTTCCACTCTCGCAAATGGTATGCAGCTTATTTTCATCTACAATTTTACGAACCTTCGCATAAGCTTCACCAACTGGGAGTTTTACGCGCAGCCAATTTGGTTTTTTTATGTGCTTACTAGACCCTGCTGAAATTACAGGTAATTCTATCATTCGGTTATTTAATATTAACTCAAAATTAATAAATTCTCTTTCCCCAAAAGAAAGTAAAAAAAGCGGAGGTGTACAAAGCCCTATTGGGCTTGGTAGGTACAATAACTATTTGTTTAACATAGCCTTCAGCCATCACACCAAACTCTATCCCAATCACATTCCTCATAAAGCTGCCAAATTCAAAATTTAATGCCGCTTTGATATTGATTCCAGGGATTATTTTTGACTCTCCAAAGCCTTGTAAAAATTTACCTGAGCCCTGGATGGATTGTAAATTCGTATACCTTACTGGATCGTATACCACATATTCTCCACCAGAGGTAAGCACATAATAGGGTATGACAATACCAATGGTTGGTCCTGCAGCTATATTGGCATTAATTTGAACTCCTTTTTGGCTTTCCTTTCCATATATAATTTTATCCCTCCCATATTGACCTCTAATAGCCAATAATCTATTTTGCTTTCCCCAAATGAAGGTGCTTCCATTTTGTGAGGAAGTATATTTTAGCTCACTAGGATGCGCTACGTTTACCAACTCAATACCGAAAGTTTCGAAAATATCCTCTTTGTGACTTCTTCCGTATCTAAAAACTACTCCTCCAATCAAACTACTATTGGTATTGGTCGTCACTCCCCAAATAAATTCTTTTACGTATTTATCTTCGTCATCAAATTGGGAAAATCCCAAAAAGAAGCTTAAAATCATAAAAAAAGTTAGGATCCCTTTAAACATTAATCGATTTATTCTACAGTTGTAACGTAGAGGTAAAGATAAAAGTTTATAAATGCAATTCAAATCGGATTGTCAAGGAAGATTAAGAACTTCAATCATGCATCAAGGTTCTGGAGATACGCTCCTTACCGATGCGCCCAAAGATAACAAAGGTCAAGGTGAAACTTTTTCACCAACCGATCAAGTGGCAGCAGCTTTAGGTAGTTGCATAGCAACCATTATGGGTATAGAAGCTGATAAAATGAATGTTAAACTTAATGGACTCACTTGGGAGACCACCAAAGAGATGCAAATCCATCCAAGAACCATTGGGAAGATTAAGGTCCATTTTAGTTGGAAGAACTGCGAAATTTCTTTTAAACAACGTGTTTTGTTAAAAAACAAAGGCCTGGCCTGCCCCGTCACTTTGGCGCTCTCACCCAACATCATACAAGAAATTACCTTCGACTTTTAATCCTCTTGAAGATAAGCTAATAACACTTGGTAATCGATACCGAAATGCGAATCATGATACGTAACCGATCCCCCTTCAACAACTAATAACTGGGGTGATTCATGGCGCAAGTCAAAATCAATGGAAATTTGATCAGAAATACGGCGGTACCTGAGCAAATCTAAAAAATAGATGGATAAGTCCCCTATCTCATCCCCACACCATTTTCGTTCGAGGCGATCAAGCACCATGGCACTGGTTGAACAGCTGGTGCTGTGCTTGAATATCATCACAGGCTGTTCTTGAGACGCTTGTTTGATTTCTAGCAATTGATCTTCATTTATGAGAGGTATCCAGTTCATTAATTGTTCCAAATTTTTCGTTCTTTTTTATCAAATTTTGCGGGACTGACCCTTTCCTTGATCCCCTCAGGAGTATGGGTAGAGGGTCCCAATTTCACCCACAATAGATTCCAATCTCTATTTTTAGAATTTAAATAACCCCCTTGATCTGATTTTTTAACACTTAAATCGGTAAGGGCCGGACCCGTAAAGGAGGTCCAGGATTTCCTGTTAATAAACAAATCTAAAGTAAACCAACTCAGCTCACTTGTATTAAAATGATTTTTCTGCCCTGCTACACTTCTTATTTTATTTTTTTCAAACTCATGATTTGCAAACTCCGCATATTTTAAACGTTTCCCCAAAACATAAGCCCCATCACCTTCTCGACGCCTCCCTCGATTTTTATTCCCATTAAATAGCCCATGTCCCTTTTTCTTAACCTTTATCGTTCTCAGCTTAGCATCACTATCAGTTATTATTTGAGCCTGTATTTTAAAAGATATACAGCACAAAAAAAACACAAATAAGAAGGATAATATGTAGGGTGAACTCTTCAAAAGTTTAATGTAAATTAATCAATTTAATATTTGAGTAAATAATCTAACTGTTCAAGTAACCGCTGCTGGGGTAAAAAAATTTGTTCTAAGGCATTAGAAAATGGAACAGGCGTATCTAAACTCCCCACTCTCAAAACTGGCGCATCCAAATCTTCAAAACAATGAGCCCCTATCCAAGCCGCAATTTCTGCACCGATACCCCCCGTTATGCAATCTTCATGAAAGACCAAGCTCTTATTGGTTTTCTTTACTGAAGCACTTACCGTTTCTTTATCCCATGGCATCAAAGTACATAAATCTATTATTTCTAGTCCATCTACCGTTTTCGATGCTTCTAATGCCCAATGTACGCCCATGCCATAAGTAACTATGGTTAATCGACTCCCTTTCAATGCTACCTGTGCCTTTCCTATTTCCATCGTATGATAATCCTCTACTACGGGTCCCTTCAAAGATCGATACAAATATTTATGCTCAAAAAAGAGGTAGGGGTTAGGGTCTTCAATCGCCGCACACAACAAGCCCTTGGCTGCTGCTGGCGTGGATGGGTATACAATTTTCAAGCCAGGCGTATGAAAAAACCAAGCTTCATTTGATTGTGAGTGAAAGGGGCCGGCGTTTACACCCGCACCTGTTGGCATTCTTATCACAACGTCTGCATTTTGTGCCCATCGATAATAAGATTTTGCCAAATTATTGACAATTTGATTAAACCCACAGGTAACGAAATCTGCAAATTGCATTTCCATTACCGACTTCATGCCCGCAATACTCAGCCCCAAGGTAATCCCCACAATGGCTGATTCGCATAAAGGTGTATTTCGAATCCGTAGAGGTCCAAATTGTTCTAAAAATCCTTCCGAAATTTTAAAAACTCCTCCATACTCTGCAATATCCTGTCCTAAAAATACAAGCTCCTTATGACGCTCCAAACTTTGCCGAAGACCTTCTGAAATGGCATCAACATATCTAATCTCTCTAGTTGTTGGCTCTAAATCCCTATTTTTTTGAGTGAATGGCGCATAAACATCAGCGAGTTCCTGTTCCGGATTCACCGTTAATGGGGCTTCGCTGAAGGCCTGTTTAACCTCCATATTAATCTCTTTTTTAATATCCTCTTTAAGAGTTTCTAAAACATCCGAGTCAATTCCTGACTCAATTAAGAAAGATTCATAATTGACAATAGGATCTTTTTTTGCCCAATAGTCCATCAACTCTTTCGGGACGTATTTAGTCCCCGAAGCCTCCTCATGGCCTCGCATTCTAAACGTTTTTGCCTCAAAAATGACGGGTCGAGGTCGTTCTCTTATCGAATCACATACCTTTTCAAGTTCATTCATGACCTCTAAGATATTGTTCCCATCTACAGAAATAGCTTCTATTCCGTAAGCCGGACCTTTCACCAAAAATGAATCAAAATTAAACTGTTGGTTACTGGGAGTTGAAAGGCCATAGCCATTATTTTCGATGACAAAAATTACAGGTAAATTCCAAACCGAAGCGACATTAACAGCTTCATGGAAATCTCCTTGACTCGTACCCCCATCACCTGTGAAAACAAGGGTCACCTTTCCCTTTTTTTGTATCAAATCAGCCAATGCAATCCCATCCGCAACCCCAAGTTGTGGGCCCAAATGAGAGATCATCCCAACCAAGTGATGTTCTTGGGTACCAAAATGGAAGGAACGATCCCGACCTTTGGTAAATCCATTGGCTTTCCCTTGAAATTGGCTAAATAGCTTTCCCAATGGGACTTTTCTTGTGGTAAATATCCCTAAATTTCGGTGCATAGGTAAAAGGTATTCCGAATCCTTCAAGCACAAGGCAGCGCCAACACTGATGGCTTCTTGGCCAATTCCTGAAAACCATTTGGTTATTTTACCTTGCCTTAGCAGGATTAACATCTTTTCTTCAATCAGACGGGGCGTAACCAGTTCTTGGTAAATTTCGATCAACCTTCTTTCTGATCTTTTATTGGGTTCAAATTTCATGATTCAAAAAATTTCGAAAAAGACTTTGTAAAGATGGTACACTCTTATGAATTTTTAGATGTTATTTTTGTATTTCATAATGGCTTATGATTGAATTCGAAAAATTTAAATTAACCAATGGCCTTGAGGTAGTTCTTCATCAGGACAAAACCTCTTCGTTGGTCTGCTTGAACACCCTATACAAAGTGGGCTCTAAAAATGAAGATCCTAATAAAACTGGCTTTGCCCATCTTTTTGAACACTTGATGTTTGGGGGATCCAAGCATATTCCTAATTTTGATAGCCCCTTGCAAGCTGTAGGAGGTGATAATAATGCCTTCACAAGCAGTGACATTACCAATTATTATACCACTGTTCCTGCAAACAATATAGAAACTGGTTTCTGGCTTGAATCAGATCGGATGTTAGCATTATCATTTGAAGAGCAAGTACTCGAAAGAGAGAAAAATGTGGTCGTTGAAGAATTTAAACAACGCTACCTCAATCAACCCTATGGAGATGTTTGGTTGAAATTGAGCCCTGCAGCCTACCAATTACACCCATATCGTTGGCCAACCATCGGAAAAGAAATTTCCCATATTGAAAATATAAATATGGAAGAGGTAAAGGCGTTTTTTGATACTTACTATGCCCCCTCCAACGCGGTATTGGTCATTGCAGGTAATATTAACCTCTTAGAGGCGCAGCGACTTTGTGCCAAATGGTTTGCACCTATTGAGGATCGAAGTGTGAACAAGCGTATCATCCCCTTGGAGCCAAAGCAGATTCAGCATCGGCACATCAATTTAAGGGCCCAAGTTCCCCAAAATGCTATTTATAAAGCCTACCACATGCCAGGCAGGGCCTGCAAACAATATCAAGCAAATGATTTGCTCTCAGATATTTTAGGCAGAGGCAAGTCTTCTCTTTTACACCAGCGCGGTGTTAAAAAATCACAGGTTTTTTCTTCCTTATCTTCTTACGTAACCGGAACTATAGACCCAGGGCTTATGATTATTAGTGGTCGGCTCAGTGAAAATATTACTTTTGAGACCGCTGAAAAAACACTTGATGATGCTTTTCAAGAACTAAAGACTCAACCTGCTGAATCACTCCAAAAAGTTAAAAATATGGCCACCTCATCCATCACTTTTGGAGAGATCGATTTATTAAATAGGGCCATGAGTTTAGCTTATAACACCCATTTGGGAAATACCGATTTAGTCAATAAAGAGATTGACATCGTTGAAGCGGTAACTGAAAAAGAAATAAGTGCTGCCATCCATAGTACCTTACTTGAATCAAATTGTACCACATTGTATTATCATAAAAATTAAGTCTATGAAACCTGCTATTAAAATTGGCTATGGCTATGACGTTCATCAGCTTGCCTCTCAAGTGGACTTCTGGCTGGGGGGTATCAAAATTCCCCATACCCACGGAGCGATCGGTCATTCTGATGCAGACGTATTGATTCATGTCATTTGCGACGCCCTACTTGGGGCTGCCAACTTACGTGATATCGGCTTTCACTTTTCTGATAAAGATCCGAAATTCAAAGGCATTGATAGTAAACTATTGTTGAAAGAAGTCATGAATCTCATTGATGAAAAAGGTTTTAAAATTGGAAATATTGATACCACAATATGCCTGCAAGAACCTAAGATCGGACCTTATATTAAGGATATAAAAACCTGTCTGTCTGAGGTGATGGATCTAGATAAAGCAGATATCTCAATCAAAGCTACCACGACCGAAGCCCTTGGATTTGTAGGTAAAAAAGAGGGCGTTGCCGCACACGCCGTAGTCCTTATCTATAAAGATTAAAAGCAGCATGATTCCTTCAAATGCTGAAAATGATGATAAAAAAGTATCTCTAAAATCCCCCAACTTGGAACTGATTACTACTGGAGATGGTTCGTCATCCATATTGAATACGGAATTAAATGATTTTTATCATTCAACGAAAGGAGCCATTGGAGAATCTCTGCATGTTTACATTGAGCAAGGTCTTGACTATTTTATAAAAATAGACCCTTCCTGCAAGCATATTAAGATTCTCGAAATCGGATTTGGAACAGGATTGAATGCCCTACTCGCCATCAATTGGGCACAAGACAACCCATGTCTAGTTGATTATGAAAGCTTAGAGACCCATTCCTTACCTGCAGCCATTTATACACAGTTGCAATTCAAAAATTGGTCTAAAAATGTGGCCAAGATTCATCAATGCGAATGGGGGGTTACTCATAGCATCAATAAGGCCTTTAAGCTGACCAAGCATAGCACGTCACTTGAAAAATTCAAACAGATGGCCTCCTATTACGATGTGATTTTTTTTGATGCTTTTAGCCCGTCAAAACAGCCCAGTATTTGGTGCCAATCGAATTTAAAAAAATGCTTTAACTATCTCAAAAAAAATGGGGTTTTGGTTACCTACTGCGCACAAGGGCAATTCAAAAGAGATTTAATAGAGGTCGGATTTGAGATCGAAACGTTACCTGGTGCTATGGGGAAATGGGAAATGGTCCGTGCCCAAAAAGTTACTTAGGCTGCTCTAATCTTTGTTTGCCAGCCTCTTCTTGGGCCTTTTGGGCAATCTCAGAGGTCAATACTTGCTCTAAAGATGATATCGCCGATACATTAAAGAAGCCGACGGGATGAATAGTTGAGTTCACATCCTCATTCATCAAATTAGTTGACACATTTGAAAATGGTGGCGCAAACAAAGCCCCAAATCCACCCGAGCGAACCGTTTGAATCTTTACTTCATTAAGAAAATAAAAAGCCGACTCACTGATAGAAAGAATTTCGACATAGATCGTATCTCCAATCGAATAAGGTGGCTCAATCAATGCCTCACCTGCCTCATCTGTGTCAAAAGGATTGATCAATTCTTGTATTGGTTGAATAAAGACCTGACCATCTATGTTCCCCCCTGCACTGAAACCCGCATCATAGGCGATGTTTATTTCACTTGCCTTATTGAGATATAATCCATTTTTCCAAGCTTTTATCCAATAGGTATTGCCCGCTCCCGCTAAATCCGTAGCGACTACCTCAGCCAAATAATAATCCTCATCTGTAGAAAAGTCTTCCTTTTGATACTTAAAGGTAATTGAATCCACAGGGGGCACTGGATTCATTTCTGAAGTTCCACTAAATCGTATTCCGTCAATGGATACATTCAGCTGATAAGAAGTCCCCACTTGCAGAAATGAGGTACTTAAAGAATCTCCCCAGACATATCCTTCCGCCGATTCTTCAAAATCATATCTATTTCCATCTTCATCGGTCAGATACACTTCGGCTCCAGAAAGAAGTTTCGGAAGCTCGGACATGAAATAATTATTGGATTTAGATAAAAATATCTTTTGGCTTCCGGGCAAATCATTGAGCCATGCATCTACCACATATTGTTCTAGACTAGGTTCAAGTTCAGGATAGATGATGTTCTCACAAGCAAAAAAAGCAAAAACAATGAGCAAAATAAATATTTTTTTCATTTCCTAAAATTTAAAATTATAAGAAAAAGCAGGCACAAAAGAACCAATAATAGAAATTTGAGAAGCCATGGTCTCTACGAGTTCATCAATAGGCTGCCTATCTGAGCCTTGAGAAAACATGATGGCAAATGGATTTCTTCTGTTGTAAACATTGTAAACTGAAAACACGAAATAATCAGTATTCTTTCTGCCTTTCTTACCAAAATATACATTGTCCCAAGTAACTGAAACATCCAATCTATGATAATCAGGTATGCGAACATTCCCGCGCTCATTTTTTAACAATGGAATGACATAACCTTGTTGTGAAAAGCGATCGTTAGGAAAGGTAGTTGGCGTTCCTGAGAGATAACTAAAAACACCTGAAAGCGTTATTCTGTCATTGATTTGATAATTATTTGTGATTTTTAAATTATGCCTTTGGTCAAATCTATTGGGATACCATTGCCCTTTTCTTTCAGCCATATCAGTGCCATAATTAACGCCATCGATCTTCAACTCCGATTTTCCTAAAGTATAACTGATCCAACCATTGAAGCGCCCACGTATTTTTCTCAAATACAATTCCAATCCATAAGCCCGACCATCTCCTGAAAGCAGGTCCCCTTCCAAAAACTCATTGATCAAGATATCGGCACCATCAATATAGTCAACCTGATTTTTATTCCATTTATAATAAACCTCTGCAGAGGTTTCAAACAAGTTCCCCTGCAAATTCTTAAAATATCCCACAGCGATCTGACTTCCCGTCTGAGGTTTAATATTATTGGTGCTTGGCTGCCAGACATCAATAGGTGTTGCCGCTACAGTATTGGAAATCAAATGTATGAACTGATTCATTCGGTTGTAGCTCCCCTTAATCGAACTCGTAGAGTTCAAGGTATAACGCATAGAAGCTCGAGGCTCTAAAACCTCATAATGAGCAATGGTTTCCATGTTATCATATGACTGTGTTCCAATCCATGGTTTTCTTTCTCCGGGAATCGCTGTTCCGTAAGAATAAGAATTACCTCCGCCTAAATAACGAAAAGAGGATATTCTAAGACCATATTGGGTACTTAAACGGTCATTGATTTTTTGATTATTCCCAAAATAAACCGATGTCTCAAGAGATTTTTTTTTATCTAAACTGATATCTGAAATAAACCCATCACTGACACCAATCGCATTGGCCGGTTCAAATTCATAAAACAAAAATTCTGCTCCAAAAACAATCTCATTTTGAGCATTAAGGAAATAATTAAATTCAGGTTTAAAATCGTAGGTCTTAATATTTGATGACCAATCGAATGTATCTGAAGCATCGTCACCAAAACTAAATCCGTAATCATAATCAGAAAATACGCCAGTAAAATTGGAAAATAATTTATCGCTAAAAAGGTGATTCCATCTGATCGTTCCTGTTTGGTTACCCCAATCAAAGCCTTGTCGTTCATCAAACTTAAATACATCTCGACCAAAATATCCGGATAGATAGACCCTATTTCTGTCATCTATATCCCAATTTGCCTTTGCGGTTAGGTCATAAAAATACAACGCCGCTCCATTGTCAAATACGTCTGTAAAGGGTTTTGCTAACACGTCCACGTAAGACCTTCGGCCTGCCAGAATAAAGGATGCTTCTTCCTTTTTAATCGGGCCTTCCACCGAGAATCTACTAAAAATAGTTCCAACACCTCCATTCAATTCATAACCTTTATTATTCCCCTCCTTCATCCTTATGTCCAGAATCGATGCCAACCTTCCTCCATAACGAGGAGGAATACCCCCTTTATATAATTTAACGTCTTTGACCGCATCCGGATTAAACACGGAGAAAAATCCAAATAAATGTGAGGTTTGATATACGGGGGCTTCATCCAAGAGCACTAAATTTTGGCCGGCACCACCACCTCTCACATTAAAACCAGAGGCCCCTTCACCCACCGTACTTACCCCAGGCAACAACTGAATACTTTTAATGATATCTACTTCTCCAGCAAAAGTGGGCACTTTCAATATTGATTTGATATCTAGCTTAGCTGTGCTCATTTCTACATCGCTGATATTGGCATCTTCACGATTTGCTGACACCACCACCGAATTCAACTCCTTTTCAATCTCTACAAGTTCAATATCAAGACGCATATTCTCTGTCAGCGTCAAAACCATATTCTGCGTATTAAAACCAACATATCTGAATTCAACGTCATAAGTGCCTGGAGGAACACTTAAAGAATAGAAACCATACACATTGGTAACTGCTCCACCTTCCACTTGTTTAATGTAGACTAACGCCCCAACAAGAGATTCCCCATTGGCTGCATCGCTAATTTCACCGTTTAATGTGACCATTTGCTGCGCAGACAACCAACTGGCATTGAAGAATATAATTAAAAAAAGTAGCCTCATGTTAGTAAAAAAAGTAACTGTAATTATGATTTCTGGTCTATTTCCGGCTTGTTTGTCTTTATGGGGCAATATTAATATTTAAAATTACCATGACTAAACTATTGCTCAGTTAATTTAAAAAGAGGAATTTAAAAATTAACCGAAACACCTACACAAAAATCTTATAATATTTGATCTTCTTAACAACTAAAGGACAAACACATCTTTAGCTGTCATCGTTCACTCAAAGACTTGGATTCATATAAAAATCCATTTCATCCAAAAAAATTTTATGTTTTTTATACATTGGTAGGATTCATTTTGTTTGATGCAATGAAATTATATTACTCACAATCAATAGCAATAATGCGCAGGTTGACATTACGATAAGTATCAGAAGAAATTCGATTTTTTTCATTTTACTTTGCCCTTTCTATGTTACTAGCTCTCTTTTTGATTCCAATCAATTCTTTTGGCTGATTTCAAAAAAAGGCATCCCACCACAGAATGCCATTAAACCAACTAAAGGAGAAGGATCTCCAAACCCTATTACTAAATCACTCATACAAAATTAAAAAAGTAATTTAATAGACTAATCCAAAAGGTTTCGAAGTATCTAAATATCAATCTCAACGGTTCAAACACACTTTTAAATTAGTTAAAACGAGAAAAGGAGAAGTCTATCAGTTTGCAATAATATTGAATCTTAAATCATGGTTTATTTTAATGATGTGAGCAAATAATATCGAAGGATAGAGATTAAATGGCCCTTTCAAAAGGTCAAGAAGTTTTCACACTTTAATCAACAACCACCACATCTGTCTTTAATCGAAATCACAAAAAAAGACATCCCACCACAGAATGCCTTTATAACAACCAACCACTGGAGAAGTATCTCCAAAACCATATAGCTAAGGTGGGCCTACAAGACAGCTCTTTCAAATACACTGTAATCAAATACTTATTTCTTGATATGAACTCCGAAAATAATAATTTCAGTAACTTAATACCATTTATCAACCTCTTACCAAAAAATCGCATTTAGGGATGCCTTCTAAGATTAAAGAAATCAAGAAATTAATTTTTTAATAATTAATTCAGCATGCTCACGAGAATTCTCAATAAACCATTTATTTGTTTTTAGACCTCCGCAAATAACCCCAGCAAGAAAAATACCTGAGACATTGGTTTCCATAGTTTCAGAATTATGAAAAGGCGTTCGATTGACATCTGTTCCTATCCTTACGCCCATAGAAGTTAAAAAATTAAAATCTGGCTGATAGCCTGTCATTGCAAGAACAAAATCATTGACAAGAGTGATCTTATCATCGGGTGTCTTAACGTCAATCTCATCCTGTCGAATCTCGGTAATCGTTGACTCAAAATAGGCTTTTATGGCTCCTTCCTCAATTCTATTTATAATATCTGGCCGAGCCCAATACTTCACACTGGACCCAATTTCAGCTTCTCGAACAATCATCGTTACCTTTTTTGCCCCTTTTCTGTAGGTATCTAAGGCAGCGTCCACTGCCGAATTAGCGGATCCGATAACCGCTACATTCATTCCAAAATAGGGATGTGCCTCCTGATAATAATGCTTCACTTTAGAAAGGGATTCGCCAGTGATATTTAACAAAAATGGCAAATCATAAAAGCCCGTTGCCACAATAATTGAGGCAGCTTGATGCGTAGCTTTTGTCGTCTTTATGTCAAAGAGTTGATCTTCCTTAACGATACTGACAATTTCTTCATACAAATTGACCTTTAAATCCCAAGCAAGTGTTACCCTTCTATAGTATTCTAAGGCTTCGGATCTCGTAGGTTTGGGACTGTTTGAAATAAAGGGGACTTCCCCTATTTCTAATCTATCTGAAGTAGAGAAGAAGGTCATGTTTGCCGGATAATGATAGATTGAATTAACCAAAGTCCCCCGATCTACAATCAAGTTACTGAACCCTGCCTTTTTAGCGGCTATGGCACAAGCAAGGCCAATCGGGCCCGCTCCAATAATCAAACAATCTACTTTCAAAATCGATATAGTTTATGGGGTGTGATACAATAATCTAACGCAACATCATGCGCCTCGACATAAGGAATTAAATCAACTGGGCCACTCAGGCATAACCCTATCTTTTGAACCTTTAGATGGCTGATTTCACTCAATAACTCGTCATAATAGCCTTTTCCATAGCCAATCCTATTCCCTTTCTTATCCACAACTAACAAGGGTACGAGAATCGCTTGTAAATCATCTAAAGCAGCAGAAGCCTGATGCAACGGTTCTCGAATTCCATAGCGATTGATTTGGATTTTATCGGTCGGCTCATAAGTATGATGAGACATACTCCGGTTTTGAAAATCTGTTTTGGATATCAAGACCTGACGTCCGCAGGACCAAGAAGCTTGAATGATGGTTTGTGTCTCTGGTTCTTTGTTTTTGCTTATGGCGAGATAGGTGTGAAAATATTGAATATTAAGATTTTCCATCAACGCTAAGCAAAGGTTTTGAATCTGCTGATTGCGCTCGATATACACCTGAGCATCGAGCATCTTTCGATACATTAAAAAATGCTTTCTTAATTCCTCTTTTGAACTTATTCCTCCCAAAACAGATAAAATGAAAATTCAAAGGGCTCAAATTCATCCAATAGCTCCTGAATTAGCGCTGTATTATTAAAATAAAAGTTTAAATAGTTCTCGCTACGTTCTTGAAGGACCCCGTTCGGAAATAATCTATCCTTAATACCCTCTATCTGTGTGAGTGCTGTTCGGTGATTTTTTTCTAAGGATTTTTTAAGCTTTTTCTCAATATGCGCTAACGTCTTTATGGCTTTCACTCCTTCTGAATCGATATAACCTCCCAAAGATTGATCAATCAATTCCGCTTTTATTTTTATCGATTCAAACAAATCACTGAATGACTGCTTTTGATCATTTAGAAAAGGTTGATGCGTACTTGTCCGACTTAAATAATCTGCTTTCAATTGTTGCTTGCTTCGAAAGAGCTGCTCATTAGCTATGCCTAATTTTTTTGCCTTTTTGGCTGTGGTTTGATTAATAATCATCCCGAAATTTCGAGGCATTAAAACAGGAAAACTCATCTTGTAGTAATCAAAAACTCCTTTTAATTGTAGCCAATAAATGATCTCTGCTGGGCCCCCTAAATAAGCTATATTGGGTAATATAACCTCTTGATAAACGGGTCTCATAATCACATTGGGACTGAACCTCTCTGGGTAATGGTCAATCTCTGAAAGAATCTCCTGCTTGGTAAATTTAATGTCTGAGTCCAGCACACTGAAATTTTCCCCATCAGAAATAATCCGTCTCCGAAAATCATCGAGATAGAAAAAGTTGATGGGCCTACTAAATGCTTGTGATTTATAACCTAAATCAAGCAATTGCTCATTGGTCTGTTTTACCCTCTGATACGCATTTTTATGGAGGATATCATCCTTCATTATAGGTGCAAACTGGGCCTTCAATTGACGATCATCACCATCAACCACCATCAGGCCTTCAGATCCAAAGAGTTCATTTACGTAAAATCGTACTGAATCTGCTAAAGTTTCAAATCTACCATAGGCTTTTTCAAATAACTCGACGTTCTCACGTACATGATCCAGCACCTCCGCTAATGAAGAAGGATCAAATCTTCCTACTGCACCGGTTTGTTCGGTAGTCCATTGATATTTTTTACCAAACATATTGAAATAGCTAATTTCTTCAAAATCATGGTCTTCAGTAGCCATCCAATAGACGGGAATAAAATGATAATCAGGATAATGTGCTTTAAGCTTTTTTGATAAATTAATGGTAGTGATTAGCTTGAATAAAAAATAAAGAGGACCTGTAAATATATTTAACTGATGGCCCGTTGTAACGGTGAAGGTACGCGCTTCTGAAAGGCTTTGAATGTTCTCCGAAAGTTTTGATGCACAGTTCAAACTGTCATACTGACGCTCTAAAGCATTTATAAGCGTCTTTCTCTTTGTCGGACTGAATGCTTTATTAGTGATTGCAGATTGAAAGGATTCAATTTTAGGCTCCCACTCATAAAATTCTTTCAAGGCATCTTGTCCCTCGATATAATCTAAAAACATCTTTGAAAAAGAGCCTGCTTTTCGTAACGATAGATGTGTTCTTTTCATGATTAACCTAGGGTTTTATGGGTTTTGCATATAAATCAAAAGCCGATGCAGATGTGATGACTACTTCACAAAAATCTCCCACCCTAAGATAACTATCATTCGAATTTATAAGTACCTCATTATCCACTTCAGGCGAATCATGCTCGGTACGACCCACATATTGTCCTCCCTCAAACCGATCAATCAACACGCGGTATTTTTTCCCCACTTTTTCAGCATTTATTTCTTCGGAAATCCCCTCTTGTAATTCCATAATTGCCTCTAAGCGTTGTTGCTTTACCTCATCGGGAACATCATCTTTCATCGTATAAGAATGAGTATCCTCCTCATGAGAATAGGTAAAGACACCTAATCTTTCAAATCTATTTTTTCCAACAAAGTCCATCATCTCCATAAATGCTTCTTCTGTTTCGCCCGGATGTCCGACGATCAGCGTAGTTCTTATGGCAATTTTAGGAATTTTCTCTCTTATGACATTCAAAAGAGCCTCTGTTTTCTCCCGAGTCGTACCTCTTCGCATCAATTCAAGCATACGCGTTGATCCATGCTGTAAGGGTATATCCAGATAATTGCAAATATTGTTCCTCTTGGCCATCACATCCAATACATCCATCGGAAATCCACTAGGAAAGGCATAGTGAAGCCTTATCCAATCAAGGCCTTCTACATCTGCCAACTGATTCATCAAATCAGCAAGCGCTCTTTTTTTATAGATATCTAAGCCATAATAAGTTGAATCTTGAGCGATTAATAAAATCTCTTTGGTCCCATTTTTCACTAAATTCTTTGCCTCCAAAAGAATCTCCTCAATGGGTTTTGAAACGTGTTTCCCACGCATCAATGGGATGGCGCAAAAGGTACAGGGTCGATCACAACCCTCGGATATTTTCAAATAAGCATAGTGGTTAGCCGTTGTGGTAATACGTTCCCCCAACAATTCATTTTTATAGGTAGCATTGAACCTTTTAAGGAGCAAAGGAAGCTCCATCGTACCAAACCAGCCATCCACGTTTGTGATTTCTTTTTGAAGCGCTACTCTGTAGCGCTCCGAGAGACAGCCCGTGACAAAAACTTTCTCCACCATACCCTCCTCTTTGGCATCTACATACCTCAATATCGTATCGATTGATTCTTGCTTTGCATTATCAATAAACCCGCAGGTATTGATTACCACTATATTGGCATCATCACTTTCTGACTCATGGGTGGTATCAATTTGGTTGCCTTTTAATTGGGTCAACATAACTTCTGAATCGACAATATTCTTGGAACACCCAAGTGTAACGATGTTCACCTTATCCTTCTGTTTTCCTTTGGTCTTCACAAAATAATATTAATTTTTTACAAAGCTAACACAAATGGAGTCGCTTAAGCATCCAAGATGAGCATCCATTCACTAACTTTGTAAATAATGCGATTTTGGTTATTCTTTTTAAGTTTTGGTTTTTGCCTATTCGAATCCTGTAATGAGGTTGAGGATTGTACATTGGATCCTTATGGAAATTATGCGGTAGCCACCTTTGATATGCTAAGTGGTGAAAGTAAAATCATTGCGTTTGATTCGATCATTTTGGAAGGTTTTGGTCGATTGCCAGGAGATCGAGACACACTTATAGGTATGCTTCTCCCATTGCCTGTTGAAAACACTGAAGCGGTCTTTCATTATTACACAGACAGTAGCCTTTATTCATTAGCCATCGGTTATAAAAGCCAACCCCTCATTTATGACCTTTATTGTGAGGCTACCATTAGGTTTTATGACTTAGATACAAGCTATCAATCTTTTGACTCACTGGTAATCGTTGGATCAGAAGTTCATCTCGATTATGTTCCTATCAATTTTGAAATCTATCTATAACATTCTATTCCTTACGCTTCTCCCTTTTATTGGGATGAGTCAAACAGCAGATACTGTGCGAATTAAACCAGATTGGAATCCCTCAAGGTTGCATGTTGGTATCGATGTCTCTAGATTAATGGGGACGGCTATAAAGCCCCATAAAAGTTCTTTGGGTGGAATGATCGACCTCGATTTTCACCGATTCCTCCTTGCCTTTGAGGGTGGAGTAGAACAAATAAACCGAATAAAAACTTACGAATATACCAACCAAGGAGCTTTTTTAAAGTGGGGCATCGATTATAATCTCATCCCATCTAACGAATATAGAAATATGATTTCGTTAGGTCTAAGATATGCACAAAGTAGGTTTTCTGACCAATTGGATTTTACAGAGGAAAATCTTTGGTTCGGTACCCAAACCTTACAATTCTCAAATCAAAATATTTCAGCCCATTGGACAGAAATACTATTAAGGCTCAATGTACAGGTTTGGAAAAATGTTTTTTTAGGCTCCGTCCTGCGCATAGAAATTATGAAAAACATTTCTGCTCCGGATCAATTCATCCCTTTTGATATCCCCGGCTGGGGTAGACATTGGAAAAGTGGTACCGATGAAAAAACAGCCAACATGGGATTCAGTTATTATTTGATATATCATTTCTCATTCCGAGAAAAAGAAATCCCTCTAAAAAAAATAAAATAACAGCTCACTAAAGGAATTTAACATCATCAATGATGTCTATACCCACCTTTTTATGAATTAATTTTAAGACCTTAGCCTTAGACATGTTCAGTTCTTGTTTTAGTGGCGCTGAATTCATGTTAACATAGAGTGTCTTTTTTTTGATAAACATTCGAGCCGTACGACTCGCAATAGTAGGCCCCATGAGTTCCTGCCACATACCAATAAGTTTATGCTCATTTAGCTTCCCCTCGAGCTTTTCTTCTTTTAAATATTTACCAATAGCCTCTCGTAAGCTTTGGGTGCGGTCATGCTCCATAACTGTTTACCTTTCCATTTTCTATTTCAAATATTTTAGCATTGTACTTGTCTTTCAAAAGCAAAGATGTCCTTTCTTTTCGAGCATCTGTGATAAATACTTGACCAAATCTTACCGAATCGCTTAGTAAATCTGTGAGTCTCTCAATACGCTCATCATCTAGTTTATCAAAAACATCATCCAAAAGTAACATCGGCTTTGTCTTCGTCGCTTTAGCCAAATAATCATATTGCGAAAGCCTTAACGCAATTAGAAAACTTTTTTGTTGCCCTTGAGATCCAAACTTTTTTAAAGGCTGCCCATCCATCAAAAAGGAATAATCATCCTTGTGTGAACCTACATTTGTACGTTGGGTGACAAGATCTTTCTTTCGACTTTCTAAAAATGTACGCTCAAAATCCACTGCCAATACTTGAGATTGGTAAGTCATTGAACATGTTTCGCGTTCAAAAACAATCAGCCCTTCATTGGCGCTCAAAAAAGGAATAAACATATTGACAAAATCTGCACGTACCTGACTCAAGCTTTTGGACAACGTAATTAATTGGGTATCATAAGTGTCCAAAAGAGAACTATTGGAGCCATTTAAATGACCCTCCATGCTCTTCAGCAATGCGTTTCTTTGACTCAAAATTCTATTATATACCATTAAATCAGCTAAATATTCTTGACTGTATTGGGCAATACAACCATCTATCCACTTTCTGCGAACCTCGCTGGTTTCCCGTATCAAATCGCTATCATAGGGGGTGCTCAATACTAAAGGTAATTTGCCAATGTGTTCAATGATCCGATCATAGGGAGACCCGTTGAGTTTGATTACCTTTTTTTTCCTCGCCTCATGGTAACAAATCACTTCATGGTATTTTCCGTCATTTTCAAAATTCCCTTTCACAAGAAAATACAAGGCTCCTTTTCTGATATTCTGATTATCTGTATTTATAAAAGCGGTCTTCGTGAAGGTCAAATAATGTAAGGCATCTAATAAATTCGTTTTCCCCATACCATTCTGACCGAGGAATAACTGAATCCCCTCCGAAAATTCCAAGGCCAAATTTTCGTAATTCTTAAAATTTTGAAGTGCAAGTGCTTTGATTTTCATTAAATTTGAAGAACAGTATATTTTAATTATTTTTGTCTTCCTTAAATTGTTTAGGGCAAATTAAAGAATTTTACATAAGAGCGCAGGAGGTATGGTAGCGAAAACAAAAAAAAAAAACAAAGTAGCCTTTTCTAAAGAAACTTACTTGAATTGGTATGAACAAATGTTATTCATGCGAAGATTTGAAGAAAAGGCAGGACAATTGTACGGCCAACAAAAAATAAGAGGATTTTGCCACCTGTACATTGGCCAAGAGGCCTGTGCAGCAGGTTCAGTTTCTGCGCTTATCAAAGGGGATAAATACATCACTTCTTACCGAGATCATGCTCATCCTATCGCCCTGGGTACGGATCCAAAATACATCATGGCAGAATTATTCGGCAAGTCAACCGGTGTCTCAAAGGGAAAAGGTGGCTCGATGCACATGTTTGATAAGGAAGTCGGTTTTGTGGGAGGGCATGGAATTGTAGGAGGTCAAATTCCCTTGGGCGCTGGCCTTGGTTTCGCAGAAAAATACAAAGGTACGGGTAATTTGTGCATCTGCTATATGGGAGATGGGGCCGTAAGACAGGGGGCTTTTCACGAAGCATTAAATCTTGCGATGACACAAAAAACTCCTGTTATCTTCGTGATAGAAAACAATGGCTATGCGATGGGAACTTCTGTGGAAAGAACCTCCAATGTCACCGAACTTCATCAGTTGGGGGAAGCTTATGACATCCCTTCTGCCGCAGTTGATGCCATGAGTGTTGAGGCGGTACACAACGCAGTTACAGAAGCGGCGGCGCGCGCGCGCCGCGGGGATGGTCCCACCTTACTTGAATTCAGGACCTACAGATACAAAGGTCATTCTATGTCAGATCCAGCCAAGTATAGGACCAAAGAAGAAGTGGCTTCTTACAAAGACCGAGACCCTATCGAACAAATAAAAAATGTGATATTAAATAAAAAATATGCGACTGAGAAAGTTCTCAAAGAAATGGACGTAAAACTAAAGGCGCGTGTGGCCGAAGCCGTTATTTTTGCCGAAGAATCTCCCTATCCTGACCCTTCAGATGCCTATCAAGACGTTTATGCAGAAAAGAATTATCCTTTTGTATTGGAGTAATCTCAAAATCACATTATTGCATTATCTTTGCACATTCAAAAAAAATTACATAAATGGCTAGGTCCAAGAATAAAGAATCAAAAGGATTAGATCTCATCGAGAATCCTGAAGCAATAATCAGCAAAACAGAAGCATTTTTTAACGATAAAAAAAATCAAAATATCGTATTTATCTCAATTGGGATCGCCAGTTTAGTCCTATTTGTTTTCTTGGGCTTTTCTTATCTCAACAAAAATAAAAATGCTGAAGCACAAGAAGAAATGTTTCAGGCCGTCTACTACTTTGAAGCGGATAGCATTGGCTTGGCCCTCAATGGGGATGGTAATAATTATGGATTCCTAGATATTATTTCACTCTATTCGGGAACAGATGCTTCCAACCTATCTAACTTTTATACAGGTGCTATTTATATGCGCTTAAAAGATTTTAACAACGCCATAAGATATCTTAACGATTTTAAAAGTAATGATTTTCTCCTGCAAGCCAGGTCTTATTCATTGATCGGAGACGCCCATATGGAATTAGATGACTTTGAAAAGGCAAGCAATTATTTTAAAAAAGCGGCACTGCACAAGGCTAATAAAGATTTCTCCCCTTATTATTTAAATAAATACGCCCTTGCCTTGGAATTAAAAGGTGATTTAAAAGAAGCTATAAACGCCCATGATAAAATAATAAGTGAATACAGATTTTCTGTCTTATTTCAGGAATCTCAAAAGCAAAAGGCGAGATTAGAAGGGTTAATTGTAGAATAATCAAGCTCATCACGAAAATAACTAATAGAAAGCTAAGCTAACTTTACCCTCATTCTCACTTATGGCGAGTACAATAAAAAATTTGAGTACTTTCATTGACAGTGATCTGCCTGACATCACATCAAAAAAATTTGGTCTTGTGGTTTCCGAGTGGAATGATGAAATCACCCATGCTCTTATGTCTGGTGCCCTTGAGACCCTGCTTAAATACGGTGCTAAAAAAGAAAATATCATCATTAGGAGCGTCCCTGGTAGTTTTGAATTAACGCTGGGCGCCCAGACTTTGGCACAAGATCAACATATTGATGCCGTCCTTTGTTTAGGTTGTGTGATACAAGGTGAGACTCCCCATTTCGATTTCATATGTAATGCCGTTGCCCAAGGCATTACTTCTTTAAACCTAAAGTTTCATAAACCTGTTGTCTTTGGTGTCTTAACTACCCATACACTACAACAAGCCATCGACCGATCCGGCGGTAAGCATGGAAATAAAGGAGATGAAGCGGCCATGACCGGAATTAAAATGTTGAATATTATTTAAGAACATGAAAGTTTATAAATTCGGGGGTACCTCAGTTGGTACACCAGATCGAATGAAGCACGTAGCGGAATTGATTACTGCGGATAACGAAAAAAAAATTATCGTCTTATCAGCCATATCCGGTACTACCAATACCTTAGTGGAAATTGGTGATCTTTTCCGGTTAGGAAATATTGATGGCGCCCTTGCCCGACTGGAAGAATTAAGAGCAACCTACGACCCGTTCATACAATCCCTACTCACTGAAGCTTCAAATAAAAAAATAGCTTTTAAAATAGTTAATCAATATTTTGATGAAATGCATCGGCTCATTCATCAGCCCTTCTACAACCAAATTCTTAAAATTATCGTAGTAAATGGTGAATTGATCTCAACCCATCTTTTCCAAACCTATTTAAATGAAAAACATCCTGGCTCTTCAGGATTAATTCCAGCTTCTGAGTTCATGTATCTTAACGAATCTGAAGAGCCTAATATGGCTTTAATTTCGGCTAAATTAGAAAGTTTACTCAATCAAAATACGGCTTATGAATTACATATCACACAAGGGTTTATCTGTCGAAATTGTTCGGGGGGTATTGATAACTTAAACCGAGGAGGCAGTGATTATAGTGCAACCATCATGGGTGCGGCCCTAAATGTCCAAGAAATCCAAATTTGGACCGATATTGATGGCATGCACAATAATGATCCTAGAATCGTAGATAATACCAAACCCATCTCTAATTTGTCCTTTGAAGAAGCAGGTGAGTTGGCTTATTTTGGGGCAAAAATTTTACATCCGACCTGTATCATACCTGCACAGCAATTTGACATTCCTGTAAGAATAAAAAATACCATGAAACCTTTCGCATATGGTACACTCATTACCTCTAATCAAAATCCTGAAACAGTCAAAGCCATTGCCGCTAAAGACGGTATTACCGCTATCAAAATCAAATCTTCCAGGATGATTTTGGCGTATGGCTTTCTCCGAAAAGTTTTTGAAGTTTTCGAGCAGTATCAAACCCCAATTGACATGATTACTACCTCGGAAATTGCCGTTTCTATAACCATAGATGACCCAAAGTTTCTTGAGCAAATCATTCAAGATCTTCAAAAGTATGGGAAAGTAGAAGTTGATGTCAATCAAACCATAATCTGTATCGTAGGAGATATGGTAGCAGAGCAAAAAGGGATCAGTAGTGAGATTTTTAAAGCCCTTGAAGAAATTCCTATTCGAATGATTTCTTATGGTGGGAGTAGAAACAACATCTCACTTCTTGTAAAGAACAACTTGAAAGAAAAAACTTTAAAGTCCCTCAATAGCCATTTATTTAATTTATAATCAAACCTTAGTGTTCATCAAGGTCTGTAATAAACACCTGACGAGCTATCTGCTGATGCGCCCGTAACTGATTTTAACACATTCACCTCTTTCCTCAATTTCAAAACTGCCATAAAACTAAAAATTAAGGCTTCTTTAAAGTTAATGATCTCTGCTATTGGCACCACTACCTTTACACCCAAGGCTTCTTCTATAGCCTCTAATAAAGCTTTATTATGAGCCCCTCCGCCGGTAACAAGGACGGTATTAAAATCCACCTCCAAGAGGCTTTCTGCTATCCGATCTCCAACAAATTTACAATAAGTGTATGCGAGATCCTTTGGATCTTCTCGATCAGGAAATTTGCTCAGTACCTCTTGTTCCACCCATTCATTGCTGATTGATTTGGGACCTTTTTTTTGATAAAAATGAGGGGTTTCTAAGGAAGCATGCCACGATTTCAAAAAAGTCCCCGAACGCCCCATTTTTCCGTCTTGATCAAATGGCATTCCCATGCGATTGGCAATTTTATTTAATACCTGATTACAAGGCGCCACATCAAAAGCCCTCGGCAATGGCTCGCAATTGATGGTTAGGTTGGCAATTCCCCCTAAATTAATACAAACATCATAGACTGAAAATAGATGTTTATCACCTATGGGTACCAGTGGGGCACCAGCGCCCCCCAATAAAACATCTTTAGATCTAAAATCATTTAGGGTAGGTATCTTGGCATAGCTGGCGATGGCTTGACCACTACCAATCTGAATACTGTATCCCTGTTTTGGATGATGAAAAACCGTATGCCCATGAGACCCTATAATTTGTGGTCGGTAATCATGCCGTTGACAAAAGTCCCGAATCATCTGTCCCATCCAAATACCCAAACGCACATCTAGCTTTACGAGTTCCTCTCCAGAAAGGTCTCTGGCCTTTAGCAAAAGACCATAAATATCCCTAGGGAAAGGAATGGTCTCTCCATTCAAGTTTTGAAACTGCCATTTTGATTCAATATATTTATAGTCACAATAACATATATCAAGACCGTCAAGTGAAGATCCGGACATTACGCCAACTGCTGATAGTTCATTCATTATATTTGCTAATTAACGATTTATTCTTTGAGTAACAAATCAAACTTCGTAATTGATATTGGAAACAGTCGCATAAAGTCCTCTCAGGTTCAAGGTGATTTAATTTTAGAATCTAAAACTTGGGATCGGGTAGAATCATTGGTAACAGCCCTTCCAAAAAATCAAAATACCATTGTATGCTCCGTAAAGCATAATTCGGAACAAATAAAGAATATTTTTGGTGATGACGTCTTCGTTTTCAATGAACATTCAAAATTACCTATTCGTATTAACTATGATACGCCCCAAACCCTAGGCCGTGACCGGATTGCCAGTGCCGTTGGCGCCCACTTCCTTTTTCCATCAGAAGATCTACTGATCATTGATGCCGGCTCCTGTATCACCTATGACCTTCTCATCAACAACAGCTTTGAGGGGGGAATTATTAGTCCTGGATTCAAAATGCGACTCAAAGCTATGCATGAAATGACGGAGCAACTCCCCGATGTAACAGCGCAAAGCGATCAATATGAATGGGTGTTGATTGGAAAATCAACCGCTTCCGGTATGATTTCTGGTGCAAAAAATGGAATGAAAAATGAAATTAATGGGATCGTTTCGCTTTTAAAAGAAAAATATGCGGCTTTAAGGGTATTAATGACAGGTGGAGATGCCGTACTTTTTGAAAGCAACGTAAAAGGTAGCATCTTTGTGCGCTCAAATTTAGTCCCCTTGGGATTGAATCAAATTTTAATCAATAATGAGGATATTTAAATATTTATTGACCTTATCCATTGTCTTATTTTGCCTGAAAGGCAATAGTCAACACGTAGCAAGTACTTATGCGATCTACGGAATTGGCGAACTCAACAATAATGGCCTCGCTCATAACCAAGCCATGGGAGGACTAGGTACAGGAATGCCTCACCGTTTCAATATAAATCTTCAGAACCCAGCATGGCTTACTTATAATAAGCTCAGCTCCTTTAATGTAGGACTTCAGGGAGAAGCTCGAACCTATAAAAGTGAGCTAGAAAATGGATCCAAAAAAACGGGCAGTATCAAGCATATGGTATTCTTTACCCCCTTATTGAATGGTAAATGGGGCTCTGCCTTTTCCTTACTCCCCTTTAGTACCGCGGATTATGAGTTTGGAGGCAGTAGTGAGGTTACCGACGCAACGCCGACGGAAAGCACAGATAATATATTCATTGGAAGCGGCGGCCTTTCCCAATTTGCTTGGTCAAATGGATTTCGCATTTTTAATTCCACAAACATTGGTTTTAATTTGATGTATGTATTTGGTGCAATCGACAAGCAAAATCAGAGTTCCTTAGCTTCGGATTCCAGCAGTATGGGATATTACACCCAATTATCATCCAATGAAACCTATAAATCTTTTTTGTTTTCTGTTGCCCTAGCTCATAAAATGAAGATTAACGAAACGCATGAGATGAATTTCGGAATCACCTATCAACACTCAGGCCAACTTAAAGGCTTAAAGAATGTGTTTCTATCTAGGTATATATAGAAAATAGCGTGCTCCAAGTCGGTTCACCAATGCCCATATCTAATGAAGAAGCCATCACCTTTGATTTACCCAAAAAATTAAGTTTTGGTATCTCCTATGGATTGATTGAAAAGTATAAAATTGGATTAGACATTAACTTAGCCAACTGGACTTCAAATGGCACAAACAATACACGAGTCCAAAATACACAAGAATTTATTCTCGGCGGTGAAATGACGCCCGATAGTCGAAATATTACCAATTATTTGAAACGGGTCACTTACCGCTTTGGATTCAACTATGGAAAACTACCTTATTTAGTCCAAAATAACAGTATTAATGAGTTTGGCATTAATTTTGGTGCTTCTTTCCCTGTGGCTGGCTTGTCAACCTTAGATGTTGCTATCAAACTCGGGGAAAGAGGGACTATTGAGAATGGATTGGTCAATGAATCATTCATGCAAATGGTTTTAGGCCTAACCATAAATGAAAAATGGTTTATAAAAAGAAAATACAATTAATACCTTTAAATAAAATGAATAAGTTAATAATAAGAACACTTCTTTTAGTTTGTTTAATAAGTACAAATGTTTTTAGCCAAGCCGGTTGGAATTGGGGTGAGCAAATTGATGTCGCAAAAGAAAATAATGCCATATATACAGACATGGTCAAAGTAGAAAAATATGCAGACGCAATAACACCGCACGCCTGGCTCCTCGAGAATACACCTGATTTAAATGAGTCTCTTTATCAAAATGGAGCGAAAATTTATAGCAGATTAGCAGATAAAGAGTCAGATAAAGCTCAGAAAGCTGCTTATCAAGCAAAAGCTCTGGAGATGTATGATTTGAGAATTGAATATTTTGGCAATGAAGCCTCCGTTCTGAATCGTAAGGCCTTTCCCGCTTATAAGTTTTATAAAGGGGATAAATCCAAATATGTTGAACTACTGGATTTATTCGAAAAGACTTTTGCTCTCAGTGGTGCCGATTTCTCAACCAATAATTTTGTTGCCTATATGGATGTAGTGCGCAGGTTTAAAGCCACCGGCTTGCACTTGCGGTCGTAGCGATACTGTTTGCAAGCTTAATGGATGCTTTGGATGGAAGAATAGCAAGATTAATTAAAGGCACTTCTCTAGAAAGGGTCGCGGAAAATGTGGATAAACTCCTCACCTTAACGATCGATTTAAGTTGTGATTATGTTGAAAGTCTATTAGGACCAAAATTGGCCGAAACAGGGGATATAAAAGTAGCCTCAAAAATATTTAAGCTCATGCTCCAAAATAAATGTACGGATCGCCCATTGGCTTTCGAAGCGGCTAAAATTATAAATCAAAATTCTCCTGATTTTGCCATATCGAAATTCCTCGCATCACGTGCCTCAAAAGAAGATGATCGACGAAATGCCATTGAGTATTACAACCAAGCCATATCGCTCACGGAAGATGCGACCAAAAAAGCTGAAATTTATCTTAAATTGGCAATATTAGATCAGAAGGAAGGATTGAAAAGTACTGCAAGAAGTAATTGCCGAAAAGCCCTTTCGGCAGATCCCTCCATGAGCGAAGCTCATATTCTGATCGGAAACCTATATCTATCTAGCTTTGAAGAATGTAAGCAGGGAGAATTTAAAACAGTTGACTACGCTATTTACATCGCTGCATACAATGCATACAAAAGAGCTGGAGATTATCAGAATATGAAAAAAACCGAAGCTTATTTCCCTACAATTGAAAATATTTTTACTGATGAGTATGAAGAAGGGCAGACCATCAAATTAGGTTGCTGGATTAATGAAAGTATTGTACTCAAAAGAAGACCTGAAAATTAAACTCCATTCAAAAATGGGCTGGAATCATTTTTTTGCTCTTTTTTGTGTTCTAGTGGCTCTTTGTATAGTTGGTGAAACTTCTTGTAAGAGTAGAAAAGAGTTGCTCAATCAGGAAATATATAATGGCCCCATCATGGAGATGTCAAATGTAAATACCATGATGACCGACTCAGGTAAGTTAATTCTTCGACTGAAGGCCCCTGACCAATTACAATTTGGAAATGGTGATAAAGGTTGGCCCAATGGACTAGTATTGGAGTATTACTCCTCCCCTAACAAGCCCATTTGTACCTTTCGCTCAAACTCTGCGGATTTCAATGCTAAAGAAAACCTTTACAAAGGAGATGGAAATGTCGTAGTTAAAAATGTAGACACTGGTGATGAACTCAATACAGAATTATTGTTTTGGAGTCCTGCAGAAGAAAAATTTTATACCGATAATTTTGTTACCATTATTTCGGATGGTGAAGTTCATACGGGCAAAGGCTTGTCTGCCAATCAAGATTTTTCATCTTATGAAATCTTGGAACCCGCTGGAACGATCCAAATAGAAGAAGAGGATATATAACTAAGACCCACCCCAGCTTTGACTAAAAAAAATGCAATTATTTTTTATTCGGCCATTGGATTTTTCCTCATTGGACTTTATGAAGCCTTATTTTTAGGAATTGAAAATTCCTACGGGGTTTTCATGTTTAGTATTGCCTTATTATTTCTTTCCACACTGAAAAAAATATGTCAGAAAAAAATCCAAAAAAAAATAAGAAAAAAAAAGTAAAAAAATCTAAAAAGAGATGATCATCGATCCTCTATTAATGATTTGTATATGTTTAATTTTTTCCGGATTCTTTTCTGGTATGGAAATCGCATATATATCAGCAGATAAATTAAGAATTGAGATGCTCTCTCAAAAGAAAGGATTAATGGCTTCTTCTTTGTCCTATTTTCAAAGGCATCGTGCCCGTTTTTTATCCACTACTTTGGTCGGTAATAATTTAGCCTTAGTCTTGTACGGTATCCTTATGGCAAATCTGTTAGAGCCTAGAATTCTCAACACCCTTCCCCATTGGATAGATAGCCCGATCATTGCCTTAGTCATACAAACTTTAATCGCAACATTTATTGTATTAATCACCGCCGAATTCCTCCCTAAGAGTCTTTTTTTATTAAATCCAAACACCTTACTTCGAATATTTTCTCTTCCTATGATGGGACTGTTCGTACTCATGTCTCCATTGGTTTGGATGGTTGAGATCATTTCCAAATTCATTGTTACTCGAATTTTTCAACTTTCCTATGCTGAGAATCAATCCTTATTTGCCCTGACCGATCTCAACAACTTTATCAAGAAGAATACGGAGCATTCTGAAATCGAAGATCAAGAGATCGATGTGAAGTTTTTTAATAATGCTATCGAATTCAAAGAAATCCAAGTTCGAGAATGTATGATTCCCAGAACAGAAATTATCGCGGTTGACATTAATGATGATTTACTTAAGCTTAGTGCTGCTTTTATTGACAGTGGCCACTCCAAAATCATCGTATACAAAGAAAATATTGATAATGTTATTGGCTATTGTCATTCTTTAGAAATGTTTAAAAAGCCCAAATCAATAAAAGACATATTAACCACGATATTGATTATTCCAGAAACAATGCCTGCCAATGAACTTTTGGTTAAGCTCATTGCTGACCAAAAGAGCCTGGCACTGGTAGTAGATGAATTTGGTGGTACCGCAGGTTTGGTGAGTATAGAAGATGTCATGGAGGAGATCTTTGGTGAGATAAGGGATGAGCATGACGATGAGTTTTTAATTGAACAAAAAATCGCAGAAAACATTTACCTTCTGAGTGCTCGGCACGAAATCGACGCCCTCAACGAAAAATATAATTGGTCATTGCCTAAAGGCGATTATGATACTTTAGGTGGGCTTATTTTAGCTAAAAATGAAGATATTCCTACGATCCAAGATGAGATTGGTATCGATCATTTCCTTTTTCAAATAATCAACATGGAGGACAATCGAATCGATCAAGTTCGGCTCACAATACAAAATTATAAGGACCCATTGTAAATCAATGGTTTAGATCATTTTTATATTCCATTCAAAACGCTATTTTTGCGTTCCTTGTTTTAAACAAAAAAATAATATGGCGTTGATTAACACACTTAGGCAAAAAGCTGGTAAAATCGTTGTTGGTTTTGTTGCTTTTTCTATGTTCTCATTCATTCTTACGGATTTATTTCAAGGAAATTCCTTTTTTAATGGGGGCTCTAACGAGATCGGCGAAATTAATTCTAACACCATTAGTTATCCCCAGTTTCAACAAAAAGTTGACGAACTCTCTCAAAATTTTCAACTAAATACAGGTAGAAGTCCATTAGCGGAAGATTTGGAACAAATCAGACAGCAGGCATGGCAACAGTTTATTATTGAGAATATATTTGATGAAGAGTATGCTGCTCTCGGCTTGGATGTAACCACCCCCGAATTGATAGATATGGTTCAAGGAGTAAATATCCATCCCCAAATCAGACAAATATTCGCTGACCCCAATACAGGGGTTTTCGATAAACAAAATATCATTAGCTTTTTACAGCAGCTCAATAATGCCCCACCACAACAAAGACAGTCATGGCTCACTTTTGAAGCCTCTCTACCGGCATCTAGGCGGTTAACTAAATACGAAAATTTATTAGCCTTAACTAAGTATGCTAACATTCATGAAGCCAAAGTAGCTTATAAAAAGAATGCAAGTCTGACGGCTGCCTATTTATATGTGCCGTTCTTCTCTGTAAACGATTCGCTGGTGACAGTAACGGAATCAGAAATTGAATCCTATCTCCGTAAAAATGCGGATCAATACAAAAGAGACGCTTCTAAAGATGCCAAATACGTTATATTTCCCATCGCTCCATCATCCGAAGATACCGCTTTTGTAAAAGAAGAAATGATGGTTATTAGGGAAACCCTTTTATCTGGACAAAATGATTCTGTTTTTGCCGAAATTAACTCTGACGGAATTACCCCATTTGGCACCTATAACCCGAATAACTTACCGTCATGGTTAAATTTAAATCCGGACGCTCTCGAAGTAGGTTATGTGTCTGATCTCATCTTATCCAATGACGCTTATACTGTTTACAAAATAAGTAACATTCAGCAAGGAGATGAATTCTATTTACGTGCAAGTCATATTTTGTTCAAAGCCGAAAATGAAAGTGGTTCAGCTAAGGCCCAAGCCAAAAAAGAGGCACAGCGTGTCTTAGCAGAAATCAAAAGGGGTGCTAACTTTGCTGAAATGGCTCGGATCTACGGCACTGATGGTACCGCGTCGAGAGGTGGGGATTTGGGGTGGTTTGGTGAAAATTCAGATTTTGATCAAAAATTCAAAGATGCCTCTTTTTCCAAGCGAGGCAAAGGGCTCTTCTCCAGTATAGTTGAAACCACATTTGGCTACCATATCATTGAGGTCACAGAGGCAAAAACAAATACCATTTACAAAATTGCTCAGATTGAAAAAGAACTGTTTTCATCAGATCAAACACTCAACACCATTTATCGCCAAGCAGAATTATTTGCGTCAGAAACTTCAAACGAGAGTACTTTTATCGAAACTGCCACTGAGAAGGGTTATGAAATTCGTAAGGCCTTAAAAGTAAGTAAGGATGATAAATTAATAGGAGGCCTTGCAGACGCTCGAAATATCGTGTTTTGGTTGTTCAATGAAGCCTCAAATGGTGAAGTATCCGAAGTTTTTGAACTTGACAAAAGATACGTTGTAGCCATCCAAACGGGAGCACAAGAAGAAGGTACTGCCCAAATGGAAGATGTAACCAATGAACTGAAAAGAAAAGTACTAGATGATAAAAAGGCCGAGCTGATTATCTCTCGCTTATCAGCATTGACTGGCCCTTATGATGAAATGAATACGGCCTATGGATCTGGGGGGAGAATTGGCGTAGCTGACCTGAATTTAAGTGCCAATAATATTCCAAATATTGGATTTGCTCCAGAGGCTATTGGTGTTGCTTTTTCCCTGGAAGAAGGAGAAGCCACCGCCCCTTTTAAGATACAGAATGGGGTAATTATGCTCACGGTCACAACTAAAACCTCGTTAGAAGAACTTAGTGACTACGAAGCCTACAGGAATGTTGTCCTCAATGCACAAACAGAAGTAAGAAGAAGAGAAGATCCTTTTACCTATCAAAACATCTATAATGCACTCATTGAATCTGTTGAAATAGTAGATAATAGATATAAGTTTTATTGATCAAAAAAAATTATACCCCTAAAGCCTGTCGCATGACAGACTTTTAGATCTTCATCTAATGAATTGCGACGTTCAACAATTTAAAGAAAACCTGGAAGCCAATCATGACTTCCCCTGCAATTATATGTTTAAGTTTATTGTCCCCTTGAACAAGAAAGAAGCACTGATCAATTTACTTCCAAAAGTGGCGTTCAAAATAAAAACAAGTGCTAATAACAAATTTATTAGTATCACGCTCAGCGTGGAAATGGAATCGAGTGATAAAGTAATTGATATTTATAACCAAGTCTATCAAATAGAAGGCATCATCGCAATATAACTATGTGGAAAGAAGATCATAAAACTCTCACACGAACTTTTAAATTCAAAAATTTCAGTAAGGCTTTTTCATTCATGACGCAAGTCGCTATCGAAGCTGAAAAGCTCAATCATCATCCCAACTGGTCCAATGAATACAATGTGGTCATCATCAATCTTTCTACACATGATGCAGGTAATATCATCACTAACAAAGATCGAGAATTGGCACAAGCCATAGATGGCCTTTTAGAAGATGCTGGATAATACCGCTCTTTTTTTGGTACCAACCCCTATCGGAAATCTTGCGGATATGTCCTTTAGAGCCATTGAAGTACTGAAAACTGTAGACCTCATACTAGCCGAGGATACGCGTACAAGCGGAGTTTTGCTTAAACACTATGAGATTCAAACACCCATGAAAAGTTTTCATGCACACAACGAGCATCAACAAACCGAGGTCGTGATCAAAAAATTAGAGGAAGGTGTCAAAATTGCTCTTATTTCTGACGCTGGAAGTCCAGGTATTTCTGATCCCGGCTATCTATTGGCCAAATCAGCACTTGATGCTCAACTTCAAATAGAAGCCTTACCCGGTCCAACCGCCCTCATTCCGGCAATTATTAAATCTGGATTTCCCAATAACCGATTTGTTTTTGAAGGCTTTCTCCCCCAAAAGAAAGGACGTGCCTCCAGAATCAATTCATTAAAAAATGAAGAAAGGACCCTAATCTTTTATGAGTCCCCCCATCGAATACTAAAAACATTAATACAATTTGAAGCTGCTTACGGGGAGGATCGTAAAGTGTCTGTTTCCAGGGAATTGAGTAAAAAGTTCGAACAAACTATAAACGGTTCCTTATCCTCGGTACGTACCCATTTTGAAAGTCACAAACCCAAAGGAGAATTTGTCATTGTTTTATCGGGTAATGCTATCAAATGAACTTAGAAAAAATCATTAAAGAGGCCCTTCCAGCTCTTCAAAAAACGGGCATATGGATTCAAAACGAGGCCCAATCTTTTGATCTCAATAAAGTAGTTCTCAAAGGTAAGAATGACCTAGTTTCCTACGTGGATAAAGAAGCCGAAAAAAAATTAGTTACTGATTTAAAAAATATCCTACCAGAAGCCGGATTTATCACCGAAGAAGATACCGCTGATGATGATCAAAAAGAATTTACCTGGATTGTCGATCCCCTAGATGGCACAACTAATTTCATACATGGTCTGCCCATATATTCTATCAGCGTTGGGCTCTTACAAGGCAAAGATATTGTGGGAGGTATCGTTTATGAATTAAATAAAAATGAACTCTTTTATGCTTGGAAAGGTGGAGGTGCTTTTTTAAACGATAACCCAATCCGTGTGGCCCCTACCCAAGATTTATCCAATAGCCTACTGGCAACGGGCTTCCCTTATTACCAATCCGATAAATTAGATAACTACCTAGCCATTATCAAAGATTTGATGATGCACTCACATGGCTTGAGAAGGCTGGGAAGTGCTGCGGTAGACCTTGCCTATGTAGCCTGCGGCAGGTGTGAAGGATTTTTTGAGTACAACCTAAACGCTTGGGATATTGCGGCTGGAATACTCTTAGTACAAGAAGCTGGTGGCAGTGTAACTGATTTCTCTGGAGGAAATAACGCGCTTTTTGGTCGAGAATTGGTTGCCGCAGGGAACATACATGATGACCTATTAAAAAGCATTCAAAAATATTGGTAGTTATCTTATTAGGCTCATTCAAGGTTGCCAACCTTTTTTTAATTATAATAACCCCCCATTGATTCAATTTATATTTAATTTTAAGATCCTTAAAAAAATAAAAAATCCAACAAGATACTATGCCTTCAACGTTTCGTGCTTTTACCCTTATTTTTAGCCTCCTCTGCTTTCTTGGAACTGCATTTAAATCGAGCAGTCAAAACCAACCCATAAAGCTCTCTGAGGAGGCACAAATCAGCGTGATCACTTTTGGCCCTTACCAAGGCGAACTCTGGTCTGCCTTCGGTCATAATGGCATCAGGGTCTTTGATCCACTCCTTGACATGGATTGGATGTATGACTGGGGTCGATTTGATTTTGAACAAACTAACTTTTTTTGGAATTTCGCACGAGGAAAAATGTTGTATAGCATAGGGCGTACCCAAAAATATCCAAATGTAAAATCCTTTTACATCAAACAAAATCGAAGCGTTAAAGAGCAAGTCCTCAACCTAAGTCAGGCTGAAAATCAAGCTTTCTTTAATTCTCTAGAGCACAATAATCTCCCAGAAAACAGGACTTATCTTTATAATTATGTCTACGATAATTGTGCTACTAAAATTCGAGACATCATACAAGAAGTGGTGCCCACAGCAACCTTAGACCTCTCTTTTAAAGTTCCAAAAAAATCAGTCAGAGATCTTATGGATGATTATTTATCTGATCAGCCTTGGGGTGATTTTATTATAGATGTTGCCTTAGCACATCCCATTGATAACGAAGCCTCTGCTGAGACCTATCTCTTTTTACCCGACTATGTCCATTTAGCGCTCGAAGGAGGAACCATTGAAAATATCGTGGATACGCTTCCGTTGGTCAAAGACTCCATTGCTATCAATGTAATGAAAAATGGAAAATATACTCAAAGTACATTTGACCCTTTCAATACTTTTGTATTGCTCTTTTTTATTGTTGGATTTGTTACGAATCAAAACTTTAAAAATAAGAAACGGACGCATTGGATAGATATACTATTATTCTCTATAGTTGGTCTCTTTGGCTGGTGGTTTGTATTTCTTTGGGGCGTGACGAGTCATCTTTCAATGTACAATTGGAATTTATTATGGGCGCTACCTGTGCATCTCCCTGCGATTTTTTTTCTGAATCAGCTAAAATGGCGAAAGGCCCTCAGTCATGCATACAAATTCATTGCCCTTCTCAATTTGTGCCTGCTCCTTTTTTGGGTATTAATCCCGCAACCACTCCACATGGCCCTCATTCCCTTGATCCTTACCCTAGTGCTCAGAAGTTTTTATATCAGTTATGATTTAAATAAAGCCCCTCAAGCATCTGTTTAAAAAAGGGCTTACCGCTTAACTCTAGAAAAAGTTGCCTCCTCAAGCAATCTTTACTATTTTGAGGATCAAATAAAATCAGACATCTATTGATGGTATTTATCCCTATTATCCTCGGTATTTTTTTACTGCTCTTCTTAATCACCTTTATTAAGCTTGATACCTTCATTTCATTTATTTTGGTTTGCCTATTTGTCGGAATTGTGGGCGGATTGCCCCTAGAAGAAACGGTCACAACAGTGCAACTAGGGATAGGAAAAACACTCGGCTCTTTGGTCATTATACTTGGTTTTGGAGCCATGCTAGGTAAGCTCATTGCCGAGAGTGGTGCGGCAGATAAAATCACCCATAAATTAGTTGCAAAATTTGGACTCAAAAACATTCAATTCTCTCTAATTTTAGTAGGATTCATCATCGGCATCCCCTTGTTCTACACCGTGGGATTTGTTATTTTGGTCCCTTTTGCCATTGCTCTAGCAAGTAAAACAAAATTACCCTTACTCTATTTAGGCTTACCTATGCTGGCCTCTCTATCGGTTACACATGGCTTTTTACCTCCACATCCAGCGCCAACTGCCATTGCAGGAATATATGGTGCCGCTTTAGATAAAACTATGATTTATGGGGCTATCGTAGGTATTCCAGCCATATTGGCTGCTAAATTTCTTCTGTCTGGAACGATGAATCGGCTTGCTCCCAAATTAAAACAGGAATTTATCGTATCAGAGGCCAACGCTGCATTTAAACCCCCTAATCTCACGGTAAGTCTCATCATCTCATTACTCCCCGTGATCCTTATCGCTGGAAGTTCACTGTATCATTTAATTTTTAATTATAATCCAATCATCAATTGGCTAGGTAATCCTGCCATTGCAATGCTTTGCTCAGTCCTCGCCGGCATTTATTTTCTTGGAATCCGTACCGGTCGCAACATGTCAGAGATCATGATAATCTTAAAGGAAGCTGTATCAAGTATTGCTATGGTATTGCTTATCATCGCTGGAGCTGGTGCCTTCAAGCAAATCATGATTGCTACTGAAATCAGCCTACAAATAGGTGCTTTTTTCGAATCATTAGGGCTCTCGCCCATCATATTGGCTTGGCTCATTGCAGCCATCATTCGAATCATTGTGGGTTCAGCTACGGTTGCTGGTTTAACCGCTGCGGGAATTATGTTACCCATGGTGGAATCTTCAGGCATTGCTCCTGAACTCCTGGTTTTAGCTACAGGTGCGGGAAGTATCTTTTGCTCCCATATCAATGATAGTGGTTTTTGGCTTTTTAAAGAATATTTTAATATGAGTATCGGGGAAACCCTACAATCATGGACCGTAATGGAGAGCATCGTTTCTCTTGTTGGATTGATGGGTGTATTGATACTCAATTTGATCGTTTAATAAACCTATGGCAATACAAAATTCGAGCAAATCAACTCGATCCTCCTACCTACTCCTCCAGGGGGTGTCAGCCGACCGGTATTACGTCTAGACGATACCCTTTATACCTCCCTCATCAGATCCTTGCTAAAAATGATACGGCCTCCAAAACATATTCCTCTTTGACATGAAACCCATAAATGTCGTTAAGAAAACCATCGTAAGTTTCGGCTACGACAGAGTAGGTATACCAGGTTTTCTGTGCACCATACCAATTGGTTTTTATGTCCCATTTTAATACTGCGTCTCTTACTACCCCAACACTATTGGTATTAGTAATCATTATGGGTATTTCCAAAAAACTAGATTCAACTACCCAAGTAGTGCCAGTCATCTCTCCATTTCCATTGAGGCTGTACCCTACTTTAACACCACGAACATCTGTAATGGAATTATGCTGGCCGGGGATTCCATCAAAAGGGACGCCTAGGTCTCGTGCCCTTGGCTTCTGTCCTTAGGAAAAAAGAGCGGTAAGTAAGGAAAGTAAAAAGATAAATATAGGTTTCATATGATTAAAGGTTAAATAACTCATATATCAAGGCAAACTCTGAACGCGTTATATCAGACAGAGGGGGTTAGCTGATCTTACTCCAATTCACGGCACTTTTATTAAACGAAGCGATATGATTTTTGAGTATCTGATTTTCTGGAGCACGTAAAAAGGGATCCATTTTGAGTAGATCTGTGGCGGCATTTCTGGCCAAGTTTAAGATGTCCCCATCGGTAGATAGATCGGAAATAATTAAATCTAAGGCCCCACTTTGTTGGGTCCCCATTAGGTCTCCAGGTCCTCGAAGTTTTAAGTCAGTTTCAGCAATTCTGAAACCATCATTACTTTCTACGAGGGTTTGCATTCTTGTTTTGGCCTCTGAGGTCAACTTCATTCCTGTTACGAGGAGGCAATAAGATTGTTCACCGCCGCGGCCTACCCGTCCTCTGAGTTGATGTAATTGAGAGAGGCCGAATCGCTCGGCACTTTCAATGACCATAACGCTTGCATTGGGTACGTTTACACCGACCTCGATGACCGTTGTGGCAATCATGATGTGGGTTTCTCCCTTGGTAAATCGTTTCATTTCATAATCCTTATCTGCAGATTTCATTTTCCCATGGCAGATGGATAAATATAATTGAGGAAATCGGCGAGCGATGCTTTCATAGCCATCCATGAGATCTTTATAATCCATAGTGGCGGATTCTTCAATAAGGGGATATACAATATATACCTGGCGGCCTTTTTCAATTTCTTTTTCAATCAAGCTGAAAAGTTGAATGCGTTGGGCATCTCTCATGTGCCTTGTAATAATAGGTTTTCGGCCTGCGGGTAATTGGTCTATGGTGGATATATCCAAATCTCCATAGAGTGTCATAGCCAAGGTTCTTGGAATGGGTGTAGCGGTCATGACTAAAATATGTGGGTAATAAGTTTTATTTTTATTCCAAAGTTTGGCTCTTTGAGCACTCCAAAGCGATGTTGCTCATCAATAACCGCCAAACCCAATTTTTTAAATTTGACTTTGTCTTCTATCAGGGCATGGGTCCCGATGAGTATTTTTAATTCACCAGAATCTAACCCCTCTTGAATAGATGTCCGTTCAACTTTTTTGCTTGAGCCCGTGAGACACGCAATTTTAATTCCTAAAGGTTCCGCAAATTCTTTAAGCCCATGATAATGCTGTTCTGCTAAAATTTCTGTGGGGGCCATAAATGCACATTGCGTATCATTACCCACAGCAATGAGCATACACATGAATGCCACAATGGTTTTTCCACTTCCCACATCTCCTTGCACCAATCGATTCATTTGATGACCAGATCGAAAGTCAGCATAAATTTCTTTGATCACTTTTTTTTGAGCAGTGGTTAGACTAAAAGAAAGGTGGGTATGATAAAAATTATTAAGGAGCTCGCTGTTTTTGAAAGTGATTCCTTTAAACTTATCTATGCGGGCCAGTTTGAGAGTGATGAGGCGCAATTGAATAAAAAAAAGCTCTTCAAATTTTAATCGATATTGTGCTTTTTTAAGATTAATTTGATCTTTTGGGAAATGAATATGAATGAGCGAAAACTTTTTATCAATTAAAGAAAACTGCTCTCTAATAGCTGGGGGCAGTTTATCTTGAATGTGGGGAATTGCCTCTGCTAACAGCAATTTCATTATTTTGCTGATGGCTTTAGAATCTAAAAACCTTCTTTTGAGTTTCTCAGAAGTGTGATAGACGGGATGTAGAAATTGCTTATTGGGTGTGGTATTTCCTGAGGGTTCTATTTCTGGATGAGAGAGGCTGAAGCGTTGACTATATCGGATCGGCTTACCATAAACGACGTAGATCAGCCCGGGTTTAATTTTTTGTTGGATCCATTTGATACCTTGAAACCAAATAAGATCTATTTCTCCGGTTTCATCTTGAAACTTCCCTATCAATCTTTGTTTTCGGCCGACTCCGATCGTTTCAAAACGGACTATTTTTCCTATTATTTGTGCACTGCCCAATCCATCAGTTAATGAAGAAATTTTGTGGAATGTGGTACGATCTTCATAGCGAAAAGGAAAATGTTGTAGCAAGTCTCCATAATTGAAGTAGCCCAATTCTTTATTAATTAAAGCGGCTTTTTCAGGACCGATGCCCTTTAAGAATTCTATTGATTTATGAAAAAAACCAGCCATCTAAATGGTGTCCTAAAAAGATAGGGATAATTTTAAAGCGTGTGGTGATCATTCATTCCATTCTAAGGTATTCAGTAAATGTACCAAATCAGATTTAATAAACGCTATGGAAGGGGCCAAGGAATCATTTTTTGTACTCATATTGAAATACAAAGCACCCCGTAAAAAATGGGTAACGCTGTCGGTTATGTGAAATTGAAAAGGACTGGGGACTTCTCCACTTAATTCGCTCACAGAGGCGACATTTCCATTTTTAAGGAAAAGGATTTTTTCGTCAATCGCGGTTGCTTTTACTTGATGCTTACCCGTAAGCCTAAAACTATCGTTTAGATAATCTTGAACCGAGGAGTCACTATTAATAGGTTTATAGGTGAGTTGGACATTGGCATCAAAATAGGGATAATAAATATGGATCCAGTTGGGCTCTGCGATCCAACTGGTATCTTTCAAGATTTTGGCATGAGTGGAGTATTCAAAGGTGTAAGGGCGTATGCCGTCAAGGGGAGTGTAGGAAACTGAAGGCAAAATAATACGATTGTATCCCTTCGGTTTAGGGAGATAATGGGTTTCACAAGACCAAAAAAGAAAAAAAAGGATCAATGATGAGTAGTTTTTCATAATTTCCTAAACACGTCGAATCTCTTTTATTACTCAAGATACAAAGATCTCTATTGAAAATAAAAACTTACCTACTTCAATTTTCTCATTCGAACGAGGGAGATTCTTGTTTATTTCTAACAGCAAACCTCCCAAGCTTTCACTTTCACCTTTAATTTCGTCAAAGACGTCGGCCTCTTCTGACATGATTTTACAAAAATCATTGAGCGAGGTTTTACCTTCAAATATGGCAGTATTGTCATCTATCTTTTTATAATCTGCATCTAAAGCCTCATCGAATTCGTCATTGATTTCCCCTACGATTTCTTCAATGATATCTTCCATAGTAATTAAGCCTTCGGTGCCCCCATATTCGTCAATAACAATGGCCATATGAACCTGCTTTTCTTGAAAATCTTTAAAGAGCGCGTCAATTTTCTTACTTTCAGGGATGAAATAGACGGGCCGTAGGAACTGTTGCCAATGGAAATCTTCTTCTTCATGAAGAAAGGGTAGCATGTCCTTGATGTACAATAAGCCTTCTATTTTATCAATGTTTTCGACATAAACGGGGATCCTTGAAAATCCTGTTTTGTTGATTTGATCCATTAACTCATGGAAATCACTAGACCGGTCAATTGCTGAAATATCAACTCTAGAACGCATGATTTGTTTTACTGAAAGGGTTCCAAAATTAACAATCCCCTTAAGGATTCCTTTCTCTTCTTTGCTGACATTTTGCTCTGAGGTGATGTCTAAAGCTTGATTGAGCTCTTCAACGGAGAGATTATAACCTTTCTTTTTGATCCGTTTTTCAATAAAACTACTCAGACCAATGAGGAGCCATGAGAGTGGTTTTAATAGACGATTAAAAAACCAGATGTAAGGGAGGCAGAAACGCGCAAACTTTTGTGGTTGATGTGCGGCAGAAATTTTGGGAACAATTTCCCCGAAAAAAATAATCAATATAGAAATGACGGTAGTAAGCGCGATCAACACGACACCTTCAGCTTCTTTTTTACCGACCATCTGCCAGGAGGCATAAGTCGAAAGGGTTACAATGAATACATTAAAAAGGTTATTGAGGATCAAGATGGTGGCCAACAACTGATATGGAGATTTTAATAGCATTTTTATTTTATGATCTGAGGGCTCCTCTTCGTCGAAGACCGTCTTATCAAGCGAAAAAAAGGCAACCTCAGCGCCTGAAATTAGGCCTGACAATGCCAATAAAATTAAAATTAGGAAACCAAAGCCCCAATAAAAGGAACTCGAAAGGGTTACAAATTCCATCAAGATTATCGACGGAGGTTCATCTATTGAGGATACCAAGTATTGTTTGTTTCATGAAAATTAAAAGGGAAGATCATCGGACGCTGTTTCCGCAGTTGGACTAGCGGGAGGAGATGCTGCGGGATTGTTATCAACAGGACTACGTTGTTCTGGAGCTACACCACTGGTTCCGGGAGTCCCTCCACCACCCAACATGGTCATGTTTTGTACCCTTATTCGGGTCCTGTATTTGTTGTTCCCTTGATCATCTTGCCAACTGTCTGTTTTAATTTTACCCTCTACGTAAATGCTTTTTCCTTTAGTTAAGTATTGCTCAGCAATTTTTGCCAATCCATCCCAAAGTTCCAAATCATGCCACTCAGTATTTTCAACTTTGTTGCCATTGCGATCTTTGTAATTTTCGGTAGTGGCGAGGGTCAAATTGGCCACCACTTTGTTGTTATCTAGGTACCTCACTTCAGGATCTTTTCCTAAGTTTCCAACGAGAATTACTTTATTTACTCCAGCCATGATATAAAAATAATTAAAATTTTACTTGAGCCAAATAATTGACAATGAGTTTTGGTTTTGGTAAAGTTACCAATTCGTCAAGATTGAAAACAGTTAAATTTAATTTTTTCGCAATTTCGGATAATTGGAAAGTACTTGAAACCTCAATTTGTGTGAACCAGGCCTTGATATTTTGATGGGTTAACTTGTGGCTGATAGGGCCATAGGAGGCTTTTTCGTTGTGATCTCGGTCAATTGAGGCAACGCTGAAAAGATCTGTAGGGGTTGAATAAAAGTCCCAAAGCCCTTCCCAGATATCCCCATTTATTCTTTTATTTAAGCAGATTTTATGCTCATAGGTAAAAATCCAATAATGTAATTTACGCGCTTGAATTTTAATTTTCTTTGCTTTTACGGGTAAAAGATGTTGTGTTTTTTCTCTGAAGGATTGGCAATGATATTGTAAATGACAGTTCTCGCATTGTGGACGAGGAGTGCAAACGAGGGCTCCAAACTCCATCATCGCTTGATTAAAATCACCCGGGCTTGAAGAAGGCATGATGTGGGCGATGGTTTGTTCAAAAATTTTCCGAGTGCTTCCCTTGCCGATGTCTTCCTGAATACCAAAAAGGCGCGAAATCAATCTAAAAACGTTACCGTCTACCACGGGTACCTTTTCATGGAAGCAGATGGAAGCGATCGCCGCGGCTGTGTAAGGCCCAATACCTTTTAATTTGAGCAGTTCGCCATATGAATCAGGAAAAATACCTCCGTATTCCTGGGTAACCTGTTGTGCTGCTTTATGTAAATTTCTGGCACGACTGTAATAACCAAGTCCCTCCCATAATTTTAATATTTCTTGTTCAGAGGCTTTGGCGAGCGCATGCACGGTAGGATAAGCGTTGATGAATTTTTCGTAATAAGGTGTGCCTTGAGCTACGCGGGTTTGTTGTAGGATGATTTCAGATAGCCAAACCGTATAAGGGTTGCGCGTGGCCCGCCAAGGTAAATCTCTCTTTTCCCTTGAATACCAATTCATTAATGAAGAAGTTATTTGAATTTTGATGATATTATTTGGGGTTTTTGATTTTCTAGAGAATACATTTGTACCGCAGACTTACAAATGTAAATTTGAAGTTCTTAATAAAACAATGGTTGACAAATAAAATGACATTATTGTGACGAAAGCAGATGTAATAAACGAAATAAGTGAAAAGACAGGGATCGATAAATTAGACGTTCAGGCATCGGTAGAGGCCTTCTTTTCTGTAGTGAAAACCTCGATGACCGACGGGAAAAATATATATGTGAGGGGATTTGGTAGTTTTGTGAACAAAAAACGCGCAAAAAAGATTGCCAGAAACATATCTAAAAATACGGCAATTGTCATTGAGGAGCATTATATCCCGAGCTTTAAGCCGTCTAAAATTTTCATTGACAAGATCAAGAGGAACGTAACGTCTGCGTAAAAGGAAAGCTGATAGCGGATGAATAAGTATCTTATTTCACTAACAATTGCAGGGATGGCAGCCGTCTTTTTACTCTATCAACTGCCGCGCACAGCAGTGAAAAATGAGGGTGAGAGCAGTGTAGAATCACATTCTTTTAATATGTCCAATGAAGACGCAGCTGCAATTACTTCACTGAAGAACTTTACGAAAGGGGAAATATCGAAAAATTACATTAACTTTGCAGACTCTTTAGCGAAATACTATTTAAAGTATGGATTTTTGGATAGTGCCAAAAATGTTACTATAAAATTCTTGCAGAGAGACAGTTCTTTACAAACACAGAAAAAAGCGGCAGCATTATTATATGCTTCATACGAGCGTGCCTCTAACATGAAAGAAGCAGCCGTATATGCCCTAGAGGCCCGGAAAGTTTTGACTTTGATCACTCAAAGGGAGGTAGATAATTTATCCGCCAAGACAAAGTTAGCCATGACCCTAGTGACAACGGAAAACCCTATGTCAGGGATTATGATGTTGAGGGAAGTGGTAGAAAAAGACCCAGAGAACAGAGAAGCCCTTTTAAGTTTAGGTCTTTTGTCCATTCAATCAGGACAATATGAGCGAGGTGTTAAAAGGTTTGAAAAGTTGATTGCGTTGAAAGAAGATGATTATGAGGCCATGTTATACATGGGCGTTTGTTTGTTAGAGATTAACAAACCTAAGGAATCATCGGAATTATTTACAAGAATTGTAGCTGCAGAAGATGCTGATCCAGCTTTAAAGTCTGCAGCAGCAGAATATTTAGAAAATTAATAATACTTAAATTAAAAGAATATGCCTTGCGGTAAAAAAAGAAAAAGACATAAAATCTCTACACACAAGAGAAAGAAAAGGTTAAGAAAGAATAGACATAAAAAGAAGTAGACATTTAATCTGAAAAATTGTGAGTAATGAATTAGTAATAAATTCAACTCAAAACGGATGTCGAATAGCTCTTTTAAATGATAGAAGATTGATTGAATTTCACCAAGAAAACGGTGGAAATCAATTCAATGTTGGAGATATTTACTTAGGTACGGTACGAAAAGTGGTTCAAGGTCTCAATGCAGGTTTCATTGATATCGGTTATGAAAAAGACGCCTTTCTACATTACCTCGACTTAGGACCACAAATCCAGTCACTGAATAAATTTACGCAGCTGATTCAAAGTAAAAAAGAGATCAGCACCAAGCTCACTGGGTTCAGAAATGAGGCCGATATTGATAAGTTTGGTAAAATAGGACAGGTTCTAACAAAGAACCAAAAAATCCTTGTTCAGGTTGTAAAGGAACCCATATCAACAAAGGGCCCGAGATTATCGTGCGAGTTGTCAATAGCAGGACGCTATTTAGTTTTAGTACCATTTTCGAATGCAGTTAATGTATCAAAGAAAATAGGGAATTCTAATGAAAGGAAGCGCTTGGCGCGTCTGATCAGTTCAATCAAGCCAGAAAATTTTGGAGTGATCATCCGTACCGTAGCTACGGGAAAAGATGTTAAAGAGCTTGATACAGATCTTCAAAACTTGGTACAAATTTGGCAAAGAGGCATTGAAAAACTCAAGAAGTCCAAACCCAAGGATAAAATTATCGGAGAGGTAAGTCGAACGAATTCTATTGTTAGAGATGTACTTAACGAGACGTTTGATAGCATTACCATTGATAACAAAGACTTATTTGAAGAGATCAAAAGTTACATCAAAACCATTGCTCCAGATAAAGAGAAACTGTTACGTCTACATCAATCAAAAGCCAAAATTTTTGAAATTTTTGGTGTTGAAAAACAGCTAAAAACCTCATTTGGAAAATCAGTCACCGTGGCTGATGGTGGTTATTTGATCATTGAGCACACCGAGGCATTGCATGTTATTGATGTGAACAGCGGGAATAAATCTAATCGCGAGGAAGATCAGGAAACCACTGCGTTGACAGTTAATGTTGAAGCGGCTAAAGAAATCGCTCGTCAGTTGCGATTGCGTGATATGGGCGGAATCATTGTCGTGGATTTTATAGATATGCGCAAGATTGAAAACAAGCGCAAAGTCTATTCAACGATGATTGAGGCAATGGAAGGGGATCGTTCGAAGCATACCATTTTACCCTTGTCAAAGTTTGGTTTATTACAAATTACGCGACAAAGGGTAAGACCAGAAGTAAATATCATTACCAAAGAACAATGTCCTTCTTGTGCGGGCACAGGGAAGATAACAGCATCCATTTTGATTGCAGATCAAATTGAGGAGACCTTGATGCATTTGTTTAAGAAGCAGAACGAGAAAAAGGTGACCTTAGTGGTACACCCCTACTTAAGTGCTTACTTTACTGAAGGGATCATTTCTCGACGCACTAAATGGTTTTTAGGTTTGATGAAATGGGTCAATGTCATTTCAGATTCGTCTTTGGCACTGAATGAGTATCAATTTCTAAATACCAACGGTGAAGCCATTCAGACTTAGAATTTCATACCAACATCAATACTGACAATTTGATTTCTAATGACGAGGGGATATTTGGGATTGGTTTGATTAATGATGTTAATCAACCCTTTTTGCAGGCTGATACCGGCAAAAAACAGGGTATTTATGCCTAATCGGTATTCTATGCCTGTGCCTATGATTGCTGCAGTATCGAAAAAGTTAAATTTCGAGATGAATTCATAATCTTCGTTCAAGGCTTGTTCGAAAATTTTGAATTCAAGGGCTAAGCCAACTTGAAAAAACAAACTCATGTCTGGTGCGATTTCATTGGTGAATAGCTTTAGAGATAAGGGAACCTGAAGATAATTAAGATCGTAGGATTCAAAGGGATTTGTGGGTGCGGTGCCGCCATCTTCTTCTTCTAGATTGATGCTGACCCTTTTGGGTAGAAAAATCAAACCGGAACTTAAAAAGTAGGTATCGGTAAACGGATGATCTACAATGAGGCCGATCGACATTCTGGTGGCTGTTTTCCCTTGGAAAACGTCTAATTGATCTGACTTTAATGAGATCTTGTGCGATGAAAATAAGGGGGAAAATTTCAATCCGAGCTTGGTTTGCGAAAAACAGGCCAGGGCTCCAAGTAAAATAAATGATAGGAAAAGAAGTGACTTTCTCATCGAAATTATGTTAATTTTCTCCAAAAATAGTACTTATGAGGATATTATGTCTACTCTTTGTTTCTCTTTTATTAAATGGATGTAGTGAAGACCCCTGTCGTTCCCATCCCGAGGGAAAGCCTGCGACGATAGAAATTGAAGTAAATAGGCTTGAAAAAAATTTATTTAGGGCTCAAGAGGTCAGGGATGTAGAAACATTCCTTCAAATCCATCAGCAAATGGCGGCACGGATGTTTCATCTCAATGAGTATCCCGATGAAAAAATATTGGCTGAACGTATTTTTGGATTGGTACAAAACGAGTTTATAGACACCCTGTACGTCGAGGCGAATGAGGCCTTTGATCAGCCCCTGTTTGAAAAAACAATGAATATTTCTTTAGGGTGGTTGAAATATTATTTTCCTGAGATGACAGTTCCCAAAGTTCAAACCATGGTGAGTGGATTGTATAATGATTTAGCCGTTTCTAAGGATCTCATAATTATTGGCCTAGATTTTTTTATCGGGGAGAAAGCGTCTTATCGGCCCAAAGAAGTACCGCAGTATATCTTAAAAAGGTATGAGCCCAAGTATATGACTCCAACCATCCTGAAATTTTTCATTGCAGATTATTGTTCAAGCGGAGATGAAGAGACGTTATTGTCTGAAATGATTGATTATGGGAAGATTTATTATTTGCTAGGAAGCATCATGCCCTGCACGCCGGATGATTTAATTTTAGGGTTTACAGCAAAGGAAATTCTAGATGTATACGCCTACCAAGAATTGATTTGGTCTCGGATTATCGAAAAGGAATGGCTCTATGTGACAGATGAATTCACTAAGAAAAAAATGCTGGGAGAACGGCCAAAAACGATAGAGTTGGGCGACGAATGCCCTGGAAGAGTTGGTGCTTGGATTGGGTGGCAAATTGTAAAACAGTATATGGATGAGACGGGCAGCACCATGCAAGAATTGATGGCCAATCGCAATCATCATGAAATTTTTGCGCAAAGCAAATATAAGCCAAAGAACAGGCGTTAATATTCCTTTAAAAAATCCAAGAAATAGTTTTAAATTGATCAACTTTATAGTCTATTTAACCCTTGATTGTTGGCTTTGAAGTTTTCTGTTATTTTCTTTCTTATGCTTTGCTCATCGCTGAGTCAAGCACAACTGCTGAGATATCAAGTATTTAAGTCAAAGAAGGAAATAGGTACCATGACGGTCAGTCGGGTTAGTTCTTTGAGTGAAGTGATCTATGAAAACATAACTGAGGTGAGGTATAAAATTCTCATAGAGTTGGAGATCAAATACGTGCTGCAAGAGACTTTCGAGCAAGGTGTTTTGATGCGAGGCCATGGATTTAGTAGTTTGAATGGGTCTAAGAAAATTACCTATGATATTGTCAAGAAAGAGGAGGGTTATGTACTAAGGTCTGAAGATATTCCCCAACGTATATCCTTTGAAACAATTATGTATTCCGCCGCTAAAATTCATTTTGAAGAACCAAAAGATAGGAAGCCGGTATTTTCTCAACATTTTGCGACTTATTTGAATTTTAAAGAAATCAACCCTCATTATTACCTATTGACATCACCGCAAGGAGAGAACTATTATCGATATGAAAATGGGATCTGTACTGAGGTAACCGTAATTCGAGATTTTGGGACCCTATACTTCAATTTAATGCCCGAAAGCTATGTAATTGTAAATACGCCTGATTCGTTACGTAATAAATAAGGCTCTCTAAACAAAAAAGAAGCGACTTTTGTAGCTCCTAAACAAGCAAATTAGGGTTGAAGGTTTAGATGAGGGGTCAGTGGGGTAGCTGATTATTTCTCAAAAAAGGCATCTACAAAAGTTTTTTTATTGAATACCTGTAGGTGCTCTATTCCTTCTCCGACACCAATGTATTTTACAGGGATTTTAAATTGGTCAGAGATACCTATAACGACACCCCCTTTGGCGGTACCGTCCAATTTGGTCACGGCTAGGGCATTTACCTCCGTTGCTTTGGTAAATTCTGTCGCTTGAACAAAAGCATTTTGACCGGTACTGCCGTCCAAAACCAATAGGACCTCATGGGGGGCTTCGGGAACAAACTTCTTAATAACATTCTTAATCTTACCCAATTCGTTCATGAGGTTTACCTTGGTATGTAACCTGCCTGCAGTATCGATGATTACGACATCTGCACCTTCTTCCTTGGCTTGTTTGACCGCTTCATAGGCTACAGCAGCCGGATCAGTATGCATGCCTTTTGAGACGACGGGTACGCCTACCCGTTCACCCCATAAAATAAGCTGATCCACAGCAGCGGCGCGAAAGGTATCTGCAGCACCTAAAATAACTTTTTTATCGAGGGCTTTCAGCTGAGCTGCTAGTTTTCCGATGGTGGTGGTTTTGCCCACACCATTTACGCCGACGACCAAAATCACAAAGGGGCCTTTTACTTTGGGGATTTCAAAAGAATCGAGATCAGTCGTGTTATTTTCTGTGAGTAAACTCGCAATTTCAGCCCTTAAGATTTCATTAAGTTCGGAAGTCGACACGTATTTATCTTTGGCTACGCGCGCTTCAATCTTAACAATAATTTTTAGGGTTGTTTCGATACCTACATCAGAATTGATGAGTACTTCTTCCAGATCATCGAGCACCGTATCATCAATGCTAGATTTACCGATCACGGCTTTGCTCAGCTTGTTTAGAAAGCTTTCTTTTGACTTTTCTAAGCCTTTTTCTAAATTTTCTTTTTTCTTTTTTGAAAAAACATCAAATAACCCCATATCAAAATTCAGTTTGCGAACTTTTCGATAGAATTTAAAAAAAAAGCCGACTTTGCTGGTCGACCTATTTCTTACAAAAAGTTGGCGTAATTATTTAGCCAATGCCTTTTTTACGTCTGCTTCTGCAACCATTTCTTCTTTAAAAGAGTAAGCACCACTTGCGGTTTTTACAGATCTAATGACTTTAGCGAATTTTGCACCTCCCGGTTGTTTTAACGTTGCTACTACTTTCTTTGCCATGACTATTTAATTTCCTTGTGAATAGTTTGTTTTCTTAGAATGGGATTGTATTTCTTTACCTCCAATCTTTCAGGAGTGTTTTTCCTGTTTTTGGTGGTGATGTAGCGAGAGGTGCCCGCCTTACCCGTAGCTTTATGCTCTGTACACTCCATGATTACTTGTATTCTATTACCTTTTTTGGCCATTTTCTTGTCTTTTATACTAATGTGTTACCGTTAGCTCTTGCTTTTCTGAGCACAGCATTGATACCATTTTTGTTGATGGTACGTAGTGCCGTTGATGAAACTTTTAGTGTGATCCATGTATCCTGCTCAGGGATGTAAAATCTTTTCTTGTGCAGATTGGGGAAAAATTTTCTTTTGGTCTTGTTGTTGGCCTTAGAAACATTATTCCCGCTTCTTGCTCTCTTACCTGTAATATCACAAACTTTTGACATAATTTTTACGCTTTTTGAAAACGGACTGCAAATATCACCATAATAGTTTTATTACCAAATGCTGAGCCCTCATTTTTAATTTATTTTGTTGGATAAGGGCAATTTTTGCATCCAGAGACACAACAAAACCCCCGTTTGAGATGGTATAAAGCGGTAAATACCATGAGACCTTCTTTGTTAAAATAATAATCTGCCTTTTCTAAGGGAGGGGTTCTCTGCCTTCTTTCCTTTATTTGATGTCAAGTTCTTATAAATCTAGTAATTTTGTAATAACCGCAGAGCAAATGGTTTAGTTCCACAAACAAAGATGAGAATTTATGATAGAAAGCACAACGAAGAGTGAAGAGCTTATGCGTCTTGAGGCCCAGCACGGAGCGCACAATTACCATCCGTTACCTGTCGTTTTGGCCAAAGGGCTTGGGGCCAAGGTTTGGGATGTGGAAGGGAAAGAATATTTTGATTTTCTATCAGCTTATTCGGCCGTGAATCAAGGCCATTGCCATCCAAGAATTTTAAAAGCATTGACAGATCAGGCGTCGCGGTTGACCTTAACTTCACGCGCGTTTCACAACGATGTGCTGGGCGAATACGAGCAATTCATCACCGCGTTATTTGGCTACGACAAAGTGTTGCCGATGAATACAGGTGTAGAAGGAGGAGAGACCGCCAATAAGCTGGCGAGAAAGTGGGGATATGAGCACAAAGGCATTCCCGAAAATCAAGCCAAGATTATCTTTGCAAAGGGTAATTTTTGGGGGCGTACGCTGGCGGCGATCAGCAGCTCAGATGATCCCGTGTCTTACAAGGGATTCGGGCCTTACATGCCTGGCTATGAACTTATTCCTTATAATGATCTCCAAGCGCTTGAACAAAAGCTTCAAGATCCAACGGTAGCCGCTTTTATGGTTGAGCCCATTCAGGGAGAGGCCGGCGTCGTGGTGCCCGATGAGGGTTACCTTGCAGGTGTTCGGGCCTTGTGTACTCAGTACAACGTCTTATTTATCGCGGATGAAGTACAAACGGGTATTGCCAGGACGGGTAAAATGTTGGCTTGTGATTATGAAGATGCAAGGCCAGATATTTTGATATTGGGGAAAGCCATTTCAGGAGGCGTACTTCCTGTATCCGCGATCTTGGCAGACGATAAGGTCATGCTGACCATCAAACCGGGAGAACATGGCTCTACTTATGGAGGCAATCCTTTGGCTTGCAAAGTGGCACAAGCCGCTTTAGAAGTTGTGGTGGATGAAAATCTAGCCCAAAAGTCTCAAGTACTCGGAGATCTATTTCGTAAGGAATTAACCGATTTTATGGGGGCCCATGAAATGGTTCAAACGGTTCGAGGCAAAGGATTGCTCAACGCTTTGGTGATCAATGACACGGCAGAGAGCACTACGGCATGGGATCTTTGTGTAGCCCTGAAAGAAAATGGATTATTGGCCAAACCTACGCATGGTAACATTATTAGGTTTGCACCTCCGCTGGTCATCACCGAGGGCGAATTATAGCCATTGCTTAGAGATCATTAAGCAGACGATTACAGATTTTAATTTCGGTTAAATTTTCTCTGCTCATAAGCGTATTACGGCCCATAAATTGAGGGTGTTTGCATGTTAATTAAATACGTTTTAGCATATGATGGACCTTTTTAACTTCACCCTGACTTACCAACAAGTCCTCATTATGGCGTTCGTTGGTGTTTTCGTTGGGATGGCCAAAACAGGGATTCATGGGACCGGTATGATAGCCGTACCTTTGTTGGCCATTGTTTTTGGTGGACGCGCTTCCAGTGGTATCATGTTGCCGATTCTTATTTTAGGAGATTTGATGGCCGTTTATCATTACCATGGTGATGCCCAATGGAAGCATTTAAAGCGGGTGCTTCCTTTTGCTTTTGTAGGGGTTTTATTGGGAACCTATATAGGGATATTTATCGATGATGCCATTTTTCGTCAAATAATGGCAGGTATTATTTTTTTAAGTGTTGGGATCATGTTGTGGAATGAGAAGCAGCAAAGCCAAGTGACCTCTCAAAACTGGCTATTTACTGCTGGATTGGGAATAGCTGGGGGATTTACTACGATGGTAGGTAATTTGGCCGGTTCCGTCATGGCCATCTATTTATTGTCTTTGAACCTATTAAAAAACCAATTTATTGGTACCGCAGCCTGGTTTTTTTTAATCATCAATCTGGTTAAGGTGCCTTTCCATGTATACAGTTGGGAAACCATCACATGGGACTCGCTATTTTTGAACTTATTGGTATTGCCGTTTATTGCCTTAGGCGCTTTTTTGGGAATTCAGATCGTCAAACGGATTCCAGAGCAAATTTATCGTCGATTTATTCTAGCGATGACCATTATTGCAGCCTTATTCATGATGTTTCAATCATAATTTATGCTCAACTCAATCGATTAATTATCTTTACAACTATGCTCCGAAGACCTAGAAGAAACCGTAAGACCGAAGGCATCAGATCCCTGACACGACAAACGCAGGTCACCACTGATGATCTGGTATTTCCCTTATTCCTCATAGAAGGGTATAATCAGAAACAAGAAGTGGCATCCATGCCGGGTATTTATCGTCTGACTTCAGACCTAATGCTCAAAGAGATTGAATACTGTATGGGTTTGGGCATCAAGTCCTTTGATGTGTTTCCGGTGGTTATAGAAAAGGATAAAAATCCAGAGGCCAGTGCTGGGTACAACGAAAATTCCTTTTATTTAAGGACACTTAAAGAAATTAAAGCAAGGTTACCCGAATCCCATATCATCACTGATATTGCCATGGATCCCTATAGCAGTGACGGACATGATGGCTTAGTGAAAGAGGGTAAAGTGCTGAACGATGCGACATTAGAGATTTTGGGAAAAATGGCACTTGCACAGGCGGCAACGGGGATCGACATGATCGGTCCTTCTGATATGATGGATGGCCGCGTGGGCTATTTGCGTGAACTGCTCGATCAGCAGGGTTTCCAGGAAGTAGGAATTATGTCTTATACGGCCAAGTATGCCAGTGCTTTTTACGGGCCTTTTCGTGATGCGCTGGATTCAGCGCCCAAGTTTGGAGATAAAAAGACCTATCAAATGGACCCTGCCAACCGTGCGGAAGCCTTGGTGGAAGCGCAACTTGATTATGAAGAAGGGGCAGATATATTGATGGTTAAACCTGCCTTGGCTTATCTGGACATCATCAGTGATCTCAAAGAAAATTTTCCACTTCCTATTGCGGCCTATAATGTGTCTGGAGAATATGCCATGGTCAAGGCGGCCGTACAAAATGGGTGGTTAGATGGTGAACGGGCCATGCAAGAATCCTTGACCGCCATCAAGCGTGCAGGGGCCGACATTATCTTGACGTACTTTGCCAAGGAGTTCGCTGAGGGAAGGCGAGGGTGATGAATTTATGGTCTCATATTCCTATGTATGCTCCGGGTAAGGATATTTCTTTTGGTTGTGGAAACCCGAATTGGGGAGCAGCTACCGATCGTAATTTCGAATTGGAAAAGCGACCTAAGTAGCCGATTATTGATTATCTATTCTCATCGGATGTAAATCTTGAAAATCAAAGCTAAAATCGATAGCAGGTGAGATCCCCTTCATTTTAAACCCTTGTGCTTTCCCTTCTTCATCCAACTGAAACATGATAAAAGCGTCTGCATCGGTTAACCCAGACGCGGGCCATTTTACGACAAAAGTATTGGCTCTGTAAAATTGCATGGGCCCGGATAATTTTGGAGATCGCAAGGACCTAAACCAAAGTTGCTGATCCTTTTCATATATCTCTATGTTCCCAAACCAAGGATCTTTGTAAAGACCCGCATAGTTCTTGTTATCAATAATAGCAGTATTTACCGCTGCTATAGTCGCCCATATTTTAGCTTCTACCGCATCGGCTTCGCTTGCGCCTTGATTCAATCTTTTTGCATAGGTGCCGATCCAATCAAAATCATCTAACCCCAAATACTTATCTAAAAGGGACTGAGTCACCACGGAAAACAGCCCAGCACCATCTAAATAGGTATTGGTCAAAACAATAATACCAAGATTCAAGTCAGGAACCAGCATCGTTTTAGATAACATCCCGATTAAGCCCCCAGTATGTGAGACCACCATAGTCCCATTGACATCCGTCAAGTTCCACCCCAATCCATAGCCAGAAAAATGTGAATTGTATCGTGGATTTCTATTGACCTCAGTGGTCGTATGTATTCTCCACATCTCCCGTTGACTGGCTTCTGTAAATAGTTGCTGTTCTAAATTTGCACCGTACTTCCCTTTGTTAAGCTGCACGAGCATCCAGTTACTTAGGTCATGTACATTTGAATAAATGCCCCCTGCTGCTCCATTTATTTTTGTCGGATCCCACTGTTCAGGATCTGTAAGGGATAGTTTTTTGGCTTTATTTAAATGCGGAGAGGCAACTTTACTTTGATCATTTATATAGGTAAGAGAGGCATAAGAATCGTCCATGGAGAGAGGATTAAAAATACGCTGCTCAATAAATTGTTCCCAAGCTAATCCACTTACTCTTTTGATAATTTCTCCAGCCACTAAATAAAGAAGATTATCATAATCGAACTTAGTACGAAATGCTGAAACAGGTTCAAAATACTGAAAAGAGCCCAGTATATCATCTATGGTAAAGTCTGAGCCGTCAGGGAAAAACATCAAATCTCCAATACCTAAACCGAGGCCACTTCTGTGGGTGAGTAAGTCTTGAATGTTAAAATTTTGAGTGACATAATCATTATACATTTTGAACTCCGGTATGTAATGGATGACCTTATCGGTCCAGGCCATTTTTCCTTCTTCTACCAGAATTGCTAAACACGCGGTGGTGAAGGCTTTAGAGTTGGAGGCAATTCCAAAATTGGTGTTTTCGGTTACCTTTTTTTTAGTAGCTATCGATTGTATTCCGTAACCTTTTTGATGGACAATTTTGCCGTCTTTAACTACTGCTACGGCCGCACCCGCGACCGTAAAGTTATCCATCGCTCGTACTACAATATCATCGATGTCTTGCGAGGTTACCTGGGAAAGTAACACAGGCGTGTTTACCCCAAGTATCAGGAGCAGCAAGAGGATTAACTTGGAAGATCTCTTATTCATAATTATTTGTTTTGTGTGATGACTCCTGGGGTACACGAGGTGGTTATTTTTTACTGGGGATGATCGATGTATACTTTTTTGCTATGGCGTTTTTCTGAGTAATTACTTTTTCAATATCTTGTCTATAATAGCTGCGCTCACCTCCTGAGTAGATGCGTTACCCCCTAAATCTCTGGTAAGTACTTTCCCTTCTTTTATGATATTTTCAATAGCTCCCATGAGTAATTTTGCTCCTTCCATCTCACCCAAATGGTCAAGCATCATTTGGGCTGTCCAGAAACAAGCAATGGGGTTAGCAATATTTTTCCCTGCAATATCAGGAGCACTTCCATGTACGGGCTCAAACATACTTGGATAGACTCTTTCCACATGACGCCATGCCCATTCCCCCAACTAATCCGCCTCCTAAGTCTGATAAAATATCCCCAAATAAATTGCTGGCAACCACTACATCAAACCAATGAGGGTTCTGAACGAAATGAGCGGCTAGAATATCAATATGAAATTGGTCCTTTTCAACTTGAGGATAAGATGTTCCAATTTCTTGAAATCTTTGATCCCAAAACGGCATCGTATGGACAATACCATTGGATTTTGTGGCACTGGTAATTTTCTTTACTCTTGTATTCGCTAATTCAAAAGCAAACTTCATTACTCTATCAACACCTTTTTTGGTAAAAATGCTTTCTTGAAAAACCACTTCATTTTCCGTACCTTCGTAGATTTTACCTCCAGCGTTAGAGTATTCTCCCTCATTATTTTCTCGTACTATGTAAAAGTCCACTTTGCCTGGTTTTTTCAAGGGAGATGAAATTCCTTCTAGGAGACGGACTGGACGAAGATTGACATATTGTTGAAAGGTTCTTCTAATAGGAATCAACAATCCCCATAAGGAAACATGATCAGGAACGCCAGGATAACCTACGGCTCCTAAAAAGAGGCTATCACTATCCCTTAATCGTTCCAAACCATCATCTGGCATCATTTTCCCATGTTTCAGGTAATGCTCACAACTATAGTCATAGTAATCAAAACTGTAAGAAAAACCACATTGGGCAGCTATAGCTTCCAACACTTTTATTGATTCTGGGACCACTTCCTTTCCGATTCCATCGCCCGCTATGACAGCTATTTGGTAAGATTTCATTTGCTCTATTTAGTTAAAAACTTCAGTAAGATATTTAGTGTTTCTTCAGGGGCCTCTTCCGGCAAATAGTGTCCAGAATTTATTTCAAATTCTTGAACAGAATCTGCCCAGTTGGACCATTCTTCAATCATATCATATTTTCTTCCCACAAATCCCTTTTTACCCCAAAGGCAAAGAACAGGACATTTTATTTTGTTTCCATGGTCTAAGTCGACTTGGTCATGCTCAATATCAATGGTAGCGGATGCTCTGTAATCTTCGCAACTTGCATGTATGGTTTCGGGGGTCAAACATCTAAGGTATTCATTAAATGCCTCTTTGGAAAAAGCACTATCATCTCTCCCCCATTGCCCCAATTTTTTTTCTAAGAAATACAAGGGATTTTGACCAATCATTTTTTCCGGTATGTCGTAAGGCTGAATCAAGAAAAACCAATGGTAGTAGGCAGTTGCAAATTCCATATCAGTCGTCTTATACATTGTATAAGTCGGTGCAATATCCATAACCACTAATTTCTTAATCACATCTGGATGGTCCAAAGCCATCCGATGTCCAACACGACCACCCCTGTCATGACCGACCAATTGAAATTTACTAAATCCCAGAGATTGCATCAAACGAACTTGATCATTTCCACTTGCTCTTTTGGAATAGGGCGTATGAGTATCGTTGGTAGGGGGCTTATCACTATCCCCATAGCCTCTTAAGTCACTTGCAACAACGGTATAATGTGCTGCCAATTGCTCAGCAATTTTATGCCACATCACATGAGTTTGTGGATAACCATGCAGTAATAGGATGGGAGATCCGCTACCACCAATTACGTAATTGATTTTTACCTCGCCAATCTCTAGCGTTGATTTTTTAAACTGACTGAACATATCATTTTATGTTTTATGCATACTCATCTCATGAAGTAGTCTGTTATAAGATTAGTAGCGAATTTCTACACACTAACATTTGTTCAAAAATAGCCTTTTTTAGATTTTTCCACTTTTTTTAGCGATAAAATGGCTATTACCATTATACAATTTTGGATATCGTTGTTTGTTGTAAAATCCCTAGCGTTTGCCCTTGCATTAAGGATAAATACTTTTTTTTAAAAACAAAGTTAAGTATTGGTTTTATTTAGTGTTGTGAAAGGTGACTTTATTTGAGTTACTATTACCGCAATAACAAATTCTACAATCAATCCACTGTGCCTAGCTAGAAGTGCAAACACCAATTATGCCCATATGGCCTTGAGATGGACTAATTTCTGCAAACGAAAGAACTTATGAGAACTATTAAGAGATCCATTCACAGATTTTTTGATTTTTAAGAAAAAGGGGCAGTATTTTTTATAACATTTCTCTTTTAGGGATAGTAGGCCCTTATACTTCAAACAATTATGAACACAAGTTATCCCGTACTAAGGTAGGTGCGGCGACTATAAACTCCAGCGATTGACTACCTCTGAAAGCGGTTTACATGGGTCGTAGTTACCCGGAATGGGGTCGTAGCTCAACCCTTTTTTACCTATTTCTTCAGAAGTAAAATAGGCCCAAATGGCCATTGATTTCAGAGATCTGTAAAATCCGATCGGCTTTTGTTCCCCAATGGAAACACCCCAAATGCCTGGGTTGAATTTTTCCGTAGTGGCCTCGGCTTCCTGTAAGACCTTGGTCCGATCGGCTTCGTTCAAATCTGTAAATATGGCCCCGAATGTCTTTTTGCAATCAGCGTTAAAAGTGGCGATTTCTGCCCGAATGTTTTTCTGACCTGTTATATCATAGGTCTCTGCGAACACCTTGTCGATAAACATATCCGCCTTTACATCTAATGCCCCTGGTGTTTCGGTACGTGGAAGTATCATATCTACCAAAGTAGATATGGTCTTGGCTTCTTTCTCTTTTAAAAACGCAGGTTGCCAGTCTAACCGGTTTTCTGTTTTGCACGATTGAAATAGGGATAATAAAGACGGCATTATCGCGGTAGCTCCCGCCAATAGTCCTGTTCGTTGTAATGCTTTTCTTCTGTCCATAACTTAGAGGTTTAATTTTTTCAATTCGGAAACGGCGTGGTTTGCCGCCCTAGCGGTAAGTGCCATATACGTCAATGAGGGGTTCACACAAGATGAGGAGGTCATACAGGCACCGTCGGTCACGAATACGTTCTTCGCCGCATGTACCTGATTAAAGTCATTCAATACAGATGTTTTTGGATCCCTGCCCATACGTGCCGTTCCCATTTCATGTACGCCATAACCGGGTGGATGCTCCTTATCAAAACCGAGAATATCTCTTAAGCCCACTTTTTGAAGCATTTCTACTGCATCTTCCTGTATTTGTTTGTTCAACGCCTTTTCATTTGCCTTGAACTCAGCATCAATGGACAAAGTAGGCTGCCCCCATTTATCCAAAACACCGCCATTCAAGGTTACTTGGTTATCATGGTAGGGCAAACATTCGGCGAAGCCGGTAATGAAAAACTCCCAGGGACCTGGTTTTAAGATACTATCCTTATAATCTGCACCGAAAGATTCGATATTGGCAGGATTGCCGCCACGGAAACCTTCCCCCTGAAAACCGAAACCGCGCACGAATTTGTCTGATTTACTATTTTCATTGATATTTACATACCTAGGAATGTAGATACCATTGGGCCTTCTGCCTTTATAATATTTATCGTCGAAACCTTCTACCCTTCCCATGGCTCCTACCCTATAAGTATGGTCCATTAAATTGTGCCCAAGTTCACCACTATCATTCCCTAATCCGTTTTCGAATCGGCTTGATTTGGAATTCATTAAAATCTGTGTTGTGCTTAACGTAGAGGCATTTACAAAAATGATTTTTGAGGAGTATTCTATTGCCTCGTTCGTCTCTGAGTCGATGATTCTTACACCAGTTATCTTCTCTTTTGCCTCATCATAAATCAACGATTGCACGATAGAATACGGCCTAATAGTCAGATTTCCAGAGGCATTGGCCGCTGGTAAGGTAACGGCATTACTGCTAAAATAGGCACCGTAAGGGCAGCCTCTACTACATCTATTCCTATTCTGGCATTGTCCCCTGCCATTATGTGGCTGTGTAAGGTGTGCGCATCGGCCAATAATCATATTGCGGTCTGAAAATTCTTTTTCTATCCTACCTTTTATATGCTTTTCCACACAGTTCATTTCCATAGGAGGCAGAAAATGACTGTCAGGTAATTGTGGAAGGTTCAAAGCTTCACCGCTGATACCCGCAAATTTTTCAACATAGGTGTACCAAGGCTTAATGTCTTTGTATCGAATGGGCCAATCTACACCGTTGCCATCCTTGGCATTTGCCTTAAAGTCGAGGTCGCTCCATCGGTAGGTTTGCTTCCCCCATAAGAGGGACCTGCCTCCCATTTGATGACCCCGCAGCCATAAAAAAGGTTTTTTTTCGGTATATGGATTGGCGGCATCGTCTGCCCAGAAATGTTCGGTATCCTTACCCACCCAACCAGAACGGATGTTTTTATAATGCTTTTCTTGTTCTTCCGGGGTGAGTCCGCCTCTTAGTTCCATATCCCATGGATCAAGGTTCATCGTTGGGTAATCCACCACATGTTCTACGATTCTTCCCCGTTCGAGCACTAAGGTTTTTAGACCCTTTTCACAGAGTTCCTTTGCAGCCCAGCCACCGCTGATACCAGAGCCGATAACGATGGCGTCATAGACCGTTTCCTTTTTTGCATCAATATTAAAATTTGCCATTTATAACGTATTGTTTGATGAGCTTAAATTAATTAATAAAAATTAATATTACCTCAACAAAATTTTGTGTGGTTTAATTGTTTTTTATATTGTATTCTAACCGGTTGCATTTTTTTCTCATTTCTTGAAAAATTGCTAGATAATGAGGATCATCTTTTAAATTTACTAATTGATTAGGGTCTTTTTGTAAATCGTGTAAATACTCATACGGGGGTTTTTGCTCATAGTAATTTACATAAACATATCTTTCCTCATGAATTCCAACGTATTTTGGGAGTTTATCATGTTCCATCCTGTGTTCGATAAGAAAATGCTCTCGCCAAGGTTCAACTTCTTCATTATTTAAAATTGGTAGGAGACTTTTTCCTTGATAAATTTGAGGTATTGAAACACCAGCTATGTCAAGTATTGTTGCAGCAATATCAATATTTAGCACTGTTTTATTAGAGGTGTTTACGGCATCTTTAGTTGATCTTCTCGGATCAAAAAGAATCAATGGAACTCTTAGTGATTCATCATAATGAGTCCACTTACCAGCAAATCCTCGGTTACCCATATAATAACCATTATCCGCAGCAAAAATAATTACGGTATTTTTATCCAGGTCTTTCTCTTTTAATGCGGCAAATACTCTAGCCATTACATTGTCATATCCACTTATCATGCGGAAATAGGCCCTCATATTGGTTTGGTATTTTTCTTCGGTATCCCACCGCCAAAAATAACGTTCTCTATTGAGCGAATTCTTTAAAAAATCAGGATGACTTTCATATATTCCGGGATCAGACAATTCAGGTTTTGGCATTTCGACAAGCTCATACATATCAGAAACGGCTTCAGGGTAAGGATAGTGTCCCTCATTCCCCGGACTTGTGTTGGCATCTACCGCATGAACGGCATTGAAACTTATAGAAAGGCAAAAAGGGTTTTCAGAAGTTTGATTATTAATAAATTCTATCGCATCATCACCACGAATTTCAGCAGAATGTCGCTTACTTCCATCGGCAAGGATTTCAAAATATGGAGTACTCTTAGCTGAAGGCTTAAAAAAATCAAACATCTCTGTTAGCATGCTATCTTGCATCTCAAGCTTTACTCCAAATTTTCCAGTAAAACCGGTAGTATATCCCGATCTTCTTAGCAAATATGGATATGAACGGGTGATAAACTCTTTTTTAATTGGGTTCCTACCAAAAGTGTAATTGTGCTTGGATTCATATAATCCCGTAAAAATAGAAGCCCGGCTTGCCGCACAAATCGGGGTTGTGACAAATGCATCTGAAAACATAATTCCATTCTTAGCAAGTTTGTCAACTGTTGGAGTTTTCACAATAGGGTGACCCGCAGCCGAAATAACATCATTCCGATGATCATCAACTAAGATAAATAAAACATTTGGCCTTTCCTCTTTATGTTTTTCATAGTTATTGCATCGAATAAATAAGATCACTATTAGTGAATAAAAAAACATTTTTAAAACATTTGTCATTTCTCCTCTCTTATAATTTTAGACATCATTGTGTGCTGTTTTTATTTATTATTTTCATAGAGATTTATATACTTCCTATCGAATTCTGGTGAATCCTTATATTTTAGTCTTAACTCATCTAGCTTTTTGTGTAATTCAGTAACTGTATTAGCATAAGCAGGATCATAGTATACATTTTTCATTTCTTGTGGATCATTTTTACGATCATATAATTCCCATTCGTCGATATCATAATAAAAGTGAACCAATTTAAACTTTTTTGTTACGATACCGTAGTGTCGTTTGACCATGTGAGCACCTGGGTATTCATAGTAATGATAGTAAACAGATTCACGATTCCATTGTGACGTATCACCTTTTAAAAGAGGGATTAAGCTCTCTCCTTGCATATCATCTGGAATTTCAATTTGTGCTGCTTCTAAAAAGGTTTGAGCAAAATCTAGATTCTGAACCATCTCATCGTTCGTTGTTCCTGCGGTTATTTGATTTGGCCAGCGGATCAATAATGGAATTTTAAAAGATTCATTATAAATAAATCGTTTATCAAACCAACCATGTTCTCCAAGGTAAAACCCTTGATCTGAGGTATATATTACAATTGTATTTTCTGCTAAACCGCTTTCATCGAGGTAGTCCAAAACTCTACCAACATTATCATCTATGGAAGAAATACATGCCAGATAATCCTGTATATATCGTTGATATTGCCAACTCATCTTTTCTTTATCACTCATAGTGGGCCAGCGTTTTTTAAAGTCTTGAGCAATAGAATCTAGAATGGGTTTGTACATAGATTTTTGCTTGGCCTTAAGTCGGGAAAAATCTGCTGTTTCAAAATATTTTTTATTCCTGGGGTCATCATTTTTCAGGCCTATATCCTCAATGGCTTGAGGATATACTTTGTTGTCATAACTAAGTAACTGATCTCTAATATTCATTTCAGCTGTTTTTGCAGCAGATCCACGATTATTATAATTATCAAATAGGGTTGCTGGTTCTGGAAAGGTTTGCTGAGAAAATTCTTTGAATTTTTCAGGGTTTGGCCACCAAGCTCTATGAGGAGCTTTATGTAAATACATCATCATAAAGGGCTTTTCTTTATCCCTTTTTTTATCTAGCCAATTTATAGTAAGGTCAGTAATGATGTCAGTGACGTATCCGATAATAGTTGTATCTCCTTTTGGCGTGATGAATTCAGGATTGATATAATGACCTTGCCCTGGTAAAATCATAAAATCATCAACACCTTTTGGCTTATTTCCAAAATGTAGCTTTCCATACATCGCAGTTGTATAACCTGCATTTTGAAATAGTTGAGGAAAGGTAACTTGTGTGGTGTCAAAAGGCATTCTATTGTCAATTTTTCCATTGATGTGTGTATGCTTTCCAGTGAGTATTGTAGCTCTTGATGGGGCACAAATTGAATTGGCGACACAGGCATTAGTAAACAATATTCCTTCGTCGGAAAGGCGATCGATATTTGGTGTTTTTATGAGTTTATCCGAGTAGGCGCTAATTGCCTGATAGGCATGATCATCAGACATAATAAATAGAATATTTGGCCTTTCGGTGGGCTTCTTTTGACTCTCTTCTTCTTTTACACATGAAATAAAGATTAAGGTTGAAAAGACAATTAAGTTTCTGATGTTATTTTTTTTTAGCATTTTTTATTCTCTTATGATATTATACAACGTTCTAGTATGTGAAGCGTAGAATCCGAAGGGGGATATGATTTCATATACATTGTTTTGCTTTGGTTATTATTTCAACCGTTATATTCGCCGCTAACAGTGTACCATCCATATATCCAGGAAATTCCGAAGCTGATACAGCGTTGAAAATTAATACCTATTCCTCATCAGAAGTTACTGAAATCACATAGTTACCTTCTTGCAAAAAAAATTGTCCAGTCTGTAACCCACCCATCCTACTTGATTGGTTTAGTCCCTGTTCATCAATAATTTCTAACAGTTGTGATTGGGATACTGGCAATGTAATATTGGCCCTAGTGCCAATAGGAACCGTGATTTCGTAGGTATAATGATCTGCAGTTATCTTTTTCCAATTAGATACTATGGCTCCATATGGCGAATGATAAGTGCAGTTCACAGATTCAAGTCCCTCAGGCGTTGTAGGAGTTAAAAAGAATTCTTCAAACCCCGGATGATCAGGATCAGGTCGGATACCAGCTAACCAACGATAATACCACTCGGAAACCGTGCCGAACATTGGGTGGTTATTCGAGTACGTATTGTCACTCTCCTTCCACGTTTCCCATATTGAAGTTGCTCCTCGATCAATCATAAAGCCCCAACCCGGGTATGTTGTACTATTTACGATATTAAAAACGGCATTTGGAGCCCCGTTTTCAGCGAGTGTTTCTAGTACATACTTAGTACCAAAAATGCCGGTATTAAAATGTTTTGATGGACCATTTTTAATGGCTGTTAGCAGTGAATCCCTTGCTGCTGGAATCTCATCTTTCGGCATAATTTTGTGGTAGAGTAAAGTTGAGAATAGCGTTTGCCGATTGATTTTCCCTATGAATGGTTTGTCCCAAAATTCCGCCCTTATTTGGTTTTTTAATTTATCTGCTAACGCTTCATATTTTTTTATATCTGCCGTTCTACCCATTACACCAGCAAAGATCTTCATGATACGGGCACATTGCAAATAATGACTAGTTCCAGTAAGTTGTACCGGAACCGGCTCCAGTGATTCATGATCACTTAAACCCTCATCGATAATTCCTTCAGGATGAATCATAGCTACTTTATCCATCCATTTGTTATTTAGAGTATAAAGCTCATTAATGATGTCGGTATCATTATAGTAGAGATATAAGTAATATTGCGTCGTCAAGTAAGCCGATTCCCAACTAATACCACAATATTCTATCCCTACAAATGGTGCGGTATCTACAAAACTTGAATCTTTCATAGCATCTACCCAATCATAGATGGTTTTGCGATAGAAGGATTGCATATCAAAATTGTAAATGAAGGCCTCACTTGTAGCATTTAAATCCCCCCCATAGCCAAATTTTTCTCTGGCAGGGCAATCTGATTGCACACTAACTAAATTGGACAAAAATGTCCTTTCTGAAGCATCTTGAATTGAATTCAGTAATTGTGATGAGCTGGAAAAGCTATTTTCATTGGCCACATTGGTATGCATAAAAAGTCCCCGAATATCATCCATTTTGGGTTTTTCTTTCAAACCCCTTATCTCCATGTACCGGTAAGTATGGTAGGTGAAATCAGGACTGAACCATTGACTTTTTTTATTACCTATAATATAATTATCTGTCTGCCATGCAATGTCTGGCGCACCAGGACCGCCAACTCCCTTTCTCTTAATTTGGCCTGCTACAGTGGTCATTGGATTTACAGTTCCATCCTCATAAATGCGTTCACCAAACTTGAAGACAATGGTATCGCCTTCCGCTCCAGATAATTTAATTTTATAAGTTCCTGTGAAGTTTACACCCATATCAACCATCCAAACGCCTTTTTCTGGAGAAGAAATATCGACCGGCATTATTTCTTGAGTAATTTCAATGGAAGGGAAAAATGCCTTTTCAATTTTACCACCAGGAGGATTTCCAATGGTAGCTGCTTTCCATTCCTTATCATCAAACCCCGGTTTATCCCATCCGTCAATTTCATTGTTAGCATTATAGACAACTCCGATGTACACACTATTTTTTGTAATGGGCCCTAAAGCAAATTTCCAAGAATTGTCAGTCAAAATTTCTTCCGAGGACCCATTTTTATAACTAATTTGGAGTTTTGCAATAAAAACTGGTTTACCGACTGCAATATCCTCTCTCAGGTTTCTTCTTCCCCATTTCCTCATTGGCAAGGGGTTGTAAAAACCGTTACCAAGCGACACCCCCAGACAATTATCACCATCTTGAATGAGAGAAGTGACATCATATTCAGAATAATATATTCGCTTACTAAAGTCGGTCCAGGCCGGATCAAGCACATTTTCTTCAATGCCATTTCCATTTATAGATACTTTGAAGTAACCGGCAGATGTAATACTCAATAAAACAGACTTAATAGCTTTATCTGTTTTAAATTCCTTTCTGAAAAGTGGTGATGGGTGTTCCAAATAAAACATGGAGTCGCTTTCTGGAAGTGCAATACCATCTTCTATCCAAAATGCATGATCGTCTACACCTAAACTTGATGCTATTTGATCGGGAACACTATTACATGAAAATAGCGCCAAAATACAAATTCCAAAAAGCAGGGTTGATATTTTCATTCTCTATTTTAATGCATCACAATATTTAGTATCAGAAACGTAGGGTAGGTGATAAGCCTTTTCGTTCCGGCTTTGTAGATAACTAAATATAAGTGTTTTTTTTAATAAATACTAAATTTATATTTAGCGGACTTTGTTAAATTTCACAGACCTTTCGGTTCAGCACAAACGCCCTATTTCTTTTTTCATTGCACAAAACAGCTTAGCTAAACTACATTTTAATGCTGTTTAGGTTTTGGATTGATATTAAAATGGGTCATTAAAAATGGGAATTTGAGTTCATAGGGGAAAAGAGTTTCCACTTAAGAATTCTGTTTATAGGTTCTGTTGCTGTTAGTTATAAAATAATTTTGGCCATTTTTCATTAATATACTCTGCTCTTTATCAAAATTGGTCTTGTGATTTTCTAAACAAAATCTAAAAAATCTCTCTTTCTCGCTCTTCCAATGTTTAACCTCTCAGCAACCTTTCCTTTTCCTAATAACCTTTAAATTAAATGGATACAGAAAGGAACTGGTACTTTATTTAACAGTTCAATATAAGGTCCTTCTGAAAAATATATCAAAGCATTATGAGATTTATTTTTTGAGCCAAAGTCAACTTTAAAACCTCTATTTTGGAATTCAATTACTGAGCCCTCTAAATTACTAACCTTGTAAAGAACATAACTTAGGTTCCTTTTATTCTGCTTGTAGTTACCGGCCTCTTGTATAAATCGTAGTTACGTTTAGCTACTATAATTTTATACATATTGTTAGTCTTTCGTTATTCCTTTTTTCAACCTCCTTTGTTGCTCGCTGTATGGAATTCCATCGAGGATCCAATCTTCAGCTGCTTCCCCTTTCAAGTAATGGCCAAACCACTTTAGTATTTTTTGCTGATAATCAGAGGCGTTCTTTTCTTCCCTAATCCCATGACCTTCTTTGGCATATACAAGCAATACGAATTGCTTACCGGCTCTTCTCGCAGCATTGTAGTATTCGACTCCCTGTCTCCAATTCACATTCATGTCATTGTCCCCAACTTCAAATAAAATAGGGGTATTCAAGGATTCCACATTCATAACCGATGAATTCCGAATATAATTTTCTGGGGATTCCCAAGGCGGGCTAATCATCCGCTCTTGAGAGATTTCAAAGTGATTATTTTCTGGAGACCCACCAAATGCCGGTGTTATTGCCAAGTACATAGAGATAAAATTAGTCAACCCTGCACCTGCCACACTTGCGGCAAATATATCCGTTTGTGTAGGTACAAATCCTGCTTGGTAGCCACCCCATGAATGACCAATCAGACCAACTTTAGAGGCATCTACATCACCTTTTGCTACTACCGAAGCCACGGCCTTTTCTAAGGTCTTTGCAGATGAGACGCCTGGGTCGCCAGCAATGAATTCTATATCTGGCTTGAACACAAAATAACCTTCTTGCTGCCAGATGGTAGTGTTATAGTAGTTGGTCTTAGAGGGTACCGTATATCTGTGAACCCCATCAGAAAGTTTTTCATAGACATAAGTTATCATTGGATATTTTTTACCCTTTTGATAATTTGCCGGATAGTATAGAATTCCTAGCGCACTATTGTTTTGGGCGTTATTAAATTTTATTAGCTCAGCTTTCCCCCATGCGTATTCGTCCTGAAAAGGATTGGTATTGGAAATCTCCTTTGGATTAGAAAAATCCAAATCTGTGATAACTAGATTTGGTGATTGATCAAAAGACTGCGATCTATAGGTCAATAAATCAAGTCCCTGATGGGGTTGATTTAATTGATAAAAACTGGCGTTGTCATAAATTAAGGTCTTCAGGTTTTGACCAAGCTTGCCTTTAGAGAAGCCTGATTTCTTAGACTCCTTTCCTCTCATGGAGAAAAAATGTTCTTGGTCCAAATCAAGGAATTCATCTTCTTGATAAATAAACCTGTGTCTATAAATGATTTCATTTTCCTTTCCTTTAGTAATACGTTTTGCAGGATTGTTATTTACGAATCCAAGCCAAACATCAAATTCAGAATTGAAGAGGAATGAATTTCCATCTTCACTCCAGGCTGAGAAACCTCCATTAAATGGAGGTTTTTGTTCTACGGGATAGTCGTATGAATCCCCTTGAATAAACTTACCTGCTAAATTGGAGGTAAGATTAGTGGATGATTCTTTTACAATATCATATAGATGCAAGTTGTCATTGTCTATATAAATGAAATATTTATCGTTTGGGCTGATTGGCGAAGTTCTTCTGACATCGGTTAGCACCTTTTTCTGCTCTCCATTTTCAATATTAATAATGTAGATATCGTTACTTGGCCGACCAAACATGGCGTCAAATGAATAAGGTGTCTGATCCAAACCAATCATCTTTTTATTGTTAACCTGTAAACGAACGTTTTCAACTAGGTTGTTGCTTAAAGCCAAATTGCTATTCTTATCAACATGCCATACATATAAAATGGGTTCTTCTGAATCCCTATTTGTGCTTTTCTTTTGCTGAGTAATCATCAATTCATCCTTGCTATGCCAAATCTCTAAGTCGGGAGCTTCATAGTCCGCTCCTTCTTCTGTTTTCTTTTCATCTGATTTGCTATTATCCCTTTTATTCTCCTCTTTAGTTTCTTCTTTTTCTTCAGTTTGGATCCAGGAAAATGTCTCGAAAAATACCCTATTTCCGTCATCTGAAATTTTTATGTTTTTAGGCAATATTCTTCTATCAGTTGAAAAAAGGCCTGCTTCGCTGGGATTAAATCTTGAGAAGACGGGGTTCAATTTTGAAAAGTCTTTCCAATGAAGTAAATGGTAGGATACTTCTTCTGACCTTTCTTGATTTATCGCTTTTATAGCAAACAAGTAGTCAGATTCTTTACCCCATTGTAAATGAGAATAGATATGCGTTGACTGGTCCAACACCTTTAAGATTCCTGTACTCGCATCATATAGTTGAATACCGTTTGCTATTGAATCTTTTGTTTCTACAATCATAGCTAAAAGTTCTTCTTGTTTTTGCCACGCAAAAGACTTTATATTTCCAAAACTTATTTGTGATTGGGTGTTGAGGTCTTGTATTAAGAGTGTGTTGACTCCCTCATTTTTTCTAAGCATTGCGAGATAAGAATCTTTTTCACTGAAGCGATATTTTATAACACCCTGTAGAAGTAGAGTGTCAGCGGTTGTCAAATTGACCAATATTTTGTCGTTGATCTCAAGTTCTTCTTTTTTCTCTTCCTTTTTTTTAGCCTTTTGTTTTTTACCGCTCAGTACTTTTTCATAGACGAACCAACTGCCCGTTTGAGAAAATTTTGCGTTAGCCACATTGAGATAGGAATTGGATGTCTGTTGATTAATGTTATAGAGAAAGGTTGTTTTGTCCTTATTAACCTTATCTATTTGATAGCTTGACCAATTACCATCCTTCGAGATAGTATTATTTCTCAGTAATTCCCATCTCCCATACTCTTCTGGTTTGATCAACTTTTTCCTTTGTGCTTTTAAAGAAGTGAGAGACAGTAACATGATTAAAATCATCAATAGATTAAGAAGAGGGGTTTTAATTTTATATAGATTCATAAGCGCAATTAGGATTTTACTTAAATATTAATGTAATTAAATTTTGAGTAAATTGATTGTATATTCTGTGAGTGGTTATAATAATAGACAAGTTTTTGTCTTATTCATGTAAATAATTGTAGCATTTGTGCCTTAATTATTCATAATGTAAACTGACGTTTTCGTTAGACTGCGTTTTAATGCAGTTTAGATCTTGCTAGCTGTTGTTTTTCTTATTCTCAAAAATTGTTTCATAATGCTCAGCTGTTGGGAGTGGGTCATAGTAATCGTGCAATAACTCTTTCCACTTATTAATGAACTTGCATTTCTCTTTTTCCCCTTATAGTTAAATTTAAGTGTTTACTCTGTTTAAAAACACGCTCTTGTAATTTAACCCTTACAGGTTCACTTTTTGCTGACGGGATACACTCTTTGCATTAATCAAAGTAATATAAACTAGGCGACAGGCCCTTTTTCTTTATGCCTAATGAAGTCTAAATGTGTTCATCTTACCTCAAGTGTTTTATTTCTCTTGTTTGTACTTAACATGTTTGTGTATGATTAGTTGCGTGTTTTAAGAACTAAAGTTAGCAAATAAAACTACAGAGAGAAAGTCCGCGAGGACTTTCGTAAATTGGCTAAAACCAAGCCATTAATTTTACACGATGTTAGCAATAGTTAATTTGTATTCTGTTTATTTAATCTTTTGGGTCGATTTATTTCCAATCTTTTTGTTTGGTCTAATTCTTTGGTTCGAATACAATTCTTAATTCAGTCTGGCTTTAACATTTATTTTAACCGCAGTTGTCCATTTCGAACCCTTTGAGGATGGTTCCCGACTGGAACTTCGGCAACTACTTTTCCAGTGGCGTAATCCAATATAGAAACCTTGTCAAGACCGCTTATAGATACATAAGCCTTTGTGCCATCTTTGCTTGAAGTTGCCCAGTATGGCTTTGCTTCTTTTGGATCATCAGAAAGTTTAATAGTGCTATATTCGAAGGTTTCCCTATCCACTATGGCGATATAGCCATCCATAGTACCCGCTACACATATAGTTTTATCATCTCCGCTGAGAGAAATACCATGATGTCCTGAGTTTAAAAGGTGGCCTCCAGGTGATAGACTTTTATTTGTTTTAGGAATAGGTAAATCTAATTTTCGGGTGATTTTATCATTCTCTATATCGTATTCAAAAAAACCATGGAACAATGAAATTTGCAAATAAGCAAATTTTTCATCTTTGGTAATGGCCATTGGACGAATTGCTCGGTCAATCCAATCAAAACCGGCTTCTTCCAATTTTTGCTTCATGTCAACACGGCGTATCACTTCATAGGTGTTAGCATCAACAATCTGAAACCAACGATCCCCCTTTAAAAAGTCGAGATTTGGCGACGCAAAAAAGACTTTTCCGATACTGGCATGGTATATTTTTTTACCATCTTCAGAGTATATATTTTCATGGGGTTGGTCTCCAGATTCAAAACTACCAATGATTTCTCCCGTTGAAACATCAATTGCATGTACTTTTCTTGCTGTCGAGGCTGAAACCAAAAAGATTTTTCCATCTGGGGATATGGCCGAATGGTCAGCTCGAAGGCCCTCAACCTGTGTTCGCCAAAAAATTTCGCCAGAATTAACATCAATTGCAACAACGTCTGCAAAACTTGGTCTTGATGCATAAATATACCTACCATCATTTGACGTAAACATGTCGTCAACCAATTGATCATTGCCTTCACCGATATATTCCCTGATAAAACCTGAAGCAAGACTTCTTTTTAGGCCTGAATAGATTTCTTTAAATCTTTCCTCTCGGTCGGGCATGGCACTTACTTTTTTTATGATTTTAAAAGTATTTGGGTCAAAAATGGTAATGACCCCGTCCCAGTTATTACCTGCTAGCACAACATCCTGTAAAGGAATACTGTCATGAACTGTTGCGGCTTTTTTTTCAGGGTGAAGTGGAAACGACGGATATTCTCTATCTGGTCTCTGCCCCAAATTATAAAGATAGATTCCCAAAAGAATTAACCCTATAAGAAGTATGCCTAAAATTATTTTTTTTCTCATTCGTAAGTTCATTAATTAATTGTTTTGCTAACGTTTGTGGTATGATGCCTAAGTAAGAAGCTATCATTCTTTGAGGAACTCTATTAGGCAGCTCTGGATATGTTTCTAAAAAATAATTATAACGGTCAACAGCGGGCGACCCAATAAGCATAAGTATCCTGCGTTGCATCTTTCCAAGGTTTCGAGACATCTTCTTCATGTTTTGTAGTAATTTGTCTTTTGAAAGGTCCGCTTCCTTTAGGTGATCTTTCTTTAATAATACTACCTCTGAATCCTCTAGGCAATCGATGTATAACGTAGTAGGTTCATTAAATTCTACCGCATCAATATCTCCGGTAATCCATCCTTCAGAGGCGAACATATAGATGTGGTCTTTTCCAGTGCTGTCTATAATGTAACTTCTAATAAGTCCCTTTTTAACGAAGATTGCATTGGCTTTTAACTGGTTCGGTTGTTGAATGAATTCACCTTTTTTAAAGTGCTTAAGGTTAGAGTCAGCTTCGATATTTAGAATCTTTTCTAATTCACTCATATTACTATTAATTGTTTACAACGTCTTAATAAATTGCGTTTCAATGCATTTTATCTTTTGTTGTGGCGCGTTTTTTATCTCTTAGTCAAATCTTTTTCATCAGTAACTTTATACTATTTTGCTGTCTAATAAGCTGCAAGTCTCTTTCTTCTTTTCATAAAATACTTTATTGCAGATGCTCCGGTCGAATCCATCTTCCCGGTGTATTGCCGGTGAGCTCACTATTACGAATCACGAACTTCCCATTGATCACCATGTATTCAATGCCTTCAGCGAATTCTCTTGAGTTAGTATAAGTAGCTTTATCCTGAATTTTGTTTTCATCAAAGATAACGAGATCAGCATAGGCGCCTTCACTGATTCTACCCAAATCATATTGTTTGATTTGATTGGCAGACATAGAAGTCATTTTTTGAATTGCCTGCTCCAGGGTGAGTACTTTTTGCTCTCTTACGTATTTTGCCAGCACCCTGGGGAAACTTCCAAAAGTGCGTGGATGAGGAAACACATCACTATTTGGATCTACCAAGTCTCCATCGGTTTCAATCATGGATTCGGGATGCTTAAGAATATTGATTACATCATTTTCATCCATCTCGTGATAGATCGCCAGAAAGCCACCCGCAAGTTGTAAGTCAATAACTGCAGTTATACCTCCACCCAACGTATTGGGATAACCTTTCGCAATTACATAGTCTTCTAATGTCTTTCCGTTAAACTCAGGCGCTGAGGGAATACTGTTAAACTGGATCAGGCTCAAGTCTTCGCCCGTTTCATCATTCAACATGACGTCTCTCATACCTTCGATAATTTCACTTCTAAGTGTGGGGTCATTTAATCTTTTTGCCAATGCCTCCGTGCCGCCATCCAATGCCCATGCGGGGAAAAGGATATAACCATATGTATTTGCAGCCGCGTAAGGGTACACATCAACTTTGATGTCAATACCGGCTTGTCTCGCAGAATCCACTATCTCTAATCCCCGACTGGCAAGACCAAATTGTGCTACTCCGGCAGCTTTGAAATGATTTATTTGGGCTGGGATATTTGCCTCTTTTGAAATGCGTATAGTTTCACGAATGGATTGCAATAGGCCACTGCCTTCATTTCGCATGTGGGTGATAAAGATGCCATCATACCTGGAGGCAACTTTCGCCAACTCGATAATCTCTTCTGTGGATGCGTACAATCCGGGCACATAAATCAGTCCAACAGAAAATCCCAGTGCTCCTTGTTTCATAGTCTCTTCCACATAGTATTTCATGCTATCGAGTTCTGCTGGAGTAGCAGGTCGGTTTTCAAGTCCTATCACTTTCTTTCTTGTCCAATTAAGGCCTGCAAAAAAAGCAACATTCGGTGCAACATCTAGTGAGCTGGCATATTCATCTAATGGCCAGGGTTGGTCACCACTGTGAAGACTGGCACAGATAGTAGTGATGCCTTGCCATAAGAAATTTTCGGGAATTGGGAACTGATGGATTGTCGTTTGAATGTGGGCATGAGGATCAATAAACCCAGGCGAAATAATCTTGTTGGGGATGTCAATAACTGCATCTGCTGATACGTTAATGTTTGTTTTTGACACCAGGGCAATCTTGCCATCCTTGATTGCCACATCTCCCGTATAGCGTGCATTTCCTAATCCATCTACAATCGTTCCATTGGTAAATAGAATGTCATATTCTTCTTGGGATGGCTGACATGAGCCAAGAAAAATGGTAACACTGAGTATAACAAGGTATTTCATTTTACTATTTTAAATTTTAAATTTCGAATTCTTCTATCCTGTAAGAGAAAGGCCACTGGCTGCCCATCTACCTTTTGAAATTCAAATGCCAGATTTTTTTGACCGAATAAATCGGCCCTGATCTGATCAAGGAGATAGATTTCTTCGCCATTTCTTTCGACCGCTAATTGATTCCCTTTGGCAGATAAAGTATATCCTATTTGAGCTTCCTCGCTGTAATAAAATCCTGAATAAGCCACTATATTTTCTAACGGCTCATAAGCACTGACGCGCTGACTTTTTAATTCTCCAACAAAATTGTCCGATCGTAGGGGCACTATCCTTTTGATTGAAATCAAATTTCATAAAAGAAATCTGCGGATGCTGGAATTGGCCGTCTGCAATAGGAATTAAGGAGACCCGTTTGTTTGCTCCACAAATCCACTTTCAATGTATCATTTTCCACAAATGACCTAAAATCTTTTATGAGGTTCTCCATTGACTTCAAACAAGCCCGTATATTTTAGAAATGACTTGCGTTTCGGTTTATAGGGTTTGGCTTCTGTAGACTTCCCTTGAGTTGGTACCGACTCAGGCAGAAGGCCGTCCATGATCGCATAAATCCTGGCCATGGAGCCTGTAGCTCTATAATTGGATAGCGACACAAAGCTTTTTTTAAGATCGGGTAGACGATAAAAGGAAGACACAAAGCCTCCCCATGCTCCAGTATGTTGAACCACCCGATGACCTTTATATTCCTCTATAAATAAGCCTCCGCCATAAGCCATGGTATCACCATTAGTCAATACACCCTGCTGGTGAAAGCGTTCCAGCAATTGAGGCCCACCAACTTTGGGGTCATAAAAATTTTGGTCCCCACAAAAAAAGGTCCTCGACCGTGGTATTAACCTGACCGTCTCCGCCAATGGCGAAATTCTTATAATGCAATTCTTCTATGGTACCGTCTCGTAACTTGCTATAATCCGGTTGCTCCATTTTTTGATGATCCTATTGGGATTCTCTAAGATAAAAGTACTCTCCTTTCCGAGAGGTTCAAAGATTTGTGAAGCGGCAAATTCCACCAATAGTCATTCCGCTTGCGCGTCTTACCATAATCGCAAGCAAAAGGTAGCCTCCATTGTTATACATGAAATTCCTCTTCGGGTTTAAAATTTGGTGCCAATTGTCGGGACATAATATCAAGCCCAATTTCTTCCGTGAAGTGGTTGTTAAAAGGTATCCCTGCATACGCCATGATTTCTACGTAATCTCTAAGCCCACTTATATGATTAATTAGATGCCGTATTCTCACCGTGTCCCCATTGTAAATGGGCATTTCCGGCAACAAACTTTTGAATAGGGTCGTCAATTGATAATTTACCCTGCTGCTCTAACAGGAAAATACAAGCTGCAGTGAATTGCTTTGATACAGATCCTACATCAAATACGGTCTTTGAATTAATAGGAATATCATGTGCCACATTAGCCATTCCGTAGCTTTTGCTGAAGCTGATTTCTCCATCCTTATAAATGGCAACTACGGCTCCAGGCGTTTCAGAAAACTCCTCATATAGTTCATCAACGATGGTCTCTATTTGCGAGAAGGCCTGCAGCGCAAAGCATACAAGAGAGAAGGAAATAATTAATCTGCGCA
>CAJJBF010000004.1 GCA_905182375.1 Flammeovirgaceae bacterium UBA4465
GTCCTATTAGCAATGAAGTATCGTTTGATAGATTTTGATCTCCATTTTGGCTCAAATAAAAATTTCCTGAGTAAGGGTCAGTGCCTAACCATTGTGATTGAATGGAAACACTGATCGTTATTAAAACAGCAATAGCTGCCACCAAACCGTAGGTTTGGGCACGATGCCTGTACTTCAATACATCCAAACTTTTAGCGATCAAGCTCCACACGCTATCAGAAGGAGCTATTTCCACCTCTTCCATGGCTTTTCGCCAGTGGTTTGCAAATGGTTCTCGATCCCTACTGTGGCTATCCATATTTGACATGACCTTTTGACTCCAACATTTTGATCAATAGCTTCTTGGCCCTCGAGTATTGAGATTTGATGTTCCCTCACTGATTTTTAACTTCGCTGCAATCTCGTGATGTTTGTACCCCTCTATGGCGTACATATTAAATATTATTCGGCATCCATCGGGCAGCGACATAATCATCTTAATTAATTCTTGGTGACTAAATTCGGAGAAGACATCTTCATTTACTACACGATCATCTAAATTGACTATATCTACCATTGGATATAAAAAAAGCTTACTTCTCTGATGATTTAAAGCAGTATTTACCACGATCCGCTTAATCCAATAGGGTAAGGAGGAATCTCCTCTAAATTTTTCTATATTTTCAAAAACTTTAATAAAAGACTCTTGTAAAATGTCTTCGGCCTCTTGAATTCCCTTTACATAACGTAATGCAACCGCGTACATGGCTTTCGAATATTTAGCATAAAGAGCTTCTTGAGCCTTTGGTTTACTTTTCTTACACCCTTTAATTAAAAATTTATCGGAATCAAACATCCTATTAGGTTAAAGACAACTTTTATTGAAAATTCGTTGTAAACTTGTTGATAAAAAAATCTCATGAAAAGACTCCGCTTCTGCTTTTTACTGATCTTTTTTGTTCAATCTAAATGCACATTCGTAAGCTCATCTTCGAGTTTGGATGCATTTGAAGTACAATATACAGATAAAGAATATACCAGCCAAGTAGGTACTGTAAGCATTGCCCCCCTTGAGGCTTTGAATGCAGCTCAATTAAATGCAGTACCCCTCGCTCAAGGACAAACCTATGAGCTCATTTTTGACCTCCTCAATCCAGATTACCAATACCTCAAAATGAAGATTTTTCATTGTGATTGGAACTGGATTCCTTCAAAATTGAATGATTTGGAATTTCTAAGCGAGTACAATGAATTTACGATTGCTGATTATGAGTTTTCTCAGAGTAATTTTTCAGCATATGTGACCTACAAAACGGTTATTCCTAAATTAAAAATATCTGGCAATTATATCATCTGTATTTATCAAGATGATCAATCAGCTATTCCGTTATTTACAAGAAAGTTTATCGTCTATGAAAATTTAACCTATTTAGACGCAAATATTTCCACTCCTAAACAACCTAAAAATAGTCGAACGCATCAAAAAATAAACTTAAAAATCAACTATGGTGCTCTTGAAACCTCAAATTCACAAGATGATTTTAAAGTGGTTTTAATTCAAAACAGAGATTGGAAGCATGCCCTCATGCCTTTGCTCCCTACACAACTAATCCCCAATGAAAAAACTTTAATTTTCAACTACTTCAATGATGAGATGCTCTTTCCAGGCTTAAATAATTTTAGGTTTTTTGATGCCCGATACATAAGCTATCGGGGTCAAAATGTAATGGCGCTTCAACCCACCAGCCGGGGTATCGAGTTAATCTTAGAACCAGAATCACCAAAAAAAGGTTTGGCCTTTAGTCAAACATTAAATACAGATTTAAACGGTGCCTACTACACCCAAACTTTGGATCCCAATACCCAAAATTTCAATTCAGAATATGTTTGGGTGCATTTTAGAATGGATATCCCCCAAATTAATGGCGATATTTTCATTCATGGAGGTTTTAATAATTGGCAGTTGAACTTACAAAATAAGATGACCTATGATGAAAATATGCAAGCTTACACAGGTAGAATTCGAGTAAAGCAAGGATTTTATAATTATAACTATTATGTATCAAGCGAACAGTATCCTTTTTATTGGATAGATGGCAATCATGGCGAACATCGTAATAAGTTATGAAATACTCGTCTATCACCGAGCTCCGGGATCTATTAATGACAGACTAGTAGGCTATAAAAAGCTTTAAATTAAAAGAAGCACTTGCTTGGATCATTGAATGTTGTGATCTGGAGTTACCTCCTAACCTATACATTGAATCGAAAGTGCATGATATCACCGTCCTTCACAATATATTCTTTTCCTTCAATGGCCAACTTTCCCGCCTCCTTACATCCTTGTTCGGTTTGATACCGTTCGTAATCCGTCAATTTAATCACCTCGGCTTTGATAAAACCCTTTTCAAAATCGGTATGTATGACCCCTGCCGCTTGAGGGGCTTTCCAGCCCTCTTGAATCGTCCAAGCACGTACCTCTTGATCACCCGCTGTAAAATAAGTGATGAGTCTTAAAATACGATAAGAGGTTTTAATTAATCGATTCAATCCAGATTCAGTTAACCCATATTCTTCAAGAAATAAATTTTTATCCTCTTCTTCTTCAAATTCAGCTATTTGCGCCTCGAGGGAAGCACAAACCAATATCACCTCAGCATTTTCCTTGTCTACAAATTCTACCAATTGCTTGCTCCAATCATTACCATGGATCACGTGCTCCTCTTCCACATTAGCTACATAAATAACCGGCTTATCGGTAAGCAAATTAAGGGAATTTATGAAGGTCATGGCCTCATCATCTCTCTCCAGTGATCTCACATTTTGTCCCGATTCCAAATGGATTTTGAATGTATTCAAAATATCGTATTCCTTACGCGCCATTTGATCTCCTGACTTAGCCAATTTTTCGACTCTGGCACATCTTTTCTCGACGGAATCTAAATCCTTTAGTTGTAGTTCTGTATCGATAACCTCTTTATCCGAAATGGGATTGACCACTCCTTCTACATGTATAATGTTATCATTGTCAAAGCAACGCACCACATGAATGATGGCATCTACCTCACGTATATTAGCCAAAAATTGATTGCCCAATCCCTCTCCTTTGACTTGCCCCTTTGACAAGTCCTGCAATGTCCACAAATTCCATGGCCGTTGGGATCACTTTCTCAGGATGAACCAGCTCATTCAGAATTTTCAATCTTTCATCAGGGACTGTGATCACTCCTACATTAGGCTCAATGGTGCAAAAAGGGAAATTAGCCGCCTCCGCTTTCGCATTGGATAAGGCATTAAACAAAGTAGACTTACCCACATTAGGCAATCCTACAATTCCACATTGTAATCCCATTTTTTTATCCTTGATTTTGAAACTAAATATTTGTTAAGCTTTTTTAATTCAGGGTCCCTGATTTCAACGCATCAAGGAGCATCCACCGATCATTGAGCTCTCAGGAGTACTCATCTCGTACTTAAATTAAAAAATATCATTTACTGAAGGTATTATTGACGCTCCTGACGGTTTTCGTCTTCCCGCTCTATTTCATCAAAATCAACTTCAGGCATCAACTCTTCTTTGATGTGATCAACAGTACTGTTGAGCGCATTTACGAACTTATGGAAATCCTCTTTATATAAAAATAGCTTATGCTTTTCATAGACAAATTCGTCATCCTTAAATCGGCGTTTACTCTCCGTTATGGTGAGATAATAATCATTAGATCTTGTTGCTTTGACATCAAAAAAGTAAGTTCTTTTTCCAGCCTGCACTTTCTCTGAATAAATTTCTTCCCTCCTATTATCATTGTTATCATCCACGGCTATACTATTTTGTTGCTATTCAAATTGCTTAGCAAGTTTATGCAAAAAATTGAACATTTTATACAAATTTAATGCAGTATTGCTCGAACTGACTTAATATAGCCCCTAAATTAATGTTTTAGCAAAAAAATATTGCTATGGGTTTAGATTTATCATCGATTAAAAAATTTGACAATTTAGAGTTGCTTGCCAAAGAATTGGTTGAAGGATTCATCACAGGTTTGCACCGATCCCCTTATCATGGCTTTTCTGTTGAATTTGCTGAACATAAGCATTATAATTTTGGTGAAAGTACAAAAAACATAGATTGGAAAGTCTTTGCCAAAACGGATCAACTTTTCGTTAAGCAATATGAAGAAGAAACCAACCTTCGGTGCACGATCTTAATGGATATTTCTCAAAGCATGTACTATCCTAAACCAAAATATGATAAAATAAGGTTTAGTATCTATTGCGCTGCAGCCCTTTCTCACTTAATGATTTCTCAACGAGATGCCGTAGGCTTAATAGGCTTCTCAAACGGCGTAAAATTAACGACTGCACAGAAATCTAGTAAATCACATCTCCATCAATTGCTCCTACAATTGAATCATTGGATGGAGACAGAAAGCACCCAATCGTCCTCCTCTCAAATCGCTGAAAGTATTCATGCCGTTGCGGACAAAATCAGTCGCCGGTCATTAGTGATTCTTTTTACAGATATGTTTCAAAATTCCTCATCATCTACCGATCTTTATGAGTCTCTTCAACATCTTAAACATAAAAATCATGAAGTTTTAATTTTTCATGTTTCGGATCAAAATACGGAGAAAGCCTTTAATTTCGAAGATCGGCCCTATCTTTTCATAGATTCAGAAAATGGACGAAAAATAAAAATCACTCCTTCCCTACTCAAAGAGCAATACCAAATAAAAACGGAAAAATTTTATCATGATATTCAACAAATGTGTGGTCAACTTAAAATCGACTTTGTCGAGGTAGATACAAAAGAAACTTTTGATAAAATATTAGGGGCCTATCTCGTTAAAAGAAGAAAAATGAGCTAGTCTGTGATTCAAGAATTTAATCAAGATGCAACCATTCTTTTTTGGTCATCAATTCATCTTTCGTCTCAACATAATCAGGATCATCGACACAACAATCCACCGGACATACCGCCGCACATTGTGGCTCTTCATGAAATCCTGTACATTCAGTACACTTACCTGGAACAATATAATAAAACTCTTCAGATACCGGCTCCTGATCGGTCTGCGCATCTAAAGTGATGCCTCCCTCTAACTCAACTTCCTTTAATCCTGTGCCGTCGGACCATTTCCATTGCTCACCCCCTTCGTAGATCGCCGTATTGGGACATTCTGGTTCGCAAGCGCCACAATTGATACATTCGTCGGTTATTATAATTGCCATTATATATAAATGATTAATTTTTGCACAAAACTAGTAACAAAGTAATTAGCGAAGTTGTTTCAATAGAATAAAAAATATTTATGATCTAGAAAGTGTTTTGAATAATCGTAATCAAATTAGAGCTGAGCGGCAGGTTAGCCCGTCAATCCATCAGCTTATAAAGTTCTGAAATTTTTAAAGCACGATCCTTCCAATAAGCATCATCAAAAAATCCATATTGAGAAGGTTGGTAATTACCTATCAAATCAACCTTAGATTTTTCTGGAACCTTCAGGCCCAAACACCAGTAAGCTGCATTAACCAACATTCTTCGCGTACCCTCAGCGACCAAATCTGTTGAGGCCCCCATCGTTGTGGCAAAGACCCTTCCCTGTTTACCCTTCGGGATTTGATAGTTTTTGATCCATGCTATGGGCATCATCGGCCCATTGAGATCAATGGATACGGTATCCCCTAGCTCATTTTTTCTTTTCACAATGGCCCCTAGTTTGCTATCGCTAGGCCTCATTCCAAAAAACGGATCTAACTTATCATAGGGGCCATTTCGCTCAGTAACTTGTCCAAGTAATAACGGAAGTGCATCGTTAACCATCGGCAATCTAATAGCATAAACATCGGTTGCCCCCCAAATCGAACCGGGCAGTATCCCCTTAAAAACAGGATGATCCCGAGATGTCTTCGGAACGACACCCAGGGTACTTTGCTGACCATGAGCGCCATGGTGAGCGATCCATTTTTCACCTAAAATCAATTTTCCAAAGCCTCCCTGCCAGACATTATTCTCTTTATAATAATTACCATAATGCGCATAGCTACTCTTGATAGGACCCATATCAAATTTAAAGGCATGCGTCGCCGTGCGCATGCCTAAAACAGGCTTTCCACTTTTTAAATAATCATCGATATAGCGCATTTGTACATCAGGCAAGGCTCTAAAACGTGTAAGAATAATCATTAAATCTGCATCAGTCAATGCCACTAAACCTGGGATATTATTTTGATAATTCGGATTTACAATGCCTGGATAATTGGGATTTTGGGCAAATAAAACCGTACAATTAAATCCATGATTGACATTTAAAATTTTGGCCAGTTGAACCAAGGCCTCTTCAGATCTATATTCTTCATCTCCAGAAATTAATACGATTTTTGCCTTCTCGGGATTTCCCTTCCAATGAAGCCATTCCATGGTTAGATCCTGCCCTGAAGGCGTTACGGCCATTGATGGTGATCCTTGGATATCGCACTGATGGATGAGAAACAGAGCTGCTATTAGATATTTGAACAATTTCATAGGCTGATTTTCAATCCCTCCTTAGGTTGAGGAAAATTAATTTATTTAAAGATATTCAAAAAATAATTTAATAAAGTCTCCCAATCATAAAATGATGGGACCAAAAAACTTATCACCGGAGATCCGCTGATATTTAAAATCTCTATTGAAAACCCATTTTTGTAACAAATAAGATTAGTTAAAAAAAATTAATTAGGTCTGATCAGCTATTCAATTCCTACCTTTGTCATGAAAATGCCATGGATCTATGAAATTGGAAGAACGTCTTAATGCTTTTATCAAATTAAATCAAGTTCTAAGTGAACTATCGGCCTCCGAACGCGCTGAAATTATAACGCAAGCCACAAATAACAATCGTTGGTTTGATACATCCAACATTGAACAAGCCCTATCGGGACTCATTCATTTAACTGATCCCGTCAAAATGAAAACTTGGCTGAATGGTTATGATCTTAAGCCATCAAAACAAAAAATCATTGGCTTGATTATGGCTGGAAACATACCTTTGGTGGGATTTCATGACTTGATATGCGTGCTCTTGTCGGGTCATAAAGCAGCGATAAAGTTGAGCAGTCAAGATTTATTTTTGATGCAATGGATCATCCGTAAACTCTGTGAAATTGAACCTGCCTTCATTGACCAGATCGATGTTTGTGAGCAGCTCAAAGTTATGGATGCTGTGATTGCAACGGGTAGCAATAACACCGCCAGGTATTTTGATTATTATTTCGGAAAATACCCACATATTATCAGAAAAAACCGAACCTCTATAGCTATTCTAAATGGTAAAGAAACAGATGCTGAACTCATGAAACTAGGCAAAGACGTCTTTACTTATTTTGGGTTAGGTTGCCGAAATGTCTCCAAAATATGGGTTCCTCAAGATTATCTTTTTTTAAATCTTCTAGATTTATGGGCATCCTTTAAAAAAGTTGCTGACAACTTTAAATACCATAATAATTATGAATATAATAAATCCATCTATCTAGTCAATGGGGTCACTCATTTGGATACGGGTTTTTTGCTGCTCACTGAATCCGAAGCCCTCACCTCACCGATTTCTGTGTTAAACTACCAACAATATCAAAATCTAACTGAGGTTGACCAATATCTCACTCAAAATCAGGACAAAATTCAATGTACTGTATCGAGTCAGTCTTCAAAGAATTTCATTCCTTTTGGACAAACCCAAGTCCCTGAAATTTCAGACTATGCAGATGGTATGGATGTGATGCAATTTTTGAATACGCTTTAAATATAAATTCACCTTAAAATAAGTGGATAAAAACTGATTTAAATAAAATGAAATTTGGTTTAAAAAAGGGTGCTCACGGTTAAACTTATTTATCAATCAATTGCGATCTGCTTTCATTTTAACTATTCTATTTAGTCCTACACCGAGAATCAAAAGGCTTTTCGATTACCACCGAAATTGTGTATTTTTGGTTACGTAAAATTATTAAGATACCTCAAACCAAAATTCTTCATGAAAAACATATTACTTGCTACTTTTATCATCTTCTCTGTTACCCTTTGTAAACCAAAAAAAGAGTCTGAAAAGACTGAAAAAATAGTATCAAAGCCCCAGATACAATTGATCAAAGCACCCTCTTCTCCAGCTTATCTGGATTCGGAATTGAATTTATCAGATATAAAACTTACCGCAACCGATACGAGTTATTTGGTTGATTTTAATTTTGATGTAAAAAATTATGAGCTGGGTGTAATCACAGCAGATGCGAATGATCGGGGCATTGCAAATTCGGCAAAAGGACAGCACATTCACCTTATTTTGGATAATGAACCGTATTCAGCCCATTATGATCCAATGGCGCAAAAAAACTTGTCAAAAGGTCAGTATGTGGTCCTAGCATTTCTCTCGCGCTCCTACCATGAAAGTGTCAAAAATGAAAATTCCTTCATTCTTACCACTTTTGATGCTGAAAGTTCTAAAGCATTTCCTTATAAATTTGATGAAAAAGGTCAGCATATGTTTTACAGCCGTCCCAAAGGGACTTACAACGGAAGTGATATCAATAACCTTCTTCTTGACTTTTTTCTCATCAATGTTACCCTTGGCCCTGACGGAAATAAGGTACGTGCCACTATAAATGATGACGTCTTTATGATCGATGAATGGGTGCCTTACTATATCCAAGGATTAACTCCCGGGATACTCACAGTAAAGCTTGAACTGATCGATGCTGATGGCGTACTGATCGAAGGCCCTTTCAACGAAGTAACACGAACCGTGACACTCTTAAAATAATTAGGAACCGTCAATAATCAAGATAAAATTATCAATTTAACTATTAAAATAGACACCTTAACGCCTCTATTTCAAAGGGTACTAAATAATCATTCTGTATGATAGAAAGCCGGGACTTTATACTTTAAAAACTAACCATGTATTTAATCTTTGATACTGAAACTACCGGACTTCCTCTGCGTAGGAATGCGCCTATAGAAGAGGTAGATAACTGGCCTAGATTGGTTCAAATTGCATGGCAAGTGCATGATGCTTTTGGTAACTTAAAGTCTCAAGGAAATAAAATCATCAAACCAGAGGGCTACACCATTCCCTTCAATGCACAAAAAATTCATGGGATAACTACTGAAAGAGCTCTTCTTGAAGGAGATTCACTCAAATCGGTACTTGATTTGTTTGCCGGAGAGCTCAAAAACATACAAGTCCTTGTGGGTCACAATATTGACTTTGACAATAAAATTGTGGGTGCTGAGTTTTTTCGATGTAACTCCCAAAATTTACTTGCCGATTTTCCGAGCATAGATACCTGTTTTCAAACCAAAGAGTTCACGCAACTCAGAGGAGGCATCGGAGGTCGATTAAAAGCACCTAAATTAATTGAACTTTATGAGAAACTTTTTGGGACGTCTTTTGGAGATGCACATGATGCCGCCTATGATGTAGATGCTACTGCGAAATCTTTTTTTGAATGTCTCCGCAGGGGAATCCTTGAACCGTTTGAACCCATCCCAAAAGAGGATATAAAATATCAGGCTCCAGAACTCGAAAAAGCAAATTTCTCCGTCATCGAGGAAAAAGAAATCGTTGTTAAAAAGCAAGATACGCAAGCGCTCAGTAAAAGTGAATTTACGCACCTTCACCTCCATTCTCAATTCTCCGTACTTCAGGCAACTCCCGAACTCGATGGGATCTTTGAAAAAGCAACTGCTCTCAAGATGAGTGCAGTTGCGATTACTGATCTAAGCAACTTATTTGGCGCTTTTAAATTTGTTCGCTTGGCTAAAAAGTACGATATAAAACCTATTATAGGATGTGAGTTTTATGTGGCCGAAGAACGAAAAAAGACAAAATTCACCAAAGACAGTCCTGACAAAAGGTTTCAACAAGTCCTCTTAGCTAAAAATAAAAAGGGTTATCAAAATTTAGTCAAGCTGAGCTCTCTTGCCTATATCGAAGGCAATTATGGCCTTTATCCCCGAATAGATAAAGACCTGATTATTGAACATAGCGAAGGATTAATCGCGCTAAGTGGTGGTTTGAGAGGGGAGATTCCAAATTTAATACTTAATGTGGGTGAGACCCAGGCAGAAGAAGCCCTGAAGTGGTGGAAGGACGCTTTTGGTGATGACTTTTATCTCGAATTGAACCGGCACGGTATCCCTGAAGAAGACCATCTGAATCAAATATTAAATCGATTTTCTTCATCCTATGGTATCAAAACCATCGCTGCTAATGAATTGTTCTATTTGAATCAAGAAGATGCAAAGGCCCATGATGTGCTGATCTGCATTAAAGAAAATGAAAAACAAAGTACACCCATAGGTAGAGGACGTGGATTTAGACACGGAATGGTCAACGATCAATATTTTTTTAAGAGTCAAGAAGAGATGAAAATTTTATTTGATGATCTTCCTGAGGCCATAGAAAATATTAGTGCGCTGGTTTCCAAAATAGAACATTTTGAGTTGGAGCGCGAGGTGCTATTACCCGACTTTGATATTCCTGAATCTTTTTTAAATCAACAAGATCAATCAGACGGTGGAAAGCGTGGAGAAAATGCCTATTTAAGAGACCTCACCTACAAAGGTGCGGAAAAAAGATATGAACAGATCGACCATACATTAACAGAGCGCATTGATTTTGAGTTAGAAACCATACAAAATACGGGCTATCCTGGCTATTTTTTGATCGTCCAAGATTTCACCTCAAAAGCGCGTGAAATGGGGGTCGCTGTCGGGCCTGGACGAGGGTCTGCCGCAGGTAGTGTCGTCGCTTATTGTATTGGTATTACCAATGTCGATCCGATTGCTTATAATTTACTTTTCGAACGGTTTTTAAATCCTGATCGGGTCTCACTTCCCGATATTGATATTGATTTTGACAATGAAGGTAGGGAAAAAGTAATCAATTACGTTGTCAATAAATATGGGTTCAATCAAGTAGCCCAAATCATTACTTACGGCACCATGGCGCCAAAATCTGCCATAAGAGATGCGGGTCGTGTCATGGAGTTACCCCTATCAGAGACGGACAAAATTGCCAAATTGATTCCCGAAAGACCCGGAACTAATTTTATACAAGCATTGAAAGAGGTTCCTAGCCTCAAGTCCATGCAGAAGGGAAGTGATTTACCCTCTCAGGTATTAAATCAAGCCGTGATTTTAGAAGGATCCCTGAGGAATACGGGGATTCATGCATGTGGGGTGATCATCACGCCTAAAGACATGTCCAATTATGTCCCCATGGCTCGAGCAAAAGATTCTGAATTGCTCATCACCCAATTCGATAACAGTGTCGTAGAATCAGCAGGTATGCTGAAAATGGATTTTCTGGGATTAAGGACGCTTTCTATCATTAAAACAGCGGTAGAAAACATAGACAAGAGGAATGGTATTCAAATTGACATTGATCTCATCCCTTTAGATGATAAAGCTACCTATGAATTATATCAAAAAGGAGCAACCAACGGAACCTTTCAGTTCGAGTCTCCTGGTATGCAAAAACATCTCCAAGCCTTGAAACCTGATAAATTTGAAGATCTAATTGCTATGAATGCGCTCTATCGCCCCGGGCCGATGGAATACATCCCCAACTTCATCAGTCGTAAGCATGGTACAGAAAAAATCCATTATGATTTACCAGATATGGAAGAATATCTGGCAGAGACCTATGGTATCACTGTTTACCAAGAGCAAGTCATGCTACTCTCTCAAAAAATAGCTGGCTTTAGCAAAGGAGAAGCCGATGTTTTGAGGAAAGCCATGGGCAAGAAAATATTCAAGTTACTTGAAGAACTCAAACCCAAGTTCATAAATCAAGCCAAAGCGAAAGGTCATGATCAGACCAGTCTCGAGAAAATATGGAAGGATTGGGAAGCTTTTGCTGCCTATGCTTTCAATAAATCTCATAGTACCTGCTACTCTGTGGTAGCCTATCAAACGGGGTATCTTAAGGCCAATTATCCCGCTGAATATATGGCGGCCGTCTTGACTCACAATCAAAATAATATTGATAAAGTCACTTTTTTCATGGAAGAATGCCGGAATCAAAATATCGTGGTTTTGGGTCCTGATGTCAATGAATCTGATCAGCATTTCACAGTAAATTCAGCCGGTGAAATTAGATTTGGCCTCGGAGCCATTAAAGGTACCGGTGAAGCGGCAGTCCAAGCTATTGTGGCTGAACGAAAAGATGTACCCTATGAGGATCTCTTTGATTTCGCAGTCAGGGTGAATTTGCGGGCAGTGAACAAAAAATCATTTGAAGCCTTGGCAAAAGCTGGTGGTTTTGATTGCTTCCCCGCCTATCACCGAAGGCAATATGTGGAGCCTGATATGGAAGGGAATTCATTGATAGAAAGAGCCATTTCCTATGCCAATAAAGTTCAGGAGGAGGCTTTAAGTGCGCAAGGATCATTATTTGGTGGCGGGGAAAATAAGGGACTATCAAAACCAAAAGCAGGTGAAGTGGCTCCGTATGGAGAGATAGAAAAACTAAATATTGAAAAAGATTTAGTCGGCCTTTACATCTCGGGGCACCCTTTAGACGAGTACAAATTTGAAATGCGTTTCCTTACTAAAGGAAAAATCAGTGACCTAAAAGATCTGACATTGGTTAACGGCCATATATTCAAAATAGGAGGAATTATTAGTCAAGTGCAACATAGAATGACTAAAAAAGGTAGCCCATTTGGTCAATTTACATTTGAAGATTATAGTGACAGTCATACCTTTTTCCTGTTTTCAGATACGTATTTAAAGTTTAAGAGTTTCTTAGAAGTGGGCTGGTTTTTATCCTTAAGTGGATCCGTTCAAAACAGATGGAAAAGTGAAGAATTAGAATTTAAAATCTCCAATATGGAATACTTAGGAGACATTAGAGAAAAAGCCATCAAGGGACTCGAAATTCAAGTAAACCTTCAAGATATTAATGACAATCTCATTGATGAACTCCAAAAATTGGGAGAGGAGTTCCCTGGGAATTGTATGATCAAATTAAATATTTATAACCGATATGAAGACCGCATGATCAATGTGGAAATGCTCAGTCGAAGCGTAACCATTGACCCGAACTATGCAATTATAAAAAAAATAGAATCAATGGTTGACCTTAGCTATAAAGTACTGCTGAACTAAAAAAATTATGTTAAAGTAGTAGTCATATTATTAATTGAGGTTACAAATTGTTTAAGTTTGCAACTTCAAAAAAATTTAATAAACAATAAGTTAAAGAAAAATTTTATGTCAAAGCCAGTAGAAATAACAGATAGTAATTTTGAGGAGATCATCAACTCAGAAAAACCTGTATTGGTTGATTTTTGGGCAGAATGGTGTGGCCCATGTAAAATGATTGGCCCCTTGGTTGAAGAGTTAGCAAATGAATTTGAAGGTAAAGCTATCATTGGAAAAGTAGATGTTGACGCCAACCCTGAAGTTTCTGCCAAATTTGGCATCCGATCGATTCCTACCCTACTTGTATTCAAAGGTGGAGAAATTGTCGACAAACAAGTGGGAGCAGTCCCCAAGTCGGTATTAAGCGAAAAAATAGAAGCCCAATTGGCTTAAAATCTTAAATTAAATAGATCTTATTTAATTTAAGATTTATTTAATTGGCTTTCAATGGTCAGATGTTAATAAATGGGGTCACTTACACAAATCTTAAATAAAGCCGACCACACAACGTTCCTCACTCAAAAGATCCATATCTTTTCTTGTAAAAGCCGATTTAACGTCTTGCATTCTATCCCTGAATGCAGCGCTGAACTCCTTGCGCTTTAAAGCCTCAAGAAACCTTCTAACCTCAATTTCCTCTTCCAATACCAATTCAGGTACCATTGCAGTCTTGTTGTCATCGCCTTTGGCCACCATCGTAAAATAAGATGAATTGGTATGCCTGGCTGTACCCATCTTAACGTTTTCAGCTACTACCTTCATTCCCACAACCAAAGATGATTTACCTACATAATTCACCGAAGCATAAAACGAAACCAAATCTCCTACTTCAACAGGTTGAAGAAACTCAACATTTTCAATCGATACCGTCACACAATAATTACCCGCATGCTTACTTGCGCAAGCATAGGCCGTCTTATCCATTATGGATAATAGGATACCCCCATGTATTTTTCCACCAAAATTTGCGTAAGAGGGGATCATTAATTCAGTAATGGTAGTTTGGGAATTTTTAACTGTTTTGACTTCCATGAGTTTACTTATTTAATAGCTTAAAGTTAGTAGATCTAGAATTGTTCAAAAACATTTGTACAACTTAATTAAATTTCTTTTTAAAGAAATTATCAACATGTTTATTAACAACATGAAAAGATATCAAGTACTTTATCCACATTACAACTATATAATATCAACAATTTTTTGAGAATCTGAAAGAATGAAAGTTCCCTGTTGATGTAATGCCAAACATATTGTCTAAATTGAGGCAATATAATTTGAGAAAGCATTGAAATTTAGTGAACTAGGATTCCATCCAGACTTATTGCAGGGCATTGATGCAATAGGTTTTGAATCCGCAACGCCCATCCAAGAGCAAGCAATTCCCGTCATTTTAGCTGGCAAAGACCTTATAGGATCTGCCCAAACAGGCACGGGAAAAACCGCTGCCTTTTTACTACCCATTATCAATGATATTTTAACTAAAAATGAACCTGAAGCAACTAAATGTTTAATCGTTGTTCCCACTCGGGAGTTGGCTATTCAGATAGATCAGCAGATGCAAGGTCTCTCCTATTTTACAAGGGTAAACTCCATCGCAGTGTACGGTGGTGGTGATGGGGATCTCTTTGCTCAAGAGAAAAAAGCCCTTTCTGAGGGTGCATCGGTCATTACAGCTACACCCGGAAGATTGATCGCCCATCTGAAAATGGGCTATGTTAATATGAAAAGTTTACGTTTTCTCGTACTTGATGAAGCCGATCGTATGCTTGATATGGGATTTCATCAAGACATTCAGAAAATCATTTCATTTCTACCCAAAAAACGTCAAAATTTGATGTTTTCTGCTACGATGCCCCCTAAAATGAGAACACTTGCTAAGGAAGTATTGAGTAATCCTGAAGAAATTAATGTTGCCGTTTCCGTGCCTGCCGACAAAATTATCCAAGTGGGATTTGTGGTGCACGATACCCAAAAAATTCCCATGATAGAGCATGTGCTGAGTGCGGGGAATTTTTTAAGTGTCATTGTCTTTTGTTCGACGAAAGACAATACCAAAAATTTGACCAAATCGCTAAAAAAATTAAAATTTTCAGTAGCTGAAATACATTCAGACCTTGATCAAAAAGAGAGAGGTGAAGTACTTAATTTATTTAAAGCGAAAAAATTAACCATTCTAGTGGCAACTGATATATTATCTCGAGGGATTGATATTGAAGACATTGAATTGGTTATCAATTATGATGTCCCCAATGATGTAGAAGATTATATTCACAGAATTGGCCGAACCGCTAGAGCAGCGGCCAAGGGTGTTGCCTTCACCTTCATCAATGAAAAGGAACAAAGGCAATTTGGTGATATTGAGAAATTCATTGGCAGAACCATAGATAAAGCCGAAATCCCTGTAAGTTTAGGTGTGGCTCCAGATTACAATCCTGATCAAAAAAGAGCCTATCACAAGCCTTTCCACGGAAAAAAGCGTAGGTGATTATTAGAAATAAAACGACCTAAAATCGTTAGAGATAAGATTATTATTTATTTTAGTAACGATCTTTAATCGGCATTTTTTTTAGTTTTGGATTTCAATATTTCAATTTTCATATGCATTCATTAAAACTTATCTCCCTCATCTTATTATTTGGCGTCATGTTCTCTTCTTCATGTGTCTCCAATACCTCTGACTCTCAAAAGCGCAATAAAAATATTATTAAAGCAATTGCTAGCGACATAAAACTAGATACGGCTACCTTTGCAGGTGGTTGTTTTTGGTGCATTGAGGCCTCATTTGAACAAATTGAAGGAGTCATTGAGGCCGTTTCTGGATACGCTGGTGGTACAAAACATAATGCTCGATATGATCTTGTTTCATCGGGCAAGACAGCGCATGCAGAAGCAGTTCAGATATATTATGACCCTAATAAAATCAGCTTTGAGACTTTGTTAGACATTCTTTTTACAGCACATGATCCTACTCAATTGAACCGACAAGGGCCTGATGTTGGAAAACAATATCGATCAGTCGTCTTTTATCATAATGGGGCTCAAAAAGAAATAGTGAGTCAGAAAATAAAAGATCTAAGTCCTGTTTTTGTTAGTCCTATCGTCACACTCATTGAACCTCTGGTCGCTTTTTATCCCGCTGAAGACTATCATCAAGATTATGAAAAAAAGAATCCGTATCAGCCTTATGTCTTGAGTATTTCAAAACCAAAAATAGATTTAGTAGCCAGAAAATTTAAAGCACTTTTAAAAGTATCTGAATAATTTTCACCCTCAGAAGTTAAGCTCCTTATATTCAAGATTTAAAACTCACTCATGATCACTCAGAAAAAAGAAAGTCAAAGTAATTTTATTCATATGGTCTTTTTTTGGTTAAAAGATACCTCGGATAAGCAGGTAGATGCTTTTAAAAACCGCACGATTTCTTTCCTTGATCAGGTAGATAGTATAGATACCTATCATGTTGGAATTCCTGCATCAACAGATAGACCGATCATTGAACGAAGTTATACCGTTGCTCTAGTAGCCACCTTTAAAGATAATAAGGAACATGATATTTATCAGGAACATCAAGCACACAAGCAATTCATAGATGACTGTCAACACTTATGGGATAACGTGAAGATTTTTGATACCGATAAATGAAAATCCACTAAACCCGCTTGCAAATCCCGTTATACGGGCAATATTCACATTTTTTAAGATCATGGGTCTGATCGAAGGGAATTTCATTATCCCAAATTTCGGTAAGTAATTCATTCAAAACTTGCTCAAAACCATCACTGTACTGTCCAAATGATTGTACTTGGATTTCTGCTTGACCCTTCTCTTTTTGAGTCAATTTCCAATCAAATTTATCATCAAAAAGATGCTTACTATTAAATATACTAGGTTCAATGCGCTCGTACGAATCTTTGTATCCGCTTTGTACTAAATAGCTATAGAAAAATATTTGAAAAGCGGTTTTATTTCGTTTGGTGTTTTCAGAATCAATGAGTGAAGCAAGGGTCTCAAAGGTTTTCTCATCCTTACCCGTTTTATAATCTAACACCCTCAATACACCCCCCTTTAAATCAATTCTGTCAATTTTACCCTTGAGACCGATTATCTGCTTCCTACCATTTACCTGAATCGGCAGGTCAACAGAGAAACCGTCTTTAGTACCTGACTCTAAGCCTATTATTTTAAATGGTGCATACTTTTCATCTATGTCCAATATTTTATTGATCATCTTTTTTATTATTTCAGCAGCGATGATATTTCTGCCTTCAATCATTATTTTTTTCTTGTCTCCCTTAATTTGATAATGCTTACGAAACGCTTCATTAATGGCTCCATCCACTCCTTCTCTCAACCAAAAGAAATGCGGAGCACTCACGATAGATGTCTTTTGTACAACCATGAATTGGCGATATAAAATTTCCATGGCATCGTGAAGAATATTACCAAAAATCATGGCGTCTAGTTCTTCTTGAATTTGCTCCTCTTCGTACAGTTCTGCGATATATTTATAGTAAAATCTGAGTTTACAATAGAGATAAGTATCTAACGCTGATGGAGTCAATCTACTCATATAGGGCGTCTTAAAATCCGTAGTGAACCTTGCTAGCTTTTTCATAACCGAATAATCCTTGTTCACTGAGATTTCTTTTTTGACAGGGAGTGCAATGGGATTCGCTAATATTTTCTTTTCGATCGAATGAACCGATTCAAGTTCCAGTTGTTTTACCAAACGACTCAATTCTCCATTCACATTGAATTCCGAGATGCTATTATAATAAAAAACTACTTCCCGAGAACGTTGTAACAATCGATAAAACAGATAAGCATATATCGCATCTTGATGTTCATGAGTAGGTAAGTCAAACGCTCTTCTGATATTATGGGGGATAAAAGATCCACTTCGTGGGGGTGCGGGCCAGGCATTTTCATTCATACTCAATACAAAAACATGTTCAAAATCTAGATTCCTAGTTTCTAATATACCCATGATCTGGATACCTCTTAAGGGTTCTCCTGAAAAGGGTATTTTCAAACTTCTCGAAATTTTTTGAAATAATTGGATCAAAAATTCATAGGATAAGAGATCAACTTGAACTCCTAGCACTTCTCTCAATTGAAAAATATGCTGATAATATTTAAGAATAAAGGCACTATCGAGACCGTCTTTTTCTATTTCTGATTGATCTTCAAATGATTTAAGGATTTCTAAGAGATAATCTAATGGATTTTCTGGCTTCGAAAATATTAATTTCAATAAGGGTGAGTTCAATGGAATCTGACTTTCCCCCACAAAAACCAAATTGTACTTTTTAATTTTAGCATTTAATCCTTTGAAACGAGTGACGTCCAACCCATAAATCAAGGGATGCTCCAAGATAGCGATGACGGGTTTATGATAGAAAATATCCCCATGGGCCGCAGGCCTTCGCGTATTTTGAAGCATCAATATGCTTTCTAATAAGGCATATATAGGCGTATCTTTGAGGGGAAAGCCCATCGTTATATTGATCTCGTTCAACGCCTTGGGCAATGCATGTAAAACAGGAAATAGCATGTATTCATTGGGGAGAACGATGACTACATTTTCAGCTTTGAAATGTGGTGCTGACATTAAAATTGACAATTTTTCACCCAAAGCTTTGGCTTGACCCACTTCCAAGGAAACGCCGACAGCGGTCATTAATTTGGGTTCATCAATGTGGTTAGGAATCTTTGATTTAAAAGTGTTACCTAGAATCCCATCTTTTTGATACATACGGTGAAAATAGCCTGCCTCTTGGGCCGTATCTTGTAGGTAATAAGCATCTGTATCCCAAAGTACCTCCGCCCCGTTATGCTCAACATAATATTTTACAATCCCCTCTTCAACGGCTGTTAATGCATTAAATCCAACAAAAATCAACGGCCCTTTATCATGATAATCATCTGCTAATAAATGTGCTAAAAAGTCAGCGTAAATCATCCCAATGTATGCTTTCCCTTTTGCCGTCAATAGAGACTTATATTCAATATATATGGATTTAAGTATTTTCCATGTCTCCAAAAATATATCTTGGTTTTTGCTACTTTTCGGTAAAAAAGTAGCCCAAAAAGAAGTAATTATTTTTTTATCTTCTTCTGAAAGAAAATAAAATTCTTGATCTAGCTCCTTTTGAGATTTTATGCTGGTAAAAATTTGATGGGCGTCCACTCCATATTGATCTATTTCTTCAAAATCTTTTATGATCATCTCCCCCCAAAAGAAAAATTTATCGAGGGCCTCTCCTTTTTCCTGATGATTTAAGTAAACCTCATGTAACCATAGGACTGATTCAAAACTTTCTATTTTTTCAAATTGAGAATGGGACAAAATAAAATCCTCAAGACTCGAAATGTGAGGCAGCCAAATAGGTTTTTTAATCCTTTTTCCAAGTTCTTGCTGTAAGAAAATTCCTGCCCTCCTATTGGGGAAAATCACTATCAGATTTCTTAGATCCTGATATTTTGTAAGCAATCGCTCCGCAAGGTCTCCAATAAAACTTTTCATAATGAACGAGGTACCATTTAGATAAAAAATAAATTTACGTTTTTCTAGATATCGTAAAGGCGAGAAGCTGCTCTAATGAATTTCTGTAAACTGAATCTGGATAAGTTTTAAGGATAGCAATAGCTTCTGAGAGAAAATCATTCATTCTTTTTCGTCGCATAATCAATGCCCCCTTTTGCTACTACGAATTCAATTACTTTTTTTACGTTAGCAGATTTTTTTTCACTATCCGAAATCATTTTTTTAATCGTTGCCACCTCTGATGAACTGCTCTGCTTGAGCGCGTAAATGACCGGTAAAGTCATCTTCCTTTCTCGAATATCAATGCCCGTAGGCTTTCCAATAGCAGCACTTTCATAGTCAAATAAATCATCTTTTATCTGAAATGCCATGCCCACATTAGTACCAAATGTCCCCATTTTAGATATGTCTTCCGCGGTTCCTCCACCCGAGCTTGCGCCCTACTTCACAGCAAGAGGTAATCAAACTGGCCGTTTTTTGCCTGATTACTTCATAGTACAGCTCCTCTGTAATATCCAATTTCCTCGCCTTCTCCATCTGAAGCAATTCTCCCTCACTCATTTGCTGCACGGCATTAGAAACAATCCGAAGCAATCCAAAATCATCATTTTTCAAGGAAAGCAGTAACCCTTTTGACAACAGAAAATCTCCCACCAAGACGGCTATCTTATTTTTCCAAAGGGCATTAATTGAAAAAAACCCACGACGATAATGTGCGTTATCTACCACATCATCGTGCACCAAGCTGGCTGTATGCAAGAGCTCTATTAAAGCAGCACCTCGATATGTAGCCTCGTTAATATTGCCTGTGATCGCAGCGGTAAGAAACACAAATAACGGCCGCATTTGCTTTCCTTTTCTTTTGATAATGTAATCCATGATTTTATCAAGCAACATCACCTTGCTTTTCATAGACTGACGGAATTTTAATTCAAAATCATTCATTTCCTGTTTTACAGGAGCTTGTATGTCTTTGAGTGTGCTCATATAATTACAATATTAAACTACTTCGCTTGCATAAAAAATAGGCACTTATAATGAGCCTCATTAGATTTACATATATCTTAAACATATGAGTGTGAAAAAAGCGAAATATCATCTTCTAGATGTCTTTACGAATAAGAAATTTGGAGGAAATCAATTGGCCATCTTCGAAGATGCAACAGAAATTCCATCTGAAATGTTTCAAAACATTGCTCGAGAGCTCAACTTATCAGAAACCGTATTTCTTTTTCGAAAAAATACGGCTGGAAGATACCCAATGCGCATTTTCACACCCGTCAAAGAACTGCCTACTGCAGGTCATCCCAGTATTGGAACTGCCTATTTCTTAGCACAAGATTTCCCTAAAGAGGATGGACTAATAACCATAACCTTAAGCCAGAATATTGGCCCTATTGAAGTGAAAATCAAAATGTCTAAAAAGGGACCGCTCATGGCTACTATGTATCAAGTACGTCCCCATTTTGGGGGTATTTTGGATAATAGATCCGAAATAGCAGAATTATTCCATCTAACAGTATCAGACTTAATGGATTATCCAATACAAGAAGTTTCTTGTGGGGTGCCTTACATCATCGTGCCAGTAAAAACCCTAGAAAATATTCAAAATTTAACTTTTAATACCCAAGTTTGGGAAAAGCTCAAATCTATATTAAAAGATCATAGCGTTTATGTGTTCACGCCACAGGGATTATTACCTAACAGTGATTTACACGGCCGTATGTTTGCTCCAGAAATTGGTATTACAGAAGATCCTGCAACCGGTTCTGCGAATGGACCCTTAGCCTGTTATTTGTTTAAATATGATATAAAAAAAGGTCCACTCACCAGTGAGCAAGGTTTTGAGATGAATCGACCTAGTATCCTCCATCTTGAAATTGAAAGCGAAAAAGAAATAATAAAAAAGGTAAAGGTAGGCGGACAAGCCGTCTTTGTCGGACAAGGGCAATTTATCATTGATTAAATAGTCAAATGTTTATATTTGCGGACATAAAAACATTAAATGAGTCAGAATAGGCCTCGATATAAAGATATTCTCAAGAGAAAAAAAGATTGGCCCATTGTCAATCTTTCACAAAATAAAAAACCATTTCTCGATGAAGTGAGTCGACATGTTTTTACAAATCTGACACAAGACAATGGGCGTAAAACTCTTCATGAAGAACTCGAAACGACTATCTACAGAGAGAAACAGCGTGTCATTAACAACCCATGGCGCGTAGACCCAAAAGATGATTTAACTTTTTGGAAACGTATCCAGAAAAAACAATTAGCTATTAAAGAAAGTAAGGATAGGCTAACTATTGAGAAAGAAATATTAAAAGAAATTATTGATCGATATTGTGAAGAAATTGTTGGTAATTTCAATAAATCCTCCTATCGATTTGCAAAAAGGATTACCACTTTTGGATTTGCCCGATTGCTCAATGCCGCTCGGGTCAAAGGGTTTAATTCGATATTCAGTCGACAGTTAGATTTACAAGATCAAATTCATGTAGTTGGTGAACCTGATCAATTGAGGAAACTAGCGAAAATAGGGACCATTGTTCTAGTTCCTACCCATTTTAGTAATCTAGACTCTATCCTCATTGGATGGGTGATCCAGTTTTTAGGACTCCCACCCTTCATCTATGGTGCAGGCCTTAACCTTTTCAATATTAAAATATTGGCCTATTTTATGAATAGCTTGGGAGCCTATAAATTAGATCGAAGAAAGAAAAATCCCATTTATTTAGAAACCCTAAAAGAATATTCAAAAAGGGCTTTAGAATGGGGATGTCACAGCCTGTTTTTTCCAGGAGGTACCAGGAGTCGCTCCGGTCAAATCGAAAATTCATTGAAATTAGGCTTATTAGGTACTGCCATTGAAGCACAAAGATCTCTCATCAGTGACCATGGTAAGCAAGCCAAACCTATTTTTATTGTACCTGTGGTCATTAATTACCAGTTTACGCTCGAAGCACCTTCGTTAATCAATGAACATCTCAAAAGAACCGGCAGAGAAAGGTATTATAGAGAGTCGGATGCCTTCAGTAATTCTAAAAAAATCACCACCTTTCTGATGAAATTTTTTACCAAAAAATCTGATATTTCAGTCAGTATTGGCCGTGGCCTCGATGTCTTGGGTAATTATGTAGATGATCAAGGACAAAGCTTAGACCAACAGGGAGCTGTCGTTGATATCAAAGATTATTTCCTTTCTAATGGAAAAGTTAACGTCGATAAACAACGAGAACATACTTACGTACAAATTCTTTCTAAAAAAATTATTTCAGAGTACTACAAGAACAATCGCGTTTACTCTAGTCATTTGGTGGCCTTTACTGCTTTTAAGATGCTTGAAAGAAAAAATTCCAAACTGGATCTTTACAGTATTTTAAGACTTTCAGAAGATGATCTCACTCTAGATTATGAAGCTTTCAAAATAAATTTCAAAAAACTGAGAGGTATAATTTTAGTACTCAATGAACAAGGGAAAGTAGATGTAAATGATAAACTTAAAAATACAATAGATGAATCCATCATCTATGGACTGAATAATATTGGGATGTATCATGCAAAAAGACCTTTGATAAAATCAAAGGATCAGATTTTAATACTCAATGCAAGCACACTCTATTATTACCACAACAGACTAGAGGGATATGGCCTTGAAAAACACATATAAGGTAACCGTCGGTGTCATTGGTACCGGTAATTTTGGTACCGCATTAGCGAATCTACTCGCTGAAAAATGTCATCGAGTGCTGCTCTATGCAAGAAGCAAGCAAAAAGCATTACAACTCAATCAAACCAGAAAAAATGGCTACCATAATATTGCAGATAACGTAAAAATTATTACCGATGTCTCATTTCTTGCAGAGAAATGTAACTTGATTTTTCCAATCGTTCCCTCCATCAATTTTAGGGAAATGATGAAGAACTTATCCCCTTATCTAAAACCTTATCATGTCTTAATCCATGGTACGAAAGGATTTGACTTTAACAAGTCAAATAAAAGCAGTAATCCTCTCAAGGAATCAATAATTCAAATTTTCACGATGAGTGAAGTCATCAGACAAGAATCTTCGGTAGTACGAATAGGGTGTATTGCAGGTCCCAATTTATCTAAAGAAATTGCCTCTAAAATGCCTGCAGCCTCGGTGATTGCAAGTGAATTTGATGAAGTCATTAACCTGGGTCAAAAATATCTAAAAAGTGATCGCTTTTTAGTTTTTGGAAGCAATGATTTGATGAGTACTGAGCTTTGTGGAATTTTAAAAAACATCATTGCTGTAGGTGCTGGGACTATTGAAGGCATGAAATTAGGCGAAAATGCCAAGGCCTTGTTTATCACGCGAGGTATGGTGGAAATGGTGGAAATTACTAAAGCGATGGGTGGACAAGTTGAGCCTTTTTTAGGCCTTGCAGGTATTGGTGATTTGATTGCTACATGTTCAAGTAACCTCAGTAGAAATTATACGGTAGGTGTTCGCCTAGCTAATGGAGAAAAACTAAGTGAAATCATTCACTCCATGCGTGAAGTAGCCGAAGGAATCAAGACCATTGACATCATCCATGAATGGTCAATAAATAATCCCATACGTATTCCGATCACCGAAACTCTCTACAAAATAATTCATGAAGAAATTACAGTGGAAGAAGCGCATACTTACATGATGAAGTTTCCTTTCACTTCTGAAATTAAATTTTTAAACTAATCTTTTATTTCAATAAATTCATCGCCCTAATTCTCTGTAATACGGTGGGATGTGAATAGTTAATAAAGACATTAGCCGGATGAGGCGTTAGATTAGATAAATGATCTCCACTCATTTTTTTCAACCCATCGATCAAAGGTTGCGCGGCAAAATGCGTTGCAGCATAAGCGTCGGCCTCATATTCATGTTTACGGCTGATCAAATTCATGATAATCCCTAAAATTCTAGATACTGGGCTATATAAAATACCAAAAGCGAGCATATTGAGATGAAGAGCTGTTACTTCCCCCCCCATGGCAAAACTAACTTCCGTATTTAAAATCATTTTTGAGAGTAAAAAGAGCATTAATCCGGTCTGAACAATAGATATGAAAGTACCTATGTAGATATGATTCTTTTTGTAGTGACCCACCTCGTGGGCAAAGACCGCCGTAAGTTCATCAACACTGTGCTTGGCGATTAAGGTATCGTAAAGAACTACTTTTTTCTTTTTTCCCAATCCTGAGAAAAAAGCATTGCCTTTACTTGATCGTTTAGATCCGTCAATTACGAATACTTGCGTGAGAGGGAAGGATACTTTTTCTGCAAAGTCAGCGATAGATTTTTTTAATTCACCTTCTTCTAAAGGCACTAATTTATTGAATAACGGCAGCAATAAAGAAGTGTAAAGCATATTTAAAGCCAATAAAAAAACAGTGATTACAATCCAAAAATACCACCAAAAATCAGACCCAATTACCTCAACCATCAAAACAAAAATGACAAGCAAACCGCCTCCCAATAAAGTCGCCAAAAGATAGCCCTTCACTTTATCTGTGAAAAAAGTTTTTAAAGTCATTTTATTAAATCCAAAGCGCGCTTCAATTACAAAGTTTTGATAGAGTGAAAAGGGAATTCCCATCAAATCCGAGATCACAAACAATACTCCGAAAAAAATCAAAGGGGTGACCGGTGCCAAAGGACTGAAACTGCGTGCCCAATCATCCAAAAGTCCAAACCATCCCAACCCAATAGCAACTACCATTACGATCAAAGATAACGCCCCTGAAATTTTGCCAAAGCGCCCGGTAGTATTTTGATAATCTTGAGATTTTTGATATTTCTCATCATCATAGACCCCATTCAATTCCTCTGGAATAGGTTTGTTAGAACTTTTTTCATTTAAAAAGCTTAATAATAAGTCTAAAAGAAAATCAAAGATTAAAATTCCTAAAACGAGGATAACTATTGTTTTTTCACTCATAAAAATACATTTCTAAAAAAAATAAAATCAACAAATGGCTTTCATTTTTTCGCCCATGGCTAAAAAATAAACGGCACAGGACATTTTACATCACGCGAACCTCGAGGAGGTTTTTTTGCATCTCTTAAATCAAATGAATAACTCATAGAGAGCTCATGTGCCCCACCACTACTAACTCCTAAGTCTGACAATGTAAAATCATAACTGTAGCCCACCAGGGTAGGTCCTATTTTAATACCAAATAACAGCACAATATCACTTGGTCCGATTCCAGAAAAATCTTCGCTAGGAAAACCACGATACCACAGACCCAACATGAGAGGCTCTAACATAAGACTCATACCAACATCGAGTTGAGTAAAGTCTTGCTGATCTTTAAAATTAAAAGAAGGGGTCATACTTCTCTCTTTACCCTCTTTTGAAGCCCATCTGGGATTGATTTGACTGAAATTAATTTTATAACCCCCATGCAGTGAAAACTTAATCCTCAAAGGACTCTCATCTCCTGAAATAGACTGATTAGGCTCAGTCAGATGATGAAAAGAGGTCCCCAACCAAGCTTGTTTATTGAAAATAATACCTCCAAAAGCCAAATCCATAAATTCCACGCTCAATCCAGTATTAAAAGATTCAATAGTTTGCGCAGAAATCAAACCCGTATCATCAAATTGATCTCCAAAAGTCAATCGATCAAAGTTTATATCCTTCCAAACGTAGCCCACTTCTACCCCTGGCCTGAAGGTCCAGTTATAATTTAATCGAACTTGATAAGCATATTGAACCGCTGCACTTCGAGCATAGAGTCCTGCTAGACCTTCTCTATCTGAATTTAAAATCAAGCCCAAACTACTGCTGACATCATCAAAATTATAATAGGAGTAAAAGGAGTAGCTTTCAAAGTTAGCATTGATCGAAGGCCATTGATTGCGATAGTTTATCCCTGCACTGCCTTGTTGATTGATCCCAACCAAAGCCGGATTCAAAAACATAGGATTTGAATAATATTGTGAGAACTGCGTATCCTGAGCCATCAAAACATGCAGATATACTAAAAAAAAGAAAAGAAATAAACCTCTTAGCCTCATTAAAGGATTAAAATAGATCAAAAGTTAAAAAAACAATTACTAAAGCATAAATTTGGCATTATACTTTGGCCCACTGATACAACGTTAAATAAACCATAGTATTTTACGGTAAATTTAAAGATTTGAATCCACAGTTGAACCACTTAATTATTAAATCCTTCGCAAACCTCATCACCTTTTATCGGAAAGGTTTCATTTATACCTGTCTTCTGGTTTTTTCGGTGGCTTCAAATGCGCAATTATTAAATGAGACACAATGGTTTTTTGGCAGTTCTACTGCCAACTTGCAATTTGACAAAAATGGGCTTCTCGTATACCAGGAAAATCGTATGAATCCAAATTTTGGATCTGGGGGTCCAGCAGTAATTAATCATTCTCTAACAGGAAATTTAATGTTATACACCGATGGTGTTCGAATTTACGATGGCTCCGGAGAAATTATGTTGGGCGCTGTTGATTTAAACGGTGATGCGTCGGTCAATCAAACCGCCTTGGCCTGTCCCTCACCGGATGATGCAGATAGATATATTATTTTCACCAACGCAAGCGAACTATCCGCAGAAGATGAATTGCAATATAGTATCGTAGATCTAAGTGCTCCCGGTAATGGGAGTCTTGATGCCCCCTTAGGTGAAGTCGTATCAAATAATAATCCAGTAGGCCTTTTCAGTCCTGCGGAAGGTATGACGGTAGTACGAAGTGCCACCAATCCAAGCCTCAGCTGGTTAATCGCCCAAAATAGAGGTACCCATGCTTTTTATGTATATAAAATCACCAATGACGGTGTTGACCCAGAGCCTGTAAGTATTCTTGACCCCTTTACTACTGACATTAGGGAATTTGAAGCAGCCCATATGTCAATTAATCCAGTTTATTCTATTCTAGCCGTAGCACCCAAAACAGGCTTAAGAAACGTAATGCTGATGAACTTTAATGATACTTCTGGAGTATTAAGCTTCAATAGTCAAATTTTAAATACAGGTTTTCCTGATGATGCTAAGCAAAATATTTATGATGCTGAATGGTCAAATGATGGGAGCAAATTATATCTTTCTCGCTATGGTACTTTCGATGAGCTATCAGGTGATCTCTACTTATTTGATTTGACCGATAGCTTAAATCTCATCCAATCTATTCTACCGGATCCAGTTTACCGAAGTTATGGCCTTAAAAGGGCCATTGATGGTAAACTATACCACCTCGTTCAAGAAGAGGAAGCAGGTCCTTATTTGGTTAAGCAACTTAATAATATTGACGGTAATTATGATTTGATTGAATACGACAATGATTTTTCAACGACCGATTTTCAAAGTACGCAGTTCCCATCATTTGCACCGGGTACTTTTGAGGAATTCACCTCTTTAGATTTTACTTATTTAGATAGTTGTCAAGATCTATCTACTAAATTTTTCCCTTTGGTAGATCCGCCCGCCAATAAATATGTATGGGATTTTGGAGATGGAAATGGAATCAACAGCATCGCCCCCATTCATGCCTACGAATCTGCAAGTTCATATAATGTCACCCTTTATGTAGAGCTTAACGGTAAAATACAAAGCATCACTAAGTCCATTAACATCATTGCAGAAGAAATGGAAGTCAATCTGATCGCTGATACTACCATTTGTGATAATGAAATTCTTACCCTTGATCCAGAGACAGAAGATGGTATTTCATATCAATGGAATACGGGTGAAACCACGAGTACCATCGATATTGATACCGCAGGTATTTATTGGGTAGAAATAACTGGTGCCTCAGGTTGTACTAAATATGCAGAATCCTCAGTCACGGAATACGGTGCACAACGTCAAATTCAAAATAAATGGTATTTCGGAGAGACCGCAGGTATTGAATTCACCGATGGCCCCCTACCGATCGATGATGAAAATCAAATGACCTCATTGGAGGCTTGCGCGACCATTGATGATGCGGATGGGTATTTAATGTTTTATACCAATGGGAAAACTATTTGGAATAAAGCGCACCAAGTCATGCCCTTCCTATCTGACAGCATCCAAAGTCTCTCGGGAGATAGTACAAGTAGCCAAGGTGCTTTGATTATTCCTTTTATGGATGATATTACCATGTTCTATGTATTCACTGCTGGAGAAGTAGATGCGGATGGAACCCATTTCCCCATGACTTATGCTATTGTAGATATGAAAAAAGATTCGGCCCGTGGTGCCGTTGTACTTAGTAATTTACCACTGTTTGACCAAAGTATTGAAAAAATCACTTCTTCAGGTTTTTCTTTAAATGCCTGGTTGATCACGCATGAATTCGGTAATAATTCTTTCCGAGCCAATCTCATCGATGATACAGGCATCGGAGCCACCATATACACTCCTATCGGCAGTGTCTTAAAAACGCAAACGCCTATACATGCCTCTGGGTACATGACCTTTGGCAATGGTACGCAATTGTTTGCTAATACCATTCCAGGTCCCAATACCCTTGAAATATTTGATTTTGATAACCAAATAGGAAATTTTGAAAATTTCAGACAAATCGAAACTGCAGCAACAAACGACCTCTATGGTGTGGCTTTTTCTAGTGATGGTTCTAAGATTTATACCACCTCAGCTAGTGAATTGATTCAGTTTAATCTTGATAGTTTAGATACTGAAGATGAAATAACTTACATCACATCAAGTAAATATGATGATTATAGCTCGGAAGGTATCTACGGTGCGCTACAGCGTGGACCCAATGGTATCATTTATCTGGCCATTGATCAAGGGCTCGCGGTGGGTACCATTTCTAATCCTTCACTGGAAGGTGCGGCAGCCAATTTCAATGCTACAGGTTTTGATTTATTGGGGCATACCAGCAGAAAGGGTCTACCTAGTTTTATTCAAAATTCAGGATCATCTCTTCAAAACCCCGCTGCTTCCTATGTCAATGCCTGTTTTGGACTTAGTACGGAGTTTTATGCATCCGGTAGTTCTATTTTAGATGAATATTTTTGGGTTTTTTATGATTCATTATCTCAAACTGATACTTTGTATGCTACGAACGAGCAAACTACAGAATATGAATATGGTGCTGCTGGTTTTCAATATTTCACTTTGAATATTACCAATCGATGTGGCTATGACAGCCTAATCACAGATACCTTGGAGGTTTATAGTCTTCCTGTGAATCCTGATATTACCGAAAGTGCCTCCATATGTGAAGAATTTTTGGAACTTGCCGCATGGGATGAGAATCGCAGTGATTACAATTATTATTGGTCAACTGGAGATACTTCAAGAATCATTGAAATTTTCGATCCCATTACCCTCTACTTGGCCATTATAAATGATGATGGTTGTTCCTCGGATACGCTAGAAATATTTGTTGGAGATGGGCGTCCAGACCTTGACTTAGGTATTGATCAACAGTATTGTCAATTTGATTCAGCACCCGATTTAAACAGCTATATAAGTGACTTAAATACCCAACAATGGACCATTGATGGCACAATCCTCGATACGACCAGTACGCAGTCTATATCCACAGAAATTTCAGGTGTTTTTGAATATATAATTTATGCCAAAGAGGACGATGCTTTTGGCGGTTGCAGTAATACAGATACCGTCTTGATATCTATAAAAGCAGCCCCAGAGGTCAATCCAATCTATACTCCACCCTCTAATTGCGGTGCAGATGATGCACTACTCTCTTTATACGTTTCATCTGAAGGAAGTTACAGATACGATTTCAGTGGTATAGATATCAATACTTTTGGATCTGTTGATGGCCCCGATACCTTATCGGTCTCTGGTGGACTGTCTGCTGGAGTTTATAATTATAAAATCACAGACTTAGTCTCTAGCTGTATACTGGAAAATCCAGTTATTATTGAAGATGACGCTCCCTTCTCATTATCAGCAAATAATCTACCTGATTGTGATATCGATGCGAACTTGAGTTTGACGGTTTCGGGAGTAGCCCTTCCCTCAGCGGTAAATATATATATCAGCGATCTTAGTTATGATACGGTATATGCCGAAAATAATCTTTATGTTCCACTCAGCATTACACCAGAACTAGACTCAGGGTTTTATTATGTAACCGTCGAAGAAATTGGTGACAGCGGACCCTGTATTCAGTCCGATACCGTTCTAATTACCCCACTAATTGCAGGAATAAATGACTGTCAACCTGAAATATTTGCGCCAAATGCATTCAGTCCGAATGGTAACAGCCAGAATGAAAACTTTTTTGTCTACCCCAATTTATTTGTCGATCAATTTGAAATATTTATCTATACCCGATGGGGAGAGCAAATCTATTACTCAAATGATAAAAATTTCAGTTGGGACGGTACCTATAATGACCAAATCATGGGTCCAGCAACCTATGCCTACGTAATTAAATACACCCATAGAGAAAAACCAGATTTAGGAATTCAAACCCAATATGGATCCATCTCTTTGATTAAATGAAAAAATATGTTGAACAGCCAAAATAAAAAAATATGAACCTATTGAGAATAAGCTACTTTTTGATGATCTACTTTTTGATCAGTCAGACCTCTTGGACCAAAACACAGATGCCCACTGCATTAAAAATACAAGTGATAGATGCCTTCGAACATCCTGTTTCTGGCGCTGAAGTAGTGCTTTACACCACAGAAGAAAACTATCGATTTCAAAAAAATGCATTTGCCAAAGGGGAAACTGACAAAAAAGGAAGGGTTACTTTTCGAAGATTACAACCTATCCCTTATTTCATAGACGCCCGAAATGAGTTGAAAAAAAATGACGGGCTCACAGCTCTGACCGATTCACTTCAAAAAAATAAAATAAACATAGTCATCGTATTGATTGAGTAAACTATTTCTTTAAGGTAATGACCACCATCGCATATGCGGCAATCAAGACCCAAAAGGCACCATTGCTAGAAAAAATATCTAAGTGAATGACCTCCAATTTTTCCAAAACAACTACCAAGACCAACAATATTGAGGTCAGTCTGATTAAATTTTTCTTCCTTTGATCTATGTTTCCTTATCTCAATGTAAATATATCAGAAATATTATATTCTACTAAAATCAATGGCTGAAATTGGTACTCAAATCTCGAAAGCATCCCGACTACTAGAAAACAACGAACTGGTAGCCATTCCAACAGAAACAGTATATGGCTTGGCTGGTAATGCACTGGAGCCCCTCGCTTTAGCAAAAATATATACAACAAAAGACCGCCCGAGTTTTGATCCGCTCATCACCCATGTAACCAATATCGCTGATGCCTCCGCACTGGTCCATACATTTCCCGCACTCGCTCAGAAGTTAGCAGAGCAATTTTGGCCAGGTCCTTTGACTTTGCTATTACCCAAACGAGAGCACATTCCTGATGTCCTCACCTCGGGTTTAGATAAAATGGCCATTAGAGTCCCTAATCACCCTATGTCGCTCAATTTATTGAAACAAATCCGTTTCCCGTTGGCTGCGCCAAGTGCTAATCCATTTGGCTATGTTTCCCCTACTACTGCCGCGCATGTAGACCAACAGTTAGGGGCTAAAATTTCCTATATTCTTGACGGGGGTCCGGCCCATATCGGTTTGGAGTCTACCATTGTATCGATTGAAGAAGAGGTCATTTACGTACATCGACTGGGAGGAATAGATATAGAAATGCTCAGAACGTTTGGCGAAGTAAACGTGCTGCCCCATACAAAAAGCCATCCCGATGCGCCCGGACAGCTCGACAGCCATTATGCACCCAGAAAAAAAATCATTATAGGTGATTTAGAGTTACTTCTTTTAAAGTATTCAGATATGAAAACCGGTATTCTCTCTTTTTCCAAAATCTATCCGCATCCCAATAAAAGCATCGCTTTATCTCCCGATGGAGATGTGCATGAAGCTGCGGAACATCTTTTCAGTGCCTTGAGAACCTTAGATGCTGAAGATATCGACCTGATTTTAGGTGAATATGTACCTCAAAAGGGCATTGGAAGGGCCATAAATGATCGTTTAAAGCGTGCTTCCTTTATTTAGCAATAATTAATTTTAATTTGAAGAAATTAGATACAATTTTGTGGTCGAAAAGTATTCAGTGGATATGAAAAACATAGATGATTTTAATTTCAGAAACCGAAAGGCCTTATTAAGGGTTGATTTTAATGTACCGTTGAATAACGAACTAATCGTAACTGATGAAACTCGGATTATTGCTGCTATCCCCACCATTAAAAAAATCATAAACGAAGGAGGTTCTGTCATCCTAATGAGCCATTTGGGTCGACCAAAAAAAGGTCCAGAGGACCAATATTCTCTAAAGCACATCATCCCTAATCTCCAAGAAAGACTGGGTACTGAGGTAAAGTTTGCTAGCGACTGCATTGGAGCATCAGCCTTAGAGCTATCACAAACACTGGGAACAGGAGAAGTAATGCTCCTCGAAAATGTCAGATTCTACCCAGAAGAGACCAAAGGTGATGAAGATTTTGCCTCCAAACTGGCAAAACTAGGTGACATTTATGTGAATGACGCTTTTGGAACGGCGCATCGCGCACATGCCTCTACAACCATTGTCGCCCAATTTTTTGAAGATAAGTGTGCCGGATATATCATGGGCAGCGAATTGGCTAATGCCAAGAAGGTACTCGAAGATCCCAACCGCCCTTTTACGGCCATCATGGGTGGTGCTAAAATTTCAGATAAAATCATGATCATTGAAAAGCTTCTGGATAAAGTAGATCATCTCATCATTGGTGGTGGCATGTCATATACCTTTTCAAAAGCACAAGGGGGAGCCATTGGTAAATCTCTATGTGAAGACAACCGTATGGCATTGACTCTTGAACTGATTGAAAAAGCCAAAGCCAAAGGCGTAAAACTATACCTTCCTCTTGATAATGTCATTGCTGATGATTTCAGTAATAATGCCCATCGTCAGATCGTCAACTCTGGAGAAATTCCTGACGATTGGGAGGGACTGGATATCGGCCCTCAAAGTATTGATTCGTTTGAAAATGTAATTAAAAACTCAAAAACAATTCTTTGGAATGGTCCTATGGGAGTTTTTGAATTTCCAAATTTTGCTGTGGGTACTGAAGCCATCGCAGAGGCTGTAGTGACCGCCACTCAAAATGATGGTTTTTCCCTCATCGGAGGAGGAGATTCTGCAGCCGCCATTAATAATCTAGGCTATGGTGATAAAGTATCCTATATTTCAACGGGCGGAGGGGCTTTATTGGAATATATGGAGGGGAAAATATTGCCGGGAGTGGCTATTTTAGAAGATTGATAACGCTTAATAATTTTTACCGATAGCTCATCGCTTTTTAATAACCGCACCACTTTCAAAATAAATCTTATTTTCATCAACTAACTTGCGCAAGACGGTGATGAGATCCTCTTGGTCATAAAGTTTGAAAAGAGTGGATAATGCATACAAATCTATTCCTTGAGAAGGTATGGATCGAATGATCTCAAGAGGATTCAAATCTACCGAGACTTTTTTTCTGGAAAGACAATAATCACAGATGCCACAGCCCAAATCGGTCTGCTCACCAAAATAATCTTGTAGCATTCTGGTTCTACAGATATGATTTGTATTCACATAATGAAGCACTCGGTGAAATTTATTCTCAGTCTGCTCATTTCTTTTCTGTAAATCAACTGATTGGATAGGCAAGGATCCTAGATCTAATCTTCCCTCTATAAATTCAATTTGTGGTTTGAAGGTCGTCATTCGATAGTCTATGACTTGATAATCATGCAGCAGGTGCAACTGCTCTTTTACTTTTTTTAAGTTGATTTTTAAAACGCCTGCGATGTCTGCCTCATTGACCATCATATAGCTCGTATAAAGCTCACCCCCATACAACCTAAAAAGTACTTTGATCAAAGGATCAAGTGAGGCATGAGCTACCTGAAACTGATAAAGCACCTCTCGTTGCATCAGCATGGAAATCTTGGACTTTTGAAAAACATTTTCTGTCAGCTGAATGAGGCCCGCGTTTTCAAGCTTCTTGAGGGCAAATACCGTTGGGTAAGCAGGTAAATCAAAATCATTGATGAAATCAATATAAACAAAATCAAAACTCAAGCCTGCCCCACTTCCAATCGCCATCTTATACCTATTTGATAGGGCTTGATAGACACGCTTGACAAATTTAATATTTACTGCTGCCCGAGAGATACGCTGCTCCGTCTCAACGATATCTTGGTCATGGAAAAGAAGTACTGCATAAGCCTTCAAGCCATCTCGACCCGCTCTTCCTGCCTCTTGATAATAAGCCTCCAATGTTTGGGGCAAATCCAAATGTAATACCGTGCGTACATCAGGTTTGTTTATGCCCATACCAAACGCATTGGTCGCTACCATGACTCTTAATTTTGATTTTATCCAAGCGGCTTGTCTTTGATTTCGTTCATCAAAGGATAAGCCGGCATGATAAAATTGAGCAGAAATACCCTTTTGACTTAAGTCTCTGGAAACCTGCTCAGCTCTCTTTCGACTTCCCACATATACAATAGAAGATCCCGCAACTTTATTGAGAATATCATACACCTTTTGAAATTTATTTTCTCCTTTAAATACAACATAGGAAAGATTGGCGCGTGCGTAACTGTTCTGAAAGACTTTAGGATCCGCTAAGTCCAGCTGCTTGATGATGTCTTTTTTTACCTCTTCAGTAGCAGAAGCCGTTAAAGCGATCAGCTTCTTCATTGGAAACAATTCCGTAAAATCTTTGATTTTTAGATAATAAGGTCTGAAATCATGGCCCCATTGAGAGATACAATGGGCCTCATCGATGACGAACAAAGCAATGACCATTTTTTCTAATCTGGCTAAAAAAAGCTCTGAAGTCAATCTTTCAGGAGAGAGATAAAGAAATTTAATACCTCCATAAATGCAGTTATCCAAAAGAATGTCAATTTCTCTTGAAGACAAGCCCCCATGGATGGCCACTGCCTTTATGTTTCTCTTTTTCAATTCATTCACCTGATCAATCATCAAAGCGATCAAGGGAGTGACGACTAGGGTAACGCCGTCAAGTAACAACCCAGGAATTTGAAAGCAAATTGACTTTCCTCCTCCAGTAGGCAATAATGCAAGGGTATTTTGACCTTTTAGTACGGACTCTATGATTTCTAGTTGAGATTCTCTAAAATGCTCAAACCCCCAATAATTACGCAATATATCTTTCGGATCAGTCAAACTTATTTACATTAAACCCATTCATCTTAGCAGTGCTTTGTGAAAATATAAAACAATAATATCAGCTCCTGTGACTACAAATCTAACATCCAATAACCATCTTCTTTTATATTATGTACAGGTACGTTTATTTCATGAGCCCAAGTACTGATTTTGTCAGCATAATAGGGAGAACAATTAGAACCAATGACTAGGCCCCAATCTTTAAATACCTCAATAAATACTCAAAATCTAAGGTTAACTCCTCAGTAATGACGACATAATCTACACTTAACGTTTCCACAAACTCCCACTGCTAATTATTATTATTTATAAATATGATTTTATAAAGCCCTTTTAATAGCAGATGAAAGGGGCCGAAGTGTTTCAGTTCTTCAGTCTTAAACAACTCAGTCAGATCAGTGGAGGCACTCGGAAGTCCTAAAAATCCACGAAATGGATTTATGCTCCATTTCAAGCGTTCAGAAGATCAGAGTTTGTGCCTATCAATCATTAAACGAGCAGAATAACCCTCAATCACATCGATGCTCATTTGGTCTTGCATATCATAAATCACAAGCATTTTTCGTTCATTCGCATTAAAATGGGTAAACAAATTAATTATTTGCCAAAAAATAATGAGTAGCAGTCCAAATACTAACCAAATAAATAATTCTTTCCTAAAAGCCACTAGGAGCACTATCTGTATCAAATACATAACGAAAACTTCACTCCAATGAAGATACAAGTCCGATATCTTACTGTATGGTAGCCGCTCAATCCACATGACATAGGCATTCATAACACTTATCAAATTTTCAAGTACCCATCCCATATATAAGTGGATTGGATCAAAAAATAAGGAGATTACCAACAATACAACTGCCAAAATAAGAATACAAAAAGTAGCGGGTACTACCCATAAATTGGATAATAAAAAATACGTTGGAAGCTGATAAAAATAATATATCGCAATAGGAAGGGTAGCTATTTGCGCTGTCAAAGAAGTGCACATAAGTGCCCAAAAATAATCCCCTGCTGGATTTTTTATCTCCTAACAGCTATAGAACAGAGTAAAAAAAATAACAATTCCTGTCACAGCAATAAATGAAAGTTGAAAGCTAACATCATAAATCATATTTGGATCAATCAAAAGCAATACGAATGCGGTCAGTGCGATCGAATTATAAATATTAGAAGTCCGACGATTCATTTCGCTCAAACTCACAATAGAAAACATGGTAGCTGCACGCATTACTGAGGGAACGAGACCAGCTATAAAAGCATAAAGCCAGAGTCCCAAGATGATCCCTATACCATAGTAATAGCGACCTAAATATATATTTTTTAAGGGTTTCAAAAAAACCTAAAATCAGAAAAATAATACCCATGTGTAATCCTGATACAGCTAAGACGTGCATAGTCCCTGAAGTAGCATAAGCTGACTTTAGTTATTGGTCTAAATAATCCTTAATCTCAAGTACTAAGGCAACTACTACAGCCCTTGACTGAGCATCCCTAATTTGATTTTGAAATAAGGCTTTTGCCTTATGCCTCATTTCAAATGCCAAAGCACGGATACTAAAACGCGACGAGCTACCGATACCCATAATGTCATCATCTCTCACATAAGTCTGATGGTAAATATATTGACGGCTTAAGTATTGAGCATAATCAAAAGCCATAGGATTTTTAGGGAATTTGATGGAGAATAAACTTCCAGATACATAGAGATAAGAACCATAAGACCTGACCTTATTGTGTATTTCTTTCCGTACATGAAGTTGGAATTTTCCCCTCCATTTTAATTGACAGATCGCCTAGGAGCACAGAATCTATTCGAAAGGTATATCTGACATATTTCTCTTGCTCAATAGGATCCTCTACAATCCAACCTGAAAAAGAGCTTATTTCCTGAATATCCACATGACTCAAATGGTCCACATCTTTACGCTCATTGGTGTAATAGGCCATGCCATATCCAATCAAACTAATCATTAACAAACCAGTAATCCCACTGAAAAATAAGGAATACTTCCTCACAACAAGCCAGAAGTAAAGAATCGCTAGCCCACTAAATATTGAAAGGATAGAATAAGATGCAATTTCTAAATGAAAATCATAGATCCATATGCCGAGGATCAAACTCAATAAATAGCGCAAAAAAGGATAGTTATTCCATAGATACATTCAGTTATACCGTTTTAAACAATATAACTCACTAATGAAAAAGTCGCGTTATTTTAATTAAGGAATGTAATGAAGTGACACTTATAATACTTAAGTCGTTTGAGACATCCTTTGATGCATAATATCTGCTTCTATAAATCTCGGTCCTACCGGTAAAAATCCTTGGTGGGCATAAAGGTTTATGGCTTCCAATTGCGCGTTTAAATACACAAGTACTCCCGATCCGAATTTACTTTTAATATCTACCAAAATGGATCTTAACAAATCTGCACCTAAACCTTTATTTCTATAAATTGGCAATACTGCGAACCTTTCGAGCTTCACGCCTTGAGAAGTTTTCCTCCAACGTGCGGTACCCAAGGCATTGCCCTCTTCATCTACCGCAACAAAATAATGAGCCAAACTTTCCGCATCTTCATGTACAATAGCCTCGGGAACATCTTGTTCATTTACGAAAACACGTTGTCTAATTTCATAAGATTTATGTAATAATACAGCTGAATTTGCTGCTACAACCTTATGATTCATAATATTTATGGTAGGCTTTGATAATACTTTTGACCAGGCGATGTCTAAGTACATCTCGCTCGTCAAGGTGTACAAATCCAATATTTTTGGTCTCCTTAAGTACTTCTAACACTTCTAGCAATCCTGATTTTTGCCTTGGCGGTAAATCAATTTGAGACTTATCGCCCGTCACAATTACCTTTGAACTAGGGCCCATGCGTGTGAGAAACATTTTGATCTGACTTTGTGTCGCATTTTGGGCTTCATCCAGCAAAATAAAGGCATTATTGAGCGTTCTGCCCCTCATATAGGCCAATGGGGCTATCTCAATAATATTATTTTCCTGATAAAATTTCAACTTCTCTGGCGGAACCATATCACTTAATGCATCGTAAATAGGTCTTAAATAAGGATCTATTTTATCCTTCAAATCTCCTGGAAGAAATCCCAGACTTTCGCCTGCCTCTACCGCTGGTCGGGTAATAATTATTTTGGCCACGTCTTTATTTTTTAATGCCTTCACAGCCAAAGCCACCGATATATAAGTCTTCCCAGTTCCTGCTGGTCCTAAGGCGAAGACCAAATCATTTTTCTGTACGGCCGTTACTAGTTTTTTTTGATTTGGGGTCTTTGCACTTATTTTAATCCCTTTGGTACCATAAACCAAAATTTCTGCCAAATCATCACCCTCATTTAGATGATTTTCATCTGCTAAATATGAAATCACATGATCCCGCGTAAGATTCCCGTATTTGCGATAATGAAGAATCAATGAGTTCAAAATTTCATTGATCTTGACCAATTCAGGAGCGGCACCTTGAATAGTGATCTCATTACCTCTTGAGATGATTTTAGTGTCCGGAAAGGCCGACATGATCTCATTTATATTGGCATTTTCTGTTCCAAGAAAATCAACCAAGGGTATGTTTTCTAGTGTAAATATTTTTTCGAGCAAGTGAAGTGTCTTTTTAAAATTGTCTTTGCCTATTTTTACCATTACATATTTAATAACAAATAAAACAAATATTCTTTTCAAACATGGCCCTAATCACTTTTATGTCTGATTATGGATTAGAAGACCATTATGTAGCTGCTGCCAAAGGAACGCTGCTAAGCCTCAACCCCGAGTTAACCATCGTTGATATCAGCCATGAAATTAAATTATCAGATATCGCTCATGGAGGTTACGTATTACGCAATGCTTTCAAAAAATTTCCCAAGGGTACCGTTCATCTCATTACTATGAATTCTTCCAGAAGCCTGAAAAATCGATGGATTGGACTCACTTTGGAAGGCCACCACTTCATCGGCACAGATTCTGGTATTTTCAGTATTATAAGCACTGAAAACCCTTCCCTCGTCGTTGAAATTTGCCCTATTAATACAGAAACGACTTATCTAAAAATAGTTGATCAAGCCGTCAACGATCTGGCTATGGGACGTGGTCTTGAACACATTGGTCGGATCATAACTGATCACCTACAACTGATTGATCGAACCGCTAAAATTACAAAAAAAGGTATGATTGGCCATGTCATCCATATAGATCACTATGGCAATTTAATTACCAATATTAAGCATACTGATTATCTTGAAATCCAGAAAATTAACGGACAGGTGACCTTCCAAATACAAATAGGTAGAGAGATTTTTGATCGATTGCATGAAGGCTATGATGCAGTCGATCCTGGTGAGTGTTTTGTGTTTTTTAATTCAGAAAAAGTCTTACAAATTGGTATTAATATGGGGCGAGCCTCAGAACTATTAGGTATCCGAATGGATGCTTCTGTTTATATAAATTTCAATGTTCAATGATGCTATTGAGAATTGTCCGTATGGAATTTCAAGAAGAAAAAGTCTTAGATTTTCAGAAATTATTTAAAAATATCAAAGGTAAACTTTCTGATTTTAAAGGTTGTCAATCTATTCATTTATACAGAGATCAAGATCAATTCAATGTTTTCTATACGCACAGCCATTGGCTATCGGTAGACCATTTAAATAAATACAAAGCGTCTTTTTTTTTAAAACGACTTGGGCCGAGGTGAAAGTTTTGTTTGCAGACAAACCTCGAGCGTATTCTTTAATAGAAAAATACTAGGAACAGGTAAGTAATCGGCTGAAGCATTGAAGCTACAAAATTGATCCATATTGCATTGCCATTTCCATAAAGTCAACATAGTTGGTTCAAACTGATCTGAAAAAAAATATAACTAGAGATTGTTGATTAACTTCATAACCTAAGGAAAAATCAAATAAATTTAAGTACCAAAGGAGGGAATCGAACCCTCACTCTCGAAAGAACACGATTTTGAGTCGTGCGCGTCTACCAATTCCGCCACTTTGGCATTTAGTGATTACAAAAATATCTAAATCTCACATCAACGCAAACTATTGATCCTTTTAAGTTGGCTTATTTTTTTATTGTTATAAATGAAATACCCCTACCAAAATTTAGTCAAATACTCTTTTCAAAATGATCCTAATTATTCCTGCCCATTAATCTGATCAACTGAAATCATTAAAAAAATAATTTGTCTATCTTTCCACAAATTTTAGTGCATCATTTGTATTTATGTCAAAGAAATTAGAAAACTTATTTGAAGGCTTTATGTTTTGGAGCCGTTGGGTGCAGGCCCCTATGTACGGCGGATTGATTTTTGGTTCCTTCATTTATCTCTATGTCTTTTTTCATGAACTCTTCAATATGTTCACAAGGCTCCTCAATCAACCGGTTGGTTCAAAGTCGGGTCCGTGGCAAGAAACTGAGATGATGTTGAGTGTTTTGAACCTTGTGGATATTTCAATGGTAATGAACCTTTTGATCATTGTAACCATTGGTGGATATTCGATATTTACAAGTCGGATGGATCTCGATTTACATGAAGATAAACCCTTATGGCTAAATAATTTAGATGCAGGTCAGTTGAAAATAAAGTTAGCTACCTCCCTCGCCTCTATCACGGGCGTTCAGCTCTTAAAAACCTTTGTTGATTACAGAGAGGCGGCAACTAAAGTGAGCAGTGAAGGAATTATTATTGAAATCATCATTCATATCGTCTTTATTTTGTCCGCATTGTTATTGGCCCAAACAGAAAAAATAACCCATAGCTATCAACATGAAAAGAATTTGATGAAGTCGAAAATGACCAAAAAATATAAAGAAGATGAAAATCTACTTAAATATGATTTTGATTCTTAATACAATCTCTATTTGAATCAAAAAGAGCTATTCTTTATCTCTTCCAATTAAAACTTGTTATTTTTTCAATAAATTGATTGATTAACAAAATGGCATTTAGAACATCCTCCTGATGTACCATTTCAATGACTTGATGCAAATGACGCGTAGGAATAGAAACGGCACCTGCAATGGCTCCGTGTTTACCAGTTCTTTGTAATCCCGCAGTGTCAGTTCCTCCTGCCGTAAGTACCTCTGGTTGCCATGTTATTTCAGCATCTGTAGCCGTTTGTTTCAAATACTTCACCATTCTAGGGTCACATATGGTGGAAGCATCCATGATTTTAATAGCAGGTCCATTCCCCAGTGATGTTATTTGCTCATGGGCTTGTGCCCCGGGTAAATCAAATGCAATAGTCGTATCTATGGCCAATCCATAATCTGGATCAATGTGATGCGATGCCACTTGGGCACCCCTCAAACCTACCTCCTCTTGGACCGTAAATACGGCATATACATCTATTTGAGGGTTTTTTAATTGCTTAAGCACCTCGATCAATACATAAACTGATATCCTGTTATCTAGGGATTTACAATTGATACAATTACCCATTTCAATCAACTCTCTTTCTCTGGTGATCGGATCACCTACGGCTATATTTTTTTTTACTTCTGTTCCAGCCATCCCTGTGTCAATAAAGAAATCTTCTATTTGTACCCCCTTGCTTCGTTCTGCTGGCTTCATTAAATGAATCGGCTTGGAACCCATAACTCCAATGATTGCCTTCTGACCATGAATCACCACGCGTTGAGCTGTAAGGGTTTTTGGATCAAATCCTCCCAATGTATGAAATCGAATAAAGCCATTATCATCAATGTGTGTCACCATAAAGCCAATTTCATCCATATGGGCAGCTAGCATAATTCTTGGCGGAGATACTACTTTTTTGGCTTTGACCAATGCAATTAAATTACCCATATTATCAATGGAAATCTCATCGCAATAAGGTGTAATTTCTTTTTCAATAACGTCTCTTATTTGAGACTCAAAACCGGAAGTTCCGGGGGTTTCGCACAGATTTTTTAAAAGGGGTATATTCATTTTCATATTCTGAAATTTAAGAAGGCTTTGGAAAATCAGCTGTTTTCCAAAGCCTTGGGTGTGCGCACGAGAGGAATCGAACCTCCACGGCCATAATTAGCCACTAGGCCCTCAACCTAGCACGTCTACCAGTTCCGCCACGTGCGCGAATCAGTACGTAAAAATAAGTTGATTATGCTAATAAAAAAGAAACCCTAAGACTAAATAAAAAGTATTTCCAATTCAACTCCAATTCCAAGGGATCAATAAGCTGATCAGCAGTAGGTCTTTTTTATTTTTAAAGTGTCTTTTATTCTTGATGACCATTGAGCCATTTTTTAAAACTGTTCATTTTTAATGAGCTCACAACGACTGAGGATGAAAAAGAAGGCGCTGGAATTAATTTAAGATGAATCTTACTTTTATAAAACAGTTGTATTTCATCCACTGCAAGAAAAGAAGTGATGATTTTTCTATTGATACGAAAAAAAAGAGTAGGATCTAATTTTGTCTCTATTTCCATCATGGTTTGATTCAAAATGAATTTTTTCCCTTCATGAATTACTAAAATAGCATAACGTTCATCTGAATAAAAATATGCTATTTCATCTTCCGTTATTGAATCTAATTTTTTTCCAGTATTCACCAAAAAGCGTCGTTGATAAGTCTTTTTGTTGAAGAGATATCCCTTTAAAATTCCTTCAATATCCAATGCTTTAATTCCGGAGCGTTGAAACTTTTGAATAGCTAACTGGGGTTCTTCTTTCGTCACGGGCTTCAATAAATAATCAACACTATTTTCTTTAAAAGCTCTTACAGCATATTGGTCGTATGCCGTGACCATAATGATGGGTGTTGTATTATTGATTGCTTGGAAAATTTCAAAACTTGATCCATCACCCAACTGTACATCAGAAATAATCAAATCGCATGTATGTTGATTGAACAAATCAATAGCACCTAATACGGTATCTAAGTTTGCAGTCACTTGGATATCGGTATCCAATGAGTTAAGAAGCTTTTCAATATGGTTTGCAACGAGTGGTTCGTCTTCGATAATTACTGTTTTATACATATTTTACGCTTGTTTTAGTAAAGGAATTTTAACAGAATAATGATTTTTACTCATTTTGAACTCAGGTAATCTATCAGTGAACAAAGCATATCTCTTGATGATGTTTTGCTGTCCTACACCCATTGAGATTACATCCGTTTTGGGTTAATAATTATTGATCACGTATAAAAAATTTTGATCACTCTTGATCAGCACGTGTAACGGATGCTTCTGGGAAATAGTATTATGCTTAATGGCATTTTCAACCAGTAGTAATAAAGTGCCAGCAGGAATTTTGAATTCCTTAAGATTCTCTGTAGGTTGATTACTCACAAAAAGTCCTTCTTCAAAACGGACTTTTTGAAGAAGAAAATAATTTTCAATTACTCTTTGCTCATTTTCGAGATCTGACAACTGATCCACCTTTTGTTCGAGCATAAATCGATACATAAGAGATAACTTTTTTACAAAAAGCTGCGCAGATTCATTCTCATCAATCAATGCATATAAATTGGTCAAACAATTGAAGAGAAAATGAGGATTAATTTGAGTCTGAAGATTTTTTAACCGAACTTCAATATTTACGTGTTCCTTTTATTCATTCAGTAATTTCAATTTCTTATTCGTTACTCTTAAGTTGTAGGTTTCTAGAGCATATTTAATGGCTGCGGACATGTCCTTCATTAATAGCCCTGATGACCAGCTCATTTTCTGAACGTCCCGAAATTAGAATTCTCATACTATCAGGCGAATACTTCATGGATTTTGTTAAAAAAGAAATTCCAGTCATCTGTGGCATTCTGTGATCTGTCAAGATCAAAGCTATATTTTCGTGTTTCTGAAAAATATACAAGCCTTCTTCTCCTGATTGTGCGGTTAAGATATTGTACTTATCTGAAAATGATGTTTTGAAATATTCAATGGAAGTAAGGTCATCATCGACAAAAAGGATTTTTATATTTCTTTGGCATTGTAAATTATTTTGAATTTCCATTTATTTTATATTGAGAATATTTTTATATATAACGCTTCTGACTCTTTATATTGTATACTGCGTTGAGATCGTAGGTAACCCTATTAGAAAAAAATATAATTATATCTTGAGGGATCGACTTAAAAGCTGAGGCACACAGTTGCATTTAAGTAACGGACAGGAATGCTTATTTAGAAACTCAGTATTTTATTTTACTGATTAGTTAGCGCTCACTGAAACGATGATAATCATCCCATGTATCTATATCTTGCAAAAATTGAAGTCTATTAGATTTAAAATATTGAACCGAATGCCTCGCAGTCTTCACAATCAATTTACAACCCTCAGGATCATCGTGATGTATAATTCGGGATCTAAAAGATTGTGAAAAAATAACAGGATTACCTGTTTCATCACCTACTTTAGGTAAGGTTATGAGTTCATCTTTATGAGTATTTAACAAATGATATCGGGCTAATTTTGCGTAATCAAAACCTTTGATACCAAACATATCACCTAAACAAATAATAAAACCACGGGTCTGATCATCCGCGGCATCAACTCCTTGTTTGATAGAACTGGTCAATCCTCTTTTATAATTTGAATTTGTGATTATTTTAATTTCATTACCAAAGCCTTGCAATGCGGATTTGAATTCATCCTCATCATTCCCTAACACCACCAAGACCTCATGAAATCCTGCCGCTAAAACATTCGAAATGGTATGTAGGATAATCGGCTTCCCTTGCCAATCCAAAAGTAATTTATTGGCTCCTGGAAGGCGAGAAGAGAGTCCCGCCCCCATAATCAAGGCTGAAAGATTGATAATTTTATCCATATTTCAAGAACAACAATTCTTGGATAAGAAATGATTCATACCAGCAATTTCAGCAATAATTTTAATATAGCATGACATTTATCTGACCATCTATGAGACCTGAGGGAATTCAACTCGCTTTTACTGGAATATTAGAAAGGAGGAAAAGACTACGCTGTTTCATGGAATATTATAGAAAAATTGCCATTTAGTTTGAAGACCTTCTCTTTGCAACCAGTGAAATTAAGGATTATAGGATAAAAGTATTCGTTTCTGAGTCTATGAACCTAGCCATGAAGTACAATCGTTAGGTCAACAAAATCTCCAGGAGCATAAGCTACTAAAAACATTATCCTTGTCATGTACAAGTAAGTTTACTTGAAAAATATTATTTGACAAGAATCAGGATGAGAACAATTATCAAAAGTCTCCTACTCAATTACTGACTTTGGTAAAAACGGAATATTATAAAATGATAAATCTTTTAGAAATTATCAATTGAATTCAGGACTCGTGTTTTTTATTTTTTGGTTTATTTCTAAGTCTCTTTATCCAGCTACTTTTACCCAATTTCGATAAAATTCCGAGCCAAAGAAAGAAAAGCAAGAAAAAAGCAACCTTGTCGTATACTGGTGAAATATCAGCAGTATGGCTCATCACATTTGCACAAACAAATGCTAACAACAATGACAATGCTATATTCTCCTTGGCTAAAAATGAAAACATCCCGTAAAAATCGTCTATTCCATCCGAAAAATAAAAATTATGAAAAAAATTTTAGTGGTATCGTCCCACTATGTTTTTTTTGACTACCCCTCCTTTTTTCATTATTTCAAGCCTTTGGGGCGTACTCTATTCTAAAAAAATGATGAATACAAATGGAAGTATAATAAGCTATTTTCAAAAAAAAATAAGTTCGTTACCTTAATCTTGTATTTTACATAGATATTATGGCTAAAAAAATATTGTTAACTGGAGGTACTGGATACATAGGATCACACACGGCTGTTGAACTCATCCATCAAGGTTATGAGGTCATTATCGTGGATGACTTAACTAATTCTGAACATCGTGCAATTGAGAGTATCGGAAAAATAACAGGTACAAAACCTGAATTTCATAAATTTGACCTGAGAAATTTTCCCTCCTTGGAGAAACTCTTCAAGGACAATAAATTCGATGGTATTATTCATTTTGCTGCGAAAAAAGCAGTTGGAGAATCCATAGAAAAACCCCTTTTATATTATGATGTAAACTTAAATTCCATGCTTAATTTATTAAAATTGATGGAATTACATAAAGTTTCAAATCTTGTTTTTTCTTCTAGTTGTACCGTTTATGGTCAACCCTCTCGGCTTCCAGTAACTGAGGATACACCATTTGCTTTGGCCGAATCACCCTATGGGCACACCAAACAAATAGGAGAAGATATTCTCAATCATACGACCCGAACTAATGGACAACTCCAAGCCTTGTCATTAAGGTATTTCAATCCTGTAGGAGCACATCCTTCTGCCTTAATCGGTGAATTGCCTATTGGAATTCCAGCCAATTTGGTTCCTTTTATTACTCAGACAGTAGCTGGGCTACGATCCAAATTGAAAGTATATGGAAATGACTATAATACACCCGACGGAACGGCCATACGAGATTATATTCATGTGGTAGACCTTGCCAAAGCACATGTCCGAGCGATTGAACGTATGCTAAACCACAAACAAAAAAAATCCTATGAATATTTCAACATCGGAACGGGCAAAGGGAGCTCTGTGCTTGAAGTCATTCAAGCCTTTGAAAGGATCAATCTCACCAAAGTACCCTATGAAGTAGTGGATCGGAGAGCTGGAGACATCGTAAAGATCTATGCTGATACGACACGGGCCAATCATGAACTGAACTGGAAGGCTCAACTCAATTTAGATGACATGATGAAATCAGCATGGAAATGGCAAAAAACCCTCATTTCTTGATATATTAGCCATAAAAATTAAAGAACATATAATAAGCGAGGAAGAATTCGTTTTCATACCTAAGGTTTATCAATAAAAAATTTCTCATGCGCTATTTGAATTTAATATCGATACTTTTTGTCTTCACATCTTTGTCTATTTTCACGAATTGCAATAAAGATGATGACCCTGGCATTGCTGCCGAAAATGAAGTCAACGCTTTCATTTGGGGAGCCATGAATTCTTGGTATTATTGGCAAGAAGACGTGGATGACTTGAAAGATGAGCAATTTGTCTCCAGTAGCGAAAGAAATACTTTTTTGAATCAATTCGATGATCCCAATCTCTTATTTGAATCCTTGAGATATGCTGATGATCGATTTTCATGGATCACCGATGATTATAATGCGCAAGACGAATATTTTGCAGGTATAACTACCGCTTTCGGCTTCAAATATGGTCTGGTTAGATGGTTGGGGGATAGTGTCATTGGCTATGTCAGGTATGTGCTGCCCGATTCGCCTGCCTCTGAGGTAGACTTAATACGTGGTGAATTATTTTATGGCATCAATGGTAGCCTCATGACTATGGATAATTATCGTGAATTATTACAAACTCAAGAAAGCTACACGCTCGACGTCGCTAAAATTGAAGATAATGTGCTCATACCTACCCGTACGACGACCTCTTTTTTTTCTAGACAATTGACAGAAAACCCCGTCTTTCTCGAAAAAGTTTTAGAAATTGAAGGCCACAAAATTGGCTATCTCATGTACAATGGCTTTAGACATACTTTCCATGAGCAACTTAATAATGCCTTCGGGCTGTTCAAAAATGAAAATGTCACAGAATTGGTTTTAGATTTGAGATATAACGGCGGCGGATCTATTTATACCACCATGCATTTGGCCAGTATGATTTACGGTAAAGCAACTCGGGCAGATGTCTTCGGTAAGATATTATATAATGAAAAGCACGGAGGCAATACCCGCGCCCTTTTTTTTGTGGATGATTTGGACGTAGTAGATGCTGAATATGAGAGCGTCTCAACCCGTACATTGAATGAGTTGAATATTGAACGAATTTATATCCTAGTCAGTAATCGATCTGCATCTGCAAGCGAACTCCTCATAGCTGGACTATTGCCTTATATGGAAGTCCGAATCATTGGAGATCAAACGGTAGGTAAAAATGAAGGATCAAGAACTTTATATGACTCTCCACAATCAGATTTTACAGAAAAAGACGGTAATCTCAATCCCAATCACACCTATGCTCTCCAACCCATCATAAGCAAATTGGCTAATTCATTAGATTTTAGCGATTATTCTACAGGATTTTTACCCGATATTGAAGCCAAAGAAACTGATTATTTAGAATTCATGAGGCCCCTTGGAGCGGATGATGAATTATTGTTAAGCATCGCCATTGATGAAATCACGGGTAGAAACGGACTGGGTAGAATCGCACCTTTCTCGCCTCATCCAGTCATTGATGAGCCCCTTAAAAATCCCTTCATGTTTGAGATGTACCTCAACGGGCTCTCCAAATAGTCAGGTCTTTTCTTTTAATATAGTTTTTTTTTCCGCCCCTTAAAATTCATGAATTAATAAGGTACCAGCATTAGCTGTTTAACAGCAAAATTCCTAAGTTTGAACAAACGGAAACTCATGCCTACAATTCTCAAAATCGATGAAATCAAATCTCTGCTCAAGGAAGTTGACATAATCCATGCGATGGAAATAGGCTTTAAGGCCTATAGTAATGGTCAAAGTGTAGTGCCACCAGTTGGAGAACTCCTTTTCAATAATCCCCCAGGCGATGTTCATATAAAATATGGCTATATCCTTGATGATGATTATTACGTCATTAAGATCGCCTCAGGTTTCTATGAAAATCCAAAATTAGGCATAGCCTCAGGTCAAGGTTTAATGCTCTTATTTAAACAGCAAACAGGCCAGTTGGTGGCCTTGTTATTGGATGACGGCTATCTCACTGATATTCGTACGGCAGCTGCGGGAGCACTGGCAGCCCAATATTTTGCACCCAAAAATGTAAGGGCCATTGGCATCATAGGTACAGGGGTTCAAGCTAAATTTCAACTACAACATCTTCAAAAAATCTTCTCCTGCCGTGACGTATGGTTGTGGGGTCGAAATGAACGTCATGCCGAAAAATTGAAGCATGACTTAGGTTCAAATTGGAATATACACATATCAAATTCTCCTTCACAAGTGGCCCAACATTGTCAACTATTAGTTACCACCACCCCTTCAGAAACGGCGCTATTGCATGCCGATGACATTCAAGCAGGTACCCACATTACGGCTGTAGGATCCGATACCGCTACCAAGCAAGAATTATCGGGAGACCTACTAAAAAAAGCCGATCTGATCATTGCCGATAGCCTGCCCCAAAGCAAAAGTAGGGGGGAGATTTATCAAGCGACCAGAGGGGGATTCATCCAAACTGATGACGTATACGAATTGGGTGCTGCTATCCAAGACCCGAAATTACAACGTAAAAATGATCATCAAATAACAATAGTAGATTTGACAGGTGTGGCAGTACAAGACATCATGATTGCCAAATCAGTTTATTTGCAACATCTATTGACCCAGCAAGATGCTCAATTATAAAAGCAACAAAGGAGGTGGTCCTACCGTCGACTTTGAAAAAGCTGTTTTGGATGGCTACGCATCAGATGGCGGATTATATGTGCCCGAATATTTACCAAAAGTGCCGCATTCTGATTTAAATAAATGGAAATCGCTGAGCTACAAAGCACTGGCATTCGAAGTATTATCATTGTTTATTGATCGTAGTATTGTCTCTGATGTTGAGCTGCGTCTGCTCCTTGATGAATGCTATGACACTTTTGAAACCAAAGAAGTCATTCCCTTTCATCAGTTGGAAACTCGGGATGAAACCTACATCATGGAATTGTTTTATGGCCCTACCCTTTCCTTTAAGGACGTAGGCATGTCTTTTATGGTTAATTTGGTTAATTTCTTTCTTAAAAGAAAAAGCGAACATCTCTCGGTGATCGTAGCGACCACAGGAGATACGGGCCCCGCCGCAGCGCATTTTGTTGCCGGAAAATCGAATTTAGATGCTTGGGTTTTGTATCCGAAAGGACTGATTACTGAGGCACAAGAAAGACAAATGACAACCCTACCCCATGCCAATGTACATCCCGTGGGCGTTTTTAATTGTCCGGAGGGGGGTGATGATCTTGATGTCGTCATTAGCCAGCTTTATGCTGATGATGCTTTTAAAAATAAACTTAACCTGTCTAGTGTCAACTCCCTTAATTGGGGACGGATCATGATGCAGACCGTCCATTATTTCTATGGGTACCTGCGCATTGCGAAAGAAGTTGGCGCTCCCGTAAACATAGCCGTCCCTTCTGGTGGCTTTGGTAATTTATGTGCTGGAGGATTGGCTAGAAAGATGGGATTGCCGATTCATTATTTGGTAGTAGCGAACAATCAAAACGCCTGTCTAAACCGAATTTTTACACAAGGTGTGTTTTCAAAGCAACCCATTCACGAAACCGTTTCATCTGCTATAGATATATTGGTTCCCATCAATTTCTGGCGTTTTTTGTATTTTAATGTGGAGGGTGATACGGCAAAAATTAAGGAATGGATGGAAACTTTTGAGCGAACAGGACAGGCCATTTTTGATGCAGAAACGATGGCTGAATACCGAAAAGGGTTTTTATCCAAAAGCATCTCCGATGAGCAGACATTAAAAACCATTAAAAATGTCTTCGACGAGGAACATTATTTATTGGATCCACATGGAGCAGTGGCGGTAGCCGCAGCAGATCAATTAAAAGCACAATTGGGCGGGCATCCATTGATTTGTCTCGCTACCGCCCATCCTGCCAAGTTTCCTGAGACGTTGGAACGTTTATTGGGTGCTGATCAAATGCCCCGAGCCGCTATGCATCCTTCTATTGAGGAAGCAAAATTAAAATGCCAAAAAAATTATACGTGTCACTATTCCCACTTACACACTGCCTTAAAAGAAACCATGAATACCCATTGGGATTTACATCACCCTGCTTAATTTTTTTCAAAAAATGGACCATTATACAGCGCTAACTACTCCAGACCTTTTCGAGATTTTGACACCCTATGGATTGGAACCTTTTGATTCCTTTAGCGTATTAAGTGGGGGTATTGAAAATACCAATTACCAAGTCACTCTCAAGGAGGAGAACTACGTCATCAGTCTCTTTGAGCAAAAAACTTGGGAAGAGGTTCTGGCCCTAAGTCAACTCCTTCAATACCTAGAAAATAATCGTTTTGAGACCTCAAAAATAGTCTCTGCCAAAAACGGGATACCGATCACGCTTTGGCGCCAAAAGCCTGTCATGATCAAAAGATTCATCTCGGGAGGAATCAAGTCCTATTTAACACTGCCGCTGATCGAGTTAGCAGGATTTCAGGTAGGTAAACTTCATCGAATACCTCCCCCTAATTATCTGCCAAATGATCTCAACTTTGGAAAAGAGCATTTTGATCTATTAAATGATTATGCGCCAAAAGATCCTTTTGGAACTTGGCTTACAAACATCGTCTCAGAGTTAGCACCTCACTTATCTGATGAACTTCCACGGGCTTTCATACATAGTGATCTGTTCTGTGACAATGTGCTTATTAGCCCAGACGAACAGAAGGTGACCCTAATGGATTTCGAGGAAGCTGCTTATTATTATCGCATATTTGATGTCGGAATGGCTATTATTGGGCTTTGCTCCGAAGAAGGTCGCCTCAACGCCGATAAAGTACAAGGCTTTTTAAGAGGTTATTCAAAGCAAGTCACCTTAACTACAATTGAACAAAAGGGGCTGGGTGCCTTCACTGCCTATGCCGGCGCTTCCATGTCATTTTGGAGACACAAGAATTTCAATTTTATTCATCCAGAATTAAATCTAAACGATCATTACAAAGCCTTACAGTCTCTGGCAAATGACGCACGTAATCAACCCTACGATTTTTTTAAGCTGAAATTAACCTAACCAATGACCATAATAAATTGTTCTGAATCTAATGGTTATAGGATTCTGCAAGTAATCGCTGTACTACAAGAGATGTCGAATAGGCATATAATCACCATTCTATTTAGAAAAAAAAGAAAGTTCAATCTCTTAAACTAATAGCCCAGTAATAATATCTATTTTGTGGATCAATCACAGAAATTCAGCCACCAAAGGCACACTTTAGGCAAAATAATACTTTAACTCAATTTCTTTTTAGTCCATTTTTAATAGCACTCGTTGCCTAGAATAGGTGATACCTTGTTTGATAAGCCCAGAGTCATTAATTTGCCAATTAAATCCCTTCTCATTTCCTCAAAAAACGATCAATGAATACGTAACTATGCCGTTTAATAAAATGAATCAATGGATTTTAGCTCCTTTTCCATTTTTTGAATCATCTAAAATAAAATGGATAGTTTCCATCGTTTTTGGACTCTTTATTTTTTTATTTTTACTCACTTTTCAGCCCTTTGGAATCTCCGAAGTCTACCCAAATAAGCTTCTTTATCTTGCCGGATTTGGTTTGATCACCACCCTCATCCTCATCATAAGTTTGGTCGTATTACCACTTATTCTTCCCCAATTCTTCGAAAACCAAAAATGGAACGTAGTCAAGCAAATCTTACTCCTATTGATCAATACATTGGTGATCGCTGGAATCAATTATGAGTATAGCCATCGCTTCCTGAGCGCAATCCACATCCAAACACCCAACTATTGAATTTTATATTTATTACTTTTTCTGTGGCACTCATTCCGATCACATTTTTGGTTTTTATCATGAGTAGTTACTTAAAAAAAGTAACCCAAGAATCTGCCATCGAACTTAATAAAGAGATGTTAAAAAGGAAAAATAATCAAGTAGGAAATAACCAACTCCTCACTTTAAACACTGATCTTAAAAATGAAAGGTTGGTTATTTGTAAGAATGATTTTTTATTCGCTAAATCCGAAGATAATTATACCTTGATACATTATTTCAACGATCAAAAATTAACCTCCCAATTACTCAGAATTTCTCTTAAAAGTCTAGCTCAACAATTGGAAGTTTTTCCATCAATTGTCAGATGTCATCGATCATACGTTGTAAACAAAGAATACATCACTAAAATCTCTGGCAACGCTCGATCCTACCTTCTCCATTTAAAAGATCACCAAGAGCCCGCACCTGTTTCTAGAAGTTTTCCGATAGAGAACCTTTATAGCTAAGGTATCCCAGCCATCTCAAACCACTCCCTACTACCACAAAAAATCCAATTCACCTGCAAAAAGTATCCCATTTACCACAGGACGCCGAAAAATATGGTATATACCACTAGTTTTAAACTTTGATTAATCTGATTTCCGAAATTATGAAACTATATATTTTAATGATCTTCAGCTGCCTCCTCCTAAGCTGTTCTCCAATGGTAAGAACTTTAAATAGAGAAAAGATCATGAATAATCAGGAAACCGACCTGAGCCAGTTTGCCAATTCGTATTTTTGGCAACAATTCCATCAAGGCCATTATGAGAAAATTGATAGTATCAGTTATTTCTTGAGTGCTGCCTATTCCGAAAACCCCAATCACTTGGAAACGGTTAATCATTTAGGATGGGTCCATGTATGGGCGCTGAGTGAACGACAGAAATTAACAAGCATACCCCCTAATATTATCGACCATGGCACACTTTCTCTAAAGTATTTTGGTGAATCTTTTCAAATGAATCCTCACGACCCACGCGTTTTGGCCTTTTTAGCTGATCTAAAAATGACGGTTGGCAGCATTTCGGATGACGATGATCTTGTCCGGGAAGGATATTTCAATGGAAAAAAAAGCATACGTCAATGGCCTGAATTTAACTATTTCTCCATTGGATACGTCTTTAGTGCACTTGCTTATGACTCTTGGCAATTCAAAAAAGGCTTAGCATGGCAATGGAAAACCTTAGATGAATGCTACTGTGACAAATTTGATCGTGAAAATCCGGATCTCTCACCCTATTTAGTACTTGAACAATCAGATGAAAACCTGAAACGTAAACGTGCCTGCTGGAATAGCTGGATTGCTCCCCATAATGTGGAAGGCTATTATCTCAATATGGGAGATATGCTAGTGAAAAGTGGTGACTGGAAAAAAGGAATTCAAGTATACAATCTCGCAAAGCAAGTCCCGCAATATGATACGTGGGCATTTAAAGATGTTCTGGACGTTCGCATTTCATCCGCCAAAGAGAATGTAATGAATTTTAGAAAAAACATCGAAAATGGTGCAAAAATAGAACTCAAAAACGCCATGCTTGTCAATACTTCTATTTCTTGCATGGCTTGCCATCAAATGAGCCAAAGGGACCTTGATTATTATCAGGATGCATCGTTTGACTGGAATAAATTTAAAATCGAAAAGAACCTCTATGGAATTCACTGAAAACATTGATTTTAGTCAAAAAAAGCTTCTTCAATTGGGAATCAGCAAATAGTTGGTCCTTATCTAGTTATTTTTTATAGAAATTTACTCAATATACTATCCCACCTTTTGAGTGATTTGATATCCTCCTAAATTGACTTTAATTAATATCAAAGGGCCATTGGCACTTCCATGAGGAGTACTTTGCTATCTGTAATAGCCGTCATCTCAAAAGAATCTGCATCCCAAAGTCCAAAACCATCTCTTTTGTCCAGAACCTGACCTCCTAAAACAATGCTACCCTCCAAAACAAAGGCATAGACACCATTTCCTGCTTGTTTGAGCCGATACGTATCACCGGTACCGTTTTGAAACTTCCCCAAATGAAACCAAGCATCCTGATGGATCCAAACACCTTGATCTGCTGGATTGGGTGATAAAATTTGATAAAATTGATTTTTTTTCTCTATAGATGTTAAGGAAACCTGATCATAGCGAGGCGCTACTTGCTTCAACTTTGGGGAAATCCAAATCTGAAGAAACCGGACTTCTTGATCCTTGTTTTTATTGTATTCACTATGATGAATGCCGGTGCCCGCACTTAAGGCTTGCACATCACCTTCTCGTATAATAGCCACATTGCCCATACTGTCCTTGTGTTCCAGATCGCCGGCTAGCGGAATGGAAATAATCTCCATATTGCTATGGGGATGGGTACCAAATCCATTACCAGGTGCCACACAATCATCATTGAGCACTCTGAGTGCCCCGAAATTCATTCTATCCGGGTGGTGGTAATCAGCGAAGCTAAAAGAATGATAAGAGTCTAACCATCCATGCTGGGCATGACCCCTGCTGCTGGCTTTATGTAGAATAGTTTTCATTTGGTACTTATGAATTTCATTAGACAAATTTAAGTAGCTTTTCCGATTTTTGAGTGTGAATTTTCATGGCTTCCCAGCCTATCAACGCCATTTTCCGAATCGTACCCCATCTGTATTGACCCATCGATCCTGAGGCACCCAATACCCAATGACAAGGTATCAATACGGCAATAGGATTAGCTCCGACGGCAGTACCTACTGCCCTGGAGGCCAAAGGATTCTTCAGATATTTGGCGATGGCCCCATAGGTACTCAGTACCCCGCTCGGTATATTCAACAGCGCCTGCCATACTTGGAATTGAAAAGGTGTTCCCTGTAAATGTAAGGTAAGTCCTTCCTTGTGCCCTTTAGTACCGGCCAAAAAGTTTTTAACCTGATCTTGATACCTATCTTGCCTTGCTATAATTTGGGCATTTGGAAATTGTTGTTGCAAGCCTCTTAAGGCTTCATGAATGTCCTGGTAAAACATCAAATGACAAACGCCTTTACTGGAAGATCCAATGATCATGTTTCCAAACATACTTTCGAAAAAATCATAGTAAATGACTCGTTTTTTGCCCTGGATTTGTGAGAAATTTACCTCCATAGGCACTAATTTCACCTGTTTTATTCTCTGATGAATCAGAAAAACGTCCCTATTGCAGTCCAAAACCTGACGCAGGGTCTTGGATGAGATGAATGCCATAAACACCCGCATATCTACACCGGCCCATAATTGCATCGCCGCATCCATTTCTATGCTTGTGACGTCGCTATGATGATCTGTAAATAAAGCTGTTTACCCATGGCTAGGGTTTAATTTGACCCCAAAAAGTTTACTATTTGATCTATCCTATTCCTTGAGCTCCACTCACCTCTCTTTATTTTTAGGCCTTGGGCGTATCCGACTTCAGTAACTCGATTTCATCACACAACTTTTGATACCAATCCTCGCCGTATTTCCTAATGAGTGCTTCCTTTAAAAATTTATAAATCGCTACGCCTTTGTTTTTACCTAAGATCCTGGCACATTCACAAATACTCCAGCGATCATAATTGAGGGTTTCATATTCTTGCAATTGGGCAATCCTTATGGGGTATAAATGGCAACTTATGGGCTTTCGAAAGTTTGATTTACCCTCAATCCATGCCTGTTCAAGACTGCATTTTAAAGTTTTTTCATCATCATAAAAGGCAAAACTACATTCTTTACCCTTGAGGGTCGTTGTGGAGAAATCCCCCTCTTCATCTAGGATATAGGCGCCTTCTTTATCCAATATGCCTTTCGATTCTTGGGATAAATAAGTTTTTGCTTCTTTGACAGCACCTTCAATCAGCGGCAGCTCATCTAGTTCCAAAGGAGCTCCAAGGTCTCCTTCCACACAACAAGCTCCTTTACATTTGTCTAAGTCACAGATGAACTGTTCTTCATAAATATCTGAAGAAATTACGGTTTTGTCTATTATGATCATGCTTAGTACATTAAAACATTAAAATTAACCAATAAGCCTCAATAACCTTCAACTGTTTTGAATTTTGGCTTATAGTCGTATTATAGGGGTACTTAAAGACGATATAAAGAATTGAAAATCTAAACATTAATCTGATCAGCAATACTTTGCTATAAAACCTACTGCTCTCCAAAAAAACTAACCACGAAATAAAAATTTATTAGTTATTTATTAATTTCGATTAACCTAGAAATCAGAACTTATCAATTACTTTGCTCCAATAAAAAAATAATTTATCATTACTTAAAAAAATATCTTATGACCTTTACACTTATTTTATCCTTACTGGCCTTAAATCTATCCCCACTTGAAACGGTGCCTGTAAATACTCAAAAAAGTACTATTGAATGGGAAGGGGGCAGTGCTACTACCACTCACAATGGACTTATCTCTTTAAAATCTGGTAATCTAGAGATCTCGGATGGAAAATTGACTGGGGGTACTTTTGAAGTTGATATGACATCCATCACTAATTTAGATGTTTCAGAGGCCTATCGCGGTAAATTAGAAAATCATCTTAAATCTGAAGATTTCTTTGATGCCGATGCATTTCCAACCGCACAGTTGATTATTGTGAAAGCTACGGAAGAAAAAGAAAACTTATACCGAATCATCGCTGATTTTACCGTTAGGGATATTACAAAATCTATTGAATTTGATGCTACCTTAACACCTAGTGGTAATAGTTATAAAGCATCGGCCAACTTCACTTTTGACCGTTCAGAATATGAAGTAAAGCATCGATCAGGAAGTTTTTTCATGGACTTAGGTGATAAATTGATTTATGATGAAATAAAAGTGGCCATCTCTGTGATTACCCAGAACTAAATTTAAAAGAGGGTCTATTTGAAAGGGATGTTTACATATCTTTAGAATTGTTAAGCGGTTGATCAAAAAGTCAACCGCTTATTTTTTGCCTACACTCAAATAGATTCCTATTACTAGAATATTGAATATATTTATAGCATTTACTCAGTAAAAGAGCCTTTTTCCCCATGAAATCCAAGGAGATAAAACCACAGCTATCACCCCTCTATTCAAAATTAAATACCTAATAAATGCCTTTCATTGAACAGAATCTTATCAATACTGAGCGGTTCTCACTTCTCTATGTATCAACACTCCAGAAAATATTAAAAAAAGGCGCTTAGAAATGAATCCAGCCTTGCGCAGTCAATTCAATGGTGTTTTTATTGTTGGTAACCATAACCTTACCTAAATCGGGCGCATGCATGTAACCAATCGTCGTGATGTCATCGTGATTTTTCATTTTCTCAAAATCCTTTTGATCGATGGTGAAAAGGAGTTCATAATCTTCACCCCCATTAAGCGCTGCGGTGTTAGGATCCATACTGAACTCAGCAGCGGTTTCAAAGGTTTGCTTTTCAATGGGTAACTTGTCTTCATAAATACAAGCTCCTTTTTGGGATTGCTTGCATAAATGGAAGATTTCAGAGGCAAGTCCATCCGAAATATCAATCATTGAAGTAGGTAAAATACCCAAGTCTCGTAATTCATGAATGACATCCATCCGAGCTTTTGGACGCAATTGCCGACCCACTATATAGGAATATTTGTCTAATTGGGGTTGCATGTTTGGATCTACTTTAAAAACTTCTTTTTCACGTTCTAAAATTTGCAAACCCATATAGGCACCGCCAATATCTCCTGAAAGGCATAATATATCTCCCTCTTTGGCACCATTTCTATAGACAATGTTGTCTGGTGCCGATTCACCGATGAGAGTGATCGAAATGACCAAACCAGATCTCGAAGAGGTGGTATCTCCTCCTACTATATCAATCTGATAGTCTTTTGCTGCTGCATGAATCCCCTCATAAAGAGCTTCCACAGCCTCCACAGACATACGATTACTCAAGCCAAGACTGATCGTCATTTGTTTGGGTATTCCGTTCATAGCAGCAATATCCGAAACGTTCACAGTTACCGCCTTATATCCAAGATGTGTCAATGGTATATAGCTCAAATCAAAATGGACGCCCTCCAATAGCATATCGGTACTGATCAATTTCTTATGATCAGATCCACCATCAAGAACCGCAGCATCATCTCCAATGCCTTTTAGTGTTGAAGCATGTTGAAGGACTACACGCTGATTAATTTTATCTATAAGTCCAAACTCTCCTATGGCTCCGATTTCTGTACGCTTTGGTGTATCCATAATATTATTATTTTTGATTGGTAGTTGTCCTATCACACTCCTTTTTAGGGAACATCATCATTGTGTGTTAGCGCATAAACTGCAACTTTCTCGTTTAAGTTTGTGTGATCTAAAAAGCAAAAATAACAAGGATAATATGGAATCATAAATATATTGAATTGTATGTCGTCAAATAAAAGTGGACACTTTCAGATATAAACTAGGCGAATGTAGATACTAATTCAAATAAATATTTTTATCATGTAATTTATTCTAAGCAGTTGATAAACCTTGGCTTCTTTCCTATCCATTTATCGGCATGTAAGCTGAAATTATTACATTCAATTACATTTCCGACCTCCCATGGATTAAGATTTTGATTAAAAGAAGTAGCTCTTTTAAACATGCTTTCCATATTTATTACTTTGCTGACATTCCATTTGCTAATATCTTGATTAAAGGCATTGGCTTGACTGAACATTCTTTGCATGTTGGTTACATTATAAACATTCCATTTGCTAATGTCTTGATTAAATTTTTCATTATCATCAAACATGAACGACATATTAGCTACACCACTAACATTCCAATCGTTGATATCTCCATCAAAACTATTAAGACCAACGCCAGAAAACATAAAAGACATATCGGTTACATTGCTCACGTCCCATGAGCTGACATCCATTATTGGAAACTCATTAGCTAGTAATCTTTCTTCGCTGATAAAGAGTTGGCTCATATTTGTAATAAAAGTCGTAACAGGTATAATGCTATCAACATGTTTTTTGACCATACCATAGAGCATAACTGAATCCACCACGACATAACTAACGTTATTTAACAGGTAAGTTTGTCCAACAACGGCAGCATCAGACGCTTTGATGGTAACTTCATTTGCTGATAGATATACTGGGGTCTCAGTCGTATTAAAGTCTATATCAGGATTTAATTCACTTTCGCTACAGTTTAGAAAAATGGCCATCACCCATAAATGGCACAAAAGAAGAATTGTTTTAAATAACTTCATAAACTTTACCTAACCTATATACCTCATTAACAAATGTGTCCAAATAATAGTTTCTCATGAATATTTAGGACAGTAAATATTATTTAAACGAAAAAATAATGAGAAAAAATAACGTCAAATAGACTCGTATTTGAGGTGGATAGAAATCCTTGATAATACCATAACTCTTTTGAAACATCGTCAACATCAATTTCGCAACAAAGACACATCGCAGAACTTAAGGCACTAGAAATTGATTAAAGCATAGCTACATTCCTGACTATAGATCTCAATGAAAATAGTACTTCAAATCTTTTGACAACTTTGGAAAGTAAAGGAAGATAAAAGACATCAAATAATAGTAGCGTATTTTTTGTATGGGTAAAGTAAAGAATGACACTTAAAAAGCAAAAACCTGTAACGCTAAGAGTATAGGGTTATGCTATAATTGACTCCTAGGCTTGGGCTGCAGAACGCAAAGTGAGCAATGGAATCGCCTAGCAAAACACCTATCAAATGAACTTTTTAATACCAATTGGGTACTCACTATGGCATCATAGGTCCCTACTCCCCCCTTATCGCATAAAAGAATACTTAAAATTTAACTTGGAGGGTTGTATAAAAACTTCGGGACTCCGAAGGAATGATACCTGGACCTGGATAAGAAGTAGCCCTTCGAGTAAAATAAAAGGTATTCATGAGGTTATTGATTCCTGATTCTATTTTGAAATTTTTAAAACTATAGGCAAAGGAAAGGTCCATGACATGGTAGCTCGGTATTTCACCAATGAGTCCATTTCTATTATCTCCATCCACAGCAATGGTAGAATTTTCGACATCCGTAAATTGCTCACTGAGATAAATCCATTGCAAACTCCCCATCAAATTTCGGAAACCGAAATTTACACCAGTTTTAAAGTTAAGCATGGGGATGAACTCCACTTTTTTACCTTTCACATTGTTTTCCTCAGAAGCTAGATAACTTGATTCAGTAAATGCCGTATTGATAAAAACATTCCATTTAACCTCTTTCCAATCTTTATTGAGGGAACTGACCAAATTAATATCTCCAAAGATCTCAATCCCATAAATAAAAGCTTCTCCAATATTTTTTCTCACTCTATTGGCACGATCATCCAAAATAATTCCAATTCGATCATCATACAACAATCCAAAAATACTGACATCGAAATTAAGCGTCTTTGTAGTCAAACTCCTAATGCCAAGATCTACGGTATAGCCTTGCTCATCGGTGATGTCGGGATCCACAATAAATGTGGGACTTACCGTGCGTATATCACTGAAAGTAACCGATCTGTAATTTTGAGAAATATTGGCATACCCTTCAGCTTTAGGTCCTATAGTATAGCTTAATCCCAAGCCAAAAAGCATAAAAGAGCGGTTGAAAGAGCGATCGTCTATTTGCTCAACATTACTTATGGGATTCTGGGCAATATCAAAAAGAACTTCACTGTAAACACCTTCACTCTCAGTGAAGATATGTTCAAATCTAAACCCAGGTGTGACCGCAAATTTCTCATTAATGAAAAATATATTTTCACCAAATAATGAAAAATTAAGATTGGGAAAAGTAAAGTCCGATTGATTGGGATAGTCTGGATAACGTTCATAATTGAAATTAAAATCAGCATCAATCCCTATACTTCCGGGACCTTGTTTTGCCGTATTTCGCGATTTATAAAATTTGGTTCCTAATAAAAAAACACCCGCCGTTCCTTTTAATTTGTATCTAGATAACAATCTAAGTTCGGTACCGTAATTCCGAAAAACTCCTGCAATCAAGTCCCTGTTATAAATAAAATCTCCATTTTGGTCTTTATAATCATCTTCAGCCACTGGGCTGCTATTCAAGTTGATGGGATTTCCTCTGTAGCCTAGTGAATTTCTCTCAGCGACCAAACCAAAAATCATCGCAGATAACTTCGTTTTTGAAGAAAAATTATGATTAAAATTGAGCGCGGCTAAATTCCAATCTATTTCGAACCAATTTCTAGTACGATTACTGTAGATCGGATCTAAGTCAAACTGCGTATCTGTCAATCCTCCTGACTGCTGGGCCAAATAATTGAGGTAGGTATACTCAAAAGATAAGCTAGTTTCCGGATTAAATTGGTAGTTCAAATAAGTGAAAGTATTATTTGAATTGTAACCCGAATTGGGTCTGAATCCATCGCTCTGCTTATGATGATAATAGGTATAATAGCTTAGCTTACCTACGGTACCACTCAAACTGTTGAAAGAAGAGAAAAAATTAAAGCTCCCCACGGACTGACGGGCGATAAGTTCTATTTTTTTATCAGGGACGGGTTGATGCATTTTGAAATTAATCAATCCCCCGAACTGAGTCCCATACTGTAGGGCTGCGGCTCCTCGAACTACTTGAATTTGTGACAAAGCCTCTGCAGGCGGCGTATAATAACTCTCAGGATATCCCAGTACATCTGGGCTGATGTCATATCCATTCTGTCGGGTATTAAAATTCGCAGACCGATTAGGATCTAAACCACGTCCACCGATACTCAATTGTAATCCACCATCGCCACTTTCATATATATTGAGTCCTACAATTTGTGAATAAACTTGTCTGGCATTATTGCTTGCCTTATTTCCTACAATTTGATCGACCAAAATAACTTCATTCTTTTTACCCGCATAAATTCGGGTACCCTCAACGGTATTTAATCTACCCAAATTGAATACGCGTTGTTTTTGATCCAAAATTACTACCTCGGACAAGTCTCGACTTAATTTAACCAGTGAGATATCAATAAGGGTATCACGAGAAATTTGTATTACTTTTTCAAAGATTTGATAACCATAAGCAAAAGCTATCAACTTGTAGATTCCCTTTTCAGTGACCTCCAGTCTATACCGACCTGAAGCATCGGTCCTTTCGTTCAAATTAGTGTCTTCAATTTGTATTTCTACCGCTTCTTTGGGATTCTCTTTTTCATCATATATGGTACCGGAAACTGTTATTTGTGACCAACTGAAATGACCCACGCAACATAAAAAAAATATCAACTTAATACGCAGAAAACTATTCATTGAAAGGCAATATCCATGACTTGTGTGCAAAAGACTCGTATCCTTCCGTTAAATCAAATTTGGGATCTATGTATCTGGTACTTATTCTACCATTTAAAGCTACAAAGCAATCCACAAATATGCTAAGATTTGTCATGCCCTGTTGAGAAAAATGTGCATTTAGAAATTGGGCATATTGAAGTATGAAATCTGGCTGTGTTGCCATTTGCTTCTCTTGAAAGGAAGTTAAAAAATCTTCATTATTGACATAAAACCAACTTCCAGATGCATTATCAACAATCTTAAACTGTGCGTTACCCGCCTTCTCCATAAGCATTACTCTCCAAGACCACCGGTATCCTTCCTCAGTCCAAAAAAGATTACCTGGATAAAGCATATGCCGAAAAGGTAATCCTATTTGAATTAAAAAAAACAATACTAAAAAGCCTATTTTAAGCTTATTTATCAGTGAATCTTGAAAAAGTGAATTTTGAATTTGATAGGTTTTATGATATTTAATCCTAAACACCTGATGCAATATATCAATGATTTTTTGATGAAATTGGTGATTAAAAAAAATTAACGCACTAAAGATCATGAGGTAAGGAAACATCCCAATAGGAAAAAGAATCGCTGTTAATAAATGAAAAAAAACAACCATCATAAACCCAAGACCTCTAGTTTTTCTGTTTAAGAGTAAAAAAGGAACAAGTAAATCATACAACGCTCCCCCCCATGCAAACAAATAAATCATCCAATCATAGCGAAATAAAAATCCAATCATTGGTAGATCGTCTTTGGTAGGCAACCAAATTTTTAGTGGCATCCCTTGCAGCAACCATTCTGGATTTAATTTAGCCAATCCTGCATATAAATAGACAATACAAAGCAACAATTTAATGACGTCGATGTTCCACTGAGGAATCTGAGGAAATGATAGCCTAGAATTTCTGAAGGTATCCCAAGAAAAATAGTTACCGGCAGGTAAAAAAATTAATAAAAAACTTAGTACACTGACAAAATAATAATGGTTGAGATAAGTTGTTTTGTCCATCAGCTCGATATAAGTGAAGGAAAGAAAAAAAGTAATGATCGCCCATGTATACTTTAAGCCTAGGGCAACAAATAATGCAGATAAACCACAAATAAAAAATAATACATAAGTGAGATCACCCAAGGGCTTAATCCATTCAAACCCGTAATATGAGAAAAAGAAGTGAGGCTGAATATATAGCTTATCTATCCAACCCAATGCCCAAAACCTGATGATGCTGATAAACATTAAAAGGCCAAAAAAAATTCTAAAAATGGCTAGAGGTGCACTGGATGTCGTTTTTGAAAAATATGAGACCTTGATCAACATTAGTCACCATCGGCGTCCACGTAATCGACTGTAATATCTAATAATTGGAGCATGTCTACTTTCATAAAAACTACGTTTTTTTGTAAGATATCATAAGTCTCAAGCATTTTAATATTATCAATTTCCACTTGTTGGCCTAAATCCGAATTCAAATTTTCTAACTGTAAATGTATCAATCCGAATTGATTATTGATGAGTGAATCAAGGTTATTAGTCGATCCCGAAGCTTCGAGGTAATTGATCCATCCTTTAAGACTCATACCTGAATCTTCTTGACTAAAATGAACTCCATTGAAGAAATCTTGAGCTGAATTTAATGCTTTTATTAATAATTCTTTTGAAACATCTCCATGATATCTAGCTTCAACTCGATCACTTAAGGAAGAATTTGAAAATACACCTGCCGGTATTCCTACTTTTCCTGCTCGCAAAAACTTTTCATAATAATATATATAATCATTAACCATTGAGTTAACAGACTCCGTAGCAGCATTTCCGTCGCGTTCGATAAACTCATCTCGATAACTCTCTTTCCAATCTTCCAAAACAATTGAGGTTAATGAAAGCATTCTATTTACAACATCATTTAAGAAAGTCTTGTATTTCAATCCATTCGTATCATCTGTATAAAAAGCTATTATTTCTTCATCTGAATTTCCTAATCCATGTAAAAGGTAATCTAAGGCTGAAAAACCTTGCTCATCTTGCCTATTGACGGAGGTCAAATCATAGTCACCTGCCAAGAGCGTAGTTGTCATTCCCTGTGCATCTAAAGGATATACATTTATAAAATTCCTTAAAGTAATTTCTTCTGCCTTTCCTATATCAAACATATCTACAGTTTGCCATGCGAGATAAGCATTTAACCAAGATTGCTTCAAATTGATCAGGTTTTCTTGGTTCGGTATATCTGTAAATTCATTAGCTGCTAAAGAAAGTGAATCCATATTGTCTACTAAAGATTCAAAAGCAGGTATAATTATATTATCAGCCCAATTAGCAAGCATTGTAACTCTCGTAAACTCTTCTCCTGCTCCAGTATCACTGGCAGTTGTATCAACAGAATCGGAAGTATCTCCATCGATTTGATCATCAGTAGAATTATTTTGGTCTACTTGACTGGCTTCATCCAACTGAACATTATCATCTTCCGAACAGGAAAGAAAAAGAACTGACATAAATAGAGCAGCAAAACAGCAAAGAGTTGATATATTGTTTTTCATTTTAATTTTTTATTAAAAGAGGACTTCTCTACTGAGAAGTCCTCTTTTTCCAACAGAAAATAGTATATGTTAGTTCTGTAATTAAGCATTTTCATAAGTAAAACCAAAAGCTGTTGCAATTGTTGTTGCTGCTTCTTGTAAATCAGATTGGGTGACATCCCAAAAGCCTCGCATACCACCAGTAGTTGGATAAATTTTACTCAACATTTCCATTACTTCTTCTCTTGAAAAATACGGGGCACCTGTTTCTGGATTTAAAGTAAATTGAAGACTATAAACAAATCCGAAACCTTCTGAAAGATCATGAAAAACGCCAGCCATATCGGGGCTCGCTGCTGCTAACCCTATTTGACCTGCTTTCAAGTAGTGTGCCGCTCTAACGCCTATTACCAAAGAAGCTGTCTTTGCGATGTGATGTGCAGCGGCATCCCGTGCCTCAAACTCTGCCTCGACAACTGCAGCTCTACCTTCTCTAAACGCACGATGCAACTCACCTGCAGTCCCGGAAAAGTCAGGATCACTATCGACCTTACCTATATATTTCAACATAAATATATCATTACTTCCGGGAGTAGTAACGGGATCTATACCATCCGCCGCTAATCCGTATATGTAACCATAGCCTTCATCCCAATAATGTTCCATATTCGTATAGCTTTTCCCATCAACTTTCGTTTGTGCGGCTTGATCTGCCTCATTTGTACCACTATTAAGTTTCGCTGGTGTTAAATAACCATTTAAAACTTGATCAGCAACTAGGGCACCAATCAGCGCTTTGTTAACAGCTTGGTTATTCTCCAATCCGTTCTGATTTACGTACCGAGTAGATCCTCCACCAGCCTCTTGAATGTACCCTGCTAAGCCTTTTGAAGCTTCATCAGTCCACGCCGGAAATACAGAATCAACTTGATTTGTCATCCAAGCCTCTAAATCTACTCTTATCGCTGCAGCATTAGTAGCCGTTCCGTTATTTCCTGTTTTGTTCTTTACTTGCTTAGAAGATGCGTTCAGATCAGCATCACTAAAATCGCTCGCTCCTTCCTGATGATCAAACATTGCTAACAATTTAGCTATTGTCGTTGTCTCATCTTTAAGAGCACTTACCATTTCTTTGGCCATTTTTAATCTTGTGGTTTGACCTGAATACGACACCGTTGTGTCTCCATCACGAGTGAAGAGATATGTTGCCGGGATCGCAAAACCAATTAAAACAGTATCGGTTACTGTTACAGTATCGGTCTCTGTAATGGTTAAAGTATCTGTTTCTGTGATAGTAACAGTATCTGTAACAATAACTTCTTCAGTTACAGTTACTGTTTCTTCCTCACAACTAAGAAGAAAAATTAGGCTTGCGATTCCGCCGTAAATAAATATATGTTTTAATAAATTCATGTTATTTTTGGTTTGTAATACTATTGCAAACTTAGAAATGATGCTGTCTATTCTGAATGACTATTTTTAGTCAAATTACTCACTAGTAATAGTAGCTGATACGTACACTATAACTAGTGAGTGAAGATAGGAGTAGCTATTTTAAGAAGATCATTTGGTGTTATGAATTTCTTGGCAAAGCTCAATAAGTATTCCATCTGTGCCCTTTGGGTGGATAAAGGTCACCAGTTTGTTGTCAGCGCCACTTCGTGCTGGATTATATATCATATCAAATCCTTCTGCTTCCAATCGAATGATTTCTGATTGTATGTCATCCACTTCAAAAGCAATATGATGAATACCTGTCCCATTTTTTTTTACATACTTTCCAATGGTACTTTCAGGGTTTTCAGATGCCAAAAATTCAATTTTTGTTTGTCCCACCTGAAAAAAAGAGGTGTCAACAGACTCCTGATCCACTCCCTCCTCCTTATATGGCCCTTGATTAAATAGCTTGGTATAAAGTGCATTTACTTGCTCAATATTTTTTACTGCGATGCCTATGTGTTCTACTTTTATCATCTTAATCCAAGTATTTATTCTCACAAAGAAACAAGAACTTTTCTCAGTTTTATAATTTTTAATGACAGATTATACACTAGTTTTACATATATGATTAATGTGAGTGACAAAGCCAAAGATCAAATAAGCGTTTTACGGGCCACTGAAGGCTACAGTGAAGCGCATAACTTGCGTGTTTCAGTAAAAGGTGGTGGTTGTTCTGGTCTTATGTATGACATTGCTTTTGACGATACGGTTACAGAACAAGATGATGTTTTTGAAGATCAAGGAGTCAAAGTCATCGTCGATAGAAAAAGTCTTCTATACCTATTAGGTACCACCCTTGAGTTTTCTGATGGATTGAATGGTAAAGGTTTTCAATTTGTAAATCCCAATGCAAGCCGCACCTGCGGATGTGGAGAAAGTTTCTCAATCTGAGATCTTAAGATCACTTTACCATTCAGCGCTTTTAATAAGCCCTGACCTCTACTCCCTTCATGAAATTAATAAAGGCCGTATTTACAACGCTATTTCCTCCTTTGGTAGGATAATCACCTGTAAAGTACCAATCTCCAAGATGATCAGGACATGCTTTGTGCAGACCCTCGACCGTTTGAAAAACCACTTCAAGTACGGCTTTCATTTTTTTAGGTTTAACAATCTCTCCAATCTTTTGAGATACTTGATCATAAGAAAAAGGTGCATAGAGTTCCTTCACATAATTGACCTCGTTTACCTTATCTTTGACCGCTAAACATTTTTCTAATACGTCTTCCAATAAATATTCTTTCCCCTCATCAATGAGTAAGGCCAATACCGCCCTAAAGGCTACAAAATCCTTCATTTTACTCATATCAATACCATAACAATCAGGAAATCTAATCTGTGGAGCAGATGAAATGATCACAATTTTTTTAGGATTCAAGTTGTCCAGTAAGGTCAAGATACTTTTCTCGAGCGTGGTACCCCGGACAATACTATCATCAATAATAACCAATGAATCTCTATCCTTTTGGATGACTTCAAAAGTGGTATCATAGACATGGGCTACCAATTCATCCCTGTGTGAAGCATCCGCTATGAAAGTTCTTAACTTGGCATCTTTCAATACTAATTTTTCTATTCTTGGCTTGAATGTCAATAAATCTTCCAATGAGTCCGCAGTGGGCTTATGATCGATGATGATCTCCTTCCGCTTACTTATTAAGTAATCTTCCACTCCTGACATCATGCCCAAAAATGAAATTTCGGCGGTATTGGGTATATAAGAAAAAACAGTGTTTTTTAAATCAAAATTGATCGATTTCAAGACTTGAGGAACCATCAGCCTACCTAGTTCTTTGCGCTCCCGATAAATATCTGGGTCTGTTCCCCTAGAAAAATAAATGCGCTCAAAACTACAGGCCTTTTTCTCTTGGGGCTCAAGGAACTGTTTGTGTTCATAATTGCCCTGCTTATCAATGATTAAAGCATGGCCTGGACTGACTTCCTTAATGTCATCATAATTACATTCAAATGCTGTTTTTATGGCTGGCTTTTCTGAAGCCACTACGATCACCTCGTCATCGGCATAATAATAAGCCGGCCGTATTCCTACTGGATCTCTTGCAACGAAAGCAGCTCCGTAACCTACCATACCCGTAATGGCATATCCACCATCAAAATCTTTACAAGATCTATTCAAAACCCTTTGCAAATCTATTTTATCCTCTATCAGCTGCGTGAGATCTGCTTTACTATGTGTTTTTTTGTGTTTTCGAAAAATAAGTTCATTTTCTTCATCAAGAAAATGTCCTATTTTCTCCATAGCCGTCACGGTATCCACTTTTTCCTTGGGGTGCTGACCCAATTCAATTAATTTTTCAAAAAGCTCATCTACATTGGTCATATTAAAATTACCTGCCACAACCAAATTACGACTCCGCCAGTTATTTTGCCTTAGAAAGGGATGACAATTCTCAATATTGTTTTTTCCATGCGTACCATAGCGTAAATGTCCCATCCAGACTTCTCCTGAAAAAGCTACATTTTGTTTGAGCCATGCACCATCCATATATTTTTCTTCCCCCTCCCTCAGCGCTTTTTGATATTTCCTCCCAATTTTTTGAAAAAGTGTTTCGATAGGTTGAGAATCGATGGTTCTATATCGACTAATGTAGCGATAGCCAGGCTTCATATCAATCTTAATGTTAGCAACCCCTACTCCATCCTGACCTCGATTGAGCTGTTTTTGCATGAGCAAGTACATCTTGTTTACCGCATAACTTGGTGTTTTGTACTTATCTATATAATACTGTAGCGGCTTCCTCAATCTAAGAAGGACTATGCCGCATTCGTGTTTGATGGCGTCACTCATGGGTTTATCATTGGTGCAAATCTATCAAAAATATTGGGTTGAATAAACAAAAGAATTAAAGTAAATGCCAACAAAGTTAAAATGAGAAAATGCCTCTTGTTTATTTTTATTTTTTTGCTTTGATCCTCTTTAAAAAAATAAAAATAAGGGACCCTTAAATAGAAATAAAGAGAAGCCGCCGAACTCAAAACACCCACAAAAATAAAAGTCAACCAGTATATCGAGTCCATAGATTCATAATGCTGCCATGCAGTAGAAAAAAGAAATAATTTAGCCATAAATCCGCCTGTCGGTGGAAGTCCCACCAAAGCAACAGCCCAGATCACACTTATCACGCCTAATAATGGGAATTTTATGCCTAAACCAGACACATCACTTAAAGATAAGTTCTCCCCTTTTTTTTCATGAAGCTGGACAAAAAGAAAGGCCAAAATATTCATGACCGCATAAATAATGACGTAATATTTAAATATGGAATAAGTATCCATAACCAAGCACAATGGAAGTATGAATCCTGAATGTGCTACTGCCCCGAAGGACAGCATTCTTTTAACATCTGTTTGCCTTAAAGCAGCCAAAGTACCCCAAACAATAGTCAAAATGGCCAAGATCAAAATAAGCTGCTCTAAAAGGGGATTAAATAATCCATTGGTCCACTTGAAGACATGATAAAGTGCAGCAAAACCCGCAATTTTAGGTACTGTGGAAAAAAATGCGACTGCATCCGTTGGCGCGCCTTCATAAGTCGCCGGTACCCAAATATGAAAGGGGACAATAGAAGTTTTGAAAAATAAACCAGATAAGAAAAAAAACAATCCCGTTGCGCCCAGTAATGAAAATTCTAGGGTATCAAAATAGAGCGAATCATGTGCCCCATACAAAAGTGAAATTCCAAATAACATCACGGCAGAACTTACGCCTCCAAATAATAAATATTTCATCGCGGCTTCACTGCCTTTTTCATTGAAATGGAAGCCGGTCAGCAAATAGCTAGCATATGAAGTCAATTCAATAGCTAAATAAAGTATCAATAAATTATGGGAGCCTACCATGAAAAGAGATCCTATCAGTACACTCATCAACAAAAAATAGAATTCATAGGACTGGTGCGTTTGCCTTTTGAAGCACAATACACCTAGGGTAACCCAAGGCAATAATTGGGTCATTAGATAACTCAAATCATCTCTGATGATGGTTCGTGTGAAAAAAAAACCGGATATCTGCTGTGCAAAAAGAAAAGAACCTAGCAATACAACAGCAACGAATACTTTGATCCAAAATAAGGGCAACCTCAACATGCCCAATATCAACAAGATGATAGAACCCATAATCAAAATTATTTCGGAGGAAATAACTCCAAAATGTTCTTGGATTTCTATAAGTTGCTCATTGATATTCAAAATGCCATTTATGGTTTAATTTTTAAATTTCCTACATGAGCTATGAACAGTTCAAGACTGTGGTTCATCGTATCCAAAATGATTTTTGGATACATGCCTAAAACAACGACCCCCAATATCAATGGTGTGAAAATCATCCATTCTCTTATATTTAAATCTTTCATTTTCGGCTCCCAACTGTGCTCCCGTACCCAATATTTACCCAAAAACATGCGCTGTATCGTCCACAGATAATAAGCAGCCGTAATCAACAAGCCTATTACAGCGACGATTCCTATCCAGTTCGGCAGCATCCCATCAACTGCACTCACGTTAAAAGCTCCCATCAATACCAATAGTTCTCCCACAAAACCCGCTAAACCAGGTAATCCAAGGGAAGCAAAAAATACAATCATTACCACAAAACTATAGCCAGGTAATTTTGTGGCCAATCCACTGAAATTTTCGATCTTCCTATTCTGAGTTCGATCATAGAGCACACCCACAATGAGAAATAACGCCGCTGAAATGAATCCATGCGCAATCATTTGAAACATTCCTCCTGCAGCACCTTCAACCGTAAATGAACCTAAGCCGATCAATACAAATCCCATGTGTGATATGGAGCTGTAGGCGATCATTCGTTTCAGATCATTTTGCGCCATCGCATTCAGTCCCCCATAAATGACAGCTAAAACCCCACAAATAGCAATATAATAACCAAAATGGTGCGCTGCGTCGGGGAAAATAGAAAAGGCTATTCGATAGAGACCATAGCCGCCTAGCTTCAAAAGCAATGCTGCCAAAATCACAGATATAGGTGTAGCTGCTTCCACATGGGCATCCGGTAACCATGTATGAAAAGGTACGATAGGTAGTTTGATAGCAAACCCTAAAAATAAAGCAAGAAAAGCCACCGCTCTTAAAGGCATACCCATAAAAGTCAACACTGAGTCTTTGGCCAAACTACTGCCTTCTATGAAATAATTGGAATCCATCATGTGCAGCAGATTAAAACTATGAATTATCGTTTCATTGATAGGATCTAGTACCCCAACACTTAGGTAAAGGGCGATCATAGTTACCAAAATAAGTAATGAACCTACTAGGGTATAAATGAAAAATTTAATCGAAGCATAAGATCTTCTTGGCCCACCCCAAAGTCCAATAAGGAAAAACATAGGTAAAAGCACCAACTCAAAAAATAAATAAAATAAGAAAAAATCAAGGGCTAGAAAGCAGCCGACGATACTAGTACTGAGCAATAAATACAACATGAAATAGCTTCTCACCTGTTGCTTTAACTTCCAAGAGGCAAGCACCCCAAGGACTGTGATTAAGGACGAAAGTACGACCAACCAAAGACTCATACCGTCTACTCCTAGGTGGTAATCGATATTGAAGCTTCCAAATGAGCCCAGACTCATTGAAATCCATGAAAACTTTTCAACAAATTGAAACGAAGTCAAAAGATGATCTCCATAGTTGGGATCAAATCCCCATACCAAATGGATCGATAGCAATAACTGAATCAAAGAAAATATCAAAGCCACTATTTTGATCTCTGGGGTCTGCCGCTCATTAAAAAAAAGCAGGGTGAAAGCACCTAAGAAAGGCATCCAAATTATCAAAGAAAGTATATAGCTAATCATTTTATAAAGCAATTTTTAAACAAACCAATATAATTACTAATCCAATGATCGCAGAGACAAAATGAATTTGAACATGCGCTGGATGAAGCTTTGTAAACATTGATCCCAGTATTTGCACCACCCTTTTCATTAAGGAAATCAATCCATCGACTATGAGTCTGTCAAATAAATCTGACACTTTACTCAGCACCACTATAGAAACCGATATTTTATTAAAAAAAGGATTAATCAAAACCGTATCTACCTTGGAAGTCTTGAATGCCAACCAATCGAAAGAAGGCACCAGTATCCCCATATAGAACTTATCTAAATAGAATCCGTTTTGAACAAAAATAGACAACGTTGAGGAATTAAATGATTTCACTTTTCGCATCCCTTGCCTACCATATTTCCAATAGCTGAAACCCAAACCTAAAAACACCAATAGGATTGAAGATCCAACCATTGGCGCCACCCAACTCCCTTCTACCTTGGGTTGGGTCCCCAACCAATATTCTAGAAAACTCAAATCCCCGCCTGAAAGGTGAATACGATAAAAAACACCAATTGAAAGAATTGCTAAAACCAATATGGGTACCATTTCAATCCATGATTTTTGAGGCATTTTAAGCAATTTTTCTCCTCGATAAGAACCCAAAAAGACCAATATCAATTGTTTCCCCATATAATAAGCTGTAATAAAAGATATCCCTAAAGCTGTGATGGGAAGAACGAAAGTCAGCCCATTTTCACTTTGCATTGCCCAAGAAAATGCACCTAACAGAATGCCTTCCTTCGAGATAAATCCTGAGAAAAAAGGCAATCCTACCAAGGCCATCATACAAACCAAATAGGACCAGAATGTGATCGGTAAATAGCTTTTCAATCCACCCATTCTGCGCATATCTTGCATAGGATCTGCAGGATCTTGGTTACTTAAGTAATGCATTACCGATCCCGCACATAAAAAAAGACCTGCCTTAAAAAAAGCATGCGTCCAAAGGTGAAATAAAGCCATATCGTAAGCACCTACTCCCATGCCCATGACCATATAACCTAACTGGGAAATAGTAGAATAAGCCAACACCCCCTTCATATCTGTTTGACAAGCGGCAATCAATGCTCCCAAAAAGGCAGTAATGATTCCCAAAGAAGCAATCCAATCCAATAAATAGGGATCAAATACAATGAATAGGCGAAACAATAAATATACTCCTGCCGCTACCATGGTTGCCGCATGGATCAAGGCCGATACAGGCGTAGGGCCTACCATAGCGCGCGGCAGCCAAGTGAAAAATGGGAACTGAGCCGATTTACCCAAAATGCCAATCAATAAACAAATTCCTATCGCTGTGCTACTGTCATTCTGTGGTAATGGACCCAGGCTGGAAATAAAACAATCGTTTCCAGATCCCAAAAGCATCAATAAACCCATGAATAATATCAAATCTGCGATTCTGTTGGTCATAAAAGTAATCCTTCCAGCAATCGCATTTTTAACATCTTGGAACCAAAAAATAATCAACATATAAGATGAAAAGCCTACCAGTTCCCAAAAAATAAAGAGCAATATTAAGTGGTCCGACATCAGGAGACCTAACATAGAAAAAGTAAAAAATCCCAATTTTAAATAATAACGATCCTTGTAGCCATCTCCTGATAAATAAAATATTGAAAAGAGGTGCACTAAAAAAGAAATCAAACTCACCAGTAAAATAAGGACTGCTGAGGATCTGTCTACAGCAAAACCCATTACAAATCCTGGTAACCATTCAAACTGAAACATCCAAAGCGTTCCTTCAACGAAACTGAGATGGTAACCTGCCAAAATAGTAGTTATTGATAAAAAAATACTAGCGATAATTCCGGATTTCGAAGGAAAAGTATAGGCCATTATGCCACCCAATAAAGGCAACAACAATATAAGGGCCAACAGGTAGTCCTCCATGATCAATGCTTCAATTTTTTTAATGAATTGAGATCCAAGGTTTGGAAATGTCTGAAAATATTAAGCATAATAGCCAAAGCAACTACAGACTCTGCCGCCGCCAATACGACCACAAAAATTCCCATCAATTGCCCTTGAATATTGGGGTCAGATCCCGAAAATACAACGAGATTCACATTGGCTCCATTAAGCATGAGTTCGATACCTATCATAACAAAAATGGCATTTTTCTTTATAATAACAATCAAAATCCCTGTACAAAACAAAAAAGCACCTATCATCAACCCGAAAATAATGGGATCAAGCATGTTGCGATTTTTTACCTAAATATGAAGCGCCTACCAATACCACCAACAGTAGAAAAGCGATAAGTTCAAATGCCAAAATATACTGGGTCAAAAAGCGTATACCAATCTCCCTTATTTGGCCTGTAGTTTGAAGAATCTCTTGAGGTCCGATCGGCGAACTTCCCACTAATGCATAAATGAGCAGAGCTATACCCAATGTGACCAAAAATCCAAAAAAAAGCAAGTGAGATCCTACAATAACTTTACCCTCAGAAGATCTTTTCGTCAGCATAATACCAAAAGCGATTAAAATCAAAATTCCACCGGCATAAATCAATATTTGAATAACTGCCAGAAAACTTCCGTTATAAATGACATAAAAACCCGCAATACTCAACAAACACAAAGCCAGCAAAAAAGCGGCGTAAATAAGATTTTCTGTGAAAATCAAAGTTAAACCTGATATCAAAATCAGCAACCCAAAGAAATACATCCATACCTCAGTCATCCTTTTTCTTAGGTAATTTAGGTTTAAGCATTTTAGGTTTAAAAACGACTTTATCTCCACTCGATTTCATAGACTGCACCGAAGCAGTGGGCTTTATTTTTTGCTTTTCTTCAAATGCTTGTTTGGCTTCCAATATCTGGAGGGGTGTCATTTCAGCAAATTCGTATACATGGTCTGCACGATCAAAAGTGCTGAAATCATACGCCTTGGTCATCGTTAAGCATTCAGTTGGGCAAACGGTGGTACATAATCCACAAAAACAACACTTAGACATATCGATATCAAATTTAGCTGCATGGATTCTTTTATTAGTCCCATCTGAGGTTTTACCGATGATGTCTGTGGCCCTAATGGGCTCAATTTCAATGCAATTGACGGGACAAACTTTGACACACAAATCACATACAATACAATCATCTATCTCATTGTGTAGTTTGTAGCGCCCATGATCAGGGACTGGTAATGATTCTTTTGGATATTGTAAAGTAGCAATGCCTTTATCCTTTAAGAAATAATCTTCATCTGCAATCCCTATAGGATCTCTTTCCGTCCTGGCTTCCCATAAATGTTTTAAGGTGAGCTTAAGACCATTACTTAGCGTTTGTACTGAATGAGTAATATTTGAGAAGTATTTTATCAAAGCATCATGAGTTTCCAAAGTCCACATAAAAATACCAATAGCAAACCAAAAGGGGTCAAGTATTTCCACGAAAGCGTCATCAATTGATCGACCCTCAACCTAGGGTAGGTCCAACGAACCCACATTTGTGCAAATACCAAAATCAAGGTTTTGGAGAGCAACCAAAAAACTTCCCAAAAGCTTCCCATTGTCCAATTTGCCCAATGAAACGATCCTATATTAATGAAGGGTGTATTCCAACCCCCAAAAAATAAAATTACTGCTAAAAAAGAAATCAAAAGCATAATTCCATATTCTGCCAACATGAATATTCCCCATCGAAATCCACTGTACTCGGTATGATATCCCCCTACCAATTCTGATTCAGACTCAGGCAAATCAAAGGGTGCCCGGTTGGCTTCGGCCAACCCAGCGATAAAAAATATCAAAAAGCAAAATAATAAAAGTGGACTTTTCACCACGTTCCATGAAAGTATCCCTCCCATTTGAGTCACTTCGATATCCATACCTTTCAACCCAAAAAGAAATATGGGATCAATCGTATAAAGACCCTGCTGTTGAGTAATTTCTTGTAGGTCCATCGACTGACAAATCATAACTACACAGAGCACACTTAATCCCAAAGGAATCTCGAATGAAACAATTTGAGCAATTGCACGAACCGCCCCATACAAGGAGAATTTATTATTGGAACCCCAACCTGCCATTAAAATACCCAATACATCCAATGAGACCACGGCCATGAGCAACAAAACTCCTGATTCGACGGCCGCTCCAGCTATGTTGGCATTTAACGGCAACATCGAAAAACCAGCAAATATAGCGGTAAACACAAGGATAGGTCCTAATAAAAAGATAGGTTTATCAGCTGCCTTAGGGACAATATCTTCCTTCTGAATCATTTTAAGAAGGTCTGCCAAAGTTTGAAACATCCCTTTCGGACCCACATCCATGGGACCGAATCGGCTTTGAATAAAGGCTGCAATCTTTCTTTCACCGTATACTGCTACCAAAACAAAAAAAAGCAAAAAAGGTAAATAAAATAAAAAAGTATACACGTGAAAAACCCTTTAATTCACTACAAAGATAGCATTATGCCGGTCAAATTTGATTAAAATCGGGCTATTATTAAGGAGTAGTTCGACACGCATAATTTTCAAAAATATAGTTACTTTAGATCATTTAGCCCTATTTAACGCCCAAACTTACTCGTTGTGCCTGAAGGGTTTCGACCATAAAATAATTGCGCTTGACGTTCAAAATTCTCAGGGTCATCCGTCGTTCATAAAACTCACTTTGCTGTTTTTAAGACATTTTATCTCCATTTCGGGATGCCTCGACAAATAAGTTGCCAATTTTGGACCCACCATCTCCGCTTGACCATAGACATTTATATGTGCTGGCACCCTGCTCCGAATCAGGTCATACAACAATGGATAGTGGGTACATGCAAGAAAAATTGCATCTATATTTGGTCCCTTTTCTGCAACAAAGATCGGATGTCTTTTTCCACAAAATAGGCTGCTCCTGCACCCAATAGCTCTCCATTTTCAACCAAGGGCACCCACATGGGACAGGCCTGTTGATGTACTTGAATTTGCGGAAAGAATTTTTTAATTTCAATTAGGTAAGACTTGGATCGAATCGTTCCATGGGTCCCTAAAATACCAATCTCTTTCGTTTGGGTATGATCTAAAACACTTTCTGTAGTTGGCCGCAGAACGCCCAATACTCTTTTATGGGCTGCCAAATAGGGCAGGTCTTTCTGCTGAATGGTTCTCAAGGCCTCTGCAGAGGCTGTATTACAGGCTAAAACAACAAGAGAACAACCTTGATCAAACAGATGTTTTACTCCTTCGAGGGTGAATTCATAAATACGCTCAAAAGACCGCGGTCCATAAGGGGCACGCGCATTATCTCCAAGATACAGAAAATTATGTTTGGGAAGGTTTTTAATAAGTCCTTTGAGGACGGTCAAACCACCATATCCCGAATCAAAAACACCTATAGGTCCTGCCTCATCCATTTTAAAAAGAAAGAGGCCATTTTTGAAATGGCCTCTTCTGCAAGCAAAGAGTTTAAAATATATTTATTTCAAATGTAAACATGATTCCAATGAGATACAAGTTTAATTGATAAATGAAAAGTTAAAAAAACTATGGATTAACGATGAATAATCCGGTGGTATTCATTACCCATTTGAAATATTAAGGGTCCTTTTGGATATCCGGTTAATGGAATGCGTACCTCAACCTTATCCGCTTTCTGAGTGAATTTGATATCTACTAAGGCACCATCTAAAGAATAAATAACGATTTCAACGGGTTCAGATGATATTAAAAGGATGTCTACCCAATCTCTGGCAGGGTTTGGATAGATATGAGAAATACCAATTGTAGAAACTCCAGCTATGACCTCCGCTTTATTTTCTATGTAGTAGCAATGCGAACCAATATGATTGCCCATTGACACCTCTTTGAGGGATAATATTCCTTCATTTTCATAGACAGGCCATCCGTTTTTAGACCTTAAATCCACATGGTCTATCACGATACCATAGCTATCTTCTAAAGTAATTTTTATAGTCCTCATTGGTGATCATTCGATTCACTAACAAATTTTGTTAATTTATAAACCATTCAATCTCATAATAAGGCAATTCATCTTTTATAAACCCTCGGTCAACATCCACTAATATCCACTCCCATTTACCATTCTCCTTAGTCTTCCAAGCTATGGTATTATGATTTATAGAACCATTTACCAAGAACATCTGCCTGATGACATCATGTAGTATAGTTCTCAATATTGACAAGATCTTCGACTTGATCAAAATTGAATTGAACAGAAAGGTCTTCACTCAAAACTTCCAATAAATGGTTATGAGCGATTAAATCACCCACTTCAGCATAGTCTCCATGCTCAACCATATCGAACTCATTATTTGGAAGATCTATTTTTTGTGAAATAAATGAACTATTAATTTTAGATCTAATATTATGAATCCCCATATATTCCCCATTAATGGTAAGAATTACAGGACGATAACTGCTTTTTGCAAGCTTCATATTGCCTTCAGATACTCGAGGGCTTAAAGGATCACGTAAAAATGCCTGCCACCAATCACTCCCGCTTGCACGCAAAGCGAAATTTTCAAACTCATTACGCGACCGATCTACAAAGAGTTGATAATCTAAACTATTGATGCCATATTTATTTTAAAATAGATGCCCAGCTTTCTTTGAGGTAGCTGCCAGGACATCAATCCATTAATTTTAGTTCCTACCAATTCATTAAAAGCAGCTCAATCTTCTCCGAAATTTTCAAAAAACTCAATATTGATAGGGATTTCCCATTCTAGCTTAAAATCTTGGACATAAATTCCCTTGTCTTCATCCAAAAATCGTCTGGATCTCCTGCCATTGAGATGACCGGCAACTCATTTTCATAAAATTCAGGATCGAAAAAATAAGAATGTATTTTCACAGGTCCTAGAAGCTAATTGAGCTTATAAGATGGCTGCTCTGATAATCGTGTTTTCTTGAAAAGAGATCGGCGCTGAATAAAGGAATGAACGCTCATCAGGCCATGATCCATCAAGGTTATATCTAATATCTCCTCCAAAATCTGTACTTAATTCGATCGATTGGGCACCCTCCATGAGGCCTCCCGGCTTTGAAAAAGAAGGTACACTCCTTACATAATCCGAATAGAAGATCGCTTCATTTTGGGCACCTGGGCGTTGGCGTTTCAAAGAATACCCATTCGCCATCATTCCTGCCGTAAGAAATATCTAATCGCTACTCCGAATAAGTAATGGAATCAACGACATCAAGTTCAGCATTGAAAGCGCCTATGGATTCTCCGCTGGCAGAGAGCTTAAAATTGGTATGATCAGCAACCGCTTCTCCATCAGCCCAAAACAATAAATAGCCACCTGCTTCAATCACCGTGCCTGCTGGCAATGACCATTTATCTGGTTTACTTAAGTGATCTGTAAGATAATAACCAGACAAATTAAGAGGCGTTGTTCCTGCGTTGTAAAGTACAATCCAATCACTGGTTTGACCCAACATAGGATCTTCAATACCACTCAGATTAGAGGCCATAAATTCATTTATTCTCAATTGTGCACCAGACAAAAAAGGTATCTATGTAAATAAGAAAATGAATAAAAAATTTCTGAACATGATCATTCCTTTAAGTACTTTCAATCAGATTAATGGCTCATAGCCATTAATAAATCACTTTGTGTAATGATATGGACTTTTTGCAATTCATCTCTTATGAGAAGTGCTCTATTTTCCTTTGAAATTAGTGATGATAACACATCTAAAGTATTATTCATCGACACAAACTGAAAAGAGGGATCCATCACCTGCGCAACAGATTTGTTCTTGATATCTGGATTCTCAATTAATTGCTTTAGAACTTTTGAGTCAATCAGGCTTCCTACAAAGTTTCCATTTTCAGTCACCGGTATTTGATCTATTCCTTTCTCATTCATCTGAACAATGGCTTCTCCGACAGTAATGTTTTTATCAATAGTTGAAAGAATTACAGGATAATCCCTGTTCTTTATAATATCCTTGGCAGAGGCAAATTTTCTGGACTCAATGAATCCATGATCTTTCATCCAGTTATCATTGTATATTTTACCTAAGTATCTGGTGCCATGATCGGGTAAAATAATCACCATGACGTCGTTTTCTTTAAGATTAGTTTTGGCCCATTCTATGGCTCCAAAAGCAGCAGAACCACACGACCATCCTACAAACAATCCTTCTTCTCTAGCCAATCTCCTGGTCATGATCGCAGCATCTTTATCGGTCACTTTAACAATTTGATCCACCATGCTAAAATCTACGTTCTCGGGTAAGATATCTTCTCCGATACCTTCAGTTAAATAGGGATAAATCTCACTTTCGTCAAAGGTTCCTGTTTCCTTAAATTTTTTGAATACAGATCCATATGAATCGATACCTAAAGTAGTTATAGATGGGTTTTGTTCTTTCAAATATTTTGAAGTTCCACTGATCGTTCCTCCAGTACCCATACCCGCAGCATAGACCGTAACCTTACCCTCGGTATCCAACCATATTTCTGGACCCGTCGTTTCGTAATGGGCCGTCCAGTTTCCGGGGTTGTCATATTGATTGGGATAGAAAGAATTGGGAATTTCTTCATTTAACTTTTGAGCAACCGAATAGTAAGAACGTGGATCTGACGGCTCAACATTAGTGGGGCAAACAATGACTTCTGCACCCACAGCCCTTAAAATATCTATTTTTTCTTGGGATTGCTTATCTGCTAAGGTAAAAATACATTTATAACCTTTTGATTGTGCCACCAACGCCAAGCCCATACCCGTATTGCCCGAAGTTCCTTCAATAATGGTACCTCCCGGTTTTAAAAGCCCCTCTTGTTCGGCATTTTCAATCATTTTGACTGCAATTCGATCCTTTATTGAATTACCCGGATTAAAATATTCAACTTTCACAAGGATCGTACCTTGAACACCCTTGGACACATGGTGCAACTTTACCAGTGGCGTGTTGCCAATAGTGTCCACAATACTGTTATAATATTTCATATATATACAATCAAGAAATTGCAAAAATAGCCAAAAAATCTATCTAAAAAGAATCCTTGAATCTACTTCTTTAAATAAAAAATTTATACTTCTTTTTTAGGATTTGGGGAAATCTACGTGAACCCTACTTAGACAAAATTTATGGTATTCATGAAATGGATCATACCGAAGAATAGTGATGAATTTAGTCAGCTATTTTTGAAGAGAGCTGTACTATTTTCATCTCTAAAACTAAATCCAAAAGCAGATCCTATTTCATGTTCAGTGATTAAGTTCCTAGGTCTTTAAATGGAACTCTCAAAAATGAAGAAAATCATTTTCCTAGCTTATCTTACGTTGAATTCTATTTTGATGTTATTTATTTTTTCAATTGAAATTAATAATGCAATTTTAACCTAATCTTAAACTTGTCTACAGATATGAGAGTATTAATTTTTAGCCTGATTCTAACCCTTTCTTTTACATCAAACGCCCAAAGCAGTTATATGCCCAAAACATTGGATATGAAGGAGCGAGCAGTAATTGTCGATCGTTGGCTTAGAGAACGCATGGCCACAGTACTCCCAGATTTGATGAAAAGAACGGGCATCGATATGTGGTTGATCATCGCACGTGAATACAATGAAGATCCCATTTTACGAACCATGCTCCCCTCCACGTGGCAATCTGCCAGACGGACCACCATTTTAGTTATTTATGATCCTGGCGATCAAAAACCATTGGAAACCATGGCTATGGCGAGGTATGCTGTTGGAGACCTCTTTCGGAAAGTTTGGGATAAGGAAACGCAGCCTGACCAGTGGAAAGCATTGGCTGCTTTGATCAAAGAAAAAGATCCCAAAAAAATCGGGATCAATAAATCGGTCACTTTTGGTCATGCAGATGGCCTAAGTGCGACCCACTATGACATACTTACCTCCAATTTAGAAGATAAGTACGTAAAAAGACTCATCAGTGCAGAGTCGCTAGGGGTTGGATGGCTTGAAACTAGAACGGAAAGCGAAATGATCGTATATCCCAATATCGTAAGGATGGCTCATCAAATCATTGCAGAAGGTTTTTCAGAAAAAGTGATTCAACCAGGTATTACCACAACAGATGATGTAGTCTGGTGGTACCGAGATAAAATAAGATCTGCGGGTTATACCACTTGGTTTCATCCCTCGGTCTCTATTCAAAGAAAAAATGAGGCCTCCTTTGAGCACCTCAGATCTTTTTCTGATCGACCCGAAGATGAAATTATTTTGCCAGGTGATCTACTTCATGTTGATTTTGGAATCACTTATTTGAGACTTAATACAGATACCCAGCAACATGCATACGTTCTTAAATCAGGAGAAACAAACCCTCCTGATTTTTTGGTGAAAGCATTTGCACAAGGGAATCAAGTCCAAGATATTTTCTTAAATAACTTTAAAACTGGAAGAACTGGAAATGAGATTTTGCAACAATCTCTCACTGAAGCTCAAAATATCGGATTAAAACCTACGATCTACACCCATCCTATAGGCTATCATGGACATGCCGCCGGTCCCACCATCGGGATGTGGGATCAGCAAGAGGGAGTGCCGATTGCAGGAGATTATCCACTTTATCCTCACACGGCTTATTCAATAGAACTCAACAATGCCTCCTTCATAAAAGAATGGAATAAAGAAATCAGAATTATGCTGGAAGAAGATGCCTATTTTGATGGTGATGCAGTGCGTTACATTGACGGTAGACAGACAGAACTAATGACCATCCCTAGAATACTTACACCCAACCACTGATCACTTATCTGAAATCTAAGACGCATGCTTCGAATCACTATCATTTGCTTTCTACTCGTTCAGTTTTTAGAGAACCCAGCGCAAAAGCTATCAAAAAAAGAAAAAGAAATAATTTCACTTGTTCATAAAAATAATGACGCGGCCATCGAGTTGCTTGAGGAAGCTGTAAATATCAATAGTGGCACCATGAATCTTGAGGGAGTCAAAAAGGTCGGAATGCTTTTTAAAGGTCAATTTGATCAAATACGGATGGATACCAAGTGGGTTGATTTGTCCAACCTGAATCGGGCGGGCCATTTATTTGCTGAAACCAAAGGAAATAAAGGGAAAAGAGTTTTATTGATCGGTCATTTGGATACGGTATTTCCTGAAAATAGCCCTTTTCAAAAAATGGAACGACTCCCCGATAGTACCGTTAAAGGTCCTGGAACCAACGATATGAAAGGTGGTAATGTCATCCTGCTTTTTGCATTGAAAGCGCTTCATGAAGCAGGGGAATTGACAGATGCTCAAATTATTGTGGCCCTCACTGGGGATGAAGAATTGACAGGGAAACCCATTTCTTTAAGCCGTAAAGATCTGATTGAAGCAGGCCAGAGAAGTGACATTGCTCTGGGATTTGAAAACTCAACAGGATTTAATAATGTTACCCTGGCGCGGAGAGGTTCTTCAGGTTGGAAAGTTGAAATCAAAGGAAAAAGAAGGCATTCCGCTGGGATATTTTTGACCGGTGTCGGTGCTGGTGCTGTTTTTGAATCCGGAAGAATATTAAATGATTTCTATGAAACCTTAAAAGGTGAAACTTATCTTACATTCAACCCTGGAATTATCCTTGGAGGGACTGAAATTAGTTATCATGAGCCAAGTAATACCGGAAATGCCTTTGGAAAAACCAATGTTGTGGCACAATCAGTGATCATTGACGGAGACCTAAGATTCATTTCAGAAGAACAAAAAGAAATAACCCGGGCAAAAATGCGAGCAATTGTAGCAAATAATCTACCCGAAACCTCAGCTAAAATAACGTTCTTCGATAGCTATCCTGCCATGCCCCCTACTCAAGAAAATAAAGATCTCTTAAAAAAATTCAGTAAGGTCAGCATAGATATGGGACATGGGCCTGTAGAAGCATGGGATCCTTCAAAGCGTGGCGCAGCAGACGTCTCTTTTGTTGCACAGTATGTGGCTTGTATCGATGGATTGGGTGCTATGGGAGCTGGGGCCCATACACCTGATGAAACCATTGATCTAGCAACCTTTGAGATACTTACCCAGCGCGCGGCGGTGCTGATATACCGACTCATCAATGAATAAGCAGCATCGCCATTTTTTGTGGCTCATCCATGGGTGTTGATCCCATTTATCAATGCGTCTGCACAAGAAGTTGGACGTAAACTAGTGGCCTATAAATATGACCTCGTGTATGGAGGTGGATCCGTAGGCCTGATGGGCGTGGTTGCGGATGAAGTACTTTCATTGAAAGGTCAAGTGACGGGCGTCATAACAGAAAAACTGCACGCATGGGAAGTTGGGCACGCTGGCTTAACTCAACTACATATAGTAAATACCATGCATGAAAGAAAAGCCTTGATGGCTCAATTATCAGATGGTTTCATCGCCTTGCCCGGAGGTATCGGAACGCTAGAAGAAATAACAGAAGTATATACTTGGCTACAATTAGGCTATCATCACAAACCTTGTGGTTTTTTGAATGTAGCCGGTTATTATGATGCATTCATCGCCTTGTTAGACCAAATGGTTATCCAGGGGTTTTTAGATGCTAAAAGTAGAAATTTGATTATTGTTGAATCAAATATCGATGATTTATTGGCTAAAATGTCATTAAATAACTGATTCATTAACCATTGTATTATCATTGCAACTATAATAAAGAAAAACAAAAAAATGAAATTCGGAACTAAAGTCTTACATGCAGGTATTGCTCCCGATCCTTCGACAGGTGCCATCATGACACCCATTTTCCAAACCTCTACCTACGTACAAGAGGCTCCTGGAAAACATAAAGGATTTGAATACGCACGCACACAAAATCCTACAAGGACGGTATTAGAAGAAAATCTAGCTGCCTTGGAAAACGCAAAATATGGGCGCTGCTTTTCATCAGGTATGGGTGCCACAGATGCCGTTATTAAGTTATTAGCTCCTGGAGATGAAGTCATCTGTACGCATGACCTTTATGGGGGGACTTATCGACTTTTCACTGCCATCTACCAAAACTATGGTATCGTTTTTAAATTCGTTGATCTGCAAGACGTCGAAGCAGTAAAGAAAGCCTTCAATCCAAAGACCAAAATGATTTGGATTGAATCTCCAACAAATCCCATGATGCGCATTGTAGACATCAGCGCCATGGTAAACATCGCCAAAACCTACCATAGTTGGGTCTGTGTTGACAATACTTTTGCCACACCTTATTTACAAAATCCGATTGACATAGGTGCCGATATTGTTGTTCACTCCGTAACTAAGTATATCTCTGGCCATTCCGATGTGGTCATGGGTGCAGTCATCACCGATGATAAAGCCCTAGATGATAAAATCGGATATATTCAAAATTCAGCGGGTGCCATCCCAGGCCCAAATGATTGCTTCTTGGTCCTGAGAGGAATCAAAACTTTACACATAAGAATGGATAGACATTGTGAAAATGGGAGCAAAGTAGCCCATTTTCTTAAAGATCATCCTGCGGTCGACGAAGTCTTTTGGCCTGGATTCAAAGAACATCCAAATCATCAAGTTGCCAAGAAACAGATGCGTCAATTTGGAGGAATGATCTCATTTACCCTCAAAGAGGACCACATTGATGTTGCTTTCAAGTTGATGGAAAAGCTCAAATTCTTCAGCCTTGCGGAGTCCTTAGGTGGCGTAGAGTCTTTGATTGGACATCCTGCCAGTATGACCCATGCCTCTATTCCAAAAGAAGAAAGGCTGAAATCTGGACTGACCGACTCACTCATCCGGTTGAGTGTGGGCATTGAAGACATAGATGATTTAATTGCTGATTTAGCCCAAGCTATCGAAGCCTAAAAAAGGTCTAGCGTTTGATTTCAAATCCATGTGATAAATGAATATCGCTGCTTATAGACGAAGCTACGGAACAATATTTATCTACCGCCAAAGATATTATTTTTTCAGCCTCTTGATCCGTAAGGTCAGGTGAGTTAATTTCATAATGAATGTGCACGTCAGTGAAGGATCTTGGAGCCTGCGCTCTACGCTGACCACTCGCTTTTCCCGATAAATCATTAAGTACCTTGCGCCTCTTTTTAATCATTGAAGCAATATCAACCGCAGCACACGCAATGAGACCGGACAGTAATAATTCCATGGGGGATTGAGCTTGTTTTTTTTCTGGCCCATACATATCAATCTCTACACGATTTTGCGTGCTATTTACTGTATAAAACTCTTCATCGGATTTAAATCCTAAGACTACTTCCATTTCCATTCTCCAAACTTACCCTCATAATTGTCATTTAGTATGGTTTGAAATCAAATTTTAATCAAAAACCTATAAGATTTAATACAAATTTTTCGTTTCATCCAAAAAAAATTACCTCCAAAAAAAATAAAAAAAGAAAAAAAATAACCTAAATCATAAGATCATTGTAAGTTTGCACTTTTTTATCGCATTGATTATGATCATTCCAAAAGAACCCAAATTATCCGTTGAACAACTGTCAGCGGTCACCGCAATCGTAGAAGAATATGATTGTAAACTTCAAGCAATTGTAGGACACCATAGAAGTGTTTATGCCGTCTTAGGTGAAGAAAGAAAAACAGTAATGGTAAATAGAATATTAGGCCTTGATTTTATAGATCGTTTTGATGCCGTTGACTCTCCTTTTAAATTAATGGATATTAATTCAGAATTAGCCCATCACAAAATTGTTTTAGGAAATCATATCGTGGGAGAAGGTCCTTTTGTAATCGCCGGTCATTGTACCATCGATCCAAAAAACCCAAATTTATTTATCGAATCTGCCCATGCAGTAAAAGAAGCTGGCGCAAAAGCCATACGTGGTGGTGTTTGGAAGCCTCGAACCATGCCCTACTCTTTTCAAGGAGATGATGCTTCTGTAAAGATACTTATGGAGGCTCGATCACAAACAGGACTGCCTGTAGATACTGAAGTGATGGATGAACATCAATTGAGAATTGCTGTGGAAGCCGGAGTTGATATTTTGCAAGTCGGCGCGAGAAATGCTTTAAATTATTCATTGCTGAAAAGCATAGGCCAGATGACCCAAAATAAGAAAATTGCCGTATTACTAAAAAGGTCTATGGGCATGGGCCCTCTCAATGAGTTCATTGCAGCAGCAGAATACATTGCAGCAGCAGGAAATCCAGATATTATGCTGTGTCCAAGAGGGACCAACCCAACGATGGATGGCTACCGTAATTATCCTGATGAGTCGATCACACCACTGCTGAAAGAAAAAACATGGGCACCTGTCATAGTGGATCCTTGTCACTCCGTCGGTAGAGCTAAATATGTACCTTCCGCTGCGTTAGCTGCCATCGCATACGGAGCTGATGGCGTGATCATTGAGAGTCATTTAGATCCACAAAGAGGTATTGGAGATGATCCAAAGCAGTCGATCAAGCCGGCAGTTTTGAAACAATTAGTTACTGACATTGAAGCTATCTGGGCCATAAAAAACAGAACCGTACTCGCTGGTAATTAAGGATTATTATTTTGTGCGTACTGGGTTATTTTATTCCAATCATCGAAATATAGATCATTGACTTTTTTGAGATAATCAGGTGCTATGAGGGGTCCTTTGGGAACCCAAGACTTAGGAAATATTATGGCCATATACATGACCATATGAAAAAATGCCCACCAGGGTCTAAATAGCAACCAATTCATTAATCTATTGCTTCTTCCCCTAGGTATGTACCCTACAAAATTTCGACAAAAAAACCTCAGAACTAATAATTGCTTTTCTGAATAAGAAGTGTGAACCTTGCTCAAGGAAATCTTTTCTTTGGTGTAACTTGTACCCGAAAATTGCGATATTTTATCGAAAAAAACCCAAGGATCTTCCTTTAGTTCATTATGAAATAAAACCAAGGGCTTTTGTTGGGTGTGTTTTTCAATGACTTTAAGTTTTGAATAAAAATTCAAATGCTTTTTGTCCCACATCCCCTGCCGATGAGTATCTAGCGTAACAAATTCTTCAAAGTTATGATGCCAACCATTCTTAACATATCTACGATATTGAGAAGCAATCCAACCCCCATGTTCTCTAAATAAAATAATGATTTTAACATTAGAAAAATGTGATGTAAACCGTGCGACTTCATCATTAAACTGTCTGTCCATCTCACAAGTGACTAAATACTTTTTTGGACCCATTTTTTTAATGATCTCTATACTGCTTCGGTATTTGTTTTTTGGGATGTAATGAATTCCCTCTAGATTATTGAATAACTTATTTTGCAAATAAGTTGAAGCAACTTTTCCTAGACCAACATGAAAATATATCTCTGGCTCATTCATACTACAAATTTATTCATTTCATTGAGTAATTTATCTAAACTACCCCATTAACCTTTGGATAAATTTTGATCATAATCATACAGAAGTAGAGTGCTTCTTTTTGAATGATTGACCGTGATCTTTTATTTCATTCAATAAGGATGAAAACATTCGATGACTTAGTTTTGTACCATGTCAACTGGAGAATATTCCTACTTAAAAGACCTCAATCCTGCCCAACATGAGGGAGTAATCAATGTGAAAGGTCCCACGATGATTATCGCCGGAGCTGGGTCTGGGAAAACAAGAGTGCTTACTACTCGAATCGCCTACTTAATGGATCAGCACAATGTCGATCCTTTCAATATTTTATCTCTGACTTTTACCAATAAAGCATCTAAAGAGATGCGAGATCGTATTGAAAAACTGATTGGTCCAGAGGCGCGGAATATCTGGATGGGGACCTTTCATGCCGTTTTTGCACGCATATTGCGCACGGAAGCTACACATATAGGTTATACAACCAATTTCACCATATACGATACAGAAGATTCTAAATCCCTGATCAAAGCCATTGTCAAAAGTCTTAACCTTGATGATAAGTTATACAAAGCCAATGTCGTTTATAATAGAATCTCTGGCGCTAAAAACAGATTAGTAAGTTGGAAAGAGTATAATGAAAATCCCATATATAAAGATGACGATGAGATCAATGGTCGGCCTGAAATGGGGCGCATTTATCGCATTTATGCCCAACGGTGTTTCAAGGCCGATGCCATGGATTTTGACGATTTATTGTTCAACACGAATGTATTATTTCAGGAACATCTCGCCGTACTCAATAAATACCAGCAGCGGTTTCATTATGTGATGATTGATGAGTTTCAAGATACCAATATTTCACAATACATGATCGCTAAAAAGTTGGGTGCTGTAAGACAAAATATATGTGTAGTCGGTGACGATGCACAAAGTATCTATGCCTTTCGTGGGGCTGATATTCAAAACATTTTAAACTTTGAAAGGGACTATCCAGACCTCCAGCTCATCAAGCTCGAACAAAATTACCGTTCTACAAAAAATATTGTCCAAGCCGCCAACTCATTAATTGACAAAAATACAGCGCAACTGAAAAAGGACGTCTGGACCAAAAACGAATCAGGTGAACTGATTGAGCTCATTAAATCGGCCTCCGACAATGAAGAAGGTAAATTAGTTGCGTCCTCCATCTTTGAGACCAAGATGCAACATCATGCATTGAATGCCCATTTTGCCATTTTGTATCGAACCAATAGCCAATCCAGAGCTATGGAAGAGGCTTTGAGAAGGATGAACATTAAATACCGTGTGATAGGAGGAGTTTCCTTCTACCAACGCAGAGAAATAAAAGATTTAATTGCTTACATCCGTTTCATCATCAATCCCAATGATGAAACTGCATTGAGAAGAATCATTAACCTACCCAAACGCGGCATAGGGCCCGGAACAGTAGAGAAATTATTTGTAGCGGCCGAAGAGCAAGGCGCTGATATTTGGGATATACTCTGCCATGCTCAGGAACTCCTAGGGGGCCGAGCGGCAAACCAAATTGAAGAATTTGTAGATTTAATTAAGAATTTTAAAATAGCTATAAAAAATAAAGATGGATATGAGTCGGCCTCCATTATTGCTAAAAATTCAGGTTTACTCAAAGAACTCTACGATGATAAAACTGTTGAAGGACTGAATCGATTTGAAAATGTTCAGGAATTACTCAATGCCATCAAAGAATTTGTAGATGACCAAGACCGCGAGGATAAATCTCTCGCTTCATTTTTACAAGATGTCGCCCTCCTGACAGACGAAGATCGAAACAAGAATAATGAGGATACGGTAACCTTAATGACCATCCATATGGCAAAAGGCTTAGAATTTCCTTATGTCTATATCGTGGGAATAGAAGAAGAACTATTTCCCTCTCAAATGATGTTAAGCAGCCGGGCTGATCTTGAGGAAGAGCGCCGTCTTTTTTATGTCGCCATCACCCGAGCAGAAAAAAAACTCCACCTGAGTTATGCATTGAACCGGTACCGATATGGAAGATTAAAAAATTGTGAACCCAGTCGTTTTCTCCAAGAAATTGATCCCAACCTCATTCATGTCGATAGGAAGTTCGTAAGTGAGACCGCTGTTCCCAGTTCAAATCCACAATATGTGCGTAACTTTATCAAGCAAAATTCAAATACGGCCCCCGGAAAAGCAAAGAAAGTACCCGATCACAAACCCTCTGCTGATTTTAAACCCAGTGATGTGTCCGATCTTGGCAGTGGCATGAAAGTCGAGCACCCCAAGTTTGGGTTCGGAAAAGTCATCGATGTTGAGATCAACGGGACCAGTAAAAAGGCTAATATTGATTTTGATGTGCACGGTCAAAAGACATTATTACTATCCTTCGCTAAACTTCGTATTGTCTAAATATTAGTGCAGCAAGAAGATAGAAATAAGTGACATAAACCTTTAAAATTGTGTGTCGGTATGTCACTTGCCGAATGTACCCAATTTGAAAAAAATCGACTTATTGAAGTTAAAGAAAGGCGGACATCTATGTCTAAATTAAAAAAATCACCAATTATTCTTCCTGAAAAATATTATCACCAATATTTCATAGAACTCCTATTGTTCGTCCAAAAATACTCAGTGCACTTGATGGGCGCTGCTGAAGAATTATTCATCCATGATTTCCATAAACTTGGAATAGACGCACAATGCCTCTTCATCCGTTTAAGCAATCGCAGAGGGCCTTATTTCAGACTAGATAAACTGAAGTATGATGAAATATCATCCCTAGAATCAGCGGCCAAGGAATTAGAAGTATTGGGATTCATATCTAGAGAATTAGATCCTGATGAAAAGATCTTTAAGACTTTTACAAAAGTAGAACTGAAAGTAACCTATGCCCATCTTGATTGGAGCAAACAAACCAAAGAAGAAGCCATTCTTCAATTAAATGAATCCCAAGATTATGCCCCTATTTTAACTCAATTCCCTTTGATAGAAGTGATGCGTCAAGAAGTACTGGAATTTTTAAAAATGCTCTATTTTGGCCGATACAAAAAACCAATGACTGAATTTGTCATCAGGGATATCGGCCATATTAAGCTCGAAAGATTAGATGAAACTCAATTTACCCCTTGGTTTGAAAACCGTCAAGAAGCCCTAGCCGCTTTCAAATTGTATAAATTAAATAGTTTAGTAAGAGGCGCTCTTTCAGAAATTGAGGCACTAGCCATACATGATGCCCTGAGGGTCATCCCTTGGGAAAAATATTTAATGAGTCCAAAAACGCACCACATTGGTGATCGATTGTTCCTCTTGATGGGTAAACAATTGGAGCGTGAGACAGCCTATGAATTGGCCTTAAGCTATTATCAGTTAGCCACTAAACATCCTGCAAGGGAACGTCAAATAAGAATTTTCCATCGACTAGGTGAAGTTGAAAAGGCCAAAAGCCTAGCGCTCGATGTTATAGAACAGCATTGGAATCCCAGCGAATACCTTTTTGCCAAAGATTTCCTTGATAAAAAAAATATCCGTATCACGCGGAGTACTTCAAAAAAATTAAGTCAAGCACTCTCCATTGAAGTTTCGTTAAACACTGATCAGAGCGTAGAGTATTCCGCGCTGCAGTATTACGAAAAATTAGGCTTTCAAGGTATTCATGGTGAAAATTACTTGTGGAAAAGTCTGTTCGGCCTGCTTTTATGGAATCAGCTTTTTGATCAAACCCATGGGGATTATCACAACCCCATTCAAAGGAGTGCATCAGATCTTTACACCAAATCTTTTTATGAGAAAAGAAAAGGGGAGATTCTGAAAATTTTAAAGTCTTTTCGTAGTAAAAAATTAATGATCACATCCCTCGAAGAAAGGTTTGAAGAAAAATATGGTATTGCTAATCCCATGGTCTATTGGAACCCAAAAATCAAATCCCATTTGATTCAATTGGTTTTACAACTCCCTTTCCTGGCACTTAAAAATATCCTGATCGAAATGTCTAAAAACTTAAAAGATCATGCTACCGGCTTTCCAGATTTATTTATCTGGAAAAAAGACGAATATCATTTGTATGAAATTAAGTCTCCCAATGATCACCTATCTTCTCAGCAATTGTTTTGGTTAAATTTTATGCAATCGAACGGCATCCATGCCGAGATCATTAGAGTCAATTATAGAACTGAAACTCCTAGAAAAAAGAGCCCATAGCAATTGATGACTGTTATTTGAAGCAAGTAAAAATAGGTCCAGCCAGCTAAATATGATCTTAAAATTACAAATAGCCTCAATCAGCCTTTAAAAATACGGGTATTGACCCATTTAGGCCATTCTTCTAAAGATTTTTGTTAATTTGTGTGCTGATCAAATTTAATTTATGCCTCAATCTAAAGATCCGACCATCGTCCAAGCTTTTATACCCATAGTATTTTTAGTCATTTTTATCTCGATAAATGTCTTCATATTTGGTGACAGCGCTTTAGACGGATCTAACCAGATTATATTGATACTCTCTGCAGCAGTTGCCGCCATCGTAGCTGGTCAGAATGGTTTTAAATGGCTTGATTTACGTGCTGGAATTGTTAAAAGTATCAGCTCAGCCATGAGCTCAATGCTCATATTGCTGATGATCGGTGCACTCACAGGGACCTGGTTACTGAGTGGTGTCGTACCAGCGATGATCTATTATGGCCTTCAAATATTGAACCCAAATATTTTCCTTTTTGCCGCGTGCATCGTGTGCATCATCGTTTCTATGGCAACAGGTAGCAGCTGGACCACTGCGGCCACGGTCGGTATTGCTTTGATTGGTATAGGTAAAGCGATGGGCATTCAAGAAGGAATGATCGCTGGAGCCGTTTTATCAGGCGCTTATTTTGGTGACAAGATGTCTCCATTATCAGACACGACCAACTTAGCACCTGCCATGGCCGGAACAGATCTTTTCACCCACATCAAGTACATGGTTTATACCACAGTTCCTTCAATCACCATTACCCTTGTTATTTTCCTGACCATTGGATTGAGGTTTGATGGTCAACTTGAAACTGCGCAAACCAATTTAATTCTTAGTGCCATTACTGAGAAATTCGAAATCAGTGGATGGCTCTTTTTAGTTCCGATAACGGTTATTTTTTTAATTGTTAAAAAAGTAAATGCCCTCCCCGCCTTACTTGCCGGTGCATTAATGGGGGGTGTCTTTGCCTTAATTTTTCAACCCAACATGGTAGCAGAAATTGGGGGTGGTACCGATGTGCGTGCCATGTATATAGGCATTATGAAAGCGCTTTATGGAAGTATGTCTATTGTGACCAGCAGCGACATAGTCACCGAACTTTTACATTCAAAAGGTATGTCTGGCATGCTTGGAACCATTTGGCTCATTCTTTCTGCAATGATTTTTGGTGGCGTGATGGAAAAGGCCGGCTTCCTAAAAAAAATTGCAGAAACGGTGTTAACCTTAGTCAGCTCCGTTGGATCTTTAGTGGCCTCCACCGTCGGAACTTGTGTGTTTTTTAATATCACGGCATCAGATCAATATTTAGCTATCGTAATCCCGGGAAGAATGTATGCGGATACCTACAAAAAAAAGGGATTAGCTCCAGAGAATTTAAGTCGTACCTTGGAAGATTCAGGAACGGTTACCAGCGTATTGGTTCCTTGGAATACCTGTGGTGCTTACCATGCCAATGTCTTGGGTGTAGCCACATTGACGTATCTACCCTTTTGTTTTTTCAACATCATCAGTCCCGTAATGAGTATCATTTTTGCCTACGCCAATATTAAACTTAGAAAATTAACTTCACCGGATCGTCCACTATGACCTTTCCACTATCGATAACCAAGGAGGAAATCGCACAATTTCCCCTCATCAAATTCGAAGGTCCCATTCACGTGATCAATGATCACAAAGCAATGTTTCAAGCTATCAAGAAATTAAGTAGTCAAGACATAATCGGCTTTGATACAGAGAAAAAACCCACTTTTAAAAAAGGGCAATACCATCCAACGGCATTGATTCAATTGAGTACAGCTACAGAAGTCTTTTTATTTCGAATCAATAAAATAGGCCTTCATGACGATCTTATTGCTCTTTTTGAATCTGGTAGGATTGCAAAAATTGGAGTAGGTATGCGCGATGATTTTATCGAACTTAAACAAATTCAACCTTTTACTCAACACAACTGTATCGACTTAAATGATCTGATGCCTACCCTAGGAGTTGAAAAAATTGGTGTCAGAAACCTGGTTGGTATCCTTCTTGAGAAACGTGTTTCAAAAAATCAGCAAGTTTCAAACTGGGAAAATACAGTATTGACTCAAGGTCAACAGCAATATGCTGCTACAGACGCCTGGGTCTGCTATGAAATGTATGTATTATTATTAAAAAAAGGATATATTTAAGCCAGATGCAAAGCTATACTATTGAGAAAATAAAAGTGATCTCCCCTATGGATGGGTTCAGGGGTCGTATGGTACACACTCGCGACTTAACCATCGCATATTGGGAAATAGATAAAGATTCAGTTTTGCCACTGCACAAACATCTAAATACTCAAACCACACATGTAGTTTCTGGTCAACTAGAATTATGTATTAGTGGCGTAATAAGAGTATTCAATGCTGGAGAACTCGTGGTCATTGATGCCAATGAGTTACACTCCGGGAAAGCGCTCACCCCATGTTCAGTTATAGATACCTTTACCCCTGCAAGAGAAGACTATATGCAACTCCGCGATTCCCTTATTTAATTTCGTTGTTTAATTGAAATGCATTACGTCGTAAGCGATCCTCAAATGCCATAGCTTCTTCCTTTTTCACCTCTACCAGCATCCAACATTTTTGCAAATACTTCTTTTCTACAATCTCTGTATCATAATCTCTAAATAAACTTAATAGTAATTTAGTTTGATTGTAATCGTAAAAAATTTTAAACCGCTCCTTTTTAATATAAGGCACCAATGCCGCTTGGGTAAGTGCTGCCGCTGCCGCCTGTCGATAAGCATTTGATAATCCCCCTACGCCCAGTTTAGTCCCTCCAAAATACCGTACTACAACGACCAGTGCATTGGATACTTTGAAAGACTTTATCTGACCTAAAATGGAATCTCCTGCGCTGTGCTTGGGTTCACCATCATCATGCATCCCGAACATGGGTGACTCTAAACCATATGAAAAAGCGTAACAACAATGATTGGCGTCAAAATGAAGAGTCTTTATTTCATCTATAAGTTCTTTGGTATGACCCGCATGAGTAAGCAGATAGGCAAAGCTCAAAAATTTACTCCCCTTCTCTTTATATAATCCTTTGCCTTGATTAGAAATCAATAGATATTTCATGGATTTAAGCCCAAATGAGCTGCCTTTTCAATATCCTCAGTTTCGGCATACTTCAAACATAAATTATAATAGGATTTGGCTGTATTTACATTGCCAAATTGTTGACTGAGCCGTCCAAGTCCTAAATAGCCTACACTTTTAAAGTATTCCCCATGATTTAATATTTCATTACCAAATCCCACTCCCATTCTATAATAAATATAGGCCTCTTTTGTCTCTTTCTCTACAAATTCAAGATAAGTCGCTCTGAAGATGTGACCTATCATTTTATAATATGTTCGATCTGTATTGATCAGCCTATCAACTATCCAAGGCATGATTTGATCGTATTGCCGCGTAGCGTAAGCAGCTTCCAAAAATTTGGATAGAAGATAGTAATTGTTTGGATATTTTTTGATCAGACCTTGAAGCAAGATAAATGCTTTTTCTGGGGTTTGCTCATAACGCAAATAGATATAGGACAAAAAAACAGAGGCCTCGATCTGAGAAATTATAGCTTTCTCGGTGGACATGACCATCTGTTCTAGTCCCAACTCTTTATCCCCTTTTTTAAAAAAAAAAGCTACCGGAGCAAAAATGGGATGCTTCTCAGGATACATTATTCTAAAATAATTGTAGAGCCCCGTTGTAAATAAAAACTCTGGATTATCGTCAACCAAGTCAAACCCTTTTTTAATCAAACCGTACATTTTATTGGCTTCATTGATGGCCTCGAAATACTTGTTGTTTTCAGCATAATGTTCTGCTAGCAATCCCCGGGTAGCCAATTCAAAAAAAACGGCCTCTTCATCATAGGGGTCTAAAGGATTAAGATTTTCGGCTGCTGCTATCGCTTCTCTGAGTTTTGCTTCGAACCGTACAAATGTTTGTCCTTCTATGATGGGTATATTTTCCCATTGAATTAAAAAAGCCTCCATTGAAGGAATCACAGGATGATTAGGTATTAATTTATGTAGCTTCCTTATATAATACAAAGCTGAATCCACATCAATTTGATAGATCTTTTCAGTTCCTTTACTCACTAACTTCATGGCTTCAGGATGATCAAACAGGTCATGTTGACTGTTCGCTTGAAAGGTTACATGGAAAAAGAAGGCAATATAAAAAACGTTAATAAGATTCATACAGGAAAGGTTGATGAGCAAATAAACACCGCATTATTCGAAATAAAAAGATCAATCCTTAAATCTTAAGGAAAGGATCTGATAACCCAAAAAAACGTTTCTTAAAAAGTATAAGATATCCGGTAGACTAAGGAAATTATTATCCAATAGCAGAAAAAAACATCCATTGACTATCAATTGGGAAAAGCAAAATAAATAAGGCAAGAAGCTACTCAATCCATTCAGAAAAGAAATATCCATATTTTAAGTGGTGCCTCTCACTCGATCTTTTTTTGATCGGTAAGGAACATTCCCTCAACGATGAAGGTAAGTTTGAATCACCATCATACTTAGGTAACAGAGATTTATACCCTACCAATCAGAGTACCACACTAGCAAGGAGAAAAGCCTCCTTGTATCTAATGATAGCTAGGGTCTTTTCGAAATATGACAACCGAAATAAGGTGATTAATCAATTACTCGTCACCAAATAAAAAACCACCCTTCCACCCTTTATTGACCGCAATAAACCCCCACTTCATTAAGCTTTTTTCTGAGTTCAATACATTTGTTTTGATGAAATCAAAGGGTAGTAATAATTTACATTGATTTGAGCTGTAGGAATATTAATCGAAAATTTTGAACAAGTTTCAGAATGAGCAGAAATACTCAAAATTCTCATCTCAAAATCTTAAAAAACCATAGAAATTAAAAATACAAATGATGAATTAGAATCATTTAAAATCAATAAAATTCTATTTGATTCATGGGTAGTAAGATTTCAAATGGCGGAAAAACAAAAATTAAAAAAGAGGTCCGTTTTTTCTTAGCCGAACGAATGGACAAAACAAGGATTATAGTAAACTTACTGGGCATAGTAGGGATTTAATTCCTTGCCTTCATATCGAATTAAAATATTGACTTAGATCTTATTAGTGGCAGCATACGAATCCAAATCAATATGGGTGATCATATCTTTAATTTCAACCATTAGCGCCTATTGTCATCCTCTTGCATCATACTTAAATAACTTTCAAATCTACTCAAGGCAATATGGCCTGATTGTACAGCTTCCTGTACTGCACAGGAGGGCTCATCTACATGCTGGCAATTATTGAATTTACATTGACCCATTAAGTTCCTCATTTCAGGGAAATAATGAGATAATTCTTCAGCCATAATTTCCGCCAGTCCCAATTCCTTTATACCCGGAGTATCAATGACATGTGTATCAGCATCGAGTGAAAACATTTCGGCAAAAGTGGTCGTATGTACCCCTTTATTAGCAAAATCTGAAATATCACCAATTTGTTGATGGGCATTAGGTTGCAAGAGATTGATCAAAGTAGATTTTCCAGAACCTGAATGACCTGATAACAATGTGGTTTTAGCTTGAAGCCAATCTACTACTTGATTCGGCACCCCCTCGATAAAAGAAGTCATCATCGTTTGATAGCCGATGGATTCATACAGTTCCATAATGCCCAACAATGCCGCTTGCTCTTCTTTTGAATACAAATCAGACTTATTAATCAATAGATAACCAGGTATTCGAAAAGCTTCCAAAGTCACCAAAAAACGATCAATGAAACCCAAACTGGTCCTGGGTCGTTTGTGAGACGCAATCAAAACAGCCTGATCTATATTGGCTGCGATCATATGTGAAAAATGTTTTTTTTTGGGTGACTTTCTGACGATGTAGTTTTTTCTAGGTTTAATGACCTCAATGATGAAGTTTTCAGCTTCGGGAAGCAGTTCAACTTTATCCCCTACCGCAATGGGATTAGAAATCTTTTTATTTTCAAGTTTGAATCTACCTGGTAGTCGGGCCTTGACTTCTTTGCCATCCTGCAAGCGTACCGAATACCAAGAACCTGTTGATTTAATAATGACTCCGTCCACTTAAAATCTTTTCGTTAAATAGTTAACAATACGCGCTGTTGCCCCCTGCTGGGAACGCGTATAGGTAATTGCCGCATCGGCAGCTTTTTGATGATTTGATGGCTCCGAATTAAGTAGCTCGAAATGAGACATAAACTCAGATAAATCATCAAAATCAAAAGCCGCCCCTTCAAAAATCAATTCTTGGCATTCATTAAATTTAAGGTTTCTACGACTGCGACCAAAGAAAACGGGAATCCCAAACACAGCAGCCTCAATCGTATTGTGTAAACCTGCGCCAAAGGCCCCTCCGACGTAAGCATAGTTGGCATACTTATAGGTAGCTGACAAGAGCCCTATGTTGTCTAAAATCAATATGCTCGACTGCTTTAAATCGGTCCTATCAGCAATCTGGGAATAGCGGATCGCTTTTGGAAAGCGTTTTTGAAAATAATCAATGCTGTCAGCGCTGATACTGTGAGGTGCCAAGATAAATTGGGTGTTCTTAGCTGCTTCTTTCAGAATGAAAGGCGACAAAACATCCATATCAGCCGGCCACACACTGCCCAACACCCATACCTGATCTTGCTGAGCAAAGCGTTCGATCAAAGGCAATGACTTGGCTTGGTCGGCGATGGTTATCACCCGATCAAAACGCGTATCTCCAGCCACAGTAACCTGGTTTACCCCTAGTTGAAGTAGTAAATCTGCAGATTTCTGATCTTGAACAAAAAATTGGGTCACCGATCTAAAATACTTTTCATACAACTTACGAGCGATCCCAAAATAGATATGGTTGGTTCTAAAAATGACTGAAAAGAAAACGACAGGTATTTGAAAATCAAAGCAGGCCTGGAGGTGATTGAGCCAAAATTCATACTTCACGAAAATTGCCTGATCAGGGTTTATTTGTTGAACAAATTGAGACGCCAATGGGTATTGGTCTATGGGTATATAGCCAACCCAATCAGCCTTCCCATAATTTTTTTGAACTTCATACCCAGAGGGCGAAAAAAAAGTCAATATAATTTCAATAGGAAGCTGCTCTTTTTTAAGGGCCTCTATGACGGGTCGACATTGCTCAAATTCTCCAAGTGATGCCACATGGAACCAATACCTAATAGTTTGAGGTTCCTTTTCTGGAATCTCCAGCCAAAAGAAATGCTGACGCCCCAGAAGAAAATCAGCAGCCTTATCATTGAAAGGGGCTACGCACTTCAACAAGAAAAAATAAATGTATATCGTTAAATCGTATAATAATTTCACTTCACAACGAAGCTAGAACAAAAATGACATTGAAGAAAATCTTGGTTTCAAGATTTTGGATTGATGGAAATAAAAAAGGCAAAATATATGAGCCCATTTTGAAATTCAAGTCCGAAGTAATTTGACTATTTCTGGGGCTTTTTTACCTTCAGCATGTCCAAGTGCTGTGATCCCTTTAGCATCTTGAATGGTTTTATCTGCCTGGTTGTCTAGCAATAACTCAACCATATCTTTTCTATTGAACATGGCTGCAAAGATGAGGGCTGAAGCGCCCATGGCATTAGTCAAATTTACATCCGCCCCCTCGTTGATCAACACTTCAGCCAATTCCACATCGCCCTTAAAACAAACCCCCATCAAGGCGGTATTACCCGAAGCATCTTTGAAGTTGACATCTGCCCCTGCTTGAATCAAGATCTCTGTCAGGTCTATATGGTCGTAATAGGAAGCCAATATCAAAGGGCTAGAACCTCTGTCGTCTGTTGCAGTTATCAATTCTGGTTGCTGGCTAAGCTGTTGTTCCACAGTCGTCAGATTATCGGATCTTATGGCATTAAAAAATAATTGTTCATCTCCCGTCATACACAACAAAAAAACAAAAATAAAATCAACTCAAGAAGTAATATCTATTTTATTTACCTTCCGAATCACTAAAATTAAATTGATTAATAAGGTTGTTTTATTTAAATCTAAGACATTATGGTTAAAGTAATTTTTATTTGCCTGGGTAATATTTGTCGTTCTCCAATGGCCCAAGCTATTTTTGAACATCAGATAAAAGAGGCCCAATTCGAGGATCATTTCAAGGCTCAATCAGCAGGAACCGCAGGTTATCATATAGGTGCTCCACCCGATCCCAGAACTCTGTCTACTTTAAAAAGTCACGGCATTTTATTTGAACACCAAGCACATCGAGTAAATACTACAGATATAGACACCTATGATTACCTGATTGCTATGGATCACCAAAACTTTGTACACTTACAAAATATGAACCCCGTGGGTTCTGTACTCATCAAGATGAGAGATTTTGACCCCTTAGAAAAAAACGGTGATGTGCCCGACCCTTATTATGGACAACATGATGGATTCGAAGGGGTGTTTGAAATTTTAAATCGCTCCATAAAAGGCCTGATTCTCGTACTTAAAGAAAAACACTTATCTTAGGACGTTTAGCCATGGGCCTGCCTTCATTGGCACTCAGCATTCCTCAGTGAAAACGACTGTTGGCTCAGCCCCTCCACTCACTGGCGGTATTTATATATCGCAAAGGTCGGAATAAAAACCAAGGCCAAACCCATAAGGCCAGCAGTCAACAAAAAAGTAGCGCCTTGAAGGTGTAATATTTTAAAAAGACTCGACAGTAAAGTCAATGAACTAAATAAAGCCCCTGACGTAAATGCAATCTTTTTCATTATATAAATATAATAAATTTCCGTTCAATTAAATATATCTATTCATATGATTAGAGTATTTATCCGTGTAAGATTAAATTTACATCTATGATATTCAATAAAGGTATTCAAAAATGGTTCATACTATATTTTATCATCTATTTACCCTGGATCGCTCAAGGCCAATTTAAGTCGGTTGAAATGGGTATCGATGGACTCACTTGTTCGATGTGTTCGAGGTCGGTAGAAATGAGTTTAGTTAAGTTAGATTTTATTGATCGGGTCGAGATGGACTTGAACAGTAACCGCAGTGAAATATTCTTCAATGAGGGAATGTATGTATCTATCGATAAAGTTGCACAAGCAGTGATTGATGCCGGGTTTTCCGTAGCTTATTTAAATGCATTGTTTGATTTTAAAGAGCAGGCCATCGCTACCAATACTTGCTGGAATTATGCATATGAGACCTATCAGTTTTTAGATGTAAGTCAACCCCAATTGAAAGGAGAAACGGTCTTGAAGTTTATTGATACAAATTTCCTTTCTCGGAGTGAACTAAAAAAATGGAAGGCTCAACTTTCAGCGGCCAAAAATAAGGATTGTGGCCAAAATGAGTATTATTTTGTGACCTTATGAAAAGTTTTGTTGGGATCATTCTCTTTTTCTTTAGTGTGCATCTGACAAAGGCTCAAGAATTATTTATTCATAATGAATCTGCCAGTAATATCCCTAAGGGAGTTTTGGGGATACGATTATTTGGCAACTCCTTTAACGAAATAGATATTCGGCGAAATATGTTTGCGCTCAGATGGATGTATGGGGTGACACCTAAACTTTCATTCTATCTAACTACCACTTTTTCTAACCATCACGGAGCTAATTTACCCAGCGATTTAATCACCCACAGGCACAGTGGCAGTCAAACTATTTATTATCCACAACAAACACAAAAAGGAGTCACCTATCCACTGAGTTTTAATGGGTTTCACCTCTACACCAAATATCGATTCTTAACATTTGATGATGCCAATGAACATTTAAGAATAGCTGCCTTTGGTCAGTGGTCTAATGTTTCAAATGCCCATGATGAAGCTGAACCTAATCTCCTTGACGATACGAAAGGATATGGAGGAGGACTGATCGTCACCTATCTAATAAAACGATTTGCTGTTTCATTGACTACCGGTTTTACCAGCCCGGGTGACTACAGCGAACGCGTACCCCTCTTTTCCGGAAGTGCGGCCACTACGAATACAACGATTGAATACGGGAGATCTTTTGAATATAATTTGTCCTTTGGCTATTTACTCTATCCAAAAAAATATATCAGTTATGAACAAACCAATTGGAATGTCTATCTAGAATTAAATGGGAAATCATACGAAACTGCCGTTGTTTCCCAAGACGGGTCCAACTTGGAGGTTCAAACCGAGGGTCTCACCAATGGATATTATGTAGAAATTCATCCAGGCATACAAAAAGTAATCTCTTCTAATTTACGAATTGACCTCTCGGCAGGAACGAATATCTTAAATACCTCTTACACCCGATTTTATCCTATTTTCATGGTGAGTATCCAACGCTATTTTTATTCCCTTAAAAGGTTAAAATAAATTTATTTCATTCAGTTGGTATTAAATTTGAATGAGTCAAGATAAATACATTCAACGAACGGTTTAATTCATGCATTTTAAAAGACATCTTTACAGCCTCATGGTTGCCTCAATGACCCTATGGAGTGCCTGCACCAACAAGAGCAGTAGTGAGCTAGAAGATGATTGTTTAATCCTACCATCAAAAAATATCGCCTGCACAAAAGAATACCGACCTGTTTGTAGTTGTAATCTGGAAACCTATGGCAATGAATGTACGGCCCGTGCATCTGGCGTATCCTCTTGGACAACGGGTGCTTGTGCCGACTAATTAGAAAATTAAATAGGTCAGGCAAGGTCTTTTATAGCGCTGATGTAAATTTATGATAAAGGATTAAACTGCTTGGTTGAGTGATTTTTAGGAATAAGGGGCAAAATCACTTGCTGAATTATTGCTTGCAATTGATTCAACAATTGTTTTTTTACAAAATGCTTGTGGGTAACCAGTCCAATGGAGCGAACGGGGGTCGGAAATTTAAAAGGGATCAATTTTTTCTGATCTGATTTTGACAAGGCAAACGAGGCCAAATAAGGCAATATCGTCACCCCCTTAGTGGCCTTGGTGAAACGCAATAAACTGTCCAATGAACCTGCCTTAAATTCAATATTGACATGCTTTTCTTGGCTTTTATCTGACAACTCACAAATATTTTGTACTTGGGTTCGCAAGCAATGCCCTTCTTCCAACAGCCACAGTTTTGAATAATCTAATTCTTGAATGGCGATCGTAGATTTTATTTTTTCAGTACTGCAATCATAAAATAAAAAAGGCTCCGAATATAAATTTAACTCAACCAACTCATCGTCTTCAAGTGGAATAGCCAGAATACCTACATCGAGCATTCTATTTTTCAAGGCCTTTTGGATCTCAAGGGTCGTCAATTCCTGTACAATCATTTTGATTTTTGGGAAATCACTGGCAAATTTTGACAAAAATAAAGGGAGTAAGTCAGGCGCCGTTGTAGGTATGATGCCAATGCGTAATTCTCCTGTCATTTCGCCTTTCAACTCCTGTACTACGTTGTCAAGCGCATCCATTTCTTTTTGAATGATCCGCAAGCGCTTGATAATTTGGACCCCTTCTGCGGTAATGGAAACAGGCTTGGTTTTTCTATTAAATATCTTAATCCCGATCTCATCTTCAAACTTATTGATCATGGTACTTAGCGTAGATTGAGCTACGAAGCAGGCCTCCGCTGCCGTTTCAAAATGCTTTAACTCCACCACAGCCAAAATATAATTAAATTGTTGAATATTCATAGGATTCAAAAATAATATTAATATCTATAAATTAGATGTTAATATCAAAAATATAGTTTTTATAGATAAAAATTGAGGTCTATATTTGTAAGAGAAGAATAATGTTTTGCCTGTGTTGATATGCTTTTCTGAAAAAATAAGCTAAAGTGGATGGGTAATACTTTTTTTTTGATTTTTAAGAACAAATTTTACACCGAAAAAATACCTTCAAGTCAATTTAAAAATTAATCTTACTTTCTATTATTTATAATATTTAACATACATTCATGGAAAACATTTCACATCCCGACATTTCAAATGGACAGACTAGCAATGGCGAAAGCGAATGCCCTTTTGCGCCTGCAGCACAGCGACATACGGCCGCCGGTGCCCTCTCCAATTCAGATTGGTGGCCCAGTCAACTGAATCTTAAGATTCTACACCAAAATACGCCTCAGTCCAATCCTATGGGTGAGGCGTTCAATTATGCTGAAGCTTTCAAAAGCCTCGATCTTGATGTGCTCAAAAAAGATCTTTACAGCTTGATGAACGATTCACAAGATTGGTGGCCTGCTGATTATGGCCATTATGGCCCTTTCTTTATTCGTATGGCATGGCACAGTGCGGGTACTTACCGCATCGGCGATGGCCGTGGGGGTGCTGGTGCGGGTACTTTACGATTTGCTCCACTTAATAGTTGGCCAGATAATGGGAATCTTGACAAAGCACGTCGCCTACTTTGGCCTATCAAACAAAAATATGGCCGTAAAATATCCTGGGCTGATTTAATGATTCTTACAGGCAACTGTGCCTTAGAATCCATGGGATTTAAAACCTTTGGTTTCGGTGGAGGCCGTGCAGACGTTTGGGAACCTGAAGGAGATGTTTTTTGGGGACCTGAGACCGAATGGTTAGAAGACAAACGCTACAAAGGGGATAGAGAATTGGACAATCCACTCGGTGCCGTTCAGATGGGACTTATTTATGTAAATCCAGAAGGACCCAATGGCAAAGCTGATCCCATCGCCTCAGCAAGAGATATTCGCGAGACGTTTGGCCGAATGGCCATGAATGATGAAGAAACCGTAGCGCTCATCGCGGGTGGACATACTTTTGGTAAAACACATGGTGCAGGTCATCCTGACCACGTAGGTCCAGAGCCGGAAGGTGCAACCATTGAAGAACAAGGACTTGGATGGAAAAACAGTTTTGGAACAGGAAAAGGTGTCCATACCATCACCAGTGGTTTGGAAGGGGCATGGACGCCCACACCGATCCAATGGGACAACAGTTACTGGGATACCCTTTTTGGTTATGAATGGGAACTCGTAAAAAGTCCAGCAGGCGCTCAGCAGTGGGCGCCCAAAGACGGTACTGCCTCGGATTCAGTGCCTGATGCCCACGATTCTTCCAAACGTCATGCACCCATGATGGCTACCACTGATTTGGCCATGATTATGGATCCTATTTATGCACCAATTTCTAAAAGATTTCACGAAAATCCTGCTGAATTTGCAAATGCTTTCGCACGCGCTTGGTTCAAGCTAACTCACCGAGACATGGGACCTGTCGCCTGTTACTTAGGAAAAGAAGTGCCTACTGAAACCTTGATATGGCAAGATCCTGTACCTGAATTAGACCATGAATTGGTTAATCCCCAAGATATCGCTAGTCTTAAGAGCTCCGTTCTTGAAAGTGATTTGAAGATCTCTGAACTCGTAGCTACGGCCTGGGGATCTGCCGTTACCTTCCGTAACTCAGACAAACGAGGCGGTGCCAATGGTGGACGTATAGTTTTAGCTCCTCAAAATACTTGGGAAGTAAATCAGCCCGAGCAGTTGACAAGGATCATTAAAATCCTTACTGATATTCAAGAAGCATTCAACAAAAAGCAAGCTGATAATAAAAAAATATCATTGGCTGATATGATCGTGTTGGGTGGAACCGCTGGTGTAGAAGCTGCTGCCCAAAAAGCAGGAGAAAAGATCATCGTTCCTTTTACGCCAGGACGTACAGATGCCTCACAAGATCAGACCGATCTTGAATCGTTTGCCGTTTTAGAACCGAAAGCCGATGGCTTCCGAAATTTCAAGAAAAAAGGAAATGATCGAGCTCCTGAAGAGCTCCTTTTGGACAAAGCACATTTACTCACTTTGACAGCTCCCGAAATGACGGTTTTGATTGGAGGCATGCGGGTACTCAACACCAATACCGGTGGTTTAGCTCATGGTGTTTTTACCGAAAATCCTGAAACGTTGAGCAATGATTTCTTTATCAACTTACTTGATATGAGTACCCAATGGGGTAAGTCAGCAGCATCTGACGATATATTTGAAGGGTGCGACCGTGAAACAGGTAAATTTAAATGGACCGCAACTTCAGTTGATCTTGCCTTCGGGTCTAACTCTCAGCTGCGTGCGGTAGCAGAGGTTTATGCCTGTGAAGATGCCCAGAAGAAATTCATTCAAGACTTCGTGGCGGTATGGGCCAAGGTTATGGATCTTGACCGTTTTGATCTAGCTTAATTTATTGCTAACTAATAAAAAAAATCTGCTTCCATGAAGCAGGTTTTTTTTATGCTTTTATATTAATTGCGCCCTCTTTTATTTTAACATACAAATAGGCTGTTAGACTCAAATTAATTTTTTTCGTCTAGTGCATACCACTGCTCTACTACTAAACTTTGCCTTCTACCTATGGCACTAGGCGCATAATTTTTAGCCAAATACGTTAAAATAATTGCTTCATCTTCACCTAAATCCCATAAATTTTGGGTGGCTTGCATCCATTGAATGGTACTTTTCCATCCTACTTTGGTCATCCGGTTTTGACTGATCAATTGGGTGGAATGGCACGCATTGCAGTGTTGAAGTACTAGGAGCACTCCCGTATCATCTATAAGTCCAAGCATCGTACTATCTGGCAATGTGGCCTCTTTGACTTTGCCTTTTGGTGGATCGCATTTCATTAATAAAAAGCTCAACAGTAGGAGCAAAAACGTAGATATTAACCCCGCTTTCATACTACTCTAATCGCTATGCGGTGACAGGCATTATTTAAATATCCTTTGGGATTCCATCCCGGTAAAATCATGGGTTGATCTACTCCATTTTGATCTCTGGCACGTACCCAAACTTCATAATAACCTTTCTTTGGAAATTGAATCTCAGCATTAAAATGCTGCCAAGCTAAGCGATTGATGGGTGCAGACAAATGACAAACATCCCAAGTAGCACCAAAATCAATAGAATAGTGGACTGCTGATACTGCTAATTCGCCTGCCCAGGCATGACCCCGGATCTCTAGGTTTTTCTGATTTTCTAAAAGGGCACCACTTTTTGGATAGGTTAATAAGGATTTGACGGGCATGGATTCAATGATACACATGTCTTTGTCAGAAACAGGAGTTCCTGGCGCAACGGTCTCACAGGGTATCCGATAAGCCTGGCCACCCATTTTAGCTCCATCATGCACGATATTTCTTATAGACAATCGCTCCAACCATTTGCCAGATGCTGAGGCAGGCCAACCCCCCACTACCAACCTCAAAGGTTGGCCATGAATCAACGGAAGATCTTCTTCATTCATCTGATAGGCCAATAATGTTTCATCCATCATTACCTTTGAAATAGGAATTCCACGAGAGATGGCTTCTTTTTTGGAATCTCCACTGAGATGCTGATCTCTAGAATGATAGGCCAAGTAGACGGCATCTTCCTTCACGCCTATACGTTCCAAAACATCACGCAATCTAACACCTGTCCATTGCGCACAAGATACCGCTCCAATGGTCCATTGATTGCCTTTGGCAGGTGGATTGAACTCACTGCGGCCGTTGCCGCCACATTCGAGAACCAATTGATAGGTATATGAATCAAAGGTAGTTTTTAACTCATCGAGCGTAAATGACCTGCCATTTAGTGCGGATTCACCATCAATGACCAATCGCCAATCTTTTACATCTATCTTCTCAGGAGTGATCCCATTGTTTCTGACAAACATTTTATCTGCAGGCGTCACGTCATCATTCAATAAATGTGCCTGGGCTTCCATGTTCAATGGACGATCATTCAACACAATCATTTGCTTGTGCTTATTTAGATTTTTGAAGGGATCTTGCCGGTCCATCAAAGGAACATAGTCTTTGGGCATACTTGACGCAAATACTACCTCCAAACCCAAAAGTCCGGAAAGGCCCAAGCCCGTTTGTCTAAGAAAAATTCGTCGCTTCATAACTCCATTTGATACACAACAAATATACATATTAACCCTTCATATGAAGAACAAACATTATTTTAGCCTAACAGTTAAGATCATCAACAAAAAATAGACTTAATAAATACATCATTGGAAGCAAAAATTGATAATTTCTCATCTTGGATGACTTACTCCTCGGATCACCAATTAAAAACAGATGTTGAAGGACTCATCATTGGCTCTGGATTCACTGTACTCAAGTTTGTGGACCACGCCTTTGAACCCCAAGGCTATACCGCTCTTTGGTTATTAGCAGAAAGTCATTGTGCCCTCCACACTTTTCCTGAGGAACAAAAAGCCTATTTAGAAATCAGTAGCTGCAACAGCGAGATGTATGTAAATTTTGTGATCGCTTATCACCAATATATTAAAGATGGAAAAAATTAAAAGAGGCTTATTCGAAATACTTGAGAAAGACGATGGCGACAATCGGCTCAGTCGCCGATTTGATTTGTTCATCATGATCATGATCTTTTTAAATATGATCGCTGTGATCATGGAAACGGTAGCCACTGTCTACATCAAATATGAACATTTTTTTGAATGGTTTGAGATCGTTTCGGTGGTCGTCTTTACCCTGGAGTATGTCGGACGTATATGGACTTGCACCCTGATTGAACGCTATCGCCATCCCATAAAAGGCCGAATTAAATTCATCCTTTCACCCATTGGATTGATCGATTTACTTGCCATTTTACCCTTTTATTTACCCTTCATCATGAGTATTGATGGACGTATTTTAAGACTACTTAGACTCTTTCGCTTGGTACGTATCTTTAAGATGGGAAGGTATTCTACGGCCTTTCAAATGATTGCGAATGTATTAAATAGAAGAAAAGAGGAGCTTTTGGTCACCCTTACCATTGTTTTATTGGTCCTTGTTTTGGCCTCTAGTTTGATGTATTATGTAGAGCATGAAGTACAGCCTGAAGCATTCAGCAGTATTCCAGCAACCATGTGGTGGGGCGTAGCTACACTGACTACCGTAGGCTATGGAGATGTGTACCCTATCACCTCTATAGGAAGAGTTTTAGGTGCATTTATTGCCATTATGGGTGTGGGAATTTTTGCCTTACCTGCCGGCATTATTGCTTCAGGTTTCGAAGCTGAAATTAGTAAAAAATCAGAAAAGAAAGATTGAAAAAATCACTTTTAGCCTCCTTCATTTTCTTTGGGCTGACCGGCTATTGGTTCCACCAGCTGTCTGCGCATTTTTTTGAATTTCGTACTCCCAATCAGTGGACCTTTTGGGGATTGATTTTATTGCCACTCATAGCACTTAAATTTCCTCCTTTTCCACCCTTTAAAAACAACTTATTTTCATTTTTCTCATCGTTATGGCCCATTTCTATCCTTTTGGGATCCTATCCTTTGACCCAATATTTGATCGGAATAACTGATCATGGATGGGTATGGGTCAATATCATGGCCATAACCACTGTATTTATAGGGACCCAATTAAAAATGAAGTGGCTCGTGCTCCCAATGCTTACTACTGTCCTGGTTTGGATGATCCCTTTTAACTTTATTTCCAGTCAAAAAAATTATACAGAAAATGTTATTTCGTCTATAACGACGAGAAAAGGAATTATCGATCAAGTTCGATGGAACGACGATCAGTGGACGTATTATAACGGTCGATTAAGCACAGCCACTCCAGATCAAAGTATGTATGGTGAGGCTACCTTATACCCCTTATTACAAGCGCTCCCTGAAAAAGCCGATATATTGATTGTGGGTGGTGACAATGGAGTCGTAGCTCAGCAGTTGATGAAATCTCAATATAGCTATCAATCATTGCATATTATCCCCTATGATATCGGTTTTCTCCAGCATCAACTAACGGGTTTAAATCGCGAGCAATGGACCCTCATCGACCAAAATATCAGTTCATTTGTAGAGACCACGACCTTACAATTTGACGCCATCATTATAGATTTATTTGATCCGGCCGGTAGTTTAGAAATACAAGCTTTCATGCAACCCTATTTTACCAAAAAATTACTGAGTAAGCTAGATACCACAGGTTTTCTCTTGACCCAAATTGGAGACGTCTATAAGCAACCCAAATTATTTAAAACCTATACCGATCAAATGACGGTATTAAATTTAGGAACCGTTCCCTATCATTTACAGATTCCCACCATCGGGCAAATAGGCTGGGTTTTAGTCTCAAAGGAACTTTCAAGCGCTCAACTGGCCACTGCGCTCAAAGATTCGCATAAATCTTTCACCTCCCAATGGTGGAATGATGAAACCATGGCGATGATGATGTCAATGGGTAAGCAAAACTACTTTATGGAAAAAGAACGATCAATAAATAGAAAATAATTGGAGCGGAGAAAGTTCATAAAAAATACGGCTCTAGGCCTTTCAGTTCCTTTTTGGCTGACTTCTTGCGATACAGATATTTTAAATAGCAATACCTTTCCTATTTCGGTTTCTTCATTGGCTCAATCTGGACATTTAATAAAAAAGGCTCTCAACCTTGGGATCAGTAAAAAGCGCCAAACTGAAACCCTCATCGTAGGTGGAGGCCTTGCAGGCATAGCAGCTGCTCATACGCTAAATAATAAAGATTACCTGCTCTTAGAGCTAGATGATCGACATGGAGGCTCCTCCTCTGCCAATGATTACCAAGGCGTCGCCTTAGGTCGAGGTGCACATTATGATTTGGCCTACCCTGCTTACTATGGATCAGAAGTCTTGAAAATGTTTGAACAGTTAGAAATTATTGAATACCAAGGAGGGAGTGACAGTTGGTCTTTCAAGGATCGTCAACACCTTATTCCTGCTGCCCGTCGTCAGCAATGTTTTCAGGATGGTAGCTTCAGAAAATCGGTGATGTCAAAAACAGCGGCTTCTCAAAAATTAATGGAGCTGCTACAGCCATTTGAAGGCCGCATGATCATGCCTACCCGCTTGACTCCCACTGAGCTTCAATATCTTGATCACATGACATTTGATACCTTTTTGAATGCCCAAAATATCGATACAGATCCTTATTTTAGGAAACTCATTGATTACCAAATGTTGGATGATTATGGAGGAACCAGTCAACAGGTATCAGCACTTGCCGGAATCCATTATTATACTTGTCGACCCTATCAAAAACAGTTTATTGAACTTTTTTCAGCACCTGAAGGAAATCAATATTTTGTTAATAAAATACATCAGCAACTTCCCTCACATCGGATACTTAATCATCATTTGGTCTATCATATCGAAAAAAAAGGTGCCGGCTATTTGGTCGATGCCTTGGATATTGTCCATAACGAAAGGTTACAAATACAGACAGATGCTCTCATTTATGCTGGCCAAAAACACAGCCTCCCCTACATTGCGCCGGAAATAGATTCTCCATTTAAAGAAAACGTCTACGCTCCTTGGATGGTTGTCAATATTTTAACGAAGCAAAAGCCAAATAATTTTGGCTTTTGGCAAAATGAGTATTTGGACAGTGAATCGGGATTTTTGGGCTTTATAGATTCAAGTGTACAACATCAAGGAAATCTTAAAGGCCTGCATTGCCTGACCGGCTATTATTGTCTCAAGCCTGAGCATCGGAGCCAGTTACTCACCGTAGAAGAACACAAGGACCGCATCGTGAATGAAACACTGTCCTACATCGGTTTTATGATTAAAGAACCAATTCGTCCAGAGGCTGCTTTTATTCATGTCATGGGACATGCCATGTCCGTACCCACTCCTCATTATTTATTCAACGCCTATCCAGAAATAGGAAATTTTAAATTTGCCGGAGCGGATACGGGCCGACTACCCCTACTCTTTGAGGCCATTGATTCGGGTATTATGGCTGCTCGATCACTTTAATACAAATCCCATCGCCCATCTAGGTAATAATGGTAAAGCACTGGATCGTGCAGTCTATTGATGGCGATTGATGTGTAATCTGCTTCAAATACTTCTGCACCAAACGAAGAGATTCTTGTCAATGCGGCATCAGTCAACCACTGCGTAGGTAATGACCCTAAAGAGGCCGATTGTAACTCATTTTTAAGGTCTCGTTTCTTTTTTGAGCCCATTATCCAACCCCATTCACCTAAGGATAGCACTTGATTGTGTAATTTTAAGGTGTTAAATCCTGCCGATTGTATGGTAAGATCAATACAATCAAAAGCTTGACGTGCATAATAGGGACTGCCCGCTTGTGTAATCATCATCCCTCTTTCATTCAATACTTGATGTACTAAGCCATAGAATTCACGGGAATACAGGCGTCCAAGATCTACCGTTCTAGGATCTGGAAAATCAGCAATTACTACATCAAATCGTACTTGAGTTTCTGCTAAAAATTGAAAACCATCTTGGTTGATTACAGTCACCCGATCATCATTCAACGAATTTTCATTGATTCCCAGCATAATGGGATGATTTTGAGCCATGGATGTGATGGCAGGATCTAAATCCACTAATATTATTTGTGATAATTCAGGATATTTCAGCAACTCTCTTACCGCCACACCATCTCCTCCTCCCAGTACCAATACGGATCGAGCCTCTTTTGACAGGATCATGGGTGCATGAACCAAAGGTTCATGATATAGGGCTTCATCAAGGGTGCTTAATTGTTGATTTCCATTAAGAAACAGCCAATAATCCCCTTTTGAATAGGTCATGACAATCTTTTGATAACGAGACTGCTCACTATAAACCACCAAGTCACGATAGCGAATGCGATCGCCCCAATTGACCACATCTTTAGAAAGAAGGGCAGATGTACTCAGTATAATTAGAACACCTACGATATAAGTGAGAAATCTCGTTTTTTGCTTTTTTTGAAGATCTTCCCAAGTGGCCCACAACAATAACAAGGCCACCATAAAATTAATACTTCCCAAAATCAAAGGGGTATAGACCAATCCTAAAATAGGCAGTCCGACAAAAGCAAAGAAAATACCTCCCACCAAACTTCCGTAATAATCATTTTCCAAAGCAGAAGAAATATTGACTTTCAATTTTTCGAATTTTTCATTTAATCGAATGACAATGGGTATTTCCATACCGATCAAAAGTCCGATCAGGACACTCAAAAAATAAATGACGAAGGCAGTATTGCCATAAAAGGCAAAGCAAACGTACACGATGACAGTAACATTAGAGGCAATGATCGAAAGTAGAAACTCTATTGCAATGAATTTTTCAAGTAATTTCTCTTCGAATTTCTTGGATAATCGACTGCCTAAGCCCATCGAAAAAAGCATCATGGAGACAATTATGGTCCATTGAAAAACAGAATCTCCAAGAAAATAAGTAGCTAAGGTAGAAATGGTATACTCTGAAACGATCCCCGCCAGTCCCGTAGCGAAGAGGGCTACTTTCAGTAAAGTCGACGTTTTTTTCAAGGATTCTATAATGCCCAAACAATCAGCATCGATCCACCTACATAGGCGAAGGCTTCTACGATCGCTGCACCTACATTGGGATCTTCTTGATTTACAATTTCATCGGTAAGCTTTTGACCAGGCAATAAAATCTTGTCAGTCAAAAATCGAGCAATGGGCAAAAAAGCAAACCCTACAATGACATTAAAACCTACATCTTGAACAGTAACCATCCAGCTGTCAAAATCATGTGCCAATGCATTATTGATGAGATTACCGATCGCTATGATGGCTCCAGAATAACCCACCGCAACGGCAATATTTCCTCTTTCTATATGATAATGAACATCATAGGAGGTCATTAAATTGTATATTTTTGAAGTTACAAAAAGAATGACTTGACCCAATATCCAATAGACCAAAACGTTAACTATAGGACCCAACTCACCATACCCTTCTCCTGTGATGGCTCCCATAACGACCAAACCCGTCGCAATCGCATTTGCCCCTTCGACAATACCTGTCCCTACATTTTTGTCATCAAAAATTTCTTTTTTTAGATCAAAATTCGAAAGAATAATTTTATCGTTGATGATCAAAGACAAGTTCAATAAAACAATGGATAACAATCCATAAATTCCGATGCCCATCAAATCATTGACCAGCCCTTCAGACTCACCCAGCATCACGCTCCCGATAGATAGCAGCAAGCCGATGAAATAACCAACATGAGCAAAAGCAAAAGCCAAATTATCATTCTCGACCAGTTCGTAGGCTACTTTCACTCTTGGATGAAAGAGTTGATATGCAATTTTTCCAATGAAAAAGAGCAAAAAACTGACGGCAATGTAAGTGAGAGTTGTGAGTAATCCGTCCAATATAGTAAGCATATTTTCCGCGCTTTTGAGAATGAATTTATTTACCGTAACCGCCCCCTGAAGACCTAGAGCTTCCGAAGCTACCACTTGATCTTGAAGTTCGACTCGTTACATTATTTTTGAAAGAAGTACTTTTTGAGCCCCAAGTAGACCGGCTATTTCTACTATTATTGTAAGCACTGTTGGTCCCGTAATAAGATCTTCCACCGCTACTTGGACCATAATATCTGCGATTGGTCCCCGCATAATTACCTCTCCAATCACTATAATAGCCTCTACTGACGGGATAACTACCCATTCTTAACATGCTAGACATGAAGGCATATTGACCATAAAAGGCCCAAAAGCTGGATCCTCCTCGATTTTCCCATCTCCCATATTTCTGATTGCCAACATAGTTGTTGTATCCTGGAGGCGCAACCGTTTTGGTCAGCTTTCCCGTACTATCCCGCGAAGCAATCTCCATACCCATGTCATTGACATAGTTATTAAATTCTTTCTCTCCCACCTCATGCCAATCAGAAACAACTTCTCTGGCATCATCTACTTGATTGTCTCGAATGATTTGATATTTGTGGTAATAACTTTTTGAAAAATTGCCTTCTGCATTCATATCATTCAATATGATAGTAAACATTTCGTCGCGGGGAATATTTCGGATGATCTCATCCAAAGGACTTTTTTGAAATCCTCCACCACAACTGACGAGCAGTAGCGAAGCTAGGAAAGAAGAAATTATAAGGATTACAGGTCGTACACTTCTCATAGACAAATCTATTCACAAATAAGCTATTCACTAGGTATAATATTCGAAAATTGATATTCTTTTAAAATTAGACCCGCAGAAGCCTCAATATTTCTAATGTCCCATTGGGTAATTGACAGTACCTTAGTGGCTTCATCATTCAAGTATTCCCATGAGACCAACGCTTCCCAGTCTTCGGTCTCCTTGCTCAAATCACGAAAATAGCCTGCGGCATCTTCTTCTAGAAAATATAATTCTTCATTGAAATGTATTTTCCTAGGGGGCTTTTCATTCTTTTCTATTTCATCCGTTATCGCCTCATCAATTTTACTGATCCGAATCGATTTACTCAATGATATCTCGAGTTCGCCTTCATCGGCAATATGCAAAAATGCCACTTCATCACCGCTGTCCACTTTGTACTCACTGGTGAAATTATTATTGCCCCAATCGTATTTATATACTTCCTTGACTACCCATGACTTCATGTCATAGTCAAAAATAAATCCAACATTGAGATCTTTGAGTGACAAATTGGTCACATCGTAAGCGGGCGCTTTCTTTTTCTTGAAAAAATCAAACATTATTCCGAAAATACCTTTTTAAAAACATACATCACTAACAGCAACAACAATAATATCAATCCCACCTTAAAAAGAATAGAAAAAACAAAACCAAATGCAAAAAAAGCGGCGATAATAATTAATATCGACTTAAAAATATCCATTTGAAAAAATTCTAATATTTATATTTTTTGCTTCTTTGTTATTTCTTGAGACCCAACTTGGCTTTCATTGCGGCCAACTCATCTGCTGCCTTAACATTGGAATTATCACCCAGAGCTGCATCAATCTCATTATCTAGAGATTTACTTTCACCTGCAATCTCACCATAAGCATCTGCTAAAGCCTCCTGCTGAGCCACTTTGTCTTTCATTCGCTCAAGCATCGCTACGGTACTATTGGTATCAATATTTGCCATTTGCTTATTTACCTTTGAAGTCGCTTCACTCACTTTTACACGGGCTTTCAAAGTCCTCAATTCATTTTCGAAAGTACTGACATCAGACCTTAATTTTTTGATTTTTCCATCTAATTGAGCTACGTTACCCTCGAATCGGGTCATCTCTTCCTTGGATCTTTGCATTGCTTGAGAAAACTCTTCCTTCTTTGCCAAAGCCTCTCCAGCCAATCGATCTCCATCAGAGGCCTCTAATTCGCCTGCTTCTGCTTTCTTCAGCAATTGAATCGCCTTGTTTTCATAGTCCTGTGCTTTGTTTTTATTAGTCTGAAAATCATTTTTGGATCTGATGGCCATCGCTTTCACCTCAGCCATGGCCTTAAGGCTCCCATCTAAATCTTTTTTCAAATCCCTAATACCCTGTTCGGTCATCTTTATGGGATTTTCTAACTGATCCATTGCCGAATGTGCCTCGGCCTCTCCTACTTTAAAAAGTCTTTTAAAAACATTCATGATTTATTCTATTTTATTTTTTACTAAATTCAATTATTTCATTGGTGTATTCGCTGAGTAATAAAGCCAACGCATTCAATGTGGCCTCAATCTCATTCAAATCTAAATTTTCACATTCGTGGGTATTGCGGAAAAAAACTTTTTTACCGGACTCATCTATAGCAAAAGCGCCATGGATGATGTCTCTGTTTTTAATCAACAACCTTTTATAGACCTCTAATGACTCATCTGTGAGCTCAAATAAAAATTGCTCCACAATAACGATGGGATCTGAGACAATCAATACGACATTTTTCATACCCTCATCTTCTTTTTCAACTACCAAAATACCTTCTCCAGCATCTTGTGAAATAATTGAAAAATCAAGCTCCAACAAATAATCTCTTACTTTATCAAAATATGCATTCATCTGTTCATTATATTTTTCATTAAATATCTATCTAATCTAACTATATCTCAAGTCAAAAGTCTATTTTTTTTGATTTGTAAGATATATTTAGACTACGAAGATGGTCAAAATTTATTACATTTACGATAAATTGTGATAAAAATTGTGTCATGGCTCAAAATTTTAGCAAAAACTTATCTTTCATAGGTAGAAACATCAAGAAAATCCGTCAGGTAAAAAAAATAAGCCAGGCTGAATTCGCGCATTTATTTCACTTATCACGGCCCAGTATTGGCGCCTATGAAGAAGGGAGATCTGAACCAAAAATTGAAACACTGATTCAGATCGCGAAATATTTTAAACTTTCTATAGATGTTTTATTGACGCGAGAATTATCTATCAGCGAAATATTCAGCCTTGAATCTATCAAGAAGAAGTTGGATAAAGCCCATAACCTAGGCCTTGATCCATCTGCCACAACCGCAGCCCCATTGATCGATCAAGATCGATTTTTAGACTACGTTGTTCATCACCAAAACAATGATTTCATAGAACGACAGCCCAAAATAGGAATACCTGTGACCGCTTCATCTTACTTAATCTGTTTTGAAATGGTGGGCAGTGAAATGGTATTTCAACAACAAGGACTCCATCATGGTGATGTACTCATTAGCCAATTGGTTCGTCAAATAGATATACAAAAAGTATTGGGCCAGGTCGTCAGCTTGGTTACACCATCCGGTATATTCACCAAAAGATTGGATTCGGTAAACCAAAAGCACCTTCAATTAAAATCGGATGACCCAAGTTATCCTTTGCAAGAAGTACTCATCGAAAATATCCTGCAAATATGGCAAGTCATCGGCGTCTTTAGCGAAAAAACCAATCCTCCCACCTATCTCGAAGATCGGATGCTCAAGCTAGAACAAGCGATTGATAAATTATCTTCCTCATCCTGAATCAAGTACCCCCTGCCACATTCTAGCCGTGACCTCAGGATACTAAGTTAAATGCTCTTGATCCCCAAAACGATCTACTGATAAAAAGGTTAGGTCTACCTCTTCACTTAATCCTCTGGCCATCTTCGAGAGGACGTCGCCTATGGCGGGGACAAATTTGAATCCATGACCACTAAAACCCGTTGCTAAAATAATTTTTTCATCTGTTTGCGGTAGGTAGTCTATGATAAAATCATCATCTGACGAATAAGTATACATGCAGCTGTTAATATTGAGCATTGTCATCTTCTGATCCCAAAAATAACGTCGACTTACCGCTAAAAGTCGTTCAGATCCCTGCGACCCGTCAAACGATTTTACCTGTCCAGGCTCGATAACTTCTCCCGGAGCATGGTAGGCTATCTTTAAACCTATCGGTCCATCAAATCCTTCAATGGGCAAGATAGGGAAGCCATAATAAATCCCCGGTATTCCCTCCTCTTCGATTACCCAACAGGGAAAATCATCTATTGAAAACTCTTGCCAACGAGAGGGATTCAACCATCCAATCAACTGCCTTGTAATCGTTAACTTGAGTTTGAAGCTGGGTAACAAAGATTGGATATGAGGCCCAGCGGTTAAAATTAATTTATCGGTTTGGTAGCTACTCTGATCGGTTTGGACAGCTATGTGGTTGGGGTGTTGCCGCCAAGAAATAACCCTTTCATTTTGTCTAAGAACCGCACCATGCATCAAGGCTTGCTGGGCATAAGTACGTATGGCTTTTTCAGGAGTAATGAATCCTGCTACTTCTTCAAATAAACCCTTATAATCTTTAGGAATCTGTAGAGGTGCATAATGATCCGTTGATATCGATGCCATATTCAAGTCATGTACGGAAACAGAGGACTGTATCCCTGAAATCAAAGGACCTTCGGGTTTTCCATAATAAGCAATCCCCGTCTGATGCAACAAGCTAACACCAGCATCTGACTCAATTTGTCTCCACCCAGCATAGGCTTTCTTGAGTAAAGGAACATAATTGGGGTGCTCAAAATAGGCCAATCGGATCAATCTGCTTTGACCTGTGTGGCTTGACAACTCATTGGCCAAGGTGAACTGTTCCAATCCCAATACCTTCAACCCTTTTTTGGCCATATCACAAAGTGTCGCTGAACCCATAGATCCAACGCCTACGACAATGACATCATATTGTTCCATCGATATGTGCAGCTATTGTGCCTCATCAATCAAAATCTCTAAATCGTTAATAATTGCCGTTACCTCAATCATTTTTGTTTCATAACGGTCATCTTTGAGGCTGTTGTGAACAAAATGATGGACGTGCTTATTGGCCTTTTTAAGGGTCCGCGGGCTGATGTTAAATTCCGTATAGTCCAGCAAAAGCTTCGCCATCGCTGCTGCTTTCAGACCTCCATTGAGATATAACTTAAGAATATCTACAAAATGATCGCTAACATCAAAACCCTCAAGGGCCTCGACCAAACTTCCATTACGTGCTTTGAGCTTAGGATCATGAATGGCCACAAATAAACCGGGCAATGCCGATTGATTATCTTCTATTTGAGCAAGGGTATTGACTGCCAAGTATTGAACATCCAAATCTTCCTCATAGAGCAATGTCAACAAACGTTCAATGATTTCGGGACCCCCTATTTGAGCTAGGGCTGCTACATTGAGGTAGACCTCGTCATCTTTTTTGTAGAAATTAGCAATACAAGTTTCTATGTCTTTCATATACTCCGTGGAAGATTCCATTGATTATCCTCAAATATCGATCAACCAAGCGTCAGTACATAGTTATTTGAATAAAAAGTTAGCTTTCCTATTGCTTAATTTCAATGTTATAATCATTAAATTATAGAAATTAATGTCACTATCAAGATATCATTCTATTTCGAGATCCTTAACCTAAATCCCAATTTTCTCCAGTATTAGAACCATACCTACCAGACATCCTTTTGGAATGAATAGGTTTACAAGATTATACTTAGATCTTATTCGAGGTGCTATCTGACCGGCTTTACCTCTATATAATAGTCCGGATCAATTTCCAGCGCTGGAGTGGTTCGGTGCGCGAGTGGGTACGCTTGCCATGAAGTCGTCGGCCTCAACCTGACCGATCTCGTCGTCTATTTTGAGATCAATCGGCATATTAAATCCTTCCAAGGTCTCACCCCATCGATAAATAAGTTTGTTCTCCTCCGTATGATATTCAAAGATGGGGATTTGGGAGGTTCTCAAATATTGATCAAAAAATGACTTCAGTTCCAATCCCGTCTCCTCAGCCATGAAAATTTCTATTTGCTCCGTGGTAACCGTTTGGTGATAAAATGCAGCTCCAATTCCCCTAAGGGTTTGTCTCCACTGCTCATCGTCATTCAAAATCTGTCTCACCATATTCAAGATATTTGCCCCCTTAGAATATACATCGCTGTCATGGTGACTACTGTTTACATCGTAATCTCCGATCATAGGGAATTTATTACGAATGCTTTTTCTCGTGCCTCGACAATATTCCTGACCTGCCGCCTTTCCATAAAAATATTCCACAAAGAGGCTTTCCGAATAGGCAGTAAACCCTTCATGAATCCAAATATCAGCCGCATCCTTAAAAGTAACGTTGTTGGCAAACCATTCATGACCCGATTCATGGACAATGATAAAGTCAAATTTTAATCCCCAGCCCGTTCCACTTACATCCTTACCCAAATAACCATTTTGAAATTGATTGCCATAGGTGATCGAACTCTGATGCTCCATACCTAAGTAAGGGGCCTCTACGAGTTGGAAACCATCTTCGTAAAAGGGATAAGGACCCATCCAAAACTCAAAGGCTTCGAGCATTCGCGGGACTTCAACAAAATGTTTTTTGGCCCTAACTTCATTTTCTCTAAGTACCCAATACGTCACATCGAGAGATCCGTTAAGACCTGCATAAGGTGCTGACCAACTGACATAATCACCTATATTGATGTTCACTCCGTAATTATTGATGGGATTGGCCACAAACCAATGATAGGTTTTCGTACCTTTTTGATTATTGTGCTCGATACTCCTTAAACGACCATTGGATACATCTACCAATGCTTTGGGTACTTCGATGCTCATAAGCATAGAATCTACCTCATCATACATATGATCTTTATTCGGCCACCAGACACTGGCACCTAAGCCTTGACAAGAGGTCGCAACGAAATCCATTCCTTTAGCGTCTTGCTGCCAAGTTACGCCCCCATCCCAAGGAGGACGTTTGGCCGTCTGTGGTTTACCAGCGTAAAATATTTGAACAGATTCCATGTTTCCTACTCGCTGGGGTTTGGTCAATGTAATGAAATGTGCATTTCCTTCAGAGCGAATATCCAAGGCCGCCCCATCTTGTAAAACCTTAGTAATCTTCAAGGGTGCTTGCAAATCTATCTGCAATATATCATGGGGCTCAAGTACTTTGTAATAGACCCGGTTGCTACCTATAATCTCACGGCTATCAGGTATTACTTCAATGGCCAAATGGTAATAGCTTACATCCCACCACGCACGCTCTGGCGTGATCGATCCCCGTAAGGAATCTTGTCGATCATAGTTTGATTGCCCGTTCAAGTGAAATGTAAACCCTATCAGAAAGAAAAGAAAAACCCATCTCATGACAAAGCGCCTTTTCTAATGGATTCAATATCATCTGAACTTGAGACCAAAGGCGTTCCTAGTAACTGGGCGCCATCAGCAGTAATGACAAAATCATCTTCAATTCTTATCCCTCCGAAATCAGCGTGTTTTTCAAGCAATGGATAATTAATGAAATCACGATAACTCCCTTTTGCTTTGTGTTGCTTAATTAATTCAGGAATGACATAGATGCCTGGTTCAATGGTCACTACATAACCTGGAGTCAAAGATTTTCCCAACCGCAAAGATTTTAAACCAAAAGCAGTACTCTTTTTAAGTTGATCGTCATAACCCACATAGGCCTCTCCAAAATTTTCCATATCATGAACATCTAAGCCCATCATGTGTCCTAAACCACATTGAAAAAACATCGTATGAGCACCTGCAGCCACGGCATCTTGTGGATGGCCTTTCATGATGCCTACTTCTACCAGGCCCTCAACCAAAACTCGACAGGCCAATAAATGGAGGTCTAAAAATCTGATACCTGGTTTTAATGCGGCAATGGCTGCAAGATGCGATCGATGAACAACATCGTACAACTCTTTCTGCAAAGTAGAGAAAGTAGGATCTACAGGAAAGGTACGGGTCATGTCTCCCGCATACAGATGAGAGGATTCAGCTCCGGCATCACACAACAACAAATCCCCTCCAGATAGGGTATTGCCATAATAATGATTGTGTAAAATCTGGCCATCAATGGTAACAATGGGCTGAAAGGAAATATTGACGTTTTGCTCATGTGCAACTTGACGTACTCTGCTGGCTAATTCATACTCTTTCATCCCTGCCTTGGCCTGTTGCATCAAACTTAAATGAATTTGCGAAGTGATCGAAGCCGCCTCATGCAGTGACGACAGTTCTTCAGGACTCTTTACCGCTCGTTGGGCAGCTACCCCTTTGATAAAAGGCACCGAATATCCCAAATCAACCTCCGTATAAGATCGATCTAATAGGGAAGTCAAAAATAATATATGCTCAGGTCGATAAGCAGGCAAATAATGTACTTCCCTTTGGGAAAGGTAAGCTTTCATCTTTTCAAGAGGGCGTGTATCCAGAATCCCGACTTTGGCACTCATATCAGCCATCGTTGGTTGTGGTCCTCTCCACACAATTTCATCAAGAGTCAGCTCGTCTCCGAAAATAATTTCTTCCCCGGAGTCAAGATCGACCAATGCATGCAATCCCGGAAGATTCAATCCGAAATAGTACAAGAAAGTACTGTCTTGCCGGTAAGGATACCAATTGTCTTTAAAATTGATACTCGACTCTTGATTTCCCAAAAATAGAAGCACTCCCGATCCTATAAATTTCTTCTTAAGGAGCGCTCGACGTTTTACATACGTCTCTGTACTGAATAGCTGATTATTATTTTCCACCGGGGGGTAAGTTTTGATTCAAATAATGGGTAAGTGTCGTTTGTAAGTGTAAGGTCGTACCTTCGCCCTCGTTGATCGAGTGTGACCTGCCCGGATAGGCGAGCATGGAAAAGATTTTATTGTGCTTGACTAGCTCATTGATGAGCACTTCAGTGCCTTGGTAATGCACGTTATCATCTGCCGTACCATGTACGACAAGTAAATTTCCCTCTAGTTGATGGGCATAAGTAATGGGTGATCCCTTTTCATAACTTTCTGGCATCAATTGAGGAATCCCTGAGTAACGTTCTTGATAAATATTGTCATAGAGCCTTTGATCTGGCACAGGTGCTATGGACATTCCGGTATGATATAATTTAGGATATCTAAACATCATATTTAAAGTCATGGAACCACCTCCACTCCAACCCCAGATACCTATTCTATCTCCATCTATAAAGGAAAATCGATCTTTTAATGCGGTTAGCCCAGCAGCTTGATCTTTCGATGAGAGGACACCTATTTGACCATAAACACATTTTCTCCATTCACGACCTTTGGGACTCGGCGTTCCTCTATTGTCAATGCTCATGACAATGTAACCCTGCTGCGCCAACATTTGGTGCCAGAGGTATCTACTCCCTCCCCATTTATCTACAACTGTTTGACCCCAAGGTTCACCATATACATAAAAGAGCACCGGATATTTTTTTGAAGGATCAAAATTGGGTGGTTTAATCATAAATGCCTCTAGTGATAGGCCATTGGGTAGGGTGATTTGTAAAAATTCTTTAGGATTAACTTCAAGCTGAGCTACCTTTTTTCTCAAAGATTGATGATCTATGAAAGAGGTAATGACGCGATGATCAGGTAGGGAAATAAGATCTGTCACGGGTGGGACATTGGCTGCAGAATAGGTGTGATGTGCATATTTCCCATTAGGAGAAATTTGATAGGTATGCCAGCCTGATTGACCTTCCGGAGTGACACGCTGGGGTGATCCTTTTTTCGAATTAAGGGGTGCTCTCCATAAATAACGTTGTGTAGGATTGTTGGGAGAGGCTATGTAGTAAAGCCAATCATTTTTTTCATCCAACAAGGAAATGGACAAAAGATCTGAATCTAAGGGACTGATCGCTTTTTCTCTTCCCTCTCGAATCAAATACAGGGATTTCCATCCATTTTTTTCAGAAACCCAGCTAAAGGCTTTCCCTTTCTCAAAATAATTAAAATCATCTACGGCTTCCAACCAAGCATCATCTTTGTCATCAAATATCATTTGAATCCTTCCATCGGCTATAGTTCCTTCCAATATTTTATTATGATTTTGTGCACGATTCAGCTGTTGCATCAAAAGTTTGTCTCCATTGGGGTGCCAAATCATTCTTGGTAGGTAATTATTTGTAGGATCTCCTTCTGTACGCATCCATACAGTAGACCCACCCGAGGCATCAATTACTCCTATTTTAGCTTCTGATGGCTTTTCTCCAGCTTTGGGATATTCTACAGGAATGATGTGTGAATAAATAGAATCTGTATTGTTGATCATATAAAAATCACGAATCGTCGTCGCATCAATACGCCAATAAGCAATGTTACTGCCATCAGGACTCCATCGAAAACCATCCCTACAATGAAATTCTTCTTCATAAGCCCAATCAAAAGTACCATTGATGATGCGATCCGTACCGTCTTGAGTCAGTTGAATGATCTCATGATTATAGAGATTTTCTACGTAAATATTATGTTCTCGAACGTAGGCAACACGATTGCCTTGAGGTGAAAATTTAGCAAACATTAAAGTAGCCGAAGCTGCCTCTGAACCCCCTAATTTTTTCAATACTTTGGAGTCCGTATGAAATACCCAATAATCTCCTTTGGTATTCAATCTCCATACTTTTTTGCTATTGGTAAAAATTAATAGTTTTTTTTGATCATTAGACCATTGATAATCATGAATCCGCAAGGGCGTGGCAGCACCTGAGGGAATTAAATCTGCCGCACTTACCAAGACCTGATGCAATTGCGTCTCGGATATGACCTTCATCAGATCAAAACCTCCAACTTCTTTATTATATGAAAATTTGGTGTATGCCTCCCCTTCATCAAACCACCTCAAAGGACCCATGACTTGAGATTGGAATTCAGCTGATCCGTAAATACGCGCCAGGGATAATTCGGATACTGGCTGCGCGTTCGTTATCCGAAAGGCGGTCGATAAAATCAAAATACTTATTAGTTTATTCATATTTATATTCCTAGTAACACTTAACTTATATGAAAATTTACAAAACCATCACTACACTGCCTACATTTTCTAGATAAATTCTATAATGAAAATAAGCCAATAAGAGCCATTAAAACCATTGATAGATCTTCGAAAATGGTTACCGTACTCATCGGCAACTGGAATACATCTCCCAAGCAAGCACATTTGATTTGCTCCTTTTTTAGATTGCTTTTTATAACACCCACACTGCTCACACCCAAGACAATCACCGTAGTTAAATTAACGTAAAACGGCACAATATTAATTAGATATAAAATACCTAATATCAATTCTACAAAAGGATAAAGGTAACCCCAAAACTTCCATTTTTCCGCCACAATATCATACATACGGTAAGCATTGGCAAAACCTGAAAGATTTAATAATTTAAAAAAAGAAAAAACCAGAAAAAAACCTGCCATAAAATGGCGCATCCAAAGCATGGGTAAAAAATGAATAAATGGATATTGAATCAATATGCTTATTCCTGATATAAATCCTATGATCAGTAGCAAAGGAAAATAAGTATCTATGTGATTTTCAGAGAATGAGTAGTCACCTTTTAATAAAGGGGCCGAAATAGCCTCTCGCTCTTGAATCAAATCGGTGATTGTGTAATTACCTAACTTTCTCAACGCTAGATTGATTTCTTCTAAATTTAAAGATGGCTCTGAGGTGATTTTTGCTTGTGGATAAACAAGTTGGAGACCCACCTCTTGAATACTTGGAAAAGAGTTGATGGTAGTTTTGACTTTAGCCAAACAACCCTTACATGTCATCCCAGTAATTATGTATTCTTTTGTCATTTTAGTTTTACTACTGCATTCACTTGGCCAAATCAATGAAATCGTTCTACAGCCAATTTTGAAATTTCAATTTTCGGAGGCTGATTATCTGCTATTTCAGCAATTAATTTGCCCGTAATAGGGCCCAAACTCATCCCCATCATCCCATGACCTGCAGCTAGGAGTACATTTGATAACTTTTTTGTTCTCCCAATATAAGGCAATCCATCTGGAGAACAAGGCCTTAAACCACTCCAAATTTTAGCTTCCTTGAAATCTGTCATATTAAAAGACGGGAAGTATTTACCAATTGATTTTTTAATGCCGTGCACGCGCCTTTGATCAATATCAAAATTTAACGCCCCGATTTCCATCGTTCCCGCAAAACGTAATCCTTCTGACATAGGCGTTACGGCTACTTTGGCTTCCGTCAAAATAGAACATATCCTCGGCGTTTCTACCGGATTCTCTAAGGTAAAACTATAGCCCTTTCCAGGTTGCATGGGAATATTTAATCCCAAAAATTGGGCTAATTTCCCGGTCCACACACCTGCAGAAATCACAAACTGATCCGCAGAAAACAAACCCTGATTGGTATCAATGGATCTCAAATCCTCATGAACCACGAATTTGAGATCGTCAACATGAGACACCATTTTCACTCCCGCCGCCTTAAGATCTGATTTCAACTTTTCTAAAAAAAGCTTTGGACTAAAAAAGGCATCTTCGGGAAAATAAACACCCCCCTTCACATCAAGGGTAAGATTGGGATCTAAGTCGTTTAATTGTTGATTATCCATCACAACGGCCTTGAGTCCCAGTTTCATTGCTTGATTAGCCAATGTCGCCTCTTCATCCAATGCCCGCTGTGTTTGACAATACATGATCAATCCTTTTTCATCAATTTTGATGTCTTCAAACTGATCACATAAGCTTACATACAGTTTTTTACTCTCTAAATTGAGCTCTTTTAATAGCTGCGCAGCCCCCGTAACATGTTTTTCGGATGAATGCTGATAAAATTTCCAGCCCCAATCCAATAAACTTCGTGAAAATCTAGGCTTGACATAAAATGGACTTTCCGCATCAAACATCCATTTGATCCCTTTGGCGATCATGCCTGGTTGTGCCAAGGGCACAAAATGACTGGGCACAATCATGCCTGCATTTCCAAAAGAGGTACCTGAAGAAAAGTCTCCTTTATCTAAAATAGTTACTTCAAATCCACGATTTTTTAAATAATAGGCAGAACATAGTCCAATAACTCCACCCCCTAAAACCATGACCTTTCCTTTATTCATATCACTTGAAAACCATATGAATAGGGGTCATCGTCATCTATAATGATCTGATTGTATCCTGTGATCTTAGCCCATCCTTCTATACTGGGAAGAATGGCTTTGTGGCCCGCCACTTCTGTGACCGATTCAATGCGTCCTGTAAATTTTGATCCAATATAACTTTCATGAACATAGGAACTATTGACGTTTTGTAACCCTCGTGCAAAGCGCTGTGCCATCCGTGCTGAAGTCCCCGTACCACATGGGGATCTATCAATGGCTTTATCACCATAAAAAACAGCATTTCTCCCGTCAGATGCAGGATCTAATGGTGTTCCTGTCCATAACAAATGACTCACATTTCTGATGGTGTCATTTTCGGGATGAACAAATTGCTGCGGATATTTAAGGTTAATGCGTTTCCTCAGTTCTTGACTCAATGAAATCAAGGCACCGGCAGTATAATCCTGAATACCTGAGAAATGAGGCTGAGGATCAATGATCGCATAAAAATTTCCACCATAAGCCACGTCAAACTTGAGCCGGCCTAACTCTGGACAATCTACTTCCAGATCCCCTGCTGCCAGATATGCTGGTACATTAGTCAGTTTGACATCCGTGACTTTATTTTCCACGCTAGTGTAAGAAATCTTGACCAAACCTGCAGGAGTTTCGAGCCTCAGCTGACCCGCTATCTTAGGGATAATGAGTCCTTCTTCTATCGCGATGGTCACGGTACCAATGGTACCATGACCACACATGGGCAAACAGCCACTCGTCTCAATAAACAATACGCCTGTATCATTTTGTGGATCAGATGGAGGAAATAAAATACTACCCGACATCATATCATGGCCTCTCGGCTCAAACATTAGGCCTTTTCGAATCCAATCGTATTCTTCCAAAAAATGTTGCCTCTTTTCACTCATATCAACTCCATGCAGCACTGGTCCACCCCCAGCGACTAACCTCACGGGATTCCCGCAAGTATGGGCATCGATACAAAAAAAGGTTTTACGCATGTCTAAATTTTATCTAGAGACCATTTACCATTGATTTTACGAAAGATTTTTAAGGGGTTTTCATCCTGTAACGCCATAGGTAACAAAGACTGCGGTGCATCTTGAAAACAAACCGGTCTGGCAAATCTTTTGATGGCATCAGCTCCCACCGAGGTACTATTAGGAGCCGTGGTCGCTGGAAAAGGACCTCCGTGAATCATGGAATGACCTACCTCAACGCCCGTAGGTACACCATTAAAGATAATCCGACCTACTTTTTCTTGTGCCAAAACAATTAAATGCACTTGTTCTTCAAATTCTGTCTCCTCCCCCATAAAACTAAGGGTCAATTGTCCCTCTATTTGCATTAAAATCTCAGCCAATTCTTCTTGATGTTCGCACAAAACAATCAGAGAATAAGGACCAAATATTTCTTGAGACATTTTGGGATGGGTAAGGAATTTTTTACCACTGGTTAAGGCTAAACTGGGTTGAACCGCTAAAGCACCCTGAGCTTTGGTTCCCTGACCGAGTAAAGTATATGCCTTTTCTGATGAAATTTTAGTAATACTAGCTTCATACTTATCATAAATGGCTCTATTAAGCATCACCTCTCCAAGTGTTTGTTGAATAGCATCGGTCATCTTTAAACAGAAATGCTGGGCTGCCTCCCCTTCAATAGCTAAAATCAAACCAGGATTGGTACAAAACTGCCCAACGCCCATATTGATAGAACCCATTAAGGTAGAAACCATTTTGGGATCCTCTAATGCTGAGGGAAGTAGAACGATGGGATTGATACTCCCCATTTCTCCATAAAAGGGTATGGGCTCCTTACGTTTTGATACCAAATCCAATAAGGCAGTACCTCCATTGAATGAACCGGTGAAACCTACTGCTTTGATACCGGGATGCTGAACCAAATCAGCGCCCAATTCATAGCCTTCATCAATGATTGATGAAAATATACCTTTAGGCAAGTTGCAGCGCTCAAGGGCACGGGCAATGGCATCGCATATACATTGGTGGGTACCCAGATGGCTGTTATGTGCTTTAACTATTACCGGATTTCCCGAAGCTAAAGCCGAAGCTGTATCCCCCCCGGCCGTCGAAAATGCTAAAGGGAAATTAGATGCACCGAATACAGCTATTGGGCCCAAAGGCACCAGACATTTTCTAATATCTGATTTCGGCAAAGGCTGGCGATCAGGTAGTGCGGTATCAATAGAGGCCTCAACCCAAAACTCCTCTTGGGCCACTTCGGCAAATAATCTTAACTGTCCTAAGGTCCTTCCTGTTTCACCTTGAATTCGTCCAGCGGGTAGACCTGTTTCCAATGTGGCAATACTTAAAATTTCTTCTTTAACCGCTTCAATCTCATCGGCAATGGTCTCTAACAAAATCGCACGCTCATTGCCGCTGGTCTTGCGGTAAACCATAAAAGCCAACTGCGCATCGGTAACCTTATGGTTCAGCTCCTCTGGGGTACTTATTACATACTCTTGAGCTAGGAAATTTCCAGTTCTTGGATTGAGGGTCTGAATAGTTTTGGGGCTCATTTACGATATAATTTTATAACGAAAGATAATCAGGCAGTGGAGGTCTACTCGCAAGGCTGGACTCAATGGTTTGGAGCACTTGTGCTCGAGTGTCTCCCGAAAGTGGCATTCTTGGAGGACGCACAATTTCAGATCCTAAATTTACTTTTTCTTCGGCTAACTTAATATTCTGTACCAACTGAGGATTAATGTCTAATTCTAATAATGGCAAAAACCATCGATAAATGGCAATCGCTTCGGAAGTTCTTCCCGCCTTAATTAAACGATAAATAGCCACCGTCTCTCTTGGAAATGCGCATACCAGACCGGCCACCCAACCCACTGCACCCATCAATAAAGATTCTGCAGCCAAGGTATCAACCCCACACATGATCTGGAAGCGATCACCAAATCGATTGATCATTCGAGTAATATTTGAAACGTCGCGACTCGACTCTTTGACCGCAACAATATTTTGACATGCCGTCAGTGACTCAAACATGTCTAGTGTAACATTAATCTTATAATCTATGGGATTGTTATAAATCATGATCTCAAGATCAGTACTGTTCGCAATAGCCTTGAAATAGGCAACCGTTTCATCATCTGTGGCTTTATATCGCATGGGCGGTAACATCATCAACCCATCAGCACCCTCCTGCTGTGCCGCTTTTGCGGCAGCTATAGCTCCTGCCGTCGTTTGCTCAGCTATGTTAATAATCACCGGCACCTTATCCCCTACATATTCTTTGGTTACTTTTGTCAGGGCTGATTTCTCGTTACCCACCAAAGCACTGGCCTCGCCTAAGGTACCACCCAAAATAATCCCATCAATTCCTGACGACAACTGAAAGGCGACATTGGCCAAAAAAGCCTCATAATCAATCGTAAAATCTTGCTTGAATTTTGTTGTAAGCGCAGGGAAAACTCCCTTCCATTGTACCTTCATAAAATGATTTAGTTATGATGAAAATAATTTAAGGCTAAGTTATCAATAATTGGCATTTTAGCAATGCGTATCATATACCATTTTGGCAGCTACTAAATCTTCTAGCGCATGACCCACTGATTTAAAAACCGTAATTTCTTCCTTCTTTTCACGACCTTTTCTAGTGTTTTGACATAATTGAAATAAATCCCCACGGATATCATTGGAATCTAAAATACCCTTTGTCATTGGAATCAATAAGTCTCCCGTCTCCTTTAATGCCATCGGAGTATCCACATATATCTTTGATTTGAGCATCAGCGCATCATCGGCTTCACGCATGTCTGGTTTATAAGCTCCTACCAAATCGATGTGTTGGCCTGGCTTTAACCAAGCACCCAAAATCAAAGGAGTCGCCGACAGGGTCGCACAACTCACCACATCGGCTTGCTTGATGCCCTTTTCTAAATTCTCAACTCTGGTTATCTGGACGTCCATTTTCGTATTCAATGTATCACAAATGGCCTGGGCTTTATCTCTATTTCGACCCCAAATCAGGATTTTTTTGTACCTACGAACGGTAGCATGAGCCTCTATCAAATAAGGCGCCAACGTTCCTGTACCGACCATAAGTAAGGTTTCACTATCTCTTCTAGACAAGAAAGTTGATGCCAACGCAGAACTCGATGCGGTCCTTCTTGCGGTAAGCTCTTGGGCATCTAATAACATCAGTGGTGTCCCTTTTGCCGCGTCAAAAAGTATATATAATCCCTGAATAGAAGGTAAATTGTATTTGTAATTATTTGGAGAAACTGTAACCAATTTCACCCCCAAGTGAGAGCCACTCTTCCAACTAGGCATCAATAACAAAGAAGAATCTATTTCTTCTACAGGATTATAATATAATCATGATGATGACGTGCCGGCGTAGTAATGGAAGCATCGGCAAATGCTTGCTTCAATTCAATGATCAGCTTGTGGAAAGATAGTGTCTCTTCAATTGTCCGCGCATCAGCAAATGATATGGTGTTCAATTCTTTTATTCGTAACAGAATCTAATAGTCATATAGAAAACGAGGAGTCACTTACACTTACCATAATTTGAAAATTCTTATCCCTTAACTAAAAAAGATAAGGTTTTATTGGTTTCATTACCAACCATATCCCTGGCAATTACTTTGACCTCATATTTTTTAGAAGAAGAAAACGCTCCTCTTTCCGATAAATCAATCGTTTTGGGACTTGAATAAGCCTTATAATCACTCCCGTTAACAGAATATAAAATTTCTTTTGTTCCAGTTTTATCATCAGTAGCTCCTAAGAACATTCTCACATAATTTGGGTATACAGCCATTCCATCCTCCAGTTCCTATTTGCTCTAGCCCGAAAGTTTATGAAAATCTCTGGAGGTGACGTTATCGACATAGGCAGCCCCATACTTTGATGACTCTACATTGTTCACATTATCAGTTGAGAAAAATCTCAATTCGCTTGTAACCTTCATTTTTTAGGTTAAATGACTCTTCATGGGTTATGGTATCGCCATCGTTTACCCTGTATATATGTCGATTTTTGGGGCCACTCTCATCATCTAGCGCTAATCAGAGAAATCTCAGTCTCTTCAGTGATGAATAATGTATCCCTAGTAAAAAAAGATGGGTTCCCAAAGTTGATAGATGTACTTGGTCGCTTTATTATCCAAGAAAAAACTCTCAGTTTTTTGAGTTTCTCTGAATTATTCACTTGGTCAGCAGCAAAAAACTTAATATCCTTTCAACCAAGAGGTCCTGTCAACTTAAAATTATCAACAAATATTTTTTCTTGTATTGATGGTGTCGAAAAATATATTTCTTTTACTCCCGCCTTGTTATCCGTCGCAGCTAAGATTGAAGTCGGTCCTTTCAGATACAAACGTTTGATCATCCTCATATTTGTCACCAATGATACTTTAAGATGCGAAACCGGGGCCGTCTTGTCTAGATATATTTCCTCATTTTTCTGAAGTCTCTTCATTTTCTACATTGTCGACTGAATTAGTATTTTATTTGATAGGGCCCCTCAGCCAATGCAGGTCCATTGATATCTGAGGTCTTGCATAGCTGAGCCTTCTTGACCTTCATTCAAACTGAAGATAGGTGGCATGAGACACCACTTAAATTATCTTTGCAGCAAGTAAGAGCAAATTGTAGTCGATGGACCTACCACATTCTCCAACTTAACTCCAATAAATTTCAACCAAAGTCGTCTGGCAGGAGCCGTAAGATCTACGGTGAATGAAGATCGATCTTGTTCGCTTCTGTATTCCCTACTTTGTCTACTGAAAAAAAGAATAGATTTACGGGCGCCTTCCAGCATTCAAGTTTGATTTTGACTCAGCATATTCAACGTATTGCCCCTTCATCGGAGAAAAATGTTTTTGAGAGCCCAGAAACAGATTCCTTGAGCAGGCAAGTCAAATTGTAGGTCCTGGTACCAAAAAAAGTAGTTCCACCTCCAACATATTCTGGACGCTCCGCTGAAATACCACCCTCGTGTTTGGGGCAATCCCATCTGCATAAACTAGGGAATAGTATTTCTCTCTCTTGGATTCATGATAAGCCTGCTAGTTTCCTTGATCTATGGCCCATTTACTCCTGATGTAATTGACTCCTTCGGTGTCTCAGAAACATAGGGATTGGCATCTTGCGGGTGGTACCGGCGTTTCCAAATTAATGGCTTCCCCTCCTTTTGAGGTGGAGACTAGACAGGTAAATGGGTAGATCCTCTTTGAACATAAATTTTAGACCCTTCCTGCAACATTACAGTCTCAAAAACTAGGCTTTTCAGGTTCATTTTGCGCAGATATCTCTAGGTTCAAAAGTAGTAAAGTTAGCGCAATCGCAGATTTCATATTCTTCATAACTTACTGTTTTATAGGTTAATTGCTTATATTATTATCATTAGGCAATTACGCTTATGCTCTTTTGTGTGATTATCAGATTTTTATTATTAAAAATACATTTTTTAAATGGTTATTTGATTATTATTTCACAAAAATTATGGTATTTGATTATTAAATAAGACTGAAGGCTAGATTTGTGATCTATGAAATCATTTGATCATGCCCCTTCAGAAATAAATTAAAATACATAACCAACTCTGCTGAATAATTAATTAACCTCAATTATTATGGAGTTGAACAAGACTTCAGAGGGCTTTTTCTAAATATAGTATGAAAGATCTCAATTTTTGATTTTTTTAATCCTCTTTTTCCAACGACGCGTTTGGAGCATTATAAAATTGAACCGTCTATCTCACTTTAGATCCCTGAAATTTCAACCTTAGATAGACCCAAAACTTATCATTATACAACAAGGAATCATTAATCTAGAGGATTTCTATAGGTATAGAAAGTTTGACTTGAGCAAAACATATCATTCATTGAACCACCGAATCGGCCATGATCAGCTCCATGGTGAATTGCTCTACCAAAGCATTTGATTCAACTGAAACGTGGGATTTCAGAACATCTTGTTCGTTATCAGGCGTTACAGTATCCCAAAGGGTATTAACGATATTTCAAAAGCATCACTTCCAGGTACTGCATCATCTGGCACCGGAACGATATCCTACTTGATCAAAAGAAATGTGGTGGATTCATTGGCTCCAACCGTCAGTAAATCCTCGAAAGGGAGCAAAGCCTCTTGATCTATCACGAAAAATGAATCAGCCCCTTACCCGAAGTACTGAATTGGCAGTGAATTCCCTTAAAGATAACGACCCCAGGAGTATTAAATTTCTATTTCAATAATTTAAATACAGAAATCTTCCAAGCTAACAGAGTACACTCAATAAAATATGATCAATGATATAAAAACTCAGTTTTCCGATTTCGTTGATTCAACTAAAGCCTTCAATTTGGAAAATCTAGCATAAGCATCTCTACTCGGTAGCTGATCTGGTCCATTGATCGAAGCATATAAATACTCAATTTGATTAATGATCTTGGGCTGCATATAAATCCCTTCTTCCATCACAAAAGAGTCTAATTGGGCTTGAATGTATTCTAAACGCGCACCTTGTGCCGACTTTTTTTCTTGTTCAAGTCCATGGATATACTTTCTCACTTCTGTGAGTAATTTGATTAATTCAAGACCCAATGCTTCTTGCTGTTGAATCTCTGCTTCAGTCACACCCAAACTTAAGATTCTAGGATCTGTCAGTAACGTAAAATTCTGAATGGAAACGGTTTCCCCAACGGTTAATTTGACGCAATAGTCACCCGAAGCAACCTGTGGCCCATTTTTATATGTTCGCCTATCGCGCACATCCCAAGGACCTAAATGTCTCATATCCCATTTGAATCTATGATAACCCACGATTTAGAAAGTGATTGGTCCAATAAATAAGTGGTACTACTCAAATCCATATTTCCAATGGTGTCTGTTACATCCCATTTATCGCTCACGAATGTATTAAGGGTCTCGCCAGCAGCATTCTCTATTTCCAAACGGATCGGCGTATTAACCGAATCCGCAATAAAATAATCAAAGAACATGGCCGGGCGTGGATAAAGATCTCCCCCAGTCTTAGGATATTTCATCCGATAGGTATCCTTGGGCTTATATAATTGCGTCGTATGTAATCCGAAATTAGGGGCATACAGCGGGGTTAGATTATCTAAAACCCAAAAGCCTCGTCCCATAGTAGAAATTACCAAATCATCACGATATACTTTAATGTCGGTAACAGGAGTAATGGGTAAATTCTGTTGAAAAGACTCCCATGATTTACCACCATTTAAAGAGATAAATAAACCACAATCCGTACCCGCATAAAGTAAATCGGGCAAGCTTGGGTCTTCTCTAATCACTCGGGTGGGACAATCAATGGGTATGCCATTGGTTCCATCGGTCAGAAGTTCCCATTTTTTACCATAATCACTGGTTTTGTATAGATAAGGTTTGTCATCTCCCAACTGATATCTCAGCACACTAAAATAGGCTTTGGCTGGATCGTGCGGTGAGGGCTCAACCGCATCTACTCTACCTCCACCAAGAAGTTTTGAAGGAGTCACATTTTGCCAGTTTTTCCCGCCGTCTCTGAGTCATATGAACAGGTCCATCATTGGACCCCACCCAAATCTGTCCAGAATCTATTGGCGATTCTCTAATCGCATAAATAGTGCTGTAAAATTCCTCTCCTGTAATATCCCGTGTAATTGGACTCCCAGAAATGACTTGTTTATCTAACTCAAAGGCCGTAAGGTCAGGTGATATTATTTCCCATGTTTTCCCTTCATCTAGCGTTTTGTGTACATATTGGGAAGTATGATAAATCACCTTGGGGTCATGGGGAGAAACGTGAATAGGCGATACCCTTTGAAATCGAAACTTTAGATCTTTGGGGTTATGCCCATACATATTGGCTGCGCCCACATCATAGCTTCGCTCTAAGCCCGTGCGTTTGTCAAAAACTTTAAATCTCCCTTTGCAATTGGCGTAAACTATATTATGATCACCAGGCTTAGGTACTGCGGGTCCTGTCTCACAACCTCCTGTATTGATGATCCATCCCCTGTTGCCATCTTGGAGGGCATAAGGTGCCATGGAAGGTACGGCAATCGTGGTGTAATTGTCCTGCTGACCCCCATAGAGCCAATATGGAACTTGATCATCTACTTCGACTTGATAGAGCTCAGCCGTCGGTTGATTGAATTGAGTACTCCAAGTTTTTCCTCCATTGTGCGTCACATTGGCACCACCATCATTGGATTGAATGAATAAATTAGGATCATTGGGATTGATCCACATATCATGATTGTCTCCATGTGGCGATTGCATTCTATTCCAATTTTTACCTCCATCTGTAGATTTATAATAGCCTGTGGCCATAACAAACACATTTTTGGGATCAGTGGGGTCTACCTTTAAATTGGTATAATAAAAGGGTCGGGTACGTATGGTCGCCTCATTAGAGATCAATGCAAAGCTTTGCCCTTGATCATTTGATTTATACAATCCTCCTTCCGCGCCTGGGGCCTCAATAAGTGCATAAACTAGTTTTGAATCCGCTGGGCACAACTCCAGATCAATTTTTCCTATCAATTCTTTGGGGAGTCCTACGGTAATTTTTTCCCAACTTGATCCGCCATCATAGGATTTATAAATACCTCCCTCACTTACCGTCCCTCCACTGATAATAGTCCACGGTTTTCGTTCTGCCTTCCACGCACTCGCAAACATTATTTGCGGATTTCCAGGTAAGAATTCAACATCGGAGATACCAACCGTTTCAGATATAAAAAGTACATTTTTCCAAGTTTTTCCACCATCTTTGGTTTGGTATAGACCTCTTTCTGCATTGGCTTTAAAGGGATTGCCTAGCGCTGCGGCATAAGCTATATTGTGATCATTTGGATGAATTAAAACACGACCAATCTGACCCGTTTTTTTAAGACCTACATGGATCCAATTTTGACCTGCATCAATAGATTTATACATGCCCTTTCCTGTGATCACATTGCTTCGCAAGCCATCAGAACCGGTCCCCACATACAAAATATTGGGATCTTTTGTAGCAACCGCAATGGCCCCTATAGAAGGTGTCTCAAAAAAACCATCAGAAATATTGTCCCATGAGGTCCCGTAATCTCTTGATTTCCATAAGCCCCCTCCTGTGGCTCCCATGTAAAAAGTACTAGGTTCTAATGGGACACCGGTTACGGCCGTGACTCTACCTCCTCTGATAGGACCGACATGACGGTACTTAAATAATGAAAAATCGTTTTGACACCACGACTGAAATATGAACAAAAATGAAAAAATGAAGAATAAAGAATAACGCATAATAATCTATTTCCTTCTAAGTTAAGTACAACATCCTTCAACCCAATAATCATATATTATGAAAGGTCGTTTACGGATATTTTCGGAAATTAAAATGCTTGGTCTAAAGTTACGACGATTAAATAATTAACCTGATCACCCAGAAAATCTGTATGTGATTCTCGAAAATCCAAAAAAAACGCTTACTGCAAAAGACGCACTTTAACTGATTTACTGGCAGGAGTATTACTTTTTCGTGCTTTTAATTCTAGAGGAATCAACACATTACATTCTGGAAAATAAGTCGCAATACAACCCTTTGGAATCTCATAAGCTACTATTTTCAATCCCGAAACTTCTCTTTTCTTCCCTCCATAATTGTTATAAAGAGTGACCGGAAGATCAATATCTAAATCATGCTTTTCAACATCTTTTTTATTCATTAGAACTATTTTTCGGGTCCCGTAAATCCCTCGATAACGATCATCTAAGCCATAGATGGTGGTATTAAATTGATCGTGGCTTCGAATCGTCATCATGAGTAATTCATCTGGGTCGATTTGATAGTTGGGAAGTTCATTTACGGTAAACCTCGCTTTGCCGATGTCATTGGTAAATTGTTGATTTCGTGGTCCATTGGGCAAATCGAAAATACCGTCTTTCTTGAGCTTCTCATTGAAAGATTCAAAGCCAACAACAGCTTTACTTATCAGGATTCGAATTCTATCATAATCATCAATCAATGCATGCCAATCAACAATATCATTTCCTATGGTTCTAGATGCAATCTGAGCGATGATATGAGGTTCACTCAAAAGACGGTTCGTATGTGATTTCACAAAGCCCCGTGTGGTATGTACAGTCCCCATGGAATTCTCCACTGTCAATGTTTGAGGGCCCGACTTTTCAATAATGGTATCGGTCCTGCCTAAACAAGGTAAAATCAATCCTATCTCACCATGGTGTAGGTGGGATCGATTCAGTTTGGTTGAAATATGCACTGAAAGTTGGGTCTGCTCCAAGGCCTGTGTCGTATAATCCGTATCTGGAGCCGCTGATAAAAAATTACCCCCAAGTGATATGAAATATTTTCCGGGTTCTTTGTGCATCAATGCTATGGCTTGCACGACATCTACCCCGTGTTTTCTAGGAGGCTCAAATCCAAAGGTCGCCGCTAAGGTGTCTAAAAATTGTTTGGAAGGCTTCTCCCATATACCCATGCTTCTATCTCCCTGGACGTTACTGTGGCCGCGCACCGGGCAGGTTCCTGCGCCCTCCTTACCAATACTCCCTTTCAGCAATAACAGATTAACAATCTCTTGAATATTATCTACTGCATTGACATGTTGAGTTAAACCCATGGCCCAACAGGCAATGATCTTATCCTTTTTACAGAGCCAATCTATCAGAACCTCAATTTGAGAGATTTCTAGACCGGTGCGCTCAACGAGGGAATGATAATCCTGAGATTTAATTTCGGTAATGAATGCCTCAAATCCTTCGGTCTTTTGAGCAATGAAATCCTGATCTATGATTTCAGGAGATTTTTCTGCCTCTTCTAGTAACCTAAGTAGCAAAATTTTGAGTAGGGCCACATCTTCATTGATTTTGACCTGCAAATACAAATTCGCAAGATCAGTTCCTTGTCCCAATATCCCAGAAACCGCCTGTGGATTGTTGAATTTCAATAATCCTGCCTCCTTCAGTGGATTAATCACAACGACCTTAGCCCCCTGCTTCTTGGCCTTTTCCAAAGCGGATAACATCCTAGGGTGATTGGTACCTGGATTTTGTCCAAATATCAAAATCAATTCGGCATGATAAAAATCTTCGAGCTTGACCGTTCCTTTGCCTATGCCTAAGGTATGATTTAAGGCAACGCCACTGGACTCATGGCACATGTTTGAGCAATCTGGTAAATTATTGGTCCCAAAAATTCGGATAAATAATTGATACAAAAAAGCTGCCTCATTACTCGTCCTACCCGAGGTGTAGAATATGGCGTCATCAGGACTTATGCGCTGGTTTAAATGAGATGCAATGAGATCAAAAGCTTCATCCCATGAAATGGAGGTATAATTTTTCTCCCCTTTTCTTACCATCATCGGTGTTACAAGACGCCCTTGCTGACCCAACCAATAATCAGATTGATTTCTGAGGCTGCTGATTGAATGTTTGGAAAAAAAAGAAGCATCTACACTACGGTCGGTGGCCTCTTCAGCGATTGCCTTGACCCCATTCTCACAAAACTCACCCAAATTGGATCGATGATCAGGATCGGGCCATGCACAACCCGGACAATCGGTACCGCCTTTTTGATTTAAGGGAGCTAGAACCTTCCCGGTTTTTATAAGGCTCATTGATTTCAATGCCATGCGCATGGAATGGAAAACAGCTTTTAGGCCAGCGGCACTTTTAGAAGGTTGTGTTATCCTCATTTTAATATTTAATCGCGTTGAATGAATATTATATTCAAATAAAGGATTTTCACACTAGTCATGAGCTTACAAAACATATTTCTAAATAAATTTAACCAGATTTCAACCAAAGATAAAAATATCGTAAGTAATTTATATTTTCTCCTATTTATTACCTTTTAGTGGCCAATGTAATTTTCAAAATTTAATTTGCTTTTTTCTATTTTTAAATTCATCATAAATGATTTTTCATGACCTTAGATAAGCCACCAAATCCAAAATCTCTTGATCATTCATATTATCTATTAGCCCGGAAGGCATCATAGAATTAGGCATATCTTCTCTTGATTGTACGTCTGACTTGTTGATCGTTACTTTATCCTGTCCTACGACTTTTAAAACAAGATGGCGATCAGTATCACTGGCTACCGTTCCTATATAAGTTCGGCCATCTCTAGTCGTGATGACCACCATTTTATAATCCTCCTGAATATCAGCGCTGGGTTCCAGTATATTGGAAAGGAGATAATCAATATTTGATCGATTCGATCCGGTCAATTCTGGTCCCAAAACGCCTCCTTCACCATACAATTGATGACAAGCCCCGCAGGTATTTGTAAAGATCGCCTTGCCTTTGATGACATTCGCACCCTTCAAGTTTTCGCTTGTCAAAATTTTTTTATAGCGCTTGTAATGTGACTCAATATCAGCAGATATATCGTCGATAGGACCCCAAATTTCAACAAAACCACTCCCCATAACTCGCCTTAGCTGTCTGGCTATATAAGCAGGGATTTCACTTTTAGGAATCTGACCTTCTTTAATAGCCTCAGTAAGAATACTTGCGTACTCTCTCCTGGAGGCCATGGCTAACAAAACTTCAACCTTTTCTTTTTCATTAAAAGCTTCATACTTATCAAACATATCCCAACCAAGTTCAACATCCTTGTAATTAGTTATCGCTCTGATGGCCTGAATTCTCAAGTCCGGATCATCCATGAATTCTACTAGTCTTGGCGTTAATCCCAAATAGGCCCGACTAGCCAGCGCTGTTAGCGCTTTCTGACGATCTTCAAGCGATGCATTTGCGTTTTCAAGAATGGTAAGAAGCTGATTGGCGGCGTCTGCACTACCAAAAAGCTGAGCAATCTCAATAGCAATCCCTTTTGTGGACTCGCTAGAAGACAATAATTCATAGGTCTTTTTCCAGTTGTCTGATGGTTTTATGTCGGAACGGTTTTCAATTTCGTTTCGCAGTCCATATAAAAGATACTTTTGATTTACAGAACGCTTTTGTATAACATCCAACAATTGCTCCATTCCATTGGCATCTATCACCCTTCTTGCTATATATTCTGCAATGGTTGGCATTTTAGTTTCCAATCCTATTTTTAATGCCCTTTCGACATCAATAGCAACATTGGGTTCCATCGCAAACCATATCATTTTGGGTATATTATGATCATCTTTATCCTCAGATCTTTGGCTTAATGCAGATACAATCTCCCAGCGGTCATTTATGGGAATTCGTTGCAAAACTGCCGCCAGATATAATCTTACAACCGCAGACCTCTCATTAACGGCCATCATATGAAACTTTTGTAATGCATCTTTTGATAGATTCTGATCTTCTCCCAAAAGCTGAATAGACCACGCTCTTATGTATTCATCGGTATCATTTAGAGCTGCAAGCAGATCATCTTCTGTCAATGAACCGATAATATGAAGCGCCCAAAGCCCTCTCAGTCTCAAATCAGTATTACTTTCCTTCTTATAAATACTTATCAACCTGCTTATTGCCTCAGGTGATATGGCTTCTTTCACAGACCGACCCTGCAGAATAACTCGAGCACGTCTTGCGTGCCAATCACTTGGGCTTCGCTGAAGTTCGGCAAGTTCTAAATCTGAAAACACACCTAAATTATCATACCTTCCCCCCCATTGTTCAGCATGGGATGTTTCTGGCATTATTCTGAAAATTCTCCCAGTCTCCTTATTGGCCACCGTGTTACCACATATATCTGCATCATGCCAGTCGAGCACATATAGGCCGCCATCAGGACCTACCTCTAAACTAAAACCTATCCACTGTGCATTATTAGCCATCACAAAATCTTCTCCATGTTTGGCTACAAACCCTGAACCTTTGGGATCAAGGATATCAGAAAGAACGGCATGTTCATGAATATTAGCCATGAATATTCGATCCTTTTGTCCAGAAGGAAATGCATCTGACATGTAAACTCTTGCTCCTCCGTGAGCTGACGAATGACGATGATCGACTATGGTCTTAATATCATCATAAATGTAGGGGCTAAAGTGCTGACCCCCTTGGCGATGGTAAATGCCACCTGGTATAACATGGAAAAGATGAGGGATCACACATGCACTGATTAAGAGTTGGCCCTTGGCATTATAATCAATACCCCACGGATTGCTGAATCCATGGGCTACCGCTTCAAATCGATCTTTGGTTGGATGGTATTTCCACACGCCCCCATTAATATCAACGCCATCTGCTTCTAATAGATCTTCAGGGAATGGCTCATTGTGCTTATAGATTTTACCCTTTCCTTTTGGCCTTCGGATTTTTGATGGCGTGGCAAATCCTTCCAGCCCATAGAGCCAGCCATCAGGACCCCAATGGAAGCTATTAATGGTCTCATGTCTATCTCTTATTCCCCATCCGGTTAATCTCACCTCAATGTCTTCTATTTCGGCAATATCATCGCCATTTCGGTCAGGAATAAATAACAGATTGGGAGGAGCGCCTACAAATACGCCGTCAAAACCTACGGCTAAGGCTGATGGAAATGCAATGCCTTCTGCAAAAACCTTTCTTGAGTCTGCTCTCCCATCACCATTAGTATCTTCAATTATAAGGATTCTACTGTCTCCAGATCCTGAGAAGCCACTGCCGCGTGACTCATAATCTCTATTTTCAGCAATCCACAATCGCCCTTTGTCATCCCAACAAAATGCCATGGGTTGGGTTATCATTGGCTCTGACGCCCAAGCATTGACCTTATATCCACCAGTGACCGTCATTTCATCTACTTGTTCATCAGCCGTTAGAAACCTGGCTTCAAACCCTGCTTCCTGAGCGATCTCCCAAAGACCAGCAGTTGCGTAGAGATTATCATCTCCGATGTACCCTTTCCATTTTTCTGTCAGATCTAAATCATTTAACTCTCCAGTATAAACTACTAATCCATGTTTAATTATTTCTGTCTCCCCCTTTAGAATCTTCCAATCACCCATAATGGCTCGACTGGGTCCGACTCCAAATTGGGAATCCACTCTCCAGGTTTGCGGAAACCCCCTATTGTCAGGATGATCAAAAATGGCGATATGGGCCAGATCATCTCTTCCTTCTACCTGCATGCCTATATCCATCCATAACGACTGTTGACCTTCTGCCTTTTCGTTTTTTTGCCTAGAAAAATTCACAACTTCACCATTGATTCCTTCTTTCCATGGCATCCGAAGAAACATTCCTCCGTATTTCATTTCTCCTATCACCACTTCTTCTATAGCTTCTCCAGTCCACTCCAATTCTAGTAAATATTGTTCTTCAAGTACTTGCGCAGACCAAACCTGCGTTTCCTTCATCAGTGGTTCTCCATTTTCATCAAGCATCAAATACACCGTCTGCCAACTTACTTTCTCACCTACCGAATCAATGACATCAAAGCTGACTCGTTTCCAATAATCCTCTCCCGGATTATGAAAATAGTCACGGCCTTTAATCGCTATTTGCTCTTTAGTTTTGGACTCGTAAAAGAATTCCATCAAACTATCAAGCCCCATGGCTCGACCATTAACTCTTGTAAAACCCCAATAGAGGCCCGTCTGATGAGCATGATGCTCTGGACTATTTTCTGTAAGAAGCCCTTTTCCATCCGGTGGTGCAATGGGATGCAAATAAGGGCGAAAACCTGATCTCGCGTTTTGAACAACTATCGGTTGATTTTTATTACCCACAAATACAGATATAGTTGCAGCATCTTTATCCAAAATAGCAGTTAGTACCTGATCTGATTTAAGATTAGATGGATTGCAACAAATAAATAATAGAAGTAAGAAGTTGGCAGTAATGAAATAGTATTTTATCGTTCTCAAATTAATCATACTTTGCTAAACAGTAATTATTTTGTTAATCAAAGATAATACACATTAATTTTTCCTGTCGCCCGAGGAGAAGATGCTTATGGCCTTGATTAAAATGTCAGTTCCATGCGCTCATCTGCCAACGCCTTCGGAAGTCTTGAAATTTATTTCTCTGCTACTGTTTGCATTTTCTTGCCATTTCAAGGAATGTAATCTCTTTCTGGTTCTTGTATTGAAATCACCATGATGGGCGCATTTGCGGGTCTATGCCATACTCTTATGCTAGCTCTTTTACCTTACCCCTTAATAGGCTTAATTCAACAGCTGTGAGCTTAAATTCCTTATTGTACTTTCTTCTTTCTTCTGCCATAAAACTTGAAATTAATCATTTGGTTTTTACAGCTTAACGCTAACTCCAGTATTTTGAAACATTCCAAACATCGATCAAATTACGTCTTATTAGACTTTGAATAAACAAAATATTTTTAAAAAATAATCTAGGTTAATTTGTTAAAAAAATCAATTTTTAGCAAAAAAAATTACTCATGTAAAAAAACAAGCGTTTTTAACTTTAAAATTAACTGGGAAAAGAAAATACTTCAATAAATTACTTATGTCAAGATACACGGCTTCCTTAAATGGGCACTGCTCTTTTAAAAAATATAAGAAATAAAAAAACCAGATTAAATCTGGTTTTTTAGTGATCCGTCTGGGGTTCGAACCCAGGACCCTCTCCTTAAAAGGGAGATGCTCTACCAGCTGAGCTAACGAATCATTACTATTTTTAACAAAAAATCTTTGGGTTTTTGGCCGCTGTCCTTTGACTAATTTGCGGTGCAAAACTATGCAGCCATTCTACAAAATCAAACTAAATGAAATATAAGTTTTTATTATTTTTATTATTTCCCATTTTGACCGCCTCAGACAGCAGCGCTGATCCCAAATTATTTGAGGCCGATTCTCTATTCAGATCGAAGAAATACACTGAATCAAAGTCAATATTCAGTGAGATAACTGCGACGGGTAAAGCGAGTCCCGCCCTTTTATTAAAAATGGCTTACATAGACGAAGGACTTGGTGACTATGTTCAAGCACTCTTTCATTTGAATAGTTATTATTCGATGACTTCAAATGAACAAGCATTAGATAAGATGAGAAATATTGCAGAGAAAATGGACTTGATGGGTTATGAATATTCAGATTATGGCTTTTTTAGAAATTTATTGACTGAATTTAAAATAGAAATTGAAATGAGCCTGTGTTCGATTTTACTGCTTTTAAGTTTTTTGAGCTTCCGGAAAAAACAAGCAATGAAAGCTTTTAGACCCATCATTTATATCCAAATAGGTTTGATTTTTATCTTAGGCCTTTCAGTCAACGATTTATTTGAATATGACCGAGCCATCATCAACTCAGACAACGTAATCCTTATGTCCGCACCTTCTGCGGGTGCTGAACCCGTAGAGATTATTGAAAAAGGTCACCTCATTGAGGTATTAAGCAGACATGATACGTGGGTGAAAATTCTATGGTATGATCAAGAGGTTTTTATCAAAACTCAAAAACTATTGTTTATTTGAGTAGCAATAAATAACCGTTATAATCGGTTTTTGAAAAGTTTAATAGATAATAATAGACCCCCGCGGGTGCTCCCTTGCCCTCCCAAACAAAGGATCGTTCTCTACTGAAAAATACCTCAACGCCTACGCGATTGTAGACGGCCACGTACTCAAAAGGCATCTTCACAATTGTCCGGTGGTAAATTTTGACTGGAATCATCATAGCCCGATAAGCTGAATACATCATTAAATCCATCTCCATTCGGCGAAAAGGCATTTGGAGGTAAAAAACCTTCAAATCTATTCCTGGTTTCTACTATTTCAAAGCGTATTCTCGTCGTATCGTATGCTGACAGTGGACAATGATCATCTTCGGCAATAAAAATTAAATCATAAGTTGAAGCAGCACCCTTTCTCAGTAGGGAACATTCTGGTTGCCAATACAATGTAGTAGCTACCGAACCCTGTCCCATTTGGGTCTCCATCTGTAAGGACGGGGAACTGGGCCTTCTAAACGCTTCGGAAAAGCCCAAACTGATGCTATCCTCCGTGTCTAAATCAAATGCCTCAATCTGTAGACTATAGACTTCATTTACCTCTAATTGTATGGGTTCAAATCGATCAATAACCGGCCTTTGATTCACTGGCGCAACTACGTTGACCACAAACCTCACCGTATCCGTATTGGTAACATTGCATTTGTCTTCATCTTCAGCCAAAAAAAAGAACTCAAACCGATCTACACCAGAGGTGGATAAATAAGCACAGTCAGCCGTCCAGCTAAACTCAGCTTCAGTACTACTTTCACCTATCCTTTCTTGAAAACTCACACCTTTGACATAAGGGTTGAACCCGACCCCATCCAAACGTAAGCGGATAAGATCTCCATCTTCATCCTCACTGAAAATAGTAAAATCTAGAATTTCCTTAGGCTCCATGGTAACCTCAAAATCTGGATAGCTTGGAATAGAAATGATCGGTACGGTATTGGCAGGAAGATCTACAGATAGATCATATTGGGCAAAATTAAGGTTTGAATTTTGACAAGTATCGGCATCTTCTACCCTTACAAAAACATCAAACTGCTGTCTCATTGAGAAATCATATTCACCACATTGCGTATCCCAAACCAAAACTGCCCCTAAATTACCTGCAGCACTGTCTGTTTTTTCCAACGAAAATCCATAAATACTAGGATCTGCAACCCCCGTTATGAAATAATCTATACTCAAATCATCTAGGTCTTCATCACTGGCAATGATGGGAAATTCTATACGCTCACCTTCTGAAATGAGTGTGTCTACATACGTAACCTCATAGGTGGGAAAAGAATTGGGCGGGGGCTCCACTTGTATGCTCAAACGTAAGGTATCCAGTTGAGGTAGTGGACAGGCATCATCTCCGGCGATTAAATCGACAATGAAAGGTATGTTGGTAAGCGGTGGACAACCCGGCGCGCAAACCTCAATAATCAATGAATCAGATTCAACATTTTCGTAGATATTAAATTCAAAAATATCATTTACCTCTTCCTCAAAATTAACGCCTTCCGCCCTTAAACTGATGGTTTCTCCAGGACTGATGTTTCTCACAATAAAGTCAAAACATTTATCATCCGATAGGCTATAATACAATACCTCTGTCTCTGGAATAAAATCTTCATTATCAGGAATTTGAACTCCCACTATCGGAGGATCAGTAGGATCACAACCCTCAGATCTTACCAGCAGTTGAAAATCCCGTTGTACCTGACCTATTTTTAACCCTGCTCTATATTCCTCGACTACCACAGAAAACAAATACAATCCCGATGCACTTGGATTCACACGTAATAACCCACGGTCGCTTATGGAGAGGCTGGGATCTCCTGTAATCATATGGCCCAAATCATAGCCCTCCGCAAAAAATACCAGCGGATGGGGTGCGGGCTGGGGAATAGGCAAGGCGACGGCGGAAGATGAATTCAAAGGCGTAGCCAGTGAATAAACCAAAGAATCTCCATCGGGATCTATTCCTGTAAATTCTGTATAATAAAGTTGATTGATACAAGCATAATCTCCCAAAGGGGCAAACAACTGTGGTGAAGAATTGACGAACGCCTGGTTATCCACCCCCCATAATGGAGGTATTTCAGTCACGTATTTCATACCTGTCCCCCCTGGATTTATGATGTTTTTAATTCCTGCATTCCTACAGCAACGCTCCCAAACGAGGGAATAACCTCCAGCATCAGCATAATCTTCAGGATTTAAAGTCACCGCCCCACTCCAAATTATTCTTGAGGTAATCAATTGCTCCCAAGAACATTCTGGATTGGTATAATTTACTAAGAATTCAGCCTCTAGATTCAATATATGATTGGACATTTCTACCCCATCTGAATTTCTGAAAAGATATACCCGAACTTGACTTTCTGGATTGGGATTATCCGTTTGAAATCGATCAAAATACTGAACTAAATTGATCCGATATTCACCTGACGATACCGTCTCAAATTCAATCTCACCTCCCACTATATGATAAGCCATACCAGGGACTGTCAAAAAAATAATAATGAAAGAAAAAAGATTTTTCATTCTTAGAAGTAAAGTCAGCTAATCTAACTTAGATCCCAAGAATGAGCAAACATTAGAACGGTAATCCATCACAATTATTACTTTTGCGCAACATGAGGAAAGTAGAGATTATTGAAAAACTAGAAATCACAGGCATTTCTTCCACGGGAAAAGCGGTCGGTCGAAAAGATGATTTGGTCATTTTTGTGAATCAAGGGGCTCCAGGAGATGTTATAGACGTCAAGATCGTAGGCAAAGAAAAAAAATTTCTGATTGGATCTCCTGTGTTTTTCCATAAAAAATCTCCCGATAGAACCGACCCTTTTTGTGAACATTTCGGTGTTTGTGGTGGATGTAAATGGCAACATCTTAACTATCCGGCACAGTTAACATTCAAAGCCGAACATGTGAGGGAAAATCTCAAGAAAATAAGCAAAATGGAACTGCCGGAAGCCGAACCTATCATGGGATCAGCCGAAACGGATCATTATCGTAATAAATTAGAGTATACCTTCTCTAATAAAAGATGGCTGACCCCGGAAGAGATTCAAACGGATGGACCCATCAATAAAAACGCTTTGGGCTTCCATATTCCAAGAATGTTTGATAAAATATTGGACATCAATCAATGTCATTTACAGCCTAGTCCATCGAATGACATCAGGTTGGCACTCAAAAATTTTGCAGATACTGAGGGCTTCACTTTTTACGATATCAAAAAACAGCAAGGCTTGTTAAGAAATCTCATTATTCGCACGACCACTACAGAAGAGACGATGGTCATCGTCCAATTTGGAGAAGCCGATGAGGAAAAAATAAAAAAGGTCATGCAATTTCTTGCAGGACAGTTCCCACAGTTAACTTCTTTGCTCTACTTGGTAAATTTGAAAAAAAATGAAACCATTTATGATCAAAACATCCTGACCTATGCAGGCAACGATTTTATCATCGAAAAAATGGGTGACTTGCGCTTTAAAATTGGTCCAAAGTCATTTTTTCAAACCAACCCCAAGCAGGCCTATGAGCTTTATAAAAAAATTGACACATTTACCGATCTGAAAGGTAGTGAGCTTGTATTTGACCTTTATTCAGGTACGGGAACTATCGCCAACTTTCTTGCCAAAAATAGTCGTAAGGTCATAGGTATAGAATCGGTTCCTGAGGCTGTTGAAGATGCGCATTTCAACTCGAAACTTAATCAAATTGACAACACCGAATTTTATGCAGGAGACATGAAAGATATGCTCAGCGGCTCTTTTATTAAGATACACGGACGTCCTGACCTGGTTATCACGGATCCTCCTCGAATGGGCATGCATCAAAATGTCATCAAAGCACTCAATCAATTGAAGCCTGATCGCATCATCTACGTCAGCTGTAACCCGGCCACACAAGCCCGAGATATGGAGCTTATGAGTGATCATTATGAAGTGATTAAAACCCAACCAGTGGATATGTTTCCACATACCCAGCACATTGAAAATATTGTATTATTAAAATCAAAATAGTATGCATAATGACCCCGAACTCAGTCCTAAATTTTTAGGTAAAATATCCTCTGATTTTGTCAAGGTATCCGATCATTTAAAGGAAGCTAGCTATCAAATCAGAAAAAGAGATTTTTCTAAATTCCCTATTTTTGTGATCTCTCAGGAGGCCATTCCTTTGGGTTCCCTACTCTATGAAAAGAATCAAATGGGCAATGATTGGACCTATCATGCCTCTTTCGCTGAAGAATTTGTAGAACGCAAACTGATTGAAAATATGAAAGATTTCATGACGGTTTATAAAGATCCAGATGAGTTCTGTTGTCTCTTCGTCTTACATCCAGATTTCACAAACTTTACGTTTATTCCTTATCCCGATGATGATGATCAAAATGTACAATAGATCTTAAGAAAGCTGACAGTAAATGTGACCCCCCCTCCAATTATTAATTGGAATTTCCCAGGATATCAAACTCGCTGATTTTTACCAACTCAGGTAAGCTAGAAATATCATATTGATACATCACCTGTTCTCCAACTACCAAAGCCGTAGGATAACTCACGATCACATCATAAGCAAAATCAATAGGATAGGTCCCTAGAATCGTGGGCGCCATGCGGTCTGCGATGTCTACTACCTTCACTCCTGCCGTTCCATCACACACAATCAAGTGATCTCCTATCACTGCAAGTCCGTGAGGATTGTACAAAATATGTCTACCAACAACACTTAAGTTCTGTGGATCCTGAATATCAATGATCTGTAATTCATTCAAATCTGTCCAACAATTGGTTCCTCCCCTTAACGTCACATAAGCATATGCTTCGTCTGCTACCACAGGATCACAACTCCTGAAATGCTCAATCCTATTGATGTAAGTTGGATTACCTGCATCAGTTACATCATACATCAACATTCCGTTGGTAGATCCCACATATAAAATGTCGTTCAATCTAAATAAGGTTTCTGCCCAAGTCTCCGTATCTAATTTCCCCCAACGTAGGGGTTGATGACTTGAGGTCAATTCAAATAAAACCAATTCATTAAAACTGATGGTGTATAAAAATTGATCAATAGGTAAAAATCTCGTCATGGAACCGGCAGTGCTTACTTGTCCTGAGCCACCATCTTCAGTTGACATCTCCTCAGAATCCTTCACAGCAACCCCTATAGAATACATGTCGTAGTTTTCTACTTCCTCTTGTCTAATTTCAATCTCCCAATCCAGCACAATCCCTTGGGACATATCTAAATTTTCATATCCTACACGATCATAATCATAAGCTTCCAGCTCTTCCCAAGAAGGATAATTCCAATATTGATCAAAATAGAATACATCCTCCACCGTATAATCTTCCAAAAGAATAGGTTCATCTATATTACTGATATCCAACACTACAAGTGCTGAGAACATATCAGCATATAAATGATCATCTACAATGGCCATATCTATGTTACCAGCCAATGAAATAAATGATTTATTGATGGGGTTGCCTGGATCGGTATTATCAACAATATGAATGCCTTTATTTGGACTATTTACAAATACATAATCACCATAAGTAATCACTTTCCCAGATTGGGCGTAGTCCAAAGGAGGATCTATAGAGATGTCCATGGTAAGCTCTTCAACCGTGGCAAAAATGGGTGTAAAATAGGCCACTTCAGCTGTTTCTGTTCCATTCATTAACTCACATCCTGAAAAGATGAAGCTGAAAGCAATCATAACAATATACAATAGTGGTGCTATACGTTTCATCATGAAATCTATTAATTTAAATAATTATATCTCAATAAGTATGCCAAAATGCCTACCCAAAGAGTATTATTTTAATATAAGAAGATTTATTATTAATATTTTTTTTAAAAAAAGACTTTATTCCTACTTTTTAAAATTAACCATAAGGTCATGACATAGAATAGTTTATTCTATTATTTCCAGTATCCATCAATAATTAAGTCTTAATTTCCATCAAACGCTCTAACTCATGAAAAGAGATGCCAAAGGTATCTTTAAGTGTCGTAATTTGTTCTTTAATAATGGGATCGGGGACCACTATTTCTTTTGTTTTCACAGCAGCAATTAAAATATTTTTGGGCGTGTGATCGGTTGCTATAAATTCAAAGACTTTTGTTTTGTAACCATAGGACTCCAATATAAGCGCTCGAATGGTATCCGTCAATATTTCTGCTTGCCGCGCTTCCATGATTCCAAATTTGGTCAGCGCAGCCAAAGATCCTTGATTTTTCATGCTATTGCGGATTTGTTTGTGGCAGCAGGGTGCTGCAAGGATGACTTTTGCCTGATCCTTAATCCCTCTCGCAATAGCGTCATCCGTTGCAATATCACAGGCATGGAGGGCCATCAGTACATCTATTTTTGGAAGGACGACATCTTTGATCGTACCCTGCTCAAAACTTAAATGATCGAATTTTGCTTTTCCAACAATAGCATTACATTTTTCAACAAGTTCTGATCTCAATTCAATACCTAATACCTTAGGTTTCTTTTTTAACTTAGTGTGCAGATAATCATACAATGCAAAAGTCAAATATCCTTTCCCTGCTCCCATATCTACCACAGTAAAGGATTCAGGAAGATGGACTGAAGTTAAGATAACTTCTATCGTTTCTATGTATTTATTGATCTGACGGTACTTGTCCTGCTTATCTTTTTTGACGACACCATCCGTTGTTGTTATTCCTAGCTGCTCCAGATAAATATTACCAATGGGATCTAAAATGCGCTTTTTTACATGATCATGGGCCACATCAACTACATGTAAAGTGGCTGGTTTACTTTTTAATTTGAATTTTCCACTCCGATAATAAAGTAAGTGCCAATCTTTTTCTAGTGTAAATAAATCAGCTTGATAAAAGTCTTCCTTGAGTAAATTTGAAATTTGAACGTCACTTTCTTCCAAGGTGAAATTTTTGGTCACATCATTGTGCATGTTACTGGTCACCATAGATAACCGCAATTCCCCTTTGAGCTGAACGGGCTTAATTGTCACCATTTTGATCACCGTAGTTTTTACCCTTTTTTTAGAAAGGATCAGCTTGACCAGATTATCTTGGCTGAAACTATGTTTGAAATGATCAATGAATGAATGTTCTTGTGTCATGATTTTTTTTTCGCGATGGGCTATAAATTAGTATGTGTTAGGTTAAAAAACCCCTTCTAAGTTCTGATCAAACCCTCCTGAGCCAATGAAGTAATTAATCTACCCGATTGATCATAAATACTTCCCCGGGTCAACCCGCGAGAATTTCCTGCCTTAGGACTGTCCATCAAATACAGCATCCAAGAAGAACCATGAAAAGGCTCATGAAACCACATACTGTGGTCTAAACTAGCGGCATGTTTTACCCCTTTCAACCAAGAAATACCATGAGGTATCAAAGCGGTCGAAAGCAGCATATAATCAGATAAGCAAGCCAAACTCGCCTGACGAAAAGCCAAACTCTCCGATGATATATCTTCTAATATTCTAAACCAAATACCCAATTTGGGTGGTGCCTTTATGGGGTTTAAGGGATCAAATGCTTCGATGGGTCTGATTTCAATCGGCCACTTCGTTTGTGCCCAGCTTTTCAAACGTTCTTTCAAAACACCCTCTGTCCTTTCGGCAGCTTCAGAGTTGATCTGTTTAAGATTTAACAAACCCTCGGGCCCTTTGACCGGATCATGATCCAATTGATGAGAGATCCCAGGCTCTTTTATTTGAAAGGAAGCAGACATATTAAATATAGCTTTCCCGTGCTGAATGGCAACAATACGTCGGGTTGAAAAACTCTTTCCCTCTCGAATGGGATCTATTTGATAGATGATCGGTGCATAGGGATCTCCGGGAAGAATGAAATAGGCATGCATAGAATGTATCATACGATCGCTCGGTACAGTTTGTGCAGCTGCATAAACAGCTTGTCCCATCACTAAGCCCCCGTAGAGTTGTGGAGCGCCTATATCAACCGTTTGACCTCGATATATATGATCATCAAGGGCTTCTGTTTTTAACAATTCAAAATTTAATTCCATCAAATAAATTTATACAATATGGACATAATGATTCAAATACCAATAAGAGTACTGTCCCATTTCACAAAAATAAGGTAATTTTAACCAGTGCGGTATCCAAACCTTATGGCCCTTCTAATAAATCTTATATTGAATATTGAATTACAGACAGAAAAATAGTTTTCACAGGACAATATTATTAAAAACATGCCTCTAGAGAAGTGAAATTCACTATCATTAGAATTTATTGACTTTTGATCGTTACTTATTGACTTTCGTTTTGAATCGATCAAACTTTGATGGAACTTTTGTTTTTGGAAAATAATTATTTTGAAAATTGACGTCTGCTGTTTGATCCAAAGGATCTAAAATAATTTGAGAAACCACTTTTTCTTTTATAAATACTTTACTCACATTCAATTCATTAATTCTCCATATTTCTGCCGGAATCTGCTCTATTTCACTCGTCCCATCCTCATAGATCCATTTGATAATGATCGGACTTATCAATCCTCCATCATTTTGGAAAAATAACTCATAAGCATTCTTTCCAATAAATTTTTCCATCACTGCATCTTGATTGACTGGATGAAGATAATCATCTATCAATCCTTTCTTATCTTTAAAAACATACCAAGGCTGAGGGACAGATTGAAAATCTGTCAATTTTGTACCATCTACATAAGTAGACTTATATTTACTTTGAAATTTAGAAACAGGTTCACTGAGCACATACCAACTCACGCCTTGTAGGTTGATATCAACGTGATCTGTCGTATAAAACCAACCCCTCCAAAACCAATCAAGATCTATGGCTGAAGCATCTTCCATAGTTCTAAAAAAATCAGCTGGTTTCGGGTGTTTAAACGCCCATCTTCGAGCATACTCTTTAAAAGAATAATCAAATAATTCAGGACCCATGATCGTTTCCCTCAACAAAAACAACGCAGCACTTGGCTTACTATATGCATTATTACCAAAAAATAAAATATTTTCAGAATTGGTCATAATGGGTCTCATGAAATCTTTTTCCCCACTCATGAAATTTTTTATAGTTGCCGGTGTGCCTAATTGGATGGGCATCTCAGGATACCATTCCATAGAAGTTTTCGTTTCTAAAAAAGTATTCAATCCTTCATCCATCCAAGACCATTGTCTTTCATCAGAATTGATGATCATCGGAAAAAAATTATGACCTACCTCATGTATAATAACACTGATCATACTCCATTTGGTCATTGCAGAATAGTTACCCTTCTTATCGGGCCGTCCATAATTGAAGCAAATCATAGGATATTCCATCCCAATAGCTGCTGTATGGACACTGATGGCTACCGGATAAGGATACTCAATGGTCATTTCAGCTATAAGTCTTTAAGGTATTGACCACGGCCTTGGTCGATTCCTGTTCCCACAGCGGATTGCCTTCTTTGGGGTACAAAGACATGGCCATCGTAGTTTTTTGATCCAATTGTACGGCCTGTGCATCCCAAATGAATTTACGTGAAGATACCCAAGCAAAATCACGTACATTATCAGCCTTATAATGCCAAGTTTTGGTTTGATCGGACCTTGAGCCTTCGTTCAAAACGGCCTCTTCCTCAGTAATAATTACTACGGGCGCATCAAAACTCGCCCTTGCACTTTGTAATCTTTCAAGTTGTATTGAATTTAGTACCTGCGATTCATTTTCCAATGAACCGGTTGCCGCAATTACATGGTCGGCCGGAGCCGTAATTTTTACATCGAAATTTCCAAAATTCAATGTGAACTCTCCCTGACCTAAAAATTGCTTGTTTTGCCAACCATTAAAATCATCAAAAACAGCCATTCTAGGATAAAATTGAGCTATCGCATAAAGATAATTATCATCCTCAGGAAAATATTCATAACCCGAACGCTCATCGTCATCTCTCCTATTTCCAATCAAATATTTCCAATCTATTTGGAACTTCACTACCGAACCCGGTTTCAAAGGTTCAGCTAAATCTATGCGCATCATGGTTTTTACTCTATGAAAACTGAGTCCATTTCCCTCTATGTCTTCGATAGATATGATGCGAAAGCCTCCATCAAAATCAGCATCAAAAGTTAAATGGGGTAACCGATTGGCATCAACAGAATATCCAGGATAGAATCTTTCATTAATTTTGTATTTATCCGAATCTTTAGCTCTAATATTCTGATCTAGTTGGATCCAAAGAAAATTCAAGGTACTGGGTGAATTATTATAATAAGTGATGATTTCGTTTCCAGTAATGGATTGATCTTCATCATTGAGTACAACCTCTATCTCGTAATCGGTACGCTGCTGCCAATAAGCAGGTCCAGGTGCTCCGGCTCCTGTCCTGTAACTGTTGGGTGTAGGTAGTTTCTCGTCTATTTGTTCAAATTTTTCATCAAAAATATCCTGTCCTATAAGACCATTGATTGAAAAAAACAGAGCAAAAAAGATCCAAAAGAGGGTTTTCAACCAAAGTATCTTTCTTTTCGAAAAAACTAAATTCATCTTCTTTTTGTTAAATTATAAAAGTAAATTTAACAAAAAAAAACCGTGAAATGCTATCGCTATTTATTAATATTAATAAGTCTGTACAGCTGTAAAATAGAGCATTCAGAAGACTTAGATTCAAAAATAATAACCCTCTTGGAACAAGTTGAAGGCGACTTTGCGATTGCCTTTCAAGATCTTAATCGAAGAGAAAATGTTTTTTTACTTAACGAAAATGAGCAATTTCATGCCGCAAGTACCATGAAAGTACCGGTCATGATCGAAATGTATCATCAAGCATCTCAAGGGCAATTTTCACTTACTGATAGTATACTCGTCAAAAATAAATTTGAAAGTATTGTAGACCATTCGACCTACAAAATGAATATCGCAGAGGATTCGGAACCCTCACTTTATACTCAGATCGGCAAACAAATGACCCTGTTTAATCTCATGAATCAAATGATTATTTCGAGTAGTAATTTGGCTACCAACATTCTAGTTGAAGAAGTGGGTGCTAAAAATATTACCGCCTCTATGCAGCGTTTAGGGGCTTATGATACCGAAGTGCTTAGGGGCGTAGAAGATCAGAAAGCATACGATTTAGGACTGAACAATATGACTACCGCCAAAGATTTGATGACTATTCTTAAAAGTATTGCTCTGCCTTTGGGTGAAACAACTCTAGACCAAGTAGCAATGATCGATGTGCTCAAAGCACAAGAGTTTAATGATATCATTCCTCGATTTTTACCCGTCGGTGTACAAGTCGCACACAAAACAGGTTCAATCACGGGGTTGCATCACGATGCGGGTATTATTTATTTACCAAATGGGGAAACTTATGTGCTTGTTTTACTTTCAAAAAACTTAATAGATTTTGATCAAGGCACCTTGACATTGGCCAAAATATCAAAGCTTTTTTATGAACATATTACCGCATTGGAAGTTCCTTCAAATAAACGATAACCCCTTCGATTCAATTAAGCTGATGAGTAAATATAGGTTCAATCCTTGAGCTGCTCAATGATCCGCATATTATTCAAAAAGTCCGAAACTGGAATTAATAAAGGTTCCAAAGTTCTGATTGCCTTGGAAAATGATCAGCTTGAAGCTCATAGGTATTTACGGGTTCAAACGAGATGCGATCAATAGTACTTCCTTGCTACAAAATAAGGGTTGCTTCTTGATCAAGGCAATTAAAAGGATACTTGATCTCTATTTTACCTTTGGATCCAAAAACATGCACGACTTGAAAACGCTCCATTTGGGTACCACAGGTAAAGGTAGCAGACCCTTTATTGAATTGCAATATCCCAGAAGTCAATCGATCTGTTTTCATTTCAGGATCATATTCTGACAATCCACTGACCTTCAAGGGTTCTTCTTCAAAAAGCCATCTAGCCGCAGAAATACCATAGCAGCCCACATCAAGCAGACTTCCCCCCTCCCATTCTTTTCTGATTACGAATATTGTTTGGATCCAATTGAACATAAGAAAAATGAATGTATACATGAACCAACGTATCGATGGAACCGGAAGCTATCAGTGACTTCACTTTCCCCCATTGGGGATGAAATTTATACATGAATGCTTCCATCACACGCAAGTCTGGATATTTTTTCTGGGCTTCGTCCATCAACGTAGCTTCTGATAAATTCAGCCCGATGGGTTTTTCACACAGTACATGTTTGCCTGCAGCAAGTAATTTTAGGATCCATTCGACATGTAAATGATTAGGCAAAGGAATATAGATGGCTTCAATGACTGGATCTAAAAGCAGGGCTTCATAGCTACCATAAGCTTTCTTTATTTGAAATTGAGCAGCTATTAATTCTGCTTGTGACGGACGGCGAGAGGCAATCGCATAGATACTTCAAAATTCGGCTTTGAGCATCGCAGGGATAACTTTTTTGATGGCAATTTGCGCCGTTCCTAAAATTCCCCAGGAAACTTTTTTCATCCTCATTTTTAAAAATATCAATGAATAAGATGATCTTGATTTTTCCCATTCAACTTCAAAACCACCTAATGGTTAAATTAATTAATTGTTGTTTAAGTTGACTGTAAGGTGGCATTAGCCATTCTACGGCTCCAGGAATGTGTTGTCGATAGATCCCTCTTTCATTGGAAAATGCCATAAAACCAAATTTCCCATGTGAATTACCCATCCCACTATTATTTATACCACCAAAGGGTAATTCGTGGTTGTAAAAATGTAAATCATTATTATTGATACAAACGCCACCAGAAGATGTATTTTGTAATATGTGATTGATTTTTTTCTGACTGCTGCTGTAGATATAAAGGGCCAAAGGCTTCTCTTTGCTATTGATAGTATCTATAACTTCATGGATGTCTTCAAAAACAATGATTGGTAGAATGGGACCAAAAATTTCCTTCTGCATCAAATCGGCATCTGCGGTGACCTCGGTGATCAAAGTAGGTTCGAAACTATGGGTGGTCAAGTCAGAAGCACCCCCGTGTACGATTTTTGCTCCTTTACTTTTGGCGTCTTCCAGATAGCTATTCAATCGTAGATGATGTTGGTCATTTACAATTTTTGTATAATCTAGGGAGTTTGATGAATCCTCACCAAAAAAATCAAGTAACGTTTTTTTTGAGGCAGCAATGAACGCATTTACCTGACTGCGATGTACGCTAACATAGTCGGGAGCTATGCATATTTGTCCTGCATTCAAAAACTTACCCCACATAATTTTTTTAGCCGCTGCGACTACATCTGCAGTTTCATCCACAATAGTAGGTGATTTGCCCCCCAGTTCTAGCGTGACCGAAGCTAAATTTTCGGCTGCCGCACGCATCACTATTTTACCTATTTCAGGTGATCCCGTAAAAAAAATATGATTAAAGGGAAGTTTTAGTAAACCTGTACTCACATCGATACCCCCTTCGATGACCGCCACCTCTGCCTCCTCAAAAAGATCATTCAACATACGCTTAATCAATGCCGATGCATGCACCGTATGCTCAGAGGGCTTCAGTATAACCGTATTGCCTGCGGAGATGGCGGAAATCAGTGGACAGATGCTCAAATTTATTGGGAAATTCCATGGGGCAATAATCAATACATTGCCCTTGGGCTCATATTTGATTTTGGAAGACGAGCCTATAAAAGCGAGTTTTGTAGACACCGCCTGATCTCGCATCCAATATTTTAAATTACGGAGGGCATATTTGATTTCACCGGTAACTGCGTAAATTTCACTCAAATCAACCTCAGCAGGACTTTTACCAAAATCATCAAATAACGCTTTTTGAATTTCCTTTCGGTAAGTAATCTCAATGGCCCTAAGTAATTTTTTTAATTTTGCCTTACGCTGTTTTAAAGTAGATTGAGCAACTATTTTCTTATGAAGCAATTGCTTTTTAAAAATAGAAGTATGACTTACTACCTTTTCATTATCAGTGGATTTCATATTTTTCTGAAATTAAAAAAATGATCGAAAAATTCATGTTACTTAAATTAATTTGCTTGAAGCCCTCAGAAGCTTAATAATAAAACCAAATATTTTAAGACTCATTTATTCCTGTCAAGATAAAGAATTACTGTTAAACTAGGCACTCAACTCTTTGATGGCCTTTACCAATACATCCAATTCCCTAGGAGTAGTAAATAAATTAGGAGTGATCCGCAACCCACGCACGCCCGGACGATCAATGGCTACGGTCCAAATTTGATAATCATCCAACAGTTTCTTCGCAAAATCTGCTGGTCCCATAGTTTCAATACCCACATTTCCAATCGCACAATATCGTTTGGAGTCTAGAGGTGTATTGACCACCACTTTAGATAATTCTCTAACTTGATCAGTCCAATATTTTTGTAAGTAACGCAACCGTGCCTCCTTTCGACTGCCGCCAATTTTATGGTAGTAATCAATTGCATTGATGATGGCGAGGTCTGTATGTACAGGATAAGTGCCTACATGATTTAATCGTAAAATATCTTCTGAATCACGTGGGTCTTCAGCAAATAATGGCCAGAGATCAGCTATTTGATCCTTATTTATATATAAAAATCCAGCACCTAAGGGAACGGTTAGCCATTTGTGCAAGCTGGTCCCATAATAGTCACAGCGTAGGTCTTGAATCGAGAATTGAATGTGACCAAAAGCATGTGCGCCATCTACCAACACACGAACGCCATAGCGATGCGCCATATCACAAATTTTTTGAACGGGCATAATCTGTCCGGTGATATTGACCATATGACAAATCATGAGCAATCGGGTCTTTGGTGTAATTACCGACTCATAAAGTTTTACAATCTCTTCATCATTTTTGGGATGATTAGGAATTGAAACTTCCCTTACTGCTATCCCAAAACGACGTTCCATCAATCTAAATTGATTGCGCATAGCCCCATAATCTTGTGCTGCCATGATGGCCTCATCTCCTTTTTTCCAATTTTGACCTTGGATGACTAAGTTGAGTGATTCTGTAGTGTTACGGGTAATAATTAGCTCTTCAGGAAGACAACCAGCCATTTTTGCCAGACGCATAGCACTGTTTTTTTTGTTTTCCATTTGCACCGTACGCATGTAATAAGAACCTTGAAAGTTAATTTCCTTCACATGTTCGATGTAATGTTCTTCGATGTATTTTGGCATGATACAATAAAAGCCATTTTCTAAGTTGATGTAATCTGATTTCAACCCGTAATCTGCTCTTATTTTTAACCAAAAATCTTCCTGGGTAGCTAGGGCATTATCAGAAAGGTGACTTATCGATGACATCAGGGTATCGAGGTGATTAAAAGTCAAAGGTGTTGATAATCCCAAACCTGTTAGTCCTTTTAAAAATGCGCGTTTTTCCATAAAAAAGTGAATACTTTAAAATGTACGTTATAACTTTTATTTTTCAGAAGAATACCTCAGCAAAGAACTATTCTTCCACTTTCCAAAAAGCAATACCTCCAGCTTGCTTACCTACTTCTACCACATCAATTAATTTATATTTCTCCAATGAAATAATATCTACTGCACCGCGCTGATTACCTTTTCCCTCCACCGAAACAAATGCATATTTATGATCTGGAGAAACCGAAATGCCATGAGTAATCTCTCTAGAATTCTTAATAACCGCCAATTCTCTCCCCTGATCAAGGTCCCAAATAGCAGTAGTACCTTCGGTTTTATAGCTTACAATCATTGTTTTACCATCCGCTGTAATTTCTATATTATAAGGACCTTTTCCCGTTGAAAAGGTATGAGTAATTTCCCATTTGAGCAGATCTATTTCTAAAATCATATCTTTTCCGTTTGCAGCAACGAAAACTCGTTGACCATCTGGATGTGGGCTGACCCAAGTAGGTTTGATCGCAGAATGATGATTATCCTGATGAGATGTCTCATGACTCATTACATGTCCCATCGCCGCATGATCTACCGCATCACTTGATTCTTTATACATGGAATTTAAAGAACGATCTAGGTTCAACTTTCGACTTATTTCCATATTCATGACATCTATTTCAAAAAGTTCTCCAGACATCATGGCCACAGAGAAATGATTCAACCCATCAGGGCTGATTCTAGATCCATGAGGCATCGCCCCTGTTTGAATTTGCATAAGCTCTTCCATTGCAAAAGGATCGACAACTGAAACCGTACTGGGTTCCATTTTACCATGGAGATTGAAATTGACACAAAAAAGCATCCCATTGGCAGGACTGATCTGCATACTTGCCGGAAAAATTCCTAACTCAGCAAAAGCTATCAGTTTATTTGATGCAGTTGCATATTTATATACTCTTCCAAAAGGATTTCCGTGTGCCATAGTCACATACCAAAAATCACCCGAAGGATCTATTGCAAGGCCATGGGGTCCTTCTATTTCTGTAGCCTGGTAACCCACCGTGATGACCTCATCTACAAAACCCTGAGAACCATCAAATTTGATCAACGCTACTTCATCCTCAGACTCCGATGCTACATATAAAAAGTACGTTTGGGAGAATCCAATAAACGATACACACAAGAAAAGACAAAGCAACTGACTTTTTCTAATCATCTTTTTTCCACTTTAATGTTTTTTGGCTTTTTAATATCTATTTTCACTGACCATAATCCACTGTTCCAATCCGTGAAAAATACATGTCCTTTATGAGGTTGGGGTCCCCAAGTCATCGGTGCATTAGGTATTCTACCCTTGGCATCAGCAGGCAAGAACCATGCAATTTCTCTACCTTGTTTGAAAAGATCTCCCATTAGTTCTCCGGAAAGATCAACTACTCTCAAGCCTGCATTATAGTTACCAACATATAACAAGTCTCCTTCTACCCATAAATTATGAGAACCTGCTCCCGGCACTTCATATTTAGCTACTTCAACGGGGTGCTCCAAATCTGTGAAATCTATGATATGAAGAAATCCAGATGGAATGGTTGGTCCATCCTCAGTATTTAATCCATTCGGAAAAGCCTCATCTCCTGCAATCACATAAAATTTACCTGTTTTTTTATCATGGTAAGGAAAAGCAGCATGATTCCATCCACTTGGATACGCATAGTTAGCTATAGGTTTTGGATTCGAGGGTGATCCTCCTGCCATTCCGTTACCCACATCCACCATCCAAACACCATAGGCCCAATTAGAGGAATACGCTATGCCATCCTCTATCCAAACATCATGTATCGAATGACCTGGTTCATCTAATTCAAAAGTACCTACCTTTTTAGGAGACTTTGGATCTTCAATATTGATAATATCATATCTTTCACCATTACTTAGAGCATAGATGTGATCTTTATATATGAAAACATTATGCACGCCCCCGGTCAAACCTTCATCATAAGTAGCGATAATGGCCGCCTCGCGCGGATTACTGACATCGATGATCACTAAACCATTTTTCCTGTTGGAAGCCCCTTCTCGAGAAATTACACAAATTTTACCATCCTCAGAAACCTTAACATCATTTACCGTACGTGCATCAACCCTAATGGTGTCTATAGGAATCAACTGATTAGGATCCGTCACATCCCAGAAATAAGCCTCCCCATTTCCTCCCCAGGTGCCCGTCACACAATAATCTCTTCCATCGATACCTTCCCATACCCACAGATCGGATGTATGTACATTACTTACAGTACCATGCCCTTTCAGTTGAACCTTTTCTGTAACATTTCGCGCTGAAACTTGAAGTGTCCTCCGCGCTTCCCTCCCCCCAAAAGCAGCTACAATGGTATAAATACCTGATACATCGGCAACAAAGTCTCCATTGTTTTTGATCATGCCGGAGGCATACTCTGAAGGGCTTTCAGAAACTCCCGTAAAAGAAAAAATAAAGGGAATCGTTTCAATAAGATCTCCCTCGTTGTCGATTGCTTGAGCATCAAAATAAACCACCTCTCCTGTAACTGCCTCCTGAACATTGCTGGACAATTGTATTGATGTCACTGGATTTTTTTTCACAGCAATGACCGTCTCTGTTGAAATTTTATCTGAGCTTACTTTAATAACTGTCTTGCCTTTTTGATGAGCGGTTATGTTTCCAAAAATGTCTACACTAGCCACAGGAGTATCGCTGCTTTCAAATACCAAATTTGGGTTGGGAATTTGATAATTTTGTGCATCCAATAATTGCACCTGCATGCCAATTCTTTGGCCTGCAAAAACCTCTGAGGGTAGATTCATGATTTTAAGGTCTGTGCCTTCTGAGTGCTTCACATTTACCCACAAGTTCAATCGCTGATAGTCTTTCATTCCCTCCAACCTACCAATGACAATTACATTCCCTTGACCGGGTTCTAGTGGGGTAATTAAGCCCTTTTTATCTACTTTAAATATTTGGGGAGCCGATGAATAGAAGCTGAAATTTACTTCAGGAATGACCTGATTTTGGGCATCTATTGCTTGAACTAAAATTTGATAAACCCCTCCTGAAGAGAGTTCTATATCATCTGAAGCAACGATAATTTCAAAAGATTGCGCCAAAGAATTTGATGCCATGCCCAATAGCATGACCCATACGAGCCATTGAGATTTATAAGAATAGGTACACATAAATATTTTTTTAACACTAATTTAATGCTGACTCGTCAAGATATCAATCAAGGTTTTTTAAACGGAATATGGATAATAAAAGGGTGTTCCGAAATCTTGACTATTTTAATTTAACCCATATACTCAATGTGGACTCAGATCGTTCTGAGGTGTCACAACCAAAAAAATCAATAGATTAAATCACTCCCCCAATTTTGCCAAATAATTTAAATTATATTGAATGCTATCAAAGGGATTATTATCATATTCTTCTTGCTCCATAAACATGTATTTGACTCCGGATAAATCAATGTTTTCAATCATTGCGGCTATGTTTAAGTCTCCCTTACCAAATTCTGTACTCCCCCCTTCCAAGATGCTCATATCTTTAAGATGCCATAAGGGAAATCTTCCTGGATATTGATTGAAATAATCAATAGGATTCTTTCCCCCCATGACCACCCAACCTAAATCTAATTCCATATGAACTAAACTGGGATCTGTATTTTCAAGGAGCACATCATAGAGCACTTGCCCCTTATCAGACTCAAACTCATAGGAATGGTTGTGATATCCAAACTTCAATCCTAGCTTTTTGCAATCCTCCCCAGCCTTATTGAATGCTTCAGATACCCTGAGATAATTATCAATATCCTGCCCTTCAGTTGGCATAGATGAACAAATCACATATTCTTGTCCTGCCTGAGCGACCTGCTCCATCGTCTGATTCCAATCTTTATCTAAATGAACATGTCCACTTCTAATAGAAAGACCTAATGCCTTGCAAGTATCACGCATCTCAATGGGAGTCAATCCATAATATAGGCCTTTATCACTCCGTGCACTTTCCAATTGCTTGAACCCTAATTCAGCAACTTTTGAGAGCGTCCCTTTGGGGTCTTGGATCATGGCGTCTCTAAAAGTATAGAGTTGTACACCTACGTCTTCACGTGCGCTATGGGTTGGAATGAATGAAGGTAAAGTCAGACCCCCAACTGCCAAAGCAGTCGTTTGATAAATAAAGTTTCTGCGTGATGTCATGATATTTGATCTTTAAAATAAATCATTCAAATTAATAAATTAAAAGCATACCATTCTATTTTTAGGTTTTTAATTTACATTGTCGATGAATAAGTGAATGGTTGCAATCATTGACCTAAATTATATAATATTTGTTAGCTGAAAAATATGCCCTTAAATAACTTACAACTTGCAACTGATTTATCACTATCTCGCATCATTCATGGTCTTTGGAGACTCGAGGATTGGAATCTTGGCAAAAAAGATTTAGTCGCTTTTTTGGAAGAAATCATGGAGATGGGTATTACCAGCTTTGACCATGCGGACATTTATGGAGATTATAGTTGCGAAAAGATTTTTGGAGACGCCCTCCACCTTCAACCTTCCCTTAGAAAGGATATGCAAATTATCACAAAATGTGGTATTAAGCTGCGCTCTGATAAATATCCCGAGAGAAAGTTGCAAATCTACGATTACAGTTATCAACACATCCTACAATCGGCTGAGCAATCCCTACAAAATTTAGGTATTGATACCATCGATTTACTCCTTTTGCATCGACCCGCTCCCTTCTTTGACCCCGAAGAGGTCACCCGAGCCTTTGACGAATTATATCAAGCAGGCAAGGTGCGTTATTTTGGTGTTTCTAATTTTACCCCAGGGCAGTTTGAAATGCTACAAAAGCATTGGCATCAAAAACTATTGACCAATCAAATCGAAATTTCACCCAGTTGTCTGGAGCATTATGAAAATGGTAATTTAGATTTCTGTTTGAAGGAACAAATAAAGCCTATGTCATGGTCACCCTTATCTGGAGGTGACCTCTTTCATCCGACCACCACAAAAGGTATCAGAATCTTGAAAGTTCTTGAAAAAATAACTATGGAAATTGGAGCAAAAAGTATAGACCAAGTGGTCTACGCTTGGATCCTAAAACACCCTAGTCAGATCATGCCCATCGTCGGCAGTGGGAAAATTGAGCGTATTCAAACAGCATTTGATGGACTCGCACTCGAGTTATCAATGGAACAATGGTACGAAATATACAATGCCTCTACCGGAGTCGAATTGCCCTAACCAATTTTTTGTTCTCCGCTACTTAAAGTGGATAAAACCCGTTGAGACGGTTTTTTATCCACTTTCTAAACTAATCATATTTTATATTAAGTTGAGATCCCTCAGGGCAGCATTCATATTGCGTACCGCAAAGGCACTAGCGTCAAATTTGACCTTTTCAGCTGAATCTAAATGATAATCGATGATCTTTTCTAATCCATTTTTACCAATGATCGTTGGTACGCCAATACAAATATCAGATTGCCCATATTCACCATCAAGATATACACATGAGGAAAATAATTTTTTCTGGTCACGTACAATACTCTCCACTAAAAACGCTCCAGCAGCACCCGGTGCATACCAAGCAGAAGTTCCTATGAGTTTGGTCAAAGTCGCACCTCCTAGCATGGTTTCTTCAACTACCGTTGCCTGCTCATCTTCCGTTAAAAAATGGGTAACGGGCGTACTGTTGTAGGTGGCATGCTTGATTAAAGGAATCATTGTGGTGTCACCATGTCCCCCAATGACCACTGCTTGCAAATCCAATGGCGAACAACCGATGGCTTCACTCAAACGATACTTAAATCTGCTGCTGTCCAACAATCCCCCCATACCGATGACTCGCTCTTTAGGTAAACCACTGGACTTCACACTCAGGTAAGTCATGGTGTCCATGGGATTTGAAATGACGACGATAATGGTATTTGGTGAGTGCTTTAGGATATTTTCTGTTACCGTTTGAACGATACCAGCATTGGTGCCAATTAATTCCTCACGTGTCATTCCCGGTTTTCTTGGGATACCAGAGGTAATGACTACTACTTCAGAATCGGCGGTGGCAGCATAATCATTGGTAGATCCAATTACCTTTGTATTGAACCCATTTAAAGTGGCACATTGATTCATATCCATGGCTTTACCTTCTGCAAGGCCTTTCTTAATATCCAAGAGAACCACTTCTTCGCACAATTCTTTGCGGGTGATATTTTCTGCACAAGTAGCTCCAACAGCTCCTGCTCCAATAACGGTAACCTTCATTTATTTTTTTTAGTTTAAAATTGAGCCGATCGATATGGCTGCGCAAAGTTACACGCCATGGTATTAATAGAAAAGTAATGCTGCTGATATCACAAATTTAAATGTTATCAAAAACCCTGAAAGCACAACGCATTTATATTTTACTATCCATCATTTCCCTTCAAATCTTTCATCTCGACTCTTAAAATATCCTTGGTTGAGTTTTTCAACCGGAATCTATCGTCAATGCGGAGACCAACAAGCCAGCAAATTTCTTGTTTAGAGGTCAAGATTAAAAGGCTTTCCTTCCTAATTATAGGGATTTTTTGATCTATCAAAAAGTCACTGACTTTTTTCTTTTGAGTCATACCCAAGGGATAAAAATAATCTCCTTTTTCCCATTTTCTAAGGGTAAATGGAAAGGTCAATTTCTCCATATCCAAATAAGCAATGTTCAAACTTTTATCAACTGGTTCAGTAGTCGATGAAATAAGATTGAAAGTAAACTGATAATCATAAAATGCAACCGCCTCCAATGCATTAGCGATGGTCCTTCGTGCTGCTGGATCAATGATCTGATCTGTTGTCCCAATCCAAACTTTGTGCCTGTCTACATTCAATTGGTATGCATCCCAATAAAACATGGCCGAATGATTCTGAACCACTGATCTAAAAATTTGCTTGAATTGCGCATAGCCCAACTGATAACTTTCAAGCAATTCAAAAAGCAACAAACTATCCAATGAATGATCTCGAACCCAAGACACGTCCAAACAATCTATTTTACCTGATTTGAAATATTGTGTCTTCAGGTCCGAAACCTTCTGGTCGAGTAACATTTCAGTGGCGATGAGACGAGCTTGCGTATCCCCAAAAGTTTGTAAAACTGAAGGATTGAGCTCTTTCAGAACAGGCAATACTTTATTGCGAATTTTATTGCGCACATATTTGCTGCTCGCGTTAGACAGATCTTCACGCCAAGAAATACGCTGTTTCTCTGCATAATTTATTATTTCTTGTTTGTCAAAAATTAATAAAGGACGTACCAAAAGTCCCTGTTGTATTTTCATGCCTCTTAAACCTCGGATACCCGTTCCTTTGGTCAAATTAAATAAAACGGTCTCTAAGTTATCATCAGCATGATGCGCTGTTAATACAGCCGAACATTTATGCAAGGAAGCCAACTCAGAAAACCAATCATAACGCAATGATCGAGCAGCCATTTGAATCGATACCTGATTTTTTTTTGCGTAGACCCCTGTATCCACCTTCAAAATGTGAGTGATAATCCCATGATTTCGGCCCCATTGCTCAACAAAATCAGCATCCAAATCTGATTCCTGACCTCGAAGGCCAAAATTCATGTGAGCAATAAAAAAGTCGAAGGATAGCTCCTTTAACAAATGTGCAAGCACGATAGAATCAACCCCAGCGCTTACCCCTAAAAGCAGACGGTCTTGGGTACTAAATAAATGATGAGATTCAATATGAGCTTTTAATTTTGCTAACATAAAATTAACGCTATTTTCCTGTCATTATATATATTACTTTTGCAGACCATTTAAGTTGAGATGCGAAACTACCTTATATTATTTATGTTACTCCTCCTCTCTTTGGCATCTATGGCTCAGAAGAGAATTAAATATACCGCCAAAGGTAAGCAGGAAGTGGTTCGAAAAGAGGGTCAATCGATAAGATATCTTATTGACAGTGTGGTCTTTGTTCAGAAAGAGACTACTGTTTATTGCGACAGTGCTATTTATAAAAAAGCCGAAAATCAAATGAGGGCTTACGACCATGTGAAAATTATCAATGATTCAACCGTCGTAACTTCCGATCGGCTCTTATATCAAGGAGAAGATCGCATCGCTCAACTTCGCGAAGACGTGATTTATAAGCGGGGATATCAGGAACTCTATACTGACCATTTGGATTACAGCTTAGACACCGAAGTCGCCTATTACTACAATGGAGGACAATTGATTGACACCACCAATATCCTTTCAAGTACATTAGGCTATTTTTATGCCAAGGAAAATATCGCACGATTTTATCAGTCAGTAGTTTTGCAGTCTCCAGAGTTTACTTTAAAAACTGATACCCTAAGATACAATACACTTACCAAAATAGCTTATAGCTTTGGTCCTACTGAAATCATCAATAAAGAGGGTACGATAATATATGCTGACGGAGGTGAATTCCGAACGGAAATCAGTCAAACAGAAATATCATCCGGAAATATTGAAACCTCCGAATATATCTTGGATGGTGATAAATTATTTTTTGATGATTTTAACCAGTACTATTTAGGTGAGGGTAACGTAAAACTTACTTCAAAAGAAAATAATCTTATCCTAATCGGCGATGAAGGCTATCACGATAAGGTCAATGGCTACAGCAAAATATATGGTAATGCCATCATGAAAAAGATTATGAAATTAGATACTTTTTACATAGCCGCAGATACGATGATGGCCATCGAAAGTGAATACGACTCTGTTAGAAGAATATTGGCCTATCCAGACATTAGGATATTTAAAATGAATGTCCAAGGCATTGCCGATTCTTCCGCTTATTTTTTGGCTGATTCTATTATAATGCTTTATCGAAATCCTGTTTTATGGACAGGGCAAAATCAAGTCCTGTCAGATACGATCGCCATCTTCCTTAACGACAGCAGTATAGAAAAAATGGACTTAAAACGAAATGCATTTCTGATCACCCAAGATTCAGTCAGTAATTTCAATCAAATAAAAGGAAGATTGATGAACATCTATTTCTTCAAAAAACGCTTAAACTACATTGATATTAATGGTAATTGTGAAAGTCTATTCCATTCAATGGATGAAACAGATACGGTTTTATTAGGAATCAATAAAATGCTAACAAGCAATATGACCATTCGTTTTCTCAACAATCAAATTAATAACTTTACGTTATATAAATCTCCAGAGGGTCGATTCTTACCCCCACACATGATTACAGAAGCAGACAAAACACTGGATGACTTCAACTGGATGATTGATCGAAGACCTTCGCTCCAAGATGTTTTTGTAAAACCCATTTTTGACGACGTTTTGGTCCCCTCAAATAATCTTGAAGAAAAAGTTAAACCTGATGAACAAGAAAGAGAGGAAAATAAAAAGAAACTTCAGGAAAGAAAAAGAGGCAAAAAAATACAAGGTGCACTTAATTAATAATTTTATAACAATAGTGCATTACTTTTGCGGTAATATTTTAGAAAATGATCAAAATTTATATCAAAATATCTCTCATAGGCCTTTTATGCCTTTTCATTACGAGTTGTACTGAGTACCAAAAATTACGTAAAACTAGTGATTGGCAGCCGAAATACGAGGCAGCCATGAAATATTATGAAAAAAAGGATTTTGCCAGAGCTATTGGCCTTTTCGAGGATATACTCCCTATTATTCGAGGTACCAAGGAAGCCGAATCGGCCAATTTTTATTATGCCTACGCGCACTACTACCAAGATTTATTTATTCTAAGCGCCCATTATTTTGAAACCTTCTTGGAAGTTTATTCTCGGAGTGATTTAGCACTTGAGGCCAATTATATGTTTGGCTATTCGCTCTATATGCAATCGCCAGAATATGACTTAGATCAAACGCCGAGCTATGAAGCCATCAATGTGATGCAGAACTTCATCAATCAATACCCCACTTCAGAATTTGCGAAAAATGCGGGAGGAATTGTTAATGAACTAGAACTTAGACTGGAAAAAAAAGAATTTGAAAATGCCAGATTATATCTTAAACTGCGAAAATATGAGGCGGCTATCGTCACTTTAGAATATTTCATCAAGGAATTCCCAGGTTCTTCTTTTCAAGAAGAGGCTTTCTTCTTGACCATCAAGACAGCACATGACTATGCGCAAGCCAGCATTCGTTCGGTTCAAAATAAACGTTTTAAATCTTGTGTAGATAAGTATCAAACTTTCGTTGATAAATATCCTAACAGTAACTTTTTAAAAGAAGCCGAAGAATATTATGTGAATTGTACAGATTTTTTATCTAAATTTGACCTTTGAAATAATTAAAGATTATGGCTACTGACGCATCACTCAAAACAAGAGAAAGTTCTGTACTATCAGAACCTACAGAGAATATATTTGAATCTTTGGTAATCATAGGCAAACGTGCCCGACAAATCTCAAGCATTCAGAAAGAAGAATTGAATGGGAAATTGGCTGAATTTGCCTCTACCGTCGATAATCTAGAAGAAATTTTTGAAAACAGAGAACAAATTGAAATTTCTAAATTTTACGAGCGGATGCCAAAGCCAACCACCACAGCGACTGAGGAATTCCTCAACGATGAGGTGATATTCAGAAGACGGGATGAAGATGACGCAGAGGGCATAAAACTGTAACTTGCCCAAGCCTATGCTGGCACAAAAAAAAATTCTTTTAGCCGTTAGCGGGTCTATTGCAGCTTACAAATCAGCATTGATTGTTCGGCTTTTAATGAAAGAACAAGCTGAGGTACGAGTCATTATGACGGAAAGTGCCAAAAAATTTATTACCCCTACCACTCTATCCACTCTATCGAAACAACCCGTCTATACCTCTTTTTATAAGAATAATTCAGAAGAGTGGCACAATCATGTTGCTCTCGGTCTTTGGGCAGATGTGCTGATCATTGCACCGGCCTCGGCCCATACCCTCTCGAAAATGGCACAAGGTTTATGTGATAATTTTCTGTTGTCTGTCTTTCTTTCAGCAAGATGTCCTGTATATTTTGCTCCAGCAATGGATTTGGACATGTTGGCGCATCCAGCAACTCAAAAAAACATTGATCTACTGGTCTCACGTGGAAACCATCTCATTGCCTCCGATGTAGGCGAACTTGCCAGTGGTCTGAACGGAAAAGGAAGAATGGCTGCGCCAGAAACCATCATTAATATTCTGGAAGCACATTTCAAAATAGGGCCCTTTAATAATAAAAGAGTGTTGATTACCTCCGGCCCTACCTATGAGGCTCTTGACTCAGTTAGGTTTATTGGAAATCATTCTTCTGGTAAAATGGGATATGCCTTGGCTACTTTATTTGCTAAGCAAGGGGCTCAAGTTGTGTTTATTTCTGGTCCTGTAAAAGATTACCCTAAACACACTGATATCAAGATCATTAAAGTCACTTCAGCTGATGAAATGCTGGTCGCATGTATTCAGCAATATGTAGACATCGACTTCGCTGTTTTTACTGCTGCAGTAGCCGATTACAAACCCAGCAAGGCGTTTGACAAAAAGCATAAAAAGGATGGTAATCCTCTGAAAATAACCTTGATTGAAAATCCAGACATTGCTCATGAATTGGGTAAACTAAAAACTGAAAAACAAATCCATGTTGGATTTGCCCTAGAAACCCATAATGAAGAAGCCTCGGCTAAAGCGAAAATAAAGCGTAAAAATTTAGATCTTATTGTTCTAAATTCGTTGCAAGATATTGGTGTCGGTTTTGGTCAAGATACCAATAAAACCACCATTTATGATCGCTTTGAAAAACGATTTCCTTTTGATTTAAAGGATAAAAAAGAGGTTGCTCAAGATATTTTGAAAATAATGGAAAGCTATGCTTAAGCTCGCTACATTAATTTTTTTTTTAATTCCGATGGTACTGCTAAGTCAAGAGCTGAATTGTCGTGTAATCATCAATGCGCAAGCCATTCAAAGTAGTGACCCAAGTACTATTTCCGAAATGGAAGTTGTCTTTAGCGAATTTCTCAATAATACAAAATGGACTTCTGATCAATTTAAAGTTAAAGAAAGAATTAATTGTAATATTATTCTTACACTAACCGGCGCAAGTGATCCTGCATTGGGGCAATACCAAGCCTCCGTACAGGTACTTTCCTCTAGACCGGTATATAACACCAATCATGAAACAATCCTATTGAATTTTGGTGATAGAGACTGGGTATTTGAATATGTTAATTCTCAGCCCATCATCTATAATGAAAATAGCTTTATTGATAACCTTTCTTCTCTCCTATCATATTATGCTTTAGTGATCATTGGCTTGGATTATGATTCATTTGGAAGGTTAAGAGGCGAGCCTTACTTCAATCTGGCATGGCGGGTAGTGACCAACGCCCAAAATACTGGTTTTATAGGATGGGATCAATTCAATAGTATCAGAAATCGCTATTGGTTAATAGAGAATTTGTTAAATGCTCAAATGAAACCCATAAGAGATGCCAGTTATCAATATCACTTACAAGGCATGGATCATTTTTTGGAAAATCCTGAAGAGGCCAGAAAAATGATCTCTGAAAGTATCCAAAAAGTACTAAAAGTCAACCAAGCAAGACCCCGTTCGATACTTACCATTAGCTTTCTAGATGCCAAAACTGACGAGCTCAGTAAAATATTTTCAAAAGGAGATCCATCCCTTCGCAAGCGGACTTACAATATGCTTGTAAATATTGATGCAACCAAGCGTTCAGATTTTGCAGAGATGATTAAATAATGCCCAGTCGACAAGTCAGAATAACTCTATCAGATCTAGAAATCCATTTTCAAGAATGGCTCACATTTATGCGCAAAGATGGTGCGGTAATATTTGGAAAAATGATTAGTATTGAAGGAAATAAAATTTTATATCAAAATTCATCTATGAAAAGAGCCCTCATATTCCGCTCAGAATTGGATGAAGTTTGGAGAGATGTACAAACCTGATTGATATGATCAAATCGCTTTCAATCATTAATTTTGCTTTAATTAAGGAATTAGAACTGATCCCTGCTCCGGGATTGAATGTCATTACGGGAGAAACGGGAGCTGGAAAATCAATTATGATGGGTGCCTTAGGCCTGCTGATGGGCCGTCGTGCAGATAGTAAAGCCCTATGGGATGTCTCTAAAAAATGCCAAATCGAAGGGCATTTTGACATCTCTGCCTATGAACTTCAATCTTTTTTTGAAACCTATGAGCTCGACTATGAAACGGAGACCATCATTCGTAGAGAGGTTTCTCCCAACGGAAAAAGTAGGGCCTTTATCAATGATACTCCCGTAAATTTAGAGGTACTCAAAACCTTTGCTTTAAAACTCATGGATATCCATTCTCAAAATGAGTCCTTAAATCTAGGAAATCACCAATACCAACTTGATGTATTAGATCAGTTTTCACTTAATGTACGTCAGCTCAAAGCCTACAAAAGAGCCTATGAGATCTATCAACGCCGGAAAAAGGTATATGAAGAGTTGGTTTTATGGCATTCTACCTCTCGAAAGAATCAAGATTATGAACGTCATAATCTTCAAGAATTAGAAGATGCAGGGCTAGATGACATTGATTTAGAAAGCCTAGAGCAAAATTTGACTACCATGCAGCATGCAGAGGAAATTAAACTAAAGCTCTCTCAAGCGATCCATCTATTAGATGAGGGAGACTTTTCTGTAATCAAACAACTGGAACTATTGGATAACTTAATGATATCTATCAGTAGTCTTTCAGGAACATTCAAAGAGGCTCAAGCAAGAATCACAAGCTCATTAATCGAATTAAAAGATGTCTTTGAAGTTCTGCTAGAGAAACGAGAACAGATTGAATTCGATCCCCAGAGAATAGCCGAATTTAACGAACAACGCTCACTCATTTATCGCTTGCAGCAAAAACATGAACTTCATACAATGAAAGGCCTCATTGATCTGAGGGAGCAATTATCTGAGAAACTTGATGAAATAGATCATCTTGATGAAAAACTCACTGCATCAAAAGAGCAAATGGATTTAGCTATGAATCAACTAATGATACATGGTACAGCACTTTCAAAACTTCGTCAGCAATCAGCTCTTAATTTTGAGCAAGAAATCACCGATATCATTCATGAAATTGGCATTGAAAATGGTCGAGTAAAAATTGAAATAGAAGTCATTGAACCTAATAAAAATGGAATCAACAAATGTTCCATTCAATTTTCAGCCAATAAAGGTGTCGCTCCACAATCACTTAAAAATATCGCCTCTGGTGGTGAATTGTCTCGGCTCATTTTTGCCATAAAATATTTAATCGCAGATAAAATTGCATTACCTACGCTTATTTTCGATGAAATCGACACTGGAATTTCTGGAGAAATCGCCATTAAAATGGTTAAAATGATGAAAACCATGGCAAAAAATCATCAGGTTATCTCCATTAGTCATTTACCCCAATTTGCTGCCGGAGGAGAGGCTCACTTCTTTGTCTACAAAGACCATAGTGCCGATAAGTCCGTCACTAAAATCAAAGAATTGGTAGCCGAAGAACGTATCGAAGCCATCGCCCAAATGATTGCAGGAGCGCATCCCACGGAAAGTGCCTTTAAAAGTGCGCGGGAATTGTTGTCATTACCTCAATAAAGAAATAGTTTTCATTATTTTTGCAACTTAAATATTAAAGAAATGGCTTATAATCTATTGAAAGGTAAAAGGGGAATCATTTTTGGAGCTTTGGATGAAAGCTCAATTGCATGGAAAGTTGCCCTCAAAGCCCATGATGAAGGTGCTCAGTTCACTTTAAGTAATGCTCCTATTGCCATGCGAATGGGCGAAATTAACAAGTTAGGAGAGATTTGTAGTGCAGAAATCATTCCCGCTGACGCCACTTCTCTAGAAGACCTAGAAATTTTAATCAGTAAATCAACTGAGATTTTGGGAGGAAAATTAGACTTCGTTCTTCATTCGATCGGAATGAGTCCAAATGTTCGCAAGAAAAAATCTTATGGCAATTTGAACTACGATTGGTTTCAAAAATCACTTGATATATCGGCCCTTTCTTTCCATAAAGTCATGCAGGTAGGTGAAAAATTAGATGCCTTTAATGAGTGGGGTTCCATTTTAGCCCTTTCCTACATTGCGGCACAAAGAACTTTTCCAGATTACTCGGACATGGCCCAAGCAAAAGCTGTATTAGAATCCATTGCGCGGAGTTATGGCTATCGACTCGGTCAAAGCAAAAAAATAAGAGTAAATACGATTTCGCAGTCTCCAACTAGGACGACTGCAGGTTCAGGTGTCCCAGGATTTGATATTTTTTATGATTATGCAGATAAAATGTCCCCTTTAGGAAATGCTTCTGCCGAAGCATGTGCAGATTATTGCATCTCATTATTCTCAGATTTTACCAAAATGGTTACCATGCAAAATCTCATGCATGATGGAGGATTTTCATCATCAGGCATGACCGATAAAATCGTGGAAACACTGCAAAAATAAAATTGATTTCAGGAAGCTCATTTGATCTGATCTTTTGAGTCCAATTCTTATCATTTTGTCTATATTGGTTGGGAAAATGATCGGTTCATCAATTGGTAAACTATTAATAACTTAAATTGATCTCATGATTACCTTTCCTAACTCGAAAATTAATCTTGGGCTTAACATTCTCAATAAAAGAGCAGATGGATTTCATGATATTGAAACCTGTATGTATCCCTTACTTTGGCATGATATCCTAGAGATTGTACCCGCAAAATCATTTTCTTTTGTTCAAACAGGACGCGCCATTCCGGGTGAACCTACGCATAACCTATGCGTAAAGGCCTATGAACTCATTAAAAAACATTACAGCGTACCCCCCATCAACATACATTTACATAAAGTCATCCCTATGGGTGCTGGCTTAGGCGGCGGATCCGCAGATGCAGCATTTACGCTCAGGATGCTTAATCAGCTTTTTTCATTGAAAATCACCAGTAGACATCTTAAACATTATGCTAGTTTGTTGGGAAGTGATTGCCCCTTTTTTATAGATAATTTACCTGCCATTGCCTCCAAAACAGGGACAAAATTGAAACTTTATGAACTCAATTTATCAAAATATTACATTATTGTAATATTTCCTGATCTACATACGAGCACCTCACATGCTTATGCCAATATCCAACCGAAAATATCCGAAAATTCATTGGAAGACTCATTGAAAGATTTAAAAAAATGGCACTCCCTACTCCATAATGACTTTGAGGAGCCCTTGTTCAGAAACACACCTGCCTTGACTAAAATAAAATCACGACTTTACGATCAAGGCGCTTTTTATGCTGCTATGAGTGGATCAGGATCTGCCCTTTATGGCCTGTTTGAAGAACCTCCAGCCATTACTACTTTTCAAAAACACGAATGTATCCTTCGTTCATTAACACTTCCAACCGATTCATCTTAAAATATCAGTCTCCAAGGCCTTCCTTTTTCTTTTGCGATTGAGTAGTGGATACAACAATACGGAAGATAAAATAAAACCCGTACCTAAATAAAACCCATGACTCATTTTCTCGCTATCACCAAAAACCAGCAAGGCCAATATAATTCCATAAATAGGCTCCAGGTTAATGGTCAAATTGACAAAAAAAGCGGAGAGTCGCTTCATTAATTTAATCGAATAGGAAACGGCAAATACGGTACAAACACTCGCCAATATCAGTAGCCACATAGCCTGTTCTAAAGTTGGCCATTCAAAAACTTCCTGACTCACATAAAGAAAATAGAAAGGTAAACTTATACCCGTAAATAGGCATGCGAATACCATTTCATAAAAAGTGATGACAAAATGATCATCACTTTTTATCAATGATACATTAATAATAGAAAAAAGTGCTGCTAAAATAGCGGCCACTATAGCAAAACACAGTCCTAGAAAATACTGGATTTCCATATTGAAGACAATCAAAATTCCCAATAAAGCCAATAGACTCAACAAAACTTCAAACAGCTGTATTTGCTTTTTGAAAAAAAGAGGCTCAATAATACTGGTCCAAAAAGAGGTTGTGGCCATACCCACCAAACAAACAGCAGCGGTTGATATTTTTGCTGACAAGAAAAAAAGTACCCAATGGGCTGCTAATAGAAACCCCACAATACCTGTTTTCAACAAAGACCGACGCGAACTCAACAAAAAGGATCGCTTCAATGACAAAAGAACAATGATCAATAAGAACGCAGCAATACCCGTACGATAAAAGACAATTTCAACAGGCGTCAGATCAATTAACAAGCCTATAACCGCTGTGCACCCCCATATAAGTACGATGAAATGGAGAAAGATAATATCCTTGGTTTTCTGCTTCATCTAGGAACGGTACGATATAAAACTACTCCTACAAGACCGAAAATTATGTTGGGCATCCATACTGCCAGAATAGGACTGTTAAATGTATTGGCCTCGGCTAAAGCCCTGCAAAGCATGAAAGCAATCACAAATAAAAAGGCTATTAAAAATCCCAATGCGATCTGAACACCCGTCCCTTGCCTTGATTTTTTTGAAGAGACGATGATGCCAATGAAGGTCAGAATGACCACTGAAAAGGGAGACATGAACCTAATGTACTTTTCAATTTTATAGATATCTACATCGGCTGACCCTCTTAAGGTCTGTTGATCAATATGGTCATTCAATTCACTCATGGTTAAAGTTTCCCACAATCTCTCTTGATTCTCAAAATCAACGGGTGATACATTCAATACCGTATCCATAGCATCTCCACTATAGATCATTTCATCCGCCTCTTTAAAGACGCGCCTATTCCATCTATTCAACCTCCATTTATGACCTGCCGTGTCCCATTTCATCGTTCGCGCATAAAGCTTTTCATTCAAAATACCATTTTCGATCTGCTCTAAGGTGATATTATAACCTACATTACCTTGGTTGTTATATCGATCCATATAAATATACAGATCTGGAGCCACCCGAATATGAATGTTTCGATCATTGAAATAAAAGGCCTTTTTTACATATTGTAGTTCAAAAGCAATTCTGAATTTATTGGTCTCAGGAATGAGATAGGAATTTGCTAGAAAACTTACGAATCCAATCAGTACAGCCCCCATAAAATAGGGTAACATGAATCTCTTAAAACTGACCCCACTGGCCAATATCGCAACTATTTCTGTTTTTGCCGCTAACTTTGCGGTGACGAATACGGTGGCTATAAAGACGATAATAGGTGTCAAAAAGCTGGCCATATAAGGTATGTAGGTCAAGAAGTAATGTAAAATTTCTTCGCTGGCTACGTCATTTTTAATGAAATTATCGTTCTTCTCTGTAAAATCAATAATGACAATGATGAAAATCAAGATGGACATCACAAAGATGAAAGCTCCTAAAAATTTTTTAAGAATGTAGACATCAAGTTTTTTCATGACATAATCATAACCTATCGGCTAATTTTTGCACCATTCTATTTTTCCATAAACTAAAGTCTCCTTGGATGATGTGCTTTCTGGCTGATTTAACCAACCACAAATAAAAACTAAGATTATGAATACTTGATATTTGAGCGCCTAAAATCTCATTACTGATGATCAAATGCCGCAAATAAGCTTTGGAGTGCAGCGTATCTAGGTATCCCCCCAAATTGATATCAATAGGTGAAAAATCATTTTTCCACTTCTCATTTCGAATATTAATGATCCCCTCGGAAGTAAACAGCATTCCATTTCTCGCATTTCTTGTCGGCATAACACAATCAAACATGTCTACTCCCAACGCAATACATTCCAAAATATTGACTGGAGTGCCCACACCCATCAAATAACGTGGTTTATCTTTGGGTAAAATGCTGCATACAAGCGCTGTACTTTCATACATCATTTCATGTGGCTCACCTACGGATAATCCCCCTATGGCATTGCCATCTTGATTTTGTTCAGCAATGAATGCTGCAGACTGCTCGCGGAGGTCATGATACGTGCTTCCTTGTACAATAGGAAAGAATGTTTGATCAAAACCATACAATGGTTCCGTTTGATCAAAACGATGGACACATCTCTTCAGCCATCTATGGGTCATGTGCATAGAATTTTCCGCATATTCTTTTGAACAGGGATATGGCGTACATTCATCAAAGGCCATGACAATGTCAGCACCAATCTTCCGCTGGATATCGATGACATATTCGGGTGAAAAGTCATGATATGATCCGTCTATATGAGATTGAAATCGAACTCCCTCTTCTTCTATTTTTCGATTGGCCCCCAATGAATACACCTGGTAGCCCCCACTATCGGTTAAAATAGGGTGCTCCCAGCCCATGAATTTATGCAAGCCTCCCGCGCCTTGAATGATGTCCATACCCGGTCTCAAATACAAATGGTACGTGTTTCCTAAAATAATTTGTGCTTCGATATCAGTCTCAAGCTCACGATGGTGTACTGCTTTAACCGTTCCTGCTGTACCAACAGGCATGAAAATGGGTGTTTCAATGGTACCATGTGCCGTGGTTAAAACGGCCGCCCTAGCATCACTTTTCGTATCTGTATTTAAAAGATCAAATTTCATAGAGAATGCAAAAATACGCTTTTGATCTAAAGAAAATCCTATAAAATTTGTTATTACCTTCATAAAAAATACTAAAAATTAATGTCTTCCACTTATCTGAATCTATAATAATAGGATGACTTTCAAACTAAGAAAGAGAAATATCTTAATGAATATCCAGCGCTATATGCTACTATCAGCATAGCATGTCACAGTAGTTATTAACTATAATTATCTGTTTAAAAAGGCCTCTCCTTTAAATGAGCTTCATCTCAAAGGTCAATTAGATATCTTTAACCTATTTATTACATTGATGATCCTCCTAAAATGAGCGCTTTTATTAACTCATCAATTTCTTTAACTTCCCTTTCAAGGGTATAACTTTTACTCGCAACTTCCTGCACATCACGGCTCATCTTGTCAATGGCTACTTCATTATTTAGAAGCCAAGAAATATTTTGACAAAAATCTTCGTGATTTTATATTCAAATAGCAATCCATATTTGCCATTACCTAATATTTCACTCGTTCCTCCTGAATTTTGTGGGTATGATTGGCAACTTTGATAACATCGCCTCTATAGTGACCATCCCAAAGGTCTCGCTGTGAGAAGCCAAAGCAAAAATATCAATGGCATTGTAAAAGACAGATACATCTTCGATACCCTGCTTTTTAACGAATTAGAGCATAAGTTCATAATAATTTTCGGAGGCTTAGCCATTGACCGTAGCTGATCCAAAAATGAGTAATTCCATGTCAGTACCTTTTTTTTTAATTCAATAAAAGCTTCGAATAAAAAAAGTTAACATTTCTTTTGCGTAATTATACCAATATTTCCAAGTAAGGTTGCTTTGGGAAAAATATTCAATGCTTGTTGCGCTGCTATTTTTGAATACTTTCAATGCGTATATTTTTGTACCTTAGTACACAAAGGGATTACTTTTATTCTATCTGAAAAAAAAATTGTTTTTCCAAGTAACTCATTTTTTAAATACTAAGCGGACTGATCCAATAATTAATCGCCTTGAAGCGAAAATCATGAATAAAATCGCGCTTATTGACACCAATTTGCATTTGTTGCTGATAAATTACTTTTAGCTCCTTGAAAAATATTTTTTTGGTCCAAGCGATGACATCTAAGTCTTTATTATCAAAAACCATTAACGTTTGGATATCCTTAGTTTTCAAAGCTTTATCGATGCGGGATGCCAATCCAAACTCAAAATATTTTCTTGTCTTACGCAAGATGATGACCTCATCAAAAAAATCTTTCCCCTTTATATTTATTGGGGATTTTTCTTGAGTGACGAGGGTAATGTTATAATCCAATTTTCGCAATGATTTATTAATCTTCAAAACATTCATTTCTAGCCCCCCCCCCCTATCCCATTGAGGTAATTATAAAAGCTATTTTACGAGAATTTTTGTCCTATTTATAGTCATACTTTTTAAAATAACTATGGCATCAACCTTTGTAATTAGACAACCAAAACTTCAAGAGCAAATCTTTTTCAAGTATTTAAATATAAACTGCTAAAATGTTGAATCCAATGAATATTTACTCCTCGCAAATCAATAGGGTAAATAGAAGGACATAAGTTGAAAAAATTTTCTGCAAGCGTTCATATCACTAAAAAATAATATTTCTGAGACTTTATTTACCCAAATTATCATAAATCACAGCAAAGGAATGGTCAGTTATTGATGATCCTTGAGCATTAAATCTGAACTTGTTTGTGATTGTTTTATGGCCTATATTCGCTCAATTAGCTTCTTTTTATTTGTAAGTCGTCGATTTAATATGACAAAAAACTTCCTGTTTAAATCGCTCCGTTTTCCTTTAAAGTCATACCAAAACAGAAAAATTGATTTGAATGCCACATTAATAAAACATTACTTCCCTGAGTTAAGTAAGG
>CAJJBF010000005.1 GCA_905182375.1 Flammeovirgaceae bacterium UBA4465
GAAGTAGCTAGGAATTTTGTTAAGGGCCGGTTTCAAGATCGGATTGGACTAGTTGTTTTCTCTGGAGATGCCTATTCGAGATCCCCCTTGACGACCGATTATGAGCTTTTAAACACTTATATAGACGGTATTGACTTCAGTTTAATCGAAAATCGAGGAACGGCCATAGGCAGTGCGCTAGCCGTGGGTACCAATCGGCTAAGAGAATCTGAATCCGAATCCAAAGTGATGATCTTATTGTCCGATGGAGACAATACCGCAGGCAATATAGACCCCATTACCGCTGCTAAATTGGCCGCCGCCTACAAGATTACCATTTATTCTATTGCGATAGGCAAGGAAGGTAAAGTTCCTTTTGGACAAGATTTTTTTGGGCGTCCCCGCTACGTGGAGAATACCTTGGACGAAACCAATCTCAGAGAAATTGCCAAAATTGGTAATGGTAAGTTCTATCGTGTCTCAGATAAAGCAGCTTTGGAAGCTGTATTCAATCAAATCGATCAGTTGGAAAAAGCAGAAATCAAAGAAACAAGATATAAAGACACCCTAGATTATTATAATATTTACCTACAATGGGCCATCGCATTATTCCTTTTTTGGTTGTTTTTAAAAACCACCTTCCTGTCCAATCTACTTTTGGATTGATCAGGACCATCGATCGTATCAAATGAAATACTCACTGATAACCCATAAAAAATGAAAGAAGATTTACGTAAGTTGTTTCTAAGAGATTTGGGCAAACTAGAAAAAGAAATCAATGCCTATCGCCATGAGTCTTCCCTCTGGCTCATTGATAAAGAGATTTTAAATTCTGCAGGAAATCTATGCAAGCATATGACCGGTAACCTGAAACATTTCATAGGGCATATCCTTGGGAAAACGGGCTATATCAGAGATCGAGAAGCAGAGTTCAGCACACCGCACCTCTCTAAAGCGGCCTTGAGTCTCGAAATTGCAACCACTAAAGAAGCCATCAACCTCGCTTTCGACCAATTAGACACTACCAAAATGCAGCTGAAATATCCCATCGACGTTTTGGGTTATGAAATGACGGTTCAATATTTTCTTTTTCATCTCATGAGCCATTTGAACTATCATCTCGGTCAGATCAATTACCACAGGAGGCTACTGGATAAGCCTTAATCATGACGTTATAAGGGCATAACCTATGCGAAGGCTGAACAATAACATCACGATGCTCAAAATTTTATTTACACTGGCGATGACTTTGGGTTGGATCAAGTCCTTTAATTTTTGCGCCAATAAAGACTTGGAGATATCAAGGATCAAGGAAATCGTCAATACACCCAAAAAGAAATACCTATTACCTTTATCATCATAATTGTAATTGGCTTCTACCACCGAGATAAGAGAAATCCAAAAGACCAATAAAAATGGATTTAATAAGTTGATAATCATTCCTTTAAAAAGGTATTTAAAAGAAGCATTCAACGGAGAAATTATCGTTTTTTTATCTGGATGATAAGGCGTCTTGAACCAGTAGTATACCCCGGCACCCAACATAGCAATCATGGCGATCCCATTTCTAACCTCTACTGTATCGGGATTATTCAATAAGTCTGATAATCCGTAGAGTGAAACGGTAACAAATAAAAAATCAATAAAAAAAGCCCCTAATACGAAAAGTAAACTGCGCTTGACCCCTTGCTGAATACTTGTTTGAATCAAAGCAAAAAAAGTAGGGCCAAAAACAAAAATTAACATGAGACCAAAAAACAGGCCATTGAAAAATGGAATCAACATACCGCAAAATAAGTTCTTAATGGGATATAAACCAATCTGGGAAGCTATCTGCCTTATTATGTATCAGAGAATACCACTAAAAGGCGCTCTGAAAGCATGAGCCATCTGTTTTTTTATGAAGATAAAATAACCTTATTCTGATTTCAAAATTATGAAAAAAGGCCTCTAAAAGAGGCCTTAATGCATATTTTAAAATAAAATCTATCTCCAAGAAGAACTAAGTTCCGGCAATCGCTTATGATGACGAATTCTTCTACCATTGGGCATTAAAGAATTCCTTAGCCGCTCTAGATCCTCTTTGTAAGACCCCTCTCCAAATAAACCATTGTATGCTTCAGCAAAGGCAGGCATATTTTCCCAAGCTTCCTCTTCATTCGTGAAATCTTTATGATGAAATCTTACCTGCACCCAGTTACCATCACATCCAGACAGACAAGTCATCACTCCCACCCTGTTTTCCATCTCCATTTCTTTCCAGATTTTTTTAGCCCTTTCTCTGTATCTCCAAAAATCATTGAGCTTATCGTCTTTGACATTATAATAGATAATTCTCCTATGATTCACTTGTTTGGCCACCGTTGGGTTGTAGGTCATTTCAGTATTCACTGCCCATATTCTATTACCCACTGATGTGTGCAGCGGACCCACTGTTTTTTGCCAAAAATCGTTTCCCGTCTTGTCCACAACATCAAATTCAGTCATTGATTCAGCAACTTGCAGTTCTGACATAGTTGTAGGCATTGGGTCCCGTCATAATCTGAAAAGTGACCCACCTTGCCTGGTCGTCTTTACTATTGTACAGCTGATTTTTCTTCGCCACTGCGGCCTCAAATTTTGCCACGTCTGCAGGATTCAACGTCCAAGCGTCGCTGCTTGGATTACTTGCGATTGCGCCGTGGTTAAAATTAGCGTGGTTATTAATGCGAAAATTATTTGTTTCATGGTATTTTATGTTTGGTTTGAATTCTCAAGTTATTAAATTAATTGAAAAATCGATGTAATAAATTTTATTTTATCTATCGGAATATGCACAAATTTGCAGTACCTTAAAAAAACGTATGTCAACAATAACTAAATATTTAGAGGAACTTGCTCCCTTCGGTGCCACCTTGATCGCCGTCTCCAAGACCAAACCTGATGAAATGATCCAAAAACTTTATGAAGAGGTTGGACAAAGAGATTTTGGTGAGAACAAAGTACAAGAGTTGGTCGGTAAATACGAGCGCCTCCCAAAAGACATTCGCTGGCATATGATTGGGCACCTGCAAAGGAATAAAGTTAAATACATCGCTCCCTTTGTCGATTTAATCCACTCGGTGGATTCGGAAAAACTCCTGCGAGAAATAAACAAAGAAGCTAGAAAAAACAACAGAAAAATCAAGGTATTGCTTCAGGTGCATATTGCTCAGGAGACAGAAAAGTTTGGTTTTTCAATGGAAGACGTCTCCGAGCTTTTAAAGAAATTACCCACGTTAGATCTTGAAAATATTGAAATTATAGGTTTAATGGGAATGGCTACCTACACCGAAGATTCAACCCTCATCGCCCAAGAATTTACCCAACTCCATGAACTTAAAATAAGCCTCAATGAACAAATGGAGCGCCATCATCAAAACTTTAAGGTACTCAGTATGGGCATGAGCGGAGACTACAAAATAGCCTTAGCCAATGGCAGTACGATGATCCGCATAGGCAGCGCTATATTTGGGGCTCGAAATTATGCATAAGCAGGTCATTGTTTTAGGAACCTTATTGTGCGCTATGGCAGTGCTTCTTGGCGCCTTTGGGGCGCATTTATTACAACCTCTCCTCTTCGAAAACAGTAGAGAAAGCACGTTCAATACCGCCATCAACTATTTGATCTTTCATGCTTTGGGGGTACTCCTATCAGGGATCACCTTAAAAAAATCAAAATTGATTGCTCTGTTCTTTATGTCAGGTATCGTTATTTTTTCTGGTTCTTTAATCGCCCTCTCTGTAACCAATATCACCTCCCTAGGGGCACTGGCTCCCATCGGGGGAAGCTGTTTCGTGATAGGCTGGATCCTGTTTGCTAGAAGCGCTTATTTAAACATTAAATAAGGTATCTAGTTCTTGTTTAAGATTTAGGATTCACATTGGTCACAATCATGACTCGTGAAGTTTGATTTGTAGCATTTGAAATCACCGTGATAACTTTGTTTTGAATACCTATCTTCCCTGCACTATTGAATTTGACCTTCAATTCGGCGGTGGCTCCTGGAGCTAACGGCGTTCGAGGCCATTCGGGAACGGTACAACCACAAGTGGTTTTTACATCTTGTAACACTAAGGGTGCGTTCCCGCTATTGGTAAATTCAAAAACATGTTCGATGACGTCGCCTTGGATGATATCCCCAAATTCATGCCTATCCTCAGAAAATACGATCTTAGGTCCATTTATAGGTTCTTCAAAAACTGCTGGTTCTTGGGCAAACAAAGTGCCTACAATCAAAACAAATAAAATTGAGCAATAGAACTTCTTAACTAACATATAATTTATTTAAAACTTTAATCACATTAAATTTATCAAAATCATTAATCAATTTTACAAGATTATGGATTTTGATTTAAAAAAAACTAGTTCTTTACAAGTTCGTGTGCGCGTTTGCGGATTGCATTTGACAGACCAAGGCATATTATTGCTCAAACATGAAGGCATTGGAAAGAAAGGTTTTTTATGGTCTCCACCTGGCGGAGGGATTGAATCTAATGAAAATGCAAGAAGTGCATTAATCAGGGAATTTAAAGAAGAAACTCATTTGGATATAGTCGTTGAGGATTTTTGTTTTGCTAACGAATATCTCGATGAGCAAGTTCATGCCCTTGAATTGTTTTTCAGCGTACGTGTGATCGGAGGGTATCTAAAATTAGGTCGGGACCCAGAACTAAAAAAGCAAATTCTCACTCAAGCAGATTACCTCAGTTTTGAACAAGTGAATCAACTTCATAAACTCAATAAGCACAATGCCTTTCAGTTGTGTTCTGATGCCGCTTACATCAATAAATTACGCGGATATTATTTTTTTAAAAATATTTGAGGCGTTGCCGTTTATAAGAAGGCTTAAAGTTGTTATAATTGTATAAAAATTGTAATTGTGATGTCAAGGATAAAAATCTTAACAATAGTATTTGCCACAACTTCAGTAGGATTAGCTTACTATCTCTACTATGCAATCAATACCACCATACAAGAGACCAAAAGGATCGCAACCATGGAGGCTGCCATTATAGATCAACTCAAATTGATCCGTGAGGCTGAACTAGGCTACAAGGCCGTACATGGTCGCTATACAAGTAATTGGGATAGTTTAATGCATTTTGTAGATTCAGGCTACTTTTACATCACAGAACGTATAGAGACGGTCATCACCCTTGATTACGGTGCTGACAGTACTTCAGTTCAAATAGATACCCTTGGTAGAGTACAAGTTATTGATTCGTTGTATGGTGCCCATAAATATCCGAATTTCAAACTAGCTGATCTTCCCTATGTACCGGGCATTACCCCTAAAATCAAATTTCTTATTTGGGCAGATGAAATTAAAAGGGCAAACTTATTGGTGAGTTCCGTTGAAGTATGGAATCCTTCCCCCATCAACCCCAATAGAGATGAAGAGAGCGAAATCAACATTAAAAAACCGCTAAGATTCGGTTCTAGAACAAATATTACTACGGCAGGTAACTGGGAATAAGTTGGAAATAGATACTCAAAAATCTTTCGTGTTGCTTCATCGAGTAAAAGATGAGTCTTTTGATGTTCTTGAGCTGCATGATTATATGCTCTCTTTACAAATAGGAGTTAAAGATTTTCAGTTCTGCGTAACCAATGCGTCCAAAAAAGTTGTATTATTTGAGTCTTACTCTTTTGAAAACGTCAAAACTGTTAATACACGCGTCCAAGCAATCGCTGATATTTTTAAAAATAATGAAGTACTTTCAGCCGGTTTTTGGAAGGAGGTCGTGGTCTCCTTCAAAACTCATAAATACACCCTAGTACCTGAAAACATCCATGCTGAAAATGCCGATCTCGACTTTCTAGAGGTCAACAGTGTCATCAATCCCATTATTGAGACGGTACACCATTGTGCGCACAAATCGTTAGGTCTCGTTAATGTTTTTACGGGTGACTTGAGATTAATGAAATTAATCAAATCTTTTTATCAATCCATTGAACTTAAGGTTTTACATCAAGGAAGTACATTTATTGAAGGCATAACCACAGTAGATCCAGCCTCCCGAGAAAGAGAAATGCTGGTGAACGTAGATCGAGGCATCTTCCATATCGTTATATTTAAAAACAACAGTCTACATTACTACAATCAATTTGCCATCAAAAAAAATGAAGATGGTTTAAGGTACATCATGCTTTTATTTCAGGAACTGGGCTTAAAACAAAGCGAAACGAACATTACCTTTTGGGGAAGTATTGATGCAAACTCAAAGTTCATCACACTTCTTGGGAAATACGTAAGAAATATTTCTTTTGGTAAAAGACCCTCTGCGCTCAGTTTTGGTTATGATTTTGATGAGATCCCTGAACATCAGTTTTTTGATCTTTTCAACATTCCTCTCAGCTAGTAGTGGAGAAGATCGCCTTATTTCCAGGGTCTTTTGATCCATTCACAAAAGGTCATCTTGATGTTGTGAATCGATCATTGAAATTATTCCACAAGATCATTATTGCGATAGGGCATAATTCCAAAAAAAATCGCTATTTTGATGTTTTAAAAACTAAGGCCTCAATCGAAAATTACTTCCAAGGTAATCCCAATGTTGAAGTGTTAGTTTATGATGAGTTGACGGCTCAAATAGCGAAAAAAAAGAATGCTCAATATTTGATCCGAGGATTAAGAAATACTACTGACTTTGAATATGAAAATTCAATATCTCAAATAAACAGACATCTCAACCTCGACCTAGAGACCGTTTTTCTAATTACCTCCCCCCAATTTGCCCACATCAACTCTTCGATCATCAGAGAAGTACATAAATATGGTGGAGATATCTCCGCCTTTGTTCCTTTCGAACTATAAACTTTGCTTTTTCAATAGCTTGTGATATTCCTGCATCACCACACGGATGGTTCGATAGGAATCATAGAGCGAGGCACGCACCTGACTCAAGGTCATCCATTTCACATCATCAATGCCTTCCTCAATCTGTGGACCTATTTGTAAGTCATCCAAGCATTCCATTTGATACCAGTATGTTTTTTTAAGGATATATTTTTTATTTTTTGTATAATTTCCCACGTATGACAAATTTTTTCTTGGACAACCACCTTTACCCCTGTTTCTTCTTCAACTTCACGCAAAGCACATGATCGGATGTCCTCATTCTTTTCCATCTTACCCTTGGGTAGGTCCCAAAGTCCATTGCGATGGATCAACAAAGTTTTTCCCTCTTTGTCAACCACACCACCTGCAGCCCGAATGACTTTAAACTTTGTTTTTATGTATTGGGTTAAATCCTTTTTATGCTTGGAAGAAATCGTTATTGAGTCTACTTTTTTTAAGGCTTTATCCGTCATCAACTGAAACAATTCCTCTACTTGAAGGGGGGTTGCATGAATGATCAATACATCATCAATAAATACTCTGGTGGTGATTTTCTGAAATTTAGAATCCAAAACAACTGCATAACATGCAGCTTCTTTCAACTCTTCAGGCCTGATTAAATATACCGGTATGTCGTTAATAAAAATTTTCATTAATATTATATATCAATAATTATGTAATTATGCTTTTATCCTAGCACATTTGCAACATAATATGATCATAAAATATTAATATCATCAAATGCGTTATCACTGCTTCAAAGAAAAATTAGGCTTAACCATTGCACGTCAATTATTAGAAATTCATGCCATAAAATTACAACCCCATGCCCCCTTTACTTGGGCATCAGGCTGGAAATCACCTATCTATTGTGATAATCGGCTCAGCTTATCTTTTCCAGAGGTGAGAAATAACATCAAGTTGGCCTTTTGTGATCTGGTAAAGGAACATTATCCTACTGCTGAGGCCATTGCAGGGGTCGCTACTGCCGGTATTCCCCAAGGAGCATTGTTGGCAGATGCATTGGAATTACCCTTCATTTACGTTCGTTCAAGTTCAAAATCTCACGGTCGTACCAATCAAATAGAAGGAGCGTTTTCTGAAGGACAAAAAGTAGTAGTTTTAGAAGACTTAATTTCCAGCGGCGGCAGTTCTTTAGCGGCTGTAGATGCTTTGCGTGGCCAAAAAAATAGAAGTGTTGGGTATGACGGCTATATTTAATTATGGCTTTCCCATTGCACAGCAAAATTTTATCGACAAGTCGGTGGAACTCGTTTATCTCAGTGAATATAGCTTGTTGATCGATCTGGCTCTCGCAAGAGGTTTTATAGATGCTTCCGATGCGGCAACGCTACAAAGGTGGCGGGCCTCCCCTGAGACTTGGGGTAAATAATAGCTAGAACTTTTCTATAACTCCCAAGCCAAAAAGGGCAAAATCATATTTGATAGGATCGATAGGGTCCATTTTTTTGAGATTTTCAGTGAGCTCAATAGCCGTACGCCAATCGGTCTGTTTTCTAGTAATCAGTTTAAACTTACGGGCAATGCGATCGACATGTAAATCACATGGACAAATTAAATGCGCAGGCTTTAGATTTTTCCATAGCCCAAAATCTACTCCCTGATCATCATCACGTACCATCCATCTTAGGTACATATTCAAGCGCTTACAAGCAGAATTTCTTTCAGGCGTAGAGATGTGCTTGCGTGAACGATGAGATGCTTCAGGTAAAGAAAAAAACAAATGATGAAAACCTGTGAGCGCCGCTTTCATTCTTGAATCCTTATAAATGAAGGCAGTCTCTAAACTGTCCTCTTTTCTGTAATACCATCGTAACCAATGTATGAAATAAAGGGTATCTGTGGCGTTAAATGTACGGTGTTTGAATTTTAAAAAAGGCTTTAGATCATCGGATGAATGGTGCATAATAAAATCATGGGGATCATTGTCCATGAGTCCAAACAATTCATGGCATTTTTTTATGATGGTCTTTCTCAATCCCCAGGAAAAAACAGCAGCAAATAAGCCAGCGATCTCAATATCTTGTCGCTTTGAATATTCATGGGGTATACTGATGGGGTCTTCAGCAATAAAGTCAGGCGTATTGTAATAGGCAACTTTCTCATCCAAAAAATACTTAAGGTTTGTAAAATCCACCTATTAAAACTTAACTATTCTGAAAGTTCTAACTTCACTCGAGTTAAGATCTTTCACAGTCATTAAGTAGATACCTGCAACTTCTTCAGCGATATCAATGGTCAGCTCCCGTACGATTCACCTGTTTAGTTTGTACGATACGTCCAGATAAATCACTCACCACTATTTCTAATTGTGATCCTGAAGCTATTTTTACCTCAATCTCACCCGCCGTTGGATTGGGATAGGCCTTCACTGCACGCAACACCTCATTTAACCCTAATATTTCTTCCTCTACAGCTATAGAAAAGGTAATGTTAGACTCAGCCCCGTAAGGATCCGAGATGCCTATAATCAGCTCTATAGTCGACTCAGGAACTAGGGCATTGGTATTAGCAACGGTCAATTTACCATTTTCTGATAAGGCAACGGCTGCTTCCTCATTTCCTTCGATGATTTTAAACTGAATCTGATCATTGTTCTCATCAGTTGCCGCCAACTGGAAGATCTCTTCTCCATTTTGCAATGCTTCAGAAATCGTAACCGAGCCTGATTCTCCTATTGGCGCCATATTTTTTTCTAACGTGATGGACACATAGGCAGTATCAACCAAGAATTGATCGCTTCCAGTAATACCTAGTCGGTAAACACTTTTAGTATCAAAATCTATCTTTTCAGTATTGGCTATTAGTATCAACCCACTCGTAGATGTGATTTTAAAAACATCATCTTCATTTCCCGAAACAATAGCATACGTTATGGCATCTCCATTTGGATCTGTTCCCGTCACCTGGCCTACTTCGAAATCTACGCCAACCATATCATTCATCAAAAACTCACCATCTTCAATAATAGGCCTTTCGTTGGACTCAACACCACCATCTTCATTCAAAGTAAACGCTTGCTCTTCAGAGAATATTGAAGAAGCATAAGATGGATCTAGAGCTTGTACCGCCCAATAATAAGTACCTGGATCTAAGGCAACCTTCCAAGTGGTGTTGTGCTCAGTATTTCCCTTTCCACTCACTTTTCTTGAACCGTCAGCATTAGCCTGAGCATCAAAAATATCGCTCTTACCTGAGGCGGTTCCTATTCGAAGCGCATAAGTTAAACCAGCACTCGCAGTATTATCATCTTCCGATGCTGACCAGCTGAACTCCATCATTTGGCGCTCTTCTTGAATACGTGCTGATGGATTATCACCTCCATCTGAAGGTCTTCTAAAGGAATACATCGCAGGTGCATTGTCTACCTTTGTAGGTCTCTTCGGCTGAGGTGGTGTTGGCGGTTTGTTTACCTTGAATTTACCTACAGTAGCCATCCTACCTGAAGCAGTATCATCCGCCGCAGAATCCAATAATGCTGATTCGTTTCGAACATTGACGTAAAGCTTTGAGATGTATTTATTACTTCCTGGATCGTTCACGTCATAATTCTTGTTCACTCCAGTAAGCGCCATATCTAAATCACTATCCCCGTCATAATCTCCAAAAGCAACTGCTGCATTGGTGAACTGACTCAAGTCAAAATCATCCTCTTTATAAGTCCTTGTAACCTGATCATACAAGGCAAGGCCCGTAAATTCCCCTTTACCGACTACTTCACCCGAATACAGCATATCAGCATTACCGTCGCCATCAAAATCTCCCCAACTGGTACGGCCATTTTTCATCGCTGCCAAGCCACTCAAAGTTTCACTAATAGATGTGTATTGGCCCTCATCGTTTCTGTAGAGCTGCAGAACATCTCCATCAAAAGAATCTCCTGATACGACCAAATCAAGATCTCCATCGTTATCGAAATCTACCAAATCTAAGGTACCATCAGATACTCCGGTGATCTGCCCAACATTAGCTTCATCTTTGATCATAATTAATTCACCAGCTTCATTGATCCCCTCATTTAAGTAGACATCTGTAACCCTACCGGAAGAGGGGCTACTTCCTGCCAGTATCAAATCATAATCTTGATCGTTGTCTACATCTCCAAAGGCAATGGATGATCCGGTTAAGACTGGAAACTCATTTTCTAATTGAAGTTCATAAGCCTGAAGATATCCATTCGAGTTATCGAAATAGTACACATATACTGCCGCTACCCCTGCTGAGGTAGATGAGGTGGATCCTGCATAGATCAATTCAGGAAGACCATCATTGTCAAAATCAATGAATTTTGCCTTGGCATTTACCAAAGGCTTGAATTGAATTCCACCAGCAAAGTTTACATTGCCACTGAAATCATTCTCAGCCTTTGTAGTCAATAGTCTACCTCCAGCTGAAGTATCATCCATAAAATCCTCTGGACTCCAAACTCCCTGTCTACCCAAATGAATTTGCCAAAAATTACCTCCTACATCAATCTGAACAAAAAGCATATCTTTATTAAGCATAACAAACTCATAAGTCCTAGAAACGATACTCATTGGATCCGTACCATCTGTCAATTCTCCACCATTATAGGCCTTAGGTAATCCAAGGAAGGATCCTACACCCTCAAGAGTTAAAGATCCAAAATCATCTAGGCATTAGGATCGTTTGACACCACAAAAGAGCCAAAATGATCATTATCAAAAGGGGCAATCGGCGCCGAACAAATTTCAGATTCGTCTCCTTCATTCACCTGCCAAGCTTCTACAAAGGTTGTAGCACCATAAACAATACTAAATCCACCATCTGGCCCAAAGGAGTAAACATCATCAGTGAAACAATCACGTTCTCCAAAAGGAAGTGCCCACCAAATTTCAGTAGACTCGTTGGTATCAATAATACCAGCATTAGCTACCAACAGTGCTCCATCCATAGGAAGCAACTCCCACTCGCCATACAAAGCTGAAATATCAAATTCAAAATCTTCATCATCAAAACCATTATCTTCATCATCAAAACCATCATCGCCCTCTTGAGTTCCTACCTGATCACTGTAGTTCAAGTATAACCGAGCAATTGTTCTGGTTTCATCGTTAGGATCTTCTCCGGTCATGAATACATCCAAGGTACCATCTCCATTGACATCCGCCCAATCAAAATCTCCTTTAGTAATGGATTCAAAATCAAAGATTTTACTGAAACTCCCCGCATTATTTCCAAGCAATCCTAATTGTCCTTGATTATCAGGATTTTTTCCGAAGATTCCTAAATCAAAATCTCCGTCTCCATCAAAATCTGAAAACTTCAATGAGGCATCCTCACCTGCCGGTAATTTATTGTCCACAATTCCTCCTAAGTTCAGCTCCTTCCAAGCATACGACATTTCAAAGGGTGTAAAGGCACTGAAGGCCGATCCACTGTAATTGGCATCCACTGCCTGTACGGCGAAATGATAAGCCCCTGGATCTAATTCTAAGTATAAGAAATCCTGTAACGCTGCAGACGGCTTAGCCGTTAACCTCGTTCCTGTCTCTAAGTTACTTTCTGTAGTAAACAAGTTAGATACCCCCGTAGAATCCCCCAAAGCAATCACATAAGAGACACTGGATTTTTCTGTATAATCATCATTGGAGCGATCCCATGACAATCGTACTTTTCCAAAACCAAAATCCGTCACCTTTAAATTCGAAGGAACACTTGGTGCTTTGTTGACAATATTACCCGTATTGTTCTCAAATAGTTGGGTAATACTCTTGGAAGTCGTTTTTCCACTGATAAACACATCCATGTCACCATCGGTGTCAAAATCTGCCCACCTAACACTCGATTGCATCACCGAATCAAAAGGAGTCTTAACTACAAAGAAGCTCCCACCGGCCTGTGCATACAGAATGGTAGTGGGTAGCGCATTGTTATCCTTTCCTGACACCAAGAGATCCAGATCTCCATCATTATCGAAATCAATCAAGTCAATGTCTCCATCAGCGAGTGATTGAATCTGATCATTGTCTCTCACATTGAATTCAATGTAAGCCCTTAGGGAGTCTATGGCGTAATATTCATTGGTGAAGATTCGCGTCACATTCTCTCTTACCTCATTGTCTCGGCCCGAAATACCTGTCGCAATGATGTCCAAATCACCATCTGAATCAATATCTCCAACAGAGATGCTTGACTCAGACAAACTTAATTGACCAGAATAGTCATAGCTGCCTCCAGTCAGACCTGCACGTGTATTTGATATGATGCCTCCTACAGGATTCTCTCCTCTGCCTGTGCCTGCATAGATGATCTCTAAATCTCCATCGTTGTCAAGATCTGCAAATTCGATGTCTCCATTGGTAAAGCCTTCTCTATTAAACTTATCATTCCTTTTGAAAATAAGCGCTCCTCCTGAGGTATTGTATTCGTTCTCATAGAGATTCATGATGTAATTAATTTGACCATCGTCTCCGACCGTCAGACCTGCTAACACCATGTCTATATCCCCATCAGCATCCGAGTCTCCAAAGGCCAGCGTAGCGTCAGTCACCCCATCAATAGGCGTACCATTATCTACCTTTATGAGTGAGCCGGCTCCATTGTTCTTGTAAATATTAAGTACTGTAGCTGCCTCGAGATCTTTACCTGTCACCACTAAGTCTAAATACCCATCATTGTCAAAGTCTACCCAGCCTAAATCTCCTTCAGACTGACGCGCCAGCTCGTTGTTAGAATCAACAAATACTCCTGAATCATTGCGATAAAGTATTGTTTGGTACCCTTGAGATGTACCCATTAAGGCCAAATCCAAATCTCCATCACGATCATAATCTCCCCAAGCTACATTGCCTTTAGCTATTCCTGGGATGTCCTGATCCATTTTGGTGAAAGGCTCAGTCAAACTGACCGTTTCAACAGCAGAAAAAGCCGAAGTATTGCCATACTGATCGATGGCCTTGACCTTGAAGTAGTACGCATCTGCCAAATCATAAGCATCAAAGACTTGTCTTTTTGATTTTTGGAAGCTTTCAAATCGATCAGGAAATAGCGGATATCCCGATGCATTCAGATTACCTGTACTTAGATTGAAATTACCCTCGTCAGTACCTACTTGGGCCGCGTAACCTATTTTTCCTGAATTGGTATCTGACCACTTGAGTTCTACCTTATAACCATTGTTCTGACCGATCAATTCGGTAGGTGCAGATAAGGCACCCCCTACATCCATCTCGGTATTGTTGATAAATCCTATGGTATTACCATTGTCGGACTGACGGGTTCTACCACTGAGCACCACATCGACTTTTTGATCGGCATTGATATCGATCAAATTGATAGAACTAATGAAAGAAAAGTTTTTGGCCTCAGTAGCCACCTGAGAGATGTACTGGTCTAGACCTCCATTTGCATTTTGCAAGTAGAAATTCAGTATCGCCTGACCATTCCAGGTGTCTGAGGTATTGCTACCCACACCCACAATATCATTCAACCCATCATTGTTGATATCAGCAATGGCAAATGAATTGGTAACAGGCATACCTTCTAACGCAAAGTCTGAGTAGGCAATGGCACTACTTGTTTGACTTTTATAATTTACCGGCATCAGCGTAGTCACGTTCTCCATTGCCTTTTTGAGCTCTTGGAAGAAATCTTCTGATTTTGATATCTCCATTTTTAGGAAACCAATCTCTCTAGTACGGAACGCATCTGACCAATAATCAGTGTCCGTTGTGTAGGAAAGCATGACCGTATATTTTGAAGCGTCTTCCCCGAAAATCTGCATGTCAAGGATACTCTTATCTGCAAAGCTGTTGAGATAATATCCTTGAACTGCGCCACTACTCTTAGATTCTACAGCATATAGTGCACTTCTTGCAAGGCCTGAGCCAGACATATTGATCGCAATCAAATGGTCTGTATCTCCATCTTTATCTGGGTTAAGGTAGGTATGTGCCATTCCTCGGTAATCGCTTCTTCCACTCGCATCCATTTTTGACCAGAATAATGGATCCTGCACCTTTGTACTCTATACCTTTTCGTTGCTATCTTCTCCTCGCAACCAAAGAGAGTAGTGATCATTAAAATCTTCTGATTCGATAGAGAAAAGTCCATACCCCCATCATGATCCCCCATATTGGCATATGCCGGTAACCAGCTCATCTCGACCATCCTGATCAATATCGATAGCTTATTAATGGCGTGATGCCAGCTACCACTGACGACCTATCTTATTGCTGATTGAAAGCTTAGGTGAAAGACTCACTAAAAACACTCACAGAAGAATTCTCATCAATATTCATGAGCACCGAATACGGAGGTTGCACAAGTCACCACCTTGATATCTACAATAATGTCTGGCTTGCCATTACTATCAAAATCACTAATAATAACATTGACTCATTTCTAATTTAAAGGATTTAAATTATTGTTATCTAAATCAAAAATCTTTCATCGATGCGGGTTGCTCTCCTGAGCCAGACCAAATCGTTCTCTTATATCCATAGGCTTCTGGCTTCACATCCGCATCCATATTGATCAAATGCACCTCATTGAAAAAATCATCCATCAACTCTGTACTTGCCGCAAAATCCAGTCCCTCGACAGTGAACTCTGGTGAACTTGCAAAAGCAGAGACCCCGAACTTGCTATCGATATTTTGAATCGAAACACTGTAAGTACCCTTCTCTAAGAAATATTCTAGCTCCTTGGCTCCAGCACCTGTGTAAACCAGGCCACTTACATCAGCGACTCCGCCTGCAGTGCTTGTAGTATACAAGGTATTACAATTAGCTCCACTACATATCTTGATGTTATAATAATCCGAACTCGTCGTGAAATTAATTTTTACCTTACTACCTGCGATGGTAGTGACGGGCACGCTCGGTGCTGCTAAATCACCGGTAGGCGTCACCGTGTTGGTATTGGTGAACATAACTAACTTATTTCTGATTATCTCCTGCTAATCTTCCATGAAAAGCCATGTCTAAGGCAGCCCCACTGTTCAATCTTCCCAAATCATAATTAATCCGGGTGTCCCATGGATTCATGGTGAACGTTTCTGATGAGTAATATCCTTTTTTTTGCTCAAGTTCACCATTGGCATTGATATTAAATAAGGCAGGCGTAAAGTATCTGTCCCATTCTCCATTATTCTCATTGGATACAAGAGCTACAATACTCACTGTATTGTCTTTAAGTACAGCTATTTTTGGGGCAAATACAGCACCATAATAATCTGAAATAGCAATAACCGAATCACTAGAAATTCTTAAGTTCAATGCTACCTCAGTCCATGTGCTGTCATTATTGGTTAACTCAAATCTTTTTAAGGCACCACTTGACGTATTTGCTTTATTGGGTGTGTAAGCCACCAATAAATCTCCTGCCCCATCTCCATCAAGATCACCAAAATCCAGAGTTAAATCTTTATTAGAATTATCATCTTGACCTGTTCCTGGAAGCTTATCTATAATTGAAAGACCTGCATTGTAAATAAGGTCCCCATCTTCCTGCAAATAAACGAAGAGATCTTGCGCTTGGCTTTGACCATTCCATCTTCTCTCTAAGATCAAGTCAGTTTTGGTATCTCCATTGATGTCTGCTACAAATGCATTGTTGAAGTCACCAAGCCATTCGTTGTTTATGTTGTTTAGCTGTTTTGAGCTCACTCTCGGCCCATCAGAAAGATACTCATAGATAATAATTCCAGAGTAATCTCCACGTACTCCGTCTACTCGACCATCTCCGGTGATGTCACCCCAAACCATTCTTTGAGCCCATCCTTGATCAATTCCATTCCATTCATACTCCTTGGTGGGCGCAGCAAATACGCCAGACCCATTATTGATTAGATAAGCTGTTTTGCTTGAATTTCCAATGACCACATCTAAGTAACCATCTTGATTGATATCAAGAGGTTTAGCGAATGAATATTCACTCCAATCTTCATGCAGAGTCGTTGAAGTACTGTCTGCCGCATCGAAAAGCTTCACTATGTAGCTTCATTATCATCTGTTCCTGCAATATATAAGTATTTCATCAGTGCCATCATTATCAGCATCAAACATGCGGTATAGGTGTAAGTACAACAATGGGGACTGTCACCAGCAAAATAGGGAGCAAAAATCAAATCTGGTTTGTCCAATGCATTTTCGTAGGGTCCAATATCAGGTTTAGATCCTGCTGGATTGGGTCTCGTAGTTCCTTTGATATCCGAAACATCACTTGAGGCTATACCCGCTCCAATCAACACACTCGAAGAGGTCAACCGGTAATCGTTGTTTGCCTCATCAACAAAGGCCGTACTAGCACCCACCAAATTACTAGTTCCATATTTATCAATCTCGAAATCCAAACGAACATTACCATTGATCAAATTGTTTTGTATGGTTAATTTACTCGGTTTAGTTGGACCCCACTGACCAAGAGGCCTATTCAAGAAAGATTGAATTTTGAACTACTCCAGTATAATTTTCAACATCTTGAAAATTTAATCCATTTTCAATTAATGAGTGATTCACGGTGTATTCTCGGACATTTCCTATTCTTACCGAATGATCCACATCTCTCTTCATTATCGTAAAAAACACTATTGAGCACCGTTAAGTTTATCTAACCTTGAGCCATCAAGCCACCGCGCCGTACAATTATTATCTCCCACAGCATCATTATCGTAAACTTGTATTACATGAGAGAAAGCTCTTGAGACCGAAAATACCCTATACCTGCTCCATCTCCATTTTGTACATCATTATTGTAAATACTCGAATTTGAAATATTGATTTTCTTTGCATCTCGAGCAAAAACTCCAGCGGCATTGACCCAATCAGATTCACTTACTTGATGATCATAGATATGAACATAGTCAAGATCTACTGATGATCCTGAATATGTCAACTCCAGCACCTTTTACACTTTTTTGTTTATATTGATTAGTCCAATATAACGATTTCCACTTTGAGCGTCTAACATTTTATCCCAAATTGCCTCACTATCAATTTTGATCATGGTTGCCTGTGGGATATTTTCTTTAACATATTGAACTGCTTCTGCATATTTAAACCTTTATTCACTGTGTAGAAAGAACGACTTCCATCCGTAAAACTCCAATTCTTATCACCTTCTGGAAATGTAAAGGTTAAAATCTTATCATCAGCAATTGACTCGTTATTGGACAACGTAATATTATTTTGATCCGTGATTGCTGCCACAGTAACTGTTCCTGATATTCCATCTCCTGTGACTATGTCCCCTACCTCAATAGTTCCATCATTCGCATCTAGTACCAAACTGTAGCTCCACTGATAGCACCGTTCACTGTGGCAGTAACTGTAGGGGCCTCAATCCAAATACCAGCATCACAACAATCAAGGTTGCTCCAATAAGTCGCATTTTTTTCGCTGCTTGAATAATGGCAACAGCAACTGGATTAACGTTTCCAGTAACATTGTCAGCTGAAAGTGTTTTTCCTTTACCTCCCCAATCAATGATATCTAAAATATCATCAGGAACAACTGTCCCATCTTCATAAATCCATCCTCTGCTTGAACCAGTCTTCATCTGTATTAGTACCTCCACTTCCTTGAATGGCGAGTCCCCGAATGGTGACGCCCTCAGTGTCTAATATGGATATGACAGATCCTGCATTTACAGTACCCTTAATAATAGTTTTTTTGATATCTGCATCACTCATACTTGCGCTGTAGGATGTAGACTGGATGGTAAGTCCCTCATTAATTACTAAATTTTCAGTGTAGGTACCCTCTCCAATTTTGATGGTATCCCTATTTTGTGCTGCTAAAATAGCTTTGCCAATGGTGGCAAAAGCAGTTGATCTGAAGTACCGTTATTAGTATCATCTCCGGTCTTCGAAACGTAGAAAACACCAATAGATCTAGATATCTTCAATGTGAAGAACTCAGTAAGCGAGGCAGTAAAAGTTAATACCGCATTGTCAGCTAAAGATAGATTGTTCAGAAAGAGTAATATTATTTTGATCTGTTACTTTCCTCACCGTAACTGTTCCAGATATCCAGTTCCCGTCACAACATCACCTACTTTGATATCTCCAGCATTATTACCTACAACCAAAGCAGTTGTACCGCTAGTAGCACCATTCACGCTCGCAGTTGAAGTACCTACATTATTACTTTCAAACTTAATAGATCCTTTATCATCCACTGAACCAGCTGCCAGTATATATAAAGTACTCTCTCCTGCTACCAAAGTATGTGGAGAGCTTAAATCTGAATACGTACCATTGGTATTTAGCTTCTGAATTTTTAATGCAGTCGCGTTTGATGTGGACAAAACAAATTGTGTATAATCTAGATCATTATCAATATCTTCAAAAATTTCATCAATGGATACCGCTAATCGCGTCCCTTGAGGAAGTAATTGGTCAGGTATTGAATTAACAATAGTGGCTTTATCATCCACATTGTTCACAACAATAGTCATCGTATCGTTTACAGTTCTGAAACCACTTGTCACGCTCACGGGGAGTTTGTAAGTACCAATTTTATCAGCTTGACTGGTAAATGTGAACTCATCGGCGGCTATCTCATAGGTTACTAGAGCGATATTATTGGTGTCATTTTCAATAATTCCATTAGTATTGGCTGTCAAGAGAATCCGCCAAGTAATCTGCAAAGCTCACTTTAATGGAATCTGGATCACCATTGTCCGCATCTGCAAAAAGTACATTGGCCTTCTTTTTAAAACTTGCAAAATCTTCATTTACAGATATCGTTTCATATGCAGATGCCAAAGCAGGTGCATTGTCAATAACTAATTTTACTGTTTTGGTAAAGTTCTTACCACTGGCATCCGCTGTAATATTGACATCTGCAGCGTACTTAGTATTTGCCACCACAGCAATATTGAACTGTCCATTACCGATATCAGTAACCATAGAGGTATCTAAATCCGTATATCCAGCAGCAGCGTTTGATAAATTTGTAAAAGTGATGGTCAATCCATAGCCATCATCATCCACATCTTCGAATCCGTTAACGCAATCAATCAAGATGTTTTTGTTAGCCGTTAGTTGATTACTGTAATAATCAACAAACCTATTATCAGGGCTGAGCGCCGGTGCATCATCCACGGCTGTGACAATTACACTGATAAGCTGACTCAATGTCGTCTGATCAGCCGTATTGGTAGCTGTCACTTCCACAGATGCCCGTCCGTAACCATCCTTCTAGAGCACTGATGGTCAAGGTGTCATCGGCCACCGTAGCGCTGATCGCCCCGTTCGCATTGATCTTTATTTAGCTTGAAGACTCAGCGAATCCTTAGATACAAACAATGAATTCAACTCATACTTGTCATCTGCAAAGTCTTCAACAAAGGTCAGTATATCGTTACGTGTACCATCATCTTGAATGGAATCATAACTGATTGTTTGAGCGCTTAAATGGATAGTAGCAATAAGAAAATACAGCCCAATAAAAAATCGGTTGATGAGGATAGATTTCAATGATTGTATCATAATTAACTGAATATTTTAAAAAAATTGTTAAAAAAGAGAAGATAAACTTTAATTAACTAATGGTCAATACATTAAACCTCCTTTAATAATGTATTCATATACAATCTAAAATTTAAAAATAGCAAAATACTAAATATGAATTACAAGTATTAATAAGATATATTTCGTAAGATAAATAGTGCCCAGATTACTGATATTTCTCTGAATACTCTTTTAAAAAATAAAGTAACCTCTCTGTATTTTCGATTTCACCAAAAAGATTATAAATTGAAAGTATCAAATATTAAATCAAGCTTTCATTAATTCTAAAACATTACTTGTAGTAGACCATTTTCATACGTACTTGTTGATCTACAACACCCAAATCCTGAAACACAGATTTGGTCAGGCGCAGCATAATATTTTGATTCAATCCTGTATTGGGCAATCGACCCACCACCCTAACATAGGCATTTTTATTGTTCATTAAATTGATTACTTCAAAAATAGTACCTATACTCAGAATCCTATGTAATGCCAGATACTTTGGCGTGTTCAATTCTGAGTCAATCTTCAAAACCAATCCTTCTTCGGTATATTTTTTGACTCCTCCAACCTCTTTAAGAAGTAATTTTGATCCATATGGAGTTGATGTATAATATGGAACTTTACTGACCCTTGCGAGTGTACTCTCGCTCACTATTTTGCTTGGAAAAATTATTTTTTGTCCCGTTCTTACCCGATAATTTGTAAGGTTATTGAACTCTTTAATCTGATATTTGGAGGTATTGAATTTAACTGCAATTTCTTCCATATTTTCACCAGTTTGAACATAATAAATGTAAGGTTCTGGCTCAGCTAAAGTATCTATTTCAATTGCGGCTATACTATCAGAGAAATCATCAATGACCCTCATTTCTGCTTTTGAAGCTGCGCTAGATGACTCCTTGTAAGTACTTGTTTCAGATGAATCGCTGATGATAAGGTACTGACCAACGGATAACTCATCTGATAATAATGCATTTATTTTTCTAAGTACTTCCAAAGAAAGATTGTATTGGTTGGCGATGGCGTACAAGGTTTCTCCCAAAGCTACTTCATGTTGACCATTAGGAAGTTTAGAAAGTATGAGTGAGTCCTGCCAAGCTTCCTTTTCATAATGCATTTCCAATACTTGTCCAATATCCAAAGTATTGCTTTTTAAGCCATTCTGACGAATAAGATGATCTGGTGTTATATGATATCTTTTGGCTAAAGAATAGACAGTTTCTCCGCTTTCAACCTCATGGATAATAAAAAGACTATCTGCGCGCTGTATTACACTCAGCGAATCGTAAGCGTGGCAGGTAAGCGCTGATAAGAACAAAGCATAAAAAAGGCAGGCTTTATAAATCATAAATTTTAAGATTAATCTTATTCTGAACAAATATGAGCTTCTTTGCCAAGACCATGAAACTTTCTGCTGATATCCCTTGTACTTTATGATCCAAAATAAATTCTTGGACGACCTTTTCTTCGCTCAACCACAATAAATGTTTATCCAGCAGATCCTTATTTTGCAGATAATAGAGAATCAAAATATGACTATTGAATTCCAAATAGGCAACTTCTTCTTTCGGTTCTCGATTTTTTCGTCTCAAGTACGCGGCGACGGTATCAAAAGCAGAGGTCTCAGGTAAGAAAATAGTAGGCAAAGAAATTTCTTCCATATTTTTCTCTTCTCCCAGTGAAATTTCAAGATATTCAAACCCCTCTTCCTTCAGCACCTTGCCTTTGATAAAGGTATCTGTCAACTCATGCAACTGAAAATTTTTAATCTCCTCTAAAATCACATTACTTTTCCAATCGTATCGCATCAAAGTAATAGGCCCTGGATTGCGTTGGTTTTGGTACACACCTATGATCAACTGATTCCCCTTGATACCCAATAAGGTAGACCACCAATCCATTTTAATAGGGATCTTAATTTTAGTAACTTCATACGAGTGTACATGGATCACCGCAAAATAATGCTCCATCGTCTCTTCAGAGCGCAATTCAATTCCCAGCTGGGAGGCTACTTGATCCACCTTTATTAACCAAATAGGATCTGTGAATTCCCATGAAAAACCTACATCTGATGTTAAATTCAAATCTGTGTTGTAATTTTGTACAAATTTAACCTCAACAAGATCAATGCCAAATTTCAAACATGTTTTCATGGCAATCCTCGCTTCCTTGTCCATTGTTTTGGTATACGGCCAAGAAAAGACACCGCAGGTACTTCATTTGAAGGTCACCAGCGATATTGATCCAAGAAGCAATCGATATGTTTCATTGGGATTGGAAAAAGCCATTGAAATGAAGGTAGACTATGTCATTCTCGAATTGGATACCTACGGTGGTGCTTTGACAGATGCCGATGAAATTAGAACAGCCATACTAAACTACGAAAGACCCATTTATGCCTATATCAATAAAGATGCCGCCTCAGCAGGTGCTTTGATCTCCATCGCTTGTGACAGCATTTATATGTCAACAGGATCAAGTATCGGTGCCGCAACCGTCGTTACGGGTGAAGGTGAAGCGGCACCTGATAAATATCAATCTTATATGAGATCCATCATGAGATCTACCGCAGAGGCCAAAGGAAGAAATCCGGAGATTGCCGAGGCTATGGTAGATGAAGAAATACGGTTAGATTCACTGATTAAAGACGGTAAGGTTTTGACTTTTTCTGTCTCTGAAGCCATTGAGTACGGTTTCTGTGAAGCCGAAGTAGAAGGCATCACAGATATTATGCTCAGATCTGGTGTTACCCAATACGATACAGATCTATTCGAACTCAATTGGAGCGAACGATTCATTGCTCTTTTCCTGAACCCTGCCGTCAGCGGCGTACTCATATTACTGATTTTGGGAGGACTATATTTTGAGCTGCAATCTCCTGGCCTTGGTTTTCCAATTATTGCCTCAATGGTAGCCGCTCTGCTTTATTTCACGCCCTACTATCTCAATGGCCTCGCTGAAAATTGGGAAATCATTGTGTTTTTTGTAGGTCTGCTGTTGATCTCACTTGAAGTTTTTATAATTCCAGGATTTGGAATCCCCGGCATTTTAGGATTGATTTTTACCATAGGATCTCTCACCTTGGTCATGGTCAATAATGACGGTCTTAATTTTGATTTAATAGAAGCTTCCCTGCTAAATAATGCCCTCATTACAAGTCTCATTGGATTTATAGGCGCGTTATTTCTGATGATTTTATTGGGTGCTAGATTGACCAAAACTTCTTTTTTCAACCGATTTGCTCTTACAGATGTACAGGATACTTCTACGGGATACACCTCCAGTTTCTACAACAAATCACTCATTGGCTCCGTCGGAACCGTAGTAAGTGTCATGCGTCCCAGTGGACGCATCATGATTGATGATGCCATGTATGACGCCTATACCCGTGGTGAATACCTCGAGAAAGGTGAAAAAATCAAAGTGATTGCAGCAGAGGGTACTTCTCTAAAAGTTCAAAAATCAGTACCATGAAAGTTCTTGGTATCATCCCTTCACGTTATGAATCTACCCGTTTTCCAGGGAAATCATTAATTGACATTATGGGTAAAACTATGATTCAAAGGGTCTATGAGCAGGCAAAAAAATCCAAGCAGTTGGATGACTTAGTCGTAGCCACCGATGACCAAAGAATTTTTGAAGAGGTAAAAGGTTTTGGGGGATCTGTCATCATCACAGGAAAACATCATAAAAATGGCACCGAAAGATGTCTCGAAGTAGCCGAATCACTTCAGGCTCAATTTGTGGTAAATATTCAAGGGGATGAACCCTTCATTCAGCCAGAACAAATTGATAAATTATGTTCCATAATAAGCTCAGATACTGATTTAGCGACCTTGATTAAGCGTATTAAAGATCCTAGTGACCTTGGGAATCCCAACCTCGTGAAAGTGGTAAAATCTCTAGATGATCATGCCTTATATTTCAGTCGAAGTCCCATACCTTTTGATCGATCTATGAACAAAGCACCCACACTTCCCTCGAAAAAAATTTATTGGAAACACATCGGCATCTATGCTTACCGTACAGAAGTGCTGTCACAAATAGTCAAGTTAGAAGAAAGTGCACTTGAAAAGATGGAATCCTTGGAGCAACTCCGGTGGCTAGAAAATGGGTATAAAATCAAAACGGCTGAAACCCATTTTGAGTCTATAGGAATAGATACACCCGAAGATTTAGATCATTTAATTGCTAAAATGAAAACTGATGCTCAGTAAAAAGACCCTGGTTTGGATATTAATTTCACTTTCAATGATCACCTTCTTATTCTCAATGAGAACACCAGATAATCAATTATTCTATACATTTATTGCACTTGGGATATGGGGTGTTAGTTTTGTAGTAAATAAGTATTACAATCCCAATTCATAATTGAATTATTGAATGGAGAATCCCCCACTTAGGTCAAGATGTAAGTCATTAAACAAAAAGCCTTTATTATCAACAAGTAATCTGTAAAACCCCTTGAGTATCCAGTACCACTGAAAATTTTAGATGAGTCAGTTTCCTAAGAAAATTTTGTTTGTAGTTAATCCTGTTTCAGGTAGTGGGAAACAAAAAAAAATATCAATAAATCGAACGTTACTTAGATAAATTCAAGTTTTCATTTGAACTCGTATTCACAACGCATCCTAAACATGCAGAGGAGATTCTCCTTGAGCAGCAAGAGCACTTTGATATTATAATCGCTGTAGGTGGGGATGGTTCAGTCAATCAAATAGGTACTTTACTGATTAATTCCCCGGTAGTATTTGGTATCATACCCGCGGGATCCGGTAATGGACTCGCGCTCCATTTAAATATTCCATTGAATTTTAAAGGAGCGATTGAGTTAATTAATTCTTATCAACATTCCATAAAAATGGATGTCGCTAAGATAAACGAACATTATTTTTTATCTACAGCTGGAACGGGTTTTGATGCTCATGTCGCTTGGAAATTTTCAACTGCTAGCACTCGAGGTTTTTTAACTTATGCCAAAATTACCCTCCAGGAATTATTTAAGTATAAAATAAAAAAATATACATTAGAGATCAATGACCAAATCATTGAGGTGCACGCCTTGGCAGTGACCATAGCGAATTCAAACCAATATGGAAATAATGCGTATGTGTCACCCCAGTCCAAGTTGGACGATGGCTTTTTGCGATTGATCATTATTAAAGCATTTCCTATTTATTATGCACCCCTAATGATTTTTCGCCTTTTCAATAAAAGCTTGCTCAAAAGCAAATTCGTTGATACATATAAATTAAAAAAAATAGTCATGACCTCACCGACTGAACATATACAACTAGATGGCAAACCTTTGACTATAAAGCAAAAGCTTAACATAAAAGTTATTCCTCATTGTCTACATATCATTGGTAATATTCAATGACGTCACGAATAATGAGTCCCATTGAAAAAAACTATTTCATTTCATGCATCTCTACCAATACTTCCTCTGTCGCCTTTAAAATAGCAGCCACTTCAGCAGATTGAATGACATTGGAAATAAAAAGAGATTCGAATTGACTGGGTGCTAAATAGATGCCTCGGGACAACATTCCACGAAAATAGGCACCAAACAATTGGGCGTCGGTACTCTTGGCTATTTCAAAATTCGTCACCTTCTGATCCGTGAAGAATAAACTATACATACTACCTATCTGATTGATCGTATACTTGAGTCCTTGACGCGATAAGATCTTGGTTATACCTGTAGTGATCTGGCGTGTTGTCTGTTCAACTTGTTTGTAGATTTCTGGGTGTTCGCGTAATTTTCTCAAAATGGTCATTCCTGCAGCCATCGCTACGGGGTTCCCGGACAACGTACCCGCTTGATAAATCGGTCCTTCTGGAGCTATTTGATTCATGATCTCTCTCGAACCTCCATAGGCACCCACAGGTAACCCTCCCCCGATGATCTTTCCAAAGGTGGTGAGATCAGGCTTTACTCCCAACAACTCCTGTGCACCACCTGCCGAAAGTCTAAAACCAGTCATTACTTCATCAAAAATTAATAATATTTGATGGGCATCACATCTCGCTCTAAGGCCTTCTAAAAAATCATTATTTGGGAGTACACACCCCATATTACCAGCGACAGGTTCGACAATAATAGCACATATTTCTTTTTCATTTTCGGCAAGCACACGATCAATAGCCTTCAAATCATTGTAAGGCGCCAATAAAGTATCATGACTCGTTCCCTTGGTGACTCCCGGGCTATCGGGAACTCCCAAGGTCGCTGCTCCACTTCCTGCGGCAACCAAAAAAGCATCTCCATGACCGTGGTAACAGCCCTCAAACTTGATAAATTTATTCTTTCCCGTATAACCTCTGGCCAATCGAATGGCAGACATCGTAGCTTCCGTTCCAGAATTGACCATCCTAATTTTCTCAATTGAGGGTACCATATCAATGATTAATTCAGCTATTTCCACCTCTCTTCTACCCGGAGCTCCGAATGAGGTCGAACTTTTCACGGCTTCAAAAATAGCTTTCTCAACTTCTTCGTTGGCATGGCCTAAAATCATAGGTCCCCAAGAGTTAATGAGGTCTATATAGGAATTGTCATCTTCATCATATAAGTAGGCTCCTTTGGCACGAGACATAAAAATAGGATCTCCTCCTACCGACTTAAAAGCCCTTACTGGTGAGTTCACGCCTCCGGGTATCAGAGTCTTTGCACGCTCAAATAACGCTTTACTGTTTCGATTCTTCATTTAATTCAATCGCTTAAGCCTAAAATCTTGCATTTCTATGATGGGTACTACTTGATTATCTCGCGTACCTGGATACCAATTTCCCTCCATTAGATATCCTTCCATCAAATCCATATTCAAACTGTTTTGGAAATACTTTCCATATTCATTCAACTTACCTCCAATGAACATGATGAATTCATAGCCCAAATGATGATAAGTTGAAGGTGACTGATGAAATTCAGAAAGAAAATCGTCTCTGAATTGCTCATATACTAACGACTCTTTATCAATAAAATCGTCAACCGCCAGCTTCACATTAAGTTTTTGTAGTAGTTCATAGTTTACCGTTCGCTCAAAAAACCAATTACCATAACCGTAAACACTTACCTTTTCATCACGATCTACGAGCGCTCCCAATAAGTTATTGATGACCGCACTTGACTCAGTAGCTATAAACATATGGTTAATAGAATCCTTTGGAAAAATAAATTTATCTTCATAGGCAACCAACCATTTGCCCGTTTCTTGATCAATCAAATAATCAGCTACCTTATCCGCGTAAATGATTTTTCTTCCTAATATTTCGGAAATTGAATCAGCCTCATTTTTTGTATAGTATACCTTCTTTGTTTCTATCCAATCATCCAACAGAAGCTTTGAACTATTCTCATCCAAATGTTTGAATCCCAATATGTTAAACCCTTTTTCCTCTAGAAAATCCCGATAAACCTGTCCTGATATTGAATCTCGATCATTTTGATAAAATATGACGACATTCTTGTTGGTATCAGATTCAGCCACAAACTCAGCCAACTTAAGTGCAACAGTTTTGGATTTGGGCTTAAACATAAAAGCAAAAGGATTATCCTCAATGAATTCTTCGTTGTTGGTAAACGGATTGATAATATTGATACTATCCTTTATTGAAAGCGATTTGACACTACTTATAGGGCCTGCGTACAAAGGTCCCACAATAAGATCTGCCTCATTCAAATAAGGCAACAAAGTATCTGTGGTGCTTTGCGACTTTTGTGTGTCAAAATCATAAAAATTTAATTGGATACCTTTAGACCTAAGGACAGCTTGTCCGTGCAGCATACCTTGATAAAATTCAATGATTACTTTATTTCTGATGACTGTATTCGGATTTCCTAGGGAGTCAAACATGAAAGGTAAAGTCACTGCAATCGCATAAGAAGATGCATATTCATCTTTTAGACTCCCATTAACTAAATTTTCATTGGTGAAATTATATTTAGATTTCAATTGATTGACGATGGGTACATATTCAGATAAGTCTTTTTCAATGATTAATTTTCTCGCTAAAATCAGTGACAAGTGACGGTAATTAGGATGCGCTCTATTGTGTTCAAGCAAATCTGTCACGGATAAATCCACACAGTATTTGTTGATTACCCGTGATGAAAATTCCGAATCGCTAGCAAGAGCATTGTAACGATCTAAATAATTAAAGGCAACGGCAGACTCATTCAACTCAAAATATGATAAGGTTAGCCAATAAAACACCTCGTCTTGTTCTGGCCAATTGGGGAATTTCTTTTCAATTTGTTCCCAATTGTCAATGGCCCTTTTATAATCCGCGCTCTTACTGTAACACAAGCCTTTAAAAAAATAGGCATAAACACCAAGTTGAGAGTCGGTTTTCAATACTTCAAAAGCGCTCATCGCGGATCTAAGCTGTTGATTTGACATCAACCTTTTGGCTTCATTGAATTCATCTCTTGGATTAGACTGCCCTAAGCCCATCAAAGTATTCAATAATAAAAACAATATGGTTATTCCTTTCAGCATTACTCCCACTCTATGGTTGCAGGTGGTTTAGAAGAGATGTCATATACCACCCTATTGACTCCCTTGACTTTATTTATAATGTGATTAGACATGCGACCCAAAAATTCATACGGCAAATAACACCAATCTGCAGTCATGCCATCTAAGCTAGATACCGCCCTTAATGCGACTACCTGCTCATAAGTCCGCTCATCACCCATCACCCCAACGGACTGAACTGGAAGCAACATAGCCCCTGCCTGCCAGACCTGATGATAGAGGCCTTCATCTTTAAGTCCTTGAATAAAAATATGATCTACTTCCTGAAGGATACGTACCTTTTCAGCATTGATGCTTCCTAAAATACGTATGCCTAATCCTGGCCCGGGAAAAGGATGCCTTCCTAAGATCTCTTTTGAAATATCAAGGGTGGCCCCAACCTTTCGCACTTCGTCTTTAAACAAAGTGTTTAATGGTTCCAATACCTTTAAATTCATTTTTTCTGGCAAGCCACCGACGTTGTGATGTGATTTGATGGTTACAGAAGTCCCATTTACGGAAACGGACTCTATGACATCAGGATAAATTGTTCCTTGACCGAGCCATTTAACATTTTTGATCTTTTTAGCTTCTTGCTCAAAGACATCAATAAATACACGTCCAATGGCTTTTCGTTTGGCCTCAGGTTCTTCCAAACCCTCCAATGCGTCATAGAACAATGATTTAGCATCAAAGCCTTTCACATTCAAACCTAATCCTTTGTATGAATCCAGAACATCCTCGAATTCGTTTTTACGAAGCAATCCGTTGTCTACGAATATACAATACAAATTTTCACCTATGGCCTTGTCTATCAATACTGCGGCGACCGAACTATCCACACCCCCTGACAACCCCATCACAACCTTGTCATTACCTATTTTTTCTTTCAATTTAGCTATGGTAGACTCTGCGAAGAGATCTGGAGTCCATGATTGACTCGCCCCACATATTTTTACAATGAAATTTTCAATCAGCTGCTTACCTTGTTCAGAATGTGTCACTTCTGGATGAAATTGAATGCCATAAACAGATCTATCCTTCCATTTAAAGGCCGCAACAGGTATATTTTCAGTAGAGGCTATTTGTTCAAATACCTCAGGTAACTCCACGATGGTATCTCCATGAGACATCCATACCGTACTCCCAACATTAACTTGACTCAATAAATCTGTCACATCCTTCACTTGATTCAACTTGGCTCGCCCATATTCTCTATGCGCAGATTTGGCCACTTTTCCTCCCATCTTTTTGGCTAACAATTGGGCACCATAACAAACGCCCAATAAAGGTAAATTTCCAAAAACTTCAAGCGCCACATCCGGTGCCTCTTCATCCAGAACAGAACAAGGACTTCCCGATAAAATAACGCCAATGAAGCTGTCAAGAGCCACTTCATTTGATTTATTAAAAGGATGAATTTCACAGTATACATTTAATTCTCGAACCCTTCGAGCAATCAATTGTGTATATTGGGAACCAAAATCAATGATCAGGATTTTATCTAACATGTTACAAAATTAATAGAATCTAATCAGCATAAAAGCCCTAGTATGATTTTAACAGAAAAAAGAATGTCTAAGTCAGAGCTTCAAAAAATATTGAAATCATTCTTCCCTAACTTAGAAGAAGAGTCTCTGGATGCCTTTATGAAGCATGCTTCATATTTGAAATCTACCAAGGGTACAAAATTAATTTCTGAAGGAAAGAGACATCGTTATTTCTACTTAATCTTAAATGGAGGGGTCAAATCTTACTATTCAAAAGAATCAACGAGAAGTATGCATGTGGTTCGCATTCGAAAAGGAAGTTATTGGAACAATTACAACATATGAAGGCTTACCATCTAAAGAAACGATTGAATTATTAGAGGATTCAGAATTGATAAAATTCAATATCGAAAAAATAAAAGAGCTAACACTAACAGATTTATCCATTAGTCACCTGATGAATGGTATTATCATAGAACATACCCTATATCTTGAGGAAAGACTTTATCAATTGCAGTTCATGACCAGTAAAAAACGCTATAAAGTACTTTATGAATCGACTCCCGAAATATTTCAAGAAGTCTCCCTTACTGACATCGCATCATATCTAGGAGTAACTAGAGAAACGTTGAGTAGAATAAGATCTAAGTAATTGCTTTGTGATAAATGTCAAATGAATTCAGATGAGAATCAATTAATCTTGCGTCTTGATGATTTTTAAAATATCTACACACATGAAAGAACTAATTAAAATTAAATCTCTTGTTTCATTATTATTTCTCATTCTTCCATTTTCATTTATGGCCTGCAACAAAGATGAAAATCCAAATACTTTTGGGAATACCGAAAACGAGCTTCAAGGAAATATCGAAAATGGGTTTCAAGGAAATGTAATCATCGTAGGTGCAGGAGCTTCTGGATTAGCTGCTGCCAAAAAATTGGAAGAGGAAGGAATTAGCTATCAAATATTAGAAGCAACTGACAAACTTGGTGGTAGGATCCAGAAAAACGAAAATTTCGCAGATTTTCCTATCGATTTAGGTGCTGAGTGGATTCATGAAGATAAATCAATTCTAAACTATTTAATAGATAAACCAGAGAATGAACCAAATGTTGAGACTATTTTATATCAACCCATGAATGTTCAGCTGGCAGTTGGTAATATTATTTCACAAATTCCAAAGGAAGAAATGGTAGATTACTATGCAAATTATATAACAGAATATAAATTTAAGAGTACTACGTGGTATGATTTTATTCATGAAAACTTTGTGCAAAATATCGAGCAAAATATTATCTATAATGCTAGAATTACAACTATAGATTATACGGGAGATCAAGTGGTATTAACGACAGAAAACGGCACGGAATACCAAGCTGATAAAGTCATTTTAACTGTTTCAGTTGGTGTGCTTAGATCGAATGCTATTACTTTTAACCCTCCATTACCCACAAAAAAAATCAAGGCTATACAAGATGTTGAGTTTTTGCCAGGGTTTAAATTGTTTATGCAGTTTTCTGATCAATTTTATCCAGATGTTATTTCATCTGAAACAAGTAGTGGAGAAAAAACATATTATGATGCTGCTTATGGTAAGGAATCGCAAGATCATGTTTTAGGGTTATTGTCTACAGGTATTTCAGCTCAAGAATATTATTTATTGGGCAATTCAGATTCAATTGTAAGTTCTGTAATTCAAGAGTTAGATGGTTATTTTAACGGACTTGCCTCTCAAAATTATCTAGGATCTTATATATACGAGGATTGGGGTCAACATACCTTTACCCAAGGGACTTGGACATCTGATTTTGAGAAATCATCTATAAAATTAAATGACTCTCTTGATGATAAAGTGTATTTTGCTGGAGAAACTTATTATACTCATGGATTATCACCCCCAAGTTCGAGGTTTTTATATAATCCGCGGCTCCGTGCAAAGTGCTATACTATCGGGTTATGATGTTGTCGAGAAAATATTAGAGTAATTATATACAACACAACAACTAGCTACAACAATGGCTAGTTGTGGCTGCTATTTGCATCGATTTGAGCAGTCAGAGACTATTCAAAAGTAAAGTTCCAGAAGAAATTTTTGTAATTTCATTATCACAACTACACATATTCAAGACTGTTAAAGGTAATTATACCATCATGATCCACAAATGAAAGCCTGCGCCAAGCCTAGTTGTTTTATTTATTTTACTAGTAAGTGAGAGCAGTAGATACTGTTCAAGAGAATGTCGTGATACAAAAAAAGCTTTAGTGGAGGACAAGAAAGTGGATACAAAAAACCAAAGATTCCTTCAGTTCAAGATAAATATAATCACGACTATAGGTTTGCCTTTTCTTCTAGCATGAAAGATCAGTTAACTTGCATTCAATAGCATGAGAAGCGCGATAAAGGGCTAAAGAAAAGAGAAAAAATGATGCAGTTTTAACCTTAAAATTGACTTAACAAATTCATTCCACCAATCTTCTACCCGTACTTTGAAAAGACTAAAAAAGTGCCTATAATTGCTCAATAAGTAGGTTATTTTCTAAATTAATTATTGCATAAAATTCGTTTATTTAGCATCAATAAGTTGAACCAAACTTCTGAAGCCATCCTTATTACTCATCTAAAAAGTTCAAAAAATGCAGAATAAACAAAGAATTGGATTGCTCTTCGATATGGATGGAGTCATCATTGACAATCATATATATCACTACAAAGCCTGGCAAGCATTGGCCAAAACTTATGATCTAGATCTAAATGAAGAAGATTATCGAAATCACATGAATGGCAGAACGATCGGGGAAGTCGTCAGGTTTCTCCAAAAAAATGCCTCAGAAGAAGAAGTAAAAAGAATCGGAATAGAAAAGGAAGTCCTCTATCGTGATTTATATCAACCTTTTTTAACGCCTACCAAAGGATTGTGGAGCTTCCTAAGTAATGCACAAGAACACAAAATTCCTATGTGCATAGGCACCAGCGCGCCTAAAGAAAATGTCAGTTTTACCATAAACGGATTGGGCATCGGTCATTATTTTAAAACGATTCTTGATGATCGATCAGTAACCAAAGGAAAGCCCCATCCAGAAATATATCAAAAATGTGCCCAGTCTATAGGATTACCCAATGAACAATGTATCGTTTTTGAAGATGCGCTCGCAGGTATCGAAGCAGGAAAAGCGGCAGGATCAAAAGTGATAGCTTTGGCCACTTCGCACGAAAGATCAGCATTAAATGCTGATCTGGTCATCAATGACTTTTCTGAAATCAATATTCAAACGTTGTATGATTTATTTTAAATGAAAAAAAGAAATATTTATGGGATGATCCTACTTGTCATTTTATCTGCTCGGGTCTCACTTGCACAAGAAATGAAAATTGCCCGATTAAAATATGATGGCGGCGGTGATTGGTATGCAAACAGAACGGCACTGCCAAATTTGATCGCCTTCACTAATGAAAATATAAAAACAGATTTGTATAAAAATGAAGATCAGGTGGACGCAGGTAGCCCTGATCTGTTTTTGTATCCCTATGTTTACATGACGGGTCATGGAAATGTCGATTTCAACGCTATCCAATCCAGTAATCTCAGAAAATATCTGACCTCCGGTGGCTTCCTTCACATTGATGATAATTATGGTTTAGATCCCTTTATTCGACTAGAGATTAAAAAAGTATTTCCAAATAACGAGTGGGTAGAACTTCCTTTTGATCACGAAATCTACCATCAATATTATGATTTTGATAGAGGTCTTCCCAAAATTCACCAACATGACGGGCAGCCCCCACAAGGTTTTGGGATATTCCATGAAGGCAAACTCGTTGTCTTTTACACCTATGAATGTGATCTAGGCAATGGTTGGGAAGATGCCTCCATACATAATGATCCTGCAGATGTAAGGTTGAAGGCGTTGAAGATGGGCGCAAATATAATTTCCTACGCTTTCAGTGCGAATTTATAGTTCATTAGAATATTTCTTTAAATAAAGCCTTTCGTAAATTTTTTATTTCAATTAGAGAATGCTGTCTACATATCCTAGTCGAACTCCTATCCACTGATTATATTTGCATTAGAATGAAAAAAGTTGCTTTCTATACGCTGGGCTGTAAGTTGAATTTTTCGGAAACATCAACCATCGCAAGATCCTTTGAAGCCAGGGGCTATCGCAAAGTACCCTTTGATCAAGCTCCGGATATCTTCATTATTAATACCTGTTCTGTAACGGATAATGCAGATAAAAAATGTGCTAAAATAGTTCGTGAAGCTAAAAAAATCGCGCCTGAATCTTTTGTGGCCATCATAGGTTGCTATGCCCAACTGAAACCCAAAGAAATCATTAATATTTTAGGCGTTGATGCCGTTTTGGGTGCTGCTGAAAAATTTAGAATGTTTGATTATATCGAGGAATTCATCCCTCAATCCAAAACTCAAGTTTTTACTTCCGAAATCAAAACTGCCGATGTCTTTAATGCGTCTCATTCTTATGGAGATAGAACTCGAACATTCCTTAAAGTCCAAGACGGCTGCAATTATAAATGTGCCTTCTGCACCATTCCTTTAGCCAGAGGTAAAAGCCGAAGTGAATCTATCGAGAACATACTTAATCAAGCCAACCAAATTGCTAGAACGGAAGTAAAAGAAATAGTCCTGACGGGAGTCAATATTGGAGATTTTGGCATTCAAGGAGGAAAGCGAAAAGAAAAGTTCATCGATCTACTTAAAGCACTAGACAATGTTGAAGGCATTGATAGATTTAGAATCTCTTCGATAGAGCCCAACTTATTAACTGAGAAAATCATTGATTTTGTAGCGAAATCGAAAAGGTTTGTCCCCCATTTTCATATTCCACTTCAATCAGGAAGTGACCTCATATTGCATGATATGAAGCGAAGATATGATACAAGTTTATATGCTGAACGTATTAAAAAAATTAAAAAAATCATGCCTCATTGCTGTATTGGAGTCGATGTCATCACAGGCTTTCCTGGTGAAACTAAAGCAGAATATTTGAAGACTTATGATTTTTTACGTGAATTGGATGTTTCTTATCTTCATGTATTTACCTATTCTGAAAGAGAGAACACAAGGGCCTTTAACATGGCGAATCCGGTACCTAAAAAAGAAAGACAGGAACGATCTGTTATGCTTAGAACACTCTCTGAAAAGAAAAAGAGGTACTTTTATGAAACCCAAAGAAGACCAAATAAGAACGGTTTTATTTGAAGACAATATTGAAGATGGGGAGATGCAAGGCTATACAGAGAACTATGTTCGTATTACTGCAAAATATGATCCGATGCTCATCAATGAACTAAAAAAAGTAAGATTGTCTGAGTTGGATAAAAAAGGCACCTTTCAAGTCTTAGAAATAGAAGAATATTTACCCATCCTTAAATAGAAAGTATGAAACTCATTTGCATAGGCCGCAATTATGTGAAGCATATCGAAGAACTGGGAAATGAAAAACCAGAAAGCCCCATTATTTTCTTGAAGCCAGACTCGGCACTCATCAAAAACAATGATCCTTTTTACTATCCTGACTTTTCGACCGATATCCACTACGAAGTTGAAATTTTGGTTAAAATTAAAAAAGTCGGTAAATCTATTCCTGCCAACTTTGCACACAAGTATTACGACGAAATTGGATTGGGCATTGATTTAACCGCTAGAGACCTACAAAGTAAAGCCAAAGCTAAAGGCTTGCCATGGGATCTAGCTAAGGGGTTCAATGGCTCAGCTCCCATTTCGAACTTTATCAATAAGCATCCTTTTAACGTACAAGACCTCAACTTTTCATTGAAATTGAATAGCATTACCGTTCAATCGTCTAATACTTCGCTTATGCTGTGGTCTATTGATCAAATGATTGCCTACGTATCCCAATATATGACTTTAAAAAAGGGAGATATATTGTTTACTGGCACTCCTGAAGGCGTAGGGCCCATCAAAATTGGAGATCAACTTGAAGGCTTTATTGAATCCCAAAATATGTTTCATTTTGAGATACGTTAGTTTCTTCATTATTGGGTTACTTCCCTTTCTTGTAAAGGCTCAAGTCACTCCAAAATATATCTTCCCCATCAACAGCGGGTCGCAACAATACTTGGCGGGTACCATGGGAGAAATTCGACATAACCACTTTCATGCAGGCCTCGACATCAAAACAGAGGGTAAAATAGGCATTCCAGTGCTAGCAATTGCCAATGGATATGTATCAAGGATTGGCGTCAGTGAAGGGGGCTACGGTCATGTACTTTATCTAACCCACTTAGACGGGAAAACATCTGTATATGCCCACCTTCAGCGTTTTGAAGAGTATTTAGAAAATTATACTCTTAACCGACAATATCAAAAAGAAACTTATCCTATTCAATTGTTTCCTCAAAAAAACAAATTTTATTTCAATCAGGGAGATACCATAGGTTACTCAGGGAATAGTGGGTCTTCCTCAGGACCCCATCTTCATTTTGAAATGAGAAATGCAAAGCAAGAATTCCTCAATCCATTTGATGAGTTTTCATTCAGTGAAATTCAAGATAATATCGCCCCTAGAATAAAATACCTTGCATTTAAATGCCTTGATCTCGATGCTCGCGTCAATGGTGCTTATGGTACCCTATTGGTTCAACCTACTAAAAAAAATAATCTGTTTAGCATTCAAAAATCCATTCATCTCTCGGGAAATATTGGAATTGAAATATATCATTATGACAATATGAGCGGTGCTCCCAATCGAAATGGAATTCCAGAAATCATACTTAAAGTCAATCAAGATACCCTATTTCATCAACTCAAAAAATCAATGTCTTTTGCTAAACAGCGAGACATATCAGCCCATATTGACTACCCCTATGCGATAGACAAACACATCACCCTCAATAAATTATATAAAGCGGATGGAAATAAGCTCGATTTTTATATAAAAACCAATCAAGGTTATCTTTTTGACGAAATCCCTCATGAATTGGAAATCATATTAAAGGATAATCATCAAAATATTTCTACCCTTCAAGCTACGTTAAATAATGAAGGCCCTTACGATAGTTACTTCCCACATGTGACCACCTTTGAAATAGATGAAAATCAATTGCATTATGTGAGTACTGATGCTGCATCTCAGATCTTCCTCGAGGACGCATTCATTCCCCTTCAACCCTATTTATCAAATGAAAACCAGTATTATTATTTGTGGGATTTGAGGTCTGGATTACCCGATTTTATCGAATCAGGAAACTTGAAGATTCAACCCCATTTTCTCACTGAAATACCTTCGGGTATCGATTATTCATTTCATAATGAAGATTTTATTCTAGAGGTCAATAAAAAATCATTGTTTGACACCCTTTATTTACAGTTTACCAAAGAATATGATTCCTTACAGGAGAAGTTGGTTTATACCTTTAATGACCGAACCGTCCCTTTAAGAAAAGACGTTATCATTTCTCTCCATGACACTGATCCTCAAAAAAATCAATACCAAGTATTTAAAGTAGATAAAAAAAATCGCTTATATTATGTCGGAAGCGAGCAAAATACTGCAGGCCGTTTTACTTTTAAAACCCGAGAATTAGGGACGTTCACGCTAGATAATGATACCATAAATCCCATTATTAAACCCATATCTTGGGATAGAATGGGTCTCAAATTTATGATAAAAGATCTAAAATCAGGAATTAAGTCTTATCATGCAACTCTTGATGACCATTTTTTGTTAATGGAATATAATGCTAAGAAGAATATACTATCAGCACGTCCGAAAAACGAGAAAAAGGCCATAAAAGGCCTTTTTGTGTTAGAAGTTGAAGATAACTTTGGTAATAAAACTAAAATTAGTAAACCCTTATGATTACATTAAAAATAGGCGATGTCGCTCCAGAATTCTCGGCCATCAATCAAGATGGGAAAATGATCAATCTCACAGATTATAAAGGAAAAAAAGTGGTACTGTATTTTTATCCAAAAGACAATACGCCTGGATGCACGACCCAATCTTGCAACTTGCGTGACAACTATACCCTGCTACAAAAACAAGGCTATGAAATATTTGGCATCAGCCAAGATTCTGAGAAATCACATCAAAAATTTATCGAAAAGCAAGCATTGCCTTTCGATTTAATCAGTGATGCAGATCATAAGGTACATCATCTTTATGGTACATGGGAACTAAAAAAATATATGGGTAAAGAATACATGGGGACCCTCAGAACCACTTTTGTCATCGATGAAAAAGGCCAAATTTCTGATGTTATTGAAAAAGTTAAAACGGACAATCATACTGCCCAAATTTTAGAAAAATAAAAGGCTCACTCACCTATCAATAGCTACTGATAGGGTATCTCACGTTCAAGCCTATACCTTGAACGTTAAGTTTCATTGTTGTTAAAATTTGGACGGCTAGGCGCCAGTCCATAGCAAGGATCAGCAGGACATTTTTAAACTGGTAAGCCCATCCCACTTCTGCCGTGAACCCTATTTTTAAGGGTTCACCGCTAAATGCATAAGGTCCTGCACCGACATACCCATGTAAGACTTTCCCTTCTATGGGCTGGTAAATAAAATCCAACAAGGCATCCACTCCCACCCCATTGACAAAGGAAATATCTGCATGTATTCTTGTAAAATCGGTAGTAGTAAAAACACTATCAATAGCTACACTACTCCCTCCGGTCACCGATCCAAACCTAAGGCCTATTTCTTGAAATTAAAAAGATAGATAAGCACCTAATAGACCAAATCCAAGTAAAAATATTTTATTCATTTGCTGAGCTGTTTTGAATCATTGTATGTCGACTATCTTTAAACACAATTCTTTGAGAGATAAATTAATTATATCGATCAAATAATATTAAAATGAACATTTTTAACTGCAATAATTGTTAGATTAGAGACATAATTTTGAGTTAACCACAAACATCAGTAACGTAATGAGCCATAATGAAAAATGATAATTCATCCATTAATAAAGTAGTTGATACCGCCATTCGATTGATCAGCTTGGGTCTCATCGCTTATTTGTGTGTTTCAATTTTAAAACCATTCATTAATCCCCTTTTTTGGGGAATTATTTTTGCCGTAGCCTTAGATCCATTCTATCGAAAAATAGATCAACTAATAGGGCACAAAAGCAAAATCACAAGTATCATCACGGTATTGCTTACTTTCATGGTTATTTCTATGCCACTTTATTTATTTTTAGAATCTGCGATTCGAGGTATTACAGATATTGGATCTATGTATGCTTCAGGTAAATTTTTAATTCAAACTCCTAATGAAAGTATCAAAGCCATTCCGCTCATAGGTGATTGGATCTATGATTCATGGCAATTGGCTTCTCAAAACCTCCCCTCTCTACTCAACCAATATCAAGATTATTTAAAGCAATTTGGATTATTTTTGCTGGATTCAATTCTAGGTACGGGGATCACCATTATCAATCTTGCACTTTCTGTGCTCATCGCAGGCATCTTGCTTTATTCCAAAGGCACCAACAAAGTAGTTTATAAGTTATTTGAAAAAATAGCAGGGGACTTTGGAGTTGAATTTGCTTCCATTACCGAGCAAACCATCAGAAATGTGGTCAAGGGGATTTTGGGAGTTGCTGCCATTCAAGCCACCTTAGCTGGATTTGGATTTTTAATGGTTGACCTTCCCTATGCCGGCCTATGGGTTTTAATTTGTTTAATTCTAACAATCATACAAGTGGGTCCTGGATTCGTCATTATACCCGTCATCATTTGGCTATTCTTGACAAGAGAGTTAGTACCTGCCTCGATTTGGTCCACTTATTTAGTCATTGTCATGTTATTAGATAATATTCTTAAACCTATATTTTTAGGAAAGGGAGCATCCGTTCCCACAGTAGTTATATTTTTAGGTGCCATTGGAGGTTTTCTATTTAAAGGTTTTCTGGGTTTATTTTTGGGTGCCATCATTTTATCGATTACCTACAAATTACTGATTACTTGGTTAGGTTTAGAAAGCATCAATACTGAAAATACAATAATCAATGAAGAACCATCAAAGACAGAATAAAGGTTAGGTAAAATAAAAAGTCATCCTAATTATTCGAATTAAGTTAAATCCAATTTGCCTAAAGAAATCTGTTTGAGTTCTTTTTAAAATACGACCATCATATCTTTAATATTATAAAAAATAAATTCAAATTTTCAGTAAGTTTGCCAAATAAAAAAAATAGGTATGGCCAACATCGCTGAATTAGAAAAAATAGCCAGTCAGGTTCGAAGAGATATCGTGAGAATGGTGCATTCATGCCAATCGGGGCATCCGGGAGGTTCATTAGGATGTACAGAATATTTGATTGCACTCTATTTCTCTATCATGAAACATGATACAAAATTTAATATGAAAGGGATTGAAGAAGATCTTTTTTTCATATCAAACGGTCATATATCACCCGTATTTTACAGCGTGTTGGCTCGAGTAGGATATTTTGATGTCTCCGAACTAGCTACTTTTCGCAAAATAAACTCAAGACTTCAAGGACATCCTGCTACTGAAGAAGGCCTACCAGGTATCCGGATGTCTGCGGGATCATTGGGCCAAGGACTGTCTGTAGCCTGCGGTGCAGCTTTAGCCAAAAGATTAAATAATGATCCTAGAAATGTCTTTTGCCTGATGGGCGATGGCGAACAACAAGAGGGTCAGGTATGGGAAGCCGCTATGTTCGCAGCCCACAATAAATTAGATCACTTGATTGCCACCATAGATTACAATGGTCAACAAATTGATGGACCTGTGGATGAAGTCTTGTCTCTCGGTGACCTTGCCGGAAAATACAAAGCCTTTGGCTGGACCGTCCTTTCTTGTGAGGGCAATGATATGTCAGCAATCCTATCAATGCTCAATGAGGCCATCGATCAAACCGGAAAGGGAAAACCCATCATGATCCTCATGAAAACGGCTATGGGAAAAGGTGTTGACTTCATGGAAGGATCTCACAAATGGCATGGTATACCTCCCAATGACGCGCAATTAGAAGATGCGTTGAATCAACTTGAAGAAACTTTAGGCGATTATTAATATGAAATATCAGTATACTGAAAAAAAAGATACCCGATCAGGTTTTGGAGATGGACTTACCGCATTAGGAAGAAGTCATCCTGAAGTAGTTGCGCTTTGTGCAGACCTCGTAGGTTCTCTCAAGATGGCCAACTTCATTAAAGAAAATCCTTCAAGATTTTTTCAAATGGGCATCTCAGAAGCCAATATGATGGGAACTGCTGCCGGTCTGGCAACGGCGGGTAAAATCCCTTTTACCGGGACTTTTGCCAACTTCTCAACGGGACGTGTTTATGATCAACTCAGACAATCCATAGCTTATTCAGAAAAAAATGTCAAAGTATGTGCCTCGCATGCTGGTCTCACGCTAGGAGAAGATGGTGCCACGCATCAGATTCTGGAAGATGTGGGTATGGTCAAAATGTTGCCAAATTTTACCGTAATAGTGCCTTGTGATTATCATCAAACCAAGGCAGCCACTATCGCAATTGCTGATCATGAGGGTCCTGTTTACTTGAGGTTTGGAAGACCTAGTTGGCCTATTTTCACAAATCCAGAGGAACCTTTTGTGATAGGAAAAGCTCAAAAAATGATTTCTGGAAGCGACGTTACCATCATGGCCTATGGGCATATGGTATGGAAAGCTATAGAAGCAGAAGCCATCTTGGCAGCCGAAGGCTTTTCTGTTGAAGTCATCAATATGCATACCATCAAACCCTTAGATGTAGCTGCAATCTTAGATTCTGTGAACAAAACAGGATGTATCGTCACGGCAGAAGAACATAACATCAATGGTGGTCTAGGCGAAAGCGTCGCACGAATCATTGGCCAAAATCATCCTTGTCCGCAAGAATTCGTTGCGGTAAATGATACCTTTGGCGAGAGTGGGACGCCCGATCAATTACTAGAGAAATATGGCTTGAGTACTGAAAATATAGTTTTAGCAGCTAAAAGAGCCATCGAAAGAAAATAAATATACGACACAATCTACGATACCGAAAATAAGGCCAATTTGTCCAATTCCCTAACTCAACGTCAATTTTTGCAATTGGTGGCTCAAACTTCTGAAGAGCCGCTCATGGTAGAAGTAGCCAGTGCTGAAGGTTGTTACATCTACGATCAAAAAGGAAAAAAATATTTTGATCTGATCGCGGGTATTGGGGTGAGCAGTGTGGGGCACCGACACCCAGCCGTCATTGATGCCATTAAGGTTCAAGCAGATAAAAATCTTCATGTCATGGTTTTTGGTGAATTTATCCAAACACCGCAAGTGAAATTGGCAGAAGCCTTGTGCAAAACACTCCCAGATCCGCTTGAAGTAACCTATTTTGTCAATTCTGGAAGTGAGGCTGCTGAGGGTGCCCTCAAATTAGCCAAACGATATACGGGACGCTTCAAAATGATTTCTTGCATCGATGGTTATCATGGATCCAGTCACGGAGCACTATCCGCAAGCGGCAATGAAGTGCTGAAACAAAACTTTCGTCCTCTGCTTCCAGGATTTCAACACATTGCCTTTGGAAATGTCTCTTCTCTCGATTTGATAGATTTTAAAACTGCAGCGGTTATTATAGAAACCGTGCAAGGAGAAGCGGGTGTTCGAATGGCCAATAAGGCCTATTTTAAAAAGTTACGTGAAAAATGCTCTGAGACAGGTGCGCTATTAATCCTCGATGAAATACAATGTGGCTTTGGTAGAACGGGCAAACTTTGGGCATTTGAGCACTATGGCATCCAGCCCGACATTCTGCTGGCGGCCAAAGGTATGGGCGGCGGTATGCCCATAGGCTGCTTCATCAGTTCAAAAGAAATCATGAGTTCATTAAAACAAAACCCTATCCTTGGGCATATCACCACTTTTGGGGGCCACCCTATAAGCACTGCTGCTTCGCTAGCGACCCTAGAAACTATTCAAAATGAAAACTTAATCTATCAGGTAGCTGGAAAAGCCTTGTTGTTTAAGAAATTACTCAAACATGATCTGATCAAGTCGATTCGAAATCAGGGGTTGCTCATGGCCGTAGAATTCGAATCTTATGAAGTTCTTAAAAGAATCATTGACAGAGCCTTAGAGGCTGGGATTATAACAGACTGGTTCTTGTTTTGTAACAACAGCATGCGGATCGCCCCACCCCTTACTATTTCAGAAATTGAGATCAAAGAAGTTTGCCAAACTTTACTAAAATCAATTGAATGGGTATCTAAAAACCCTCTCAGTTGTTAGAGCTTTTTAATAATAAAAAAAGGAATGCGCGTCAACACATTCCTTTTTCTCCAATGAATATAACCTAAATTATACGTCAGCAGATTTAACTGTTTTTATAATCACTGCTGCAATTTTGTAAGGATCACCGTTGGAAGCAGGTCTTCTGTCTTCGAGCCAGCCCTTCCAATTTTTCTCAACAGTCATTAAAGGGATTCTTATCGAAGCACCTCTATCAGATACACCGTAGCTGAAATCTGTAATGGCAGCCGTTTCATGCTCACCTGTCAATCTCTTATCATTATCTGCACCATAAACGGCAATATGTTCTTCAACCGTAGGTCTAAAAGCTTCACAAATTTGATCGTATGTCTCTTTGCTTCCACAAGTACGTAACATTTCGTTAGAGAAGTTGGCATGCATACCTGAACCATTCCAATCCGTCGCTCCTAGGGGTTTGGGATGCCAATTGATGGCCAATCCGTACTCTTCTCCTAATCGCTCAAGTAAATATCTTGCCACCCACATCTCATCTCCTGCTTGTTTTGCTCCTTTAGCAAAACATTGGAATTCCCATTGGCCTGCCGCCACTTCTGCATTAACGCCTTCTATATTAATCCCAGCATCAATACACAAATCGATATGTTTTTCTACCATTTCTCTTCCAAAGGCATTGGAAGCGCCAACTGAACAATAAAATTGTCCCTGTGGTGTTTGATCTCGTGGGAAACCTAAAGGTAACTTAGTTTCGGGATCCCAAAGAAAGTATTCTTGTTCAAAACCAAACCAAAAATCAGCGTCATCATCATCAATGGTCGAACGACCATTGGACACATGAGGGGTTCCATCGGCATTGAGCACTTCGGTCATCACCAAGAATCCATTTCTTCGAGCGGGATCAGGATAAATGGCAACTGGCTTAAGTAGGCAATCGGAAGACCCCCCTTCTGCTTGAAGCGTAGAGCTTCCATCAAAAGACCATATGGGACAATCTTTTAACTTTCCTCCAAAATCGGCTTCTATTTTTGTCTTACTTCTCAAATTAGCCGTAGGCGTATAACCATCTAACCAAATGTATTCAAGTTTAGATGAGGGCCTTTGAAGAATATTTGCTTTTGTCATAACAAGGTATAATTTTAGGTGATTTTTAGATTTTTTTAATTAATTAAATTAAATCAAGGTTTATTTTTAACCTATCTCTTCAATAATTAATAATTTAAACTGAAGTAAAGGTAAAAAATAAACCTTAATTAGAAAATAGTAAAACTTTTTATTTGCCTATTTCTCTTATTTTGATGATTATATTAGAAGCTGTAGACTGCTGCAAGTACAAATGACGACAATGAGGAGCCTGCTGTTCCCTCTCCATCAACAAAACCATCGTATGACAAAGCATCTAATCTAATTTCAGGAATTATAGTTAAGCTCCCACTCGTAATCGGAGCACTGAAAGTAGTTGCAAAAACACTTTCATCTCCAGCAATTGCTACGCCGTTACCATCACTAAAATATTCTCCTCTTACGCCTATGGCGACGACATCAGAAACCGCCAATTGTAGATAGCCTGCAGCACCATAAAAATCTCCCGAGGCATCACCTGTCTGAGACGTTGCATTGATACCCAAATAAAAGGATTCACTTAAATCCCATCCCGTAGTCAAGTCTATTTGAAAAAAATCTTCACTTGATAAGACGTTCAAATAAGCACTACCCGCATCAGTTGAATACCCTATTTGAAGACCTCCCACATAATCATTTGAAGGATTGAAATCGGTGTAATCTGTCGGATTCATAACCGCAACAGCAAGACTCCATTTATTACTTAACGTGAAATCAGCTTTCAAACCCGTATGTGAAAAAGGTCCATAAGAAAACATGTATGAGGTTGAGTAATTAAAATTGGCGGTGGGAGAAATAACCTCATAACCTAAAAAGGTATTGAAATTACCTAAAGTTAATTTAAAGTTATCGGTTACGTTGTAATAAGCATAAAGCTGGTTGACAATATTAAGTGCTGGACCAGAAGCAAATACGGCATCTGCACCCCTTGGACCAAAAACAAGATCCGCTACAAAACCTGCCTTTTCACCTTCGTATCCCATCACCAAATTAGCCATACCTAAAGAAAAACCTGGGGCATTCGCAAATGATGAAGTAGGCGCCAAAGTTCCTATTGTATCCATAGCATCATTAGAACCCCCACTCAAATTGGTCCTAAAATAGGTATCTACTGATCCTGATATCGTAAAAGCAGGCGCTTCTTGTGCAACGGCAACAGCTGAAATGACCATCGCTATTGCGAAAATCATATTTTTTTTAATTAATTTTAAATTGTTCATTTTGATTTATTATTTAAAGTGATTTGTTATTTATTAAATTAAACTTGAATAGGTCTTCACAAAGTGATTTTAGCGGTCAACTTTGCGAAGACTTTTTTTTAATTATTCTACTGTAATGGTATAACCTCTGATACCATGCTCGTGACTATCAAGACCTTCTTCTTCATGCTCTTTAGAAACTCGGATACCTGTCGTCATTTTCAAAACGGTGAAGATGATAAAGGCCACAGGAAAAGCGACTGCTCCTACGATTCCTACAGATGTCAATTGCGTCATAAAAGAGTGATCCCCGTTGGTGGAAAAGATACCCACAGCAAGTGTGCCCCAGATGCCACATGTCAAGTGTACTGAGATGGCACCTACGACATCGTCTAATTTTAGTTTATCTAATCCGACTGCTGAGAAAACGACCAAAACACCTGCGACGAGACCCACAATAATGGATGACCCGGGGTTGATTACATCTGCACCAGCAGTAATCCCCACTAAACCTGCAAGAATTCCATTGAGGACCATACCTAAGTCCATTCTTTTGAAGACAAAATAACTTGTCACAAAACCACCGATCCCTCCAGCACAAGCGGCAAGACAAGTAGTAACCAAAACAAAAGAAGTCAGTGCTGGGTCAGCTGAAAGTACAGATCCACCATTGAAGCCAAACCATCCTAACCATAATAAAAAGACGCCAATAACCGCCAAAGGCACACTAGAACCTGGTTTATCGATTACTTTACCATCTACATATTTCCCTAATCTAGGTCCCAATACAATGACACCCGCCAAGGCGCCCCATCCACCTACAGAGTGAACCAGCGTTGAACCTGCAAAATCATAAAAGCCCATCATATCAAGAGCGCCTCCGCCCCATTTCCAACTACCGATGAGAGGATATACAATACCTACAAAAATTACGGTAAATATTAAATAAGATGACAATTTGATTCTTTCAGCTACCGCACCTGAAACAATCGTGGCTGCGGTTGCTGCAAACATTCCTTGAAATAAAAAGTCTGTCCAATAAGTATAACCTGCTCCCGCGTAACCCGCTGAAACATCTGCTTTCTCAGGCGAACCCCAAAACATAGACCAACCTGCGGAGTCAAAGGCGAACCACCCTGAGCTTCCTTCTGCAAATCCCGGGTACATCAAGAAAAAACCAAGACCAGCATAAGACAATAGACCTATGATAGGTGTTAATGTGTTTTTAAATAAAATATTAACGGTATTTTTGGCTTGGCCAAACCCTGCCTCTACTCCTGCAAATCCGAGGTGCATGATAAAAACCAAAGCGGTAGCTAACATCATCCAAATATTATTGGCAGTGAGCAAATTTGCCTCAATGGCAGCAGCGGCGGCCGCGTCAGCTCCTCCACCATCTTGTAATGCGTCAAAAAAAGTTAAGATTGTTGTTTCGTTTTTCATACTTTGTTGTGTTTTAGATTTATAATTTCTATCGAGTTAGGTTATTTACAGGGCGAATGTTATATTATTTTCGATGAAATAGAAGAGATAGGCTATTTTTTTACCCTATTTAGATAAAATTTACATTAATTTTAAAAAATGTGGTTATTTTTAAAATGTCATTATCGACATACCTCTCAAAGAATCATAACAAGAAGTATCATGACTCTTTTTTATCCCTATAACTACTAAAACTATCTAATTTTAACTTTTGAGACTAGTTAACAAATTTTCATAATATATGTACCGTACAGTATATGATAAGCAATCCGTAAATATTAAAAATATAATAGCTATTCAGTGGAATGAGTATCTATTATCTGTTTTCGAGGTATTTGAGAATTGCTTCAGATCCAGCCATCTATAATTGTAGAAGATCAAGCGTTTCACGGGGTAAGTGAGATAATAGAAAATCAAAGTAATTAATAACGCAATAGCTACATTGGATGATCAACCTTTATTTCAAGGCCATAGCTTTACTTACCAATCACGCCAGCACTGCTTAATACTAATCGATTTAACCTTTAGGAGGTTTCAGGAATAAGCATTGATTCCAGTTATGTCTGCACCCAAAATCAATAAATGAATATCATGCGTACCCTCATAAGTAACGACAGATTCAAGATTCATCATATGTCGCATCATGGGAAATTCACCCGTAATACCCATGCCCCCATGTATTTGTCGTGCTTCTCTAGCTACATTCAAGGCTACTTCAACACTATTTCTTTTTGCCATAGATATTTGAGGCGTAGTCGCCTTACCTTGCTCCATCAACAATCCTAATTTCCAATTAAGTAATTGGGCTTTGGTTATTTCTGTTAACATTTCTGCCAATTTTTTCTGAATTAACTGAAACGATCCTATCGGCTTCCCAAATTGAATTCGTTCTTTGCTATATCTAAGAGCGGTATCGTAACAATCCATAGCCGCTCCGATCGCTCCCCAAGCAATTCCATACCTGCACTGTCGAGACATTGCATGGGGGCGCCCAAACCTGTTTTCCCTTGCAATTAAATTTTCTTTAGGAACCTTGACATCATTAAACAGTTAATGAGTGCAGGATGCCCGCAATGACCATTTCCCATGGGTTTCCGGCGTAGTAAACCCCTCCATCCCTCGTTCTACAATTAGACCATGAATTCTACCCTTTTCATCTTTTGCCCAAACGAACGGCAATATCCGCATGAGGTGCGTTGGAAATCCACATTTTGGCTCCATTCAACAAATAATGATCTCCTTTATCTTCAAAACTTGTCTCCATCCCAGACGGGTTCGAGCCATGGTTGGGTTCTGTCAAACCAAAGCACCCTAACATTTCACCTGAAGCTAGTTTGGGTAAAAACTTCTGCTTCTGCTCCTCAGAGCCATAAGTATAAATAGGATACATCACCAAAGAACCTTGAACTGATGCGGTGGATCGCATTCCCGAATCACCTCGTTCGATCTCTTGCATGATGAGCCCATAAGAGATGTAGTCCAGTCCTCCCCCACCATATTGCAGTGGAAAGGTGGGACCAAAAGCTCCAATCATTCCAAACTTTGACACAATCTCGTTTGGGAAGTGATTTTTCTCTGCCCAAACTTCAATAAAAGGGGTAATTTCTTTTTTGACAAAGTCTCTAATAGAAGCCCGAATCATCAAATGCTCTTCACTCAGTAGGTCGTCAAGCTGATAATAATCTGGAGACTCAAAATGATCCTGATGATTACTTGCCATTTGATGGCTCGGAGAAGATGAAGTTTTGGACATTTGGTTAACTTTGTTTCGACATTAAATTATAATTCAAATTTACTTTGCAATGCATTCACTTAATCCTTTTTATGAAAAAATATTTTATTAGATTTTATCATTTTAATCGTGGATAAAAATTATTATTTCCTCTTTTTTCCTCTTTCTGGTCTCCCATATGTCAGGGACAATTATTACTTCAAAAAAACTATTTTGACGAACAAAATCGAAGAATTGAAAGTATCATAAGCATTTCCGTTAATGACTCCACATTGGAAGGGCCTTACCTTGCTTATTATCCAAATGGACATAAAAAAATCGAAGGGTTTTATCATTTAAATCATGCAGATAGCCTTTGGACCTATTATCACGACAATAATTATGAAAAAGCCGTTGGCTATTTTATGAATAATAAGCAACATGGACTTTGGCAATATTATGACAGCTCAGGGATCAAACAACGAGAAGTTACCTTCAATAATGGGCTGAAGAGCGGTATTTATAAAGATTATTATTCAGTGAAGAAAAAATAAAATCATCAGGGGAATTGTTAAATAGCAAAAAAGTAGGTCTTTGGAAAGAGTATAATCAAGAGGGACTTCTAAATAATACCAAATGGATTCAGAATGATACCGTCGTAGTACAGCGCTACTTTTATTCCAATGGGAATATAAAACGTCAAGGAACAAAAATAAATAGGATGTCAGCTCGGTCAATGGACTTATTTTTTTGAAAATGGTCAAGTGGCCAGCTGATGGTTTTTATAAAGACAATACGAAAGAGGGCACTTGGGTTTATTGGAATGAGAATGGTGTAAAAAAGGCTGAAGGAAATTATACGTTTGGAAAGAAACAAGGCTATTGGGAATTTTTTGATGAAAATGGCATCCTCAAAAGTTCAGGAGATTTCTCAAATGACCTTGGTAATATAAAAGCTTTCAACACTGCCGGCAATATTCAATCTCAAGGAAGTCTTTTAAACGGTAAAAAATGGGGTGATTGGATTTACTTTGATAATGATGGAGAAATAATTGGTAAGGCCATTTTTGAAAATGGATTAGGTGTCTATAAAGGTTTTTATCCCGATGGTTCTTTACATACAACCGGTACCTTGGAAAACGATAAGAAAATTGGGGAATGGATTATCTATGATAAAAAAGGAAATTTGCAAGGTAAGTACACCCCTTTCTACGAAAATTCATCAGAAATCCAACCTCAAACGGACCTCAACCAAATCATCAATCCAAACTTAAAAGCACAAAATCCTGATTTTTTTTATAAGCCCAATTTAAATAGATACTTTAATAAAAGGAACCAAGAATACAGGGGATTGATTCTCACCTCAGGTCTTCTCAATCCTCTATTCAATCAAATATCTATGGGTATAGAATTGTATTTTCAAGAACGATTGGGTTATGAAATCCTTTATAGTTATTATCGTGATCCCATCTTCAAAAAATTCTCAGATATCGATGATTATAAGCCATATAAATATGGTCATAATCTCATGTTTAAGCAAAAATTCTATCAAAAAGACAGTGATTTGGGTATGGCTTATTTTGGACATCAAATTTCTTTGATGCTGCACAAACATCAATTAAATGGGCTAGATCAAACAGTACTTCCCTTTCAACCCCTATTCATCCAAAGTCGTGAAATATCTCTCGAATATGGTATCTATATTGGATATAAATGGATGAAAAAATCAGATGGGAAAGGTTTTGTCTTAGATGCTTTTACTGGGGTAAATATAGGCATGACAAAATGGAAAGGATTGTATAGTGAAAATATCAAATACGATGATTATTTTAACGATGTAAAGCTAGAATCTTCTCTTCTCTCTTTTAACTTGGGTATCATGATCGGTTTTTCGACAAAAAGTATAAAATGAAAATACACAAAAAAACGCTCATCATTGGGGCTTCAACGAATCCATCAAGATATGGAAATATAGCTGCCCTCAGGCTCCATGAAGCTGGCAAATCATTTATCCCTGTTGGGATAAAGCCAGGACTCATTGCTGGAAGAAAAATAGAAGATCTCAGTGCCCTTAAAAAATATGATGACATCGATACCGTGACCCTTTATCTCAACCCAAAAAATCAATTAGCCTATGAAGATTATATCCTTTCAATGAAACCTAAAAGAATCATCTTTAATCCTGGAACGGAAAACCCTAAGTTCATGGATCGTGCCCAAAACGAAGGCATAGAGGTTTTGCAAGCCTGTACCTTAGTTATGTTAGCTTCGAACACCTACGATTAATTAACGGGATAAGCCTGTTCCTCTATCCACAGCTGATCCCATTCTAAGATTTTTTTTTAGATCCCAATCTTTATTCCGATAATCAAAATTTTCTCATGATAATAAGACTATTTTTAATTACTTTTGTCTGTAGAAATTATTTGTATGTCAGAAAACAAAGCACCCAATAAATCAGAATACTCAGCCAATAATATTCAAGTTCTTGAAGGGCTCGAAGCCGTCAGAAAACGACCGGCAATGTACATAGGTGACATTGGAGTTAAAGGACTTCACCATCTTATATGGGAAGTGGTCGATAACTCTATCGATGAGGCTTTAGCTGGACACTGTTCGCATATCAATGTTGAAATTAATACCAATCATTCTATTACCGTAACTGATAACGGTAGAGGCATTCCAACAGATCTTCACGAAAAAGAAAAAAGGTCTGCACTTGAAGTGGTCATGACCGTACTTCACGCCGGAGGTAAGTTTGATAAAGACACCTACAAAGTTTCAGGGGGTCTTCATGGGGTAGGTGTCTCCTGCGTCAATGCACTTTCAAGTAAATTGATTGCTACTGTTCATAGGAATGGAATCATTTATCAGCAAGAATATAACAAAGGCATACCTAAATATTCTGTTAAGGAAGTAGGTACTACTGATACAACGGGTACCATTATTGAATTCCATCCTGATAAAGAAATATTTACGGCCGGTGAATATAATTATGAGACCGTCGCCACTAGGTGTAGAGAGCTTTCTTTTTTAAATGCCGGAATTACCATCACTTTAAAAGATCATAGAGAGCAGGAGGATGATGGATCAACCAAAGGAGAAACTTTTTTATCCACGGGAGGATTAAAAGAATTTGTAGAGTATTTAGATGTCTCGAGAGAAACATTAATCCCTCACCCCATCTACATGGATGGTGAAAAAGGCGCGATCCCTGTTCAAGTGGCATTGAGTTATAATACCTCTTATACCGAGCATGTCATCTCTTATGTCAATAATATCAATACCATTGAAGGAGGTACACACATCGCAGGATTTAGACGTGCCCTAACGAGAACCTTGAAAGCCTATGCCGACAAATCGGGCATCCTTGATAAGATTAAAGTTTGATGTTGCTGGTGATGATTTTAGAGAGGGACTTACTGCCGTAATATCTGTAAAGGTGGCCGAGCCTCAGTTTGAAGGCCAAACCAAAACAAAATTAGGGAACTCTGAAGTAAGTGGGGCCGTAGATACTTGTGTGAGCGAAATGCTCAATAATTATTTAGAAGAAAATCCAAAAGAAGCTCGACAGATTGTTCAGAAAGTTGTTTTGGCAGCGCAAGCACGCCACGCGGCAAGAAAGGCACGTGAAATGGTGCAACGAAAAAATGTTTTGGGCGGATCCGGTTTACCAGGTAAATTGGCAGATTGTTCAAATAAAGATCCTGAGGCCTGTGAAATCTATCTAGTTGAGGGAGACTCTGCAGGTGGGTCTGCCAAACAAGGCCGCGACCGGATGTTTCAGGCAATTCTTCCCTTAAGAGGTAAAATTCTTAATGTTGAAAAGGCGCAAGAACACCGCATATACGACAATGAGGAAATAAAAAACATGATTACTGCCTTGGGAGTTTCGTTCGGTACTCCAGAGAATGAAAAGGCACTGAATATGGAAAAACTGAGATATCACAAAGTCATCATCATGACAGATGCAGATATTGATGGCAGCCATATCAGAACCTTAATTTTAACTTTCTTCTTTAGGTACATGAACGATCTCATAGAAAAAGGTTATCTCTACATCGCTTTGCCACCACTTTATTTAGTTAAAAAGGGGAAAACAGAAAAATACGCTTGGTCTGATGATGATCGCGATCGTGTAGTTAAAGAAGTTGCGGGCAATGGCAAGGAAGAAAATGTGAGTTTCCAACGATACAAAGGTTTAGGAGAAATGAATCCAGAACAACTCTGGACGACCACCATGGACCCTAAAAACAGAAGTTTAAAGCAGGTGACTATCGAATCTGCAGCTGAAGCTGACCGATTGTTTTCCATGTTAATGGGTGATGAAGTACCACCAAGAAGAGAGTTTATTGAGAAAAATGCGAAATACGCTAAAATAGATGCCTAGAAGCCTCTATTTTGGGTTCTTTGTATTTATCTTAACGTATGATTAAAACTTTATTACGCCTAATTGTAGCCCTACCTTTGGTAGGTCTCTCTCAACAGACCTATTGGCAGCAAGCGGTGGATTACAAAATGGAAATAGAAGTTGATGTAGAAAGACATCAATTTACTGGGTCTCAAATACTGCGCTACACTAATAACAGTCCAGATACACTTCATAAAGTTTATTACCACCTTTATTTTAATGCATTTCAGCCCGATGGCATGATGGATGTGCGGAGTAGATCCATAGAAGACCCCGATGATAGAGTCATGGATCGAATTTCAAAATTGAAGGATGATGAAATTGGATATCATATGATAGAAAACCTCTCACAAGAAGGTACCGCCGTCTCATTCAACATAGAATACACCGTGCTAGAAGTTCAACTGGCCCATCCCATCTTACCTGGATCCACAACGAAATTGAACATGAACTTCAAATCACAAATCCCTGTTCAAATACGCAGGTCAGGTAGAGATAATCTAGAAGGAATTTCTTATTCTATGGCCCAGTGGTATCCCAAAATAGCCGAATATGATACGCGAGGATGGCACGCAGACCCCTATGTAGCCAGAGAGTTTTATGCACCCTGGGGTCGATTTGATGTTTCCATCACTATAGATAAAAATTATATCGTCGCTGCCTCCGGAGTATTAGAGAACAATAATGAAATAGGATATGGTTATCAAGATAATCTCTTGATTGACCAAAAGCACAAAGGTAAAAAACTCACTTGGCATTTTTTCAATGAACAAGCGCACGACTTTATGTGGGCTGCAGATCCTGATTATATTCATCAAATAGCACAAGTCCCCAACGGACCCAAATTGCATTTTTTTTATCAGCAAGGCCAAGCCACAAGGGATTGGAAAAAGTTGCCAGAAATACTCATATCAGCCTTTCAGTACATGAATACCCATTTTGGAACATATCCCTTTAGCGATTTCTATGTAATCCAAGGAGGAGATGGAGGTATGGAATACCCGATGTCGACGCTCATCACCGGTCACAGAGATTTGTTAAGTCTTGTGGGCGTAACGGTTCATGAGGCTTTGCATAGTTGGTATCAAGGGGTATTAGCTACCAACGAAAGTTATTATCATTGGATGGATGAAGGTTACACCAGCTATGCGAGTAGTCTTACCATGGACCATTTGATGGGAGCCGACAACAACCGATCCAATACTAGCAATTATACTAATTATTTCAGTTTGGTATCTAGTGGCAAAGAAGAGCCCATGTCCACTCATGCAGATTATTTTGAAACTAACTTTGCTTACAAAAGAGCCGCCTATTCAAAGGGTGCGGTAAGTCTGGCCCAGTTGGGCTATGTTGTAGGTAATTCATGCCTTGAAGACATTCTATTGACCTATTTCGATCAATGGAAATTCAAACACCCAAATATGCATGATTTCATCAAAGTAGCTGAAAAAACTTCGTCGATAGAGTTAGACTGGTACTATGACTATTGGGTCCACTCAATCAAAACAATTGATTATGCCATTCAATCGGTACAGTCACTTGGAGCATCTACCCATATTCAACTCAAAAGAATAGACCCCATGCCCATGCCCATTGACCTAGTAGTTACTTTAAAAAATGGGACCAAAAAATCTTATTATATCCCATTAGGTATCATGCGAGGTACTAAAAAATCAGAAACTGCCATGGCGCGTCAAATAACGAAAGACTGGCATTGGACCCACTCCACCTATGATTTAATAATAAAGCTCAATTTGAATGATATAAAATCGATAGAAATAGACCCAAGTCAAAGAATGGCCGATGTTAATCGATCCAATAACAACTATTCAATGAATTAATGACTCTAAGGTATCTGAGCTTTCAGAGAGATTACCCGAGTTGAATTCAAGGGGTCATTGGTAAATAGAGTTATGTTTTTAAACTGACGTCCTTTTCTATTGAGCGGATCGAATTTAATCATCAAAATCGTACTGTCTCCTCCGGGAATATTCTCTTTTTTTAAATCCCAATCAACACACTCACAATTAGATTTTATCGTCCTGATGTTGAGTACATCAACTCCTCCATTGTACAAACTTAGTGTATGAAATTTGGGGTGATCAGCTGATGATTTACCAAAATCTATATTTTCATCAGATAATTCCAGTTTAGGATAATTCACTGAATCCCCCCTAGATGCTGATCTAACTTCAAAATATTCTTCAATCGTAGCTACCACACTGATTTGCTTTAGGGGCATCTCGAAATCTGTCGTTATTATATCTAAGCCATCTCTAAAAAAACCCAAATCTGCTCTACGAACAGGATCATAATTTAAAAGAAGGGTCCCTATAGATTTGGGAGGCAAGGTATCGGGCATTATCCTCAATTGAATGAAGTCTGGGATCCTAGATGAATCCATCAAAAAGGTCATCACACTGTCTGAATTATTATAAATTTTGAATTCTTTTTCAACTCTCTTATGATGCCATATAGAACCCATATTAAATAGTTTGTAAGGCAAAAAAAGATTTCCATAATGAGCTGGAAATATTGATATTATATCTTTTACACTATTGATGACATAACCAGTAATTTGTAAAGCAGTACTGATGTTCTCACCGCTAACCACGTGAATGAGCTTATGAAAAGCACCTGATCTATTTGACGCATTAAAGCTTATGGTGATTGAATCAGATGTATTTGGAGCTATTTTTTCTCGACTATAAGCCGTCACCACGCAATCGCAGGAAGCCTTTACTGAGGTGATCCCAACACTATCTATGCCCTGATTTAAAAAGGTAAAAGTATGGCTAACCTCTTCATTTTCAATGAGGTCTCCGAAACGATGAACTGTTTCCTGAAATCTAATACTTGACTGACCATAGCCAAAAAATGAAAGAAATATAAAAACGATAGAAAGATGCCTCATGATATCTTCGCAATATTACGCGAAAACTTACAATTTTAGTCGTTAATAATTGATTTCTCAACTAGGAATTATAGGTTTGTATGAAAAAAGAAAAATGGCCAGAATATTAACCGGAATCCAGAGTTCTGGAAAACCACATTTAGGTAATCTATTGGGTGCCATACTCCCTGCCATTGCACTCAGCAAGAAAGAGCGAAACGACTCCTATTTTTTTATTGCCGACCTTCATTCGCTCACCACTATCAAAGATCCTGAATTGCGAAAGGAAAATGTAAGATCAGTAGCTGCTGCATGGATCGCTTGTGGTTTTGATATTGAAAAAAATACGTTTTACCGCCAGTCAAAAGTACCCGAAGTTTGTGAATTGGCTTGGATTCTTAATTGCTTTACGCCTTTTCCTATGTTGGCCAATGCCCACTCTTTCAAAGATAAATCTGATAAGCTCAGTGATGTGAATGCGGGTTTGTTTGTTTATCCTGTCCTCATGGCTGCAGATATTTTATTATATGATGCTGATATTGTTCCGGTAGGTAAAGATCAAAAGCAGCATTTAGAAATGACCCGCGACTTAGGCCTTACGTTCAATCGGAAATTTGGTGATACTTTTGTTATTCCGGAACCTCAGATCAGTAATCAAATGGAGATCGTTCCTGGGATTGATGGTAAAAAAATGAGTAAATCTTATGGAAATATCCTTGATATTTTTCAAACTGATAAAAAACTCAGAAAAAACATCATGAGCATTCAAACGGACAGTTTAGCCCTAGAAGCGCCCAAAAATCCTACTGCCTGCAATGTCTTTAAACTCTATGAATTACTTGGATCTGATGAGGAAATTGAAGCCTTGCGCAAGTCTTATTTAGGTGGTAATTATGGTTATGGCCATGCCAAGCAAGAATTATTTGAACTTATTCTCAAAAAATTTGATAAAGAAAGAAGTACTTATGATAAACTCATGTCTGATCCTAAATCATTAGAGAATATGCTGTGTGAAGGCGAAGCAAAGGCCTCTAAAATCGCCCAATCCGTGTTGGCTCGAGTAAAGGATAAAATAGGTTTTTAATAAATAAGAGCTGATCTGATCCTTTTTAAAACTCGTTACTTTAATAAAAATAGTATAAATGAATTTCAAAGAAAAAGCCCAATCTTGGTTGAACTCAAGTAAATTAAGCGATGCCGCCCGTCAGCAAATTGAGCTCTTAAAAAAAGACCCCATTGCCTTTGAAGATGCCTTTTATAAGGATCTAGCTTTCGGAACAGGTGGCTTAAGGGGCCTCATGGGTATAGGATCCAATAGAATCAATGAATACACGGTAGCCATGGCGACTCAAGGATTTGCCAATTATCTAAAAGAAGCCTTTCCAAATCAACAAATAAAAGTAGCCATTGCTCATGATAGCAGGAATAATACTGAATTATATACCCGTATTACGGCTGAGGTTTTCAGTGCCAATGAGATTTTTGTCTACCTCTTTAAAGAGCTTCGTCCTACACCCACCCTTTCTTTTGCCATCAGAACCCTCCAATGTCATGGAGGTGTCGTCTTGACCGCTTCTCATAATCCCAAAGAGTACAATGGCTATAAGGCGTATTGGAATGACGGAGCGCAATTAATCGCACCTCATGATGATCATGTTATCAATAATGTTAAACTAATTAAATCCATTGATGAAGTAAAATTTGATAAAAAGAGTGAACTCATTAAATACTTGGACGATACCATCGATCGCCAATACCTAAACATGATCTCATCGCTGAGTCTGAGCTCCCCTCAAAAGAACAGAGCAAGTGAACTAAAAATTGTTTTTTCGCCTATCCATGGAACGGGGATTACTTTGGTTCCGTCGGCTTTGGAAAAATTTGGGTTTGAAAATATCACCATTGTTTCAGAACAGGCCCAACCAGACGGCAACTTCCCTACCGTCATATACCCTAATCCAGAGGAAGCAGAAGCTCTAGAGATCGCTCTTAAAGCTGCTAAGAATATCGATGCCGACCTCGTCTTGGCAACAGATCCAGATGCAGATAGAGTCGGGATTGCTGCCAAAAATGTAAATCACGAGTTTGAATTGCTCAATGGGAATCAAACCGCTGCACTACTCATCTATTATTTACTTACGCAAGTGGAAAGAGAAAGGACAGCTAAAAGGACAGGAATACATTGTAAAAACCATCGTTACAACAGAACTCATTAGCGTCATTGCCTCACATTTTAATGTGACCTGCTTGGATACATTAACGGGTTTTAAATATATCGCCGAAAAAATTGGTCAACTTGAAAGCACGCAAACTTTTATCGGTGGTGGAGAGGAGAGTTATGGTTACCTGATAGGAGACCAAGTACGCGATAAAGATGCCGTAATGTCCTGCGCGATGATTGCTGAACTAACCGCTTGGGCTAAAGATCAAAACAAAACCCTATTCGATGTCTTACTGGACATCTGGATCGAATTTGGTCTCTATCACGAAGGGCTTATCTCAATTACCAAAAAAGGTAAAGCCGGTGCTCAAGAAATTCAACAGATCATGAAAACCCTAAGAAATACCCCTCCCATCTTCTTAAATGATATTTTAGTAACTGACATTATTGACTATTCAAACCTTACACATTTAGAAACCAAAACAAAAAAAATCCTCCCTTTAGACTCACATGAATCTAATGTTTTGCAGTTTATTACAGAAGATAGATCACGAATATCGATAAGACCCTCGGGCACCGAACCTAAAATAAAAATCTATTTTTCAGTATATTCTTCATTGCAAAGCAAAGGCCAGTTGAAAGAAAAAAAGGATCAGCTTGATACCCAAATCTCAAAACTTTCAAAATCATTATTGAAGCATTTCTAATCACTTTGGGTACTCTAACGCTTATTTTTTGAACATTAATGTTTAATTTCACTTTTGGAAATTAAACATATAGAAAAAGCCATCTTAACGAAGAAGGCTTAAGCATGATGATGTTTTTCAATATTATTTTAATTGCTATTGGATTTGCATTGCTCATAAAAGGAGCTGGCTTTCTTGTGGATGGTGCCTCATCGCTTGCAAAAAGATTTAACGTCTCTGATATCGTTATTGGTTTAACTGTTGTGGCCATGGGTACCTCGGCTCCTGAACTTGTGGTGAACGCCATGTCTGGAGTTATTATTACTGAGGAAGGAACCCACGATATCGTATTTGGCAATATCATTGGCTCTAATATTTTTAATCTATATCTCATCCTAGGCATTTCAGCCATCATCTATCCGCTTACAGTCCAAAGAAATGCCCTATGGAAAGAGATTCCTTTTTCTCTAGCAGTCACCGTGGTCTTCTTTATTTTGGCCAACGATGTCCTCTTCTTTGATGTTTCTCAAAATAGTTTAGACTACAGCGATGCACTGATACTCATCTCATTATTTGGGTTGTTCATGGTCTATATATTTTTAAATATTAAAAGAAATCCCGATACAACATCACTAGATAAAATTCCCCTTTTTGGAAGTTTAAAAACTACTTTGATGATTACCGGTGGTATCGCTGGTCTCATTTTCGGTGGCCAGCTCATTGTTGAGAAACTTTTAAGTATTTTGATGTAAGCGAAAAATTAATCGGTCTCACTATTCTCGCAGCTGGAACTTCTTTACCCGAGCTAGCCACTTCAGCGGTCGCCGCTTTTAAGAAAAAATCTGATCTCGCTGTTGGCAATATCATTGGCTCCAATATCTTTAATGTACTTCTGGTTTTAGGTATAACGACTTTCATGCACGCCCCCTTAGGTTACAACGTACAGCTCAACATGGATTTATATATCTGTATGGGAGGTACTTTATTACTTTTCTTTTTTATGTACAGCTTCGGTAAATACAAATTGGATAGAATAGAAGGTGTCTTTTATCTTCTCGGCTTTTTGGGCTACCTTATATTTATTCTTTTTAGGCAATAAATATTTGCTTAAAAAATAAATTGAATTAGCTTTCGAATTTAAAATAAAACAGATGTCATCAATAGATGATACTTGACAAAAAGAGTTTTTTATCAAAAAAAAATCCCTCTTTGAGTAATTTTTAAATATTTTGATGTTTTTAGATCCAGACAGGTAATAATCTATAATAACTGATTGACCTATTTATTACGAACCTATCAAATAGACATCAAATGTTTGAAATGCTTTATTAACTAAAAAGTAGGCAAAATAAAGTTCGTAGAAATGAATAACATCCCTTTAAAATTCTACTTAAAGGATGCTGCTACCCAACGACACCTAACATGGGAAAGCAAAGTTATCTATTACAGATAGCCTTTATATGGTGCATTAAGAATATCGGTTGGTATAAACGGTGTTTTTAATCCCTATTATATACACTGTTATGGTCAGTTATTCTGTTATTTTTTCTTTGCTTACTCCAAACCAGTATCATATCAAAGAATCAAAAGCAAAAATTAGAGCGATCACAATTATTGTCATTCCAATGATGAGGAATCTTCTTTTAATTGGAACCTTGGATGTTGTTGGGAAATTAATTACCACTTGGAAGATCTCGATGATATTTTCCTTATTAAATATCAGTATTAACAATAACATTGAAAAAACGATAATAGCATTTGCTAATGCTGGATCAATATCAAGAAAAATGATGTCAAATATTATTGTATTAATCATGATCGGCATCAATATCAATACCCCTAATAGATTTGTTTTATTCCATAACGAAAACCAAGCTCCAACAAGTTGAGAATGCCTACAAAAAGTACATAAAAGTAGGAATGTCCCATAAATGTCCAAGCCAACGAAAAACTACCTGCATCTCCTAATGTTGTTTCAGCAACTTCAAGAGGTAAATTTCCTTTCATATAAAATTGTCCACCAAATATTTTTGATGGTGCATAAATATTAAGAATTGTAAAGACACACTGCCTTAGCACAATTTCAAATATTTTTTTTTAAAATCTATTTTTCTCATTCTCTGTTCTATTTTTCAATGGGATACAGCATCCGGCCATATAAAGCATGGTTAGTCTATTCCAATTTTGTAATAATCTAAAGGATTCTTGATCCCAAGCAAAGCCGTGTTGACAATATGATAAAAATCTCTGTCTTAAAATTAGACTGATGACCTAGAGGCATTTGAATATATCTCTAGACAAATAAAAAAAGTCTTTTATAACGAAATTAAGCAGCCTTTTTCTTGCTTACCAGTGCTTGGAAATGAACAAAAAAGTGCCTATAATTGCGTTAAAAGAGGATTATATATATATACATGCAACCTTCATCAATCAATAATTACGATCCGACCCAAACTAAAAGTTGGAAAGAACTAGATCTGCATTTTAACGAAATCAAAAATCAATCTCTTATTGATCTTTTTAAGGAAGAACCCAATCGTTTGGCACATCTTTCATTTGATGAGGGGAATTTTTATTTTGACTTTTCAAAGAATCATCTAACTAAAAAAACTTTATCCCTATTTGCATCATTAGCCAATGAAATGGGTTTAAGCGAAGCAAAAAAAGCTCTATTTCAAGGTCAAAAAATCAATAAAACCGAAAATCGTTCGGTCTTGCATACCGCCCTAAGAAATCCTGCTGATAGACCCATTATCGTTGAAGGTGAAAACATAATGCCGCTTGTGTCCGAAGAATTAAAAAAAATGAAGGATTTCAGTATCCAACTTCATCAGGGTGAACATTTAGGCTATACCTCAAAAAAAATACAAAATATCGTCAATATTGGTATTGGGGGCTCTGATTTAGGGCCGAATATGGTCTGTGAAGCCCTCAAGCCTTATTGGATTAAGGGTATACAAACGTATTTTGTCTCTAATGTTGACGCCAGTCACATAGATCCTTTGCTTCAAAAATTAGATCCTGCTACTACCCTCTTTATCATAGCTTCGAAAACATTTACTACTCAGGAGACCATGACTAATGCCATGACTGCTAGAAATTGGTTCATTGAACATGCATCAGAACAAGAAATTAAAAAACATTTTGCTGCCGTATCCACCAATGAAGAGAAAGTCCGTGAATTTGGAATTGACCTTCAAAACATGTTCAAGTTTTGGGATTGGGTAGGTGGTCGATACTCCCTTTGGTCATCGATTGGGCTGAGTATTGTCTGTACAGTAGGTTATGATAATTTTTCAAAACTACTGAAAGGTGCCCAGGAAATGGATGACCATTTTATGCAGGCTCCTTTCGAAATGAATGCGCCTACCCTTATGGCGTTTATTGGCGTTTGGTACAATAATTTCTTTAAAACACAAACCCAAGCCATATTGCCTTATGATCAAAGATTGGCCTACTTTTCAAAATATCTTCAACAAGCCGATATGGAAAGTAATGGTAAGTCTACAGATCGAAATGGTGATCAAGTCAAATATGAAACTGGTCAAATCATCTGGGGAGAACCAGGAACCAATGGTCAGCATGCTTTCTATCAGCTCATACATCAAGGAACCAAAATGATTCCTTGTGATTTTATTGCTGCTGCGCTACCTGCCCATGACAAAATGAATCATCATGACAAATTAATGGCCAATTTTATCGCCCAAACCGAAGCATTAATGAAAGGGAAGGATGCGGCATCGGTCAAGTCAGAGCTTGAGCAACAAGGGATGAGCCCTGAAGAAATCAAAGCCTTACTCCCCTTCAAAGTATTTGATGGGAACAGACCAACAAGTACCCTCTTAATGGATAAATTGTCTCCTGAAAACCTCGGAGGTCTCATTGCTCTTTATGAACATAAAATATTTGTGCAAGGATTCATATGGAACGTTTTTAGTTTTGACCAATGGGGTGTGGAACTGGGTAAGCAACTGGCTGGCAATATCTTGGATGAAATTAAAACAGGTGATGTACATCAGTCTCACGATGACTCAACTCGAAAAATGATTCGAAAATACTTGTCACACCAAGGATCTTAATTGATACAAAAGGATATTGGCAGTCATGGCTACATTTAATGATTCTGCACTTCCATATTTTTTTATGGTCAAACGGTTTTTGAGCAGCGCTTGGATGGCTGGGCTGATGCCATGAGATTCATTCCCCAAAATAAACCCACATTTATTAGGGTTTTTAAAGGTATCTAAAGGTTTTCCATCTAAATCTAAACCATATAGATCACCCCTAAAGTGGTTTAAATAATCATTTAAATCAACGTATAATACGGCGACCCGTGTGAAAGAACCCATCGATGCTGCTAATGTTTTTGGATTGTGGAAATCTGCGCAATTTTTACTGCAAACCAGATGCTTAAATCCAAACCAATCAAGGGCTCTGATAATGGTCCCTAAATTTCCTGGATCCCCTACGCCATCTAAAATAATAGTTTGTCGCTCATTCAAAAATTGATCTTGATCAACTTCTATACACTTCGTTACTGCCAAGCAGGCATTGTTAGTATTAAAGGTTCCCATACTCGATAATTCTTCTGGAGAAATAAGCTTACAACCATAATTATTAAATAAATTTGCATGTGTTTTTGTGCAATACAGCTCTAAAACATCATGTTTCGACTTTAATAATTCTTGTACATTCTTAAGTCCTTCAACGATAAACTTATTCTCTTTAATCCTATTCTTTTTAAGTTTGAGTGACTTAACAAATTTGATATTAGATTTGGTTGCTACTTTATTCATATTTTGAGAGCTATTCTTCTGTATTTATCTTTAGTCCTATCCCTATCCTCTTGCATAGGGTATCGCTTCTTGCCTGAAGGGGAAAAATTACTTGTCAAAGATCCGAAAATAATTGGACTTTCATCTAATCAAGAAAAAGAGATCCAGAACTTCGTTATTCAAAAAGCAAATAAAAGACTGACTGGCCTACTCCCAGTTGCCTATCTCGCATATATTTACGAAATGGGTGCTCTTAAATACGACACTGCCCTTTATAGTGAAGAAATAAGAGGCCTAGAAGCCAAGGATGATCTTGAAATAGGTAAAATCAATACTACTCGAAAAATTAAACGTCTTCAAAAAAAGAAGAATAGAAAAAAAGATAAAATCAATACTCAGTTAACACAAGGAAATTACTTTATGCGATTGGGGGAACCCTTAGCCATATACGATAAAGAAAAACATACTGAGTCTATAGATAAAATTGCACTTTACCTATCATCAATAGGCTATTTTAACAGCTCCATAAACCTTACAGAAAAAATAAGAAATAAAAAAATAATACTCAACTATGAAATCAAATTATGGAACCAATATTTCATTGACTCCATAAGATATGACATCGATGATAAGCGTATAAAAAAGCTCTTAGAAGAAGATCAAGCAATTGCTTTTTTAAAGAAAGGAACTCCATATGATCAGCAAAATATCAATAAAGAACGAACACGTATATATGATTTTTTATCTGATCATGGCTATTATAAATTTGAAAAAAAATACATAACTTTTGATCTAGACACTACACTCATTAAAAAAAATAGTCTTTGGGTGACGGTAAAACTTTCTTCTCCGCCACAACAAGACCATCACAAAAAATATATTGTAAAAGCTGTTAATTTTTATTCATCAAAAAATATAGGATCTAAAAAAAAGAATAGATTAACAGAAGATCAAAAGGTGTTTTTTGATCAAAAAAGTGATGGGTACAATAAAAAAATATTGAGCCGAAATATTTCAATTAAACAAGATCATGTATATAGCAAGTCGGAAATGCTATCAACCCAGCTGCGTTTAAATCTGCTAGACACCTATAAATTCATTAATATTAACTACGATACCGTAGATCAAAATAATTTGATCGCTCAAATTTTCTCAAGTCCGATGGATAAATATCAAACCAGTAACGAAATCGGATTTTTACAAGATGACTTTTCACAAGTTTTACCAGGACCTTTCGTTAATCTTGGGATTAAAAAAAGAAATGCATTTGGTAATTTTGAAATGGCAGAATTAAATTTAAATTTTTCGCTATTAGGCATCTCCAATATTGATTCAAGAGATCAACCTTATTCTCTTTTTGAGTATGGAGGAAGATTGGCCTTTACGTTCCATCATTTTTTATTTCCGTTATCCGAAAATTTTATTGAAAAAACCAGTGAATTGAATCCACGTACCAGACTCTCTTTCTATTACAGTTATGAAGATCGAGCAAAAGAATACGAACGAAATCAAATTTTTACTGATTTCTCCTACCTGTGGTCTAAAAACAAGCAAAAGCAGTTCACATTTACCCCTTTTGGAATTAATTATACTGAAATCCGTCAAATAGATCCGTCATTTCAGGGTTTTTTAAATGCGCAAGATACCTTGGGCAATCGTTCATTATCTGCTGCTTTTAAACCTTCCCTGACTACCCTAAATTCTTTCGAAGCCATCTTCAATCAAAACAATTATGGTAATTTGTCCTCACATTCTAGATTTTTAAGATTATTAACCGAATCGGGGGGTCTTTATGTAAATGCTTTTAAAAACTTGCTTCCAAATTCAGATTTTACTTTATTTCAATGGTTAAAATTTAATATCGATTTTAGGTCTCACATGGTTTCTGAAAAGGGTCAAATTGCTTTTAAAATTAATTTAGGTGTTGCTTATGCTTATGGGGATGCCCAAGCACTTCCTTATGAACGTAGATTTTATGCCGGTGGTAGCAATAGTATCCGTGCTTGGCCTGTAAGGAGACTTGGCCCAGGTGCCTACGGTGAGGCGACCTCTATAGAGAACAGGGCTCCTGATGAGGTAGCTCAAATAAGCTATCAAAGAGAACAAGGGGGAGATCTCATAATAGAAACCGCTATAGAATACCGAAATAAACTGACCAAGAACTTAAATTATGCTTTTTTTGCAGATATGGGCAATATTTGGTTACTCAATAGCAATCAATCCATCAAAGATTATGAGGGAGATGATGGGAAGTTTCGCTTTGACTCCTTTTACAAAGAACTGGCGGTGGGCATCGGTTTGGGACTCAGATATGACTTTTCCTTTATGATATTAAGATTGGATGGTGCCATTCAGGTTGTGGATCCTGGACAGCCTATAGGCCAAAGATATATTTTAAACGAACTCTTATCTCAAAATGGATTTTTCAAGAATAAATCTAACATAAATATAGGTATTGGATTACCCTTTTAAAATGAAAACAGAGATCAGTACCATATTCAAAAAACTTCAAGATCAGATTTGCTTAGGATTAGAGAAAATCAATACTTCCTCCAAGTTTTCTGAAGATTTGTGGGAGCGACCCGGTGGTGGTGGTGGTCGCAGTCGTACCCTCTCTAAAGGTAAAATTATCCAAAAGGGAGGTGTGAACTTTTCCGAAGTAAGCGGACCGACACCAGAGACTATTTTAAAATCTTTAGATCTTCCGCTATCAGATTTTTATGCTACCGGTGTTTCTATCGTCATTCACCCGGTGAATCCATGGGTACCTATCATACATATGAATGTAAGATATTTTGAGATTTCTGATGGTACTTATTGGTTTGGAGGAGGCATTGATCTTACGCCACATTATGTGATTGAATCAGATGCTATTTTTTTTCACAAACAACTAAAAGAAATTTGTGATCAACATGATTCCGGCTATTATGCTCAATTTAAAAAATGGGCCGATGACTACTTTTTCATAAAGCACAGAAATGAAACCCGCGGGATCGGCGGCATCTTTTTTGACCGTCTGTCCTCTCAAAAAGCCAGCGACAAACAACAACTTTGGCAATTTGTACTGAGTTTATGTAATGGATTTTTACCCATTTATACCGAATTAATATCACGAAACAGAGATCGCCCCTTTACTAAAGCACAGCAAGATTGGCAGTACCTAAGAAGAGGGAGATACGTGGAATTTAACCTTGTTTTAGATAAAGGCACGAAATTCGGATTAGATACAGATGGGCGGACGGAATCTATCTTGATGAGCCTCCCTCCTTTTGCCAGCTGGGAATATAACCATCAACCAAAGAAAGAAAGTCTTGAGGCAAAAACATTGACCTATCTAGTCAAAGATATCGATTGGGTAAATAATGATTGAATTCGTCAAATCCATAGATCTTCTATTATTAGACATGATCAATGGCACAGGAAGACCCTTTCTTGATCCCATCATGATTTTTCTATCCGGTAAGTTAGTTTGGATTCCTTTGTATTTGTATCTTATCTTCTTACTTTTTAAAGAGTATGGTAAACGTTTTTGGATTCCCTTACTCTTTATTCTGATCAGCTTAACTTTGTCAGATCAGTTTACTTCTTCGTTTATGAAACCCTTTTTTCAACGCCTAAGACCTTGCTTAGATCAGAGTCTTGCCATCGTTGTGGAAGTGGTGAAAGGTTGTGGTGGTAAATATGGATTTGCTTCTTCGCATGCCGCTAATACGATGGGACTCGCTGTTTTTTACCTTATGATTTTGAAAAAAAAGAAAAAAATACTGGCTTATGCTATTGTCACTTGGGCCCTACTGGTTGGTTACTCACGTACCTACCTAGGTGTACATTACCCTGGTGATGTCATTTTTGGTTTTTTGGTAGGTGGCTTTTTTGGGTATTTATGCTATCAATTACATAGCCTAGTACTCAAGAAACTAGGATATTCTCTTACTTAAGATTTTTTCGACATACTTACCAATAATATCAAATTCAATATTGACCCTATCTCCTCCTTTGAGAACCCCTAGATTGGTATGCTCGTAGGTATAGGGAATGATCGCTACCTGAAATTGGTTTTCCGATACATTGAAACAAGTAAGACTGATTCCATTTATCGTCACACTTCCTTTTTCTACCATAAGATTGTTAAGGTCATCAAATATGAAAGTAAAGAGCCAACTCCCCTCGGCATCTTCAATGGATAAAATTCGAGCAGTCTTATCTACATGCCCTTGTACCACATGACCATCAAATCTACCATTGGCAATCATGCATCTTTCTAAATTAACTGAATCTCCAATACAAAGAGTTTCAAGATTGGTTTTTCGCATGGATTCATCTACTACGGTTACCCAATGCTTATCACCCTCCGTCGCTGTAACAGTTAAACATACGCCATTGTGCGCGACACTTTGATCTATCCTGAGCTCCGAACCAATTGAAGAAGTAATACAAAAATTGTAATTTTTATCTTTTCTGACTATTTCAGAAACTTTGCCTTGAACCTCTATTATTCCAGTGAACATACTATAAAATTATCGATAATTAGTTTTGATTTGCAATGATATGAATAATTTGAAAGATAGCTACAAAGCTAAAGGTTTGAGAAGACAACTGGTAAAAGAGATTGAAAGAAAAGGAATAAAATCCGAAGCTGTACTCTCAGCTATTGGAAAAATGCCTCGACATGTTTTCTTTGACTCTATTTTTCTTGAGCATGCTTATGAGGATAAGGCCTTTCCTATTGGTGAAAAACAAACCATCAGTCAACCCTATACCGTAGCCTTTCAAACCGAACTACTCAATGTTTCAAAAGGCGATAAAATTTTAGAAATTGGGACTGGTTCAGGCTATCAAGCGGCTATCTTATTAGAATTAGGTGCAGAAGTCTTTACCATAGAATACAACCAAAAGTTATTTCAAAAAACCATAGATTTTTTACCTAAACTGGGTTATAATCCTCATTTCTTTCAAGGAGATGGCTCCCTGGGCTTACCCAAACATGCTCCTTATGACAGTATTGTAGTGACGGCAGGTGCGCCTAATGTTCCTGATACCCTCATCAAACAATTGAAAATAGGCGGTGTTTTGGTGATCCCTGTGGGTGATCAGAAACAGCAAAAAATGATCGCTATAAAGAAGTTATCACAAAACAAAGCCTCAAAAAAAGAATTCAGCCATTTTAGCTTCGTACCTTTACTTGGTAAGGATGGATGGTAAAAAAAATGAAGAAACCCTGTAAGGAATCGAGAGTCACCATGACTGAGTTGATCCTGCCCAATGACACCAATAATCTCAATAATCTTTTTGGTGGGAGGTTGATGCATTGGATGGACATAGCGGCCGCAGTCTCTGCGCAGCGGCACAGCAATAACGTCGTGGTAACCGCTTCTGTTGATAATATTTCATTTTCACAACCCATCAACATCGGTAATGTAATTACCATCGAAGCTTTCGTGGTTCGTGCCTTTACTACTTCGATGGAAGTTTTCATCAAAGTCATCGCTGAAGATATTCCAAATGCTAAAAAAATTCAAACACATACGGCTTTTTTTACTTTTGTGGCTGTTGATAAAGAGGGGAAGCCATTGAAAATTCCTGAGGTAGCGCCTGAATCACTCTTCGAAAAAGAGCTTTATCGAGGCGCCTTAAGAAGAAGGCAACTGCGATTAGTGCTTGCCAAAAGGATGGAGCCTAAAGATGCCCATGAATTAAAATCTTTATTCATCGACTGATAAAAAAATAAAATATGGAAACTTTTGGAATAATAGGAATGATTTTTGGCTTGGGGGCTATGGGTATCGTTTATGAGTTAAAAAAAACGGTAGAGACCCTAAAAAAAGATGTGGAAGAATTGAAAAAAAGAGATGAAAAATAAGATACAATCAAAACCTTAAGAAAAGAAGAGCTCCAAGAAATTATCAGCTTAAATATCTATAGATTGCATTTATCCCAATCAAGTATGATCAAAAAAACATGAGACCTCATCTGATTTACTATTTCCTCGACCTTCTATAATTACTTGCCAAGGAAACGTCTTGACTCAATTGATCTATCCTTATTCCTTTTGGAAGCCGACCTAGTTGAAAAAAATATCCTTTGAATTATTGAGAAATGCCTTGTTAGGAAAAATGAGATTATAAATAAAATCAGCCGTCAAGTTTATAAATAGCATACTAACGGGAAAAACTGCCCAAATATTCACAGGCGCCCTAAGATGAAACCTAAACGATAGGTCACATTAATCTTTTATTCGATTTGATCTCTCTAGAAGATATGATTTTGTAGCTTTGGCAATTAACTCCCTTATCTATGAACTTGTTTAAAAAAATCAGCATTGCTGTCGTAATATTGATCTTAACGGTTCTTGGCTATTTCTATTATGCCTTGATCATCAATCCAAAAAGCCCTCAAGGGACCGCAGTATTTGATAAAGATGATTTAAAGATGGAGGTCACCTATTACCGGCCTTACAAAAAAGGGCGCCTTATATTCGGGGATGAATCCCAAGGAGCCCTTTTGCCTTATGGAAAATATTGGCGCCTAGGAGCTAATTTAGTAACAAAAATAGAAGTCAATCAAGCGATCACATTTGCAGGTGTCGATTTAGATGCTGGCAGTTATCGGTTGTATGCCTACCCACAAGAAAGTTATTGGGAATTAATTGTTCATACTGATCCTTTCGGATCGAGTGCACAAGAACCTGATCCAGCAGGAATCATTGCCCGGATTAATCTTGAAAAAAGTAGCCTAAATGAAATCGTTGAACAGTTTACCATAGACTTTGAAACATCCCCTAAAAATATCCTTTTGCGTATGCGCTGGGATACCACTGAAATCAACATTCCAATCAATTGATTCGCTGGTTGATTCGCTTTATTAAAATCTTTTTGACGGTAAGTCTTGCTTTTGCTATAGCCGTCATTGGCATCTATTATTCTTATGATGCCATTCGTCAGCAGACCAACGTGATGGACATCGAGGAATATACACCCATCTCTACTTTAAAAGTACCTGAAAATACCATTACGCATTCGAAATATCCATTTGTTGATGTTCATAATCACCAATTTGACATGCCTATAAAGGACTTATCTAAACTTGTCCATGAAATGGATGCACTGAATATGGCTTTCATGGTGAACTTGAGTGGCTTTCGAGGCTTGTATTTGAAGAAATCCTTGGCAAACGTCCGTGAAAATGCGCCCAACCGCTTCGGCTTATTTTTGAATGTTGATTTTGAATTAATCGATGATGCTGATTTTGCTGAACAAAATGAAAAATTAATCGCTGATGCGGTTGCTCAAGGCGTCATAGGTCTGAAAGTATACAAGTCGCTGGGATTAACAGACAAAGACCGTGATGGAAATCGTATCGCCATTGACGATCCGCGCCTAGATCCCATATGGGCAGCTTGTGGGAAACATAAAATCCCTGTTCTCATTCATTCCGCCGAACCGTCCTCCTTTTGGGACCCTAAAGACAAATTCAACGAACGTTGGCTGGAATTACGCCAAAAACCAGGACGTTACCGTGACCCAGAGAAAGTGCCCTCTTTTGAATCTATATTGGCCGAACAGCATGCTGTTTTCAAAAAACATTCAAATACTACCTTCATCAATGCCCATTTGGGTTGGATGGGAAACGATCTGGATCGATTGGGTGAGCATTTGGATCTATATCCTAATGTGATGACAGAAATCGGGGCAGTACTTGCTGAATTGGGACGACAACCCAAAAGAGCTCGACAATTTTTTGTAAAGTATCAAGATCGCATATTGTTTGGAAAAGATAGTTACAAGGTTAATGAATATCATACCTATTTTCGGGTGTTGGAAACAGAAGATGAATACTTTGATTATTATCGAAAGCGTCATGCCCACTGGAAAATGTATGGTCTGGGACTGCCAGATACAGTACTTCAAAAACTTTATTATCAAAATGCTTTGGCCTTATTCCCATCCATAGATGAGCAGCTCTTTAATGAAAAGTAAGAATAGAGAATGGAGTGGTCTAAATTTGGCGATCAGCAAAATTGTATGGCAGTCTTTGTTCCTACAGTTGAAATATTGATTGAACGCTTTTAGAGCAATTTTGAACAAAATCTATCCTCATGATCTTTAATAGCCCTTTTAGATTCCTATATAAAATCAATTTAAGACAAAAATTATCAATTAATGATGGTATCTAGCTGTTCCCTTTTAGGATCTTACCATCAACAACCTTATATTGAAAATTAGAATAGACTTTGTGAAATAATTGAATGATTGACGGACAAAAAATAATGAAAGTAGCAACAGAAAACCTTCACCTCATCCTCACAGAGGAATTGTATAAAGTTGATGAAATAGATGAAACAGGAGCTACGAATCAAACAAAACCTCCCGAACCTAGCCAATCTGAAGAACTTCCACTTGAGACAAAAGGGGTGACTCGATCAGCCGGTCTACAGGTCATTACCGAACCACTCACGGATACTTCTAGAGCCACGCTGACAAAACTACTCAAAGCCATTCATCAAGATATCGAGACCACCTCAGTGATTGAATCGTGGCAGGGCGCAATCCTTTTTAAAAAAACCCTCATTTTTGGCCATCAGGATGAAGAAACAAAGCTAAATACCCTTCAAGAAAAGGAATCCCACCAAATTTTACACACCCACAATATTTCTTTTTTAGACAGTCATAAGGAAGCTAAAATTAAACTTTGGCTGGTACTCAAAGCCTGGTTTAATGCTTAATCAAAAAGTTCTTTAAGCTTGGCTTCCAAGGTAGGGCCTCTTAATCCTTTGGCCACAATGTTTCCTTCCGGATCGATTAAGAAAGTTTGAGGTATAGAACTTACTTGATAATCTTTTGCGGCTTTGGTATTGAAATAACTTAAATCTGAAACATGAATCCATTCCAAGCCATCGTCGGCTATCGCTTTCCTCCAAGCACGATCTGTTCGGTCCAATGAAACCCCTAAAATCTCAAAATTTTCATTTCGATATCTATTGTAAAGCCTCACCACATTTGGATTTTCTTGACGACAAGGTCTACACCATGCCGCCCAAAAATCAATCAATACATAATTGCCTTGCAATGAACTCAGATTAAACATAGATCCCGAGGTATCAGGTAAACTGATTTCAGGTGCCGGTCCTCCAATGGCGAGGCTTCTCAAAGTATTGACCTTTGATAGAAGATCTGAGGTAAAGATGTGATCAGGTAGTGCCTTCTTATAAACGGTGGCCAAGCTGTCGACAAAACTAAAATTGTTCTCGATATCAATATAATTCAATCCATAAATACCTGCCAATTGAGGACTGGCATCTCGTATTTGATCCATGAGATGATCATCATGGCGCTTGTTTAAGTAATTAAATTGGTTGACTATCGCATTAAAAGTATTTATATCCCCTTGTGATCTCGCTTGAATGGCTTCTTGATTGAGCAACTGCATGTCGCTCTGCTTCTTACGTACTGTACTGTCCATAGCAATCATCAATGAAGTCTGTATAGATCCTTCGGCTTCGACGGGAGCAGCGGATTTAATCGAGGTTCTGATGAAGACCTCTTTTTTATCTTGAGGTCCTACGATCAAATTGATGTTTTTTCTTCCAAACACATCTAAACGATAAAATTCAGAAGGTCCAGGTTCAATGAAAAAAACAGCCGTTCCTGAAGACAGCTCAGCAGAATCAATGGCTACCAAGCCAATTTCTTGTACTTCCTGCAACCAAACCCACTCTCCAGTGATGTCGTCATTCAAGATAAGACTTACTTTTAACAATGATGATTCAGGACTGCAGCCTGAACCTAATACAAGCGTAATAATTACTAAGAAATACTTGATCATTTTATCTTATCTAAGGTTCCTTTAATCATTTCATTAACTTTCTGAGGGTCTATTCTACCAACCGCTTTTTTCATAATCAACCCCATGAACATCCCTATAACGCCTTTTTTTCCATTATGGTATTCTTTAACCTTAGCTGGATAAACTACTAAAACATCATCTATTAGCTGTTGCATTTCAGAAAAATCATCTAGTTGAGCCAGACCCAAAGTTACAATGGCTGCGTTCACTTCAATCTGTGGATGGTTCAAAATATACTTAAAAGCTTGTTGTGTGGCATCTGAATGGCTGATCTCTTTTTGCTGAACCGCATGGATCAAGTCTGCTAATTTTGAGGGGGTTAAATTCAAGATATCTATACCAATTTCATTTTCATTCAAATAAGATTTCACAGGGCCCATGATCCAATTTGATATGAGCTTATAATGCTTACAAAAACTTGCCGTTTTGAAAAAATACGCTGCGATCGAACGATCATCGCTCAATAAGTTGGCATCGTAATTGGGCAGGCCATAATCCTTAATCAATATCTTTTTAACCTGGGCTGGTAAGATTGGAAGTGACTTTTTTACAGAGTCGTACCATTCATCACTGATCACAATCGGACTGATATCGGGCTCCGGGAAATATCTGTAATCATTAGCTTCTTCTTTGTTACGCATACCTGAAGTAGTGTTGTTCTCAGGGTTATACGTTCGTGTCTCAGAAATAATGGTTTGGCCGGCAGCGGTCATTTTTGTTTGACGTTCAATCTCATGATCGATGGCCTTGCGGACATTCTTGATTGAATTCATGTTTTTAACTTCTACTTTACTGCCCAAAGGTGCTCCGGGTAGTCTCACAGAAATATTGGCATCGCAGCGCAAGGATCCTCGCTCCATATTCCCATCGCTGATGCCCAAATACCTGACCAATTTTCTGAGTTCAATCAAACACAAGCCGGCCTGCTCGGAAGAGGTAATGACAGGCTCCGTCACAATCTCTACCAAAGGAACCCCTGACCTATTGAGATCTACATTGGTAAAATCTGTATTCTGAACATGTATGGATTTCCCTGCATCTTCTTCCAAATGAATTTTGGTCAGCTCAATATCAAAATGTGGAAAATCATCACTTCTGATTTTTACAATACCCCCTTTACATATGGGTGTGGCATCTTGGGTAATTTGATAACCTTTGGGAAGGTCAGGATAAAAATAGTTTTTGCGATCAAAAATTAAATTTCTGTTAATCCTGCCTCCCAAAGAAATTCCCAATTTCATACCCATGTCAATGACCTCTTTGGAAACCATCGGCAGAGTACCGGGATGTGCTAGAGTAATGGCACCAACGTCTGAATTGGGATGATTTCCAAAATCATTGTGATCGTAGGAAAATATTTTACTTTTCGTATTCAATTGGACATGTACTTCCAATCCTATTACTGTTTCTAAAATGGCCAATGTGCTTAAATTTTTTCTTTCAATATTTGATTTCCTATCTCCAAAGCTGCGGTCAGACCTTCTATATTTTTACCTCCAGCCGTTGCATAAAAGTCTTGTCCACCCCCGCCACCTTGGATAGACTTAGCCATCTGCCTGATCAATATTGAGGCATTCAGATCATTCTGCTGAGCCAATTCTTCTTGAATCATAAGGGTTAAAAGAGGCTTCCCTCCCACGTTGGCTCCAATCAATAAAATCAGAGGGCCCATCTCTCTTTTGAGATCAAAAGCAATTTCTTTGACGGAAGCAGCATCAGGAAATGTACCTTCAAAACTAATGATGTTTACGCCCTTATAGACTTCAACAGCCTCCATCATCGTCTTTTTCAACTCTTTTGTTTTGGCTTTATTAAAAGCCTCAATTTGATTGATCAATTCATTTTTCTCATTAAATAACACTTGTAAAGCCTTTAGAGTATCCGAAGGATGCTTTAGGGTTTGCTCGATTTGGTCTAGCAATCCTATTTTTTGCCACAAAAAGGATTCCGCCATATCGGCCGTAATGGCCTCAATCCTTCTTACACCCGTCGATATGGAACTTTCAGATGTGATTTTAAACATACCTATGTGGCCAGTAGCCTTCACATGGGTGCCTCCGCACAACTCTACTGAATAAGGGGCATCAAAAATAATCATGCGTACATGGTCTCCATATTTCTCTCCAAATAGGGCCGTAGCTCCTTCCTCCTTAGCCTTTTCAATCGGAACCGATCTGCGCTCCACCAAAGAAATATTCTTTCGGATTTTTTGATTAACCTGCTGCTCAACGGCCAACAGTTCTTCGGCACTTAATTTGGTAAAATGCGAAAAGTCAAAACGTAAAGATTGATCATTGACTAAAGATCCTCTTTGTTGTACGTGATCTCCCAATATCTCTCTTAAAGCCGCATGGAGTAAGTGGGTCGCTGTATGATTGTTCTCAATTAAACTACGTTTATCTTGATTAACCTCTGCTCTAAAAATGCCTTCCAAGTTTTTTGGGAGCCTTTTGGCCTTGTGAATGAACAAATCATTCTCCTTTTTGGTATCTATGATGTCAATTGTTTCCTCAATCCCTATCAGTTGACCTGAATCACCGATTTGACCCCCACTCTCGGCATAAAATGGGGTCGTACTTAGCACCAACTGGTAGGATACCGCATCTTTTTGCTTTATTTCACGCCAACGAATGATTTGGGTATCAGTCGTCAGCAGATCATACCCTACAAATTCAGAAGCAACAGATATCTCATGTATCATATTCCAATCGCCCATGTCCTGAATAGCTGCATTTTTGGACCGGCTCTTTTGCCTGCCCATTTCCTTTTCAAATCCTGATAGGTCTACAGAAAGACCATTCTCTTTGGAAATCAATGCCGTCAAATCAATAGGAAAACCATAGGTATCATACAACTCAAAGGCATCCACCCCAGTGATCTGTTCTTTGACCTTCTTTTTTAAAATACTAAACCTAGCGAGACCTTTCTCAAGGGTACGCAAAAACGCTATTTCTTCTTCTTTGATCACCTTTGCTAGGAATTCCTCTTGCACTTCTATTTCAGGGAAGGTTTCAGAGAATTGATGGGATAATATCGGCAGCAATTCAAATAAAAAGGGCTCATTGAATTTCAAAAATGTATAGCCATATCTCACGGCCCTTCTCAAAATTCTCCTGATTACATAACCTGCCTTAGTATTGCTAGGTAGTTGGCCATCTGCAATGGTAAACGCGATGGCACGAATGTGATCGGCAATCACACGGATAGCCACATCAGTAGCGTCATTAGCTCCATATTGGACTTGGGCACGATGGGCTACTGCTTGAATCAGGGGTTGGAATACATCTGTATCATAATTGGATTGCTTTCCCTGTAAGGCCATAGCCAAACGTTCAAAACCCATACCCGTATCTACATGCTTTTCTGGAAGATTTTGCAAAGCTCCAGAGGTCAAACGATTAAATTCAACAAAAACGATATTCCAAATCTCCACTACTTTAGGGTGGTCTTTATTTACCAAGCTAGCACCTGGGATCAATATCAACTCCTTTTCATCACGCAAGTCTATATGTATTTCTGAACAGGGGCCGCAAGGTCCTACTTCACCCATTTCCCAAAAATTATCTTTCTTGTTACCATTGATGATCCGATTTTCAGGTACATGAGTCCGCCAAAAATCTCTCGCCTCTATATCCGTCTCAAGTTGCTCCTTTTCATCCCCCTCAAAGACGGTTACATACAAACGCTCTTCAGACAGTCCAAACTCTTTGGTCAATAAATCCCAGGACCATGCGATGGCTTCCTTTTTAAAGTAATCGCCAAAAGACCAATTACCCAACATCTCAAACATAGTATGATGATAAGTATCAAAACCAACTTCTTCAAGATCATTGTGCTTCCCAGACACACGCAAGCATTTTTGAGTATCTACCACGCGTTTTTGGTCAGCTTTCTTGTTTCCCAAAAAATAATCTTTGAACTGATTCATACCTGCATTGGTAAACATGAGGGTAGGATCATTTTTTACCACAATAGGTGCAGAAGGTACCCATTGATGTGATTTTGCTTTGAAATATTCAAAAAATTTCTTTCGTATTAACTTGGACTCCATATTGTGTAAAATTCTTAATTTTAATCCTAATTTGCTATTTTTTCGTTAAAACTATAAGTTTGCAACTGTTTGAAGAGATAAGTTTAATCTTTAAAGCCTTGCACTGCAAAATTACTTCTATAAAAATCAATGTCAAGAATAAAGTATTATTACGACACTGAATCCTGTAGATACGAAAGAATTCGTACTTCTAAATGGGATATATTCATCAACTCACTTGCTTTTTTGACTGTAGCAACGGTCATCGCGTCCGGTTTGGTCTTTGGATATATGGTATATTTCGAGTCTCCCGAGGAATTGCAATTAAGAAAAGAAAATCAAGAATTGCTCATGTACTACAACCTCATGGGCAAGGATATGGAAAGTATTTCTCAGGTGCTGCAGAGCATGCAAGAGCGAGACGACGATATCTATCGAGTGATCTTTGGCGTAAACCCTCTTGCTGATGAAATCAGGACGGGAGGTACTGGAGGAGTCAACAAATACAGGGCGCTAATGGAAAAAGGCCTTTCACGAGAAGCGCTTATCGTAAATGACCTTCAAAAAATTGACGCGCTTAAAAAGCAGATGTATATACAAACCAAGTCTTATGATGAAATCGTTGAATTGGCCAAAAATAAAGAAGATTTTTTAGCAGCACTTCCGGCCATTCAGCCGGTATCAAATGAAGAACTCAAACGACTTTCTTCAGGTTTTGGATATCGAATCGATCCATATTTAAAAACAAGACGAAAGCATCCAGGAGTAGATTTCTCTTTGGAAGTGGGCAATCCCGTGCATGCTACCGGAGACGGTAAAGTAAAATTTACAAAAAGTTCACTGAGTGGATACGGCAAACAAGTGCATATTGACCACGGTTTTGGTTATGAAACTAAATATGGACATTTAGACAAAATATTAGTAAAAAAAGGTCAACGGCTCAAACGAGGAGATCTCATTGGCTACTCTGGACATTCGGGCAAATCTACGGCACCACATTTACATTATGAGGTCATCAAAAATGGTGTAAAAGTGAATCCGATTCATTATTTCAGTCGTGATTTATCAGCTGACGAATATGAAGAAATACTCAGATTGGCTTCGATAGAAAATCAAGCTATGGGATCCTACTGATTGAAATATAGATTTCAGTTCAGTCCCTAATCTCACAATAAGATACCACTTGGCTTGATCAAACCTTCTGGATTTCAACCCTCTGGGTGACTGCCTCTCTGAATTTCCATAGGTAAAATGTTTACTGAAGATATGTCACAGACTCGCGCTATCATCAAACTTGGCAATTGGAATGATCATCATTCAGGAAAGACCTCACCATATCTCTTTGACTCTAGAAGCAAAAGCTTTGCTTGACTCCGTGCGTGATTTGATAATGTAGGCCAACTTCTGCTCTCAAATCTATCTTCAGATAGCATATGCGTTGTGGGCTGAATAGGTTCTATACTGATTGCTTTTGGTAGCTTGGAAGGGACATTCTTAGTAAGGACCCTAATGTGTTTATGACTTCAGTCATTCCCTCATTGATGCGGGCGCAGATGTATTGATCGGACATGGTCCACATGTAGTCAGAGGGATTAGAGTCTATTAAAACAGCATCATCGCCTAAAGTCTTGGGAACTTTATAACCTATGGCCGATTCAATTTAAATGTCTTGAATGCGCTGACCCCACTATTGGAACTTAATATCAGTTATGATGGTTGATAATTGAGGTAAAATTCATTTTTTTTTACAAACTTATGACGTTAGGCCACAGATAGATGAAGAAAATGAAGCAGCTTTACTTCTTAAGAAAATAAGTAAAATTTATTTTTCAAAAAAGCCCATATTCATTAATGATTTTCAGGGAATTAATTATCTTAACATAAAAATAGAGTAAGTGCCCTACAAAGAGAAGGAGATAGAGAAAAAATATTTTACCATTGGTGAAGTTGCTGGAAGCCTCAAGGTGGCTACCTCTCTTATTCGATTTTGGGAAAGTGAATTTGATATTATAAAACCAAAAAAAAATCGGAAAGGAAACCGACAATTTACCCGTGAGGATATCAAAAACATCAAGCTTATTTATCATCTGGTAAAAGAAAAAGGCTTTACCCTACAAGGCGCAAGAGATTTTATTGCCCAAGGGACCGAGAGCATTCAAGATAAACTAGAACTCATCAAGTCACTACAGAGTGTTCGTGATTTCCTGATCAAATTAAAAAATGAGTTACCCAAAACTTAATTTTTTTTTGATGACAGGTTTTAAATGACCCTAACAATCAAAAAAAATATGCGCATTCCATTTTTAACGTTTATAGGCCTTCTCATCGGCCTACAAACGGGTAATTCCCAAATAAAAATCAGCCTCTCCGCCTTGCAAGAGGATCTAAACATTATTGAAGAGATCACACTAGGACTCTCACCCAAGCTTACTGAAAGTGACCGCTTACAAATCCAAATGGTCTTAGATCAAAAGAAAAAAGAACTAGACAGCGACTCCTTAACCACGCTAACCTTTTTAAATTTTTTAATGGATATAGATATTAATTCAAAATTTGATGAACATGCACAATGGAATCTTACAGAAGAATTTTTAATGCCCATCCTTGAAAAAGGTCACCTTTTCCCCTTACCTATCAAAATAATCGGTAGTAAAATGGTAGTTAATGACACGACCGTCGATTTACCTTACGGCGCCATCATCCATAGCATCAATGGGGAACCTATAGATACCTTGATGAAATCGGTTGATAGCGATTATCAAGAGACCTTTGCACAAAGACAGATGGAATTTCAGTTTTCTATTATGTATCTTATCAGAAAGGGATCTGCAGAAAGCTATGTAATGAAATACTCCTTGCCTACTGAGCCCTTCCCATCTCCTAGAGAAATCAATAAAAGGCATTGATTTCGATACTTATCAAAAAACATTTAGCGATACCGTTTTTCCATTGAATAAAGAAGGGCTCAGTAATTTTGTTTATACCCGCCATTTTGAAGAGGAACGTATTTTTTATCTCAAGCTCAATAGTTTTAACTGGTATGAAAATTCTCCAAAGAAGGTTTCTATTTTTCCCAAATCGGTATATAAAAAATTCAATCAACGTTTTGCTTCCTTGTTTGAAGAAATGGCCGAGTTAGCCGTCGAACATCTCATCATCGATTTGCGTTTCAATCAGGGTGGTAATGTGAAAATACCTGGACTTTTGTATAGCTACCTTGCCCAAGAAGCATTCAATGAAAGTCTCCTTCTCAAAATTCAGGATTTTGACATCCCCCATGTCGAACATCTCAATAAAATAGAGGGAAAAGAAAATATAACTTCAAAAGATATTGCCCACTTCATAAAAAAAATTCAAAAAGAATTTATGAAGAAAAATGACTCAACAGAGCTCTGGACACTGTCTAAAAATGAAGTAAGAAACCCTAAAAAATCATCTTTCGATGGCAATGTATACCTACTGGTCGGCGGTCGATCGCTGTCGGCCAGCTCCTATTTTACCGCCTTATTCAAAGCCCATGAAAGGGGAATGATCGTTGGTGAGCAAATGGGGGGTTCTTACCGATCTTTAACGGCCGGAAAAATGCTGACTTATCAATTACCTAATACTAAAATTGAACTTGCCACCCCCATCATGGTAGTAGATTTTTCTGAGGAGCTTTATCAAAAAATAGATGACGAGAAAATCACTCCTGATCTGATTTTTTCTGATGATGAAACCTATCAATATTTTTTAGAAAAAAAAGACCTCGAGATGGAGCGGGTCTTTCAGCTCATTAAGGAGCCCAATTAACTCAAAATCTCATCCTTCAATCAGGTAAATCTTGAATTACTCAAAAAATAGCGCATTCAAATGCTCCGCTGAAAAACATCGTTAAAAAACCAAATGCTACCAGACGACTGTAAATAGCAAAATAAAACTCACTCATGAACTGATCATAACCAAAATCACCCCTATTGATCTTCATTTGCTAGCAGGGAAATCTAAGCTTTATAGCCCTAGAAATTTAGCTTAATGTCTTCAAATAAGTACTTCAATACATCAATTTAAACGTTCATGTAGGATGATTTGATAGGTAGAGATCATTTGAGTAGTTTAAAGTGATGGAGGAAAGAGAGCATTATTATCTGATTGGCTTGCTGGCTGTATCCGATATCGGCAACGCGCATGCCAAAGGTCTGATCGATTATTTTGGATCGGCCTCTCATGTCTTTCATGCCAAATCTTCTGAGCTCAAGGAAGTTCCTGGCATCTCAGAAAAGATCATAAAGAATATACTTGATCGGCATGGGCTTAAAGCCTCTGATGAGATCATGACCCAATGTCAGAAAAACGAAATAGCGCTGATCTCTTACCGCTCGAAAAAATATCCCGATCGCCTACGAGGTCTCTACAATGGCCCTGCCCTGTTGTATTATAAGGGCAGCGAATCGCTCAACACAAATCGAACCATGGCGATCGTGGGTACCCGACAAGCATCCGATTATGGGAAATCTATCACAAAAAAGATTATTGAAGACGGTCACGTATTTCAAGCCACCCTATTGAGTGGATTGGCCTATGGTATTGACATTGAAGCACATAAAGCTGCCCTTCAAAACCACATGCCCAATTGGGCCATACTGGCGGGGGGTATCGATCAAATCTATCCAAGAGCCCATATGAAGTTTGCAGAAAAAATCATGGGCCATGGAGGTTTGATCAGTGAGCAACCTCCTGGGACAAAATCTGCCCCCTATTTATTCCCGATGCGTAATCGAATCATTGCCGGTATGAGTGATGTGACCATCGTCGTAGAAGCTGCAGTGCGTGGAGGTGCCTTGATTACGGCACAGATAGCTGATTCTTACAACCGTTTGGTATTGGCCGTTCCGGGAAACTTAGATCGGCCTTATAGCATGGGATGTAATCAACTCATTCAAGCTCAAAAAGCCTTGATATATACTGGAGCAGAGACCCTTGCCTATAATCTGAATTGGAGTTCAAAAAAAGTAGATCATCCTGGATTTAAAACCATAAAAAAAAATCTTACCCCTGCTGAAAAAATCATCTATGATCTACTTTTGACTGCAGACTACATGAGTATCGATGAATTGTCAATAAAAGCTAAGATTGAAATGAATCAAATGGCCCATGTGCTGATGGCTCTTGAATTTAAAGACCTCATCAAAGTGCGGCCGGGCAACAAGTATGAATTGAAATAGGATTTAAATATATGAACGGTGCCCTTCAATTTTTTTAGTGGAAATTTAAATAGTAAAAAAGGAATTGGGTTTCTTTGAATAAGTGCCCAGTCAGGGACTATTTATAACCTAATACAGGTGCCAACCAACGTTCAGCTTCTTGCTTATCCATTGCCTTCCTATTTGCATAATCATCCAGTTGGTCCTCTCCGATCTTTCCCAAACCAAAATATCGGGCCTTGGGATGCGAGAAATAAAAGCCACTGACCGACGATGCTGGATACATTGCATAGGATTCTGTCAAGGTAATCCCTGTATTTTCTTCAACTTGTAGTAATTCAAAAAGTGCTTTTTTCTCGGTATGATCAGGGCACGCAGGATAGCCTGGCGCCGGTCTGATTCCTTGATACTTTTCCTTGATCAATGCTGCGTTTTCAAAATCTTCTTCTGGTGCATAGCCCCAGTATTCTTTTCTTACCTTCTTGTGCATTAATTCTGCAAAGGCTTCAGCCAGTCGATCAGCAATTGCTTTTACCATGATCACATTGTAGTCATCATGATCTGCTTCAAAATCAGCTATTAATTTTTCAATGCCTATCCCTGCGGTCGTCGCAAATCCTCCAATATAATCTCCCTTCTCGGAGGATTTAGGGGCAATATAATCTGCCAATGAAATATTAGGAATTTGAGATCCCTTCTTACCTTGCTGTCGAAGAAAATGAAGCCGATTTACGGCGTTATTTTTGATCTCAACATCATCTTGAACTGCTTGTGCTTCAAAAAAACCAATGACTGCATTGGCCTGAAGAGAGCCCTTCGCTATGATTTGATCGAGCAATGCATTGGCCTCTTTAAAAAGTGTCTTTGCCTCACTTCCCACGATCGCATTTTCAAAAATTTGAGGATATTTTCCCTTCAACATCCATGTCGAGAAAAAAGGCGTCCAATCTATGTATTTTCTGATTTCCTCCAATGAATAGCTCTCAAATTTTTTAGTCCCCAAAAAAGAAGGTTTGAGTACTTCATGTTCTTGCCAATCAATCCCTACTCGATTGGATCTGGCAGCACCTATCGTGATTAATGTTTTTGCTTCTTGTCTACTTTGATGGTCCACGGCCAATCCCTCATATTCAGACCGAATCGACGCACTGAAATCGGCTGTGTCTTCACCCAAAAGTTTGGAGGCTACCGCTACAGATTTTGAAGCATCAAGTACGTGAATCGTAGGACCACTGTATTTAGGTGCAATTTTTACTGAAGTGTGGATTCTTGAAGTCGTAGCCCCTCCGATGAGCAACGGAATTTTCATTCCCTTACGCTCCATTTCTTCTGCCACGGTCACCATCTCATCCAAAGAAGGAGTGATTAAACCACTCAATCCAATGATGTCTACTTGATGATTTACGGCTTCTTCCAATATTTTTTGAGCAGGAACCATCACACCCAGATCTATGATGTCATAATTATTGCATCCCAGCACCACGCCCACAATGTTTTTACCAATGTCATGTACATCTCCTTTGACCGTAGCCATTAATATTTTTCCCTTGCTGCTGTTGTTTTCTGTCTTATCAGCCTCTAAATAAGGTAATAAATAAGCGACCGCTTTCTTCATGACCCGCGCACTTTTCACCACTTGAGGTAAGAACATTTTACCACTGCCAAACAAATCCCCAACGGTATTCATCCCTGCCATCAAGGGCTGCTCTATGACGTGAAGGGGTTTTGGATATTTGAGTCGCGCCTCTTCGGTATCTTCCAATACATGATCAATGACGCCTTTGATCAAGGCATGTGCCAATCTTTCTTCTACCGTTCCTTTCCGCCACTCATCATCAACGATTTTTACTTTACCGGTACCCGTGACGCTTTCGGCAAAATCCACCAATCGCTCGGTGGCATCCTCACGCCTGTTGAGTAGCACATCTTCTACATGAAGTAATAGTTCTTTGGGGATCAAGTCATAAATCTCCACCAAGCCCGCATTTAAAATCCCCATATCCATTCCATGGTTGATGGCATGAAATAAGAACGAGGAATGCATCGCTTCTCGAACGACATTATTGCCTCGAAATGAAAAAGAAACATTGCTTACCCCTCCACTTACTTTGGCTCCCGGCAGATGAGTTTTAATCCATTCTGTGGCCTTAAAAAAATCAATGGCGTAATTGTTGTGCTCCGGAATGCCGGTAGCCACAGGAAAAATGTTGGGATCGAATATAATATCCTGTGGTGGAAATTTGACCTGGTCTACCAAAACCCGATAAGCCCGCTCACAAATTTGAATCCGCCGATCGTACGTGTCGGCCTGACCGTCTTCGTCAAAAGCCATCACGACCGTCGCCGCACCGTATTGCTTGATCTTTCGGGCCTGATCAATAAAAATCTTTTCCCCTTCCTTAAGTGAAATAGAATTGACCACTCCCTTTCCTTGAACACATTTCAGACCTGCTTCGATGATTTCCCATTTGGACGAATCTATCATGATGGGTATTCTGGCGATCTCAGGTTCAGAAGCGACCAGATGTAAAAACTTAACCATCGCCGCTTTACCATCCAACATGCCGTCATCCATATTGATATCTAAAATTTGAGCGCCTCCACGTACCTGATCCAAGGCTACTTCTAGCGCCTCATCATATTTTCCCTCCTTAATCAAACGAGCAAAACGCAGACTTCCAGTCACATTGGTACGTTCACCTACATTGACAAAGTTCGTCTCAGCAGTAACAATTAACGGCTCAAGGCCCGATAACATCAAGGGTTTCATCTATTGGAAAAAGGATTTATGAAAATTACATTACAACTTGCCATGAATCGTCAGATCCACCATGCAACCAATCCTTAAACTTTTCTTCACCTCCACGAGTCGCCCAATCAGAATCTATGGTCAACCTCGAGCTGATGCCCCCTCTTGGATTGCAATTCATCACAATGCGAAGCCGTTCAGGATCATAGACCTCCATCAGGTGGTCATAAAAAACATTAATTAACCGCTCATAAGAAACTACTATGTCACGTAAATGAAAGGCATATTGCTTCAAAGACTTTAACTCAATGACCTTACCTTTTGGATAAAAAGTAAGGTATACATTGGCGAAATCCGGCTGTTCTTGAACGCCCAAAAAGGTAAATTCAGGGATTTTTATTTTAATTTCGTAAGCCTCCTTTGTCGGATTAGGAATGGCTTTCAAAATACTTTTGTCGATGGCTTGATGTAATTTAATGGGCATACGCTATTTGTCTAGGTTTATAATTTTTGGCCAATGTGGCTATTGCTTTAATGTGATCAGGGGTCGTTCCACAACAACCTCCAATGATATTGACCATATGGTCTTCTAAATAGGCGGTGATTTGGTCTACCATTTCTTCAGGAGTTTCGTCGTATTGACCAAACTCATTGGGCAGACCTGCATTGGGATGAGCACTGACCATAAAGTCAGATTTATCTGATAATATTTTTAAAAAAGGCCGCATCATTTCGGCACCAAAAGCACAATTTAACCCCACACTAAACAGCTCGCAATGTGAAATAGAGATCAAAAAAGCTTCGGTGGTTTGACCGGAGAGCGTCCGTCCTGAAGCATCGGTAATGGTTCCGGAAACCATGATAGGTGTCTGGATATTGCGCTCAGCTTTGACTTCTTCTGCCGCATAGAGGGCAGCCTTGGCATTTAAGGTGTCGATGATGGTTTCAAAAAGTAGTAGATCCACTCCCCCATCCAGTAGGGCTTCTACTTGATGTCGAAAGGCTAATTTCAATGCGTCGAAGGTCACCGCTCTAAACCCTGGATCATTGACATCAGGCGATAACGAGGCCGTCGTATTGGTAGGGCCAATAGAACCCGCAACAAACCTGGGTTTATTGCCGTCTAGTGCCGTATAATGATCCGCCGCAGCGCGGGCAATGCGGGCAGACTCATAATTGATTTTATATACCCAATCTTGCAAACCATAATCCGCTTGTGCTATGGTCGTACTTGAGAAGGTATTGGTTTCTATGATATCAGCACCTGCCTCTAAATAGGCTTCATGAATTGATTTGATGACGTCAGGACGGGTCAGAGACAACAAGTCATTGTTCCCTTTGAGAGAAATAGTATGGCCCTTAAGTGCCTCGTTTCTGAAATCTTCTTCCTGCAGGTCATGCCGCTGGATCATGGTACCCATGGCTCCATCGAGGATCAATATTCTTTCTTTGATAACTTCTTGAATCGTCATTTCTATATATTAAATCATCAAGAAGGACGTTAAAACCTCGTTTGTTATCTTTCTTCAATGATATGAAGTAGGAATTGGCACCTTTCTTTACAAGGGTTGCCAAGGTTTCAATGGGCCTTACCCCTCCACCTTTCTTGATAATGACGCAAATATAGACCACCCACGGGTGAAGAAAAATTATTTTTGACTTAGATATTGGTAGCCCATAGACATACTGGCGATAAGAAGACCCCCAAGCTCTCGGGTCCCTTCAACATAAGATTTTTCAGCCTTCATTTTACCCACGAGATCCATTTTATCTGATGCCGATAACCAAATGATTAAATCAGGAATATAAAAGCATCCATATGCTAGCAAACTTAAGGATATGATTACATAAAACTTAAGCCAAGTCGAGGAAAGATTATAAGGTGACGGAAAATGGGTTTTGAATAAACCTAATAAGTGAACTACCCCAATGAATACGTACAAACTGACCCATAACAGAGGATCGGGATCATTCAAATTCAAGTAGGCAAAAATGAGAAAGGTCGCAGATAAAACAATACTTAGCGTTTTATTTTTCATGTCATAAAAAATCAAATCTTCACAACAAATCCTGTAGATTTTTAAAAGAAGTCGCAATGCTCTTTTCAGGATCTACCGATTGGTCTTGTTCAATGAAAAAATGTTGCATCCCAGCCACCTGAGACTGGTCAAATATTTCTTGGAAATCAATCACTCCATTGCCGACCTCAGTGAAATCTCCTGCCAGGTTCATATCTTTGACATGCCATAAAGAAAAACGATTTTTATATTTCTTAAAAAGATTTAATGCAGACGCTCCTGCTTTCACAGTCCAATAGAGGTCCAACTCAAAATCGACTACCTCAGCATCCGTTTCCTTCAACAACAGCTCCATAGGCACAATACCACCAATACTCTCGAATTCAAAAGCATGATTGTGATAGGCCATCACTTTATCTAACTGACGCAGCTCTGCACCCCTCTCATTGAGCAGTTCAATCACCTCATAGTATACCTCAAGATTCCTTTCGTTCTCCTCTAAATGAGGAAGCACTACATACTTTTGACCTGTATCTTCCAGCATTTGAAGCACTCGACCCCAATCAGACTTTAAATCTTTAAATGAAATATGACCGCTTACCATTTTCATCCCTAAATCGGTGACGATCCCATAAAACTCAGAAGGATCCAACCCATACATTTTTCCCTCACTGTAGCCTGATGTTTCGATTTCCTTATAGCCTACCTTGGCGACATACTCAAGTGTTTTCCTTGGATTTACCGACATTAAATCTCGCAGTGTATACAATTGCAAACCCGTATTTGGCTTCACCTTAAATTCGCATCTGCTCAATAATGGCAAGGTACCCAGTCCCATTGCGGCCGTTATCGAAGTTTTTAAAAATGATCTTTTGTCCATTAAAGTGATCTTATTTTGATATTTCGGAACCAAACTTCATCTCTATGGTCTTGGAGTACAATGTGCCCTGACCTTCCCGTTCCAAAGGCGGGCATTTCTTTAAATTTACTGTTTTTAATTCTTTCATCCCACATATCATCCCACATATCAAATTCCAAAAGCTTGTAACCATTGAGCCAATGCTCCACATGACCCTCTTTAACAATAAGCCTGACTCTGTTCCAATCATTTGGCCCATTGGCCGTCACAAAAGCTGCCGGAATCATATCATACAAATCGCCCGCTCGATGAGCCAAATATTGACCATCGGTATGGCTGGAATTATCTAAAATTTGCATTTCAGGTCCCGTTAAATAAGCTTCTCCGTATTGATCATCCTCGATTACATTGTAGATGATGCCGCTGTTACCACATGAGGCTACTTTCCATTCTACATAAAATTCATAATTCTGGTAGGTTTGATCGGTAACCACTACATTATCACCTACAGGATAGGCACCATCGTCTCTATGTGCAGTACTGGATAAATGAAGCGCCCCGTTTTGGACGTCCCATTTTTCTCCCAAAACATCAGCATTATAATTTCGAAGTCCCGTAGTGGTGTTCCCATTGAAAAGTAATTTCCATCCTGCAGACTGTTCGGCATCAGTTAATGCGTTGTGCATCACCTGATAGTCCGTACTAAAACCTGGTTGATCCTTTGGAATTTGGTTGAGCGTGTACCAAGATTCAGTGGTCCAAAGTGAATGATCCAAATCACTGATAAAAGGACGATTGATTCTGAAATAAACAACCCGATTTTCCTTAATATCTGGCAATTCAACAAAGATTTTTTTCCGATCTTGTGATAGATGAAACGCTTTCGCTTCCAAGTTCTCTAAATCCAACTTGGGTCCCCCATACACTTCGGTAGGCTCATAACGCCATTGCTGGATCAAAAAATCTTCAGCATTGACATTTTGCCCTTCCTTGATGGGTTCTGTAAACTCAATTTCAAAACCATCGCTTCGAGCACTTACTTTTAACATTTCAAATACAGAATTTCCATTGAAAGAGAGACTTTGCAGTCCATAACTGAGTTTGCCTATATGGCCCCAATTTCCAGACGAGCCTACGCCCCCTACTACTAGGTCGCCATTGGGTGCCCACAATATCCGGTTTACTCCTGCTTCCAAACCTTGCGTAAACCTAAATAAAGCACCCTGATAAGCGCCGTTGACCTTCTCTACATAAACGCGCTTAATCCCTCCATTGGTCACTTCACCATGAATCATTTGCCCTTGATAGGGGCCGACATCTAAGCCAATAGGGGTGCTAGGAGAGTTACCAATCTCATCTTGAGGCAGCCAAACCACAGGTAAGGTTTCTTTCAACTTGGCCGTGCCCTCAAAGTCAACGGATCTTGAGCCATAAAATGCGCCTGGCTGCACATGTACTATTTTACTAGCCGGTAACCAATCTCCTTGATTGTCTGCGATGAATATTTCATTGTCTTTGCCAACTCCAATGCCATTGGGCGTTCTTAAACCAGAAGCGATCAACTCCACTTTTCCTGTTGATTTATCTATTTTTAAGACTTTACCCCGATCGGGGATTTGGGGGTTGGCACTGGCACCTCCCGGCATGATGGCGGTTGCCAACGTGCCATAGAAAAAACCCTCCTGATAGACCAATCCAAAAGCAAATTCATGAAAATTGGCCGATACTTTCCAATCATTACTGACCGTTTGGTATTCATCAATTAATTCATCTCCATCATGATCTATCAACTTGGTCAATTCTTGTTTTTGCAACACATATATCTCCTCATCAATCACTTTCAATCCCAAGGGTTCAGCAAGCCCTGCGGCAATTCGCTTCACTTTGATTTGATCAGGCATACCCGAATCCCAATTTTCTAATATGAATACTGAACCCAAAGAGTCCCAAGTACAAATGACCATACGCCCATCTGAAAGAAAATCAAGTCCCCCTACTTTAGGTGTAAAATCATTGGGTCTCGCTTGAGATAAATCAAAAGCAGGATGTACACCGGCTAAAGGAAGCGCATCGCCAGGAATCCCTTTTTTTAACTCACCTGGAGCAATGTAAGGCTTGGTTTCCAGCAACTCACTAGATTCAAAAGACACAAATTGGTCATCAAGTAGTACAAAGCTTTCCGCATTTCTATCAAACCACTGCAGTGAAACCAAAGCCCCTCCACCCCCTTGATTAAACAATAATCTAATGGGATGTTTTCCTGCTTTAAGAAACATTTCTCCATCCCTAATTTCTGTTCCATGATCACCCCCGTTGTCTACAACCAACTGCTCATCTATGTAAAGTAAAGAGCCGTCGTCGCTGATCAGTCTGAAGTCATAGCTACCCTCTTTTTCAATGCTCAGTAGACCCTTATATTCTATAATAAAGTGTTCTTGAAAGTTTAAAAAATCCGTTTCGGATAACGTATGAATTTTACTGACCTTGCCCTGTAAAACGGGAGTCGACTTTTTAATGACTTCAAGTGGATAACTTTTCTCCAAATTTAAATATAAATGTGCTAAAAACCCTTGACCATCATCCCCTTCGTATTTTTCAGATAAATTCACTGGAATAGATTTTAAACCCAGCGTGTATTTATCAAAGGGTGTACTGAGTTTATCATCAAGACCCAAGATATAGCTTACCATAGTTTTTGCATCCTCAGGAATGATGTCAGGATGCGGAGTCATTAAAGCAACACCCCAAACCCCAGATCCACCTTTGATTATTTTTTGTGCCAATCCATCTATTGTGGCTTGATCATCATTATATTTTTTTGCAATGGCCAAGTAAGACGGCCCCACGGTTCTTATTTTTTCATTGTGGCAGGCGGCGCAATCACTCTTTTCAATTAACAAGGCCCCACTTACGACCTCAAAAGTCTCATCCGTATCACTCGTTCCCGTAAGGTTTTCAACCTCAGCATGAAAATAGGTAGTCAAGTTGAGTACTTGTTTATTGAGACTTAAAATACCGTTTATCCTGCTGAATTGAAAGCCTTGTTGCTTGTAGGACTTCTGATCAATCACGGTAAAGGAACCATCCGTTTCATAATCATCTCCACTTGACAATAATCCCAATGAAGTTTTTAATTTCACCTCATAATCCGTCGTATTCTGAACGTTAAAAATTCTCTTAAGACCATGTCTTGTCCCACGGCTGACATACCTTGGTGATTCTGAAACCTTGATTTTATCGCCTTCTGGAGTAATGAATTCATAGTTAAAAAACACCTCCTCATTTTTGATCAAATGGCCCTTGTATTGGAAATCAAAATCAATCATTTCATCCGCTTGAGTCAGCATCCATTCGGATGCCTCCATATGATAATAGGTTGCTCCTAAACTTTGAGGTTGCGGTCCATGAACGGTGGTATAAACCGCACCATCAAACAAAACATCTCCACTCCATGCTCTGTATAAAAGCCCCGTTTGCGTATCATAGGCTACCCATAGCTTTTCGTCAAGCGCCGCAGTAACCATTCGAGGCATTTCATCCAATACAGATCTGAAAACCCAAACATCTCGTGGGTGACTTTCTTCACTTGGCATACTGCAGGAAATAAAAAATAAAATGGTGAGAACGGAAAATATATGCTTCATATTAATCTAATATTTATTTTGTAGAGATGAAATTCATCAAAATGGCATTACTTTTTTTAATAAAAAATTGATCATTCATCTATTCCTAGAATCTTATTATTGATCACATCATTTGCTTCTCCTCCTGCGAAATCATCAAAAGCCTTCTCCGTGACACTGATAATGTGATCCGCAATGAAATCGGCACCTTCTTGCGCCCCTTGCTCTGGAGACTTGATACAACATTCCCATTCGAGTACCGCCCATCCCTCGAAACCGTATTGACTCAGCTTGCTGAAGATACCTGCAAAATCAACCGTACCATCACCTAAAGATCTAAATCTTCCTGGTCGATCCACCCAATCTTGATATCCTCCGTAAACTCCTGATTTACCCGTCGGATTAAACTCGGCATCCTTGACGTGAAACATTTTTATATATTCATGGTAATGATCAATATATTGGAGATAATCTAAGTTTTGCAAAACGAAATGGCTCGGATCGTACAATAAATTTACCGCAGTGTGATGATCCGTTGCCTCTAAAAATCTTTCAAAAGAAACGCCATCATGTAAATCTTCACCCGGATGAACTTCATAACACATATCGACACCTACCTCCTTACAGTGATCTAAAATGGGCAGCCATCTTTTGGCTAGCTCACTGAACCCTGCTTCAACCAGACCCGTGGGCCGTTGAGGCCATGGATAAATAAAAGGCCATACCAAGGCACCGGAAAAGCTGGCCATCACATTAATTCCTAGATGGTTGCTGGCCGAGGCTGCTGACTTGACTTGGTCCACCGCCCAGGCAGTACGTGCTTTGGGATTTCCTTTTAAATGATCCGGAGCAAACGTATCAAACATGGTGTCGTAAGCAGGATGCACCGCCACCAACTGACCCTGAAGATGAGTTGATAACTCGGTAAGCTCTAAACCCGCCTCACTGACTATGCCTTTGATCTCATCACAATAGGTTTTACTTTCTCCTGCTAAGGTAATATCAATCAATCGCTGATCCCAAGCAGGAATTTGAACGCCTTTGTAGCCCAAAGAGGCTACCCATTCGCATATACTCTTAAGATTATTATAAGGTTCAACATCATCCAAAAACTGGGCTAAAAAAATAGCAGGACCTTTTATCGTTTTCATATTCAAGTGAAGGTTTAGTGTAAAATTAAGATTTATCTTTGATTTTAGTCCAAATATTTCCATTCGCGGATGAAGCTACCACCGCAGCTACTAGGGCCATTCCCTTAAAACCATCATCAATATTGGGGTAAGTCCCTCTCAAATCAGGGGATGAATGGATTTTGAATTGTCGTACATGATCTGAGAAATTTCTGTAGATGTTGGCAAAAGCTTCGATGTATCCCTCAGGATGCCCCGAAGGCGTTCTCATATTCAAACGTGTTTCTTCGTGCAAATAAGAATGATCTACCCCAGTCCTATAGATTTGTGTGGGCGCTCCCTGTTTTTTTACCAGAAGTGTATTGTGATCAGTATTGCTCCATTCTAGTGCGCCCGCTTCCCCATAGATTCGAAATTTAAGATTGTTCTCATCGCCATGTGCAACTTGTGAGGCAGAAATCACACCTTGAGCCTGTTGCTCCATTCTGAAAAACACGTCGGCGTCATCATCCAAGGTTCTTCCAGGCACAAAAGCATTGAGCTCTGCCAATACTTCGGTTATTTTTAACCCAGAAATATATTCAGCTAAATGCCCGCAATGGGTCCCTATATCTCCAAAACAATTGCTTATACCTGCTTTTTGGGGATCTGAACGCCATGCGGCTTGCTTTTGACCTGTGTCTTCCAACTTATCCGATAACCATCCTTGCGGGTATTCTACCATTATCTTTCGAACCTTACCGATTTCGTGATTCTTTACCATAGCTTTTGCTTGAATCAACATCGGGTAGTAGGCATACGTATAAGTCAGTCCAAAGGGCAAGCCAGTCGTTTTGACTTTGGCTCTAAGTTGCTTTGCTTCATCCATCGTAAAGCACAATGGCTTGTCTATGATGACAGGAAAACCATGATCTAAAGCGGACATCGCCGGAGCAAAATGCATGTTGTTTTGCGTAACAATGGAAACAAAATCCATTCGCTCCTCCTCAGATCGACGTGCTTCGGACGCCATCATTTCATCAAATGTTCTGTACAATCTGTCGTCATTGAGATAAATTTCCTTGCCAAAGGCGATAGATTTATCAGCATCTGAACTAAAAACGCCACAAACCAGTTCAATTTGACCATCTAGTTGCGATGCCATTCGATGGATTCCTCCGATAAAAGCACCACTTCCACCGCCTACCATTCCCATTTTGAGCTTTCTATCTGTTTTCATGAATGATTATTTTAGCTGACCTTTACCCATACTTGTCCTTGGCTACTTGATGACAATACCGCTTCGATAAACAACATTCCCCTTACCCCATCATGGACCGTAGGGAAAGCACCCGCTCTATCGGGTCTGCCGTAAATGGCCGCAGCTACGCCGTTATAAATATTGCCCATCGCATCAAATAAGCCTTCAGGATGACCTGGAGCAATTTTAGTACTCTCCAAGGCAAACTCACTATTGTATGGATTGCCCGGTTTATAAATTTGAGTGGGAGCACCTTCAATCAAATGCTTCAAATACATGGGATGTTCTTGCTCCCATTTTAGCCCGCCTTGATCTCCATAAACCGCTATGGAAAGATTGTTTTCTTCTCCAGTGGCAATTTGACTGGCTGTGATGACGCCTCGTGACCCATTATTCATTCTTAGGAGCGTGGTACCATCTACATCTAATTCATTTTCGGGATAAAGGGTATCCAAATCAGCCAATACTTTATCGATCTCTAATCCCGTTGTATACTCAATCAAATTAAAGGCATGAACCCCAATATCGCCCATACAACAGCTCAAGCCAGACATCTTTGGATTTAATCGCCAGACCTTTTTTCTTTCCTCTTCTTGGTGAATGGAAGGGTTGATCCAACCTTGATAATATTGTGCATCTACTTTTTGAATCCTTCCAATCTTGCCTTGAGCAATCATTGACTTCATTTGACGTATCATAGGATAACCCGTATACGTATGGGTCAGTCCAAAAACTACCCCTTTTTCTTGCACCAATTTTTCTAATGACCGTGCTTCATCTGCCGTGACCGTAATGGGCTTTTCGCAGATCACATTAAAACCTGCACTCACCAGCTTCTTTGCCATCTCAAAATGCAGGAAATTAGGAGTTAAAATCGACACTACTTGAATGCGCTCCTCTTCGGTAAGGGCCAACTCTTTCTCAATGAATATGTCTAATGACGGATAGGATCTCGCGGCGTCCAACTCTAGTTGTGCTGCAAATTGATTTCCTTTATCAAAATCAATATCAAATACACCTCCGGTCAAAACATAATTCTCACCCATGTAAGCCGCCACCCGGTGTACAATCCCAATAAATGAACTCAAGCCTCCTCCTATTAGGCCCAATTTTATCTTATTACTCATATTTATTTTTTTGTAGTAAATCCTATTTATTCGACTAATTTTTCAAAATTTTGTCATAATTAAGGAGTTTGTTTTAAATAATAAAAAATGCGAGTATCGTTTATTGATGCCATTCAAAAAATAATTACTCAAAAAATTCCAATGCTTGAATATCAAATAAAAATATTAATGCGGTATTTGCCTAACTTTATATAATAAAAAAATATAAATTTTTTTTAAAAAAATGGCGTTTATGTAGAGCCTGCATTCAAATTATTAAAAAAACACCGCATACCATTAGAATTAAAGGAATTGATCTAAGGTTAGTTATTTTAAACAATGACCGCTCAAAAAATTAAGATTGGCGAATTTGTCTAAATGTTTCAAATTACATTATGAAAAAAATAATGATTGCTTTCCTACTCGTTGCCCCCTACTTGGTTTCAGCTCAAGAAAAATCAGATGAGGTCATGATTGCCTCCATTTATGATGAAGTCTTGTCCAATAGCACCATATACGAAAACTTGAGGGTACTTTGCAAAGATGTTGGCCATCGACTTAGTGGATCAACAGGTGCCGCGGCAGCCGTCGAATATACCCGTCAGTTAATGATCGCGTATGACTTTGATACCGTATACCTGCAGCCTGTAATGGTGCCTAACTGGAAGCGAGGCCCTGTAGAAATTCTAAAAATAACGAATTCAAAAAAAAGAGGTGTTATAGATTTAAATGCCTTGGCCCTGGGCAATTCCATTGGGACTGGACCTCAAGGAATTTTAGCAGAAATCATTGAACTGAAGGGTCTCTCGGAAATCCAAGAACGCAAAAATGAACTAGCAGGTAAAATTGTTTTTTTTAACGGTCCCATGAATCCAACCCTCTTAGAAACTTTTTCCGCCTATGGAGCGGCTGTCTCTCAAAGGTCTTCAGGTGCTGCTCAGACTGCACCTTACGGGGCCAAAGCCATCATTGTCCGCTCGATGACCCAAAGTTTAGATGACGTACCTCACACAGGTTCATTGCGTTATCAAAAAGACATAAAAGCCATTCCAGCAATGGCCATAAGTACAAAAGATGCTGATTTATTGAGTCTATTATTGAAAGACCAAGCCGACCTGCACATTTACATGGAAAATTATGCAGAAATGCTTCCTGAAACTCAATCTTATAACGTTATTGGTCAGCTAACAGGTACTTTATTTCCCGACGAGTATATAGCCGTTGGCGGACATTTAGATTCATGGGATGTAGGTGAAGGAGCTCATGACGATGGCAGTGGATGCATGCAAGGCATCGAAGTACTCAGGGTCTTCAAATCATTAAATCTCAAACCCAAAAGAACCTTACGAGCAGTTATGTGGATGAATGAAGAAAATGGGAGCAAAGGAGGAAAAGCTTATGCCGACTTGAGCGAAAGTAGAAAGGAACATCATATTGCAGCCATAGAATCTGACCGAGGGGGGTTTGTCCCTAGAGGTTTCACCAGTACAGGAAGTGCGAAGCAGAAACAACAACTTTCACAATGGAAGGTCTTATTTGAGCCTTATGGATTACATGATTTTGATCGGACAGGCGGCGGCGCTGATATCAGGCCCTTGTCAAAGCAAGGGACTTTTTTAATCGGATTGCTCCCTGATGGGCAACGTTATTTTCGTTATCATCACACTGAAAAGGATGTCTTTGAAGCCGTTGATCGTCGAGAGTTAGAATTAGGCGCAGCCTCCATGGCCAGTCTCGTTTATTTAATGGATCAATACGGCGTAGAGAATTAAAGGAAATTCATTGGATATTATCCCATTTACTCGAAAATAATTAAAGGTTGCGTCACTATCAACGCGAGAATACCAAATATCTTTTATTTTTTTTATTTACGCTATGCGACAAATTCCATCATATTTTAAAAAAAGTAGCTTTTCTTTGAGTTCAAAAATCAAAAATCATTGAAATTAAAATATGCATTCTTTATTGTGAGCACTCACCTTTTGAGTTTAATTGGCTGCCAAAAAAATGAAACGGATGACATCGAGACAGTAGCGTCAGCTACCTTGCAAATAGTGACGCTCAATGAAGACTTATCTTACGAAGTCAATGGGACAGAAATAGGCATCATCCGTTTTACTAAAAAGGAAGATATCGTCTCCATAGACCTAGAGGTTACTCATTTTCCCGAAGGTCAATTGTCTTATTATCATGCCATACATATACACAACGGAACTTGTGAATCACCCTTATCACATTGGAATCTAGGTAAAGATTTAGATTACAACTTTTGTAACGTGCTCAGCATGGACGAAGTATGGGCCAAACCCAAGGCGGGTGACCTAGGTAATATTTTTATAAATGATGCAGGAGTGGGAGATTTTAGTTTACAGACAGATTTGTATACCATAGGATCAAATGACGCTTCAGACATCGTTGAAAAGATTATTTATATTCATGAAGTCGCCGAAAATTTTAAACAAGAATGTTTTGAAGGTCACAACCATGAACACAATAACAAAAAAATAGCTTGTGGTACGATTGAACTCATAAACTAAGATGAAAAAATTATTTAAGTATACCTTCACTTTATTTACATTAGCGGCCTTGCTTTTTTTCTTCTTAGTGGGGAAAATCACAGATAAATCTATGAATAAGGTTGAGGTTTTGGACAATTATGAGCCTTCTCAGCATGCCAAACAATTACATAGTGACTTAATCATTGCAGATCTCCATGCGGACAATTTATTGTGGGACAGAGACCTCACCTCAGCGACTGCGCACGGCATGGTCGACCTTCCTAAATTAATCTCGGGAAATTATACCCTTCAAGTATTCGATGCGGTCATAAAATCTCCCAGAAACCTTAATTATCTTTCTAATTCGGCCGATACTGATAACCTTACCTTATTAGCAGCTGCCAATAGATGGCCGTTCAAAACTTGGTTCAGCCTCTATGCTCGTGCCTTGCATCAAAGTGAATTACTTAAAACAGCTGTTCAAAACTCATCGCAGCTAGAATTTATTCAAACACAAGATGACCTAAACTATTTTTTAAGGCTTAGGAAAAATAATAGTTATAAAATCGGAGCCATTTTGTCAATAGAAGGCTTGCATGCTCTCGAAGGAGATTTTCAAAATTTGAATGGACTTTATGATGCGGGTTTTAGGATCATGGGACTCGTTCATTTTTTTGACAATGAAATAGGCGGTTCTTCAGCCGGTGAATCAAAACAAGGACTTACAGATTTCGGAAAACGCATCATTCATGAAATGGAAAAAAAAGAAATCATCATCGATCTCGCTCATGCCTCACCCCAATTAATAGAAGAGGTCCTTGAGATCGTAAAAAGACCCGTAATCGTCTCTCATACCGGAGTCAATGGAACCTTCGATAGCCCTCGGAATCTTTCCGATGCCACTTTGTTGGCCATCGCTAAAAATGGGGGTCTGATAGGTGTTGGATTCTGGGAGGAGGCCGTAGGGTCTATCCACCCTGCTTCCATCGCTGCCGCCATAAGATATACAAGTAATTTACTAGGTGTAGACCATGTTGCATTAGGCTCGGATTTTGACGGTGCGGTTACTACCAGTTTTGATGCCTCTAACATCATTTTACTGACTGAAGCCCTCATTCAAGAACATTTTTCGGACAAAGAAATTAAAAAAATAATGGGAGGCAATCAAATTGAATTTTTAAAGCATAATTTACCTAAAAAATAAAAATATATGAAAAAAAATGGCTTAGTCCTATTATTATTTGTTAGTTTTTTTAGCTGCTATCAACCGAAGGTAGCTCCCCCTCAAGAAGTAAAAGGAGCTATTGGAGAAAAAGCCATGGTGGCTACTACCCATCCCCTAGCCACTGCCGTTGGATTAGAAATTATGAAGAAAGGTGGCAATGCCATCGATGCAGCCATTGCTATTCAATTCGCCTTAACGGTAGTCTATCCACAAGCTGGAAACATTGGCGGGGGTGGATTTGCGGTAATCCGGTTGGCAGATGGGGAAGTATCTACCTTAGATTTTCGAGAAAAAGCTCCTGATTTGTCTAAAAAAGATATGTATCTTGGCCCAGATGGTGAAGTGGTTCAAACAAAAATAAGATTAGGTCATCTCGCCTCAGGCGTTCCAGGATCGGTAGCTGGCATGTGGGAATTGCATCAAAAACATGGTCACCTCTCTTGGTCTGAATTGATCAATCCAGCCATTAATTTAGCATATAGCGGCCATTTATTAACAGAGAAAATAGCCAATAGTCTTAATGAAAAACAAAATAATTTTCAAGAAGCCAACCGATACCAGCCCTGGGTTATCAATGAAAAAGGTTGGAATAAAGGAGATAGTTCTGTTCAAAAGCAATTGGCTTCCACCCTTTCTTTTATCCAAAAAAAAGGTCGTGATGGTTTTTATAAAGGTATTGTAGCGGATCAATTAGTAAAAGAAATGATACTTGGCGGAGGAATTATTTCTTCAGAAGATCTGATCAATTATCAACCCGTCTGGCGAGACCCTATCAAGGGATCTTATAAAGGGCACACCATCTATTCAATGGGACCCCCATCTAGTGGTGGGATCGCACTGATTCAATTACTCAAGGGCTCAGAGAACTTGAATTTTGAAAAAATGGAGTTCAACGGTGCTGAAATGTTGCATTATAAAACAGAAGTAGAACGTAGGGTTTATGCCGACCGGGCCATTCATTTAGGTGATCCTGATTACTATGAGGTCCCCACAGCTGCGCTCATTGACGAAAATTACAATAAAAAAAGGTTTTCATATATCAAGAAGCAAAAAAAAACAGCCAGTTCAGAGGTGATGGAAGGAGACGTTGCCCCTTATGAAAGTCCTGAAACAACCCATTTCTCGGTCGTTGATCCTGCGGGTAATGCCGTTGCCTTAACCACCACGCTTAATGGAAGTTATGGTTCATCAGTTATGGTGAAAGGTGCGGGCTTTTTCTTAAATAACGAAATGGATGATTTTAGTGCCAAGCCAGGTGTTCCCAACATATACGGTCTCATTGGCTCTGAAGCCAATGCCATTGCTCCGGGAAAACGAATGCTCAGCAGCATGACGCCCACTATCGTGGAAAAGGAAGGTGCCTTATTTTTAGTTACCGGTTCGCCCGGTGGAGCTACCATCATTACTACGGTTTTTCAAAGTATCATCAATGTCATTGATTTTGATATGGGGCTCCAAGAAGCCATTAATGCCAAAAAGACCCACAGCCAGTGGCTGCCTGACATCCTTTTTGTAGAAAATGGGGGCATCTCCACTGAAATTCAATTAGATTTAGAAAAAAGGGGGCATGCGATTCGTTTTAAAGAAAGCCCAAGTAAAATTAATGCGATACTGGTCCTCGAAGATGGTAGCCTGGAGGGAGGTGCTGATTACTTACGAAGTGATAGCTATGCCGAAGGATTTTAATTCTCTATTACCAAGAATTCTACTCTACGATTGAGGCTTCGATAGGCTTCTGATGATTCTTTGGTAAGGGGCTCGCTGCCACCCAACCCCTTACCGCGCAAGCGATTGGGTACGATTCCAGTTTGGATGAGATATTTTTTAACGACCGCTACTCTGTCTTCTGACAAAATCTGATTGAGTGCCGGATTGCCTACATTATCGGTGTGACCTCTTAATTCAATTTTCAGTGATGGGTTTGATTTGAGTACATTGACCAAAAGATCTAAAGAACGTGTGCTCCCCTCAATCATCCTATCGGTTCCTTTATAAAACAAAACTTCTTTAAGATTGATCTTTTTTCCTATGTTGAGCGGTTCTACAAAAACTTTTATGGTATCCTGCTCACTCCACTCAGTTAAAGGCAATAAGAGCGAAGCACTCATAAAACCGTCTATGTTTATGGATAACTCCAAATCCGAAAATCTCGCTGCTTTCCAAATGTATGGATTTTCAACTCTTAAGCTCAACGAATCTGTTTTAATATCAAATACACCTGCCACTATTTTTTCATTTTCAGCGTCAAGCACTAAAACAATCTTTTGATTTAATGAGGCCACGGGAAGTTGAGGAAGTATCAAGGTATCTTTCACATATTTTAAGTCTGAATCAATACGTATACTCCTAATATCTCCATATCCATCACTTTTGGTATTGGAAGTATAGTAGGCCACGGCAGCTACATCCGAAAAGCTAAAAGACTTTTCAGCACCCGACGTATTGATTTTAGATCCTAAATTGACCGGATCAGACCATTTTTGCCAAGTATCATCCAACCGTTTGGCATAATAAATATCAAAACTTCCCCATCCTTCTCTACCATTAGTTGCAAAAAACAAGGTTTCGTTGTCCTGGGCTAAAAAAGGAGTCATTTCTTGTGCTCGCGTATTGATAACATAACCCAAACTCATTGGGGGACTCCAATTTCCGTTTTCCTGAAGATGAGAAATATACAGATCTTCAACTCCCATGGTTACATTGGCCTCCATAGACATCACCATATGTTTACCATCTCTAGAAAAAGCCGCACTGAAATAAGCCGATTTATTATCGAAATATTTAATCTCAAATTTCTTAGAATTATCTAGGTCACCGTCTTGCCAATCCGCTATCATCAGTTGAGTTTCGTAACCAGCACCCTGTTTTGTCAAAGAGGCATAGACAAAAGTTTGATTTTGATTTAAAAATCCAACTGCGCTATGAATGGATTCTGAATCAAGATCTAATCTCTTATTTATGCCCTCTTCAGATAGCCAAATATCTGTCGGCATAAAGCTTGAACTAGATATTGCTCTATTGTGCGTTCTTGAATAAATGAGTAAATACGAATTTTGAGATAATAAAAGGGCGCTTTCATCGGAAGCCGAATTGAGCTCAGGTATCGGTTCAGAATCACCATTAAATACAACCGTCTGATCTTGTGCCATCAAAAATGGCGTACTTATAAAACCAAATAAGAAAATAATTAAATTTAAATATCTATCTAAAAATCCTTTCATAATGCTCAATAACCTTTTATCCTATCCACCAAAATTTCAGGCAATTTCCCTATTCTTACGCGCTTATGGGACGCGATAATTTGGGGCACAGCCTCATTGATTTTTGTAACTACAGCAATGTGAGGAGTTATCATTATTTTAGGGTGGTCCCAAAGAGAACTTTGTTTTGGAAGGGGTTCCTCAGGGAACACATCTAAAAATGCTCCCGACAATTGCCCATTTTCGAGGGCATCTATAATATCCCCATTCACTTGATGATGTCCTCTTGCCACATTAATCAAATAAGTCCCTTTCTTAAGCTTATCAAATAGTTTTTTGGAAAGTATGGCCCGAGTGGATTCCGTTGCGGGTAACATGACGACCAAAATATTTATTTTACTCAGAAATAGATCCAGTTCGGCATTGAGGTAACTTACTACATGGGCAATTTTTTTTCTTGATTGACTCAAGCCGAAAACATTGAATCCCAGATAATTAAGCTTTTCAGCTAGGTCAGCGCCTAAAGCACCCAGCCCCATGATTCCTACATTTATTTCTCGTTCAGGATTAGGCTCTTGATCCCAAGTCTTTGTTGATTTGTCTATCAAATACTTATCAAATTGACGTTGATGATGTAAAATAGCCCCAATACAAAAATTCGACATTGGACCACTCAAACCGTCACCGATGATTCGAGTGATAGATACCTGTGGAGGAATGTCAGGATCATTCATGATGTGATCGACCCCCGCACCTAAAGAAGCAATCAATTTTAAATTGGGGAGTTGCTTGAAAAGTCCCGGTCTATGATTCCAAACCACTGCAGTAGTGATTTTCTCAAGCGCCACCGCATCATCATAACAATAGACCTCCACTTGGTCATCATAAGATTTAAATGCCTTTAACCATGGATTTAAGTTTTTTGAAACCGAATCAATTAAAATTGCCATTCTATAGATGTGTATACTTCAATAAGTTCAAATATAATTCATGATTCGAGGGTATGGCAAGTGATATGATATTAATGTCGATAATTTATTTTGGTAACTATGATTAAGTGAGATCGAAAAATACCGGCTGTTTAAATAAATCAAACTCAAAATAAGAAATTAAGCGTTAATCTTTAATTAATTCTATTAATTTTAGGCTCGTTAATAAATTATTTTAAAATATTCAACAAATAAAATTACTATGTATAAGTTTATAACCTATAGCTTGATGATGCTCTTCATATTCACTGTGCAAGCGCAAATCAATCTGCCTGCTGGGAGCTCTGCAGCCTCAGTGACGACTACGGTCGGTCTTACTGAAGTCTCCATATCCTATTTTAGACCTAAAATGAAAGGAAGAAAAATATTTGGTATTGATGGAAGTGCTTTACTTGAATATGGGGTTATGTGGCGAACAGGTGCTAATTCTGGAACCACCGTTACCTTAAGTACTCCAGCCAAAATTGGCGGGACTGAAGTACCTGCAGGCACTTACCTCATTATAACTACTCCAGGAGATGACCAGTTTGATTTCATGCTTTATGGAGATCCTAGCATTGGTTCAAACTTTTCTAAAATGAAATCAGATCAAATCTTAGTCAACATGAAAGTGGATAATCTTAAATCCTCAACCATGATTGAGACCCTCACTTTTCAAATATCTGACCTATCAGCAGATAATTCTCAGGCTAATATTCATTTTCAATGGGCCGACGCCGCATGGAAAGTTCCTATAGAGGTCAGTTTTGATGAAATCGTTATGGCAGATATTGCTGCTAAAACACAAATTGATTTATCAAATTATATGGCAGCGGCCTCCTATTATCTTGAGACTGGAAAAGATCTCAATCAGGCCTTGTTATGGGCAAAAAGTTTTCTTGCTGTTGAAAGTAATCGCAGATACTACTACCTCAATAGATTAGCTAAAATTCAAGCAGGTTTAGGAATGAAAAAAGAAGCGATCAAAACGACAGAAGAATCTCTTGAAAAGTCAAAAGCTGCGGGTGACAATGCTTACATTAAAAGTAATGAAGCCTTCATGAAAGAATTGAAAAAGAAATAAGGTCAAACTTTAGTGTTAAAAGGCAGATTCCAAGCATTCAAGCTTGAAACCTGCCTTTTTTTGAGTTTTTGCCTCTAATTTGTAGCCCTAGGTTTTTCTTGCATAAAGCTAAATAGCCAAGCCAACACAACCGTCAGAAGAACCCCAATGGCATTATACCATAAATAACCAATCGAAAAGTAACCGTTCACGTTTAGGAAATGACAAGCAATCACCACAGATTCTGCCACTATTGCAGCGGTAAAGACTGAATTTCCTTGGACACGTTTGATGAAAAATGCGACTAGAAAAATACCTAAAATGGTTCCATAGAAAACAGAGCCAATAATATTTACGGTCTCTATTAGGTTTTCAGAATCACTCGCAACAAAGGCAAATATGATCGCCAAAACACCCCATATAAAAGTGATCCATTTAGATGCCATCAGATAGTTTTTATCCGTATCTTCCCTTTTAATAATTCTTTGATAAAGGTCAACCGTACTCGTACTGGCTAGAGAATTGAGTTCAGAAGAGGTAGAAGACATAGAAGCAGAGAGAATAACCGCAATCAATAGGCCAATAAATCCATGTGGTAAATAGTTAAGAATAAAGGTTAAAAAGACATAATCTGAATCCTTAGTAGCTAATTCGGGATCTACTTCATTAATTAAATCTTTTACCTCATTCCGCATGACTTCTTGCTGCGCATCAATGCTGATCAAGTCGTCCTTAAATTTCAGCTTTTTTATGGCATTGTCCTCTTTAGTATAAGATAACGTGAGATTCTTGCGCTCTAAAATCAAATTATTGTAGGAATTTTCAATAGTAATCAGTTGATCATTTGCCGAACTTTCTCTGATGACCTCTAACGATTGATCATTGAAATGTATGGGTGGCGTATAGAAAATATAAAAAACATAAACCATCACACCTACAAAAAGGATAAAGAACTGCATGGGAATTTTTAAGATGGCATTAAACATCAATCCCATGCGACTTTCCTTTACATTTTTTCCTCCTAAATACCGCTGGACCTGACTTTGATCTGTGCCAAAATACGACAATTGTAAAACCAAACCTGCCATTAATCCAGACCAAATGGTATACCTTTTCTGAAAACTAAAATCAAAGTCAATGGCATCTGTTTTATCAAGAATTCCAGCAATATCTACAGCATCCCTTAAACTGATAAAATCAGTTATATAGTATAGGATATATCCAAAAGCAACGAACATCCCTCCCATGATGACACCCATCTGCTGCTTTTGAGTAATACTCACAGCTTGAGTTCCTCCAGAAACCGTATAGATGATTACCAAAATACCCGTACCCAAAATAGTGAAGGAAAGATCCCATCCCAATATCGTAGACAAAATAATAGAAGGGGCATAAATCGTAATACCTGCAGCCAAACCTCTTTGAATCAGAAACAAGAAGGCACCTAATAATCTCGTTTTAAGATCAAATCTTCGTTCAAGGTATTCATAGGCAGTATAAACCTTCAGTTTATAATAAATGGGAATGAAAAATACAGATACAATGATCAGTGCTAACGGCAGTCCAAAATAATTTTGAACAAAACCCATACCACTTGCGTAGGCCTGCCCTGGTGTTGAGATAAAGGTAATTGCACTGGCCTGGGTAGCCATCACCGATAATCCAATTGTCCCCCATTTCATCTTATGATCTCCCAGCAAATAGCTCTCTATATTCTGTTGCCCTCTTGTTTTCCAGACACCAAAAGTTACAATGGAAAGCAGGGTCAGCGTCAGTACTAAGAAATCAATTTGATTCATTTAAAAATTAGAGTTTGAAATGAAGCATGATGAGATATTAGGTAGCATCTAAAAAGTCTTTTTTTTTCATTGATATTCAGTTATCATAAAAAATGTATCATTCCTGACCCATAGAAATTAAATTAGTAAACATTCGATAAGCCCCTTCTACACCTGCAGGAAGCTCTCTGAACCATGAATAACCACTGTAAATATAATAGCCTTCTCCGTGACTTGCCACAAGTAACCCGCCCTCTTTAGGAGATTCCCCAGGATCATTTGAACTTAAAATAGGCGTAAATTTTTCATCCCATTCAGAGCAAAAATACAAACCTCTCTCTTGCACCCATCCATCAAAATCACCCATCGTAATTTTATTGGGAAAATTCATAGACCTATGTCTTGGCTCAAGAATCCTTACAGGAGCTGTTTCTACCGAAACACGATCCCTTGACAATAATAATGGATAAGGAGCGATCTCTTGGGTTACTAAATTTCTATTGGTATTATATTGAACGATTACGGTTCCACCATTAAAGCTATAATCAAAAAGTTCTTGATTTTTGTAAGCCAGCCAATCAACGGTATTAAAGGCACGAACCCCCAATATAATCGCATCAAACTGCATCAAATGATCAACGGTTACATCGTCCTTGTCCAACAAGCTCACCTGATATCCAATTTGTCTCAACAAATCTGGAATCACATCTCCCGCACCTTCAATGTAGCCAATAGATTGACTTACCTTAGCCATATTTAATTTAATCAAATCAATTTTAGCGGGCTTAAGTACAGTTTGAACAGGAATGTGATCGTATGCAATAATTTGGACTTGCTGGTCGGAAATATTCCCATCATCAGAAACAAAATAAGCTTTTAAATTACCTGAATTGGCCTTTGATTCTGGCTTAATATTGATACTTATCAAGCGCTCTTCATTCTTCAATGAAATAGATAGAGCTGAATCATTGATATCCGTTTGCCAACCCATTGGAACGACTATATGAAGCTTACCGGAAACATTATCCTTCCCTGCTACCAATCGTAGATCTATACGTTTATCATTATCATTAGAAAATACTACATTGTCAACCGATAAATTGATGGCTACATCAGGTGCGATCGCGATAGGTCGATAAACTTCACCATCGACGGGGTCTGTAAATTTGTGATGAATAGGTTGTGTTAATTCTAAATATTGGTCTCCTATCGCTAAAGTAAATCTTGCCTTTAATATCGGCTCATTGATCGCACCGCCGATTTGATCTTTATTAGCTACATGGTACATCCCCAACGTACTCTTTTCGTTTAACCAATAAGGTGTGGTCATGGCAATAGAATCAGGAATGCTTAATGAATAGTCATTCACTATTTTCTGATTGTAAAGCATCACTTGATCCAACTCAACATTATAACCCCATGGTTCGATGGTCAATTCTATTAATTTTATAGGAAAGTCTATCCTGTTAATGGCTTCTACACTCAGCTTTACCGTCTCACCTCTTGCATAGCTATAATCATCTGCAATGACTTCTAAATAAGTGCCCGTAATCGCCATAATGGTCTGATTGATTTCATTCAACTTGATTTCCTTCCAATATTGATCAGACATTTTAAGCAACTCTTGTCTTGCTTTCAATAAATAGCCCAAAGTTGGTTTTGGATTTTCCACTTTATAAACTTCTTGGGCTTCTAATAAGAATTGGGCTATTTTTTGACTTTTTTCAACCCTTTTCCAGGAAGTATCAATACCCCCAAAAACATCAGTACCAGAACTATCTCCTCGCCACAATTCTAAATATTCAAGCTCATCACCTCTTGAACCCGTCGATCCAAAACCTTGGCTTTTATGCATGCTGCGGCTTTGAGCAGCCATCTCGGTATATGAAATTCCTAAATTAGGATTGTAAGTACCTACATTGATTGAATATAACCCTTCTGGGTTAAACTTAACCTTGTTCCTTGCGTAAAACCAGGAGCTGGTATTCCAAAAAAGCTTTTTAGGTTGCCATATCTCAAGCGTTTTCAGCTGATCCGGATAAACGCTGGAATCACCCGCCAAATCAAATGCTTCTAAAGCCAACAAGGCGGAGGTAGTATGATGACCATGGGTAGTGCCTGATAAGGTATTAAATCTTGTGATGATGACATCCGGTTTAACGGTCCTGATCACCCGAACAAAATCTTCCAAGACTTTTCCCTTATCCCAAATGGACAAGGTCTCCATTGGAGTTTTGGAATAACCAAAATCATTGGCTCTGGAAAAAAATTGAGCGCCTCCGTCTATTTGCCTAGCCTCGAGTAATTCTTGTGTCCTGATCAAGCCCAAGTTTTCACGTATTTCAGGACCAATCAGATTCTGTCCCCCATCCCCACGAGTCGCTGATAAATAAGCGGTGTTGAATAACTTTTCATTGGCATAATAGGCTATCAGTCTTGTGTTTTCGTCATCTGGATGTGCCGCTACATACAATACCGAACCCAACACATTCAATTTTTTTAATAGTTGATTGACCTCGCCTGAAGGGATGCTTTGAACGGATTGTGCAGCTAGCAAGCTGATCACTAACCAACAACTCAAGGTAATTATACTGCGCATAAAATACATATAAAAAATTAATCGATGTCATTCAAACAATATAAAGACCAAAGCGACATGAAAAACTGATCTCCGTATGTCAAAGATAAGCAGCCTAATGAAGAATAGAAATGAAAACCCTTTTTTAAGGATATTCGGTTAATGCAGAAAACAAGAGATAGATCTAAAATCAATGAAAAAACAAAAATAATTATTTAAATTGAAATAATTATTTACTTAATCTTCCGAGCAAATAGTTCCCCTATAATTGACCATTTACTCAGCTGTACTTAGCGCCATAAAGGGGATAATGTTTAGCAGATTCAATTTGTTTTTTAGGTTCAAAATAAATGATTTTTTTTAAAAAATAATAGGTTGCAAAGCTTAATCGAAAACATCCTTTACGACTTTTCCTATTGGTCGTTGTCTGCCCTATCATTCGGGTATTTCATGGTACTTTACTTTGGGGTAGGTGCGCTATTCTTATTTGCGTGCAAACGATTGGAACGTGTGAAGCTTCTCCATAAAATAGAATTAAAACCAGTAGAAAAAAAACAGACGACTTTCGAAATAGCACATTCAATAAAATCAATCCTCATTTTTGGCTTTTCTGTGATCTCTGTAATTTATCTTGTTCGGACAGATTTCATCGTGCTATTGCCAAATATGTATACAATCATTTGGCCAAAGATATAGCGGCAAATCCATTTTATAGATATATATCACGCCCCTCAGTCTATGGGGTACTGCTTCTAATGCATTTGCTTATACCCATTGTATTTGCTTATACGGTTTAAGGGTTTTATTTCTTGATTGCTTTGTGGGTAAACCTTGTCTTCATTTTCAATTTAGGAGATAGCATCAATAGTTTAGGTCATGAAAAAATAGATGAATATACGAGTATGGTTAACCATACGTTTTGGCTTTTTTTATATTTGGTGATGGGTATCATAAAGATCATCATAAAAATCCTGGTGCGCCACGATTGGGATTTCAATCCAAACAGATCGATGGGGATCAGTCAATTAACAAAAAAATGAAAGATATGTAGTAGTATATGATATTAATACATTAGAAGCGCAATAAAACCTCGTTGGTCATATGATAGTAGATTTTGAGTTAGAAGCAGAAAGCACGATAGCAGAGATCCAAATCCCTGGCTGGCCTTGTATTTAGACAATAGTATTCCAATCAATGACCAGACAAAAAAAGCCTTAATGTCAGATAATAACTCTAAATCAAGTTATTATCTGTCTCCCATCATCAAAGTTTGGTCAAAAGTAGTGATGTTCTTTATACATCTATTTAAGTTTTTCTTCCCCAAACTAATCAACTCGTCAAAAGTGCTTCATTATATTTTGTCCTGGGGACTCAAGCGGTTTGTGAGTCCAGATGCCAACTTACTTATATTTCGACATTTTCATATAGGTACGGAAATTTTACAATTTATAGCAGCGAATATACCCGGAGTAGCCTTGGTAGGAGACCCACTAAAATCAAAACCTTTCGAAGATGTAAAAGATGATTTGTTTTTAAAGCACGATTTGAATTTATACAATTTTGTCATCCGGCTCAATAGTCAACTTAAAGAAAATAGCATCACCATCGGACCACCAGAGAAAATGAATTTGGAGATGATCACAGTGGATCAGTTTGATCACATAGATTTTCCGAAGAAATGGACAAACATTATAGACTTACGTTCGGCGATAGAACTCTTCACCCCTTTTTATCAATTATTTCTAACTTCAAATGATTTTATAAGAGCCTCTAATTCATTGCAATTAGATGAAAAAATAGCCATTTATACTTCTCAAATTTTAGGCACACCAGGTCATTTAGGTTTAGTAAATAATAAGCATCCCATGGTGCCTGTCTCCACTTATACTGCCGCTTATAGGTTGGTATTGCATGGCCTGGCTGCAGAAACACTTCACGAGATATTGGTAAATATGAAACTTAATAAAAGTTTGGATGGCGTAGTGGTTCCCGCTAAATAAACTTTTTGAAATCTTTAAATAAAACAAAAAAAGAAGATACAGATTTTACAACACTGACCTCTGCATTAAACAGCATCCATTCTAAAATCGAACATTTATTCAGAACGTTATTCGTACAAATCCGTCATATCGGCTTGACAAACTTCTAAGTACATGGCAGCTAATTTAGTCGTCACCGCTTCAAAAAAAAGTCTCCCTTTTCCAGAAGTTGCTGCTTTGGAATCTCCCATACCCGTGTCTGCTGAGATTTGAGACCATGGTCTTTCAGCCCACAACCAACCCTTTTGCATAGCTTCAATCTTACTTTTTCGTTCATGGCCCGCCCCAGCCTCAGACAAAGGCCTAACCAAATCAGGTCTTAAATGCATCATCAAGCTGGTTTCCATCTCATCAGCATGATCACCCGGCATTTCAAAATAGGTACTATGATCTAATATTTTAAACCAACTGCAGGTAGCAAGCCACCTTTTTGGATATTTAGCGCCCAACTCACGAAGCAGGGTCTTAAAATCATTCCCTCCATGGCTGTTTAAAATCAATAACTTCTAAATACCTTGACGATTCAAGACTTCAACCAAATCATTGAGCACTGCCATTTGTGTACTCGGATACATATTTAAATCTAATTTTATATCTCTCTGACCTGTGTTGACACCGAAAGGCACGGTGGGTAATAACATCACTTTCGCACCCTTTTTCCAAGCTTTTTTGGCAGATTCCTCCCCAATAGCATCGCCTTCATAAACATCTGTATAATAAGATAAATGGTAATTATGGACCTCAGTGGCTCCCCAAGGCAGAATGGCAAGTTCAACTGCCTATTGCTTGATCTCTTTCCAATTGGATTCAGCTAAAATATAAGGTCTCATAGGTTCAAATTAATTTCAAAAGGTAGTTCATCCAAATCGTTTTCAGTATAAGTCATTTTCAAGTTCGTCAAAGAGGTTTTAGACAGCAAAATTATTATGATAGAGGGCTCCTGTTCCCAGACCTTGATGAGATAAATTCGGATACTGAGCGACAAACTGGGTAATCGCATTGAGCCCTATATTTGATTCCAAAGCTGAAGTTACCCACCAGCCAATATTGCGATCTTCAGCCCAATTGATCCATTGATTGGATTCCATAAATCCGCCCAAAAGGCTGGGCTTTAGGATGATATAAGCTGGCTTGATGCTATCTAATAACGCCTTTTTTTCCACATCTTGTTCAATGCCAATGAGTTCTTCATCCAGTGCAATGGGAATTTTACTCGATTGACAAAGCTCATTCATGGCTTCCCACTGACCTTTTTGAATCGGTTGTTCGATGGAATGAATATTAAACTCACTCAACTGATTTAATTTATCCAATGCCTTTCCTGCGACTCAAAAGCACCTTTAACATCTAATCGAATGATTATTTTAGATGAAATTTTTCTTAAATAGGACACTAACTTCAGTTCTTTTCCAAAATCTAAAGCCCCTATTTTTAACTTGACACAATCAAAACCTAAGGCTACTTTTTCCTCAATTTGATCTCGCATGAAGATTTCATCACCCATCCAAACCAAACCATTAGTTTTAATTTGCATTTTATTTTGAAGAAAGGGTGAGGTAAACCATTGTCTCATACCTTGATGCATCAAATCTAAAAAGGCCATCTCCAATCCCATTCTGATGGCAGGAAACTGAAAAGCGAGTATTTTAGCCAAAGCATAAACCTCCGAAACGGAGGTGGGCGTTTTGTGATCGGCTATTTCACTCACTAACTCTCTCAGTCTTTGAGGAATTTCATCGATAGGATCAGCAGACAAACCATTTAGGGGCGCTACCTCTCCTATACCAGATACACCTAAACTGCTGGTATCACAAACTCGTAAAAACCAAACTTCCCTAGTTTTCATGGTTCCACGACTTGTACCCGCAATAAATTTAAAATTTAAAGTATAGGGTTTATATTCGAGTCGCAACATAATTCAAATGGACATTAAAGAAATTCATCCTAAAAATTTTGATTATCAATTACCCAAGAAGTCTATCGCTCAAGCGCCCTTGGAGGTTCGATCCAATTCAAAATTACTACATTATCGAAAGGGAAGCCTAGCCCATCATCAGTTTTCTGCCCTTCCTGAATTGATAAAAACCAAGTCTTTGATCATTTTTAATGATACCAAGGTGATTCCTGCCCGAATGATTTTCCATAAAGCTTCGGGTGCTCGCATTGAAATTTTCTTGCTTGAACCCTCAGCGCCTACGGTAATCATGGAAGAAATCATGTCTTCGAAAGGTAGTTGTACCTGGATATGCCTGATTGGCAATGCCAAAAAATGGATCAATGATGCTGTTTTAAGCATCACCGTTGATCAGATCCAATTAACTGCCACAAGAATGTCTCAAGATACCGTTCTGTTCAATTGGTCGCCTCAAAAGACTTGGTCTGAACTCCTTTTAGCATTGGGTAGAGTGCCACTTCCTCCTTATATATCAAGAGCGCCCGTCAAGCGCCGATCAGAACCGCTATCAAACCGTTTATTCCAAGCTTGAAGGTGCCGTTGCGGCACCCACCGCCGGACTGCATTTTACCAAAGAGGTACTCGATGAGTTGCGAAACAAGCACCAACTTGATTACCTGACACTGCATGTATCCGCAGGTACCTTTCAGCCCATAAAAACGAATGCAGAGGAGCATCATATGCACCGCGAACAACTTCGCATTACCAGAAGCAATCTCATCCATTTGCTTGAAAATGAATCGGTCATTGCCGTAGGCACTACAAGCCTGAGAAGTTTAGAATCTCTTTATTGGTACGGTGTCAAATTGATGAATGGGGATCCTGATTTTTTCATATCTAAACTATATCCTTACCAAAATCACAAATCATTACCTGACAAAAAAACTGCCCTCACTGCCGTGCTCGAATATTTGGACAGCCGCTCAATGAGCGCGGTCATTGGTCACACAGAAATTTTTATATTCCCCGGCTATAAATTCAAAATAGTCAATAAAATGATTACCAATTTTCATATGCCTGGAACGACGTTAGTCATGCTAATTGCTGCGTTCTGTGGCCCCAATTGGGAAAAAATTTACGAGGAAGCCCTAAAGCACGACTATAGATTTTTAAGCTACGGCGATAGTTCCTATCTTGAACCAGATTTAAAAAAATCTTACTCCTCAGATCATACGATAACAAAAAATAAAATCATTTGATTAAAATACATAAACTAGCTGCCCTTCTCATTTTAACGATCTGCTCTTGCCAGCAAATTGAAGAACAGCGCCTTCGCTTGACCTCAAAGCTTTTCAATAAAGGAATGGCAATAGCGGGAATTGCGCATCTAAAAGAGAGTGACCCTAATTGTAATAATAAAAATTGTGCGATGATTGAAGTCAATTACCCCATTTTTAAAAGTCAACCCTTATTAAACCAGCGGATTGAATCCATCCTTAAAAAGGAGATAGAGGGATTTCTTCCTTCCGTAGGTACTGCAAAAACCATTAATGATTATATGAAATTATTTATCAAAAGTTATGTGGCATTCAAAGAGCAATTTCCTGAAAGCAAGACACCTTGGTTCCTTGAAATAATGATTGAAACGAATTACAATGATTCCGGCTGGCTTTCTTTTGCTTCTAGCAGTAAGTCCTATACGGGCGGGGTTCGTAACAATGAATGGATGCAATATATAAATACGGATACTTTGGGTCGGACCATAGATATTGAAGATAAAATTGGAGATTTTTCAGAGCTACGCCAACAAGCTGAAATTATTTTTAGAAACCAAAACCAACTCGCTCCAGATGCTCGCTTGAGTGCCACTGGATTTACATTTAAGAACGACGAATTTCATTTACCCGAAAACATTGGCAGCAATGATACACATATATTACTCCATTACAATAATTATGAAATTGGAGATAATATTCAGGGTGCCGTACTGATAAAAATTCCACATCCATCAGTGACTGACACTGAAATTTCTTATTACCAAGATATCATCATGTACTATGAAGATTTTTTAAATTGGTGGTCAGATCAAAATTGGACACCTTAGCGGACTTAAGATAGCCCAGGGTTTTTTTTTGAGTAACTCCTCCATTTACCAATGACCTCAACACTTGGGGCCGTTCACTCATCAAGATCCCTCGTAGGTATGCGTCTTTAAATCATCCTCTTTAATGATTCTTCTCAATACCTTACCCACATTAGATTTAGGCAGTTCAGAGATAAACGAAACATGACGAGGACATTTATAGCCTGTTAACTTTTCCTTACAATAGGCAATGATCTCAGCCTCGTTTAAGGTTTCATCCTTTTTGACAACAACCGCTTTCACAGCTTCTGTTGATTTAGGATCGGGCACACCGATCACTCCTACTTCCAGTACCTTGGGATGAGATGAAATGACATTTTCAATCTCATTGGGATAAACATTGAATCCCGATACAAGGATCATTTCTTTTTTCCGATCTACAATTTTAAAAAAACCTTCCTCATCCATTATAGCTACATCACCTGTTTTAAACCAACCCTCTTGCATCACATTATCTGTTTCTTCTGGTCGGTTGTAATATCCCTGCATTACTTGCGGACCTTTGGCGCAGAGTTCTCCTGGATCACCCACAGCCACCTCCACAAAGTCATCATCAAAGTTCTTTATTTCCGTATTGGAAATAGGTAGTCCAATGGTACCCATTTTATGCCTTCCATCTAGTGGATTAATCGTAAGCACGGGTGAGGTCTCCGTAAGACCATAGCCTTCTGCCAATGGCGTTCCTGTTACTTCAAGCCATTTTTCAGCGACTGAATTTTGAACCGCCATACCCCCACCAAAACCAAAACGAAGCTTACTGAAGTCACAATTTTTGAATTCAGGATGATTCAATAATCCATTAAAAAGCGTATTTACACCACTCAATATGGTAAATTTATGTTTCCTTAGTTCCTTTACAAAACCATCCATATCTCGGGGATTGGTAATTAAAATATTTTGGGACCCCGAGCTCACCGAGCCGAGTACATTGGCGACCAAAGCAAAAATATGATAAATAGGGAGTGCGGTAATATAAACCTCAGCTCCTTCTTTCAAACCTCCACTTTTCATCCAGGTATTTACTTGTAATAAATTGGCAACTAAATTACCATGAGAAAGCATTGCACCTTTGGAAACCCCCGTGGTACCTCCCGTATATTGAAGAAAAGCTAAATCCAGAATTTGAAGGTAGCTGGACAAAATCATGATTGGCTCCTGATTTAAGGGCTTTCATCAAAGCGGTAGCCTTTGGAAGGCTAAACGAAGGAACCATTTTTCTTACATATTTGACAGCAAAGTTGATCAGACTCCCTTTTATCCCTCCGATCATATCTCCAATGTGCGTAACCAATACATGTTTCAACTTAGTTTCAGACAAAATACCTTCTAGAATACTTGCGAAATTGGCTAAAACAATAATTACTTTCGCATCTGCGTCATTGAGCTGGTGTTTTAACTCACTTGACGTATAAAGTGGATTTACATTTACTACCGTCATTCCTGCCCGTAAAGCTCCAAAGAGCACTACAGGATATTGAAGTAAATTGGGCATTTGAATCGCTACTTTATCCCCTCGATTCAATCCTAAGTCATGAATCAAATAAGCAGCAAAACTATCTGAAGCTGTTTTTAACTCGTTAAAAGTCATTACTTTACCCATATTTTCAAAGGCCGGATAGTTACCGAACTTTTTAAAACTATCATTCAAAAGTTCGGCTAAGCTTTCATATTCAGCACTTTCAATTTGTTGTGGAACATCTTTAGGGTAATGTGCAAACCATGGAGCGTTTTTCATTTTTTTAAATGTTGTTTTTTATACGAATTATAATCACAACAAATTAGTCTAATTGCTCCGCTTCTCAAATAATAATCAATCTTTATTTGACTGCAAACGAATAATTGAGGTTGACTATACTTTTAATTTAATTTTAAAATCTTGTTATTGTTTTTTAAAAAAGTTAATAAAATCATTTTCAAATAAATGCATTTAGTATACTAAGAGACATGAATTAATTTTTTTTTTTAGCATATTGCGCCAGAAATGGAAAAAATTGAATTCGAAATGTGGGGGTTACAACTGTTAGAACCTATGGCTTTGATTTTAAATTTAGTCATGTCTTTTCAAAGCTTCCTTTACTACCAAAAAATCAGAGCATCTTTCGCTTCGCCGTTTTCAGCCTATTTTAGTAAGTTCTTTTTATTCATATCTATCTCTACCTTTTTTGCTGCCTGGTCACATTTATTTTATAATTATTTAGGTTTAGTAGGTAAAATACCTGGGTGGGCTACTAGCATCATATCCATCAGTATGTTAGAATATGCCATGGTTATCTATCTTTATCCAAAAGGCAATATTTTACTAAAATCAATCATCGCGATCCTTATAGCCAGCGCCTTTGGTCTACTCATTTTTGAATTAAAGTTCTTGTGGGTCGCCATTCATACTGCTATTGGAATTGTTCTCTTTTTAGGCGTCCCCTTCTCTATCAGAATCGCAAAAGGTACTGATCAAGTAGGATTTTTCTTTTGGGGATTTATCTCCCTGTTAATATTACTTCCTGTGGAGGTACTCAGATTGAACCTACACCCATGGTTCCAACACCATGAGATCTCGCATATTTTTATGATCTGTGCACTCTACTGTTTTTCTAAAGGTGTTCGTCAAACAGAATTGATGAGCAGCAAGGTCAAAGTTTAATTTTTTCAGTGATCCTTTTTTCTTGTAAGTTTTAATTTGCAAAATAATAAAATCAAGATACATACAGTTAACTTAAGACAAATATTAATCCCTATCCAAATGAAAAAGCTTAGTTTAATTTTATTTTTAATTGCCCTTTCTTGTGAACAGAAAGACAATCTATCTCAAAATCAGAGATATACCATTAAGCAATTTATGAATACTACTCAAGTATTTGGTGGTGATTTCTCGGCAGATGAGAAAACAATTTTAATAACCAGTAAGGCAAGTGGTGTCTTAAATGCCTACACTATTGATCTTGAAACAGGCAAACAAACACAACTTACAAATTCTTCGGAAAATGCCATTATCGCCCGATCTTACTTCCCCTCTGATGATAGAATCATTTATACTAGTGACAAAGGTGGAAATGAATTAACCCAGATATACATAAAAAATAGAGAAGGCAGCGTGATCGACCTCACACCTGACAGTGCCAAAGCCTCCTATTACGGATGGAATCACAATAATACGGCCATCTATTGGGCCAGCAACAAGAGAGATCCCAAATATTTTGATTTGTATCGAACCGAAGTAATAGGTGCATCAGTAGCTGAGGGTGGGTTTCAAACCGACATCATATATACGAACGATAATGGCTTTACGCCTTCAATAGTCAGTGACGACGAACGGTACATCGCCCTTTCTGAAAGAGTGACTACTTCTGATGCAAACATCCATCTTTTGGATACCCAAACAGGAGAAGTATCCCTGATCACCCCTCATGAAGGTAACGTACTTAATGAACCTCAATTTTTTTCAAAAGATCACGGTACTTTATATTTCACTACTGACCATGATAGCGAGTTTGCCTACCTTATGTCGTATGACATCGCTACCCAAACCCAGAAAGTAGAACAAAAAGCCGAATGGGCCATAAGTTATGCCTACCTATCTCAAAATGGTGCGTACCGTGTAACCGGTATCAATGAGGATGCAAGTACCAAAATCATCATTCAAGACACTCATTCAAAAGAAATTATTACCATCCCAAATTTACCCGAAGGAGATATCTCATCGGTAAACATTTCGGATAGTGAAACGCAAATGACCTTCTATCTAAGCAGTTCCAAAATACCTCGAGACCTATTTCAATACCATTTTAAAAATAAAACGCTTAAAAAGCTAACCCATACGCTTAATCCTGAAATAAATCCCGATGATCTTGTCGCCGGACAAGTCATTCGATTTCCTTCCTTTGACGGTCTTTCCATACCTGCCATTCTCTACAAACCCAATAACATCCAAAAAGGCGACAAATTGCCTGCTTTATTGTACATTCATGGTGGCCCTGGAGGACAAACAAGGCTGAATTATACTGATAGAATACAATATTGGGTAAATCACGGTTATGTCGTGCTTGCCGTAAATAATAGAGGAAGTTCTGGATATGGTAAAACATTTTACAAGGCTGATGATTTAAAACATGGAGATGCTGACCTTAAAGATTGCATCGCATCCAAGGAATTCTTGATCAACACAGGTTATGTAGCTGCCGATAAAATTGGAATTATGGGAGGTAGTTATGGTGGATACATGGTGATGGCGGCCTTGGCATTCGCCCCTGATGAGTTCGCTGTAGGCGTTAATTATTTTGGTGTGACTAATTGGTTACGTACTCTAAGGAGCATTCCTGCCTGGTGGGAAGCCTCCCGAAATGCCTTGTATACTGAGTTAGGAAACCCCGAAACGGACAGTCTTGCCCTCTACAACAAGTCACCCTTGTTCTTTGCCCATCAAATCACCAAGCCCTTTATTGTTTTTCAAGGAGCCAATGATCCTAGGGTACTTCAAATTGAATCTGATGAAATAGTCGCTGCCGCTAGGAACAATAATATCACAGTTGAATATATTGTTTTTCCTGATGAGGGTCATGGTTTTTCAAAGAAGGTAAATAATATTGAAGCTTCTCAAAAAACGCTGGAATTTCTAGATAAATACCTCAAGGGGAGTTAAGCTCAATTTTTAACTAAAATGATGAATTTGAACGACCTCAAATACTCCATAGGCAAATTCGTAATGCCTAAATCCCTAGCAATGTATGAAATAAAGGAAGGTCTTGAAGCCCTTGCCTCATTTCCTGAAAAACTGAAGGCGCTGGTTAAGTCTATTACAGTGGAACAAGAAAATTGGCTCTATAGACCGGATGGATGGAGTATTAAGCAAGTCATACACCATTGTGCCGACAGTCATATGCAATCGTTCACCCGGTTTAGGTGGGTCCTAACTGAGTCAACACCCACCATCAAAACCTATCACGAAGCATTATGGGCGCAAATGTCCGATTATCAAGGACCGATATAACCCTCACTTGAGATAATCTCGGGTTTACATGCCCGATGGGTTTATTTATTGAATTCCATAAAACCTCACGATTTTGAAAAAACATTTGTACACCCCGATCACGATCGGGAAATGAGATTGGATGAGAATTTAGCCCTTTACGCTTGGCATAGTGAGCATCATTTGGCTCACATAAGTCAAGCGCTCAAGTCAAAAGGAAGCTAAACTTAGCTGAAGTGTAGTTTTTTTTATTTATTCGCTCCCTTCATATTCATTTTAAGAGCATAAATAGCTTTTGAGGCAGACATGAGAAGAACGTCTCGTTGTTCAATCAAAAAAGCAACTGTTCCTGATACCCTAAGAATCATTTATCAATTTTCTCAACTGTTTCTATTGTGTTCATCTTTGGAGGAGACACTTTCGAAACTATAAATCCAAAGATCATAGCCATTAAAAAAGAGGGTGCTAGTACATCTAGCTCTACAAAATAATCACCTACGCCTTCCATATTTGATACAACAAACTTGAAAAAAATAATAGAAAAAAATCCCGTAATCATAGAAGCAATAGCTCCTTTTTCAGAAAATCCTTTCCAAAATAATGATAAAATAATTACCGGACAGAAAGTGGCTGCAATACCGGACCATCCGAAAATCATGATCCAAAAAATCTTCCTATCAGGATACAAATAGTACAATAAAATTGCAATTCCAAGTGCCATTAGTGCCATTCCAATGGTAACTAGTCTTGAAACTTTTGTCAAGTCTTGATCTTTTAAATCAGGTCTAAATATTTTTTGATAAAAATCTCTAGTAATTGCACTAGAGGCAAGAATAAGAAGAGAATCAATGGTTGACATAATTGCTGAAAGTACAATGGCAATAAAGATAGCAACTAAAATTGTTGGCAAGAATTCATTCGTTACCAAACTCAAAACATTTTCTCCTCCTGTCCCTAATATAACTTCGGGATCTTGACCTTTTTGTGTAAAATAAATTCGAGCAAGAATACCAATCGTGACGGCTGCAGCATCAGTAAATAATGTGAAAAGTAAAGCAACCCATTTACCTTTATCAATTTCTTTTTCGCTTTTAATAGACATGAAGCGAACATACACTTGTGGTGAGCCTAAAAAACCCAATCCGATCATTGAGAAACCTAAAATCGTAAATAAATTAAGCCAGCCATTATCGCTTCTCCCCAGTACTTGTGTTAAGGTGGGATCAATAGCGTTAAGCCCTGCAGTAATTCCCGCTCCATGATCCATGGAAAACCATACAACAATTGGCAATAAAACTAATCCAAAAAACATCAAAATACCTTGAAACATATCAGACCAAACTGCAGCTACGAATCCACCTATAAAAATATAGATTAAGACAATAAAAAATCCAATTATCGCACCCACTCGATAGTCAATATTAAGCATTGATTCAAAGGCAATTCCAGTAACATCCATTTGGGAAGCGACATATATAATCACAAATATGACGAGTGCCGAAGCAGCTACAATTCGTAGAGTATTTGTAGATGATTTAAAATGTGCCTCAAGGTAGTCTGGTATGGTAATCGCATTATATTGATCAGATAATTTTTTGAATCGCTTTGCCATGAATTGCCAAGAAACAAAAACTCCAAGAAGTTCTCCCAAAACGACCCAATAGCCTGAATATCCAGCTATTGCACCCATACCTGTAAGACCGATGAGTAACCAACCTGATTCACCGGTGGCCCTTGCAGAAAAAGCAACTGCCAAAAAACCCATATTTTTTCCACCGACATAATAATCACTCATGCCTTTGATTCTCCTAGAGGCTAGGATTCCAATGAAAAATAATATGCCAACGTAAAAAGTGAGAACAACTAATTTGATTACTAATTCTGGATCGTTCATAATATATAAATATTATTTGATATCTCAATTAATTTCAGATGGGTCTCTCAAATAAAAAGTACCCATTCTCCAATTATGCCCAAAATGCTTAAAAAATCGACAAAAATTACTCTTTTTCGTAAATACTTGAAAAAATTGATCGGAGATTGCTAACTTTGAATTATTAAATTACTCTACAATCTTTACTAAAAAATATTAGTTAGATTTGAAAACTCACCTTGGATCTGCTCATTGAATGAATAGAAAAAAAGTGAAAAAATGATAAAGGCTATCGGAAATAAGCAGAAGAAAATTCATTCATTAAACTTATTAATTAGTGCTCTTAAAAATGAGCAAAGTACGAAGTACCATGATATTTTACATTCAATGGAAATACCAAAGAGTGCTTTTGAAATTTTTTGTTCTTGGTCTGAATCAACCTATACGCGGAATTGTATTTTTGAAAATGAACGATTTGAGCTGATCCTAATTTGTTGGCAATCAAGTCAAAAAACCCCTATTCACGATCATGGAGGTGAGGAATGTTGGGTAAAATTCATAGATGGTGAATTTAAAGAAGCAATTTTTAAATCGAATGAAGTCAGTGAAGTCAATATACAAAAATCGACCCTTTTTAAAGCAGGTGATATCTCCTACATGATTGATTTCATGGGTTGTCATCAATTAAAAAACCTATCCAACCACCGAGCGCTCTCACTCCATTTATATGCAAAGCCTATTCGTAATTGTAACATTTATGATGAACAATCAAAGGAATTTGTGCCAAAGAAAATGAGTTATCATACAGTTTATAATAGTACGATCAGTTAATTACAATAAAATTATATGCCCAAAATAAATAGTGATTTAGTTCTTTTTAATGAACTGGTTGAAGTATTGTTAAATGAAGAACATAAGTATCCAGTAGCCGAATCGAATAGAAGCTGATAAACTTTACGATACGCTAGACCTTTCGCTAAACCCTACTCCCATTGTTGATAATAAATTAAAAAATCTACTCAAAGAAGTAGTAATTGCTACGCCCAAAACAGCAACAAAATTATTCTTTAATCAACTTTTTGGAGGAAGACAAAGTAAGGCTATTTTGGGTGATTTACTTGCAGTAATGCTTAATAATAGCATGTATACCTACAAGGTTGCCGGTCCTCAAGTTGGTATTGAACAAGAAATCATAAGAAAATCTTGTGAGATGATCGGTTATGGCTCTCAAAGTAATGGTACCTTTCCAACTGGGGGTTCGATGAGCAATTATATGGCCTTAGTGATGGCTAGAGATACCAAAGATTCCCATTGTAGGGAAAAGGGTATGTCTAAACCAATGATTGTTTACACTTCACGAGAATCGCATTATTCAAATTCAAAAAATGCAAGCTTTGCAGGAATTGGCAAGAGCAACATTAGATATATTCATACTGATTCCAAAGGACAAATGCTCCCGAACCATTTGGAAGCACAAATTATTAAAGATCTCGATGAAGGTTTTGTTCCCACTTATGTAAATGCTACAGCAGGCACCACCGTTTTAGGAAGTTTTGATCCAATAGATAAAATTGCTGATATCACGGAGAAATATAAAATTTGGCTCCATGTCGATGGTGCATATTGTGGAAGCGTCATTTTCAGCGATAAATTTAAATATCTTGTTGATGGAATAGAAAGATCAGATTCTTTCAGCTATAATGCGCACAAGATGTTAGGAACCCCTCTAACTTGTTCAGTCTTGTTAGTAAATGATAAAAAACATTTACACAACTCCTTCAGCAATGATGCGGATTATCTTTACCAAACAGATGGTGACGATTTCAACTTAGGTAAAACTTCGTTCCAATGTGGAAGAAGGAATGATGCACTGAAATTCTGGACACTTTGGAAATCAATTGGGACTAATGGATTGAAACAAATTGTAGATCAACAATTTGAACTTGCAGATATTGCTCGAGCATATATTAAAAGCAATCCCGATTATACGCTATATAGTTTTGATGATTCAATCTCAGTCTGTTTTAATTATCAAGGAATTGACCCAATGACACTTTGTACCGCCCTGTATGAACATCAAATTACGGTCGTGGGTTTCGGGTCTTTTAATAATGATACATTTATTAGACTCATAACAATTAATACCAATAATAAAGAATATGATATTTTGAATTTCTTTAAAGTACTTGAAGCCTACGTTCATAAAACTTCAAAAATAAAGAAGGAAGTTCTGGAGCAGGCATAATAATTATGATGAGCATTTTGAAAAGGTAGTAACAAATGAAATTTCCTGGTACTCAGGATTACTACTAAAATATTTTTAATCTCTTCATAGATGATAAAACAAAAAATTAAGTGGCCTACTTTTGAATAGACGCGCATTTACTAAATATTTGAATTTTGCTATACTCTATCCCATTCCAGCTCACGCATAAAATCCTCCTTTAAATTCTATTTTATTTCGAGATTATCAACCCATGAGGTCAATAAGCACTCCCCATTGTATTTTTATTTCAAAACATATTTGATAATAAAGCTATTATCGAATATTGTAAGGAAAACTATAGCCATCTGATAAATATTCAACGCAGGTATCTGGTCAAAAGAATCCATTATATATTCAACTTATTTAAAAGATTGAGATGCTCCTCTTACTTCCATTTTCAATTGATAAATGGCCTTTGATGCAGTGATGAAAAGGATGTCTCGATCAGGTCCACCGAAAGTCACATTGGCCGTCCAAGGTTCCTCAATTTTGATATGCGCTATTTTTTTACCTTTAGCATCAAAAACAGAAATGCCGTCCCCTGTGAGGTAAACATTGCCTTGCTCATCAAGGGTCATCCCATCTGATCCCATCGCTACGAATCGCTTTTGGTTGGATAAACTCCCATCGGCTTCTATTTGATAACTGTACGTCATTTGCCCATCTATATCGGCAACATATAACAAGGATCCATTGGGGGTGCCTATGATCCCATTGGGTTGCTCTAAACCTGTAGCTACTGTGCTTACTACACCTGTTGGTGATAAATAATAGACATTGTTAGAGGACAAATAAGACGCAGTATGTTGCCAATAAGGACGTTGATAAAAAGGGTCTGTAAAATAAACACCTCCTTTGGGATCCACCCAGAGATCGTTGGGTCCGTTCAATCGCGTGCCTTGAGAGTCTTTTAAAAGGACCTCGATATTTTTAGCACTATCAATTTTCCATAATTGACCCAATGCATCCGCACATGCATATAAGTTGTCCTCTCAGAATCAAAATACAAGCCATTGGAACGACCCGATGGCGTTAAGAAAATTTCAAGTTCACCATCAACTGACCATTTGAGTATTTGATCATTGGGCTGATCGGTAAAATAAACATTACCCCGACTGTCGACAGCTGGGCCTTCGGTGAATTCAAAATGATCCGCAATTTTTATCAATTGAGCATCCTCTGCGACTATTGTAGGTGCTTGTGCAGCAATCTTTTGAGACGTCACTGAAGACACCACAAATAATATGACTAAATATTTCATTTAAATACACTTCTGAATTTGCGAACTATTCTAATTCAAAAAATGCCTTATGCTTTTGGGCATATCCCAGCATTTTTTTGAATACCTCAGGATGATCTTCTTTTACATCTTGAGTTTCCATAGGATCGTTAACCAAATCATAAAGCGTTAAATCAATGGTAGCTTGTTCATATTTTCCAGGAATACCATCGCTACCTGGAGAGGGACGTGTTCTGTAATTATGAGGCAGGTGCAATTTCCATCGACCGCTTCCGCTCATCATAGACTCTAATGTTGGTCCTGTGGTAAATGCATAATAATCATGTGGTGAAATTTGCGTTACTCCCGTCATTAAATCCCAGATGTTTTTACCATCTATCGGCAACTTTGGTAAGGGTGTCTCCGTTAAATGAGCAATAGTTGGGAGTAAGTCAATAGATAGAAATACCTGATCGGAAACCGAACCTGGAGCCAGCTTATTCGGATACTTGATGATGCACGCCACTTTCGTCCCGCCATCAAATGAAGTCCCTTTGGCTTCCCTGTAGGGAGTGGTTCCCGCATGATTCCCATAGGAAATCCATGGCCCATTATCAGAGGTGAAGACCACAAGGGTCTCCTCATCAATACCTGCCGCACTTAGGGCATCCATGATCCGTCCAATAGACGCATCTAACTCTACAATGACATCCCCATATAGCCCCACTCCTGACTTACCCTCAAAAGCTTCACTACCAAACAGCGGAACATGGGGCATTGAATAGGGAACGTATAAAAAAAAGGGCCGGGATGCATGATCATTAATGAAATTAACGGCATCATCTGTGGCCCATTTCGTTAAGTTACGTTGATCTGCCTTAGAAACAGCTTCAATTTCTACTTGACCATTTTTCCAATACTGGAGCGGAAATTTCCCCCAAAATTCTGGATTCTCCGGATGATGTTTCCACATATCATTACTGTACATCAGCCCAGAGGAAACGTCAAACCCACGTTGGTGGGGACGCGTGTCTTCTTGATCTCCTAAATGCCACTTACCAAAAATACCCGTTTTGTAACCATCTGCATTATAAATTTCAGCCATTGTAGGGAAATCAGGGGACAATCCTCTTTCCTTGGGTGCATGTGCGTTGAATACTTTCGTTCTTCCTGGGTAACATCCGGTTAATAAGGCTGCCCTAGAAGCAGAGCAAATGGCCTGTGGTACATAAAAATTTCGATAAACAACCCCCTCTTGGGCCAATCGATTGACATTGGGCGTCTTTATCCTCTTTTGTCCAAAAGGTTCAAAATCACTCCATCCAGAATCGTCTAAAAAGATAATGACCACATTGGGCTTATTATTTTTAAGAGATTCAGGCGTTCCGCATCCCATCAAGAAGCTCAGACAGAGTAGCACAGTCAATAAAATAAAAAATTTTGTATAATGCATCATGAGCGTAGAATAATCAAAAAATCATTAAAATAGAGGAAGGTAAGGCTTAATAATAAGATCATTATATTTGAATTTAATACAAAATAATCATGATGCCTAGAAGTCCCTATATTGTTTTTTTGATTCTACTGATATTTTTTGTCATCTCCTTTATAACCAATATTATAGGGCCTTTAATGCCTGATATTATCGAAAGTTTCAACCTAAGTTTGACCTTAGTCGCTTTGATCCCATTTGCCTTTTTTATTGCCTATGGTGTCATGTCTATTCCCGCAGGCATGCTGCTCCTTAAATTCAAAGAAAAGCATCTGATCGTTTCGGCCTTCATCGTGATATTTTTCGGTGCAATCCTATTGGCACTGCTCCCAAGCTACCTAACAGCTTTGTTTTCATTCTTCATCATTGGTTGTGGTATGGCCGTACTCCAAGTAGTCATTAACCCACTTTTAAGAGTCACTGGTGGCGAAGAACATTTCGCAATGTATGCTGTTTTTGCCCAATTAGTTTTTGGATTTGCCTCCTTTTTAAGCCCCTTGGTTTATACTCAATTAGCCTCTGAAACTTTTTTTTTAGCTGATTATCCATTCCTTCAAAATTTAAGCACCTTTTTGATCCCCAAAGAGTTACCCTGGATATCCTTGTATTTTTTATTTTCTGTCATCAGCCTCTTTATGATACTCATTTTGGCTTTTTCAAAATTTCCTAAAGTTGAACTTAAATCAAATGAAAAATCAGGTGCTCTCGCCACGCACATTAAACTATTTAAAAATAAGCAAATTCAATTGTTTTTTTTAGGGATGGTTTGCTATGTTGGTGCCGAACAGGGTATTGCCAATTGGATTTCTCAATTTCTTAATGTGTATCATGGCATTGATCCAAAAGTATTGGGTGCAGCCACCATTTCTGATTTTTGGGGATTGATGACCTTGGGTGGTATTATTGGGCTTGTCCTTTTAAAACTCTTTGATAGTCGCTGGGTTCTTATTACTTTTTCAGGGCTCGCTATAATTTACCTGATCCTCGCGCTTTTCGGTCCTGCTAAAATCGCTTTGATTTGCTTCCCATTAACAGGTTTTTTTCTATCGGTAATGTATCCCATTCTTTTTTCTTTGACATTAAATTCATTTGCTGACCATCACGGTTCAATTTCAGGAATATTGGTCACGGGAATCATTGGGGGAGCCATCTTACCCCTCATCATTGGCTGGTTAGGAGATGCGGTCGGACTTCGGTCAGCTATGTGCTTTTTATTTATCCCACTTGCCTTTATTTTAAGTACTGGCTTTTGGGCAAGGCCCCTGATCACCAATCAAAAAATACGTTGGTTTTCTAAAGGATCATAAATATACAGCCCCCCTTTAGCCTTGATTGAGAAGGGTAGTTAAGGCTGAAATAAGCGCCCATCTATTAAATATTTTCAAAGACTTTTTTAGGATCCAATAAAGAACCGGCAGCTTGGTCTAAAAATATATGACAATTTGGGTGATGACGCAAGAGACTTGCAGGACATGAAAGGGAAACCTCTTCTTCGAGCATTTTTTTAACGATCGGAGCTTTATTTTGACCCCCAACCAGCAACAATATGCTTCTGGCTTCCATGAGTGTCCCTAAACCAAGTGTCAACCCTTGAGATAACTTTTGAGGCTGTTCAAAATACTTTTGCCCTATTTGTATGGTCAAAGGGTCTAAATCAACCATTTGACTTCGTGAATCTACAGGGGTAAATGGTTCATTCATGCCAATATGACCATTGAGGCCTAGACCCAAAATAGCTACGTCAATACCTCCTTGCTTTTTGATGTACATCTCATTAATGAGACATTCGGCAAACACATCAACTGATCGACCATCAAAAAAACATATCTGTTCATCAGGCACACCTAAGGGATGGAAAAGATCTTGATCCAAATGATACCTACAACTGCCTATATCTTGGCCATTTAAACCTATCCATTCATCTAAGCCCAAAAAATGCCAATCTGCTGTATCTAAGCTGTTTTTTTCGACACTCGTTACCAAATGCTTATACAGTCCTTTGGGAGAATCTCCCGATGCCACACAAACCAATGGGTTTGGCGTCGCTTTTATCGAATCAATCAAAACTTTCGTTGCAGCAGTACTCAATTCTTCATAAGTATTTAAAATTATTACATTCATATAATTTTATAATATATTTTGAAACAGATGATGGGTAAGCCTATCTCTAGAAACGCACACAACAACAATTTAAACAAATAAGAGCAAACCCCTATATTTGAATTAGAAACTAAATAATCCTTTAGAAAAATTTCGGTTTAGTTTTAATAAACCCATCGATAAATGACTGATAAAACCTAAATTTATCAAATAAAACGCACCCCTTTAAACCAACCAAACAACATTTAGGATTGAAGTTGTAGATACCTTGAGAGGCTTTGCCCTTCTGGGCGTGTTATTTGCTAATATCCCTTATGGTGGAGATCCACCCGTTGCAGGAATCTTTGATGAATCTTCACCCTTTTTATTGGATCTATTGATCTCTAAAAAGTTTATAAGCCTATTCTCTATCCTTTTTGGTTTCGGGTTCTATATTCAAATGTCCCGCACTGAAAAAACAGGCATAAATTTTAGAAAATACTTTATTAAGAGAATGTCCTTATTATTTTTAATTGGAACCATACATTGTTTTATCTTATGGGATGGGGGTATTATCATGTCTTATGCCTTTGGAGGGCTCTTTCTACTTTTAATAAGGAACTGGTCTTTAAAAAAACTAGTGATTCTTGCTCTTATTTTTAATGTTTTTTTAACTGGAATCGTATTTATTGGCAATAGTGCTTTAGAATGGCGGGTGTATGATTATGGATTGGCACTCATATGGCCGACAACAAATTCATATTTAGAATATTTCAAGGTAAATTTCATCATGGCTCCTTGGGTGAATTTCTTAAATGATATGCCAATTACACTTTTTTATACTTTTGGTAATATACTGATTGGGTTGATTTTGGAAAAAATGAACTTTTTCAGCCCCCCTGAACGATTAAAAAAATTAACAAATAGATTCATCATTTTAGGCTTTTCTGTTGGGGTCCTCTGCAGCTAATTTTTTCATCAGGTGACCACAGGTGCTATTGATTTGGATATTCCAATGTTATGGGTCCCCTTTGTATTGGCAGCAGGTATGATTTTACAGAGTTTGGGTTATTTAGCTCTTTTTATAAGATTATATCAAAAAGGGATATTTAATAAAATGTTGGAGTGGTTTAAATATGTGGGCAAAACAGCCTTATCGAACTATATTTTTCAATCCGTATTTTATCTTGTTGTATTTTATCATTGTACTAATATGTTTCAGTTATTTGGTAAAATATCCTTAGCCGAAACTTATCTGATTACATTTTCTTTTTTTCTTTTTCAGTTTTTTATCAGTTATTTATGGCTCAAAAGAAAAGATCAGGCACCCATTCAGTATTGGTGGAAAAAAATGAGTTATAGATAGCAATCTAAAATCAAAGCGAGTAAAAAATTATATCAAGGCATCTTATCTGAAAATAGTGATCTGGACAAATTATTTAAGATTGTCAAAGTCTGAGAAATGGTAAAAAATCATTGTCTGAAAAGAAAACTGCCAAATAACTGCCAAGAACCCGGCAGGTTTAAGTGTAATCTGTAAACAAAAAAACCACCTACACAGAATGTAAGTGGTTATTAATCATTGTGGGCCCACCAGGACTCGAACCTGGGACCACCTGATTATGAGTCAGGTGCTCTAACCAACTGAGCTATAGGCCCATGCATTAATGAGCGCAATTTTAGTCGATTTCGTTGAATATACCAACGGATAGAAATCGTATTTTAAGAAAAATTTTAAATTTTTAACCTCCCCTCTCGTATGCATTTGAGCTTTCAGCTTTCAATAACCCTAGCCCAACGGCGTATAATTCCTCTTATCTAACCTTTATTCAACTTTAAAAACATTTTTTTTGAAAAATAAGAAGATTTCATAAATTTAATGCCCTATTTTAGGTCTAAATACTGAATTTTTAAACAACTATTGTTTTTTTTATTAATTATGTAAAAAAATATCACAAATTTTTATTTTATGCTTTAAAAAGGGTCTTTTTAGATCAGATTATTTATTTTTGTTAGCAGTACAAAAACATGTACCCCCTTCAAGAAAAACAAATCAATGATATGAGTAAAGGCCTTTACGACCCCCAATTTGAACATGACTCATGTGGTGTTGGTTGCATCACTAACTTCAAAGGCATCAAATCTCATGCCATCGTCAAAGACGCATTGACCATGCTAGAAAACATGGAGCACAGGGGTGCGACCGGTTCAGATCCCGATACGGGTGATGGTGCTGGTATTTTGATTCAAATACCTCATGATTTTTTGGAAGAGCAATTACAAACTTTTGGGATTCCACTTCCTAAAGTAGGTCTTTATGGCGTTGGGATGGTCTTCTATCCTCAGCATTATGCCACGAGAGAACTTTGTAGGAAAGTCATCAATGATTGCATGACTACCATGAATTTTAAACTCATTACCTACCGATTGGTTCCCACAGACGCTAATGTTCCGGGGCATGAGTCAAAGTCTGTAGAGCCTTATATCGAGCAGCTTTTTCTGGTTCATGAAGACGATACCGTTCAAGGTGATGACCTCGAACGTAAACTGTTTGTATTAGGTAATTACATTACCCATCAAATAAATAACTATGTGCATGCCGCCAATGATGAATTTTATATTGCCTCTCTCTCTTGCAATACCCTCATCTATAAGGGTCAACTGAAAACTGACCAATTAAGAAGCTACTATCATGATCTTCAAAATGAACGCCTCAGCTCCGCTTTGGCCATCGTGCATTCAAGATTTTCAACCAATACCTTTCCCAATTGGAAATTGGCCCAACCGTTTAGATACATTGCTCACAATGGAGAAATAAATACCATTCGAGGAAATGTCACTAAAATGAGGTCTAAAGAGGCTTTGATGCATTCAGCGTATTTTTCCTCGAAGGAGTTATCCTACTTGATGCCCATTACAGATCCCAATAATTCTGATTCTGCAAATCTAGATGGCTTGGTAGAGTTACTCACTTTATCCGGTCGAAGCTTACCTCATGTCATGATGATGCTCGTCCCAGAAGCCTGGCAGGGTAACAAACAAATGGATGCAAACAGGAAGGACTTCTACAAATACCATGCGGCCATGATGGAACCATGGGATGGCCCAGCGGCCCTCTTTTTCACCAATGGAAAACAAATTGGAGCTACTTTAGATCGCAATGGATTGAGACCAGCCCGTTATTGCATTACCTCAGATCATCGACTCATTATGGCTTCTGAAGCCGGGGCCATCGTTACAGATGAGGCCAAGATCATCAAAAAAGGCAGACTCCAACCCGGAAAGATGTTACTGGCCGATTTGTCTGAAGGAGTTATTTATGATGATTCCCAAATAAAAGCACTGGTTTGTGATGACAAACCCTACAAAAAGTGGCTAAAGGAACAACGCATCAAGTTAAGGCTCATGCCTATTCCTGAACTTCAGGCAAAGGTCATCGAACCCCACAGACTTACCACCAGACAGATCTCCAATGGCATGACCGAGGAGGATGTCAAAATAACGATTTTGCCTTTTGCTCGCACCGGAGCTGAGCCGCTGGGATCCATGGGCTCTGATGTCCCACTGGCCGTCCTTTCAAAGCAAAGTCAGCATATTTCCAATTACTTCAAACAATACTTTGCTCAAGTAAGCAACCCTCCCATCGATCCCATTCGTGAAAGACTAGTGATGTCTTTGTATACAAGAATAGGGAAATCTTTAAATTTATTAGAAGAATCGGCTGAACACACCAGGCAAGTCCACATCTCTCAACCCATCCTTTCTAGAGATGATTTTTATAGAATAAAGGGATTGGCAAGTCATGGAATGGATTACTACATTATTGATGCCACCTTGGATGTCGCCAATAAAGAGACCTTGCGCATGGCCATAGGTAGGATCTGCAATGAAGCTGAAGATGCCATCAACAAAGGGAACAGCGTGCTTATCATTTCTAACAGAAAGGAAAGTAAATACAAAGCAGCCATTCCTAGTTTACTCGCCACAGGATCTGTGCACCATCATTTGGTTAATAAAAAATTACGGACCCAAGCTGGACTCGTGGTAGAATGCAGCGATGCATGGGAAACACACCACTTCGCAACTATTATCGGATATGGTGCCAGTGCCATCTATCCTTACCTTACCTATGACACCATTCAAAACGCTTACAACAACAAGGTTTTGGACAATGACCAACCGTTGAATTATTATTTTGAAAATTTCCGAAAAGGTGTCGGTAAAGGCCTTTTGAAAATTTTATCCAAAATGGGTATCAGCACCTTACAGTCCTATCAATCCTCACAAATATTTGAGTGTATTGGTTTAGGTCAAGAAGTCATTTCGACTTGCTTCAAGGGAACTGTAAGCCGTTTAGATGGATTGAATTTTGATGATTTAGGTAAAGAGGTGGTCATCAAACACCTCGCTGGCTACAACAAAAGTGAACATCAACTTTTGGAAGCAGGGGGCTATTTCCAATGGAAACAAAAAGGCGAGAAGCATCTGCTCAATCCTGACACCATCCACTTGCTTCAAAAATCTACCCGTTTCAATGATTATGAGCTCTTCAAAAAGTTCACAGAAAAAGTACATGGAGAAGCTACCGATATCATCAATGTAAGAGATTTATTTGAATTTAAATACAGACAAGCGATCCCGGTTGAAGAAGTCGAACCTGTGGAGAATATTTTAAAGAGGTTTGCCACGGGGGCCATGTCATTAGGATCTATATCGCATGAGGCTCACAGTACGTTGGCCATTGCAATGAATCGCATAGGCGCCAAAAGTAATAGCGGAGAAGGTGGGGAAGACAGTAAGAGATATCTCAAAAAAGAAAATGGAGATTGGGAACGTTCTGCAATTAAGCAAGCAGCATCTGGGCGTTTTGGTGTTACCATAGAATATCTCAATCAAGCCGAGGAACTTCAAATCAAAGTAGCCCAAGGAGCGAAACCAGGTGAAGGAGGGCAATTACCTGGTCATAAAGTTGATGAATACATTGCCAAAGTCAGGCACAGTACGCCCGGAGTAGGACTGATATCTCCTCCACCGCATCATGATATTTATTCAATAGAAGATTTAAAGCAACTTATATCAGATCTTAAAAATTCGAATCCAGCCGCTCGAATCAACGTAAAACTTGTTTCAGAGGCAGGTGTCGGTACGATTGCAGCAGGCGTTGCCAAAGCCAAGGCCGATGTTATTTTGATCTCAGGGGCTGACTGGAGGTACAGGTGCCAGTCCAATCAGCTCTGTAAGACATGCAGGATTACCCTGGGAAATGGGTCTTGCCGAAGCGCATCAAACTCTCGTCCGAAACAATTTGAGAAGTCGGGTTACCCTGCAAACGGATGGTAAAATCATGACTGGCCGTGATCTCGCCATTGCTACCCTACTGGGTGCGGAAGAATACGGCATCAGTACTGCAGCACTCATTGTTGAAGGCTGCATCATGATGCGAAAATGTCACCTAAACACTTGTCCTGTGGGCATTGCTACGCAAGATCCGGAACTACGCAAATTATTTACGGGAGATCCAGATCACGTGGTGAACTTTTTTACTTTGCTGGTCATGGATTTCAGAGAGATCATGGCAGCACTTGGCTTCAGAACGGTGAACGAAATGGTCGGAGAATCACATGTCCTCAAAATGAGGTCTGATATAGATCATTGGAAAATCAATCGATTGGACTTTACTCCTGTCTTACATTACGAAAAAGCTCCTGGACATGTAGGCACTTATAAAAAGATAGACCAAAATCATCATCTTGAAGAAGCCTTAGATTGGCAGCTGATAGAGGCCATTGATCAATCTAAATCACCCAAAGATTTGGCCTTTCCGATCCTCAATACCCATCGATCTGTGGGTACCTTACTGTCAGGACACCTTATCCGCCAAAAGAAGATGATCACCCAACCTGTGAAGATCACTTTTACCGGCAGTGCAGGTCAGAGTTTCGGTGCTTTTCTTGCCAAAGGACTCGATTTTCACCTTATGGGAGAAGCAAATGATTATGTAGGAAAAGGGTTGTCTGGTGGTATCATATCTATCAAGCCTAATGAACATTCAACCCTTACACCGGATGAACACATCATCATAGGTAATGTCACTTTGTATGGTGCAACTTCAGGAGAAATCTATGTCAATGGACAGGCGGGAGAACGATTCTGTGTGAGAAACTCTGGTGCCGAAGCCGTCGTTGAAGGCATTGGAGATCATGGATGCGAATACATGACCGGTGGCTTAGCTATCATTTTGGGTGCCGTCGGTAGTAATTTTGGTGCAGGTATGAGCGGCGGCACAGCCTATGTTTATGACGAAAAAAATAATTTTTCCGAAAACTGTAATATGGAAATGATAGATATTGATCCCCTAAAGGAGGACGACACCAATTTACTGCATGCAAAATTAAATGAACATATAAAACGAACGGATAGTCCTAAAGCAATTGAGATTTTAAATCATTGGGATACCGCTTTAAAATATTTCAAGAAAGTAATGCCAATAGAACTCAAACGCGTATTAGCAAATCAGAAAACCTCTAAAAAAGTAGCCTAATGGGAAGTATAGACGGATTCATGAAAATAGGACGGGACCTACCTAAAACCCGAGATCCAAAGGAAAGAGTCAAAGACTACAAGGAGTTTTATGTTCCGCACAGCGAAGAGCTCACTAAGAAACAGGCCAGTAGGTGCATGGATTGTGGCGTTCCCTTCTGTCATAAAGGCTGCCCGCTGGGAAACATCATACCTGATTTTAATGATGCCGTTCATAACGATGATTGGAATCGAGCCACTGATCTCCTTTTGGAGACCAATAACTTTCCTGAATTTACGGGTCGTATTTGTCCTGCACCCTGTGAAGGCGCTTGTGTATTAGGCATCAATAAGCCCCCTGTCGCCATTGAACATATTGAAAAAAGTATCATCGAGAAAGCTTTTGAATCAGGTAAAATTCAGCCCAATCCGCCCATTAAAAGAAAGCTTAGCTCAGTTGCCGTGATTGGATCAGGGCCCGCAGGGTTGGCGGCGGCAGACCAATTAAACAAAGCCGGTTATCAAGTGACGGTTTTTGAACGTGATGAAAAAATAGGCGGATTACTTCGTTTTGGTATTCCAGATTTCAAACTAGAAAAATGGGTAGTTGAAAGAAGAGTAAATCTATTGATGGCAGAAGGAATCTCCTTTAAAACAAATATTGAAGTAGGCGTTGACCTCTCCATTAGCGATCTAAAAAATCAGTTTACGGCTGTTTTATTGGCTACCGGAGCTACCATTCCTCGTGATATAGATATCTCGGGTAGAAATCTGAAAGGTATTCATTTTGCCATGGACTTTTTAACTCAACAAAACAAACGAGTTTCTGAGCTAGATTTCGACAAAGAAGACCTCTTTGCTACAGATAAAAATGTCATCGTCATTGGTGGTGGTGATACCGGCTCTGATTGCATTGGGACCTCGAATAGACAAGGAGCCAAGTCGGTCACACAATTTGAGCTTTTAGATAAGCCAGGAGTTTTCAGAGGCATCCACAATCCATGGCCTGAATGGCCTTTGGTTTTAAGAACCTCTTCCTCTCATGAGGAAGGTGTTGATAGAACCTGGTCGGTATTAACCAAATCTTTCATTGGAGATGAAAATGGAAATATTTCTGGGCTTAAAACGGTAAAAGTAGTTTGGGAAAATGGAAAGTTTAATGAAATTCCCGAAACTGAAAAGATTTATCCTTGTGACCTTGTACTCATCGCAGTCGGTTTTGTACATACCCAGAAGGAAGGATTGCTAGATCAATTGAATATCAATCTTGATGAAAGAGGAAATGTTAAGGCTCAAAACTATAAAACTAATGTAGATAAAGTATTCACGGCTGGCGACATGAGAAGAGGTCAGTCATTGGTCGTGTGGGCTATCCAAGAAGGCAGAGAAGCCGCCAGAGCTTTAGACCAGAGTTTATCTGGAAAGAGCTCCCTTGCGTCTAAGGAGCGATCTAGTTATGAGCTTTAAAGCATCCTGATTTCTAAATCGTCGCCCTTACCAAAACCTATAAGTTGACTCATCTTGTAGGTTTCTAAGGTAAATAGGTCTTTAAGTAGGAATTCATCCTTGTCTAGGATGCTTATTAGCTCAAATTCAAAAAGCTCACCGTAATTGATCAAACGGTAGCACTCCCCTACGCGTAAACTGCTAAATGCCAATCCTCTCATAATCAATAACAAATTTAGACCAATACCGGCAGATTAAGACAGCGTAGTGCTTCAATTAAATAGCTATTGGGTATAAACAGCATCATGAAAGATCCGCTTCAAAAAAAAACCGGACATAACTATGACCGGCCTATACTTTTTTAAGCGCTCAACATTTCAAACAAACTTGATTTGTCAAAAATGATTATTCTGCAGATTTCTTTGCTTTCGGTGCCTTTGCTTTTGCGGGCTTCCCCGTCTTGACACCCTTTTCAGCTTTAGCCGCTACCGTTTTCTCTACTTTCTCCGCTTTTACTACTTTCTCTACTTTTACTGCGGGCTCAGCCTTCTTGGCATCAAACTCTTTTTTGATAGCATCTACATCCACATTCTTGATGACAGGGACAAACGAAAGACGTTGTATCGTAGCCACACGATTTTTTGCGACATTTTTGTTTTTACGTCCTTTTCTTTCTAATCTAGTTACAGCCATTTTGTTTTATTTGTTAATTACAAGGTGCGAAATTAGAGGATTTCTTAGATTTGTCAAAAATATTTTAAGTGGAAAAACTTTCTATCCCCAAAGGAACTCGTGATTTCGGCCAAATTGAATCATTTCGCCGCAAATACATCATTGAAAAAATTCAAAGTAATTTTATTAAGTACGGATTTGCACCGATCGAAACGCCAACAATGGAACATTTATCTGTACTTACAGGAAAATATGGCGACGAAGGAGACCAACTTATTTTTAAAGTGCTTAATTCTGGAGACTTTTTAAAAAAGACCGATTCCGATGATTATGACTGCACCCAAAACACTTTTACCTAAAATAGCTGAAAAAGGTCTTCGGTATGATTTAACGGTTCCCTTTGCTCGACATGTAGTGATGAATCAGCACAACATTACTTTCCCCTTTAAAAGATATCAGATACAGCCTGTATGGAGGGCTGATCGACCCCAGCGAGGTAGGTACAGAGAGTTTTACCAATGTGATGCAGATATTATAGGTACCCGATCTAGTTGGAATGAAATAGAACTGACCTTGTTGATTCATGATGTCTTCAAATCTTTAAATTTTGACGGTTTTGAAGTAAAAATCAATCACAGAGAAGTTTTGTTCGCAATGGCAGCTGCCGCTGATCTAAAAGGAAAAGAAATTCCTTTTTGTGTGGCGTTAGACAAAATAGATAAAATAGGTACCGAAAAAGTACTCCATGAGATCAGTCTACTTCAAGGTAACGTGGAAATGGTTTCAAAATATCTTGAAATCATTGCGGCTGCTGTTGATCAATCCCTCAAAATTGAGAAATTGGTTAAGCTCACAGGTGCCTCAAATAAAGGTTTTGAAGAATTAACTGCATTTTTTAAGACTTTAGATGAACTCACCGATCGGAAGTTTAATATTTCTCTTGACTTTTCCTTGGCACGAGGCCTTTCCTATTATACTGGGATGATTTATGAGGTAAAACCAACAGAAGTTAACATTGGAAGTATTTGTGGGGGTGGGCGCTATGATAACTTGACAGGCATGTTTGGCCTTAAAGGCGTATCAGGCATTGGCATTTCATTTGGATTAGATCGCATCTACGATGTCTTGGCCGAATCCAATTTATTTCCCGAAACAGCTAAAGGGGGTCCAAAAGTACTGATTACCCATCTCGATGCCTCCGCCTTCAAGCATGGCATTAAAATCCTCGAACAAATAAGAAAGGCGGGTATTGCGGCTGATCTTTTTCCCGATTCGGTCAAAATTCAAAAGCAAATGAATTATGCCAATAAATTGGCGATTCCCTACGTTATTACTATTGGATCAGACGAAATCTCACAAGCACACTATCCATTAAAAAATATGAGCACCGGAAAGGTCTTAACATCTTCTGTTGAAGAAATCATTGAAAACTTGAAAACAGATAACCTTTGATTAAAAAGATCATCATATTTTCTTTCAAACTTATTGTTTTAAGAATTACCATTTTTGTTGTCTTGATTCTTCCTTTTATAGCAGTAGCACAGATAAGTCAAGATGCCTCTTTTTCTGTTGCATATCAACGCGGATGTGCCCCCTTCACGGTAAACATTCAAGAGCTTATTGATTATGGTGATGAGGTCCCTCGGAATTATATTTACGAAGCCAATCTAGGCACAGTGACCTCAGTAGATACCTTTTATACCTACGAAGAGCCCGGAGATTATCTTATTTATCAAATAATTAGTGAGGGAGATGACAGAGAAGATTCCTTATGGATCCAAGTTTCTGATCCGGTAAGTCCTGAATTTAGTTATTTTTACTGCGACCGTCAACATCTCTCCATTGAGATTTTAGACGATTATTATGATAGTTATCGAGTATACACTTCTACAGACACGTTCATGCATTCAAAAGAAGAAGCCAATCCCTTTACCATAGAAGTCCCTGAAGTAGACAGCATCGATTTAATCATAGAAGGTTTTTATGACGGAGGGCAACCTAACTGCGGCAGTTCACCTGTTCAGAGCGTTCTCATGCTTGAGTTGACCAACTATTCGACTGTGGATTCCGCCTACGTGAAATATGTATGTCAAAATGAAGTCTCACTCCAAATATATTATGAAGCAGATTCAACAACTTATTACAATATTGAATATCAATCAACACCCGATGTATTTACGCCCATCTATGACGGCTTATTGGACTCTAATTCCTTATTTTTCCCATCCCTGCCCTTTGATGCATCCCTCTCTTCATTATGCTTTCGGATCAATGCTCTTTCGCTATGCAATGATGAGAATATAGTATTAGGTGATTCCTTGTGTTTGGACATTAACAGTGACACTACTGCATTTAATTACGCCTACGCTACCTATGATTCAGAAAACCATATTGCCTTGCATTTTAGTGAAAACAACAATGGTTTATTTCATGCCGTAAAATATGTAAATGACGTTTTGTTCGATACTTTATTCAACATACAGCCTGGGTACATTGACCCTAGCGTATATCCTATCCGGAAATACAGTTATGAGCTCCTTTTCACTCCTTCGTGTGATGCTAGCATACAAACAATCAAGATTACGCCTACCTATCTAGAATTATCAGACTATTACACCAATGCTTATACCTCTGAATATTTTGATGGTACGTATAAATTGGGGCAAACTCTGGATTACCAATTGATCAATTCAGATCAAACAGAAAGTATCGCCCAGCCCGTTGTGTTGACCCAACTCAATACCATCAACATCACACACGACTTGGGGACCCATCAAAAAATCTGGGCTGAAGGAACCAATGCAGCAGGTATTACCTTAAGGTCTAATGCAGTGAAGATAAAGTTTAACCCGGTAATATATGTGCCCGAAGCTTTTTCCCCCAATGGCAATGGCATCAATGAAACGTTAAAGTTTTATGGTCTTCCTACGGATCAATTCACTTTCAAAGTATTCAATCTTGCTGGAAAAGAAATTTTTATTACTGAACAGAAAGATGATTTTTGGGATGGGCGTCAACAAAATGGCGATATTGTCAAGGGCTCTTATGTCTACCAAGTCAATTATTATACCGAAGAAAATGAATTATTAAGGCAACAGGGCAGTTTCGTTCTTATTAAATAACAAAAGATCAATAATATGCTAGATATGATGAAAATGATGGGCAAAGTCAAAGAAGTCCAAGAAAAAATGAAAATTGCCAAAGAAGAACTGGATAATCTTTTTGTAGAAAGTGATTCGGGTGCAGGCTTGGTGACCGCTAGATTCAATGGGAACAAAGAACTCTTGGAACTAAAAATAGATGACTCACTTTATGGAAAAGAAGATAAAGAACTTCAAAAAGACCTCATCATAGCCGCTGTAAATAAAGGCATTAAAGCCGCAGAGGACAAGAGTAAGGAACATTTACAAAAAGCCACGCAAGGTATGCTTCCAAATATTCCAGGAATGGATCTAAACAGCATGATGTAATGTCTGTCACTGCGATTGTCATTTTAAATTATAATGGAATTGATTTTCTAAAAAAATACTTAGGTATCTTGATTAAAACCTCTGGTAATTATGAAATTATCGTAGCCGACAATGGATCAACAGATTCCTCATTAGATTGGTTGAAAAAAAATCATTCGGAAATTAGAGCAATCGTATTAAAAGAAAACAATGGATATGCTGGTGGTTATAATTTAGCCCTCAAAGAGGTAGCCGCTGACTATTACGCCCTCATCAATTCTGATGTTGAAACGACGTTAAATTGGTTAGATCCCTTGGTTGATTTCTTGGAAGAACATCCCGATTATAGTGCGGTTCAGCCAAAAATTTTGGATCAGAATGATCCTTCCAAGTTTGAACATGCCGGGGCAGCCGGTGGTCAACTCGATGCTTGGGGCTACCCCTTCTGCAGAGGCCGAATTTTTGATACTATTGAAAATGACCGAGGTCAGTATGATGATGCCATTGATGTGTTTTGGACCTCTGGGGCCTGTATGGTCATAAGAGCTGAGGACTTCAATGATATAGGCGGATTTGATGCTGACTTTTTTGCACACATGGAAGAAATCGATCTTTGTTGGAGATTGGCAATGAAAGGGAAAAAATTCAGGTACAGCCCAAAAAGTACCGTGCACCATGTAGGTGGAGGCACCCTAGCCGCATCTCATCCTCAAAAAACCTATCTAAATTTCAGGAATGGTCTGGTCATGCTTCTAAAAAACCTACCCAAAAAACAGCTTATCAAAATTCCTTTAAGAATGATTTTCGACTTGGCTGCAGCTTTTTTGTTTTGGAAACACCAAGGATTTGGTCACTTCAAAGCCGTATGTAAGGCGGAATTAGATTTTATTTTGAACCTAAGAAAATATTGGAGAAACAGAAGTCAACATGCTCATCCAAAAATAAGCCTTGAACATCCCGTAGAAAGTGTCGCGCTACAATACTTCTTATTTAATAAAAAGACTTACAAAGAGCTAAATCAATAATACCAAAGGGTATTCTCTCTTCTTCTGTAAAGTTTCTTAAAACTCATCCAAAAGGCAATCGCTAAATAAAGGATTACGGGCGATCCAAAAGTTAAAAAAGAGGCATAAATAAAAGATAAGCGGATACTTGAAGTTGGTATTTTGAAACACTCCCCTACCGCATGACACACCCCAAAAGCATACTTTTCAATAAAATATTGCATATTACCTGAATATAAAACAAAACAAAGATAAATATTAACATCTTTTTATATCAACAGATTGGACTATTTTATAAATTTGAGGGTAATATTGTAAGCATATTAAGAAAAAATTAAATTTAGACAGTCTCAATAAACGATGAACAAAATGAAAAATTTAAACCTCATAGCGGCCACCATTATCGCGGCCTCTCTATTTAGTGGTTGTGCGCTTAAGAAAATGGTGAATCTTGCCGAAAAGCAGGATTTAGAGGTTAGCCCTGATCCATTGGAACTTCATGGCAACCAAGTTGCCTTTGATCTTTCTGCCGTGTTACCTCCCAAAAATGCTTCCGACTGGAAAAGTTTATACGCTCAACACAACCTATCAGTATGGTGATAAAGAGATAGAGGTGGGTAGCATTGAGTTCAGTGCCGAAGATTATCCTCAGAGTAGTTCAACGGCTTCTCGTGTCAGCCGCACCTTTTCTATGCCCTATAATGCATCTCTGAATCCAGGTAGCTTAGTGATTCAAGGCGAAGCTAAGAATCCAAAAAACGGAAAGGCCCTTACCACAGCGAAAATGGAAATAGCTGTAGGTATTATTACTACATCTAGAGCTGTTCAAAATGATTATGCAACCAATTATGCAGATCATGGTTACAATGATCAAGAGGAATTGATTCCCACTAATATCAATTTTTATTTTCCTCAAGGAAGTTCCTATTTGTCGCAATATTTAGCTACCGACGGAGAGAGCAATAAAGCAAAAAAATCAAATCTATCCGCGTTCATTGCCGATAAGAATGTAACACGCACCGTGACGATCACTGGTACGCACTCTCCTGAAGGTTCAGAAACCATCAATGGTGATCTGTCCAAAAACAGAGCGGAAGCAATAGAAAAATATTACCGCAGCCAAATGAGTAAATATGATTATACTGGAACGGCTGCTGAAATTAAATTTATCCTCAAGCCTGTCGTTCAAGACTGGACCGCCTTCAAAGTAGCCTTGAGAGCTTCGGAAATCAGTGAAGATTCCAAGAAATCATTTTTAAACATTATCAATGGTTCAGGTTCTTTTGAAGACAAAGAAAAGGCCATGAGAAAAATATCCCGCTTACAAATCGGTGTTCGACAAAGTTTATCCATCCTTGAGGACTGCTCAAACTGAAATTCTCACAGTTAAAGAGAAAAAGTCACCTGCTGAAATTTCTTTATTAGCCAAGCACATCGTAAACGGAGATACAACGAGCGAGGTTCTCTCCAATGAGGAATTTTTGTATGCAGCTACTCTTACCCCAAGTCTGAAAGAAAAAGAAAGAATTTACATCGCCGCCTCGAAAAAAGAAGGAAGTTGGGTCGCTCACAACAATCTAGCTTCGGTCTACTTGCAAATGGCGGTACAAAATGGAGACGATATGGCCGAAAACATTCAAGATGCACTGACCCAATTAGACATTGCGTCCAACAAAGCTGACCATGTCGAAGTCCATGCTAACAGAGGGACCGCCCTCATGATGCAAGCATCTTATCAGGAGTCTTTTGAAGCCCTATCATCAGCGGTTTCAGGTGCAACGGGTGATCTCAAAGAGGCTCTAAATGCTTCTATCGGTTCCATTCATATTAGAATGGGGGATTATGAAAAAGCCAGTGCGGCTTTAGCTGCAGCAGACAATAGTGAAGTTGCAAACTTCAACCGAGGTCTAGCACATCTTTTAGGAGATAATTTCGATGGCGCAAATCGTGAATTTAACAAAATAAATAATAGCTCTTCACTGTCAGCACATGCCGCATACTACTTAGCGGTCACCGCAGCAAGAAGCAACAATGAGAGTGATATCATGCCGAATCTCAAAGCAGCCGTGTCTATAGATGTTGCTTTAAAAGAGAAAGCCTTAAATGATCTAGAATTTTCAAATTATGCAGATGCGGTAGCAGAGGCGATTAGATAATTCTTAAATTAAAAAAAAAAAGCTCCTCAACGGGAGCTTTTTTTTTTACTCTTAGCGCTATTTGATCTTAATTTTTTAATTTAGCACCTTTATTAATTGTTATCATTTGTTATGAGAGAAATTCAGTTCAGGGACGCTCTTAGGGAGGCTATGACCGAAGAAATGAGAAAAGATGAGAACATCTTTTTGATGGGAGAAGAAGTAGCTGATTATAATGGTGCCTATAAAGTAAGTCAAGGTATGCTTGATGAATTTGGTGCCAAGCGCGTAATTGATACCCCAATTGCAGAATTAGGGTTTGCTGGGGTAGGCATTGGAGCTGCAATGAATGGATTAAGGCCCATTATTGAATTCATGACTTTTAATTTTTCTTTGGTCGCCATTGATCAAATTATCAATGGAGCTGCTAAAATGCTCTCTATGTCTGGAGGCCAATACAATGTCCCCATTGTTTTCAGAGGACCTACCGGAAATGCGGGTCAGTTAAGCTCTCAACATTCACAGAATTTTGAAAATTGGTTCGCAAATACACCTGGACTAAAGGTGGTCGTTCCCTCAAACCCTTACGATGCTAAAGGTCTTCTTAAGGCCGCTATTAGGGATAATAACCCTACCATATTCATGGAGTCTGAACTCATGTATGGTGACAAAGGAATGGTTCCAGAAGAAGAATATGTACTAGAAATCGGTAAAGCCAATATCGTAAGAGAAGGAAAAGATGTTACCCTGGTCTCTTTTGGGAAATTTATGAAAATTGCCAATGAGTGCGCCATTGAAATGCAAAAAGAAGGCGTAGATGTTGAAGTTATTGATTTAAGGTCTGTCAGACCCATCGATTATGAAACCATCATTACCTCGGTAAAGAAAACAAATCGCTTGGTTTTACTGGAAGAAACGTGGCCTGTTGCTTCCATTTCATCAGACATCAGTCACATCGTACAAAGAAATGCCTTTGATCACTTGGATGCGCCCATTTATAGGGTCGTCAGCAAAGATTTACCCTTACCTTATGCACCTACTTTGATTGAAGAAATATTGCCGAACGTCAAAAAAACCATAGCCGCCATTAATGCGGTTATGTATAGATAAATCTCGATAACCGTGATTACTTCATAAAGCTGTTCAATGCTTTGGCTCCGCCCATCTTATTCATGGTTTTCATCATTTTACGCATTTGATCAAACTGCTTAAGCAACTGATTCACTTCTGGCACAGTCGTACCACTTCCTTTTGCTATTCTGATTTTTCTACTCCCATTCATGAGCTCCGGACTGGATCTTTCCTTGGGTGTCATGGATTTAATAATGGCCTCTATAGGCTTTAAGCTGTTGTCATCAATATCAACGTCTTTAATCGCCTTTCCCATACCAGGTATCATTCCAACGATATCCTTAAGACTTCCCATCTTTTTGATCTGTTCCATTTGAATTAAAAAATCATCAAAGCCAAACTGGTTTTTTTTGATTTTTTTATTGATTCTCTGAGTCTCTTTTTCATCAAAATTTTGCTGGGCCCTTTCTACTAAGGTCAACACATCACCCATTCCCAAAATTCGCTTCGCCATGCGATCTGGATAAAACTGATCCATGGCATCCATTTTTTCACCCGTAGAAATAAATTTAATCGGTTTTTCCACTTGCCTCCTTACAGATAAGGCGGCCCCTCCACGTGTATCACCATCAAGCTTGGTAAGCACCACCCCATCAAAATCAAGACGCTCATTGAACGCTTGGGCCGTATGAACCGCATCTTGCCCCGTCATGGCATCAACTACAAATAAAGTCTCGGCAGGTTTTATTTCTTTTTTGAGCCCTGAAATTTCAGCCATCATTTGCTCATCGACAGCCAAACGACCTGCCGTATCAATGATTACTGATTTTTTTCCATGGGCCTTGGCGTATTTTATGGCATTTTTGGCAATAGAAATCACGTCTTTATTTTCTGCTTCAGCAAAGACCTCAACGTCTATTTGTTCACCCAGCACTTTAAGTTGGTCTATCGCTGCTGGCCTGTAAACATCACAAGCAACCAATAAAACCGAGTGACCTTTCTTCTTGATATAATGGGCCAATTTTCCGGAAAACGTAGTTTTACCAGAGCCCTGGAGACCTGCTATAAGTATAATATTGGGATTACCGTCGAAATTGACAGGAACGCTTTCTTGACCCATCAATACAGTCAGCTCTTCGGCCACTATTTTAGTCAATAGCTGACCGGGAGAAACAGAAATCAAGACATCCTGCCCCAGCGCCTTTAATCTGATCGAATCAGTAACGTCTTTGGCCACTTTGTAATTAACATCCGCATCGATCAATGCCCGTCGGATCTCTTTTACTGTGGCGGCAACATTTAATTCGGTGATCCTACCTTGGCCCTTAATATTTTTAAAGGCACGATCAAGTTTAGCACTCAGATTATCAAACATATACAATAATTTGTCTTTGTTTTAAAATGTAAAATTAACAATATAGGATATATTAAAATCAATTTCCACCAATTTTTGAGACATTAAATATGCCCTACAGAAAACACCTTTTTATGGATGATAAAGAAAAACTAAGACTTCAAAATAGGGCTCAAAGCTGCTGGAGAATAGTTAATAGATTTTAACGTCTTGTCATCTCCCCTTCTAAAGACCAGATATTTATCTGACACTTCTCTATAATAGCAATCAGTATCTTTCTTTTCTTTATAGTGAGCAACCGTAGCACATGCTTCCTCTTCACTCTCACAGGCTTTACTCATATTAGATCTTTGCACTTCATTGAAGAGTGCTGGAAATTTTTCACCCAATCCAAACTCAAGAATGGCACCTGAAAGCACGTATTGGATATCACATAGCGCATCTGCAATTTCCACCATATCTTTTTCAGCAATGGCCTCTTTAAGCTCTTGTAATTCCTCATCAATTAAGGATACCCTTAAATCACATCGTTGCTTTGAAGGGATTTCAGGTTCATTTAAAATCGGGTGTTGAAAGGTTTGATGAAAACGGGCTACCTGATTAAGCGGGTCAATTTTATCCATTTAGAAATTATTGTTTGATTTTTTTCGATTCATTTTTCATTACCAAAGATAAGAAAAAGGCAAATCCTCCCACTATAAATGTGAGAATGAAAATCATACTGATCAATGCTTGACTACTCATTTGTTGACAAATTTACGATACAAAAAATTATTGGCGATCAATCCAATGATCAATACGCCTATCCATTGGGTAATAATGGATGCATTACTGTAAACATCTATCACATTCCAATGACCTGAGGCGTCCAACCAGGGATAATCACTGTATCCCCTAGACATCCACCAATAAATTAAAAAAAGTGCCAAAGGAATATTTAGCGTCATACATATTTTGAAATAAAGAGAAGGGACTTTAAAATCAGAATCTAAGTCTATGAAATTCTTTTTGAATTCTGTAAACCCATATTTAGCCACGGCAAATAAAATAAATAGACCTGACACAATCAATCCTACACCCCAAACCCAATCTTGATTCGAGAAAAAATCTAAACTGTAGGCCGAGGGAAATCCAAAAATTATAAAGAAAAATATGACATTTTTAATCGATTTAGCACGTGAAAAACCTAAATCGCTCAAGTTTTTGATAAATAATTCTATCATGGCCAATAATGAACTCACCGCCGCAAAGAACAAAGCCAAAAAGAAAACACTTGACAGCAAGGCTCCGCCTTGAATATTTGAAAACAAAACGGGGATGACGGTAAAGGTCAACGCCTGATTGCCGCTCTGAAGATAGCTAATGGCGGCCGCTTCTGTTTGCGCCATGGCAAAAACTGCAGGTAAAATAGCCATTCCAGCCATTAATGAGGCTAAATTATTTCCGAAGGCACCTACAAAAGTATTGAGTGTGACATCTTCTTTGTCACTAGAATAAGAAGATATGGTCATAATCAACCCCCACCCTGCCCCGGTCGACCAAGCTGATTGGGTCAATGCCTCTATCCATATTATCGGATCAGAAAAATGATCGAAATTAATGGCAAACATGTATTCCAATCCCATCAATCCTTTTTCCATATTCAAAGCAATAATGGCCACGATAATCAAAAGGACAAAAAGTGAAGGTATCAATATTTTATTGGCTCGCTCCAATCCTTTTTGCACACCCCGTGCCAATAACAATGAACCTAAAATAACAATCGCTATATAAAGCAAAATAGTGATCCAATTCCCGTTGGATACAGAATTCCAAAATTGATGAAGGTAATCTGGATTTTCGATCAACCGTGATTTCAGCGATTGTTCATCAAATATATTTGATACTGAAAAACTAAAATAGCGCAAGGCCCATGCCGTAACGACAGAATAATAAAAGGCAATACCCAAGGTACAAATGGTTATAAAAAAACCCATAAAAGTGAAGGGTTTACCAGCAAGCATCGTAAAAGATCCGATAACGCCTTTTTTATACTTCTTCCCAATTGAGAATTCGGCCAAGAGCAAAGGAATGGACCAGATGAGTAAAAAGAAAATCCAAAGTAATAAGAAAGCGCCTCCATATTGACCCGCAAGTCTAGGGAATCGCCAAAGATTTCCTGCTCCGATAGCCATGCCCAATGAAGCCAAGATAATACCCCATCGATTACTGAATTGTTCTACTTGTTTCACTCCTTTTTATTTAGAACTTAGGATAGGGAATATAATATAAAATTATGAGACAGCGCCTTAATTTTTTTTTAATTATCTAAAATCAAAGATTATAGGCTCTGAATTTTTTTTTTGAATGACTTAATCCCGTAAGTACTGAAACAAGTGATCCATAAACCTTCAAATTTATCATTATAATTGAATGCCACCGTTTTTAATTCCAAATAACGTAGGGAGTTCATTTTTAAATTAATTTAGTTGTATCCGCAACTAAATTAATTTAAATTGCGCTCAAATTATCATGCAAAAAGAAAGATTATTTTCCACAATTTGAAAAGCTCTTATTACCGTGGCTGGGGCGGGCGATGAAATCTTTCGATTTTCATCTGGCCGATGAGCTCTTGAATGCTGGAATATCTTTGAGTAAGCACCAGATTATACTCTTACGCATATTGAGCATGGAGGATGGAATTCCACAAAATGATCTGGCCTTCATTACTGACAGAGACAAAACCTCCTTGACCCGCCTCATTTCAACTATGGAGTGTAAAGGGCTTTTGAATCGTAAAACTTGTGAAACGGACAAAAGAGTCAATAATGTTTTCATCACTCAAAAAGGTTTAGAGGAAACAAAAATGGCGTTTCCTCTCATTATTAATGAAATCGATAACATTCAACAGAAAATAAACGCTAAAGAGATCGAGACTACCATCAAAGTTTTAAAACAAATAATCACCTTTACAAATCGTAAAGAGCTTCCAATCACTATCCTGAAATAAAATGAGACAAATAACTATCGTATTGGGAATAATCATCTTCGTCGGATCTATCTTCGGAGCTCAAAAGATTATTTCAAATAAAAAAAGCTTTAAATCAATAGAGAAATCAAAGCCCTTCCTTTTGCTTCTGTGAGAACAGTTGAAAATAAAACTATCCCAGTCTCCATCCGAGAGCAAGGGAGATTAATTGCTAAAAAAAGAACCAACTTATATGCCGAAGTTCAAGGTATTATGAAGGTCAGATCCAAAGAGTTCAAAATAGGTGTCGCTTTTAAAAAAGGTGAGATCATGATTGAAATGGCCAATGATGCCTACTATGCCAACCTCCAAGCTCAAAAAAGTGTACTTCAAAATCTGATCACCAGCATTTTACCAGATCTAAGACTTGATTACCCCAAAGCATATGAAAAATGGGATAAGTACCTAGACGAATTTGAATTGAGCCAACCTCTAAGAAAACTACCCAAAACTTCATCGGATCAAGAAAAGTTTTTTATCACGGGAAAAAATATTTTTACCACTTATTACAACACCAGTAATTTAGAATTAATCTACCAAAAGCACCTTATTAGAGCTCCATTCGATGGTATCCTAACCTCAGCGGCGGTGGAGGCTGGTACCGTCATTCGGACCGGTCAATTGCTCGGTGAATTTATTGACCCTTCAGTATATGAAATGCAGGTAGATATCGGAAAAAACATCATATCAGCCGTCAATATAGGAGTTCCGGTTCAGGTTCATGGCCGACTTCAAAAAAATCAATCATATCAAGGTACAGTCATTCGAGTAAATGGTAAAATTGATCAAGAAACACAAACTGTTAAAACGTTCATCTTGTTAAAAGAACCTGCTTTGAAGGAAGGTATGTATCTAGAAGCCATCATTCCTGTCCAAAAAATTGATGATGCATTTGAAGTAAATAGATCACTTGTGGTCAGATCAGAACCAACTCTTTGTTGTCAAAGATAGTATTTTGACCCTCCTGCCCATCAACATACTTCACAAGGGTGAAAAGAACCTTGTTGTTAATGGACTTACAGATGGTATGCTCTTTGTAGATCGACCCATTCCCAATGCTTACCAAGGTATGAAAGTAGCCCTCCAACGCGCCAAATAAATAAGTATGCGAAATATCATTAAATATTTTATCAATTACCCTATAGCGGGTTGGTTGATCGTTATTGCCTTTACGGTCTTGGGCTTGGCTGGAGTAAGCAACTTGAAGTCGTCTTTTTTTCCATTAATAGAAAATAGAAATATTTCTATCAATGTAATATATCCGGGTGCCTCACCGCAGGAAATGGAGGAAGGCATCATCTTGAAAATAGAAGACAACCTCAAAGGAATTGTGGGGATCGATCGTTTCACCTCTACCTCAAAAGAAAACTCAGCAAATATATTAATAGAGGTGCTTAAAGGATATAATATCGATGCTGCGCTTTCTGATGTAAAAAATGCAGTGAACAAGATTCCCTCGTTTCCTACGAACATGGAGCCCCCCATTATTGCCAAGCAAATATTCACCTCAGATGCCATTTCTATTGTCTTAAGTGGTGAAAATATTCCCCTAATGACTTTAAAATCATTTGGAAGAAAGGTAGAAGATGACTTGAGAAGCTTTGAGGGAATCTCACAAATAAACGTTTCAGGATATCCCGACGAGGAAATAGAAATTGCCTTGAACGAAGATAAAATGCGAGCCTATCAACTGACTTTTCAAGAGATTGCGGCAGCGGTAACCTCCACTAATATTTTGGTCACTGGGGGCTCTATTAAAACCTCTCAAGAAGAATACCTCATTCGGGTCAGTAACCGAAAATATTATGGGGTAGAATTTGACCAAATTGTTTTAAAAAGCAATGAAAATGGTAAACTCATCAGGCTTCAGGATATTGCAGTTATCACTGACAAATGGTCTGAATCGCCAGATAGAGCTTATTTTAATGGCAAGCCCTCCGTCCAATTGAATGTCAAGGCTACGATATCTGAAGATTTGATAGAGGTAGCAGAAAATGTAAAAGCCTATGTAACTGATTTTAATAATAAAAATGACAACCTCCAGTTGGCCATCATCAGTGATCGATCCGTGGTAGTAGTCGAACGTATCAATTTGCTCTTGAAAAATGCCTTACAGGGAATTATTCTTGTACTTATTTTTCTGGCCCTCTTCCTTAAGCCGAGATTGGCTTTTTGGGTCGCTTTTGGTTTGCCTTTTGCCTTTTTAGGGATGTTCATATTTGCTGGGTTTTTCAATGTAACCATCAATGTTGTTTCCTTGTTTGGTATGATCATTGTCATTGGTATACTTGTCGATGATGGCATCGTTATTTCAGAAAATATTTATCACCATTATGAAAAAGGCAAAACTCGAATGCAAGCAGCTATTGATGGTACCATGGAGGTACTACCCGCGATCACCTCTGCCATTCTTACCACCCTTGTCGCATTCTCATCCTTCTTTTTTTTAGAGGGTCGAATTGGGGAGTTTTTTGGAGAAACGGCTACGATTGTTATTCTCACCCTAGGGCTCTCTTTAATTGAGGCATTGATCATTCTGCCTTCTCATATATCACACTCCAAATCGTTGACTAAAGCCCAAAAAACTTATTGGTTCAATGCTTATGCAGATCAATTTATGTCATGGATGCGCGATAATATTTATGCTCCTACGCTGCGCTTTTATTTGAAAAATAAAGTTTTAGGCTTTGGGATCACCTTGGCCCTACTTGTATTGACATTGGGATCAATGGGTGGCGGCATCATCAAATTTTCTTTTTTTCCACAAATAGCCAGTGATCGACTACAAATAAGTTTGAAAATGCCTCAAGGTACTAATGAGGCCGTCGCAGATTCAATCATTACTCATATTGAAAATCAGGCCTGGAAGGTAAATGACTCACTTTCAGAATTACAAACTGGGAATTTAGCTGTCATTCAGAATATCATCCGCCGTGTGGGTCCTGGGACATCAGTAGCCTCACTAACTATCAATTTACTGTCTGGAGAAGCGCGTGATGCTCCGGCCTATCTGGTCTCATCCGCGATCGATAAAAAAGTAGGAAGTGTAGATGGTGCTGAAACATTAATTTATGGTTCTGGAAATTATTTCGGTGGTAAACCCATTTCAGTATCCTTATTGAGTAATAATACCCAAGAGTTGAAAGAAGCCAAATTATTGGTCAAGAACTATTTAAAAGAGAATAACCTACTCAAGGATATTGAAGACAATGATCCCGCAGGCATAAAAGAGATAAAACTTGAACTCACAGAAAATGGCTATGCCATGGGTTTCCGCCTCAATACCCTAATAAGTCAAGTACGATCGGGCTTCTTTGGATACCAAGCACAACGATTTCAAAGGAGAAGAGACGAGATCAAAGTATGGGTACGTTACGACAAAGAGACCCGCTCCTCTATAACCAGCCTCGAAGAAATGCGCGTAGTGAGTCCTTTGGGAGTACGCGTACCCCTAAGAGAAGTCGCCAATTATCAAATACAAAGAGGTGAGATATCGATCAATCACCTCGATGGAGATCGAGAAATAAGAATTGATGCAGATCTTAAAAATCCAAAAACCAGCGCTACGGAAATCATCCAAGAGATCAAAACAGAAGTATTACCGATCATTAATGCACAATATCCGAGTGTCAGCGCTTCATTTGATGGTCAAAGTCGAGAAGCCAATAAAACGACTTCATCCGCTGCGGCGACCATGCCCATCGTCTTTTTTATGATTTTTGCGATAATTGCTTTCACTTATCGTTCGATAAGCCAACCGCTGTTGCTGATGATTATGATTCCTTTCAGTCTGATTGGGGTTGCCTGGGGTCATTGGCTGCATGGTTATCCTATTAATATTTCCTCCTTTTTAGGCATCATTGCTCTTATTGGAATTGTTGTGAATGACGGTTTAGTTCTGATTGGTAAATTTAATAGCAACCTAAGGGCAGGCATGAAGTTCGACGATGCACTATTGGAAGCCGGGAAATCAAGATTTCGTCCCATTTTTTTGACTTCTATCACTACTGTCGCTGGTTTGGGCCCTCTTATATTCGAAAAGAGTTTACAAGCGCAATTTCTCATACCCATGGCCGTCTCAATAGCATATGGCATTTTAGTTGCTACCTTATTGACACTGGTCTTTTTACCCATGTTACTTGCTTTTGGAAATACTATGAAAGTCTGGACCCTCTGGTTGTGGACAGGGATTAAACCAGAAAAAGAATCTGTCGAAAGAGCTGTAAAAGAATTAAATATCAACCATGAATAAATTCAAAATATTATCCTTTGCTGCGATTTATCTGAATCTATATTTTCAAGGAATCGGACAAGAATTACTCACCAAAGACCTCGCAGTGAAAATTGCCCTTGAAAATAATTTCGAAATTAAAGCAGCGAATAATCTAACAAAAATCGCTGAAAATAATGCAGCTTTAACGAACAGTGACTTTCTACCTTCCTTATCAGGAAGTGCCGGTTCAACATTTGCTTCTACCAGTTCCGAAAATAAATTTCAAGATGACAGAGTTGTAAGTGTTTCAGGTGTTGAAACGGTTGGCTATAACGCAAATTTGGCCTTAAATTATACTCTTTTCAATGGATTTGGAAGAAAATATAACTATCCAAAAATTACAAGAAAATTATAATCTGACGGCATTGCAAGCAAGAAAAGTGATGGAGAATACGCTATTCAATATTTTCTTCGCTTACTATGAAATCGCACGACTTACTCAAGATCAATTAAATCAGAATAAATCCTTAGCTATATCCAAAGAACGATTGATCAAAGCTATTTTTAGTTTTGAGTATGGACAAAATACCAAACTAGATGTGTTGAATGCCGAGGTAGATTTTAATAGCGATAGCATCAATTATCTCAACATCAGCCAATCATTAAAAACTGAAAAAAATAATCTCAACCTTTTATTAGGAAGAAGCATAACTACGTCTTTTGAAGTAGATACTACCCTTTCTTTTTATGAAGATCTGGCCTTTGAAGTATTATCAGATAAAGCACATTCAAATAATGTGGAAGTACTTGAGCAAAATAGCAATCTACGGAATGCGGAGACGAACATCAAGATATCATCTGCCGCTATCATTCCGAGCGTAGGGCTAAATACCCGTTACAATTGGCAGAATAATGACTTTGGACCTGTTGGTTTTCTTGCTACTCAACAATCTAATGGCCTAAACATAGGGGCCACACTTTCATGGAATCTCTGGGATGGAGGGAAGTCCAATACGCTCCGACAAAATACTAAAATAGCTCTAGAAAATGAATCCCTCTCAATGGATCAAACTTTATTAAATCTAGATCGTAATTTGAATAATGCATGGACCAGTTATCAAACGGCTTTATTTATCATGATGGCTCAAAATAAAAATCTGGAAACCAACCAACGTAATTTTGAACGTACCAAAGAACAATACAACCTCGGGCAAATTACCTCAATAGCTTTCAGACAAGCCCAGCTTAATTTACTGAATGCACAGGTCAACTATAACAACGCACGTTACAGTGCCAAAAAATTTGAACTCGGTTTACTTCAGTTGAGTGGTGATCTTTTACAGGCGAATTTTTAAAAGCCTATTTTTTAGCAATTTTTAATACCATTTGATAAAAATAAATCAAAATGATCGTTAAAATCAACAGACCTATTAAACTACCTCCCAATGGATCATCACTGATGGAAAAATTCCATTGAACCGCTGTTAATACCGCAATTAAAATACCGATCAACGCCTCACCCGTGATGAGTCCTGAAGCCATTAATAAACCTGCGTTTTTAGCGTGATCCACAGAGGTGGAATTTTTAGCTTTTTGATACCCCTTCTCAAGCAGCCAAGCAATCAGTCCTCCTATAAATATAGACGAGTCAAGTTCAAAAGGTAAATACAAACCCACTGCGACGGCTAAAATAGGCATTTTAAAATTGCTTTTTTTCCGTTTAAAATATTCGTCTTCCAAAATGATTAAAACACCAATAAAGCCACCGATAACGATGATATCCCAAGGTAAATTACCACCAAATATACCCGAGGCAACACTCATCATTAAGGTAGCTTGAGGTGCTGAGAGTGGATGGGGATGTATCAGCGTAGGTAGGCCTATTCCCTTGGATGCCAATAATAAATTTAAAATAGGTGCGATGAGCAAGGCCCCCGAAACAACCCCTACCATTTGCATGATTTGCTGATTTCTTGGCGTTGAACCTCAAATATGCCCTGCTTTCAAATCTTGCATATTGTCCCCCGCAATGGCTGCAGCACAACAAACGATGGCTCCTACTAAAATGGCTCCCGCCGCTCCTTTTGCCGGGTCACTGGTACCCATTAATAATAATAACAATAAAGCGGTTATCAGTATGGTTACTATAGTGACTCCTGAAATAGGGTTATTTGAAGAACCTACCAGTCCCGCCATATAGCCCGCAACGGCAGAGAATAAAAACCCTGCAACGATCATGATCAGGGACATGAATAAGGTGATCGGAACATCTTTTATAAGGGTCAAGTAAATGAAAAAAATAGGTATGGTCATGACCCCGATACCAATCAATACCCATGACATCGGAGTATCTAATTCTATTCTGGAGGTCGTTGAAAGGGATTTACTTCCTTTTTTAAAAGCCTCAAGTGCTGCTTCAAGTGCTTGTCCAAGTGCGGATCTTAATCCCACTAATGCCCACAAACCTCCTACAATCATCGCACCGACTCCTAAATATCTAATATGAGAACTCCATAACTCTCCCCCTATTTGAACTGCTGAAAGCTCCTCAGGGGCACCTCTTAGTAAGATATATAGGGGAATACCTACATACCAACTGATGACCCCTCCTAAAAAGACTAGAAAAGAAATATTTAATCCCACTATATAGCCCACCGCTACGAGTGCCGGTGACAAGTTTAAACTGAAATAAAGATAATAACGCTCTTTGAGAAGTATAGCCTTTTCAAAGAGGCCACTCCATAAATTTAGCGCCTCAAAACCAAACTTGTAAAGCCCCCCTAATAGACTACCTCTAATTAAATATTTTATCGAATCTCCACCCTTTTCTCCCGTCTTGAGGACTTCTGCCGTGGCCACACCTTCTGGAAAAGCGAGTTTTTCTTTAACGATGAGCGCCTTTCGTAAAGGAATCGTAAATAAAACGCCCAAAACTCCACCGCATATTGCAATCAGGGTAGTTTCTAGATAATTAAAGTACTCCCAATAGCCCATAATAACTAAAGCAGGTAGGGTGAAAATGATCCCTGCAGCTAAGGATTCTCCGGCAGATGCTGCAGTTTGAATCAAATTATTTTCAAGAATATTTGAATTTTTAAATGCCTTTAAAACAGCCATAGAGATGACCGCAGCAGGGATCGATGCGGATACCGTCAATCCCGAAAAAAGTCCAAAATAAGCATTGGCTGCTCCTAAAACAACTGAAAGTGTCGCCCCAATAATAACGGACTTAAGGGTCAACTCATTGAGCTTAGTCTCCGGCGAAATATAGGGTTTATTTATGATTTAAATAAAATTGATAATAAGAAGACAAAGATGAACTTCCTTTATTGTGCTTTCCTATTTAAAATTACGAATTTATCTCAAAATATTATGAAACAAATCAATTCGGTCTTTTAACCCATTCAGTCATTAATCGGATGGACTCTTTGAGGTAGGGATCTTTACTGATTTTTACTCTATCTGATTCTGCGAAAAAAAGTTCTGTTTTGGTAACTTCTTCATCGAGTTTTTTTGATGACTCATTGGCCTCAGCTTCTTTTTGGCGCATCGATAAATTTAATGACATAGACTTATCTTCATTGGCTTCTCTCTGCTCATTAATATCATTAACCAAATCCATCAGTTGTTTATCCTCTGCCAAATGCTTTCTATATTCATCATAAAGGTCATCGAGAAGTTCAGATGAAACATCATAAGTAGATGAAAATTTAGAGGAGCCTATCTCATCCCACGGTAAAGCTGACGGACTTGAGCTTTCACCTACTTCGTCCGATGTGAAATAAGAAGGAAAGGCTATATCCGGTCTCACGCCGGTACGCTGCGTACTGCTTCCAGAAGCCCTATAAAATTTTGCCAAGGTCATTTTAAGCTGCCCAAGGCTAATTTCTTGGTTTTTAACTTTATCTCTCAGATCTATCAAATCATCATTATTTGAAAATTGATTAACTGCGATCAGCCGGTTGAGGTAATTTAAAACAGGACGCTCCAAGCTCAGTAAGCTTTGAACCGTACCTTTTCCAAAGCTATTTTCACCAAAAACAATTCCTCTTTTGTAATCCTGAATGGCTGCTGCAAATATCTCTGAAGCACTGGCGCTGTATCTGTTTTCTAACACAGCCAACGGACCTTCATACATAACCTTGGGGTTGTCATCTGACAAAATATCTATGCTGTTGTCGGTATTCCGAACCTGGACCACAGGGCCTGAAGGGATAAATAAGCCAGTCAAATCTATCGCTTCATCCAATGACCCTCCTCCATTATACCTCAAATCAATGACTAAGGCATCCATTCCTATCTTATTGAGACTGTCTAATAAAATACTCACATCTCGGGTTGTACTCTTGTAATTTTCAACACCTGCACTTCGCTCTTCAAAATCAATATAAAAACTAGGTAACGTAATCACACCAACTTGATAGGTCGCATCATTTTCAAAATAGGAAATGATTTCTCCTTTGGCTGATTCATCTTCTAATTTTATCTTTTCCCTGATCATGCGGATCGTATCAGGCAATGCCACCAAATCACCCTTACTCAAGGTCTGAAGCCTAACTACTGTTCCCTTGGGACCTCTGATCTTTTGAACCACTTCATCTAATCTCCAACCCACTACGTCAACAAATTCACCATCATCTCCCTGAGCAACGGCTATGACTTTATCTTTTTCGAAAATTCGCTTACTCTTAAACGCAGGACCGCCAGGCACAACTCTAACAATTTGTGTGTAATCTAGCTGCTGTCCTAATACCGCTCCAATACCTTCCAAAGACAAACTCATATTGATTTGAAAGTTATCTGAAGTAATTGGTGAGAAATAACTAGTATGAGGGTCATAGGCAGATGTTAAGGCATTTAAATAAACTTGGAAAACATCTTCACTCTTATTTTGATACAAAGACTTGATTCGTCGCGCATTTCTATCTGATAATATTTTCTTCGCCTCATCCCAGTCTTTTTTTGCCAGCAATAAGTTCAAAGCCCGACCTTTTACAATTAGACGCCATCGCTCATTGAGTTCTTCAGCACTGCTGGCCCAATCTATTTCATCAAGATCGAAATCATAGTACTCCTGCTTTTCATAATCAAAACCTTTTTCCAACATTTCAGGAATACGTGCATACTGATCTAAGACCCGCGTTTGGTAGAGATTAAATATTTGAAATCCAAAATCCAATTTTTCTGCTAATAATTCATCATCTAGTTGAAGCTTGTACTTTTCAAAATAATCAAGGTCTGACTGTAAGAAAAAAACTTTTGAGGGATCTAAACCATCAATATAATTGGCAAAAACTACCGCAGAAAGTGAATCATTTAACTTTAATTTTCGATAATGGTATTTGTCAAGATATGCCAAAGTGATAAATAAAGCTTTTGAATGTTCTGGTGAGGGGACTAAAATGACAAGCTCTTCCTGGGCAGCAGGCTGCTTCTGAGCATTTATTGTCGCCAAAACCAACATTAGGCCTCCTAAATATATCAATAATCTTATCTGCATTCAAAAAATAATTTAAAGATGTCTATTATCAAAAAGTTAAGGGTCCTGCTGATTCCAAACTAAAGCCGCTGCTCCCAGAATTGCTGCATTTTTATCTATCATTCCAGAGGGCAATAGCTTTACTTTTCCTTTGTAATAAGGTAAAAGATTGGCTTCAAGATGTCTCTGGGTGGGCTCGAAAATCCATTTCCCAGATTTAGCCAAACCTCCCAACAAAAAAATAGCTTCAGGATGCGAAAATGCGACGAAATTGGCCAATTGCTCTCCTAAAATTTTACCTGTCATTTCAAAAGCAGCACAAGCGATTTCATCGCCATGCTCTGCTGCTCTAGTTATACCTTCACCATGCAAGTTATTAAAAGAATAATTTCTAAGCTCACTATCAGATATGGAATCTGAAAGTAATTCAAATATGGTTCGTTTTAATCCTGTTGAAGACACATAAGCTTCTAGCCCTCCTTTAACACCTAAACCGTCTAATCTACCATCTCTATCAATAGAAATATGACCCAATTCACCAGCCATGGCATCATGTCCATAAATCAATGCTCCATTGGCGTAAATGCCTGATCCCAAACCTGTACCTAATGTGATGACTATAAAATCACGCATCTTTTTAGCATCCCCATAGACTACCTCTCCAATAGCTGCTGCATTGGCATCATTGGTCATATAAATAGGCACATTAAAATGGGCCTTCACTTTACTCACAAATGGAATGATTCCTTTCCATTCTAAATTAGCAGCATACTCAATGGTCCCACGGTAATAATTCGCATTAGGAGCACCAATACCTAGACCCACCATCTCATAATCAAAAGACAGCTGTCTTTCTAAATATTGGATTTTTGATGCCAAAACTGACATATAATCATCGACGTCAGGATATCCCTGAGTTGGGAAATCTAAATGAGCATACAATTCACCTTCTGTATCGACAAAGCCCACCTTGGTCAAGGTACCTCCAATATCAATCCCTACTGCTAATTTTTTTGACATTTTATCCTTAATCATAATAACTAAGTTGCAATATGGTAATTGTTTAGATATTTAGGAATTGAAAAAAGGCAAATATTTTTTTTTAACAAAAAATATGAAAAATCCTTGAAAGGATTAGAAAAAAAATTAAAACCCGTCGTTATCACAAGCTCCTTTTGTAAGGCAAAATAGAAGCAACTTCTAATCGGTGGTTTTATCATGAGGCAATTGCCTTTTAGTTAAACATCAAGAAATTACCCATAATTATATGTTTTTACTGAAAAAAAATAAATATATTGTTTGTAAAAACAAAATAATTATGTCAACTGAGTCGCCGATACCCATATCGAACCGTCTTTATTCCTTAGATGCCTTACGTGGGTTTGATATGTTTTGGATCATGGGTGCGGAGGCAATTGTTCATTCAATCCATCAAGTAAATCACAATCCCATCTGGGAAACCTTAGCTAATCAAATGATCCATCCTGATTGGCATGGATTTGCTTTTTATGATCTAATATTTCCATTATTTCTTTTCATAGCAGGGCTGGCTTCACCTTACTCGGTGGTAAAAGAACTAGAATTAGGGAAATCTAAAAGTCAAATGGCTTTACGAATTATCAAAAGAACCATCATCCTCATTTTATTAGGTCTAGTCATCAACCAAGGCATTCATATCATGCCAATTTCAGAAATCAGATTCGGTAGTGTACTGGGCAGAATTGGCATCGCTTATATGTTTGCTAATTTCATCTTTATTTATAGTAAAAAAGAATGGATGAACTACCTCTGGTTTGCAGGCCTATTGATGGGTTATTATTTGATCCTAAAATTTACCTCAGCCCCAGGTTTCCCGACAGGTGATCTTACGCAAGCAGGAAACTTCGCCTCCTATCTCGATCGCCTCATCATGCCCGGTAAATTATATTTAGGCAATCATGACCCCGAGGGATTAGCTTCTTCCCTACCAGCCATTAGTACTGGTCTTTTAGGTATTTTAGTAGGGAATTACATAAAAAATAATGCATCAAATGGTACAAAAAAATGTCTTCGACTGGCCATTATTGGCATCATTTTTATTTTATTTAGTCTTATTTGGAACCTTGATTTCCCCATAAATAAAAATCTATGGAGTAGTTCATTTGTGATGCTCACAGGTGGTATCAGCATCTTGCTCTTCACCCTATTCTACTACATCATTGATGTGAAAGGCTATCGGAAATGGGCCTACTTCTTCAAGGTTATAGGCGTAAATTCTATCCTCATCTACATATCTGGAACTTTTATTGACTGGCAATATACCACACAAGGATTGTTTGGATGGATAGGAGAATGGATTGGCAACCCTTTCAGTATTGTTGCTATGTCTGTATTGTATTTGGGAGTAAAATGGGGATTCTTAAATGCCCTTTATAAAATGAAAATCTTCCTAAAAGTATAGGCCAAAGTGCTCATTATCCTTCGTCGGAACAATTTGTAATAATGCATCAAGCTACCTATTTAGATTGTACGGCACATCGAAAACTAATTAAACACATTCTTCATAACTCTGCTCTCAGGTCTCAAAAAAAACAGTCGATCCAATGATCATCAACACGCTTTACTCCATTAATACCCTATACCTGTTAGTTCAGCTGATACAGATGTCCTTATGAAGAATTAGAGCCAACAAAGATTATAATAGATTAGAACAAAGAAGCCTCTACTACAATCGAGACGTCAAGTAATTTTGAAATTGGACAATTTAAACGTGCATCTTCTACCAAATCATTAAAGGTTTCTTGATCGATTTCAGGCACCTCTGCTTTGACTACTAATCGAGACTCGTTGATTACAAAATCTTCCATTTTTATGGCACATTGAACATCTAATTTTGCTGGGGGAAAATCATGCTCTGATAAATTGAAACTTAACTTCATAGAAAAGCAAGCTGCGTGGGCCGCAGCAATCAATTCCTCTGGACTTCCACCTGGGGCGCCTTCAAATCTTGATTTTGATGTGTACTTAACATCATTTAATAAATCACTCTCTGTTGACATCATACCATGGCCCTCGAGTCCATTTCCATGCCAGATGGCCTTCGCTTTTTTGATCATAACTTTTTAAATTAGATGACAAAATTAACGAATTCAAATTCAATAAATGAAGAACAGAAAATAAAACTTGATCCTCTTTCAAACATAAATTTGGTATTTAACCTCTTCCATCTTATAAAAATAGAATTTACTCATTGCACTGAATAATTATATCAATATAATATATTCAGTTTTTATACTCCATTTATCAGCTAGTGAGTGGAAACATAATATGGCGGAAAAGAAAAACCTTTCTGAAATTTCTGATCTAATGCTTTTTATGAATTGCTCATTCCTGTACTTTTTTAGCCTTGACGTATTACAAAAATTAAATTACCTATCTTTAATCAACTTTATGAGCATTAAATACTAACTTTTTTGAATTATGGAAAGTCATAAGACCCTCTCTAAACTAATCATAATAGCATTATTAACCATATCGTTGGGGTCATGTTCTCAAAACAATGATACCATGATCGAAGTTACCTATGATCCCGCTCTAGGTACGGAAGGTTTTGACGGAAGGCTCCTGATTATGATTACCAAGGATACCATTACGGAACCTCGGTTTCAAATCAATGATACAGATCAAACAGGCATTATAATAGGTAAAGATGTTCAGCAATGGATCCCCAACACATCCATACCTTTCAGTAAGCAGACCCTCGCCTACCCCATAGAAACCCTAGCAGACCTAAAAGCGGGTGACTATTTTGTTCAAGCACTTCTGCATAAATATGAAACCTTTCAATTGGTAAATGGTCATACTGTACAGTTACCCATGGACCAAGGCGAGGGGCAACATTGGAATATTAGCCCAAAAAACATTTACAGTAAACCCATTAAAGTCACTATAGGCAAAAAAGACAGCCCCATTCAAATAGCCCTAACCAAGGAAATTCCTTCAATAGCGGTTATGCAGGATTCTGAATATATAAAACATATTAAAATTAAGAGTGAGCTACTCACTGAATTTTGGGGTAGACCCATGTACGTACAAGCCAATGTGTTGATACCCAAAGGTTTTTCGAAGAATAATACAGATCGCTATCCATTGATGGTTTTTCATGGACACTTCCCAAAAACAATAGGTGGATTTAGAACCGAACCACCCGCCTCCCCAAAACAAGATACCGTCTATAGCAGTCGATTTGGCATTACCGGTTATCAATACATCCAAGAAAAAGAGGCTTATGACTTCTATCAGAAATGGGTATCAGAAGATTTTCCTCGTTTTTTGGTCCTTGAAATACAGCACCAAAACCCCTACTATGACGATTCATACGCAGTAAACTCGGCCAACCTAGGGCCTTACGGCGATGTCATTACTTATGAGCTGATACCTCATATCGAAAAATTATTTAACGGCGTAGGAGCAGGTTGGGGACGTTTCCTTTATGGGGGTTCTACAGGCGGTTGGGAAGCTTTAGCGGCCCAAGTATTTTATCCTAAAGAATATAACGGATGTTTTGCAGCCTGCCCTGATCCCATTGACTTTAGGGGCTACACTGTGGTAGATATATACAACGATGACAACGCCTACTATACAGAAGGTGCATTCAAACAAACCTTGAGAGCAGGTAAACGTGATGGTAAAGGACACCTGCAAGCCTATTTAAAAGATATGAACCGTCGTGAGTATATTCTGGGTAATAAAAGTCGTTCCGGTGACCAGTGGGACATCTGGCAAGCCGTCTATTCACCTGTTGGAGATGATGGTTACCCAAAGCCCATTTGGAACAAGCTCACTGGTCAAATTGACCGTGAAGTAGCTAATTATTGGAAAGAAAATTATGATTTGCGGTATATCATGGAAAGAGATTGGGATCAAATGGGTCATGACCTCGAGGGAAAAGTCCATATCTATTGTGGTGATATGGACAACTACTATCTCAATAATGCAGTGGTACTGACCGAAGAATTCTTAGAAAGTACTACGGGGCCCTATTACGATGGTGAAGTGGCTTATGGCAACAACCAAGAACACTGCTGGAACGGAGATCAAGAAAACCCGAATTACCTCACTCGACTTCGCTACAATACCCTCTATTTAGACAAAATAAAAAGACGATTTTTTGGAATCCGCACCCAAAACACATCACCTAAAAAATTGGGAACTTTAGAAAGAAGAATAAAATTATCAAAGGGAGCATTATTACTTGCTTATCTTATCAATACTTGCTTATCTTATCAATTTCAGAAAAGATTAATTAAAAATTGCCGGTCCATCGAATAGCATTTGCAAGCAACTGCTGAAAATTTTGATGCCTAAATGTGATCGGTGAATGCCCCAGTGCAGTGTAAAATACCTTCCCCTCTTTTTGCTCGTGATACCATACTATTGGATGATCTTGCCCCATACCCCAGTTTTTATCCTTTACTAGAAAACTGATATTCCCACTTAAATTATAAGTAGCTTCATCTACAGTATACAGTACCGAACTCGTTTGAGCTCTCGGGTTGTCATAAAAACAATACCATTCATCCGCCAAATCAAAAGTGTCTAGTAAACCTTCAGATAACTGATGGCTCACAACATCCATGTCTAAATACAACATTGCGGTGTCTAAATTTTGACCTATATTGTGATGCGAGAAATGAGCCTGCAGCATCTCATCCTCATACCATGCCCATTGATGAGAATCATCTCCTGCTGCATGAACACCGATAAATCCACCACCGTCCTCGATCCATTGTTTAAAAATAGTCCGTTGGTCATCTGTTAACACTTTTCCACTCGTATTGTTCCAGATTACGACTTGAAAATGCGCCAATTGAAGCTCATTAAATACGCCAGCATCTTCTGTCGCAAAAACCTTCCAGCCATTTTCATGACCCATTTTATCATAGATAGGCAGGGAAGCCTCAATCGCGTCAGAATGCCTAAATCCATTGGCTTTTGAAAAGACCAATATTGATTTTTCACCTAAACGGCTCGGTAATTCGATGGGATCAGTATCGTAAAAATTAATCCCTTTTTTAGCCTTATAAATGAACACTCCGATGAACAAAGAAATGCTTAAAAAAGCTCCAGCAAAGCAATAAAAAATATATTTTAATATTTTTTTCACATCCTACATCCAGTGAGTGACAGAAAAGACGTTATTGATGCGTAAGGTTTATTTGTCCACGTTCCTCACATATATCCATCAAAAATGTCAAATCCTATTTTTGTGTTTTTTTTACGCCAAGGAAGTTAGATACTTAAATCTAGATTCAGCCATAAAATTTCAGGATTAAAAAAAACTATTCTGAAGATCATTTCAAATAAAAGTCAGCCCCAAAGCCTAAAAAAACTCATATAACTCTGTACTGAATTGAATGACCTAGTCATCGGATCATACTTGCTCGTAAAAAAATTTTAATCATTCAAACTTATGTAGACCCTCAATCTTCTACATATAAACCTTAATTTAGTTGAAAGACCCGGATATAATCTACCAACATGTATTGTGGGAATACGGTTGATGTATTGGGACTCCCTGGCCAACTCCCACCGACGGCAATATTTAATATGAACCAAAAGGGCTGATTGAATTCACTCAAATAAGCAGAAGTGATATCTATTGTATTGAAAACTACATCATCACGCAACCATCTAATTTGGGTTTCATCCCATTCAATTGAAAAAACATGAAATTCATCATTGTAAATACCCTCAGTCAATTTTGAAGACGTTCCATAATCAGCCTTAAAACCATTATCTTGCCAATGTACTGTCCCGTGGATGGTATTGTCTCTCCCGCTGGCATCTCCTCCTACAAGCTCCATAATATCAATTTCCCCACAATTTGGCCATCCTACCTCAGCATGATTGCTACCCAACATCCAGAAAGAAGGCCAAAGACCTTGACCATAAGGTAGATTGGCTCTGATATCAATCCTACCATATTTAAAGGCTTGCTTGCCCTTTGATATCAATTTAGAAGAGGTATAACCTTTCCCACCGAGTTGCTCTTTTTTGGCTTCTATCACTAGATATTCATCTTCAAGCATATATGCATTATCCTCAGTATAATATTGCAGTTCAGCATTGCCCCATCCACACAGTGAAGGACAACCATCTCCGTTTTGAAAAATCCAATTATCGATATTTATAGCCGATTGATCAAATTCATCTTGCCATACCAAAGTCATTCCCTCATAAGTTAAAGGAGTTTCATAGCCCGACTCAGGAATAGCCGGTCGTCCAGTAATTGAATTGTCTACGTCATCTACCGGTGTAGTTGAATCGGAACAACAAGATAATTGGAGCATTAGAACACTCAAGAAAAAAAAGAAAAAAGATCGTATCATATCCAGGGTAAATAAAAGGGCATTAAACTCAATGTGGAAATTTAATTCATTAAAATGAAATTATTGTACTGATGTGGTTGTAACTGAACTATCCCTTAATAGCACTCCTTTTTTGGATTCGGTAACCGAACACTATAATTTCTTGTAATTCGGTAAAGTCTTCAGCCAAAATAACATCTATTATGGATCGCGAGCAGATGATCACCTCCTGCGTCTGTAGACCTATGAAAGTATATGCTAGTTTCCCCCCTTCTTCCGGAACACTCATTATATTTCCCATCTAAATCAGTAATCGTACCCGTATTTGTGCCTTCTAACATTACGTTGACACCAGGAACTTCACCCCCATCTTCTGTAGAGACCGTTCCTGAAATCAACCTTTGTCCTAATGACATATTACAAAATAGCAAACACGCTGCTCCAAAGAAAATTATTCTTTTCGTGGTTCTTATAAAAATTAAAATTTTATGGGGTGATTGGTGAAAAAATCAAATACTTACACCAATGCTAAATGACTTCTTGATATTTTTTTTAACGATTAATTCAATTTGGCATAGAGAATATTCATTTTTTAGGAAATAAAAAATTACAATCTTTTGAAATAGTGTTTAAAGCATTAATTCAAAGGTTAACAAAATGAAAAAGAATAAAAAGCAAAAAAAATAAAACACTATTCTTACTCAATTTATAACTATAAAAATCCTCATAACAATGTGACTTTTCTACAGTTGCGCTTTTCGACTTCGCAAGACTCATGATGACCTGCTTTCAGTTCCCTTATTTATTTAATACATATCATATTGACTTTGAATGATCGCTCTTTGACGCAATAGGTTTTGCTGAAACTTTTGACTTTCACCTTTATCTTCTATCAATAATTTCAACCGCCAAGGCTGACAATAAAGTTGCAAGTAATCTGTCCCTTTAAACATGGAGATGAGCCGGTAAGGAAATGCTAAGACGCTCGGTTCTTGACTTACGCCCAACCAGATCAAGAGACCTTTTTTTCTAAGCTCAATTTTACAACTAAATACATCAGATTGTTTGTTTACTATATCTATAATTTCGTTATCAACATCGATCAAGGTAAATCCCTGTATACTGGGATTCGCTGGACTGATTTTGTCGGGAGATACCAAGGTGTTTCCTACCAAGTCTCTTATTTTCGAAAGCATTGCCGTATCTGGATTTGAAAGATTGAAAAGCATATTCCTTTTTTTACAAAAAAAACCCTAATCCTCGTAACACAGAAGAATAAGCCTAAATATCTTAACAAATTAAATTACTTTGATTTTTTTATCTACACAATCTTTGAAAATCTACTAAAAACCTACATTATCATTAGCTTTACTTTCATGACATCAAAAGCACACATTGCCACCGTAAATTACGAAGATTTTGTCTCTGATGATCCAGATCGGAAATTAAACTTCATCGCACATTTAGGAAACTCATTGTCTGAAATTGGATTTGTATTAGTAAGAAATCATGGAGTTACAGAAGCTTTACGTAATGAACTTTTCAGTGCTTCTAAAAAATTCTTCGAACTTCCCGACGAGGTCAAATCTAAGTATGAGTTTCCAGCGTTGGCTGGGCAAAGAGGTTACATTAGTAAATTTAAAGAAACAGCCAAAGGATTTAAAACCCCAGATATGAAAGAATTTTATCATATTGGTCAAACAATCCAAAATGCCATTGGACCTGACTATCCACCTAACATTTGGCCTAAAGAGGTGCCCGAACTTAAAGAGGTTAGCCTACGCATTTATCAAACATTTGAAGAAACTGGCCTAAAATTACTCCAAGCTATAGCTTTGTATTTAGACCTTTCGGAGGATTTTTTTAATGGAAAAATTCATGCCGGCAACTCCATATTAAGATTACTTCATTACTTTCCAGTAAAAGACATTTCCAAACTACCAGCAGGATCCGTTAGAGCGGCCGCACATGAAGATATCAATTTGATTACCTTACTCATGGGAGGAAGTGCTGAAGGATTGCAAGCCAAGACCAAAGCTGGAAAATGGATTGATGTTAATCCTCTTTCTGATCAAATTGTTGTGAATGTTGGTGATATGCTTCAGCGACTGACCAACGGCCAACTGGTCTCGACCAGTCACCGCGTGATCAATAAAAATCCGCTATTAATGAAAAGATCAAGATACTCTACACCTTTTTTCCTGCACCCAGTTCCAAGTATGGATTTGAGTGCTCTCCCCAGTACCGTAAACCAGCAACAACCCAAAAAATTTCAAGATATGACGGCGGGTGAATACTTAAATGAACGTCTCAAACAACTGGGGCTAAAATGAAAAATATGAATCCTAAAACAATAAGTTTAATTGAGTCACTTCAAAAAAAATACGGCGATACTGGAGAGGATCTCAATATCCATTTAGAAGGGTTACTACATGCAAAACCGATCACCTATTGGGATTACATACAACTTGAATCCCTGCTAGGTACCCAAAAGCCAAGAACCAAGCATCCCGATGAAATGGTGTTCATTGTATACCACCAAACCACTGAGTTAATTTTTAAAATGATTTTATGGGAGATCGATCAAATAGCGGTAGCAAAGGATTTAAAACCTGCCTTTTTTACTGAAAAATTGACCCGGATCAGTAGATATTTCGATTTACTTTCGAATTCATTTGAAATCATGAATGAAGGTATGCACGTAGATCAATTCTTGAAATTTCGAACCACCTTGACGCCCTCCTCTGGCTTTCAAAGTGCCCAATATAGATTGATTGAATTTGCCTCAACTGAGCTGATCAATTTAATTGATATACGTTTTAGAGCGACTATTGACCGAAATACCCCCTTTGAACACGCCTATGACCATCTTTACTGGCAAGCTGCAGGGAAAAATTATGATACCGGTGTGAAGTCGACGATGCTCATTGAGTTTCAAGAAAAGTATATGGATGATTTCATCACCTTTATGAAATATTACCATCAAACCAATCTCTGGACTCGATTTAAAGGACTGCCCAAAGAAATTCAAAATGAGGTTGAATTGCGCAACGCCATGCGCCATTATGACCATACTGTCAATGTCAAATGGGTCATGTTTCATTATAAAACAGCTGCTAAATACTTGAAAAGTACCACAAACGTAAAGGCTACTGGAGGCAGTAATTGGCAAAAATATATGCACCCAAAATACCAAAAACGCATCTTCTTTCCTGATTTGTGGACTCCTGAAGAGCAAAACCAATGGGGCATAGATAATTTGCAACATTATAATATTTTAGAAAAATAAATAATCCTTTGACCGAATTTAAATTACACCTGTCCACCCATAAAATAGGGCTACGGATCCTTTTTTTAGTACTATTGTTACTCTTAAAATTGGGTAAAATAAGCGCGCAAATAATACCCACGTCACCACACGAACAAGCATGGGTGGATAGTCTTATGACTACCCTAAGTATTCGAGAACAAATAGCCCAATCTTTTATGGCTGCCGCGTACACTCACAATGACGAACCGAATGCCGAACTTATAGGTTTAATCCAAGATTTAGGAATCGGTGGTATTATTTTCATGCAAGGAAATCCCATCGATCAAGTCAAGGTCAATACGACCTATCAAAAAGAATCTGAAATACCCCTCTTTATGGCAACTGATGCCGAATGGGGGCTCAGTATGAGATTATCTCAGACATCGGATTTTCCTTTTCAAATGGCTCTTGGGGCACTAGCGGATGATGATCTTATTTATGATATGGGATTTGAAATCGGACTTCAAATGCGCCGATTAGGTCTGCACATTAATTTTGCTCCAGTCATTGACATCAATAATAATCCCCTTAACCCAGTCATTAATTATCGCTCTTTTGGAGAAAGTCGTACACGTGTGACCCAAAAATCAATCGCTTACATGAAGGGCCTGCAAGCGGCCGGTATCATGGCTGTAGCAAAACATTTCCCAGGTCATGGTGATACACAAACAGATTCACATTATGGTTTGCCGATCATTGAGCACGACAGAGCACGATTGGACAGCATCGAACTCTATCCTTTTCGGAAACTTATCCAAGAAGATGTTGCGGGTATCATGATGGCACACATAAATGTCCCCGCTTTAGATGCTACACCCAAACAGGCCGCCACCTTATCTAAAAAAATAGTCACTGAACTATTGAAAACGGAAATGGGGTTTAAAGGATTGGTCTTTACCGATGCTATGAATATGAAAGGAGTTACCTCGGGACATGATCTGGGTGAACCTGAATTAATGGCATACTTGGCCGGAAATGACATCATTGAATTTTCTTTAAACATCAGCGCTTCCATTGCGAAAATCGAAGAAGCCCTTAAAACAGAAAGCCTTACTACCGATCAGGTTAAGCTAAAGTGTAGACGTATTTTACATCAAAAGTATAAACTTGAGCTTCACAAAAAGTCCTTTCAAAAATCAGAAAATCTCATTCTAGATATCAATAACCAAACAGCAAGAGACTTAAATAATACTTTGGCCAAAGCTTCCTTAACGGTATTAAAAAAGCATTATTTGGGATCCCATTTGACCAATGAAAAAATAGCCACTTTGTCTATCAATACCAATACAATTGCACCATTCCAAAAAGAGGCGATACGATTAGGCTTTAAAGACCACTTTTACCTCCCAAAGAAAGCAACCCAAGAGCAAATCAATGAAGTAGAAAGAAAACTCGAAGATTTCGAACGCATATACCTCGGTGTCATCCAGTCAGATCTTCGTCCCTATGGTCAAATCAAAATATCAAATCAAAATTTGACCTTTATCAACGAACTAGCACAAGACTCCCGTGTGATGATCGGCTGGTTTGGAAATCCGTATACCTTGAATCAATTTAACACCCTTCACCAAGCATCAGATTTGGTCATAGGCTACCAAAACAATCCAGCTACCCAAGCTGCAATGACCCAGCTTTTTTTAGGAAATGGTATGGCCTCAGGTACCTTGCCGGTAACGGTGAACTCGTATTTTAAATTGGGTGACGGCATGATCATTCATAAAAATCCAGAGGTAGGTGCCACACAATTCGATGCCTACCTACCCCTTTTACAGAACAAAAAGGTGGGGCTCGTGGTCAATCAAACTTCTACCGTTGGATCCCGACATTTAGTAGATACTTTATTGAGTTTAGGTATTCAAATAACGAGAATTTTTGCTCCGGAGCATGGATTTAGGGGCAATGCGCACGATGGTGCCACCATCTATGACAACATAGATCAGTCAACAGGATTACCTATCATTTCGATTTATGGCAAACAAAAAAAACCAAGTCCAGAGCAATTGAAAGATCTTGACATCCTTATTTTTGATATTCAAGACGTCGGCGCCCGCTTCTACACATTTATAAGCACCTTACATTATGTCATGGAGGCGGCAGCAGAAAATAATAAAGAAGTGATCGTTCTCGACCGACCTAATCCCAATGGAGACTATGTAGATGGTCCGGTATTAAAACCTGCATTTAAATCCTTCGTAGGCATGCACCCTCTACCGATTGTGCATGGCCTCACGATCGGTGAACTAGCCAAAATGATCAATGGTGAAGGATGGCTAATAGCGGGCCAAAAATGTGATCTTGAAGTTATCAAAATAAAAAATTATTCGCATGCAATCCCTTGGGCTTTAAAAATCCCACCTTCACCCAATCTCCCCAACGATCGAGCCGTGAGATGGTATCCGTCACTCTGCCTTTTTGAAGCTACGGTTGTGAGTATAGGAAGAGGTACTTATGCTCCTTTTCAGCAACTGGGTGCTCCACAAATAAATAGTGATTTTAGTTTCACTCCCAAATCTATCAAAGGAATGTCAGTATATCCCAAACATCTCGACATGGTTTGCTATGGGGAAGACCTCACCGCTACTGAACCCATACCCAAGTTCAATCTTTCTCTGCTCATTAAGTACTATCATTTAATCAATATGGGATCTGATTTTTTCAATAGGAAAAAAACATTTAATCAGCTCGCAGGTAACGATGAATTGATACAGCAAATCATTTCAGGTTTGAGCAAAGAAGAAATCCAAGTAAGTTGGGCCGAAGATTTAGCTGAGTACAGATATTTGCGAAAAAAATATTTGCTTTATAATTGATTCAAATCGTAAACTTGAGTACTCTTTTTAAATCAATCTATCCGCTTCCTCAAGTCTTCCATAAATTCAACACCAGGATCAACCTTTTCGGTACGGTAGCCTGCATCTTTTTCAAGCCATAAGGGATGGTCCATAAAATCTTGATATTCATAATGGCCAATAACGAATTCAATGGGGTACGTTTTCTGAAGATACCTAACCAACATCACATTGGCTTCTAACTGAGCTGGAGTGAGTTTTCCATCTGCTCCAGGTCCCACGTTTTCAATCCCTATCGCACAATGATTCAATCCAATCACATGACGTGCCATAGTGGTTTCAGGCATTAATCTATAAATAGTCCCGTCGGTATCTACCAAGAATTGGGAGGATACATTCAATGAACTCGCAGATTGAATATCCGCTCGAGCATTGGGTAAAGTACTGGGATTAAAGGTATTGAAGGTAGCTTCCATAGTAGGGATTACGGTCCAATGGACCACTACCATACGCGGTAAAATGGTGGGTTTTATTTGTGTTAATCCATAATGTGATGCCAAGTATTCAAGGGTCAACTCAATGCGTTGCTCATCAAAAGATATCGGCCGATCTATAATTTTAGGTAGGGATGGATCCTGGTAAAAAAGGGATTGCATCAGCAAAAAAGATAAAATTATCGGCATTGGGTCAAAAGTCTAGAATGTCTATTGATTAAATTTACCAAAAAAATCGATTCAGACCGCTTTATTTCCTTGAAATTCAATCCTTACGCTACCGACCTTCCCGTTGCCGACATTTTTGATGAAGTAAAGCAACAACTTGATGCCCACACCACCGTGATCGTAAATGCCCCAGCAGGAGCAGGAAAAAGCACCTTACTCCCTTTGACAATAATGAATGAAGCATGGTTAGCTGGAAAAAAGATTCTTATGCTCGAGCCCAGAAGACTGGCTGCACGCTCCATTGCCGAGAGAATGTCTGGTCTATTAGACGAACCCATTGGCCGTACGATCGGCTATAGAATTCGTTTTGACACCAAGGTAGGTCAACAAACTAAAATCGAAGTACTTACAGAAGGTATTTTGACAAGAATGCTCCACTCAGACAACGAATTGCATGATGTGGGGTTGATTATTTTTGATGAATTCCATGAGCGAAGCATCCATGCAGACGTTGCCTTGGCGCTTTGTCGAGAGGCGCAGCAAGTCTTGCGGCCAGACTTACGAATCATGATCATGTCGGCGACCTTGGACATGCCCTTATTGGCTGACTTATTGAAAGCCCCTGTGGTGATCAGTAAGGGTAGACCCTTTGAGGTAGAGCGATTTTATACAGGAGATATAGATGAGCTCATAATGCCAGAAATGGCCGCATATACCATATCCAAAGCCGTAAAAGTACATCCAGGTGATGTACTGGCTTTTTTTCCTGGCCAAAGAGAAATCCGGAAATGTGAAGAAATATTGAAATCAAAACTTAGCGGTTTTGAAATTCATCCTCTTTATGGTCAGCTGCCCATTAACGCACAACGAGCCGCCTTATTTCCAGATAAAAATGGACGCCGAAAAATAGTACTGGCTACCTCCATTGCTGAAACCAGTCTCACTATAGAAGGCATCAAAATTGTCGTTGATACCGGATTTGGTAGAACTTCGCGATTCGATACAAAATCGGGTCTTTCTCGTTTGGAAACCATCGTCATCTCTAAGGATGCAGCTGATCAACGCTCCGGTCGAGCCGGAAGATTGACTCCAGGTATTTGCTATAGGATGTGGAGTCTTGCCACGCAAAATCGAATGCAAGCCCATCGAATCCCAGAAATAGAAGCCTCAGATTTAGCCCCATTGGTTTTGGATTTAGCCGCATGGGGCATCACCGATGCACATCAACTCACCTGGCTAACGCCGCCACCCAAAGGAAGCCTTGCCCAAGCTAATGAACTCTTACATCAGTTAGAGGCGCTGGAGAAGGGTCGTATTACCCCACTGGGAAAGCGCATTCATCAATTGCCCTGTCATCCTCGTATTGCCCATATGCTGTTATTTGCCGAAGCCAATAATACCTTAGCCTTGGCGGCAGATATTGCGGCACTTTTAGAAGAAAGAGATCCCTTGACCCGAGAAGTTGGCATAGATCTTAATCTCAGGATTGAGGGACTTAGGAGGTTTCGATCTCTTAATAATAATGGTCATCGATTTGGACGCATTGATCAAATATCCAAGTCCTACTTACGCCTTTTTGGTAAGGATCAAAGTGCTGAGCCCATAGATCCTTATGATACCGGTATCCTTATTGCCCAAGCCTATCCTGAGCGTATTGCCTGTGCGCGACCCGGAAATAACGCCCAATTTCAGCTCAGTAATGGCAGGTATGCTATGGCAGGACATAAAGATGATTTGGCACATGAGCCTTGGCTGGCCGTAGCCCACATGGATGCTCGAGAGGGATTAGGTAAAATATTCCTTGCCGCTCCTCTCAACCCCAAAGATTTGGCTCCTCTGGTCAAAGAAAAAGAAATCATCACTTGGGATACTGAACACGGGGGATTAATTGCCACTCAGGAACTTCGTATTGGAAACATCGTATTAAAGTCTACCCCATTGCCTGAGCCAGCGGAAACCGATCTCGTGGCTGCCATTAGCGATGCCATCAAAAAAGAAGGTAAACAACTGCTCAACTTTGATGACGACTTTATACAATGGCAAAATCGCATACTAAGTATACGGAAATGGAGACCTGAACTACATTGGCCTGATACCTCAACAAATACCCTTTTATTAACCAATAATGAATGGCTCGCCCCATTTCTCATCGGTATCAAAAAACCAGCAGATCTCAAAAAATTAAAGCTGCGTGACATCCTATCCTATACCCTAAGCAAAACACAACAAGACCTGCTTCAGAAACTTGCACCTCCCAGTATCCTTGTACCCAGTGGTGCAACAATCAAGTTGGCCTATCTTCCCTCCGGAGCACCTCCCATTCTAGCGGTAAGATTACAAGAACTTTTTGGATGGAAGAAAAGTCCAACCATCAATGAAGGATTGATAAAAGTAGTATTGCATTTATTATCTCCCGGTTTCAAACCCGTCCAAGTCACTACTGATCTCATGAGTTTTTGGGAACATACTTATTTTGAAGTTCGTAAAGAACTCAAAAGGCGCTACCCGAAACACAGTTGGCCCGATGACCCTATGTCCGAAACAGCGATAAGAGGTGCCCTACCTAGAAAAAAATAATTATTTCTTGTCCTTGGACTTCTTCATCTCTACATGGAGGGCCTTGGCCAGTCTAGGAAACAATTCGAACACCCGTCTCAAGGCGTGTATGTTTCTTGTTTTTAATTGGAAGGGATCGTCGTCTTCATCTTGCCAAGAAATCGTAATGATAGCATTGCGTACCTCTATGGGATGGTGATGAGTGATTTGCTTCACCAACTCATACGAACTTAACAAGGCCTCCTCATAGCTACTCGCCTCCTGTGGGATTCCGTTACTTAATTGGAGGTATTTTATCTTGTTTTGATGAAAAACACGTAAATAATGATACTGATCATCTAGGCTTCTGCCGCGCAACTTAATCTTATAATAACCAGATTCAATTTTCATTATGCTAATTTAAATAGTAAATACTAATTTAATTAGCCTTTGTCTGTGTATTTTAAAATTTAATGATCATTACCTGAATTCAGTTACCTAATCTCACTGAGCCTTACCTCATCAAGACCCAAATACCTCAATGAACCTGAAGCAATTTTGAACGATACTCACCCTTTTCATCTATCAGCGATACTACATATGAACCCCTTGATAATGAGGCCATCTTGAAAATATAAGTAGCCGCCTTCTGATGCTCGATAGGCCGATCTATAATGACTGATCCCATGAGATCCGTAATTTGAAGTTGGACCACGGGCCTATCTGAAATCACTTTAAATACGTTCCCTTCGCTTACCGGATTGGGATAAATCTTAAAATTCTCGCCCTTTGATAGATTCAGAAGCTCTTCGGAGTTAAACAAAGAGGTTGACAATGCGTAAGCCGCTTCACCTACTTGAGCACCGATCAAACGTCCAGGTAGATCATCCATTGGGGGGTGAATACCTCCATAAATTCTAGATAAACCACATTGATCTGCAGCATCTATATATTTCGCCCATTGTAAGGTTATGTCTTGACTGGGGCCCCTTTCAAACTTTAAAAATTCATCTTTTTTTGCTAAGTAAGCACCCATTCCTCCTGGAAAATAAGGATCCCCCGTAAGTAAGGTTAATACAGTAGCGGCCGCCCTAGAATAAGTCGAATGCCCTGAAATATAACCTGCAAAGGGTGGAGTGACGAATGACGGTCGCTGATATGGCCACCAATTTTTTGCCAATACCCAACCCACGCCTGCTACATCTTGGGTCACCTCCTGAATTTCATCATGGCCTTTCCAACTATATAATTTAATGGCCCCGATGTTTTCACCATTCAGTCCAACCAATGCATCTCCAGCTTCTACTTGTGCGATCAAGCCTTCAACCAAAGGCATACCATCGACATGATAATTGATTCCTTCAGGTAAGGATGATTGTCCTAAACTAGCCATATATCTTAAAGCTGAAATAGGTCGAATAAAATCATAATAACCCTTGATCGACCAAGCAGCAATGGCTGCATCATGCATGGCACCTCCCAATATAAAATAAGCTTTTGCATCCCACTCCAAAGCCGTCAATGGCGCACCTTCTCCCTCCAATTTTCTATCAAATAAAGGATGATCCATCACGTCATTCATTATTTTAAACCAATGACCTGGTGGTGTTTCTGAATCAGGACCATCTGCCCAAAACTCGGATAAAACACGAGTATAATCACCTCTAGGTACTATTTGCACATCATACGACTGATCAGTTATAGGGTTTAATACATAGCCCTCACTCCCATCTCCACCATTAAAAAAATCATAGAATTCTTTAACTTCTTCTCTATTTTTAGGAAAATCAGCTAGGTCTAAATTACCCAATGTATTGGGGGAAATATCTATCAAAATTGAATCCACTATATCCAAGTGCGAAGACCAGGAGGCTACCAAACTAAAATTCCATTTGTAATCAACTGAACCTTGGACATCCCCAGGCACCAACAATGACGGTGCTCCAGGATCATGATAAATAGAATATTCAAATCCATCTCTTTCTGCTATAGAAGAATTTTTTAAAGCAAAAGGGATCACACTTCCCCATTCTGCACCCAGAAAACTGGGTGACCCTACGATCAAATTGCCCGATTGATCTATGAACTGATCAAAACCAAGAGGCTGCCACCTATTAGGATCATTCAAGGAAATGCTACTATCCCGTTGACTCAAGATCAAAGGATCATTGACTGGGCTATAGAATAAGTTTTGATAATCTTGATTCTCATTAGAACCATCCTGAAGCCCATATAATATGATTTGTTCGGCCAGATAATTTCCTAAAGCCGCAGGTCCCTCATTCAAATAATCTTGACTTATCAAATAAATATCATGACCCAATTCCATCATTAAATCATCTGCAAGTTGCTTTACTTCAGTTGCTCCAGGGCTGTACCTAAATCTGTGACTGATCAATCGGTAAGCCACGTAGCTCATTGCCGTCTCTTGGGCTACCTCAATGGCTTCAGACCAATGTGTAACCTTCCTCGAAAGAAAAATAATATTGACCTCGTGTTTTGTTTAAAAAATAGGGTTCTGCTTTTGGGTCATGTACGGCCCATGCATCGTACATACCTGCAGAAACATGAAACAGATTCCTTGCATGTACAGTAGGCCGGGCATAATCATTTCGAATGGATGCAAGCAATACCTCGTTCCAAGATCTTGCCACCGAAACATCCTGCTGCGCCAGAACAATTGCGGGCAGCAATAACAGAAAAAAAATAAATTTGAATTTGGAGCACATTACAGCTCTCAAAATTACAAATTCCTACAAGGATTATAAAATTTAAGCCGGTTTAATCAACTCAATAAATACTTATATAATAAGCACATGGGAGTATCGGTCAATTTAACTCAATAATCATAGCAGATAAAGGATCCAATTGAAGCGCTCTTGAAAAATCTACCATTTGATTTGAAATAATATCTACGCCCTGATCGTCCGGTTGGATCATCTCGCCAAACCTGGAAAACTCTAGACCTTTGGCCGTTTTATTTTTGTTCAAAATAATCATGACCTTATCTTTTTCAGTATATCTGAAAAATACATAAACCCCTTCTTTTGGATTATAATGCATCAATTCACCTTTATGAATCGCCTCATTCCCTTTTCTCCAATTCAATATTTTCTTCATATATTGTTGAGCTTCCAACTGCTGAGTCGTCAAGCCATCACCCGTGAATCCATTGACCTGATCTCCTTCCCAGCCTCCTGGGAAATCTGAACGAATCAATCCATGATCTTCACTTCCTGGATTACTCATTAAAATTTCTGTACCATAATAAAATTGTGGAATACCCCTTATAGTAGCATAATAAGCAATCCCTAATTTAAACAAATCAAAATTTTCATGGACTTGTGTGAAAAATCGACTCATATCATGATTGTCTGGAAATACCACCAGATTGTCTAGATCTGGGTATATGAAATCCAAAGCCAGCATGGCATAGGCCTCTCTCCACATATTTCTCTCTTCATTTTCGTTTAAAGATTTGATGAAGGCTGCTTGCAAAGGAAAGTCCATGACACTAGGTAGGCAGGAAACATGACCCGTAGCATTTTCCTTACCTTTTTGCCAATGAGCGACAATGGCGGGCTGCGTATTCCACTCTTCCCCCACTACATTGAAGTTAGGATACTCATTCAATACACCACAAGACCATTCTTGTAAGTAGTCCATATCGGGATAGGGATACGTATCCATCCTGATACCCATCAGATCCGCATATTCAATCCACCAAATGGCATTTTGGAGTAAATAAATAGCCATGTATTGATTCCGCTGATTTAAATCCGGCATAGTAGGAACAAACCATCCATCCACAAATTCTTTCAAATCAATATTAGATTTATGGGGGTCTTGTACAACGGGTTTGGTATGTGTTGTAATATGATAAGCTCCGTTTTTAAACTCTTCTTGATAATTTACCCAATCGTCCATAGGAAAATCTTTCATCCACCAATGTTCCGAACCCGAATGATTGATGATCATATCCATGATGATTCCCACACCTTTCTCTTTTGCTTGCTGGGAAAATGCCCTAAATTCTTCATTGTCTCCATAACGTGGATCTACCTTATAAAAATCAGTAGTTGAATAGCCATGATAAGAATAATGTGCCATATTATTTTCCAAAATTGGATTGAGCCAAATTGCCGTAAATCCCATTTCATCAATATAGTCCAGATGATCCACCATTCCCTTGACATCTCCACCATGACGTCCACCCTTGAGGCCACGATTTAATTTTTCTTTTAATTCAGGCATTTCATCATTGGAGGGATTGCCGTTGGCAAAGCGATCGGGGGTAATGAGATACAATACGTCACTGGAATTAAACCCTTGACGAAGGGCTGAATTTTCCCTTCTTTCCTTTAATTCATAAGCATAGGTTTGGACCACCTTGTTACCTCTGCTAAATTTAATTTCAAAAGTCCCAGGTACAACATCCTGAGCTAATTTAAGATCTAGAAACAAATAGTTTGGATTCTTAACTGGGGTAGATTTAATTATGGACACGCCTGGGTAATCAATATGTGGGTTTAATATCGAAATATCACTCCCGTAAATCATCAACTGGAGTTGTTGATTTACCATACCCGCCCACCAAAAAGGAGGTTCAACTCTACTTAGTTCTTGCGCACTGCTCATTAAAGGTGACAAAGCAAAAACGGAAAGGAGTAAAATACTTCGTAAATGAATCATATAAATAAGTGAGATAATAAGAGAAAAACTAAGGATTATCATCCTTAGTTTTTTAAATTTAAAACAAATTAATGCATTGATAATCATGCTAATTCATATTTATTATCGCAATCGGTTGCATAATCATACTTTTTGGGATGGGCTTGTTAGAAAGTTGTTTTTTTGATAGAAATCCGTTTTTTTTATTTCTCTAGTATTCCGTATGATTGATATCGATTACCTTTGTTAGGTTATGTTCTCAACCTCATGCTTTATGTGCCTAATGCCTCTTTAAACCATGCAGCGATAAATCTTAATGAAACAAGCAGTCACCTTAAAAGATTTAGCTCGAGAATTGAACATTGCGACCAGTACCGTTTCGCGAGCCCTTAAGGACAATCCTGAAATCAGTGCAGTAACCAGAGCTCGCGTAAAAAAATTAGCAAAAGAACTCAATTATGAACCCAATGCCCTAGCCCTAAGTTTAAGGCATAGTAAAACCAATACGATTGGCGTGATTTTACCAGAACTGGTGCATTTTTTCTTTTCCACAGTCATCAGTGGTATTGAAGATATCGCTTATTCCAATGGTTATAATATTATCATTTGCCAATCCAATGAAAATATTGATCGTGAAATACTCGATAGTAAAGCATTGTTCAATCACAGGGTAGACGGTATCTTGGCCTGTGTCTCTAAAAACACCAATCATTATGATCATTTCATCGCGATTCAAGATAAAGGCATACCTATTGTGTTTTTTGATCGTGATGTACCCATTGATGCCAGTAAAATTCTTTCAAACGATTTTGAAGGTGGCTACAATGCAACCAAACATTTAATTGAATCAGGAAAAACAAATTTAATCCATCTCTCGGGTCCAGAAGGGCTTATGTTGAGCGAGCAACGTACGCGTGGATTTGTTCAAGCTCATCGAGATTTAGGTATTCCTTTTAGTCGAGAAAAAATATTGCGTTGTGGAGATGGGGATGTTGAAGAGAGCTTCAAAATCATTCAAAATGCCTTGCAAAAAGGCATGAAATTCGACGGAATATTTGCCGTTAACGACATCGCTGCAGTAGGAGCTTTACAAGCGCTACAAGCAGCCCATATATCTGTCCCCCAAGAAGTTGCCATCATAGGTTATTCTGATTGGCAATTTTCCTCTTTTATCTCACCTACACTGACTACAATTAAGCAAAATGGAAATGATATGGGAAAAAAAGCTGCCGAGTTATTATTGGAGGAAATTCATTCTAAAGATACATTTATAGAGCCGAAGTCTATTACGCTACCTACCGAAATAATATTGAGAGGAACCACCTTAAATAAATAAGGAAAACAATAATGAGTCCCCATTGTTTTAAGACAATGAAACCCCTTCGAGAACTGAAAACAACCCTAAAACAAATAATGTTTTCTATCTTCGTGAATATGTATTTTCGCTTACTCATTATTGGTTTGTTTTTTTACTCTTGTACCCCTAGAATCATCCAATATCGAAATGAGAAAGCAGACTTTGTCAATTACCATAGTTTTTATATTTTAAATTCTAAATCTGATCATCTCAGTGCGGTTGAAGCCGATGAGGTAAATAATCGCATTGAACCCTTTATTCTTGATGAAATGAAGCGAAGGGGCTATATAGTAGACGCAGAAAATCCTGATGTAATCCTAAGGTTTGAAATCATTTATGGCTCTGAAAATACGAGAAATTCGAACCAAGGGAGCTTTAATATTACCTATTACCCCAAGGTCAGTAATAATATAGTAGGAGCCGTACTGATTGAATTGGTAGATAACAGTACCAAAAAGTTGATCTGGCAATCAAGTATCGACGCCAATCAGACCATGAAAAAAAGAAAAGAAAAAGATCCATTGAAAAAAATAGTGATCCATCTTTTCAACACCTATTTATACCAAGCAGGTAATCCAATTCCAGACGAGCAATTAAAAATCAAATGACCGACTACGGATTTTTATCTTTAATTCCACCCATTTTAGCCATATTTTTGGCAATTAGAACCAAGCAAGTGATCTTTTCACTCCTATTGGGTATTACCATTGGATGGGTCATTATCAGTGAGGGTAATCTTTTTTTGGGACTTATTGCTACGGTTGAGGCCATCATTGATGTGTTTCGCAGTGCAGGGAATACACGTACCGTCGTATTTACGCTTTTGATTGGAGCCTTGATTCAATTGATCAAATTCTCAGGGGGCGTGGATGGGTTTATTTGCCTCATTCAAAAAAAGCTAGTACAAACTAAAAACCCCAAAAGGAATATTCAACTTGCTGCAGGTCTTACTGGGTTTCTCATATTTATTGAATCAAATATTTCAATTTTAGCTGTGGGGACAGCATTCAAACCCCTTTTTGATAAATATAATATGGCCAAAGAAAAATTGGCTTATCTGGCAGATAGCAGTTCGGCGCCGGCATGTATCTTATTTCCACTCAACGCTTGGGGTGCCTATATCATGGGCTTGCTAATGGCTTATGAACATTTAGATCCATTCAAAATGCTCATTTATTCTATCCCTTTCAATTTTTATCCTATTCTTACCTTATTCTTTTTATTTTATTTGGCATATACAGGAAAATCCTTTGGACCCATGCGATCATTTGAAATAAATATCAAAGATGAAATAACTCATGAAAAAGCTGACATACCATCAGGAAATCCCCATTTAATGATATGGCCCTTAGCCGCTATGGTACTTTCTATGCCTTTTTTTTTAATTTATACAGGTTGGGAGGATCCTTTTATAGGTGACTTGAACGCAGCTATTTGGAACAGTATTGGCAATGGATCGGGGAGTAGCGCCGTTACTTATGCCATTGTTTTTGCCTTATTTATAGCGGCACTTATGATGGGAATACAAAGAAAAATTACACTAGCATCCTTTTTTAGTGAATCCATAAAAGGCATGAATGAAATGTTGGTTATGGCCATCTTAATGGTGCTAGCCTTTGCTTTAGGGGCCTTATGTAAAGAATTGGGAACTGGAATCTATGTTGCTCAAGTCACCTCAAATTGGCTTTCACCAGGCATGGCTCCCTTTGTTCTTTTTATTACAAGCTGTTTTGTTGCCTTTTCAACAGGTACCTCTTGGGGTACTTTTGCCATCATGATCAGCATCGTCGTGCCGTTGATTGAAACTATGGGATTACATCCCTATTTGAGCTTAGCCGCTGTTTTGGGTGGAGGTGTTTTTGGAGACCATTGTTCTCCTATATCCGACACAACACTCATCGCTTCGGTAGCCACAAAAAGCAATCATATTGATCACATCAAAACACAATTGCCCTATGCACTGTTCACAGGCGGCTTAGCGGGCCTTCTCTACCTTATTGCTGGCTTTTTATTTACTTAAAATCGTCACTAAAAATACTTGGGGCTACTTCACGCAAGTTGTATTGACTTGCCATGACTTCTCCATAAGCACCTGCCGAACGAATGGCGAGCATATCTCCCCTTTTCGTTTCTGGTAATGAAAGGCCCCTCGCAAAAGCATCTGATGTTTCACATATGGGTCCCACAACATCATAAACAACTGACCCTTCTTGTGAAGAGAGATTTTCAATAAAATGAAAGGAGCGATATAAGGCTGGTCTGATCAATTCAGTCATGCCGGCGTCTAGAATCATAAAACTGGTTCGCTCAGCCGGTTTAATATACAGTACACGAGCAATCAAAGAGCCACACTGAGCGACCAAAGATCTACCCAATTCAAAATGTAAGGTTTGATTTGGCAAGAGGGCTAAATTCTTTTTAAAACAGTCAAAATATCCCTTAAAATTAGCAATGGAATTTGCCTCAGGCTGATCATAATCGATACCTAAACCTCCTCCAACATTGATATGAGGCAGTTCAAATGAATGATCAAGTAACAGGCGTTGGACCTCATTGCACCGATCTACAAGTTCTTTAAACCTCGAAAGATCCAATATTTGAGAACCTATATGAAAATGAATCCCTATAAATTCGGTATGTTCCAAAGATTTTATCAACGGAATGGCTAAGTTGAGCTCTTCTAAAGTGATTCCGAATTTGTTGTCACGCTTGCCTGTCGTAATGTACTCATGGGTCCCTGCATCCACATTTGGATTAATTCGTAAAGCAAATCGCGTTTTTTTACCCGAAACGCCAGATAACTGATCCAATACTTTCAACTCTTGCAATGATTCAACATTAAAAGCAAAAATATCGTGTTCTAATCCTAATTTAATTTCTTTATCCGTCTTACCCACTCCAGCAAATAAGATATTTCTAGGATCAAAACCCATCTCAACCGCTCTATTAACTTCATTTCCACTGACACAATCAGCTCCCAATCCAAACTTCAATACTTCATTAAGAATACGTCGATTAGAATTGGCCTTAAAGGCATAATGTATCTGATAGGGGCCATTACCTAAAGCTTCTTGAGCCATTCTGATGGTCTTTTGAAGGAGGGGTATATCGTAATAATAAAATGGCGTTTCAATGGATCGAAAATGATCTGAATTAGTATAAATTGACATTAGCTGCAATATTTTTTCTTAGCAATAGATGAACCCTCAACATTAAGACGTTTTGCCTGCCTGAAATCTTCGCAGGCCGATTTGACCTTATCCATAGAGATTTTTAAAGCTCCACGATAATAAAAGGCATCCCCATAATCTGGATTTAACTTAATGGCCTTTTCATAAGACTTGAGTGCAGCTTCAAAATAACCCATTTGATGTACTCCTTTAGCAAGCCAAAAATGAGATTGCGCAAAATCAGGCCCCCACTTGATGGCTTTTTGAGCAGCTAATACCGCCTGCTCGAAATCCCCCAATTCATATTTTACCTTAGCTATGCTGGTTTGTGCTATGATATTTTTCTTGTCTAATTCCAGTATTTTTTCAAAATCCACTAAGGCATGTTTGTATTCTCCAATTTCTTCAAAGCTTCTACCCCTCTGGTAAAGCACGGTTACAGTGGGCTTATGTCCTGACAAATAATCAGAATAAGCAATAATCGCCTCGTCATAAGCCCCTTGCTCAAAATAATCATCGCCAATTTGTGTATTTCCTGTACAACTCCAAACAGCAATCATTAGAAAAAAATTAAAATATTTCATATATTAAATCTCACTAATTAAATATTAAAATCTACTCGTAATCCTTACCAAATTTGATATTTTTATAATCTAATAAGGTACAAGTGGCATGTCCGAAAAACATTTGTGCTTCGATCTTCAACGGTAGCTGATCTTTGTCTGCAGAAATCCAAGCGGTAATCGGAGCCTCTCCCCTAAAAATATCATTTTCTGGTAAAATGGGCTGCACTTGATGTGCCATTCGTTTCCCAACCTTAGATTTTAGTAGTTTTTTACCCTTGTAGATTAAACCAAAATCATAGAAAATCTCATCATAAAAGGCTTTAAACCTTATGGTATCGCTTGGCCTTAATTCATTGAAGTCTATATTTCTCAACTTCAAGTATCCACTCATCAAATCATTCATCTCCCCCTGATAATCAAAATACTTCGTCGGATTCTTCTTTTTTCTCCTGATCTTATCTACTCTAATACGTTGTACCAGTTTATCAAAAAAGACCTCATCTCTACGCGTGTAATTACCCTCCTCTATCTCCGAGTAAGATACCAAAGGGAGTAAATCCGATTTTTCTATAAAAGCTCCCCAAGTATCATCCACTCGCGTAAACAGACTCAGAAATCCCGCCGTTTGACCCACGATCTCTACCTGATAACAATCCGCATCATAAACGACCGTATCGGATACCTGCAGTGAAGCCGACCCAACGTTAAACCACCCATAATTCAAATTGAATTTCAATTGCTCTCCTGAAATAAAATTATGTTCAGCTGACCTTTCCTGAGTCACTGTCTGTGCCAGACTGAATATACTCATGATTGCAGAAAAGAGAAATAAAAGAAATCTCATGAAACTAAATAAAGTAGCATCCAAAAAAAATATATCCTATAAAGCTAAGTTAAACGGCAACATTATTTTCTCTTAAGGCTGCGTTTAGTGATGTTTTCTTGTCAGTACTCGCTTTTCTTTGTCCAATGATCATGGCACAGGGTACATTAAATTCACCTGCAGGAAATTTTTTAACGTAAGAACCGGGTATCACTACAGACCGCTCAGGTACATAGCCCTTGAACTCCACAGGCTCACTACCCGTCACATCAATGATCTTGGAGCTCGCAGTCAGCACCACGTTGGCACCAAGTACCGCCTCTTTACCTACCCTAATTCCTTCGACCACAATACATCTAGAACCAATAAAGGCATCATCTTCTATAATGACAGGTGCTGCTTGCACAGGCTCTAAGACCCCTCCAATACCTACACCTCCACTCAAGTGAACATTCTTACCTATTTGGGCACAACTTCCCACGGTAGCCCAGGTATCTACCATAGTCCCTTCATCTACGTAGGCCCCAATATTTACATAAGAAGGCATTAAAATACAGCCCTTGCTTATGAATGATCCATATCTAGCCACTGCATGCGGTACAACACGAACACCCAACAAATCATACCCCGATTTCAATTTAATTTTATCATGAAATTGAAAGGGGCCCACTTCGATGAGTTGCATTTTCATTAAAGGGAAATATAAGATTACCGCCTTCTTGAGCCACTCATTAACTTGCCAAATACCGTTTACGGGCTCCGCAATTCTTCGACGTCCGATGTCAAGATCGTCTACCACCGTTTTGATGGCAAGAATCACCTCTTTTTCATTCAGTTTAGCCCTATCGACCCAAGCATTTTCTATTAGTTTCTCTAAATCCATAAACAGTAATATTATTATTTTTTTTCAATGTTCAAGTCTTCGTGTATTGAATACTCAAAAATCTAAAATAATTCTGTGGCGAATCTAACCCCCTTTTAATTTTAGCTAAGCATTTGATTAAATAAATCTATAATAATAATTTTTATTTTCAAATCTCCCGGCTCATAATTAAAAAGAATATACAAGTTAATCTCTATCCGATAACGCTACCTGAATAGTAGTCTCAAAACAGAATATCTGCCTTTTTAGGAGTCTTTTAACCTATTAATGGTCCTCTTCTATGACTATAATTACTTTAACAGCTCGTTTTTTTGATTCTATTCTAATCAAAATAATTTATTTATAATTTCATCTATCACATTAAATAACATACATATATTACTGAAATATAGATAATTATAGTTTTTTTAATAAATAGCTCTAAATTAATTTTTAGATTAGTCTAAAAATTTAATTAACTTTGTCTAATGGAAAAGGCTCTTAGTCTTACTGAAGAAAATTACATTAAGGCTATTTTTCAAATAGGAACTACTCCAGAGTCTAATGTATCTACCAATGCTTTGGCTGATAGTTTACAAACAAAGCCCGCCACTGTAAGTGACATGATCAAGAAGCTTTCTTATAAAAAATTAATTTTTTATGAAAAATATAAGGGGGTTACTTTGTCTGAATCAGGCTTGAAAGAGGCCTTAAAAATTATAAGAAAACATAGATTGTGGGAAGTCTTTTTGGTCAATCATTTGAATTTCAAATGGGATCAAGTACATGAAATTGCGGAACAATTGGAACACATAAAGTCTCCCGAGCTGGTCAATCGATTAGATGATTTTCTTGGTAATCCAACCATCGACCCACATGGAGATCCGATACCCGACGCGAACGGTCAAGTTCAACTAGGCTCTTCAAAATTATTATCAGAAATGACGTCCCATGAAAATGGAATCATCGTGGGTGTGAAGAATGAAGATCCTCTACTCTTGCAGCATCTAGATAAAATAAATATCCGATTGGGATTATATATTGAAGTGAAAGAGGTCAATGGTTTTGATCAATCCATGCAGGTTAAATTGGCTGATTTAGGTACCCTCTTTCTTTCCGAAAAAATTACTTCTCAAATATTAATAGCAAAAAATTTATGACCCTGTTTTTAAATACAGAAAAATTATTTGCTGCCCTACCTCTCCTGCTTAATCAAGGCTATGTGCTTTTGTTTTTTGCCTCCCTTTTAGTTGTTTTTGTAATAAATTTTTCTGCACATATTCACTGCGATGGTTACTTCCTTTTAAATATATAGAAAAATCAATCACTGAAGATTTGCTCAAACAGCTCTACCATGTAACCTCGAGTCAAAAGACCACGGACTTTAGGATGCTTTCAGGAGCTTTAAAAATACCAGAGCGAAAAATCTTAAAAATCATTGAATCAATGACTCAAAAGGGACTGATCCAGATATCTAGCAGTCATGTTACGCTGACTGAAACTGGAAAAAATTATGCCCTGAGCATCATCAGAATTCATCGATTATGGGAAAAATATCTTTCAGAGAAAACTGGTTTTGACAAAACCCTATGGCATGACTTGGCAGAAGCCAAAGAACATCAATTATCAAAGGAAGAAGCTGAGGCGCTCTATGAAGAACTCGGAAGGCCTCGATTTGATCCACACGGTGATCCTATTCCCACTGCTTTAGGTGAAATGATATCGGAGACAGGTACTTCAATTGTAGGTGTTCCCGTGGGAACTGTTGCTAAAATCATACATATTGAAGATGAACCTAAATCAATATATCGCCAGATCATCAAAGAAAAATTACACATCGGTGCACACATAAAAATAAGCGCCTCTGAAAATCATCATGTCTTTTTTGAGTCCGAAGGACATTCCATCCAATTGTCTACAGTCGTAGCTAGCAATATTCAAGTAGTGCTTTTAACCTCACAGGAAGTATACGAGGAGGGCAAAGTCCGTCTTTCTAGTTTGATCGAAGGGGAACATGCAACGATTTTAGGTATTTCTACAGAATGCAGAGGTGCCAATCGGCGCAGACTACTAGACCTAGGCTTCATTAAAGGCACGTTGCTCACCTTAGAGTACTTGGGGCCTAACCAAAATCCAAGAGCTTACCGACTCCGAAATACTTTGATTGCCTTGAGAAATGATCAAGCTGATTTAATCCTGATTGAAAAAACCCAATATGACAGAACTGGAAGCTTGTGATTCATGTGCGCTGAATAATTCAGCACAACTATTAAAGCTGGGCATCAATGTAGACCATGCGGACTACGTTATTGCCTTAGCCGGCAACCCCAATACAGGTAAAAGCACCGTCTTCAATGCCCTTACTGGCCTCAAGCAGCACACGGGCAATTGGCCTGGGAAAACAGTTACCCGCGCAGAAGGAGGCTACCGTTATAAAGATAAAAAAATGAAGCTGATTGATCTGCCAGGAACCTATTCCTTATTGTCTACTTCCCAGGATGAAGAAATTGCAAGGAATTTCATCCTCTTTGGAAAGCCGGATGTAACCATCATTGTCGTAGATGCTGCCAGAATAGAAAGAAATCTCAATTTGGTCTTACAAATACTAGAGATCACAGATCGCGCGGTGCTTTGTCTCAATCTTATGGATGAAGCACTCAGACATCACATTGATATCGATGAGCGAACCTTAGGCAAAGAACTGGGGATTCCCGTCATCAAATGCAGTGCCATTAAGAAGCAAGGCATCCCAGAATTGATCAGTACCGTACATCAAGTAGCTACGCGACAAATCATCTGTAAACCTCACCGCATCAAAGGACTCTCAAAACCAGCCCAAAAAATGGTTGATAAATTGGATAAAAAAATAAGAAAAAATTATCCAGGCCAGCCCAACAGCAGATGGATTGCCATGCGACTCCTAGATGCCGATGCCGATGTTATTAAAGCACTTAAAAATGGCGATTTTGACCAAGCGTTAACATGAAAGAAAATGATACACAAGACCTCTTGGATCTAGCCTCTGAGCTTAGGTGGGAAGTTGGAGAAAACTTCCACGATACTTTAGTTGAAGGCATTTATGCCGATGCAGCTCAGATTGCCCAAAAGACAGAAATTAAGCAAGGAGAACCCAATCCCTATAGTTTTGAAAGAAAATTAGATCAAGTACTGACCAGTAAAAAATACGGCTTCCCCATCATGATTCTGATCCTTTCGATCATTTTATGGCTGACAATTCAAGGAGCAAATTATCCATCTGGCTTATTGGCGCGCTTCTTTTTAGAGTTTCTTCATCCCATACTTAAGACAGGAGCTTCCCAAGTAGGTCTTCCTTGGTGGCTGGATGGTTTTCTCATCGACGGGGTATACTTGGCCTTGGGCTGGGTCATCTCCGTGATGCTTCCCCCTATGGCCATCTTCTTCCCCATGTTCACCTTGCTCGAAGATTTTGGTTATTTGCCCAGAGTGGCTTTCAATCTCGATTCGTTATTCAAGAAGTCTGGTGCACATGGTAAACAAGCCCTCACCATGAGTATGGGATGGGGTTGTAATGCTGCAGGCGTAGTCGCTACTCGTATCATTGACAGTCCAAGAGAACGGCTCATTGCCATCATTACCAATAATTTTTCACTCTGCAATGGTCGATGGCCCACCCAAATATTGATCGCCACTATTTTTATCGGCGCCTTGGTACCCGATAGTTTTTCATCAATTTTGGCCAGCATTGCCGTGATTGGAGTCGCTCTTTTGGGGGTCGGATTTACCTTTTTATCCTCTTGGATGTTGTCAAAAACCTTGTTGAAAGGAGAAGTTTCTACTTTTGCCTTAGAATTACCTCCTTACCGTCCTCCGAACCTCTGGACCACCCTTTATACTTCTTTGATTGATCGAACTTTAATCGTATTATGGCGGGCTATGGTCTTTGCAGCCCCTGCGGGTGCAGTAATTTGGTTGATTTCCAATATTTATGTGAGTGATTTAAGCTTGGCCAACATTACCATTGATTGGATGGATGGTTTTGGGCTATTTTTTGGCTTGAATGGAGTCATCTTATTGGCCTATGTAGTGGCCATTCCTGCCAATGAAATTGTCATTCCCACTATTTTGATGCTTACCGTTGCCCACCTAAATCTCATGGGTGCAGGCGACGGCGTCATGTTTGAGTTAGAATCGGCAACAGAAACGGCTGCCTTACTGCACGCGGGAGGTTGGACCCTACTCACAGGTATTAATTTAATGCTCTTTAGTCTGCTCCATAATCCATGCAGTACGACCATTTATACCATATACCAGGAAACTAAAAGCTGGAAATGGACCGTATTTGCAAGTATCATGCCGGTGATTTTAGGCTTTTTGGTCACCTTTTTGGTCACACAAATTTGGCAAGTATTCCATTGAATGATGGCCTTGAAAATCAAAAAGTGCCTTTCCCCCTTGCTCAAAATATAAACCAAGGCGGCTAACTTGCCTTGGCATTGAGCATAAAACCCTATATATCGCCTATCTTGCACCCATAACATGAATACACATCAAGACACCATTGTTGCTTTGGCCACTGCCCCGGGTATCGGTGCCATCGGTATTATTAGAATTTCTGGTACTGCTGCCTTTCCTATCGTCAACACATTATTTCCAAGTAAGGACCTAAATATTCAAAAAACACATACCATACATTACGGGCATTTATTGAAAAATAATCAAATTCTTGATGAGGTAGTAGTCTCCTTGTTCAAAGGTCCCCAATCTTATACCAAGGAAGACGTCATTGAAATCTCATGTCATGGATCTCCTTACTTGCTCCAAAGAGTCATTGAAGCCCTCATCGATGGAGGTGCTCGATTGGCTAAACCTGGTGAATTTACCCAAAGGGCCTTCCTCAACGGGCGATTTGATTTGGCTCAGGCAGAGGCGGTCGCAGATCTGATTGCTTCAGAGAATGAAACCGCACATCAGGCAGCGATCAATCAAATGCGGGGTGGATTTTCCGACGAAATCAAAAAACTCAGACAAGAATTGATCCATTTTGCCTCCATGATCGAGTTAGAACTTGATTTTGGTGAAGAAGATGTAGAATTTGCCAATCGCGAAGAGCTCAAATCATTGGTTGAGAAAATCCAAGGAGCAATCCAAGGATTAATCGAAAGCTTCAGCTTGGGAAACGTCATCAAAAAAGGCATCCCCACGGTCATCGCCGGTAAACCTAATTCAGGCAAATCTACTCTACTCAATGCCTTGCTCAATGAGGAAAAAGCCATAGTCTCGGACATCCCAGGTACGACCCGAGATTTTATTGAAGATGAAATTATTTTGGCAGGCATCCCCTTTCGATTTGTAGATACGGCAGGCATCCGGGCGACCGAAGATCAAGTAGAGGCCATGGGTGTCGCTCGAACACATACCAAAATGCGGGAAGCCTCTATACTGCTCTATATGGTAGACCTTCAAAATGATAGCTTATCTGCTTATCAGGAACAATTATCCTCCTTGGAGCAGCAAGAAGTCCCTTTCATCATCGTAGGTAATAAGCTGGATCAAGCAGACCAAAATTTAAAAACACATGTCCAATCTGATGATCGCGCAGTCTTGATCTCTGCGGCTTCTAAAACCAATCTCGAGGGATTGAAAAGCAAACTGATTGATGTCCTAGATCTGGCTCAATTTAAAAATAGCAATGCCATCGTGACCAATGCGCGTCATTATGAGGGGTTGATGCAAACGAAAATAGCCCTTCGAAAAGTATTGCAAGGTATCACCGATGATATTACCCATGATTTTCTGGCAGCCGACATTCGACAATCACTACATGCCTTAGGAGAAATCACTGGCGAAATTACTACCGATGATTTACTCGAGAATATATTTTCTAAATTCTGTATCGGGAAGTAATTGCTTTTCTTTTTATTAGCTAAATACTTCTTATTGTGCCTTTTAAGTCATTTATTTTCTTTTTACTTATTGTATGTCATCAAATAAAAGTGGACTTTTTCAGATATAAATTAAGCGAGTGTTGATACCAATTTAAATAAATATTTTGATTCTGTTTTTTCCGTTCAATTAAAGTTTGTTGTTTGATTCTTTTCCTGCGCCTAAGTTTTCGTTCTCCAGTTCCATAATAGACCTCAGAAGGAGTAAGGTTATTGATGGACTCATGGTATCTGTCATCGTTGTAATACTGAACAAATTGCTTCATCTTATGCTCTAACTGCCCTGGGCTGTAATAATTATCCAGTTTCACTACATTCTTCACTGATCTGTGATATCGTTCAATTTTACCCTGAGTTTGTGGATGAAGCGGTCGACCTCGTACATGTTTCATGTTTCGGTCATTTAAATATTCTACTAGTTCAATAGATAGGTAACACGATCCATTGTCAAATAGTAATTTTGCAGGAGCATGGGGGTGTGCGACTAATAAAGCCTCATCTAAGGTCTGTTTTTACATCCTCTGCCTTCATAGTGCCACACAACTTCCAGTTGACAATAAAACGGCTGTAATCATCCAATATGGTCGATAAGTAATACCATCCCCATCCAACTATTTTAAAATAAGTGAAGTCTGTTTGCCACATCTGATTTACTGAAGTGGTTTTATCTTGAAAACTATCAGATGCACTCATAATCCTGAATGAAGGAGTTGTGATAAGACCATTGAGCTTTAATATCCTATATACACTCGACTCACTGATATAATAACTGTATTTATCTATGATATGCCATGCCAGCTCTCTAGATGATAACTCAGGGCGTTCTAAAGCAATCTCAACTACTTTATCTCTGTCAGCTAAGTTGATCTTATTCCAGACTTCTTTCCTATTACCAGACCTTCGAGCCAACCCATCATATCCATGCTGTTGGTAGCTATTATACCAGTTGTAAAGGGTGGTTTTATTCACTCTTAGTTGCCTAAGCGTCCTGATAACACCAAGATCACTTTGCGCTACAAGACGGATGATCTCCATCTTTTCGTTTTGACTGTAATGCATGTACTTCTTCCTCTTTACTAGGGTGAACCAATGTTTTTTTTCAAGTCTCTCACTTCTAGTGAAAGATCTGCCACCAGTTCCTTTAAAGAGGCGTTCTCACCTTTTAATTCTTGAACCTCTGAGGTATTGGCTTCTCGCATGGTATCGCCATTTAACCTGTGCTTGCCCGCTTCCATGAAATCCTTACTCCACTTGTAATAGTTTGCTTGATGAATACCTTCCTTGCGACAGAGTTCAGCAATACTCACCTCACCTGGGATACCTTCAATTACAATTCTGATCTTTTCCTCTGAATTATACGCCTTGCGTGTCTTCCTTTATAGTTCACTTATTAATGAACTTGCATTTCTCTTCTTTCCCATTATAGTTAAATTTAAGTGTTTACTCTGTTTAAAACACGCTCTTATAATTTAACCCTTATTAGTTCACTTTTTGCTGACGGTATACAGATGGATACCTATGCGATGGTAGAGATCTTGAGAGTTTTGAGGGATAGGGTCAAGGAATATTATTAATCCTTATTTACGAAACCTCGCAGTTATATCTCTAAATAGATAAAAATAGTAAAAGGGAAACCCACTATATACTACAGGGTAGGTAACGAATGCAAAATCAAAATAGGTTTTAATCCCTCGCTATCACCTAATAAAGCAATCCGCACTTTGAGCCGAGTCGTCACGCACCAGATAACCCCATACTCTTGACGTTACAGAATTTTGATTCTAAAAAGAGAAACATTACTTTAGTTGGATGCTAACCAAAAATATGAAAACAAGAATAATCTACTATCTCTTGACAATTGGAGCCATTTATCTTTTTAGGGCAATCGATTTCTCCCCTTTTGAAACAAATTTTAATTTTACTTTATGGGAAAATGGTAAGTTATTTAGATGGCTTGGTCTGTCTCTTTTTTTAATCATAATTGAGGAAGTTCAAATTAGTATAAAAGCTAAAAAAGAATTGAAAGTAGATTAATGTCTCTTCCCTTATATAGATGAGTACACATAGGCTTAGCTGCAAGCTTTACTACAAGCGGTACCGAAAGTCGGAACTGTTTAATATTGGAAAAATAATAAATTGAGGTTATGAAAAATAAATCAATTACTTACATTCAATATCCCTTAATATTAATAAGCATTACACTTTGTATTTCTGGAATAAGGTGGCTGATGAGTTCAGAACCTTGGATATTAGATCAAGTTGCTAATGAAGAAAGATTACAAATGACTTTTGATGATCTTTTTATAATTGATGGTAACTCAACATTAAGTGCATATCTGACTCAGATATATCGCTTTTTGGGGCTTTATGTTCTGGGAATAGGATTTTTACTCCTTTCGTTTACACCCAACAAATTTTTAGAAATATATTTTGTTAGAAAACAATTTTTAACCGTGCTTGGGATTTTGTTAGTTTCAAATTTGGTTTTAGCCTATATTTGGATTCCTTCATCATATTTTATCTATTTAATGTGGGGTGCAATCGTATTGTACTGCTTTAGTCTTTACAATCATATTAGACTAATAGAATAACTATTTCTTATTGCAGTGGGTGCCGTACTGGACACCATTGGTGAAAGGCTGCTGCCACCACCAAATAAATACGAATAGATTATAGTAATCACCTTTCGAATCACCTTTTACATTATAATTGCAAAAGTTATAAATTGCCCTGTGGAGATTCTCCCTCCACTTTATACAACCTAAGATTAAAAAAAAAGAAAGATTTCAATGAATAAGGTTTACGATACCAAACTTCGTAAATTTCAAATTTGCCTTTACGGTCTTGGATTCCAACCCAACTCTTAGATAAAACCGCAGTTTCTGAATTAGCTAGAAATTCAGATAAAGGCATACCAATATATGGTGCAGAGTATACAGGGTAATAAGGCTTAAAAGGGTATAAAGGCTGATGGTAGAAAAAAGGTTGGCAAGAACTTATCGATAAGATTAGGATGGTAGATAGTATAGCTACTTTCATGAGACTAAGATAATATTTAAACATCATTCTCAGCAAGGAGCTTCAGAGTATCTACTAGGTTGTTGTTAATATCCATAAAAGTTATCTATTCACAACCTCGGGGTTATATTGAGTTATCAGCAAGTATGAGTAATGGGAAACCCACTATATACTAAGGGGTAGGTAATAAATACAAAATCAAAATAGGTTTTAATCCCTAGCTATAACCTAACAAAGCAATCCGCACTTTGAGCCGAGCCGTCAAATACCAAATAATCCCATAGTCTTAACGCTACAGGTTTTGGATGCTAAAACTGTCTCACTTTTAATTTCATTCTAGACTATTAATGAAGAATGTAACAATTGGAGCAGACGAGATTAGCATGATTCATCCACTCATCCATTATGTAACGATGACTGCCAATGATCAGGCCGGTCCTGGGACACAGTTATTGACGAATAAAAGGGAAATTAAAGTAAGAAAGGTAAAAATACCCCAAGCATATGCATTTATCTTTAATAATACCTGCTCCACGTTCCCCTCGCTTGTACCCAACAAAAGCCAATATTGGAGATAATAATGCACCAACAAGTGAAAGAAGTGCCAATGCACTAGCCATGGTCCAGTAACTAATTTTAGGTGCTTCTTGAGTATCTTTCTTTTTCTAGTAAGGGAACAACAAGACCACTTTCTGTTATGATTGTATCGAATTTAATATCACCTAGTCGATTTATTATTTTATTGGGTTTGCTGTTTCTCTTTATCTCCTTTTTAGACATATTATCTACCTCTTTGTATGTATTCAACTTTGATTGAATCAGTTCTTCTGAAAAGGGATTCAGATTTCTTAAAGAAACAGTTTCATGGATTATAGAGGTCTTCTTTGGTAAATAGTACTTTAAATCCATACTGTCAAATTCATATAGATAATTTGTTAAGACTTGGTTTTGAGCGGATAAAACCTTTGTGTTCCCTTCGGCTGAAGAGGGGTATCTTCTTTAAAGTCTGAAATTTATAAGCTGTAGCAAAATCAAATTTTGAAGTCGCACAACTTGTTAAAACAAGAGTAAAAAAATGAAAAGGTGATTTTGGACATGTTAAGGTGGTGATGATATGGAATACAAGTTATAAAAAGTATGTCTTTATTGCAAATAACTGTTTACTTTCTCTTTTGATATATAGAGGAGTGGAAATAAGGATAGCTGCAAACTATACTACTATCAAATACTTAAAAAAACAACCCTTCCCCTGCCTCCTCTCTAATTTTGCAAGAAACAAATTACATGAGATTAGACACCCTTAAATGGAATGACCACACCTTCAAACAGCTATCCAAAGAAGCCAAGTTAATCTACTGTTTCCTAGAAGCACATTGCAGTACTGCTGGCTTTCTTCAAGCAGATGAATCAGACATCGCTAATGGTATTGGACTGGAGCGTAGATTGGGTCTTAATCCCTTTGGTAAGTATGATTATTCTCGCTATGAAAGAACTAGAAGATTCAGGCTTTATCGTACTAGGAGATTATGACTTTATCTAGTCAAAGGAACGCACAAAAAGCGAGCGCATGGAAAGCTGAAAGTCAAGTGATAAGGCTAAGGATTACTACAGGGTTGGAGTACTTAAATCTGGGATGCATACAGCCGTTTTAAAGGAGATTAATAGTACTTGTGAGTGTTTCTCTAAAGAGGTGATATTGGAGGAGTTTGAGGCTTATTTTGAGGTGTTAGAAGGGAGGTATTTCATGAGGTGTTGAGGTGAGGAGATGATCCCTTGATTTTAAATAAGGGCATCTAAGGAATTTCAATATTTAGTTCGACAATAAGCTTTGGTCAAGGAACTAGGCTATCAATTTGTGTATAAACTCCTGGCATGTGGTGCAGTGAGAGTTTTTTAACATTATTTAAGAAGCTATTCTTTATAAACCTTCGGACTTTCTTTCTTTCAACAAAATTTCATCTATTTTCAACTCATCCAATTCACCCATTCCTTCCAAAAAATTCAACGTCCGTTGAGCCTCTTCCTCATCCACCTTGCTTATAGCAATTCCTACGTGAACGAGTACAAAATCTCCCACATCAGCTTCAGGAACCAAATCTAAATTGATGACTTTTTTAATCCCGCCAAAGTCCACTTTCGCCATTTTCATAGCTTCAGGATCATCTGCAACGAAGTGCTCGATTTTACCAGGTACAGCTAAACACATAATTTTATAATTCTTTCTAATTTATAATTTATCATTCTCTTATCAACCCCGGATAAACAATTATCTCAAATTCATTAATTCCTTGATCGGTCATAAATGGCCTGATCTGCTGCCAAATCATATCTTTAAATGCTCCTTCGAAAAATTCTTCTTTCTCCAGAATTTTCTTTTTTGTCATCCAAAATGAACTGATAAACCAAATCATTTCGGCAACTTTTCTTGTTTGTTCAGATTTTAACTCAAGGATCAGTTCCCTTTTCATGTTGCTCTCAAACCACTGCTGCAATTGCAAAATGAAATTGGCAATGTGCTCTTGCTGAATAGCGTGTATATATGGATAGAGCCTTTTGATTTCAAGAATATCGAGAAAGTAAAATGAATATGTATCCAGCAAATGGTAAAACCTGGTCAACTGATTATCAAAGTCAAGGAGTCCTGGTAGATTTTTCCATAGGCGTAATATCTTATCCATGTCAGCCGAAATGAGATTCCCAATTTTCTTTAAAATTTGTTCTTTGTCATGAAAATGGTAAGCTAGATTACCCACACTGATACTAGCTTCATTGGCAATCTGTTGCAAAGTGACATTTTGTAGACCCTGACCATTAAAAAGCATCAGTGCGGCCTCTGTTATCTTATTCCTGGTAGTTTGACCGCTCATATTTGATAAATATAACCTATTTTGGTATACTTATGTCAATTAACGACCAAAAAAAATCTACCAATAGTGTATTGAAAAGCCAGAAAATAATTATCCATGGCAGAGTTCAGGGCGTGGGATTCCGACCATTTATTTATAATCTGGCTCATCAAAATTCATTGGACGGTTGGATTAAAAACACACACAACGGAGTAGAAATTCATGTTACTGGATTAGATAAAAATCATCAAAATTTCATCGGATTAATTCAAACAAATGCACCACAACATTCAGTTATAAGAAGTATTGAAGTTGAGGATATTCAGTTAATTACTTTTTTGAACTTTGAGATACTACCTAGCAAAGAGGGAACTGAAAATCAAATAGAACTGACGCCCGACTTTGGTGTTTGTGATATTTGTGTTGAAGAAATTCTCAACCACTCGAATTCAAGACTTAACTATGCATTTACTACGTGCACACAATGCGGTCCTCGCTATTCAATTATAGAACAACTTCCCTTCGACAGACATACAACTACCATGGCATGCTATGACATGTGTCTAAGATGTGAAAGTGAATATCAAAACTCCTCAGATCGAAGGTTTCATGGCCAAACCAATAGTTGTCCGGATTGCTCAATTCCTATGCGGTTATATTTTCAAAATAAACTGGATGAGACGAACCCAGAGAGGATTTGTGAGAAAGTTATAGAAGCTTGGAGTAAAGGAATGGTAGTTGCAACAAAGGGCTTAGGGGGCTACTTACTTACCACTTCCGCATCGAATCAGGAATCCGTCAAACACATCCGAAAAATCAAACACCGGGAAAGTAAGCCATTTGCTATAATGTGCCCAGATATAAAGTATGTTCACGATAACTTTCATATCGACCAGAAAGAAGAGGTTTTCCTGAAGAGTTCTGTCGCGCCAATTGTACTTCTTCAGCCAAAAAACACCTCAACATTCCTAGGCCAAATAGCCCCTGGATTGGATAAAATTGGTGTTATGTTACCTTACACTCCACTTTTTCATTTGTTACTCAACAAGTATTCCAAACCAATAATTGCAACGAGTGCAAACATGACACATGATCCGATTATTTATGAAGATAAGGAGGCATTAATTAGATTGTCAGAAGTTGATTTTATTCTTACCTATGACCGTGAAATCAGCTTCCCACAAGACGATAGCCTTATCGCTTTTTCTCCTTTCAAAAAGAAACAAATCACACTGCGAAGATCGAGGGGGTTAGCACCTTCTTTTCAACAGTCATTTAGTTTTCCAACTGACAAAACTATTCTCGCATTTGGAGCGGACATGAAAGGTGCCTTTGCCTATTGTACCAATAATCAAGTGTATCTCAGTCAATACCTCGGAGACTTGAGCCACTTCGATGTACAGCAAAGGACAGAAATTATGATCGAAAGATTTATTGGGCTTTTCAAGACCAAGCCGGATATAGTTCTAGTCGATAAACATCCCGATTACTTTTCTACTAGGCTTGGTCAAGATTATTCAGTATCCAATGAGATTCCAGTTTGCCATTTCCAGCATCATCGAACACATTTCGGAGCAATTTTAAGCGAACATGATCTTTGGAATAATGAATTTCTAATATTGGGAATTATTTGGGACGGAACCGGACTTGGGGATGATTCACATATTTGGGGTGGTGAATTTTTTATTAAAGAGAATTCACAGATTAGTAGAGTTGGACACTTGAAGTATTCGTCTCATATCGCTGGTGAAAAAATGGCCAAAGAACCTAGATTATCAGCTTTGTCTTTCTCTGAAGAAATCTCAGAAGTTAGCGAACTACTTAAAGAAAAATTTACAAAACAAGAATGGGAAAACTACCTTTTACTGAGTAAAAAATCTAATTTATTGACATCTAGTATGGGGCGATTGTTTGATGCGGTAGCATCTCTCATTGGCCTTTGCGATGTTAACGAATACGAGGGGCAGGCTGCAATTCTTCTTGAGCAAGCAGCACTGCGATTTGTAAAACATGGATCATTGGATGCTGAACCATTTTCTTTCACAATAGAAAATGGCGTGGTTGACATAAAAAGTATGCTTCGACAGATCGCCCAACAAAAACCAGAAATAATTTCTGGAGAAATAGCATTTAAATTTCATATTACATTGGTTGAAATTATCAGAAGAATAGCTGAAGAACATAAGGTAAATCATTTGGCTTTTAGTGGGGGTGTATTTCAAAATGGTTTGTTGGTTGATTTATTATTCCATAAACTTGAGAATGATTTTAGTCTATATTTTCATCAAGAATTGAGTCCCAATGATGAAAATATTGCCTTTGGCCAATTGGCACTCTACATCAATAGTCATTCATCATGACTAAAATTTAGTTAAAAATTAATAGATTACTTGAAATCGGAAGAACATGAAGTACCTAGATGAATTCAGAGACTCTACGCTGCTGAAAGAATATTTGGCGGAAATCAAGTGTACAGTCACTCGCCCCTGGTCGATTATGGAGGTATGTGGTGGCCAAACTCACAGTCTGGTGAAACACGGAATATTGAGGCTGATACCCGATCACATTAATATGATCCACGGACCAGGATGTCCGGTATGCGTTACACCTCTCCATCTTATTGATAAAGCCGTACATCTAGCACTAGATAAAAATGTAATCCTGTGCTCGTTCGGAGATATGCTTCGAGTTCCGGGTTCTGAAAAAAGCCTGTTGGAGGCCAAAGCAGAAGGAGCTGATATTCGGATTCTCTACTCACCGCTAGAAGCGGTCAGACTAGCGGAGAATTATCCTGATAGGGAGATTGTTTTTTTTGCTGTTGGTTTTGAGACTACTGCTCCTGCCAACGCCATGTCCGTGCTTCAAGCTGCAAAACTTAGATTAACCAATTTCTCCATTCTGACCTCACACGTCTTAGGTTCCACCAGCCATGGAAGCCGTACTCGACGATCCTGAAACAAAAATTGATGGATTTCTTGCAGCGGGTCATGTGTGTTCCATAATGGGAATTGATGAATATTATCCTATTGTAGAGAAATTCAAAGTGCCCATTGTTGTTACTGGATTTGAGCCGGTTGACTTACTACATGGCATTCTAATGACCGTTCGTCAGCTAGAGCGAGGAGAATATAAATTGGAAAATCAATATAGCAGGATTGTTAAAGACGAAGGAAATGTGAATGCAAAAAAAGTAATTAATGATGCATTCGAAATACTGGATCGTGAATGGAGAGGAATTGGCACTATCCCAGCAAGTGGATACGAGTTGAGGAAGGAATTTCAAGCTTTTGATGCAAATAAAAAATTTAACATTGACCTACCCAAAGTGCGCGAGCATGAAATATGCATTGCAGGCGATATTTTAAAAGGTAAAAAGAAACCTCATCAATGTGAGGCTTTTGGAAAAACATGTAAACCCGAAACTCCTCTTGGCGCACCGATGGTGTCTTCTGAAGGAGCATGTGCTGCCTACTACCATTACAGTAATCAGGATGCAATAACTACTTGATCAGCCTATGAAAGACACTTCTAAAATCAAGATGCAGTTACAATGCCCTCTTCCTAAGCTAGATTTTGAATATATCACCTTAGGTCATGGAAGTGGCGGTCTACTTACGCACAAATTGCTTGAGTCAGGCGTATTTGATATACTTTCTAATGAGCACCTTGATAAACAAGATGATGGAGCATTCCTTACCCTAAAGCATGAAATAGCCGTAACAACAGATAGCTTTGTTATCTCACCCATTTTCTTTCCAGGAGGTAATATTGGAGAACTCTCCGTGTTTGGAACGGTCAATGATCTGGCGATGTGTGGTGCTGATCCGAAGTACCTGACGCTAAGTTTTATTATTGAGGAAGGGCTACTTTTTAAGGAGTTTTGGGAAGTGTTAGTAGGGATCAAATGGGCGGCAGACAAAGCCAATGTCAAAATTGTAACAGGAGATACCAAGGTTGTAGACAGAGGGAAGGCAGACAAAATTTTTATAAATACAACAGGAATAGGAGAAGTTCATTCGAATGCCAAAATAGATATAAACAGGATCAAAGTCGGAGACAAGATTATCTGCAGTGGTAATGTAGCCACTCATGGTATGGCCATAATGTCCGTGAGAGAGGGTTTGGAATTTGAATCAACGATAGAGAGTGATACTCAAGAATTGAACCATCTCACTGCTGCATTAATTAAACAGTATGGATCTGCCATTAAATTTTTACGTGACCCAACACGAGGAGGACTCGGGACGATACTTGCAGAAATCTCAAAAGACACCAATGTAGGAATTGATGTATTACATGACAGTATCCCAATTGATCCATTGGTCTTTAGTGCATGTGAGTTACTTGGTCTAGATCCAATATATGTGGCCAATGAAGGGATTTTCATTTGCATAATCGATGGGCAAGTAGCAGAGGATGCTACGGAATTTCTTCAGAAACTTGCCTATGGCGAAAATGCTGCAATTATTGGTGAGATAGTTGAAGATCACCCCAATAAAACGGTATTGGTAAGTCCAATTGGAGGTAGACGTGTGATCAACCTGCCTGTCGGAGAACAGCTACCCAGAATCTGTTAAATACCAATTAGAAAATATTTTCTAATTACTATTCTACAACACTTAACCCTTATATAAATCTTTTAGTAGCTTGAAGGAGAGTAAAAAATAGATTCTCACAAAATTAAACTAAAAAGTAGGCTATGGCAAAATTGAATGTTGCTATGCTGGCGCAGACAAGTGCCTTATTACCAGACAATATAGAAGAAGTCCATGCTTTTTGGATAGCTGGAGGTAGTTGTGATGGTTGCTCAATAGCCGCCGTTGGAGCAACTAGTCCCTCTGTAGAAGATTTAACAAATGGAACAATTCCTGGGGCTCCAAAAGTAATTTTACACCATCCTGTTTTAGCCGTAAATGCAGGTGAATCATTTATGGAACCTTTTCGATTAGCGGCCAAGGGTGAATTGGGTGCTCCATTTGTTGTCCTTTGTGAAGGTTCAATTATGGATGAAGGATTAGCAGCTGAAACAGGAGGATATTGGTCTGGAATGGGTTCGGATGAAGATGAAAACGGAGATCCACAACCTATTCCTTCTTCAAGTTGGGTAACCAGAATGGCCGAACACGCGGCCGCAGTAATTGCTGTTGGCACTTGTGCTACTTGGGGCGGAATACCGGCTGCCGCAGGCAACCCCACTAATGCTGCAAGTGTAATGGACTTATTGGGAGAAGACTATCGAAGTTCATTGGGATTACCTGTCGTCAACATTCCCGGATGTGCCCCGCAGGGTGACAACATTACAGAAACGATTATTGCCGTTTTACTATTCTTACATGGTATAGGCCCCTTGCCTGAATTTGATGAATTAGGACGACCTGCTTGGTTATTTGGAGAAACGGTCCATAGGGGATGTACAAGAGCTGGATATTACGAGGAAGGTGAATTTGCAAAACAACATGGTGATAAGGAATGTTTGGTTGAAGTTGGCTGCTGGGGTCCAGTAGTCCAATGTAATATTAACCAACGAGGTGCTATAAACGGTATGGGTGGTTGTATGAATGTCGGCGCACCATGTATTGGATGTACAATGCCTGGTTTTCCAGATAGTTTTGCCCCATTTTACCAAACACCTCCTGGTACTGTTGTCTCATCTAATATTTCGAGAGTCACAGGTTCATTAGTAAGTAATCTCCGTAAAATGACACAAGCTTCTCAAAATCGGACAAATAAGTGGAACAAAGATGGAAATGTACCTTCAGGATGGGGACATGTAGCCGAGCCCAGTGTTTTGGAAAAGGTTGCCCATTTTGCATATGAGAAATTGCAATTTAAGAATAGCCCTAAACCAGGATCAAAAGTCAAATAATTATGGATGAAACAAGCCTATTTACGGAATGGTATATCGGTCTTGGCATTGTTACCGTGATCATTATTGCTGCAGCAGTCTTGCTGATTTTGGTTTGGACCGCTGCACGTAGAATATTGCGACTAGCAACTACTGCTTTGGGATTGGTTGTTCAAATAAAAAACAATACAAAGAGCGTTTGGGGTTTGCAGACAACCAACAAAGTGGCTGGTGATATTCTGGAAGGAGCGAATGCGATTGAAACTCATGCAGGTATGGTAGCGGAAGCTTTACACGAAACAGAGAATAAATAGAGAATAATTATGGACGCAATTACAATTGTTTGGGGAGTTTCGTTGATCATCGGATTGGTGGTGATCGGAGTGGTTGCCATTTTGCTAGGTTTAATTAAAAACACTGCCGCAAAAATAGATGTAGCGGCAGGCGAAATCTGGACACAGGGGAAACTAACAGCGAACAATACGATTCAGATTCCTTTATTTCTGTCTACAACGAATCGGGTGGTTGCAAAGATTTATGACTCAGCTGTAAATATTGTTGGTGGAGCCAAGGCGATTCAGCAACATGCGGAAGGATGTCCTGGTTGTCCAAATTGTATTTTACAACACCATTAATAGATTGATATGAATATATTATTAATGCTCGCGACTATAATAGCAGTACTACTGCTGGTTTTTGTTTTGGTGAAGTACTTGCGGGCCATCATTAATCTACTGACCAGCACAGGTGGTGACGGACAAAGCTATCTCGCTAAGTTGAGGTTGGGGTTGAGAGCAATTGAAACAGAAACGGGACACCTACCAGTAGAAGTCACTAAATTAAATGAAGCACTAACCAAAACAGGAGAAGGTTTGAAAGTAGTAGATGATCATTTGGTAGGTACCATTGACGCAGTTTTAAAACAAAAAAAATAATTATGTCAGTTGTCGATTTTCTTTGGACTATACTTTTGGTGGTGACGGTTTTGTTGCTACCTTATATTATTTATCTTCTTCATACCACATGGAGAGCTGCGAGGAGTATTCAGCGCTATTTTGCTGAAATGTTGGAAGCAGGGTTGGGTATTGCTGGAAATGTGGATCATGTAAGTGCATTGAATGATACCATTTCGGTGGCTTCTGGAATGCTCGAAGTAGCTGGAGATATAGACAAGCATGCGGATACCATAGAAGTTACACTTGCTGAAAAATCTAAATAGCAGAAAGACATGGAAGAATTTTTAATGGACAAATCGATACTATTTTTCGCTACCGTGATTATTGTTTTTTTGGTAGTGGTCGTCTTGGTTATTTACCTTTTTTTAACCATTATAGCACTAAGAAAAGCTGGGACCAATCTGGAACAACTTGCCGGAGGGCTACAAAAAATAGCTAACGATAGCGAGCCCTTGGCCGAACATCTTGGGACTATTAATGGTGCATTAACACAATTACATGGAGGTTTATCCTCAGTAGATAAACATTTAATAGGAATAGCCAAAGTACTGAAACTGGTGTAGTAGTATAAATAAATTTTTTAGGAACCTAGATAATTAAATATGTGTTTTAAAAACTTACCCATTGATTTTGATGAAAACGGTAACGCTTTTTTGAAAGAAGGTATCGAAAATCCATACGAACATAAAGTGGTCGATTTCGGAGTAGAGCAGGATAAGTTGAAAGACTTGTTGGCGAAAAATGGATTTATCAAGAACGTAGACTATGACCCTGTGACCAGAGTAGCAGGAGCATTGGCTTTCCATAGTGTGGTTGATTTGAAAGAGAAAAAAGTGTTATCTACAAATTCAATGGCGACACTATTTAGAGGGTATGAAATAATATTAAAGGGTCGTGATCCACGAGATGCTGCATATATTAGTAGTCGAGCTTGTGGTGTGTGCGGTGGCGTGCATGCTACCTGTTCTGCATTAGCTATCGAAATGGCACTGGGCATCAAGCCCCCACCTTTGGGAGTAGTAATGAGAAATTTATTGCTGGCGATAGAATATTTGTATGACCACCCACTCCATTTGTTTCTTCTTGCAGGACCGGATTATTCCGAGGAATTGGTCAAAGAAACCAACCCTGAACTAATTGATAAAGCCGCCAATACGCCTTGCAAAAACGAAGATGTTCATGGGTATAAGACAGTTTTGGACATTATGAAAGACCTCAATCCGCTTAAAGGCAAATTATATCTTGAGGCATTAAGTATGACCCGGGTGGCTAGAGAAGCTTATGTCGTTATTGGTGGTAAATACCCTCACCCACAATCGGTAGTGCCAGGTGGAATTTCCGTGACTGTGAGCATTACTACTTTGAATGAAGTGTACAGTCGTTTGGTTAAATTCTTTGACTATGGTCAAAAAACAACTGGAATTTGGGATGATGTATTTGATTTTTTCCTTGAGAGCAATCCGGAATATGCTAAATGCGGAATTCGGCCAGCAACAATGATCGATACAGGAGTTTGGGACAGACCGGATTCGTATGATGCTACTTTTGAAAATTGTGACAAATGGGGTAATGATAGGTGGTCTACTCCTGGAGTATTGGTCGATGGTGAAGTAGTTACTACAAACCTAAAAGAAGTTAACGCTGGATTAGAAGAATTTGTGGATCATTCGTACTATGAAAAATGGAAAGGTCATGAATACAAAAAAGATCCCTCGGGAATGCCGCTAAGCCCTAATCATCCATGGAACAAGGAAACTATTCCTAAACCTGGCAAACAAAGTTGGAGAGATCGATACAGCTGGGATACCTGTCCTACTTGGGACAGGATGCCAATGGAGGCAGGCGCCTATACACGTATGTACATGACCGCTAAGGCTAAAAAAGCACCAGATAGCCAGTTTCTGGAAAATACAGGTCATAGTATGAAAATAAAAGTCCCCAAGCATCAGTTGCCGGGTAAAACATTAGAATGGAATATTCCCGAACATTGGAATGCTTTTGAAAGAAATCGTGCCCGAGCGTATTGCATCCCCTACTCTGCTGCCGTAGCTATGGACAACTGGTTATTAGCACAACAACTGATTCGAGATGGACACACTGAAGTGAGTACGCCATACGAAATACCAAAAAAAGGAACGCAGATTGGTTTTGGTGCTTGGGGAGCTGGACGTGGTTTTCTGACACATCACCTGATTGTTAAAGACGGGGTTATCGACAACTACCAAATTGTTACACCTTCTACACTAAATGCAGCTCCAAGAACTCCATGGGGAGCAATGGGGCCATATGAAGAAGCCGTGCTGAATACGCCCATTTTGGAAAAATTCGATAATCCAGACAAATTTCAAGGGATTGATATATTGAGAGCTATTAGAAGTTTTGACCCATGCATGCCGTGTACCACACACATCATGGACAATGATAGTGACCATATTGTGAAAAGAGAAGTTACTACTTGTGCCTGCGGAATCGAATAGAAATATTTTCGTGGGTACGGTCGGGTATGCTATACTCAGCAATCACTCCATTGGCCCAATTCTGCTACCTCATTTGAAGAAAATGGATTGGCCGAATGGTGTTTCAGTTGATGAGCTTAACTGGGGGCCTATTGCCGTGGTTCAACAATTTGAGGCCTTAGAAATTGCCTATGATAGGGTAGTATTGCTTGTAGCAATAGAAAGATCTCATAGGAAAATCGGCGAAATAAATATTTTCCAATGGAAGGGTGAGCTACCTGATGAAAAACAAATACAAGCTTGTATTGGAGATGCCGCAACTGGTGTAATCTCCGTTGAAAATTTATTAGTTATTGGAGAATATTTTAAAATATGGCCAAAAGAAGTATTTTTAGTGGACGTAGAGCCAGGTCCTGAGGTGGCGGGGGAAAATCTTACAACTGAAGTAGCGGAGAATGTTCCGGATATTTTGAAATTGGTGCAACATCTTGCCGTTGAAGGGACTGATGATACTGACCTAGTAGATATATTGAGAGGAAATGAATTGTTTAATGAAGAACTCAACGTATGAAGGCAAGTGATATAGAGAAATCACCTTTACGTATCATGTTCTGGCGAGATGAAATCCTGCAAGTGATGTATTGGATGGACGGTGAAAATTTTGGCAACTGGATTCCTGCAAAGCAAATGCTTACCTTGTTAAACACCAATTCTCACAACTTACTTTATCATCTGAAAAAATTAACAGCAGAAGGGTATTTAGAATTTGAGGGGGAACCATTGGAAGAAACTTCCTTGATATGTCTTTCGGAAATGGGTAAGAAAGAAGCAGGTGGGCGTTTTTCAGAGGCTTTTCAAGGTTTGCAGAAGGCGGGACATGGAGAATGTGGACCAGATTGTGAATTCTGCTATGGAACTGACGGAGTGAAATTGGATAACTGCGTTCACAATTGCGATCATCACTAGTATGGAACCAGTCTACTATAGCAATAAAGAATTCATCGAAATATTACAGGATATAGACGACATGATCGAAGAGGCAGAAAAGTCTCCGTTTCAGCAGTCGAAAGATTTGACCAAATCCATTTTGAAACATTTTGACTTAGTGCACAGAGAGCCACTATCTCGTATGATGAAAATGATCGAAAACGACTATCCCGATTTGAGGTCAAAGTTAGAAACAGATTATACAATAAAAACTATGTTCAGATTGTACGACTTGATAGAAGGTGATATTATAAAAAGTCCGGCAGCTGTTCCAAACAACTTTATTCCAGTTGAGGATGTGGGTTATTTTCCTACCATCATCAATCCAAAAAAGAGTTGAATTCGCCCGATCTTTTCATAGATGTTTTCAAAAACCATCTATAAACTTTTTATTTTTTGACAGTTTTTATGAGGAGTTATAATATCAAAGACTTATGAAAAAACCTACCGTTCTCATAGCTGGTATTGGTAACGAACTAAGACAGGACGATGCATTTGGGATGGAGTTTGTCAAGCAATATGCAAATGAGAATATTCCTGAGTGGGTAAAAATCATGGAAGTCGGTATTGGCGGAATTCACTTAGTTCAGGAATTACATTCCGGATACGATATACTGATCATGGTAGATGCAGTCGATTGGGGGAATAAACCTGGTAAGGTTGAATTTCAGAAAGTTGAATCCATTAGTGACATCACAGAAATGCCTGTTTTTGAAAAACGAACATTTTTGGCTGACATGCATTATACAAATCCCACAAGAGCATTGATGCTTGCAAAAGCTTTAAATGTACTGCCAGAAAAAGTATTCATTTTGGGTTGTCAATCTGCCCAGCATGATGATTTTGCGATCGGAATGAGTAAGCCAGTCATAGCTGCTATCCCTAAAGCAGTTTGCCTGTTACAAAAATGGTTGGCTTCTACTCAGTTAGAAGTGATTCAAAAATAGAATTACATTTCAGACGACACAGGCACTTAATTCAGTTCAAGTGTTTGAACAAATACCTCCATGGCCTTTACCACTTTAGCATCCTTATCATAATCCATTATGGATACGCCCTTTAAGTCAGCGTCCGTAACTTGCTCATCAAAAGGTAAAATTACGGCAATAGGTAAGTTTATCTTTTTGCAAAACTCACGTATGGCTTGCTCTTCTTCTGCATTTCTTACCTTATTAGCAATTGCTTCAACATTTACTATGCCCAACTGATTAGCCATATCTGCAAATCTTCCAGCTGCTTCCAATGATCGGTAGTAAGGTTCTACAACGGTATACATCTTGTCAACATATTGGGAAGTACCTCGCTTCATGTGTTCCAATGAGGCCTCCGTATCGACAACCATGATTTGTTCTTCTTCGTGAGCAAGAGCAGAATGTATCAATTCTCTGACCACCGTATGAGAGCCGCACATGCAGCCAGTTCCAGCTTTTTCAGGTTTACCGATCATTAGCAACGAGACATTGTCAGGAGCTTTCTGACCGTAGGTATCTAATATTTCCTGAAAGGGAATTTTAACCTGGAATTTCCACTTTCCTTCCGATTCTTCAATTCGTTCAATAATGTCCGTACTTAGGGCTTTTGGCATTTCAGCCTCTTTATCAATACCTAAAACTACCGATAGATTGGGATTAGGGTCTCCATCAATTGCCAAAACAGCATTTCCATTTTTACCAAGTACCCGACATAGGGTGCCGCTGATTGTTGTTTTCCCAACTCCTCCTTTTCCAGCAATTGCTATTTTCATAATATTAAATTTTAAGATAGAACTCTAATAAACTTTTATGCATCATCATTGTACTCCAGCTATGCTAAACAGTTCATCTGCCATTTCAAGATCAAACTCCATACTTTCGTTAATGTAAACCGTTTTTATATAGCCAATTTCATTATTAATACTCACTCCGTAAACGGAACGTTTTTCTCCTAATCTGATGCCAGCAACTTCTTGCCATGTTATATATTTAGTATAACTTTTTCCGCTACCATAATCAAGAAAATTACCAACGGGATGTCCATTATCGATATTAAAATAATAGTGCCAGTTATGAAATCCAGCTGAACTTCCGGCCCCTGGTTCATAATTAACATTGACAGAATTTACAATTTGTCCATGACTAAGCGTATCAATTTCCTCATTTTTGAAAATCACGCCTGGGTCCGCCAGTTTAAATGGCATAAACATCACATAATGAGACCCGAAAGAAGTGTTCCAGGCTTCATTAATATCTTTGTCTTCAGCAGAACGCTGACCATCAATTAACATCCATGCTTCTTCCCCATTATTAATTATTACGTAATCGTGACCGTCCATGTTCCAAGTTAATCTTGCCTGAAAACGTGGCTGCAAACGATATTGATGTAATTGCCTTACCTCACGCAGCATAGTTCCGGTCGAGTCATAGTGCTGAATAACTTTATGAAAAGAAAATGTTTGCTTTTTCTGATAGTTCTCCCATCCACCTGACACAGTTATGGCTTTTTTCACGATGTCTCCAATTGCATCATTGGGTAATAGTTTCAGAGAAGCTGCTTCATTTAAACCCGCAGCGGAGGGTAATTTCTCCTCCATGATTTTTTTAGGTTTGCAAGATTGTATAACAATCAATGATCCAACGACAATTAAAAGAATAAAATTTCGTATCACAATATTTAAACTTATTATCAATTAACGTGAAGCTGCTGCTCCAAAACGGGTTAACAGACTTATATTAAAACTCCTCCCTGGCTCCAAAAACACATTCTGATTACCAGGAGCACCTCTGGATACATGGCTTCTATATGCTTCATCTCCAATATTGTTAATTCCAAGCACCAACTTGGTATAGGGAAACTTATCTACCAGATTATGTAGATTTAAACCAGCATTAAAATTTATCACCGTATAGCTAGGTGTTTCTATTTCATTTGGGGCAACTTCATTTTGCTCACCTACCAATCGTGCTTCCAGTTGTGCAAAGAACTTATTGCTATTGCCCCTATATTGAAAACCCACCAAATTATGAAAGGCTGGAATTTGCGACAAGGGATCACCAGTTACCTCGTTAACTCCTTTTATGTAACTCCCTAAATAATAAAAATGACCAATTGCGTTTGTATTAGCACGTAGTTGCATTTCTACTCCTGTAATCGTTGCCTCGCCAATATTTTGATTTTGCACTGACTCATTCCCATCTGTTGCATCACCATTAAAATCAATATTTGCGAGTACAAACATGTTCTTTACGAAATTCTGGAAGTAGTTTACCTCAGCATAAATGACCTTATTGTCAAATCTTGCCCCAAATTCATAAAATATTCCTTTCTCTGATTCTAAATCAGGATTTGGCACCAAAAACCCCACTCCAACAGCCGTGAAATGATATTTAGAAAACAGGTCAGCAGCTCGAAACGAATTTGCCAAGTTCCCTACTATATTTAAGTCATCTAAAACATTATATTTGAGACCAAGACTTCCTGTAAAAGCATTGTCTTGTGATTCTTTATTATCCTCGTTATATATCCCTGCTATTAAAGGGATTATAAAAGGCTCATCATCGATCGATGTTCTAACATTGTCATATCTTAATGCCAGAAGCATATCAAATTTATCATTAAAGATAACTTCATTGATGGCAAAGAGTCCTATGCCTTTATAGTAGCTATCCGGTTGAATCTGTTGATATGGGCTTAGCACTTCGTTAACTTTGACACCAAGTGGATTAAATATTTCCACTTCAAGATCACGAAATGTTCCAATACGATGCTCTTGGATAAAATCGGCTCCTAACGTCATTTTAGTTTTATCTCCCAGACGTAGTGATGAAAATAGTTTTGCTCCCCAAAATGGTACGTCTACATCCAGTTCTACATCAATTTCACGATTCACATCTTGTGTGCCAGTAAAAAATACATTTGTTCTTTGATTAATGTGTAGTTCTTGCTTCTTGAAAAAGACACGTGCACCGATAGCCGCTATTCTGTCGGAAACATTCTTGGCATCGTAGCTTATATTTAACGCTTGTTGTATGTCAGGCTCAAACCTTCTATCAATTCTGGGTGGTCCTGGCGCTCCTAACCCTCCTGGAAATCCGACGTCACTGTTTTTAATGTATTTTCCATTAACGCCAATTCTACTGTTTTCTGAGGGTGAGAACCCAATATTAAAATCCATATTAACTGTTTCAAACTGGCTATTCTCCACCTCACCTTCAGGTGTTTGTATGTTGCTGGATTTTCGTGTTCCCCCACCTATCAGAAAGTCTAGACCGGAGCCTCTTCCTTCAATTTCTGCCCTTGCTCGGGTATGTGCGTTCATCGATTGATGCCCTCCATAGAGGCTTCCACCTAATTTAAAGTCTTTATCATAACCTGATTCTGCCTTTCGGGTTACCACATTGACTAAACCACCTACTGCGTCACTTCCCCAAAAAGCAGATGCCGGCCCTTTTATTATTTCAATTCTTTCGATCTGATAAAGATCGATTAAACTATATGACCTGATTCTCCCTCCTACAAATGGATTGCCATCTATTAGCAATGGAGCCCTTTCCCTCGAGAGCCCTCTAATTATGGGAGTGCTTGCCAAGCCACCGTCGCTCTGCTTAACTACTCCTGTTTGATATTGCATTGCTTCAACAGGAGTCATAGGCTGGAAATCCTCAATCTGTGCCTTTGTTACTACGCCTATTGTTAGCGGTAAATCAGATGCCAATTTTTCAGATCTTGATACCTTAATCACGACTTCCTTTAGAGCCTTGGTCCTTAACGAGTCCTGGGCATTCAACACCAAAGGGCATATTACAATCAAAGCCAATAAGTATTTTGTAGATTTCACAAATCAATTAATTAGATTAAAAGACTTATGATGGTAAATAAAATTAGTAAAATAAATTAGATAATAAGTAAAATAAATTGAATAAATAAAATTATTTATTATATTATGCTTAGATACAATGAATATTTAATCATGGCACAGAAATTCAAAAATAAAACTAGAAAAAATATAAAAGAAACAAAAATTTCTTATCCACTAGGTTTTTTGATGGATATGAAGGACACTGTAAGTCCTATTTTGATCAAGAGAATTCAGATTGTTAATACCCTAATCGCTGTAGTCATTTTAAGCGCAGCCACATATCTGGTATGGAACAATTACTTAAGGCCCGCTACAGGAGAGGAATTAGTATCTGAAATGATTTCTGCAGCTGGCGGAATGGAAACTTGGACAAATATAACGCATGGGCAATATGACCGAACGCATAAACTATTTTCAGAAACTGGAGAAATTTTGAGAGAGCGTGTTGAAACTGTTTATTTCGATAAACGAGAAGGCAATGTGAAGTTCATGGTAGATCATAAAACAGCAGAAGGATTAGATGTGATTATAGGTAAGGATCAGGACGGGTTTTGGGCATTTGAAAATGAGCTGTTCGTGGATGCAAGATCTAAATCGGATGAACTTGGGATGATGTGTGATTCAAAATTTTGTGCCCCAGACTGTACAATGGCTATGGCTTTCTACCGTTTTTCTATGCCATTCAAGCTAGCTGATAATGGAGTGATCGCAACAAACGCAGGAAAAAAAGCTCTTGGATCCGATCAGGCTCAAGTATTAGATATTGGATATGATCAAAAAACCGGCAAAGACCGTTGGGTATTTTATACTGATCTCGAAAATAAGTTGATCCAAAAGATGGAATACCATCATCACACAGATGACGGTAAAGATCTTCCTGAAGAGTACTTCTGGTCGGACTACAAAGAAGTAGATGGCTTAATGATCAGTCATAAATGGACACGATACTGGAGTAATGGAGAATCTCTTGAAGAGTATACATATTCCAATTTTGATTTTGAAAGCGAGTTGCCTCGCCATTTTGATGAGCGTCCCTCAGGGTTGGTCGCTAAGAATTAGTTTATTCAGAGTAATAAATATAAGGTTCATTAATAAAATAATCAATCTAATTGGATTTCTAATTCACAAGAAACCGTACTACATTTCACCTCTTCTTGTCGATTTTTAAAATTATTGACACAAATGTGTAGCTCATTTGAGGATGTAGTACTTAGAGGCAGCCAATATCTAGACCTCCACGGAAAAGACAACAATCATATCAAGAATTTCAACGAGGGTAATAAAAAGGCAAGTCTCCTTCCATTTCCCTATATGATAATCTCTAAGAAGTATCCTCAGATAACTAGTAATGTCGATGGATTAAAGTTTGCGAATACATCCCTGAATGAGCAGGACTTAATAGATATGGTAGAGAAGGAAGGTAATATGCCAGTTCCTGAAGCCATAATAGAGATTAAGACAATCTCAGCAGCATCCAAGGAAAAGTGGAATGGTTTAAATCCTTCCTATCCTATTCAAGTTAAAACATATTGTCTTCCCTTTCTTGACATTAATCCCAAGATCTATGTTGAGATCTACGCATTTTGCTATGATCAAGCCTCCTCAGGAATCATAAAACCCTTTAAACAAGGTTCCCTAAGTCCAATATAATAAGATAAAAACCCATTCTTTTTGTAGAAAAATAAACGGGAACAGACTAAATTTACATTATATCTTTACTATAAATCTCCTTTAATAATGACTCTTATAAAACATCTTTTCCACATTGCGACACCTATCAACAATGTTTTTGAAGCGCTTTCACAACCAGAACCTCTTTCAAAATGGTACACAACTATCGTTAATGGCAATTTCAAACTTGGTGAAATCGTGACTTTTGAGTTTGTAAATTTTGCTGCGTTCAAATTTAAAATTATAAACTTGGTTCAAGATAAGTCCATACATTTTGAATGTGTTGAATCTGAATGGGGTAATGTAGGTCATATCATGAAATATGATTTAGATGACAATGATGGTAAAACCAGAGTTCGATATACCTATGAAGGATTTTTAGAAATGGATGATGCTTTTGCAAATATGAATTACAGTTCGGCTAAATACCTTGAAAGTTTGCGCCAGTATTGTCAAAAAGGAGTTGGAGAGGCCTTTGGATCAGAAAATTATCGTTCTTGATGCGTCCCATTTCATAAAAATTAGGTATCTCAGCGAAGCCTTTGCTACATTTTTGTGCTGACATTCCCTTAAATATATAGTGGGTTTTAAATACCGGATTTAGAGATTTTTATTACTCTTCTTCAACTGATTATCAATTTTTTTTAATGAAAATCAGTTTCCGTCAAACCACTAATATCAACTATTGAGGTACTCAAATTGTCGTAAATTGTCAAAATAAGTACCTCGATTAATATTTAAACATTATACAAATTTGATATCTAAAGAGTTGTGGAGCTCGATATCTGACAGAAAAAAGCTTCTTTATCTTGGATTGGAGAACTCATCTGTTTTTTTGTAAATTACAATATAACATTTTTGTAAATTATGAGAAATCAATTGCGCCGCATCATTGAGGACAACACCTCGCCGCTAGGAAAATTATTTGATTACTTTATTCAAATATTGATTTTTCTTTCCCTCTTTGCTGTTTCTCTTGAAACCTTACCAGATAAAGGCATCCTACTCACCTCTATATTACATGTATTTGAAATCTTTTGCTTATCCGTATTTTCCATTGAATACGTACTTCGTGTTTTTGTAGCTGAAAAACCTTTTAAATATATTTTTAGCTTTTATGGCATCATTGATTTTTTAGCGGTAGCCCCTTTTTTCTTTCCAACAAAAGACATTGTCGACTTACGTTTTTTAAGAGCCTTTAGGATTTTTAGGCTTTTTAGAGCGCTGAAACTCATCCGCTACAGCAAAGCAATCAATCGGCTAAGTACAGCTATTGATATTGTGAAAGAAGAGCTCGTTTTGTTTTTTGTCATCATATTGATTTTAATATTTATGGTTTCAGCAGGTATCTATTTCTTTGAGAACGAAGCGCAACCCGATATTTTTCAGTCTATATTCCACAGTATGTGGTGGGCCATTGTCACTTTAACTACTGTGGGCTATGGAGATGCCTATCCTATTACTATGGGAGGTAAAATTTTTACTTTTTTTGTACTCATCATAGGGGTAGGTGTGGTGACCATTCCTGCAGGCTTAATCGGTAGTGCCCTCTCTGAAGCCAGAAATTTGGAGAAAAAAAATGAATAAGATCATTGCACTGATATGGGGTGTGTTTCGTCAAATAAAAGTGGACTTTTTCAGAGATAAATTAAGCGAGTGTTGACACTAATTTAAATAAATATTTTATTCTGTTTTTTTCGTTCAATTAAAGTTTGTTGTTTGATTCTTTTCCTACGCCTAAGTTTTCGTTCTCCAGTTCCATAATAGACCTCAGATGGAGTAAGGTTATTGATGGACTCATGGTATCTGTCATCGTTGTAATACTGAACAAATTGCTTCATCTTATGCTCTAACTGCCCTGGGCTGTAATAATTATCCAGTTTCACTACATTCTTCATTGATCTGTGATATCGTTCAATTTTACCCTGAGTTTGTGGATGAAGCGGTCGACCTCGTACATGTTTCATGTTTCGATCATTTAAATATTCTGCTAGTTCAATAGATAGGTAACGATCAGATTCTACAAGTTACCTCCTTGGTACTCCCCTTCTCTCTAAAACAAAAAAGTGCTATATTAGAGTTTAATGAGTACTTTTATATGAAGCGTAAGATTTATTAACTTTCTTTAACATATTAATGATACGCTAGCTTAGATAGATCTCTTACTCTACCAGAATAAATGACTTTTAAAATAATTTAAATACCTAAATAGATCAAAAATACCATTTTGAAAAAATAAATATGTCTAGACTCATTATTTCTATTCTTATCCTTATTAGTGCTTGCAATCAAACCCAGATACCAACCGAAGATCTGAAACCAATAGCGTACCCAAACCTAAACCTAGCCCAAGCTGATGCTCTTTCCTTACTCCCTCTCGCCTGCTTAGAAACACAATATCCTAATAAACTCAATCAAACGTTGAGTGATTCTTCACAGATTAAACAACCCAAGGTATTGCATCCTGCATTCTACGGATGCTTTGATTGGCATTCTTCCGTTCATGGTCATTGGTCATTGGTTTATTTATTAAAGAAATTTCCTTCACTAGAAAATGCTGAATTAATCAGAAATTTACTCAATGACCATTTGTCAGCTAAAAATATAATTGCTGAAGTCAACTACTTCAATGAAGTAGGCAATCAGTCTTTTGAACGTACCTATGGCTGGGCCTGGATCCTTAAATTAGCAGAGGAATTACATACATGGAACACCCCCTTAGCAAGCCGATTGGAAGCTAATTTACAACCCCTAACAGATCATATTGTCCATGCTTATATGAATTTCTTACCCAAACTGATTTATCCCATTCGAGTGGGTGAGCACTCCAATACGGCCTATGGTCTCTCGCTCGCTTACGATTATGCCCGAGTCATTGATCATAAACCTCTAAAACAACTTATCACATCTTCGGTAAATAGATTTTACGCCAAGGATCAGGGATGCCCATTAAATTGGGAACCCAGTGGTTTTGATTTTCTTTCCCCCTGTTTCGAAGAAGCTAATCTCATGAGAAAGGTAAATAGTCCAAAGGTATTTAAGACCTGGCTGACCACCTTTCTTCCCTCAATTATGCAAACTAATTTTCAATTAGCTCCCGCCCGTGTGGGTGATAGAACCGATGGTAAATTGGTACATTTAGATGGACTTAACTTCAGTCGTGCCTGGTGTTTGTATGGCATCACTGAAACAATTCCAGAATATGCACATCTGTCAATTATTGCCAATGATCACTTCAATAGCTCTATTAACAACGTGGTGGATGACCATTATGCAGGGGCTCATTGGTTAGCAACTTTTGCCATTTATGCATTCGACGCATCTGCTTCCGTAAATAGAACCTCAACCAGTCAGGAAAACTAAAATTCTTTTAAAAAATTCTAATCGGCCTAACCGAAAAAGGTTTGTATCTTTTTGATACATTTTGTGCACTCTTGAATAGATTTTGCCTCCAGGCACCCACATTTCGATCTGCTTCAGTTGAGGTCCAATATGTAGTATTAAATTCACCTAACAAATCAATGTTTTCATAAATTTCAAACAGTTCTCCCTTACTTGGTAGAAACCAATCACTTTACAACATATCCTGTTCAATTATCTCATAGTCCGCACAAATTTTCGCAGCATAATTACCCTCCCCCTGGACACTTAATATGAGGACAGTATTGGCATGACCATCGCCAATGGAAGATCCCAAAGCCTTCGTTTCTACATCCCCAAGGTCTTTATTCAAACAAAGGACGTCATACCCCCTTGATCCTCTAGCGCAACGATCAGTCCATATTGTTGATTTACATCATAGCCTACGTCATTAGGACCAAACAAATGAGCAATGATCCCTCCTTGATAAGAGTCTCCTATCGACTTAATGATGACTTCTTCTTCGAAATAACGATCTCCACATGATTGAAAAATCAACAAAATGAGTGTGAATGTCACTAATAAAGAGTAATGATTGGTCATTAGTAAATAAGTTTGATAGTTGTTAAAACGCTAATATATCAAAATATTGAGATTAAAATAATGGAAAAAATATCTTTAAATTATAAATATATCATGCAGGTAAGATTGTTTATGAACCATAATTTTAAGGAATCAAATAACTAATAAGCATTATTTTTTAACTGATACATACTCGATTAAATTTCATCACCTAACATATCAGATTCACTCAAATTCATTTAATATGTAATCTTTAGGTTAAGATGAACAATCAACAAACACTCAAAATTTACAACTAAATTTTTCATTATAAACCAGAATATTAATTTATTTAAACTCATATAAATTTTAATACCAATTTCAAGGGAATCATTTTTTTAACTAAAAGGAGCTTTTGTAAAGTTTAAGTAAACTTTTTTATAGTCATCAAACAAGCTCTCTCCCTTCATTAAAAAGCTCTAGCTGCTCTTACCGATAAGTATAGATAGCGTTTTGGATAGCTTTCTGGGCTATTTGTACAATTACCTCCACTTGTAAAGTCTTGATAATAGGCAAAATTTTCATCGTCTTGAGTTGAACTCCAATAGCCATAATGATTATCAAAAATAAATTTTTTTCCTCCGTTCAAAGTAGCCACAGAATCAATAACCTCAAATAAGCAATGCATTTGATCTAATTCATCATGAGAGGGTAAGAACCAATCATTATAGCCTTGAGATACTGAATTGGCAGCATAAAAGGCTGCCGTACTATCTTCAGAGCAATCAGCTAAAATATCTAACGTGTTTTGAGCACCAGTGCCTATAGCCATTCCGTCGGAATTATCAACTTCCGAACCATAACAACCCCATACGATCCCAACATTGCCTAAATTTTGAATATCTGAAACCAATCCATGCTCATTTGTCTCGTCTACATAAAAGACTACACCACCCTCTCTATAGGCGCCTATGAAAATATGACAACCAGAATCATTTACATTATCTATCTCGGCCTCTTGAGTATAAGGACATAGATCGACTAAATTTGATAAACCATCTCCGTCTGTATCTCCACATCCCGTTTCATCTACCCCTTCACCCAATATTGTCCCTGGACATTGGTCCAGATCATCGGAAACACCATCATTATCCTCATCTAATTGAGAAGCTGAACAACCCTGTACATTAACTGATTCACCGTAAGGCGTATTTAAACAAACATCATCACTTTCTCCCACTCCGTCTTTATCGTTATCAATAAACAAAAAAATTGCTACAGTATTTAAGTTAGAATTCATGACAACTGTCAAAGGATTTGATGTTTCACCATCTCTTAAATGATTCCAGGCAAAAAGTTCATAATTATCATTAGCAACCGCAGTCAAAGTTATTTCAGTCCCTTCTACATGAGGTCCTCTATTGAATATTACCGATCCTGCACTGTCTGGACTAACCTGTACAGAGACATAGAAAGAACCTGGAAGATCATCATTACAAGAACTGAAAACTAAAAATACACCAAAAATCAAGGTGAAAAAAAAATGTTTCATTTTTGTTATTTAAATCCTTGAGTGGTTAAACCCAATATATCCACATGAGCAAATATCAGATTAACCATACCCACAAACAAATATAGCATATGCCAAATCTTGCTACCAAAATTGCCAGACAGACAATCGGGGTATTGGATTATTCTCCAATAACGATAGATCCTACACCATTGGTTGCTTCCCAAAAATTATAAGAATAATCATCATCTGGTCCTGAATATGAAAACCATTCGGCGGTAGAATCTATAATATTCCATTCTTCGGTCGTCAATTCCTCATCGGTCAAGACAACTACCAAAAGTTTAAATTCTTTTTGAGACTCAGCAAAATTGGGTATTCTTGTTCCCAATAAATTTTCAATGGCAACATTGTCATAGGTAATTCGTGAATTTGCCGTGAATTCATAAGCTGTTTCGGTAGCAGACCACTCAGTAATATCACTAAAGAGATCAAAGGGATTCACCGAACTTAAAGGTACCATTCCCATCAAATAAAGTTCCAGCTCATTATAAGGAACACCATTACCTCCATTGGCAAAAGGACCAAAAGGAGCTACTGAATAACTATTATCCTCCAATTCTACGAGAGTACTTTGATCAAATCCACCAAGCTGTCCTTTTGTGCTTCCACCGGTAAAACCCCAATGTCCCCAATATGGATATGAGGTGATGTTTTCACCGGGTTGATCCACAGAATGCGTTTCGAAACCAAAGTTCCCCCAATTGTGCATGAGTTCATGCAGGGATGGACCATTTTTCAGATAACTCAAACCTGTCAGCTGCATGACTGCTTTTAATTTTCCCTCAGAACCATAGTCACTGCTGTAATCATAAATACTTTGACCCGTTCCCTCTATTGTATTGGATACGCCTATAAGCATCCCATAATAGCTCATTCCTTCAGGTATATTAGGTTCATTTAGCACGAGAAAGATAAAATCATATTCATCTGGAAATTTTTTATAGATATCTTCAAAAATTAGATTTCGAACGGATCCGTTTCTGAAGTCATCCTTACCTATCCAATCAGCATATTCTGTCGCACTCATAAGTAGGGAATAGACACCCGAATTAGAATTTGTTTGAAATTCATAATTGGTCGTGATCTGCTCATCAATGGAGCCATCATCTTCAATTGTGTCATCATTCGATATCTCATCGCTCAGAACTGCAACCGCATCATCATCTGAACTACATGAAACAACAAAAATAATACTGACAAAAGAAAAAATTAAAAGTAAAAAATTAATTTTTCTCATATTTCTTATTAGTTTGAAAGTAAAAGTAATCATAAATAAATGACTAGTTGTAACTAATTAATATTCAATTATTTACGAATAATAAAAACCATGAAATGATAGAATATGATATCTTATTTTTTATAAATTGTATTTTAAATTCATAATTCTAATCGAATTCTAAATCTGCATAATATTGTTGTCTATTAACCATTATTTATTATCGCTGTATTGAATGTTTACACTAAAGTGTTGTTTATGTACTGTTTTTAGTCCTTAAACAACGCATTATTTGGTACTCATTTGGTACTCTGGTACTCTGTTTTTTTTAAAATTAAATAAATATAAAATGGAAAATGTAATAAATAATGAGATCGGTGTGACCTTCTTTTTAAAAAAAATGTCTCATAAAGATTCAGTAAAAAAGCGAGGAGTTTATGCGACGATAGCATATGCTGGAACATCGGTAAAAATGCAAACAGGAATTGTTTGTATGGATCCCGAAACTCAGTGGAAAAGAGGAATGTTTGAGGGTAAAAATTTCAGTAATGAAAACAGAGAGCTGCTAGAAATAAGGCATAAAATTGAATCCTATGATACTCGTTTTTGCAAAAGTGCACAGCACATAAGGGACCTTTATAATGGGGCAAATGTTGATGACATTCCAATGACAATTCTTATGGTTTTTGAGGAAAGTCTAGAGAAGAAAAGAACAGGCAAAAAAGCTAGAGTTAGAGCTTCTACTGAATCTTTATAAAGCAGCATTATCTATCTATAAACAATGGATGAAAAAGACTCAAAGACCTGAATTTGGAGTAGTCGAAAGTCACCCCTATAAAATCACCAAAAGGCTGATGCAAAAGTTTTACGAATGGGATCTTGATAGAGTATCGGAAGGAACCGCTAACAACCATATACGTAATCTTCATCACCTGTACGAAATATTTCACAAAATAAATAATGGAGACCTCGAAGGTCTACTTCCAAATCCATTTAAGGGTATAGTAGAAAGAGAAGAACAACAGGAGCGTACAAAGAGAGCATTGGACAGATGTGTAGATTGGAAGTGGGTCGAGAAGATTGACAATTTCAAGCATGAATTACCTGAAGGTGTAGTTGTAGGAAAGGTTGACCTATGGGATAATGAATGGCTTTTTAAAGGACGTCAAGCTGGTGATAAGAGACTAGTTAAACGAGAGAAAATGAGATTATTGACTCTCATTATAGCCCATACAGGATTATCCTTTGTCGAACTAGGAAAAGCCGATGTTCTGAGCATACATAATACGATGACTGCTGGTAAAGTTTTGTCAGGTCGAAGAGTTAAAACAAAGCACGTCTATACGATCCCAGTAACACCTAAATTAGAAGAATTAATAAAGAAACTTGGTCCGCTACCTTGGCAACCATTTGTGGATGAAAACCTGAATGTAGACTACAAGAAGAAAGATTGTACATACCAAGTTTTTTCGAAGTACATGAAAAGGGTTTTAACTGAGCAAATTGGATGGGATGAAGACTATGAGTTAACCCCTCATAGATTAGACATACATTCGCTATGAGGCAACTGAATCACTTTGGATTCTCGCTTATGGTGGTTGCAAGAATGCTGGGAGATGATGAAAAAACAGTCAGAAAAAATTATGCAGACCATGATGATGATGCCATATCAAAAGCCTTCAATGACGAGATGGCAAAATTCATTAAAAAGCAGAAGGAAAAGGATGACGATTCAGAGGGTGAAGTAGCAGTATAATATCGTAGCCTCCTCTAAAACAGGGGGCTACATTTTTAATTACGTTGTTAATAAACAACAAAAGTTTGGATTTAACTATCTATTAAAATAGCATTTACAATATAACTTGAAACTAATGACAGACATAACTACTAACGAAACTCCAAATACACGACTAGCCAAGCTTATAGAAGATCTTGGTTCAACTGATACAGCCATTGCGAAAGCTATTGCTATTGTTACAGGGAAATCCATTTCAAAGACTAGCGTTGCCACTCATATGCCTGATGGTGGAAATAAGAAAATCAAACCTGAGTTTATTACTAATATTGGTGATTCACTCCCCTTTCTCGATACTTCATGGCTTGAAAGTGGGAATGGAAAGATGTTAAAAGATTGGTCTTCAAAGCAACAGAATGATTTCGTTTTAAAATCTAAATGGTATAAAGATAAGCCCAAGAAGAGCGAGGAATTTAATGAACAGAGTGTTGCTGGTCTTATTCCTAAAGCGCAGGATATAGTAAGGCAAAATGCTAAGTGGGATTCTCAAGAGAAAGTTAAAAAGAATTAAAAACTTCATCCTTTAAAGATGTCTTGAAAGCCATGTTTACATCAACCTACTCCTCAGGTACTCTTAGAGCTGATGTTGATAAGATCTATGTAATAGGTTTAAGGAACTTAGGATTGATGTCAGATCCAAAACAATCTCAGCAGCAATTTGCAGATGCATTAGGTATTAAACGAGCAATGATAACTTCAATAGAATCTTGGAGGCAAAATCCATCTCATCACCTGATGGTCCGTATGTGGGAGCAATTATCAAGTCCAAATCAGGAGCTTAATTTCAAGTGGCTCCACACTGGTGATGGTAAAATGTTTATCTCTTCCAGCGGAGGCTCTGACGAAGCCAAGGATCTTAAGATAAAGGAACTGGAAGCTCAATTAGTAAGAAGGAACAAATCATTGATATGATGCTGACAGCACAGGGTCAGAAGTTCTCGCATTAAGCCCTCATATTTGTGAGAATCTTTTAATGAAATAAAAGCCAAACCTTTTGTAGGCAAAGAGTTTGCTGTTCGCTCTCAGGGCAAACTGCTTTACCATTTGCATCAAAATTCAAGCGGTGTCCAAACTCTAAAAAATGGAATAAAAAAAATTTCTAAGCAAGAAAGAGAAATGCGGTACTGGCTATCTTGGCATTCCTATTCCATTCAAAGCCCTAGTTCATTCTTTGTTTTGGGGTAAGGATCTTACCGATCATGCAATATCTACGTTATGGTCTTTTCCCTAGTGGAGACTTTGCTGTACAAATATGGGGATGGGATGATGTTAAAAAAGAATCCATAATTGATATTGAGTTGGCTAGTGGACTATGACGACTTAATCCCTTGGATACTTAGTCTGCCATACTTTTTGCAATGATCATCTATGCTTTTCACGACAGAATTAAGGCAAGATAAATGGCTATCATAAAAGCTCATAAACCTCATTTAGACATATCTAGGTGAGGTTTTTTTTGTTTCTTTACAAAGGGAAGGGGATATGATAAGATAATTATGAAAAGCAAAAGGTGAGGAAGATGGATTAATTAAACATCATTCTCAGCAAGGAGTTTCAGGGTATCCAATAGATGAGCGTAATCATCTTTTGCTTGCTAGTCAATCACTAAAATTGAAATACCATGAATTGCCCTTCTTCGTTGCATCTCCCCATACTGTAGACAACTTGTCATCTCTAAAAATGAAAGTCGTACCCTCCGAAAAGCGACTGCCACTTAATTTCGTATACTTCTAATTTTTTCACCCTCTTGAAGAACTCCATCCTTTTAAAGACGTGGATATCCTTTAATGTTTTTTATATCCCTGAGCGTCTTATCATAAAACTTCCAAGTTTCAGAAGAATGCGGAAGACGGATTTGATATAGTTCTCCCCAGTGCGTTTAAATTCTTCCCCACCTATTTGAGTTAGAAATTCCGATACAGGCATACCCTCATATGGTGCAGGGTTAGTAGGGTTTTTTGGGTAAGTTTCACTAGCATCTGACTTAATGATTTCGCCTGATCCTACTGCCTTTTCTTATAAGACTTACAAGAACTTAACGACAACACTAAGGTGGCCAATAGTATAGCTGTTTTCATGATTCGAGGATAATACTTACTTAAATCTCCTTATTTAGTCCCCTTGTAAGCTCGCCAAAAATGCAATAACATCCCGAAGCTCTCTTTTAGTCAGAATCTGTCCCATCGGAGGCATACTTGAAGGCGAATTAGTACGAGTTTGGATTCTTTCCAAAGGAATATCCATAGGTTCGGCTTCCGTTGTTTTTAAGATGAGCTCTTCATCGTTTTCTTCCATTAAAATACCGGCCACTACTTGACCCCCTTTTAGGGTAAGAGTTACAACGCCATAACCTGGAGCCAGCCGCTTACTTGGCTTAACCAACGCTTCTAGCAATTGTTTACGCGTCAATAGACCTCCAATTTCACGTAAATTAGGCCCTACACCCACAGAACCCTTTTCCACACCATGACATCTCACACATTGCCCAGCACTGCCCTCGTAGAAATAATTTCGACCGTTTTCTATGCTCCCACCATACATGACCTCATCAAAATCCGAAGACTTATCAGTTACTAAAGCGGCCAATTGAATGCCTAGATATTCAGAATGCGTTCGTGCAATAGCTTCACTCAAGTCAAGGTGTAGGTTGGGATCTAAATTATTATTACCCATTCTTACTATTAATTTCTCGATCAGTCCTTGCGTAAGTAGCGTATCCAGCTGCCCTAATACCTTCAATAATTTTTGCTGTTCTGAAACGGAACCCTCGCCAAGAACG
>CAJJBF010000006.1 GCA_905182375.1 Flammeovirgaceae bacterium UBA4465
CAACGGACGACAATAAAATTCTAGTTAAAAACCTCATGCTTTTTTTGGTAACTCATCTTGAAACCAACTTGCATATTTTTGATAATTACCTGCAATACGTACCATCATTTCTCTATTTTCACTCGCAATATTTTTTACCCATTTAGCAGGCACACCTGCATAAATTGTTTGAGACTCAACCACCGTACCGGCCAGTACCACCGCACCAGCAGCTACCATTGCTCCTTCTTTAATAACGGCATCATCCATAACAATAGACCCCATACCAATCAAAACATGATCTTCTATGGTACAACCATGAACAATGGCATTGTGACCTATCGATACATTGTTGCCTATCGTAGTCGCCGCAGCTTCATAGGTCCCATGTATGGTCACATTATCTTGAATATTTGTATTATTTCCGATTTTTATGATATTTACGTCTCCACGAACCACCGCACCAAACCAAACCGTACATCCATTGCCTAAAATCACCTCTCCTAAGAGGGCTGCATTATCCGCGAACCAACATTTTTCTCCATAAATAGGTGAAAATCCTCTTACTTTTTTTATTATCGCCATTCAAATATTAGATTGTTTAACCTGTCCAACTAAGTTAAAAAAAAATGCGATACTTCAGGTACCTAACTCTTATAATGATATTATTCGTTGAGTGCCATAAAAACACAGCTCCTGCGATTCATCAGATTGAAGCTCCTGAATTCAATTCAATAGACAGTATTCAATCTATTTTAACTTGGGTTTTTAATGATGGAAAGACCCTTTGGGATGGGATACTACCTGTCCATGGCAACGTGCAATTAAATGGAGATACGCTGATCGGGTTGAATCTCAAACAATCTCTTCAGGAACTTCAAGTCCAAACAAAGCTTTCCAGCAAAGAAAAAGACCTACTAATAAAAGGCTGGCTAGATGAAACAAGCTTGGATATCGACAGCTTTCCCGAAATACAACTCATCGTTCAATCTGATCTTCTAACTCCTGACGAAAGTGATGATGAATTAAAAAACTCCCATTTAGTCAATTCTTTACCCGCCAAAATTTTGATAGAAAACACATCCTATGATATCTTGTTGGAATCAAGTCTGCTCAAAACAGCTAATCATGAACTTTCCATTCGTTTTAAATTAGATGCTAAAATATGGGTCGATTCACAAAAAAGAGCCGCCCACTCGTCAAATAAATATATAGATATAAGAATTTTCGTCGTCTTAAGGCCATAAATATATTTTAAAGTACATGACATTATGGCATGATTATGGTTTGAATAACTATCTTTGCAAAAAAATAAATAATACTTTTTTAATGACGCATTTAATCCCTGACATAGACATTGTTGATTCCTCCCAAAAAGAAAAGGATGCTACATGCGAAGTGAAAATCACCGCAAATAGTAGGCTGCCTGGTAGACAACTGTATATAGAATCTTATGGATGTCAAATGAATTTCTCTGACAGTGAGATTGTTACATCAATACTGCAAAAAGATGGATTCAATACCACCGACGATATTCAACAAGCAGATTTGATCTTGCTTAATACCTGCTCAATTAGAGAAAAAGCCGAACTCACGGTAAGAAAAAGACTCGCTGCATTTAATCAAATCAAAAAAAATAAACCTGAAATGACCATTGGGGTATTAGGTTGTATGGCAGAACGTTTAAAATCACAACTGCTGGAAGAAGAAAAAATTGTAGATCTAGTCGTTGGGCCTGATGCCTATAGAGATCTGCCAAATCTTGTGAAAATATCAGAAGCAGGTCAAAAGGGAGTCAATACTTTTCTGTCTCGAGAAGAAACCTATGCCGATATATCACCCGTAAGATTGAATTCGAATGGAGTAACTGCATTCATCTCCATTATGAGAGGTTGTGATAATATGTGCTCTTTTTGTGTCGTTCCCTTTACAAGAGGTCGAGAAAGAAGCAGAGACCCCCACTCTATTGTCTCAGAAGCACAAAATTTATTTGATCAAGGTTATAGAGAAGTCACGCTTCTTGGACAAAATGTTGACTCATATAAATGGTCTGCCCAAGAGAATAACAAGGCCCGACTGAACAAATTAAAAGACTCTGAGGTTATCAATTTTGCAAATTTATTAGAACGTGTTGCGCAAGTGGATCCTGATTTAAGGGTGCGGTTCTCTACTTCACACCCAAAAGATATCACAGACGAAGTACTAGAAACCATGAAAGCCTATGAAAATATTTGCAAGTACATTCACTTGCCGGCACAAAGTGGTAACAGTCGCGTTTTAGAATTAATGAACAGAACCTATTCCCGCGATTGGTACATCAATAGAGTAGATGCCATCAGACGTATTTTAGGTCAAGAATGCGGTATAAGTTCAGATATGATCACTGGATTTTGTACTGAAACTGAAGAAGAACATCAAGATACCATAAGCCTCATGGATTACGTCAAATATGACTTTTCATATATGTTCTATTATTCAGAGCGACCAGGTACCCTTGCGGCTAAAAATTATGAAGATGATATCCCTTTGACAATTAAGAAGAAAAGACTTCAAGAAATCATTGCAAAGCAAAGCCAAAGTTCCCTTGAACGTAATCAACTTGATATAGGCAAAGTTTTCAAAGTATTGATTGAAGGTTTCAGTAAAAGATCACAAGAAGACTTACAAGGCAGAACCAGTTCCAATAAAGTTGTCATCTTTAAAAATGACGGGTTTAAAAAAGGAACCTACCTCAATGTGAAAATCAATAATTGTACCTCGGCAACCCTACTCGGAACGATCGTACCTTAAATAAAGTAAAATGGATTACCGCGAAGAAGCTGAAGTACAAAATATAAAGCAGCGATTTGGGATCATAGGTATTTCTCCCAAAATCAACAATGCCATCCGAACGGCTATTCAAGTAGCTCCAACAGATATGAGTGTGCTTATTAGTGGTGAAAGTGGTGTGGGTAAGGAATCATTTTCTAAAATAATTCACAGTCTTTCCCGCCGAAAGCACGGCCAATTCATTGCTGTTAACTGTGGTGCTATCCCTGAAGGAACCATTGATTCAGAGCTTTTTGGACATGAAAAAGGGGCCTTCACAGGAGCCGTAGACAGCAGAAAGGGTTATTTTGAAAGTACCAACGGAGGAACTATATTTTTAGATGAAATCGGTGAAATGCCTCTCGGTACACAGGCGCGTTTGTTAAGAGTGCTTGAAAATGGTGAATTCATCAAAGTAGGATCAAGTAAAGTACTCAAGACAGAGGTTCGCGTCATCGCGGCATCAAATGTGAACCTAGAAGACGCAGTCGCTCAAAATAAATTTAGAGAAGATCTGTATTATCGGCTCAATACAGTGCCCATTCAAGTTCCTGCACTAAGAGAAAGAGGAAAAGATATTTTGCTCCTTTTTAGGAAATTTGCAGCTGATTTTTCAGAGAAATATCGTAATAAAGAAGCTTTACTTGATCCAGATGCTCAAGAATTAATTGTCAAGCAACCCTTTCCTGGTAACATTAGACAATTGAAAAATCTAGTAGAACAGATGAGCGTACTTGAAATAGATCGTCATATTAGTGCTGTGACTTTAGCTGGATATCTGCCCAAAATAAAACCGAATCTTCCAGCATTAATCGGTAGTAAACATCACAATTCAGATGACTTATCCGAAAGAGATATTCTCTATAAAATCATGTTTGAGATGAAGCGAGATGTGTCAGAGATGAAAACCCTAATTTTACAAGTACTGCAAGGGAAGGCCAATAGAGAAGATCTCCTAGAAAGACATGAAAGTCTCTTCGAAGATATTCCTCAATATCCATCTGATCAAAATAATAAATTGCTTGAGGAGGCTACGCCTAAAATCATGGCTCCCAAAGAGCAAAACATTGAATCTTATGAAGAAGTAACAGAAGACATTGCGCTCGAGTTTGAAAATGACGACTCCTTATCACTGGACAAAAAAGAACGAGAAATGATCTTGCAAGCCTTGAAAAAAAATAAAAATAAGCGAAAATATGCCGCTCAAGATCTTGGAATTTCAGAACGTACCCTTTACCGAAAAATTAAAAACTATGAAATCGATAGTCCTTAATTGTAACTTCTTATTTATTCTGTTATTATCAAGTTGTGGTGTTTATTCTTTCACTGGAGCATCCATATCCCCTGAAGTTAAAACAATCTCGATTCAAACATTTTTCAATAATGCTCAATTGGGACCCGCCAATATGACTAATCTATTTACCGAAGGACTCAAAGATTATTTTCAGCAAAATACCAGTTTGACCATCATCGATAATGAAGGACATCTGCAATTTGACGGCTATATAGACAATTACACCCTTACACCCGTCGGGGCGGGAGCTTCAGGACGTTCAGATCAAGTAGACTATACACAGCTGACGCGTATTACTATTGTCGTTTATGCCACTTATACCAATGTCTTTGATGACACTTTTAATTATGAAAAAAGATTCTCTTTTTTTAAAGATTTTGATCAAGAGGAAGTCGATTTAAGTAGTGTTGAAGAAGAGTTCGTAGAAGAAATTTTTGATCAAATAATTATTGATATGTTCAATGAATCGGTTGCAAATTGGTAATTTTCCTTAACTTTAAGTACTTTTAAATATTTTTTGAACTTGCATAAAACAAAATTTATCGAACTACTCAAAGATCCTATCGTTACCAAATTGAATGACGATTTGAACGAACTGGAATCTTTAATCGAGGATTATCCTTATTTTCAAACCGGAAGAATCCTCCTTGCAAAAGAAAAATATGCTCATGATGCCCTAGACGTCCAAAAATACATTACCGAAGCTGCCGTTCACACCACTGATAGACGTTTGCTTAAGAAGTACATTGAGCAAGAGATTCAAACCATTAATGAGGAAAGTAACTATATTGTAGAAAAAGAAACTATTAAAGGACTCCTTGAAAATCAAGAAGATGCTCCAGTAGCCGAGGCTTCTGACACAAATGCTCTCCATACTCCTGATCCAGAATCCTCAGATAGTGAATCGTCAATCAATGAAAATGCAGATGCTGCAGTAGAAGAAAACTTAAATTTAGAAAAAATCGAAGTTGCCTCAGAAGAAGACCAAAGTGAGGAAGATAGACTTATAAAAGAAAAAATTGCGAAATACAGATCAGCATTAAGTGGTTCTATAACAGATACACCCGCAGATCCCATCACAACCGCGAAGAAAGAGACTTTTTTGCCCGAAGCTGAAACATCAGCTGAAGAGCCCTCTTTGAAAAAAGAAGAAGGCGTCATTGACCTAAACACGATACCTTCTCAATCTACAGATCTGGCTTCCATTCCTACTCCTGATTTGATGGATAGTGATCAGTCCACTGATTCGGAAGAACCAACATCTCGCATTGACCGTCTCATTTCAGAAGTACAGCAAGATATGGAAGATTTAAAAGCTTCTAAGCTCAGATTTCGGGAAATGATGAGCAAAATAGATAAGGAAGAAGAGAATGAAAAAAAGACTCCTAATCAAGCAGTTCAGCCCAAAGAAAAGAAAATAAGTACTGCACCAAAAAAAAAAAAAGCAAGCCAAGAAAAAGATAAAAGAAGTAGCTTTTGATTTGATTCAATTATATGCTAAAAGAAGAATGCAATCTGGTTTTGAATTTCAACCTGACACCTATCTTCAAAATGAATTAGAGGCATCTTTGATGAATTCATTGATAGTAATCCAAAAATAAAACCAATAAAACCAACTGATGTAAAAAAACCATCTGAAGATTTATCTGCAAAAAGTACTGAATTCAAACCCGATTCAAGTAGTGAATATTTAGCCAATATTTATATTGAACAAAATAAAATAAATAAAGCAATTGCGATATACGAGAGCCTAAGTTTGAAATTCCCTGAAAAAAAATCTTACTTTGCGGGTCTCATTAAAAAATTAAAAACAAAATAAATGTATACACTTATCATTGGAGTCATCATTTTTCTATCTCTATTACTCATACTAGTCGTATTGGCCCAAAATCCAAAGGGCGGAGGTTTGTCAAGTCAATTCGGCGGCGCTGGCGTTTCTCAAGTCATGGGTGTAAAGAAAACAGGGGATTTACTCGAAAAACTCACTTGGGGGTTTTCAATTACTATATTATCATTGACTTTATTGTCCAATCTATTTATCGAAGACAATCAAAACTTTATCGAAAGTCCCAATATCGAAAATGTTCAAGGTCGAGCCCCGGTATCTAATGGTCAACAGTCCCTTGACCCCAACACGTTAGCTCCTGAATTGAATGATCTGAATGTGAATTCGGATTCTATCAACTAATTTTATCATAATTTTACTGACAAAATGAGCATTATACAATTCTCATTGTCCTTTCTATGACAAGATTTCTATTTATATCTGCAAAAATGTCATGGTTTTTGGCGGATCACCTCAATTAACAAATTGGCATATTATGTGTAGTAGAACCTTTATCTTGTAAAATTTTAAGATAATTAAACGTTAAACAAAAATGTCAAAAGTAAAATTCATACCAAACGAAGATAGAATCCTCGTTGAAGCAGCTGCTGCTGAAGAAAAAACAGCATCAGGTATCATTATTCCCGATACTGCAAAGGAAAAACCTCAAGAAGGAACGGTTGTAGCCGTAGGTCAAGGTACGGACGAAAAGCCCGTGACATTGAAAGTGGGAGACCGCGTATTGTATGGTAAGTATTCGGGAACAGAAATCACCATCGGTGGAATCGAATATTTAATTATGAAAAATTCCGACGTGTTTGGAACGATCTAATCAAAATCATTTTTTTAACAAATTTAAAAATACATAATCATGGCAAAAGATATCTTTTTTGATAGCGAAGCGCGAGACAAAATAAAAATAGGCGTTAATAAATTAGCGGACGCTGTAAAAGTAACCTTAGGACCTAAAGGAAGAAACGTCATCCTTGACAAAAAATTTGGTGCACCAAGCATCACCAAAGATGGTGTCTCAGTAGCAAAGGAAATAGAACTTAGTGATGCGGTAGAAAATATGGGCGCACAGTTGGTAAAAGAAGTAGCCTCTAAGACTGCTGACAGTGCAGGTGATGGGACCACAACGGCCACCGTACTTGCACAGGCTATATATGGTCACGGTATTAAGAACGTCGCCGCAGGAGCAAATCCTATGGACTTAAGACGTGGCATAGACAAAGCAGTAGCTGCAGTCATCGCCGATCTTAAGAAACAATCTAAAACTATTGCTACGAGTGACGAAATTACACAAGTGGCTTCTGTATCTGCTAACAATGATCCTGCTGTCGGCAAGATGATTTCAGCAGCTATGGATAAAGTAGGCAAAGATGGTGTCATCACTGTTGAGGAAGCTAAGGGTACAGAAACTGAAGTGAAGACCGTAGAAGGTATGCAATTTGATAGAGGCTATCTCTCTCCTTATTTTGTTACAGATACTGAAAAAATGGAGGCTTCTCTTGAAACACCTTACATATTGATCTACGACAAAAAGATTTCAAATATGAAAGAATTGTTACCTGTATTAGAGGCAACCGCTCAGACAGGTAAGCCATTGATGATTATTGCAGAAGATATCGACGGTGAAGCCTTAGCAACACTAGTCGTTAATAAGATAAGAGGTTCATTAAAAGTAGCTGCAGTCAAAGCACCTGGTTTTGGTGACAGAAGAAAAGCTATGTTGGAAGACATCGCTATCCTTACTGGAGGTACTCTTATTTCTGAAGAAAGAGGTTACAAGCTTGAAAATGTGACACTCGACTACTTGGGTACTGCAGACAAAATGATTATCGATAAGGACAATACAACCATCATCAATGGTGCTGGAAAAACAGAAGATATCGAAGCTAGAGTCAATCAGATCAAACAGCAAATTGACAACACAACTTCTGATTACGATAAAGAAAAGCTTCAAGAACGCCTTGCCAAACTTTCTGGTGGAGTTGCCATTTTATATATTGGCGCAGCTACTGAAGTAGAGATGAAAGAAAAGAAAGATTTGGTTGACGATGCATTGCACGCTACAAGAGCGGCCGTTCAAGAAGGAATCGTTGCTGGTGGAGGTGTTGCCTTCATCAGGGCCATTGAAGCCATTAGTGATTTAAATCTAGAAAATGAAGATCAGAATACTGGTGTCGCGATCATCAGAGCCGCTATTGAAGCGCCGCTAAGAACGATCGTTGCTAACGCGGGTGGAGAATCTTCCGTAATAGTGAACGAAGTAAGAGCCGGTAAAGGAGATTTTGGTTACAATGCCTTTAAGGATGTCTACGAAAACATGTTCAAAGCAGGTATCATTGATCCAACTAAGGTTACAAGATTGGCCTTGGAGAATGCAGCATCAATTGCTGGATTATTGCTGACCACAGAGGCTATTGTAGCTGATCAGCCTGAAGCTGAAGGCGCAGGTGGCGGAATGCCCGGCGGAATGCCTGGTGGAATGCCTGGTGGAATGCCTGGAATGATGTAATATCATACTTATCATAAAAAAAGCTCTTACTCAAAAAGTAAGGGCTTTTTTTGTCTCTTTCAAATGTCCTTAAATCTCACCATGATTAACAGAATTAACAGGCAATTTTAAAGAATTCAACATACGCTTGAATTCTGCTTGCGGGTTTGCGTGAATCTCAATCATGGCTCCCTCCCATTCAAAAGTTAATTTTGAGGCATGCAGTAACATCGTCATCATAGTAAACTTTTCCTTAAACATCTTATTTTGCTTATTACAGCCGTAGGGTCTATCTGCGACAATAGGATGTAGTATGTGCGCCATATGCTTCCTAAGTTGGTGCATCCTTCCTGTATAGGGGAGCAAGCCTACCAGCGAATACCTACTGGTCAAATGATGGGACGATGGAAAATTTAATTCTGTTTTGGCTAGGGTCCAATAATGAGTAATGGCCTCTTGAGTTTTACCAGAATCATTTTTCAAGGGATAATCTATGGTGCCTTTGGGATCTGTGAAGCCTCTCACAATAGCCAAATACGATTTTTGAACCGACCGAGACTGAAATTGATTAGATATCAGGGTCAATGCCTTACGTGACTTTCCAAAAAGCAAAACACCTCCCGTCTTACGGTCTAACCTATGGACAGGATACACCAGACGACCCAATTGATCTCTCAAAAGCTGAAGTGCGCATTCTTGGACATCTTTAGCTATGGCCGTTCTATGAACCAAAAGATCATGGGGCTTATTGATGGCAACAAAGTCTGGATGGTCATAAAGAATTTCCAACATAGGTTAATTTTAACAAAATGAAACATTAAAATACAACACAATATCATCATTTGAATCCTCATATTTATTCAATCATTTAATAAATTATCGATTAAACTATTTTTATTACGGTGAAACAAAATCCTATTTTTAACTCGTTAAGATTCGTTAAGAATCCGATATTTTGATTGTGAAATTGTATTTTTACGATGTGAAATTTTTAGTCCTTATTCTAAGTCTACTTTTGGCATGGGGCGGCACGAGTCAAGAGTTACAAGGAATCGTATTGAATGAGAATCAATCGCCCATGCCCTATGTCTACATAGTTAACATTACCCAGGAAGTAGGCTCCTTATCAGCAGATAATGGAGTTTTCATAATTAAAGCCGCTCCAAATGATACGGTAAGAATGACCTTCATTGGTTACAAACCTCTTGTGGTCATTGTAGACCAAAGTATGATTCTCCGACAAATCACGAGTACCATGGCTCCAATGGACATTATTTTAGGTTCTGTCTGGGTTTTTTCCAATACTGATTATCGCATTCCAAAAAGATATAAAGGCAGGCCCATGAAAATCCCGGGGGTCGCCGAGCCTGGAACAGGTCTTACCCCTCAAGTATCTTTCTCTCCGATGATCAATGAGTTTTATGCACCCGGCGTAGCCATTAGTGGTGCCCTTAGTTATTTCACCAAAGAGAATATAGAAAAGCGAAAAGCTGTAGAAGCCAGGATTCAGACTGAAAAATTCATTACATATGCCAAATTGATAGAGCTTGAACCGATACGTAGTGAGCTTAAAAATAAATTCAATTTATCCGATTCAGAATTAGACAGACTCCTGATCGTCATGAACCTCAATCAGCCTCAAATACAAGAATTGAGGGGAAAAAAAAGCATTATGTCGCAGGTGACTGCCTTCCTAAGTTCCAGAACACAAGGTTCGGTAAATTATGAATATTGATTTAGCAATAATTTAAAAATATAAACATGAATTTTCGCAGCCAAAAAATGGTTTCATAAATAACCATTAAAAATATTATAAATTAATGACCACAACAGCAGAAATAATTTCTATTGGAGATGAACTCCTTTATGGCCAAACCCTTGATACCAATGCGCATTGGATCAGTCATAAACTAGATGAATACAACATCAAAGTTTTCCAAAGAACGACCATTGGCGACGATGCAGATCAAATTTTAAATGCCTTCGCCACAGCGGCCGAAAGAGTTGACATCGTATTGATCACCGGGGGTCTTGGCCCTACCAAAGATGATCTCACCAAACCCCTTTTAGCTAAATATTTCGGAGTAGGTATGGTCCATCATGAAGAGGTACTGCGCGACATTACCCTACTCTTCGCTAAGGCGAGTAGAGAAGTAACCGCACTCAATGCGCAGCAAGCTGATTTACCTGCAAATTGCGAAAAAATCACCAATCCTGTGGGTACGGCCCCAGGCATGTGGTTTTACGAAAATAATACCGTGTTTGTAGCCATGCCGGGAGTACCTTATGAAATGAAAAGCATCATGACCCAAGGCATTCTACCCAAGCTACATGAAATGTTCAGCAAAGGCGTATTGCACCATCACATCATCAAAACCATTGGCATCACTGAATCGAGTTTATCAGACTTAATTGAAGACTGGGAAGTGAACTTACCCAAGCATATAAAATTGGCCTACCTACCTACCAAAGGACAAGTCAAGCTTAGAATGACGGGGTCAGGTGATGACCTTAATACCCTCAAGCAAGAAATTGATACACTGCAAATGGCCATTATGCCAAAAATAGCTAAGTATGTTTATGGATTTGGTGTAGATTCATTAGAAGGAGTCATTGGCCAATTACTGAATAAAAATAACCTGACTTTGGCTACTGCAGAAAGCTGTACTGGGGGTTATTTAGCCCATATGATTACCAGCGTACCTGGCAGCTCAAGATATTTTAAGGGGAGCGTAATTGCTTATTCAAATGAGGTCAAAATAGCACAATTGGGTGTAAGTGCGGAAGATCTCAAACAACACGGCGCTGTTAGTGAAGAGGTCGCTAAAGCCATGGCAGAAGGGGTAAGAAAAGAACTCAATGCCGACATTGCAATCGCCACCACCGGTATCGCTGGACCTGATGGTGGTACGGTAGAAAAACCAGTAGGCACCGTTTGGATTGCCTATTCAGACAAGTATAAGACCCTAGCAAAGAAATTTAATTTTTCACGAGACCGCACCTTCATTGTCCATTGGTCAGCCTTAGCCGCCTTGAATATGATCCGATTAAATGTTGGAGTGAAATAGCAAAATACTATATCTTTGTTTCGTCTTTAACCAATGTATTAAAATATGGCTTCTATTGAAATGACGATGCCCAAAATGGGTGAAAGTGTAATGGAAGGTACCATTTTGTCCTGGTTAAAAAAGGTGGGCGATCCTATAAATGAAGATGAATCTGTTCTCGAAGTTGCCACTGACAAAGTAGATACAGAAATTCCCTCCACTCACGCCGGAATTCTCAAAGAAATACTAGCCCAAGAAGGAGATGTCATTCAAGTCGGTAAGCCCATAGCCATCATAGAGCTTTTGACCGAAAGAGACGAGCCTCTCACTATCCGACCTTCTGAAACACCTGCACCCAAGGAGCAAAAAAATGTGGTCGATGTAGATCAGGCCATGGATCTGAAAAGTCCTGGCACCCTCTTGACAAATCCAAAAAAAAACCGATTCTATTCCCCCTTGGTGCGCAATATTGCAAAACAAGAGCAAATAGATCTAAGCGAACTTGAAAATATAGCTGGATCAGGTAAAGAGGATCGATTGACTAAGCAAGATGTATTGAACTACCTCAGCTCAAGGAACTCGCAATCAGATTCCGTTGATGGGCTCCTTGAAAGCACTATAAATAACACGCCCCTGACCCTGTCAGGTGAGGATGAAATCATATCCATGGATCGGATGCGAAAAATAATTGCTTCGCGAATGATCGAATCTAAATCCATTTCTGCACATGTGACTTCCTTTGTCGAAGCAGACATGAGTCCCATTGTTTCTTGGAGAAATAAATTCAAAGAAAAATTCAAGGCAACCTCGGGTCAATCGTTAACTTTTACCCCCATCATTATTGAGGCAGTAGTGAAAGCCATCAAAGATCATCCTATGATCAACATTCAAGTCCAAGGTGATCAAATTATTAAAAAAAGCCATATTAATATCGGTGTTGCTGTGGCACTTCCTTCAGGAAATCTCATCGTGCCTGTCATTAAAAATGCGGAACTACTAGATCTTAAATCCTTGGTCATAGCAGTAAATGATCTGGCCCATAGAGCTCGTACTAATGCACTTAAGCCCGATGAACTGGACGGGGGTACGTTCACTGTTTCTAATGTAGGATCATTTGGTAATGTTATGGGTACACCCATCATCGTGCAACCTCAAGTAGCCATTATGGCTATAGGTGCCATACAAAAAAAACCTGCGGTAATCGAAACTCCTGAAGGTGACTTTATAGGCATCCGCCATAAAATGTTTTTGTCCCATAGCTATGACCACCGTGTCATCGATGGCTCTTTGGGTGGTGGTTTTGTGAGACGTGTGGCGGACTATCTTGAAAACTTTGACATTAACAGGTCTATCTAGCCTTTTTTTCCAAAAAATCACAGGTTTAAATCCCCTAAATAAATACATCAGCGATAGCTACATACCTCGATGAAAAGCATAGGTTCATGCATTTTTGAGAAGCTAGAGCCTATTTTGACAATAAGAAAATGTGCGCTTTGTTAAATTGTTGCTCTTCGCTGTTATTTATAGAAGTAAAACCCGCTTATCTTTGATCTATATGTACAAAGTGGTTTGGTTTTGCCTATTCCTTCTAGGTCCATGTCTTATGAAAGCGCAAGACACGGTAAATGTGTACACCAAAGAACTCAGATTGACCGTTGATAATGATGTGTTTACCTCTCTAGAAAGGGATCAATACTACACTTCTGGTCTTTATCTTGATTACCGATGGCTCAGTAAAAATAAAATCAATAAACATAAAATCATCCATTCAATATCGCTTCATCAACGTATTTACACACCCAGAAGGGTTTCTTGGGATGATCCTAAGGAGTTTGATCGCCCTTATGCAGGCCTCTTGGGATTCAGCTTCAATAGAGAATTTTATTTCAACCAAAAGGAGTATTTAAAAACAAGTGTTGAACTTGGATTAATGGGGCCTCATACACTGACCGATGATTTTCAAATTACCTGGCATACGGTATTAAATATTCCTTTACCCGCGGGTTGGAAGTACCAAATTGCCCATAGTCCCGTGATTAATTTTCATGCTTCTTATGCTCGAAGGTTGGTAGGTAATGAAATTCTCGATCTCTATTCCCAGTCAAATGTATCCGTAGGAACCGTTTTCAATCAATTTTCGGAAGAACTACTGGTAAGATTCAATTTTTTAAAACACCAGGCCTCAACGACTTTGTTCGGGGGACATTTAGGTAGCCCATCGTCTTCAAACCGGACCAAGAAAATAATAGAAAATTATTTTTTTTATGCTCCTGGATTTATCTATAGTGCCTACAATGCTACCATTGAAGGAAACTTCATTGGGCCTCAAAGTCTACATACTGAAACAGCAAAACCATGGCTTGTTCAAAATCGCATCGGTTTTGCTCTGAGTTGGCTCCGATTTGACTTGATTACTACTTATTATTTTAAAACCAAAGAAACCCTTGAAGCAGAAGCCCACCAGTATGTAGGTATTACGCTCAACAATCGGTTCTAATGAAAAGAATACATTTAACTCTTTCTATTGTTTTTTTTTCCTATGGATTGATGGCTCAGTCCTATAATATAGGACTTAATCCACCCACTATTCAATGGAAATACATAGAAAACGATGCGGCAAAAATCATCTATCAAGAAGGCATTTATGGCCAAGCCGCTCGGATTGCCAATGTCATTCAGAAACTTAGTGATAGCAGTTACTTTTCCTTAGGTCCGAAAAAAGAACAAGTGAGTATCATTCTTCAAAATCAATCCATTACTCCCAATGCATTTGTTGCAGTGGGACCTTTTCGTTCAGAATTTTATATCAATCCCCCACAAAATAATTTTGGTGGAGCCATTGACTGGAATGACCTGTTGGCCATCCACGAATATCGACATGTACAGCAATTACAAAATGCCCGGATAGGAATCGTCAACGCTGCCCATATGGTTTTTGGTGATTATTTTTGGAGCTCCTTGGCACATTTAATTATGCCTCCTTGGTTTTTTGAAGGGGATGCGGTTTTCACAGAGACCCTCTTGAGTAATGCAGGACGTGGTCGGATGCCCTATTTCGAGGGACAGTATCGTGCCCTATTGCTGACAGGGACCTCCTTGAATTATGAAAAAAACAGTGCAGGATCTTATAAAAAACTGATTCCCAATATTTATAATATGGGTTATCATCTGACGGCATCCCTGAATCTAGATTATGGCGAAGGCATCATGGGGAACCTACTTCAAGAAGCTGTAAAATCAAGCTTTCTTAAATTTTACCCTTTCAGTAAAACCTTAAAAAAACATACGGGTATGCGCACCCCTAAATATTATGAAGATACCTTTTCAAAATTAAAGAAAGAATGGGCGCAAAAAGCAGCTAAAATTAAACTTACAGAAGCTGAAACGATAAATGATAAGGTAAAAAAGACTTTTACGAGCTACGCGCACCCCAACTACCTTGATGCGAAAACCCTCATCGCTGAAAAGGCAGGGTTCAACGAAATTCCCACATTCTACCGTATCCAAAC
>CAJJBF010000007.1 GCA_905182375.1 Flammeovirgaceae bacterium UBA4465
CATGAAACAAATAATTTTCGCATTAATAACTACGCTATTTTTAACCACAGCACAATCGCAAGTAATCCAGCAGCGACGCTTGGATGTTGAATCTTCAGATGTAGCAAAATTTGAGGCCGCAGTAGCTAAGAAAAATCAGCTATATAATAGTAAAGACGATCAACCTAGGTGGGTAACTTTTCAAATTTTGACAGGTCCAAATGCCTATAACTATGTCAGAATGCAAATTGCTGAATCATTGGCTGAATTTGACGAAGTAGATCAGGAGGGTAATGATTTTTGGCAAAAAACCGTAGGTCCTCTTCATACCTCCGTAGGGAATAGAATTTGGTGGGCAAATGCCGAGATGACATATAACCCTGAAGTGCAAAATAAGTTCAATCATAGAAGAATAATATATTATAATGTTAAGGATGAGGGATTAGATGACTTTTGGAGATACCGTGAAAGAGCAAAAAAGATATGGACTGAAATGGCTATGGAAAATAGAGTCGGTGTGATGAACTGCATGTCTGGATGTGATGGGAATTGGGTTCAAGTGAGATTTCATCATAAGGACTTCACCAGTGAAGCGCAATCTTGGGAGAGAATGCCAGATTTTGCAAAAAAGTACAATGAGATGTTTGGGGAAGGGTCTCTTGAAGAAGATCAAGATCGGCTTAGGGCTTCTTTAATGCCAGATGGCAGAAGAATACGTCATTATAAGAGATTACCAGAACTTTTTTTTAAATCTAGAAGCTAATTTATTAGTCTTTATATAAACATGTTCACTTTCTTTGATAGCGTCTGTTTTATCAAAAAAAATATCCCCATATAAATTAGAGTCTTATTCATATTCGCTGAAATAAGTTGTATTAGGTTATTCATCCTTCTCAATTGTTTATTAGTGATTAGATCTTATTTTTACAGTATGGTAGTTCCGTTCTTCAATGGTGTATTTTTTGGTCTCATGTTAATTTTTGTTTTTGGCCCAACTTTTTTTGCATTAATTCAGACAAGTATCCAGCAAGGGGTCAAGCGCAGTTTACTTTTCGTATTAGGGGCTTTTTTTATTGATTTTTTATTCGTTAGCGTTTCACTCTACGGATTATCAGACTTATTGAATAATCCCGATACAGTAGAGGTTAGAAATGGGATCGCCATGATTGCTATGTTTGGTGCCGGGGTATACTACTGGTTCAAGACGCCTTATCATCCAGATAAAAAAACGATAATTTCTCCGTTGAATGCTTCTTTTAAATACCTTTTTAAAGGAATGATTATCAACTTATTAAATCCATTTTTATTGGTCTTTTGGATTTCTCTTATCTCGGTGGTAGAAGCCAATTACAATTATGATGATAAAGGTAATAGGTATTTCTTTTTGGGTGTATTGACGATTTCCTTGATCCTTGATATCTCCAAGTCTTTATTGGCGCAAAAATTAAAGGACTTGATCCAACCCAAAGTCATCGCCAGTGTAAATAAAATTTTGAGCATCGTGATGTTATTGTTCAGCCTTCGCATAGGTTATGCCCTTATAACGTCATGATTAAGGCTTATCCAGTAGCCTCCTGTGGTAATTGATCTGACCGAGATGATAGTTCAAATGGCTCAATAGATGAAAAAGAAAATATTGAACCGTCATTTCATAACCCAAAACTTCGATGGGATATTTCAGCTGCATTTTGGTAGTGTCTAATTGGTCGAAAGCGAGGTTGATGGCTTCTTTAGTGGTTGCAATTTCGAGACTCAAGGCCGCTTTAGAGAGGTGCGGTGTGCTGAACTCTGCTTCTCGATCTCTGATATAGCCCGTTTTCCCAAGGATATGCCCTATGAAATGTTTCAGGTTACCGGTCATATGCTTGCATAGATTTCCTGCAGAATTTAAAATCTCTTTATCAATGAGCCAGAGGGAAGACTCATGGCGATAGGCATTGATTTCTTTTTCTAGTTTGCCCAAATCTCTTAGAAACAACTTACGTAAATCTTCTTTCATTTTTTATGGGTTATCAGTGAGTATTTCATTTGATACGATCGATGGTCCTGATCAATCCAAAAGTAGATTGGACAGGAAGGTGGTTTTTAAAAACAACCAAAAAAGGAATAATGCGATCGCCCATTGCAGGTAAATATAATAATAATCTAGGGTGTCTTTATATCTTGTTTCTTTGATTTCTGCTTTTTCCAACTGATCGATTTGATTAAATACAGCTTCCAAAGCAGCTTTATCTGAGACACGATAGAATTTACCATTACCAATTTTGGCAATTTCTCTGAGATTAGTTTCGTCCAAGGTATTCTCCACGTAGCGGGGACGTCCAAAAAAATCTTGCCCAAAAGGAACTTTACCTTCCTTGCCTATCGCAATAGAATAAATGGTGATATTGTAGGCGGCGGCCAATTTAGCAGCGGTAATGGGGTCTATATTGCCTGCGGTATTGTCTCCATCGGACAATAGGATCATCACTTTGGATTCAGATTCAGATTCTCTTAGCCGATTGGTACCCACGGCTAGCGCACTGCCTATGGCCGTTCCTCGATTTTCGATTAAACTGAAGTCAATACCGTCTATATAAGTGTTTAAAAGCTCATAATCGGTCGTCAAGGGGGATCTCGAATAGGCATCTCCAGAGAAAACAACTAGTCCAATCCGATCTTGAAACCGGCCCTTAACAAAATTCCTAGCTACTTCTTTTGCCGACTCCAATCTGTTGGGTTGAAAGTCTTGAATTTGCATGGATTCTGATATGTCAATTACCATCATGATATCAATGCCTTCGCTCCATTGTTCGATTTGCTCATCGGTTGTTTGAGGGCGTGCCAATGCCAAGATGACCAATGCCATGACGGCGGACATGATGATGGGGGGAATGAATCTTAAAAAACTGAGGGCATCGTTTTTGACGTTTTCTTTGTTCAAGGCGATTGGTAATTTTTGGTTGTAAAATCTCCGCATGAGCCATCGAAATAAAAAAATCAAGGGAATTAAAATTAGGGCATACAGCCAAAGGGCATTTTGCCAATCAAAAGTTTCTAAACGATTTTTAGTGAACCAATAAGAAGAAAACCATGTGATTTGATTATTTTCCATTTTTAATATCTTCGATTTTCATATGAAACCTATGTTGTGTGAAATCTTCTATATCTTGAAAACTTTTATAGAGTTCGGGATCTCTATGGTTGCCATAAACGTTTTTATCAATATTCCGGAGGGCTTCTTTCAGCTCTGAGGTAAACTCCAGCGCCAAGATTTCTTTGGTAGTTAGTTTGCTGAAAGGTTGCAATTCTATCCTTTCAAGATAATTTTTCCACTGCGTGAGGCTTTGTGCAGCTCGCTCTCGGTCTACGCTTTCCTTAAGGACATTAATGGATTGACTGATGAAATTTGAAAAGAGACCATATTCTTTTTTGAGTCTCCTGATGGTAAAATAATTTCTTATTTTTTGCCCAAAAATAAAGAAAATCATCAAGGAAATGACCGACAATATCCCTACAATAATCCACATTAAGGGATAATTGAACAGTCGGGCTACGGGATTGTATTGTGTGTTCTGAATCAATTGAGTGGTGTCACTGACCTGTCGCAGGGGCACCAGTTCTTCGAAAAATAGGGAATCCAGAGGGGTCGTCAAAACAATAGAATCATTGGATTGAACTACAAAGACCGGTAATTGCAGTTTTTGAATCAGATCGATCTCAAAAGACTGAAAGCCATAGACGACAGAATCAAAAGCATTGTCGTTTCTTAATTCGGTCTCTACGAAAAACTTATCGGCATATTCAAAAGGGCTGAAATTATAGTTGCTATCGGCAAAAAGGACTTCGATTTCCATAGGGTATTCGGCTGTGACCCAATAATGAACGGTGCTTCCCAATTGGAGACTGTCTTCAATGAAACCTCCATTGATTTTAATTTCTTGGCTCTGTACCAGCAGCACGGAAAGCATCAATAATGAGATGAAGATATGACGTTTATCGGGCACGTTGAGATGATTTTTTTTTGTTTCTACGAGTAAATAATTTAAGTAGGCCTGGAACGTAGTCTTCTTCGGTTGAAATATGGGTATAATTGGCATCATTACGTGCACAAAAGCGTTCCAAATTAGCAGTATTTGTCTGGTGAGTTTGATCCATTATTTTTCTAAACTTAGCCGACGAACTGTTGATCCAAATGTTTTGCTGAGATTCATTTTCGTAGATCGGTACAATGCCCACCTTAGGAAATTGGGCTTCTCTTGGATGATAGAGTTGAATCGCGATGAGATCGTGTTTACGCGCCATACCTTTAAGGCTCTGCAGGTAGCCGTCATCTATAAAATCCGAAATAACAAAAATGACACTTCGTCTTTTGAGTATATTGAGTAGGTATTTAATCCCTTTATTTAAGTCTGTTTTTTTTGATTTGGGTATCAGTTTGAACAATGAATTGATGATTTCATAGGAATGTTTTATGCCTTTGGCAGGCTTAATGTAACTTTCTACTTCATCCGAATAGCACATGAGACCTACCTGACTGTTTTCTTTGATGGCAGAGATAGACAGTAGGGCGGTTAATTCCTTACCAACGTTTATTTTTTGATTTCCTTTTTTTCCTATTTCCTGTGAAGCCGAGACATCCAACATGAAAAAGACCGTTTGTTCTTTTTCCTCTTTGAAGGTTTTAATAAAGGTTCCTTGACCTTTTGCCGTCACATTCCAGTCGATCGATCGGATGTCATCTCCATATTGATACGTCCTCACATCATCAAACTCAAGACCTGATCCTTTAAATATAGATTTAAAATCACCTTGCATTTGAGAGTTAATTGCTTTTCGCACTCTTATCTCATATTTTCGTAACTTCTTGAGGATTTCCTTCATGTACCCTAATTTAGTGGCAAAACTATATACATTAATGTTTATCTAATGCGTCGATCTTCTTATTTCATTATTTGCATCATCATCGGTTGTAATACCCCTGATCAGACTCCTGATACCTTGCTCAACGAGTTAGTCATGAGTAATATTTTACTTGATGTCCATCTTTTGGAATCAAAAATAAATACTCTCGGAAAAAAAGGAGATACTTCTTTTCAAATTTATGATCATTTTGAAAAATTAATTTTAGAAAAACATGGTGTAGACTCTTTGGTGTATACTCAAAACTTAGCTTATTATTTGGAGCACCCCAGCTTACTTGAAAAGGTATATACGGCCATCATAGATAGTCTTGTGCTTAGAGAGAGTACCAAAAGGATCGATTAGTGCGCATTTACCCAACTCAAATTGAGCAAAAATTAGAAGTTGATCAGATACGAGATTTGATTAAAGGTTATTGTCAGATGCCTGTTTCAGGAGCATTGGTGATGTCGATATCACCATCAGTTGATTATGATGAGATCAGGCAAAGATTAATGCAGACTTCAGACTATATCAAAATCACGGAAAACGATGCAGGCTATCCAAAAGGGGGTTTAGAAGATATTAAACCGCTTTTGATTAAAATTAAACTGAAAGGCAGCTATCTAGGTGCCGATGATTTTTTCTTATTAAGCAAAGGCAATAGAATTTTAAGTCAGTGGCAGCAATTTCTTTCTAAGAACAAGGAATCCTATACTTGGCTGTCCAAACTCGCCGGTGATCTCAAGGTAGATCAGGCCTTGTCGGATAAGATAGACGAAGTGATCGATGAGCAAGGGGAAGTACGGGACAGTGCCAGTCCAGCACTCATGAAAATCCGCCGTGACATCGTCAAATCTGAGCAAAAGGTACGTAAATCCATTAAAACCATCTTTGACCAAGTCAAAAAAGATCATTTGACAGATGAGAGTGGGGAAATCACCATCAGAGAAGGTCGGTTAGTGATTCCGGTTAAAGCAGAATTCAAACGAAAAGTAGCAGGATTTATCCATGACGAATCCGCTACTGGACAAACTGTTTTCATGGAACCTACCCAAGTACTCGAATTGAATAATATGGTTCGTGAGCTCGGCTATCAAGAGCAACGCGAGGTACACAGGGTTTTGACTCAATTGAGTGATCGGGTCAGAATAAATTTAAGTGAGTTAGAAAAAGGTGCTGATTTTCTACCGAAACTAGATTTCATAAAAGCGAAGGCTAAGTTTGCTTATCAATTTGGCGCCTGTATTCCAATACTCAAAAAAACATCAGGTATAGAATTGATTAAGGCAGTACATCCATTGCTTTGGAAGGTCAATCAAGAGCAGCAGAAAGCAGTGGCACCTTTAAACCTTCATTTGTCCCATCAAGAGCATAGGTTTTTAATTATTTCTGGTCCCAACGCGGGAGGTAAGTCGGTCGCCATGAAGACTGTAGGTTTGCTCCAATATATGCTCCAATGTGGGTTTCCAGTGACGGTAGATCCCGCGTCTACTTTTGGTGTCTTTGATCAAATATTTATTGATATTGGAGATTCACAGTCTCTAGAAAATGACTTAAGTACCTACAGCAGTCGACTAACGGCCATGAAATATTTCAGTGAATGGGCGGACAGAAAATCCTTGATATTGATGGATGAATTTGGTACTGGTACAGAGCCTCAATTTGGTGGTGCCATTGCCGAGGCATTGCTGAATAGACTCGTTCATCAACAGTCATATGGGGTCATTACTACACATTATGCCAATATCAAAAAATATGCAGATCATGCCAAGGGTATGGTCAATGGTGCAATGCGCTATGATACCGATCATTTGGTTCCACTCTATGAGTTGGAAATAGGAAAGCCCGGTAGCTCCTTTGCTTTGGAAATCGCACGAAAAATCGGTTTGAATAATGATTTAATCGCATACGCAAAGAGCAAAATAGGAGTCAGTCAGGTAGATTATGACAAAATGTTGACCGAATTGCAAGGAGATAAGGCTAAATATGAGAAGCTTAATCAAGACTTAATCCAAAAGGAGGCTCAGTTGAAGCAATTGCGCAAAGATTATTTGTCTTTGAAGGAGATGTTGGAATCGGATAAAAAGCGAATCATCCGCGAATCAAAGTTAGAAGCCGGTCGGATTTTGGCTGGTGCCAATAAGGAAATAGAACGGGTCATACGGGACATCAAAGAATCCAATGCAGACAAAGAAAAAACGCGTGCAGGTCGGGAAAGCATCACAGATTTGAAATTGAAAATGGCCATTACATCTGAAAAAAGAAAGGCTCATTCAGCCGCTTTTAAGGTTGGAGATCAAGTGCGCATCAAAAATCATGAGGGCATAGGTACCTTACTACACGTCAAAGGGAAAAAAGCCCAAGTCGTTTTTGGGTCTTTGACCTCTTTTGTTCAACTGGATCGATTAGAAAAAATCTCAGGAGCGGCAGGAAGTAAAACTCAGAAAAAAAGACGTACCGGAGGTCTTGATTTGGCTCAAAGGCAAGAACATTTCAATAGAGAACTTGATGTGAGGGGAAAGCGACCAGAGGAAGTGTTAGCCATTTTAGATGCCTTTATGGATGATGCCATTGTCCTGGGCAATGCAAACTTGAAAATCATTCATGGGAAAGGTCATGGTGTACTTCGAGAAGTGATCAGAACACATCTTAAAACCTATCGCAATATCGAAACGATGCATGATGAACACCTAGACCGTGGGGGTAGCGGTATCACCTTGGTGACTTTAAAATAAACTGAATGGTGACAATATCTGTCCAGCATAGGCTGTCTTTTTTTAAATCAATAAATAATCATAATATTGAGGTGAATTAAACAAACATAAACCATGAAAAAAAAGGTATTAATTTTTATCGCATTGTTAGCTACGAGCTTTTCTTATGCCCAGAGTATTCGAGTATATAACTGGGATTTTAAAAATGGATCTGAAGCAGAAGTAGGAAAAATATTTGAACAGTACTTTGATCGAGAGAGAAATTCTGGCTCTGCCATATTACAAAGAGTAAGGTTTTTAGATAATGTTACACATCGTGTCCTTTTGACGGGAGATCCTGCAAATTGGGGTTCAAAAGAAGAGACCAGCGATGTTGAATGGGATGCGTTTTTGAGGGGGATGTGGATGCATCAGCAATCTAAAGCACCTGGTTCGTATACAGGAAAATCATTGGCATGGAAAGAAGGAGACCGTGAAAAAAATAATGTCGGACAAATGTGGATCATGAAGGTAGCAGATTCAAAAAAGTATCTTGCTGCTCATAATAAGTTTGTGGAGCAAACGGCAGATATAATAGGTGATCGTTCGATAGGTTTTGGTAAGTTAAATATGGGTAGGAATGGGGCTACTCATTATGCGGTATTTTACGGAGATAACTTAAGTGATGTCGAGCTTACCATGGACAAGATAAGAGCATCTAAGGCATACGACGAATTAGTTGAAAATCGGGGAGAGGCCGAGGTATTGAATAGCTATATGGTCAATACCTTGATGATTTTAGAGTAAATATTAATCAACAGCATATAAGGAGAGCGGTCACTATGGGTCCGCTCTTTTTTTGTCTATCAGCATAAATAAGCATTGTCATGAAAAACTCAATGTTTTTATGATTTTTTCTGAAATCATGGGATATGATTGGATGACATCTGATATTTGTACCTGGTTGTTTTTTGTTGTTAACGCAAATGATGTACGTTGCATATAGAATGAATGGATCATGATATTGATAGGTGACGTAGGAGGGACTCACACCGAATGGATGATATTGGAAAATGGCGTTTCGAGAACATTCAAAACGATTGGAGTGAACTTGGTTCATGAGAAGCTGAGTGAGTTCTTGAGGAAAGTAAAGAAATCCCTTGAACCTTATAAAGAGGCCGAACAAGTCTACCTGTATTTTGCAGGTTTATTGGATGTGCCGCGTCAGAGAAGAAATGCGCTTAATGAAATTAAAAAGAGCTTCCCAAAGGCAAAAATTAATATTGAAAATGATCTTTTAGGTGCGGCAAGAGGTGCTTATCAGACCTCTCCAGGATGGATTGGGATCTTAGGTACAGGCGCCAATTTTGCGTATTACAATGGTAAGGTGATCACACATAGAATTCCTTCTCTAGGCTATATACTAGGTGATGAGGGGAGTGGTGCTGCTTTTGGTAAAAAATTATTGGCAGATTTTGCGCGTCAAAAACTGCCTTTAGATTTGGAAAACGAGTTTCGCAAAGCCTATAAACTCGATGAAGCAACCTTGATCAGCAAGGTTTATGACCCCGTAGGGTCCAAAGCCTTTTTAGCAAGTTTCAGCTTCTTTTTACATACTCATTTGAGCCATCCCTATTGTCATCAATTGGTTTATCAGGCATTTTTAGAGCATTTTAAAGCTGTAGCTGGCAATTATAATCCAGGTACTTTGGTTAGCTATACCGGATCGATTGCGTATCAATTCAGTACTGTTGCTTGAAGCCGCCGCTGCCTCTGTGGGTATTGCTATTCATTCTATTGTACCAACTCCTATTGAAGGGCTGGCAAATTATCATAAATTATCATAAAAGATCAAGGTTAATGTCTATCACAGAGTCATCTTCTCCCTATCAAGATTTAGAAAAACTAGCTTTAGGCGAGGTACTGGAAGGGATCAATAAAGAAGATCAAAAAGTAGCGCTTGCTGTATCCAAAAAATTGGATCAGATCACATCCCTCATCGAGCAGGTCGTTGTCAGGATGAAATCAGGTGGGCGGATCTTTTATATTGGAGCAGGAACCAGTGGTCGTTTGGGCATCCTAGACGCTTCAGAATGTCCACCCACCTTCGGCGTGGACCATGATGTGGTGATCGGCATCATCGCGGGAGGTGATGGCGCCATTAGAAAAGCGGTAGAGTTCGCTGAGGATGACGATCAGCAGGCCTGGAAGGACCTGAGCGCCTACCAACCTAATGCGCAAGACAGCTTGATTGGACTGGCTGCTTCGGGTACGACGCCCTATGTATTGGGCGGTGTGCGAAAGGCCAAAAAACAAGGATTATTGACTGGATGTATCGTTTGTAATCCAGAGAGTGCGCTCGCCCAGGCCGTGGAATTTCCCATAGAGATCGTCATGGGTCCTGAATATGTCACTGGCAGCACCCGGATGAAAGCAGGTACTGCGCAGAAGTTGGTACTCAACATGATCAGCACCGCGGTGATGATTCAGTTGGGAAGGGTAAAAGGCAATAAAATGGTAGACATGCAACTCAGTAATGATAAGTTGATAGATCGAGGTATCAAAATGATTGTCATGGAGACGGGTCTAGATCGTGTAGCAGCAGCTGCACTTCTGAATACCCATGGTTCGGTGCGCAAGGCCATAGATGGATACAATAAAAGTTGAGTATACAATTGAGGTTGACATAAAATGCATCAGATAGAACCTTTTTACAACTGGCTCAAGTACTATGATTCGAGTACAGACGGTCGTTCACCATTCTCAGGAAAAACCTATAATTATGATACCTATTCAGAGAAAATATACGGCTACTACATAGACCCCGCCTGGGATTATTTTGGCTCCGAAACGCTTTATATCAAAATACTCTTCAGTGATTATGAGGAAGGCTACAGCGTACTAGAGTTTATTGGAGAATGGAACGATGCAATCAACAATGACATCATGCTCCTCAAAAGAAATATTATTGAAGTGCTGCAGGCCGAGGGAATTAATAAATTCATATTAATTGGAGAAAATGTGCTGAACTTCCATGGCAGTGATGACAGTTATTATGAAGAATGGCTCGAAGAAGTCGAAGAGGGTTGGATTGCATGTGTGAGTTTTCCGGATTTTTTACGGGAAGAAATGGCTAAGTATAACTTAGATACTTATCTGAACATGGGGGGTACGTTGGAAATCGAAAAATGGCGCACCTTAACTCCGAGTGCCTTTTATCTTTTGGTTTCGGGTTTGATCAGTAGGAGATTATCCATCTGAAGGCGAAATTTTCTTGACTGAAGCGATCTGAGCGATAAGGTATTTTCTGCCGCTATTGATTTGAAGGCAAAGAACGCGGGTTCTTTTTAGCTCAAGATATTGATAAGAAGCTTTATTGAATAAGAATTGATCCCCAACCTGGAGTGTTTTGAGAAGGCAGGTATCATCGGGGTGGTCATACTGCTTGAGCAAGGCATATAGATTTGGATCAGAGCAACTCGAAGCTTTGGGACTGAGCAGGTAATGGGCCAATTTTTTGAGGAGCAGTTCAGGAAAAACTTGTGGATTGAGGACGGGCAAGGAAACCATTTTGAAGGTATTTTTCCATTCTTCACCGTGAGGGTTTACTTGATTTTTATGTTTTTGATAGGTGATTAGGTGTGCGACTTCATGCAAATAGGTGATCAGAAAGGCATAATGGTTCAGGTCATTGTTGATGGTGATGACATGCTTTTGTTGAGTGGGGTCAAACCGATAATCCCCAAATTTTGTGCGTCTGCTTTTTTTGATTTTAAATTCAAATCCATGTTGTTGATAGAGTGCCAAGCAATAATCAGCCGCCTCTAGGGGCACAAAACGCTTAAAAACGCCTAAATAATCTTTTTTCAATGAATGAGCTTCTTTTTTAATCTATCAAAGCCCTAATTTAAGGTGCGGTCGGCCAAAATAACAGTCAAATGACCAAGAAAAATTAATTATTTATCAGGAGTCTTTACCCATGCTTCTTTTTATTCTCGAAGCGGGATAAACGCTGTTATTCTTTTCTGTAAATGCTATTAATCTTTGAATGACTAGAGATGGGGAAAGCGGGTTGAAAAATAAATTGAAGGTACACTTCCCAGACTAAGGGATATTGCTTTGATGATTTAGCCTTAAGAGGGGTGGTTTGTAATATTTTCATGGAAGATGATCATTTCATTCTGAAAACTACTTTGATGGGGATGCCTTCGAAATCAAAGTGACTTCGGATCTTATTGATTAAAAAGCGTTCATAAGATTCACTTATTTCTTTTGGATAACTACAGAAAAAAGCAAAGACCACAGAATGAGTCGGCAGTTGGGTGATGTATTTGATCCCTACGTTCTTTCCTCTGATGGCCGGAGGTGGATTCCTTTCAATTTCCTTCAACATGATTTCGTTGAGCTTTGAAGTAGGGATTTTAGTGGTTTTATTTTCGTAAATAGCCAAGGATTTTTCAATAACCTTGAAAATACGCTGTTTTTCGAGTACACTGGCAAAAATGATAGGCACGTAAGATAGCGGCCCGAGTTTGGTTTTAATCTCTTGCTCCAATTTTACCGCAGTATTGGTTTCTTTGTTCACCAAATCCCATTTGTTGATCATGATTACGCCGCCTTTTTTATACTTATTGACCAAGGCGATAATACTCATGTCTTGGGCTTCCAATCCTCGTTCGGCATCAATCATGATGATACAGACATCACTATCCTGAAGGGCTTGAATGGCCCTAAGCACTGAATAAAACTCAATGTCTTCTTTGACCTTGGCTTTTTTTCGGATACCTGCCGTGTCGGTCAATATAAAGTCTTTACCAAACAGGGTGTACCGCGTGTTGATGGCATCTCTGGTGGTACCGGGTATGTCGGTGACGATGGTGCGCTCTTCTCCCAATAAGGCATTGATAAAAGAAGATTTACCCGCATTGGGCCTGCCAAAATGGCGATCTTAGGGAGTCCACTGTCGGATTCTTCCTCCTCTTCGTCAAGCTCTTTGACTACTTCATCTAGTAAATCTCCAGTACCCCAGCCATTGGAGGAAGCGACAGGAAACAATCTATCGGTCAAGCCCAATGCATAAAACTCGGTGGAATCATCAATTCTTTTTTGATTGTCTGCCTTATTGGTTACTACAAATAGGGGTTTGTTGACTTCTCTTAATATCTGGGCAAACTCCTCATCCAAACCATGCAATCCCGTATGGCAGTCGACCATAAATAAAATGACACTAGCTTCCGACAAGGCTTGTTGGACTTGTGTACGGATGGCTCCCTCAAAGATGTCGGTAGATCCTTTCACATAACCACCGGTATCGATGACGGTAAATTTTTTACCATTCCATTCGCAAACTCCATAATGTCGATCTCGGGTCACTCCAGACTCATCGTCCATGATGGCTTGTTTGCGTTCGATCAAACGATTGAAAAGGGTAGATTTACCTACATTGGGTCTGCCTACTATTGCTACTATATTCGCCATGTATTTTAGTTAATGAGTGGTTGGAGCCTTCAATGCTGATAACCAAACTTCTTTAAAGATTTTTCTTTTCTACGCCAGTCTTTTTCAACTTTTACGTAAGTTTCTAAATGGACTTTTTTCTCGAAAAACTTCTCGAGGTCTTCGCGAGATTCAATCCCCACTTTTTTGAGACTGGCGCCACTTTTGCCAATGATGATTCCTTTTTGACTGTCGCGCTCCACGTAGATGATCGCTCGGATGCGCAAGATATCTTCGGCTTCCTTGAATTCTTCTATCTCTACCTCACAGCTGTAGGGGACTTCTTTTTTATAATTCAAGAAAATCTTTTCTCTGATGATCTCAGAGGTGACAAACCGCTCGGATTTATCGGTGATCTGATCTTGAGGAAAATAGGGAGGGTGGTGTGGTAAAGCGGATTTGATGGCTTCATAGAGTTCATCGATATTTTCTTTTTCCAAGGCTGAAATCGGAAAAATCTGTGCCGTTGGAAATATTTCTTGCCAATAATCCACTTTGTCTTTCACTTGCGATCCTTTGGCTTGATCCATCTTATTGATGATCAGAAATTTGGGGGCCTGGTTCTCAAAGATATGCTTAACATTCACATTGTCATCATACTTCTCGCCGAGCTCTACCATGTATAAGATCAAGTCGGCATCCTCTAAAGATGCTCTCACAAACCGCATCATGCTTTCTTGAAGTTTGTATTGGGGGTCAATGACGCCAGGGGTGTCACTGAAAATCATTTGACAATCGGGCGTCGAAAGAATCCCAAAAATACGATGTCGGGTCGTTTGGGCCTTTGAGGTCATGATCGAGAGACGCTCTCCAACTAAGGCATTCATCAAAGTTGATTTACCCACGTTGGGTTTACCTAAAATACTGACAAATCCTGCTTTAAAGGCTGTTTTATCTTCGCTCATGTGATGCGCTGCATAATCCTTCTTTGTATGATGCTGCAAAGATACTTTTTATTGTTCCTTAGAATAGTCATTGATAATTGAATTTTTCATCTATCAGTAATAGCAAACAGAATAAGATGTCTTTTGGGGTGATCCGGAAATGTCTGAATGGGGGTCTAATAGGCATAATTCGCCTTCCTCAAAATATTAAATATAAATACTCAGTTACCTCTTGTTTATTGAAAATAGCTTACTACTTTTGTATTTATATCGCGGGATGGAGCAGTTGGTAGCTCGTCGGGCTCATAACCCGAAGGTCGCTAGTTCGAGTCCTAGCTCCCGCTACTAAAACAATAAAACGGTTATACTATTATAGTGTAACCGTTTTTTTATCAAAACATATTTTTTGTAAATAAAACTTTACATTTTAATTTATTTTGACTACTTTTGTAAAGTAAACATTACATAAAAAGATGAAAGAACAAAAAAAACAAACAAAAATTTTACTTGGATGGGTATTTGCTTGGGTAGTAAGTACTGCAATTTTATCAGCGGGAGTAAACAATTTATGGGATAACGTATTAATTACCAAAATAGGATTATTTATAAATCTTGCTATTGGGGTTGGTATGATTATCGCAAATAAAAATTTATTTAAGCATTATGATGAATTACAAAAGAAAATTCACTTTGAATCAATGGCCCTTACATTAGGGTTAACGGTAGTTGTTGGTCTTGTGTATGAGATTTCGTTTGATTTTGGAGTTATTAATTCGGAACCTGAGTTTGAATATTTAGTGTTTTTCATTTGCTTTTCATACATGACTTCTATTATCGTTAATTCATTAAGATTTAAATGAAAAATAGATTAAGAGAGTTAAGGAAAAATCAAAAATTGACACAAGAAGAATTAGCCAACTTAATTGGTATTTCACGTCAAGCGATAAATGCGATTGAAAAAGAAAAATTTGATCCAAGTTTACCCACAGCATTTAAGATGTCAAAGTTATTTGAGATAGCTATTGAGGAACTCTTCTTTTATGAGGGATCTAAATAATTAATTGAATTGATTTATTAACTTCCAAGAATTCTACTGGTGTAAAACTAATGTTCGATATTTCAATAGAGTTATCTACTAAAACAATAAACGGTTTACTATTATAGTGTAATCGTTTTTTTGTTGCGTGTTTCATAAGGATTTCTTCTATTCCATCAAGATTGATATTTTCCTAATTTTCATTAATTTTCTATGATCAAGAATTTATTGATTAGTAAAATTTTATTTTTTTTAATATTTTAGTCTAAATATTGAAGATTATAAGAGTAACATCTTTGAAATCGAATTGTTTAATAAATTTAAAAAAGCGCTAATTTAGGTTTCTATGTCGTACCGAGAAGAAAAAATAAAATCCTTAATCGCTTCAGATTATACTGACTTTAATACGCGTAAGCTTCAAGATCATTGTTCCTCAATACTTGAAAGAGGCATGCATGGCTTGTGTTTTAGCCCTTATGAAGGGATACAAAAACCAGGGGGTGAAATTAAATTAGCATAGTAGATAGATCTAAATAATTGTCTGAGAATCAAGAAAAATAGGCTCATAAGATGAATGTCATTGATCACGAATGATTTCTTTTATTATACCAGGGTTGATATACTTGAAAAAAGGGACCTTTGATAAATGATATTTTCACTGGAAGAAGTAATCATAGATCGTTGCATTTATTAAAACTAGCATCAGCTTATCAAGAGGGATCACCTATTGTTTTTTGAAGTTTGACGTTTTCGAATGGTATATAAATTTTGTTTTTATTGATTAATCCAAATATTGACTAAATAAAAAATAGTAATTGTTGAATAATTTTATTTTCATTGCCCAACAAAACTTATAATAGATATTATCTTTTTAGTTACATTTTGTTGCGCAAATTATTTTGAGATCTATAAAGGAACTCATTACTGAAAAAAGTACCCCTTTTATCCTATTTAGGCTAAAAATTTAATAGGCCTTTGATTTGTGATTTATTTCAAATAACTGTTCACTTTGTGGGTCAAATGCTCTCAATACTGATCACAATCCGAATACTGCAGATATTTTTATGATTAAAAATAAAAAGATTTTTTTAGGAACGAACGAAGCTGATTTTTCAGAAAAAAAAGTATCAGGAAAGTTGCTGCAAATAGGCGATGAAACTTTTTATAAAATAAGCCATTTTGATGAGATGCGTCCGTTCTTTATGACGGTGGTGAGTCATTCCAACCATTGGATGTTCATTTCAAGTACGGGTGGTTTATCGGCAGGGAGAAAAGATTGTAACTCAGCACTGTTTCCTTATTATACCGATGATAAGATTACGAGTGCTGCCGAAACAACAGGTAGTAAAACCTTATTTTTGGTTTCAAAAGAAGATAAAACTTCTTTGTGGGAGCCCTTTTCTGACAAATATGCGGGTATTTATAGGATAACAAGGAATCTGTATAAAAATGCCTTCGGAAATAAAATCATCTTTGAAGAGATCAATCATGATTTAGCATTGAAGTTCACCTACCAGTGGAATTCTAGTGATCATTTTGGATTTATTAAAAAATCCACTATCACCAATGAGGGAGGAGAGTCAGTTACCCTTTCCTTAATAGATGGGATTCAAAACTTACTACCTTATGGCGTAGAGCAATCCGTACAAAGCGGTAGCAGTAATTTGGTAGATGCGTACAAAAAATGTGAATTGGAGACTGATTCTGGTATGGGCATCTTTTCTTTGAGTGCGATCATAGTGGACAGGGCAGAGCCTAGCGAAGCATTAAAGGCGAGTGTGGTTTGGTCTTTGGGTTTGGATCAGGCAATAAAACTGCTTTCCTCCAAGCAACTAGATACTTTTAGAAGGGGCGGTGTACTCACTCAAGAAGAAGATGTTAAAGCAGAAAAAGGTGCTTATTTTCTACATGACAAAATTTCACTATCAGCAAAAGAAGAAAAAAATTGGTTGATTGCCGCCGATGTAAATCAATCTATTTCAGGCATCATTGATATTAAGGAAAAACTCAAATCAAAAGAAGATCTTCTGGATCAAATCAACAAAGACATTGAAGCAGGTTCGATGCATTTACTTGAATTGGTGGGTGCCGCAGATGGATTGAGGTTGTCCGCACATAGACCTCGTAACATTCGTCATTTCTCCAATACCATGTTCAATATCATGCGTGGGGGCATCTTTGATCAAAATTATCAGGTAGGAAAGATTGACTTCTTAGAATATTTGTCCAAAGCGAATAAAAATGTTTTTGCCGAAAAAAAGGTTCTTCTAGATAAGTTATCTGAGGTGTTTGACCTTAATGATTTGCGTCAAGTAGCCGAAAATGAAAGCGACGCTGATTTTAAAAGATTGTGTACGGAGTACTTGCCCTTGATGTTCAGCAGAAGACATGGCGATCCGAGTCGCCCATGGAATCAGTTTTCAATCAATACGAAGAGCGAAGTAGATGGCTCCAAAATATTGGATTATCAGGGAAATTGGAGAGATCTTTTTCAAAATTGGGAGGCACTGGCATATTCATACCCAGAATTCATTGAAGGGATGATACATAAGTTCTTGAATGCCACTACGTTTGATGGCTACAATCCTTACCGCGTTACCAAAGATGGATTTGACTGGGAGACCATAGAGCCAGGCAATCCATGGGCTTATATCGGTTATTGGGGTGATCACCAAATCATTTATTTACTCAAATTTTTGGAGTTCATTGAAAACTATTATCCTAATAAACTAGCGGAGTCTTTTTCAAAGAATTTGTTTGTTTATGCCAATGTGCCTTATCTGATCAACGATTATGAAGATTTATTAGAAAATCCGAAAGACACCATTGTTTTTGATTATGAAAATGAAGCGCGTATACAAGCACAACGTGCAAAAATTGGCGCAGATGGTGCTTTGCTTACAGATGTCAATGACCAAATTTATAAGGTCAACTTCATTGAGAAAGTATTGGAGATTTTTTAGCTAAAATGTCAAATTTTATCCCTGAGGGTGGAATTTGGATGAATACCCAACGCCCCGAGTGGAATGATGCTAATAATGCCTTGGTTGGAAATGGTGTCTCAATGGTTACTTTGTACTACCTAAAAAGGTTTCTTAAGTTTTTTGAAAGTATCTTAAGTAAATATGATCGAGAGGATATTGAGATCTCAATAGAGTTAAAGCAATTTTTAAGTGAACTCACCCATGTTTTAGCTCAAAATCAGGGATTATTGAGGGGTAATATTTCTGATAAAGAGCGTAAAAGGGTATTGGATGGCTTAGGAAGTGCGGGAAGTTCTTTCAGAAAGATCATTTACACTCAAAAGTTTTCAGGACAAAAAGTAAAAGTGCAGACAGCAGATATTACTTCATTTGTTGATCTATCAAGTTTGTTCTTAGCCCATTCTATCAAGGCCAACAAAAGGACAGACCATCTTTATCATGCCTATAATTTGATGACTGTAAAAGGGCAGGATGAAGTTGCCATTTCCTACCTACCGGAAATGCTCGAAGGTCAAGTAGCAGTATTGAGTTCAGGATTTTTATCTTCAAGCGAGAGTTTAGAGGTTTTGGACGCGTTGAAGTCTAGTAGTTTGTTTAGGGCCGATCAATTCAGTTATGTACTTTACCCCAATAAAACCTTACCTAGGTTTGTTATGAAGAATACCATACCACCGGAGGCCATATCAAGTTCGGATCTCTTGACAAAGTTGATTGAACACAAGAATAATCAGGTAGTTGAAAGAGATGCACTTGGAGAATATCACTTCAACGGCGCTTTCAATAATGTCAACTCTCTTAAAGCTGCGCTCGAATCGCTTCCTGAGATGTATCAAGCATCGGTAGAAGGAGAATCTGAGGCCCTGTATCAAATCTTCGAAGGCGTATTTGATCATAAATCTTTTACCGGAAGGTCTGGAACATTCTTTGGATATGAAGGTCTGGGCTCAATCTATTGGCATATGGTATCAAAGTTGTTATTGGCAACTTTCGAGATCACCAAGGATGCTGTGAATCAAAAGGAAGACAAGGCTCTTGTCGGTAGGTTATTTGATCATTATTTTGAGATCAACGAAGGTATTGGAGTCAATAAATCTCCAGAATTATATGGCGCTTTTTCCACGGATGCTTATTCACATACACCCGGAGGGAAGGGTGCCCAGCAGCCTGGGATGACTGGTCAAGTAAAGGAAGACCTTTTGAGTAGGTGGGGAGAACTGGGTATTGAGGTGCAAGAGGGAATTTTGACATTTGATCCTTTTATGCTGCGACGAGATGAGTTTTTGACTAAAAAGCAAGACTATGTTTACGTCAATGTACTCAAGGAAAGATGCTCGATTGAACTTGAAAAGGACAGCATAGGCTTTACTTATTGTCAGGTACTCATCATTTATCAAACGTCACAGACTTCAAAAATTGAAGTGCATTATAATGACGGGGCACAACGGATCATTGAGGGAAACCAATTAGATTTGACTGTGAGTCGCATGATATTTAAAAGAACCCATGAGATCCATAAATTGGTCGTTTTCTTGATGAGAGATGAGTAAATCTAAGAGATTACAGACGGATTTATTCATAAACAAACTAAATGGTCTACGGGTAGGCATAGATATTATTAGATAAAATGAAAATACATAAAGCAGTATTCATCCTTATTTTAGCCCTTGCGTGCAAGACGGATCCCAACTTCAATCTTGTTACAATATCAGGTAAGCAGTTATTGGTAAATAATGAGACTTACTTCATCAAAGGTATTTGTTACCATCCCGTACCTCAGGGTAGTACTAAGCGGTCTTTTGACTTGATAGATCAGGATTTGTCTTTAATGGTAGAGGCGGGTATCAATACCATCAGAGTATATGAACCTATCATATCAGAAGAAGTCCTTGATAAAATTTGGGCGGCAGGTCTTAAAGTCATTATCAGTTTTGGACAGGATCAAAAAGGTACTTTTGATATTTCATCAGGTACCTATTTAGATTATGTAGAGAAATACAAGTCCCACCCATCTATTTTGGCTTGGGAGCTTGGAAATGAATATAATTATCATCCTGAGTGGTTCAATGGCGATATAAAAAACTGGTATCAGACTCTTAATGAGGCTGCAGCGTTCATCCATGAGTTAGACAATACCCATCCAGTTGCCACTGCACATGGGGAACTGCCAGATGAGTTAGCACGAGGTATGTGTCCCAATATTGATATATGGGGTATGAATGTGTACAGATGGGACCAACCCGCATCAATCATAGAAGATTGGAAAAAGTTGAGCGATAAGCCCATGTATTTTTCTGAAAGTGGCGCGGACAGTTATATGGCCATAGCTAAGGCTGGGTTTGAGGTGGGTGAAAATCAAAGGGCTCAGGCAGTAGCAAATGCGAAAATTATGGATGAAGTTCTCAAAAACGCGGCACATAACACAGGCCTATTCATCTTTTCATTTACCGATGGCTTATGGAAGGCGGGAAATCCTAATGTACAGGACGTAGGGGGATGGGCTCCGAATAGTAGCGGTGTCCCTTATGACGGGGCCCCTAATGAAGAATATTGGGGTATTGTTGACATCAACAGAAATAAAAAGCTAACTTTTGATGTAATGAAAGAGCGATTTAACAAAAAACAATAATCATGTCTACATATAATAAAGTTCCCTTCGGTCAAAAAATAGCATTTGGATTTGGCATGCTCGCCAATCAAATGTTTCCAGCCGTAATAGGTATTTTTATTGTAGTTCTTGTCCAGAGTTTAGGCTTTCCTGGATGGATGTGGGGATTTGTTATGATTTTTCCAAGACTTTTTGATGCCATAACCGATCCGATTATGGGTTTTATCTCTGATAATACCAAATCAAAATGGGGGCGTAGACGTCAATATGTTTTTTTAGGAGCTATCATAATGGGCTTTTCATTCATTGTCATGTGGCAGCTGCACAAAGAAAGTACCATTGATTATAACTTCACCTACTTTCTTTTATGGTCATTATTATTTTACGTTGGGTTGACAATATTTAGTGTTCCGTATGTAGCCATGGGATATGAAATGAGCGATGATTTTCACGAAAGAACAAATATTATGGCTGTCGCTCAATTTATCGGCCAGTGGGCATGGGTCATTGCTCCTTGGTTTTGGGTCATTATGGATGATCAAAACTTTTTTAAATCTAGTGAAATTGCAGTAAGAGAGTTGGCGATATGGGTTGGTTTAGTGTGTATGACTTTTGCAATGATACCGGCTATTTTTATAAAGGGTAAATCAACTTTAAATGAAGATTACGATAGCATTACTTTTAAAAATATCATTAAAAGTTTTTACACCATATTTGTTATCAACTTTGGTCAAGCATTTAAAATAAAAGCATTTAGAAAATTATGTATTGCCACTTTTTTAATTTTTAATGCTTTCAACACGGTTGCAGCATTTACCTATTTCATCATTGTTTTCTTTTTATTTAATGGTGTAACCGGCCCTGATGGAGCCTGGTGGTGGCCTACTCTTTTTGGAAGTGTAGGAGCTTTAGTAACCACTTTCTTGGTGATCCCCGCGGTAACTATACTGTCAAATAAAGTAGGTAAAAAGAAAGCATTTATAGTTTCACAATCAGTTTCTATCATAGGATATATTATGCTATGGTTTTTATTTATACCAGGAAAGCCTCATATGTTTTTACTTGCATTACCTTTTTTCTCTTTTGGGATTGGGGGTTTATTTACGCTGATGATGTCAATGACCGCAGATGTGATTGACTTAGATGAGTTGAATACTGGAAAAAGACGTGAGGGTGTTTTTGGTGCCATATATTGGTGGATGGTAAAATTTGGATTTGGAATTGCTGGAGGATTAATGGTGTGATTTTATCTGTAATAGGTTGGGAATCTGGAGGTGCTACTCAAACCGAAGAAGCATTGTATGGCTTACGATTATTTTTCTCTGGATTGCCCATATTGGGGACTTTATTGGCTATTTACGTGATGAGAGATTATGAGATTACCGAGGAAAAAGCGAAAGAAATTTCAGCAGAGTTGGCGGCTCGTAAAGCCTAATATGTCATTCTGATCTCATGCTGAAGTCATTAATAAGGGATTAAAAGTCTTTCTTTTGGCTAATTCCAAATTCAAATTGACTATTAAAGATATTTATTTTCTTTTTCGATAATCATGAATATAATATGCTTATAACTTATGATCTTGATCAACTGATGATCACATCAATATTCCGTATTTTTAGTTTTTTAAGAATCATGGATTGATCATGGCGAAAATACTGAGCGTTTTTCTTTTTTTGGTGATGACCGTCCACAATGGAGTTGGGAATAATATATTTAATCCCACTAATCACGTGTTGCAGGTAGTAGATACCAGCTCAAAATGGGAAAATCGGGGAATTTTTTCTTTGAGTTTGGCTCAAGCTGCATTGATCAATTGGGCTGCGGGGGGTGAAAACAGTTTTGCTGTGAATGGTTTGATGAAATATTTCACAAATTATACCTCTGGTAAGACAAGTTGGGAAAATGTGATTAATGTCGGTTATGGTTTCATGAAACAAGGGAATAATGAGCGGTATCTTAAGACAGATGATAAGTTTCATGTGGCATCTAAGTACGGACACCGCATCAACGAGTTCTTAAATTATACCTTATTACTCAATTTTGATACGCAGATGGCCATAGGTCGTAATGAAAATGATCAAAAAATTGCCAATCTTTTTGCTCCTGCTTATTTGATTACTTCCTTGGGGTTTGACCTAAGGGTGCAAGGTGCTTTCAGTGTAGTCGTAGCGGCTCTTACCAGCAAATTCACTTTTGTCAATGATCAGCAGTTGGCCAATCAAGGCTCTTTTGGATTAGAAGGTGCCGTATACGACGACTTTGGTGTTATGATCACTCAGGCCCGCAGGTACCGCAGTGAGTTTGGAGGTTATGTTTCTATGAATTATGTCAAGAATGATTTTGAGCAAGAATGGCTCAATAACATCAGTATAAACTCCAAATTGACCTTATTTAATAATTATTTGGTCAAGCCTGAAAATTTAGATGTGAATTGGGAACTGCTGGTGGTCATGAAAGTCAATAAATTTCTATCTGTAAATATCAATACACATTTATATTATGATCACGATGTCAAAACCTCTGTAGATAATGACAACGATGGTACCATAGATAGTTTTGGACCTCGAGTTCAGTTTAAGGAACTATTAGGCATCGGTTTTGTTTTTAATTATTAAAGCTTCAAAAGGTAATATTTTATATGCTGTAATAAAGCATTTTTTTGGTTGATTGAATCGATGTTTAGGACGCCATGTGAGGGGAATTCTCCAAAATTCTAATAGCAACTTTTCTACTATATTCAGATTAAATTTATGTATCTAAAAACTAAATTACTCGTTAACAAAAGATGACATCTCTGGAACAGTATCATAGGTTACTTCACCAAAATGAAGCAACTTTAAAGGTTTTGAAAAAGAAAGCACTGGCCATCTTAATTTCCCGATTACTTGTGACAGCTGCTTTTATATTACCCGTGCTGCTCTACCGCGCAGGGTGGGTGATAGGAGCGTTTTTTATAGGTTTGGGCTTGATCGGCGTTTTCCTCATTCTTATTAAACAAACTGATCGTATTAACTGGTATAAAATATTGATTATCAATAAAATAAATTTTAATAATAAACAGATAATTTTATCAAATAAATTGGGTTTTGATGAATATAATGACGGGAGCAAATTTTCTGATCCGTGTCATGACTACGCGTATGACTTAGATTTTTTTGGTCCAAAATCTTTGTTTCATTTAATCAATCGTACCCGAACTTTTTTGGGTTTGCAGACCTTAAAAAACGATTTCTTAGAAAGCCATGAACCTCGGTCCATCAAGGATCGGCAGGTGGCCATCAAAGAACTTTCAGCCCAGATCGAGTGGCGCCAATCTTTTGAGGCTATTGCGACAGAAGTGAAGGACGAGGAGGGGCATATTGAATCATTGAAGGCATGGACCTTGAAAAATAAAAAAACGATTCCAAAAGTAGTCAATGTGTTTTTTTTAGTCCTTGGAGCATTACCAGTGGCTTTGTTCATATCCTACTATTTTTCGAAATCGGAAATTTACTATGACTTGGGTTCCACCGCGGTATTGATCAATTGGCTGATCACAGGGCTGCATTACAGAAAAATCAATGAAGACCTCATCGTGGCCGATCACATAGATCAGATTCTCAAGAAATATGGCCTGCTTTTGGCGCACATAGACGAGCAAGATTTTAAAAGTCTTTACTTGACAGATCTTCAGACATTAACATTTTATGAGCAACGTTCGGCACACGACCATGTCAAGCGATTGTCAGACATTGTGCATCGGTTGGGAAGTTTTCGCAATCCTTTAGCGGCCCTCTTGTTGGGAGGACTTTTTCTCTATCATCTAAATATGAGGACCTTGATGTTAAAATGGAAGCAAAGATTTGGCGACCACCTATTTATATGGATACAAGCCCTGGGACAATTTGAGAGTTTGAATAGTTTTGCCCATTTTTACTTTAATAACCCTGAGTACGTATTTCCTACCCTCAATGACAGATTTCAGATTGAATTCAAAAACATGGGTCATCCGATGGTAGCTAAAAATGAATCGATCACCAATACCCTTACGCTCCAGGACTCAAAATTCATCTTACTGACGGGTTCCAATATGTCAGGAAAGAGTACTTTTTTACGCGCCTTGGGGATCAACTTCGCTTTGGCCAAAATGGGAGCCCCGGTGTGTAGTGATCAAGCCCAAATTCATCCTTTGCCCATGATGGCCACGATGAGACATGCAGATTCATTGAGCGAGGGGAAATCCTACTTCTTTGCCGAAGTGCAAAAGTTAAAGGCTGTCATGGCTCAGTTGGATAAGGGCAGATGCTTGCTCTTGATGGACGAAATACTTCGAGGGACCAACTCAGACGATAAAATCCTAGGATCGATGAGAATCGTAAAAAGGGTAATGGCTCAAAAAGCCTTGGGCCTCTTGGCCACTCATGATCTTCAATTATGCGATTTGGAGCAGGAGCATCCAGATCAGATGGCCAATTATTGTTTTGAAAGTGAGATCAAAAATGACGAACTTGTCTTTGATTACAAGCTGAGAAAGGGCGTCTGCAAAAGTAAAAGTGCCACGTTTTTATTGGAGCAAAACAAGATTATTTGAGTGCAGTCACTCTTTTTTTATCCATGATCGGATAAATATTTGCTGAATTAGAATAAAATGAAACCAGGTCAAACTATTTTTGACGCTAGAGTCTTTGAAGATAACTACGGTGTGCTCATTTAATACATATCCTAAAATCAATAACTGAAAATGATACAAAGAGGGCGCTAAGTAATTCATTAATTAGGATACGGATGGAATTAAACGGGAAGCTGTCAATAAAGGAGAAAGTAGGCTATGCCTTAGGTGATGGAGCGGCCAATATCGCTTGGCGCGGTGTTTCTACGTTTTTATTTGTTTTCTACGTAGATGTGTTTGGATTAGATCCTGTTTCTGTGGGTCTGCTCATGCTCGTGGCCCGTTCGAGTGATGGATTGAGCGATGTATTTATGGGCGTCCTCGGAGATCGATCAAACTCAAAATATGGTAAATTTCGGCCTTGGATATTATGGACTGCCGTCCCCTTAGCCCTCATTCTATCCTTACTTTTTACTGTCCCAGAATTGGGAAATCAAGATAAGATCCTCTATGCCTACATCACTTATATTCTATTTACTTTGATATACACGGCAAATAACATCCCTTATGGAGCATTGATGGGGGTAATGACCGGTGATGATAAGGAACGCACCAGTTTGGGATCCTATCGCATGGTAGGGGCCTTTGCAGGAGGAATGTTGGTACAAGGGGCCTTGCTCTATTTAGTCGTTTTCTTTGGCAATGTAAATCCTACGGTCGAATGGGAGCTATTGCCTGACAGAAGCTCATACGAAGTACGGGTCACGTCTCCGATCGACGTAGCGAGTGCCCGCATCAATCTTAAGAAAGGACTTGGGAAATTTATGTTAAAGGAAGAGGCGGACTCAAATACAGCACCTACTCAAAGTATCAGCTTTCAAATGAAAGCGCAGCAGGAATATGTATTCATTTTATCCGGAACAGAGGAGATCGATCAAAGTGACTTGTCTCTGATCAATCAAAAAGAGGGTTACAGTAAATCTATCTATTTATTATCCGTATTTCTGGCCTTATTTATGATCGTGACCTTTCTTATGACCAAAGAACGGGTCAAACCCCCAGTGGATCAAAAGAAAGATTTGTCTAAAGATTTGAAACAACTCCTGAGCAATCGACCTTGGCTTGTGCTGTTGGTCATTGGTTTGCTGTTCAATATTTATACCTCCATCAAAATGGGCATTATTGTTATTTATTTCCTGCATTACCTCAACAATGAGTTGTTGGCCTCTAGCTTTATGATTGCGCTGACCTTGGCGTCCATCTTGGGGGCCATGAGTGTTGCCCCTTTAGGTAGAAGATATGGTAAGAAGCGGTTGTTTATCATGGCCTTGGTCTTTTCAGCTCTTGTCAATTGCCTATTCATCTTCTGTGGACCCAATGACCTGATACCCATATTTGCGATTGGGATGGTATCAGAGTTTGCGGCAGCCATGTTTCCTACCTTACTCTTTGTAATGCTTGGAGATGCCGCAGATTATTCCGAATGGACCCATGGGAGACGTGCCACAGGACTTATATACTCGGCAGGATCTTTGGCAACTAAATTTGGAGGGGGCATCGCTGGTGCTATCATCGGCTTTGTACTGGCCTCGTATCATTATGATGGGCAAGATGCAGCAGCGGCCGAAGGTGCAGCTACAGGAATCATCATGTTGATGAGTTGGGTGCCTGCGCTGATTGCCTTTGCAGCCGCAGGCGTGATGAGCTTTTACCCTTTGAATAAAGAGAAAATGGATTTAATTACGCAAGATTTGACCGCCAAGCGGGTCGGATCATGAGTAGTTTAATATAACAGATCGTTTCAGAATGAAGTCAATGAATAACTTTCCAGAAAATTTTACGTGGGGATCAGCTACCTCCTCTTATCAAATAGAAGGTGCGGCAGACGAAGCCGGAAAAGGCCCCTCGATTTGGGATGCTTTTTGTACCGTTCCCGGTAGGGTGGCCAAGGGTGATCGAGGAGATCGTGCTTGTGATCATTACCATCGCATGAGTGAAGATGTTGCGTTGATGAAAGCCATGGGACTGAAAGCCTATCGATTTTCGATAGCTTGGCCACGCATTATGCCCTCCGGCAAAGGCCAAGTGAATACCGAAGGTCTCCAATTTTATGATGATTTGATCAATGAATTATTGGATCAAGGAATCGAACCGTGGGTCACTTTATACCATTGGGACTTGCCCTTGGCCTTGCAGATGGAAGAAGATGGCTGGCTCAACGGCGAGATCGCGGATTATTTCGAGTCTTATGCCAGGGTTTGCTTTGCGCGCTTTGGAGACCGTGTTAAACATTGGATTACACTTAATGAACCTTGGGTAGTAGCTATTTTGGGCTATGGCATGGGCACCTTTGCACCCGGTCGCACTTCAAAATCTGAACCCTATGTGGTGGGACACAACCTCCTTCGGGCCCATGCGCAAGCGGTGAGGTGTTATCGAGAAGAATTTCAAGGCCAGCAAAAGGGAGTCATAGGCATCACCAACAATTGTGATTGGCGGGAGCCATTAACGGATAAAAAAGAAGATGTAGCTGCTGCCGAGCGTGCCCTAGAATTCTTTCTGGCCTGGTTTGCAGATCCGATTTATTTGGGACAGTACCCCAAAAGTATGGTCGATCGACTGGGAGACCGATTGCCCCAGTTTACTGAAGAAGAAAGAGACTTATTGATGGGATCTAGTGACTTTTTTGGTTTGAATCATTATACAACCTTATTTGCTGCCGATGCTCGAGGCAACTTGCAAGTAGGTTCCGTTTATGGCAATGGCGGCCTCTCCGAGGACCAAGACGTCAACCTTTCGGTAGATCCAAATTGGAAAAAAACGGCGATGGGTTGGGCCGTAGTTCCTTGGGGTTGCCGAAAGCTTTTGGCCTGGATATCGGATCGATACGACGCGCCAGACATCTATATCACAGAAAATGGATGCGCTTATGTCGATGCTCCTGCCGAGGGTAAGGTCCAAGATGATGAGCGTATCGCGTATTATGCAGGCTACCTCAATGCCTGTCATGAGGCGATCGAGAAGGGTGCTCAATTAAGAGGCTATTTTGCTTGGTCACTGATGGACAATTTTGAATGGACCTCTGGTTATGATAAGCGATTTGGCTTGCATTATGTAGATTTTGATACCTTGGAACGTATTCCAAAAGCCTCTGCAGATTGGTATAAAAAAGCCATTCAGGCGAATGGATTAAAACATAAATGATTGATTTAAAAGATACTGAAACCATTATTTTTGACCTCGGAGAGGTGATCATTGACCTCGATTCAAAAAGGGTCATCGACCAGTTTCAAAAGCATTCGGATAAGTCTGCCGAGGAAATCATCCGCTTAATTTCTAAATCCCAAGATTTGATCAATTATGAGGTGGGCAAGATGACAGATGCAGAATTTTGTCAAGTAGTCAATGAATTGTTGTCCATCGAACTGTCACAAGCTTCCTTTGAAGCCATCTGGAATTCTTTTTTGGGTACTATCCATCTAGATAAGCTACGGTTGATGCTTGACTTAAAAGAAAAATATAACGTTTTGATTTTGAGCAATACCAATGCCATCCATCAAAGAGCATTTGATCGACACATAGGGGAGCTCATTCCTTCAAAAACCATGGCAGACATGGTGCATACGGCTTATTATTCACATGAATTGGGACTGAGGAAGCCCGATCCTCACATATACCAAAAGGTCATTGACTTGCAAAATTTAAATCCTGCAAAAACCTTATTTTTTGATGATCGCCTCGAAAATATAACCGCGGCCCAGGCGCGCGGCATTCAAGCCATACAAGTGACCTATTCAGATCAAATTTTGGATCAATTGAGATGAAAGAACAAAAGGCGTTATTGATTCATACTGCCCTTTTTATCATCACAGTGATCACAACCACGATAGCGGGAGCAGAGTGGATGTATGGTCGGTGGCTCTTTATCGGCGAATATTCCTTAACTCAAGAAGAGCTTTGGAATGGGTTGTCTTTTTCTATACCCTTTTTACTGATTTTGACCATTCATGAGATGGGACATTACGTAGTGGCCAGAATGAATCAGATCAAGGTGACCCTGCCTTATTATATTCCCATGTGGCTGGGTTTTATCCCCGGGATGCCTTCGTTTGGTACCATGGGAGCATTCATTCGTATCAAAGCGGTTATTCAAAGTCGTCGAGAATATTTTGATGTAGGAGTGGCGGGACCTATCGCTGGATTTGTGATGGCCCTCTTGGTGTTATGGTATGGCTTCAGCCATTTGCCGCCTGCTGAGTACATTTTTGAAATCCATCCCGAATACGAAGTATATGGTTTGGATTATGCTGACCATGTTTATGAGGGCGAAGGGGTGGCTTTTCAGTTGGGAGAAAACCCTATTTTTTGGTTCTTTAAGACCTATGTGGCAGATCCCGCTTTGCTGCCGCATCCCAATGAAATGATTCATTATCCCTTTATCTTGGCGGGCTATTTGGCCTTGTTTTTCACAGCACTCAATCTATTGCCTATTGGTCAACTGGATGGGGGCCATGTCGTTTTTGGCTTGTTTGGCTACAAAATAGCCCAAAGGATCAATCAGGTTTTTTATACCTTATTTCTATTTTATGCAGGACTGGGCTGGATTTCACCAGATCTCCTAGCAAACGTCTCCTTGGAGAGTGTGTTTACTTTTGTGGCTTATGTAGGGATCTATCTTTATTTTGTCTTTTTGGCCGTGGCTTCGATGATTCCGGAAACAAGAGATCGCTGGTTCTTTGCGGTTGTACTGCTGGCCCTACAATATGCGGTGACCAGTTTTACTACGATAGTGGGTTATGATGGTTGGTTGCTCTTTGTGTTTTTAATCGGACGTTTTTTAGGGGTTTACCATCCCAAAGCCATAGACGATACGCCCTTGGACGAAAAAAGAAATGTGATCGGATGGGTGGCGATATTGATTTTCCTCTTGTGTTTCAGTCCACAGCCATTTTCCTTGGGGTAGTTTTGGGAGGTCAGAAGGTCCCAGGCTCAAAAAACCATCTCCATAAATTGATAAGCCTTGGGTAGGTCACACCGGTCCTCATATTCTGATCAAGATTATTTTTTATGATACAAGGTGGCGTCTTTGGATTTATAGCCTCGAAAATCGTTCCTTCCAGAGACATAAATACCTTCTTGATAGAGCTCATCTTCAAAGATTTTGGGGTCAATAGGGTCTTCTGGATCTGAAGACAATTCCACCAAATTTCCTGAGGGATCACGAACGAACATTTGAATGGCTCCATCGGGAAGTCGTCTTACTTTACCCCAAGGTTGTATATCAATGATTCCCAAGACTTTCATCCTAAAAAACAGGGCATTGATATCATCTACTTGTACACAGATATGGCCCCGGAACGAATGAGCATCTTCCCACTCGGTCAAATGCAACTGTTGTTGATCATTGAATTTGAAAAAAGCCGTAGGATAGTCAAATAAAAAGGCAGGAAGGGGCTCTAATCCTAACTCTTTTTCATAAAAAATACAGGCGGCTTCCAAGTCCTTTACGATTAATGCAACATGGTTAATTTTTAGTGCTTTTGCCATGGGGTTTTATAAATTAAATTTATCAAAATATATTAAAGAACCTTAACGCTAAAGTAGGTTTCCGTTGCTTCAGCTTGACCATGATCCTGTGAAACCAAACTTGTGGGTATCAGGCCTAAAAGAGTAAACACAAAAGTGTCAGCAGTAGGGTGTATACGCTCATTAAAGAGGTATTGATAGCTAATGGTATTGCTGTGGGCTTTGTTCATGAAAGAAGCTCTCTTAAAAAATGAATCGACTTTTCTGATAGCATATGATAAAAAGGTTCTGTTACCGCCGAACTGCCATGATCTTCCAAAAATTTTTTTTGCTCAGGACTCAAGTTTTTAGGATGGTCATCAATCGAGTTAGGATAAGGGTTGGCCGGAGTTCGGTCCAATGGCGAACAAAATTCAACCGAAAGGACATGGTCATAATTTATACTTTTCAAGGCATCTAAGATATCGGTCCATGGGAGATGTCCCATCCCTGGAGCCATGCGGTTGTTATCCGCTACGTGAAAACCTACCAAACGATCTTTACTGCTTTTGATGGCTTCCACCATATCTACTTCCTCAATATTCATGTGGAAGGTATCCAGACATACCCCACAGTTGGGACCTACGGCCGTCGCCAACTCTAGGGCTTGATCGGCCCGGTTGATGAAATAGGTTTCAAATCTATTGATGGGTTCAATACCAATAGAAACGCCCAGATTTTCTGAATAATCATAAATTTCTTGCAGCGCATCTACCGCCAATAGCCACTCATCCTCTGGTTTGCTCTCCGGAACCAGTTTACCAACTGTAGCCGGCACCACAGACACCATATTGCCTTCCAATAGATGGACCATGTGTATAACGTCTTTGACATATTGAATTGATTTTTTTCTTTGTACGGCATCTTTGGCTAGCAAGTTGCGATCTTCAATCATCAAAGTCACTGCTCCCCAACAGGTTAAATGATGGGATTTAAGCAACCGAAAGACATGAGTCGTGTCATATAACTCAGGACTTCCTTGAATTTCAATTTTGTCATAACCCAGACCTGAGATGCGAGTGAGGGTGGTTTCGATACTTTCGGCACGCATCCAATTGTGTATTGCGATTTCCATATTCTGCGGTTTAATGTGAAGTAATCATCAAATTAATGGAAATTCAGCATTTTTAATAAAAATCAGGTCACTTTATACATCATCATGATCCTCAGATGCCTTAAATACTCTAAAAGGGAGAGCCATCCCTTAATTTCTGTTATTTTTGATCCAAGAACAGTATTTACTATGAAAAAAATATATTTTTTGGGTACTTGTAGTACCTGCATCCGCATCATGAAAGATTTAGATGCTGCCTTAGATGGGTTTGAGAAAATAGACATCAAACTCCAGTCCCTTACTTTTGATGAAATTGATCAAATGTGTGATTTGGCAGGGAGTTATGGCGCTTTTTTCTCCAAAAGAGCCATGAAATACAAGGCTGTGAAAGGATAAATCCCTGCAAGAGTCTGATTATCGAAAGCTGATCCAAGAGGAATATACTTTTTTAAAACGTCCTGTATTCATCGTTGATGGACAGATCTTCATAGGCAACAGTCCCGCAAACATTCTTGCCTTAAAGGTGCATCTAGGCAAGGGCTAGCTCATCATTTTGACTGTTCTAAGATAAAACTCCCTACATCTTCCTTGAACTTGATAAGACTGGGGTGATGGGTGTACATCATGTGTCCAGCCTCATAGTATTTCATGATGATATGATCACGAATTTCAGGAGCAAGTCCAAGATGATCAATCGTATACTCAACGCCATAAAATACGGTAGCAATGTCATAGTACCCATTAAGAATAAGTACTTTCATATTGGGGATCTCGAGACAAGGCTCTGGCCATATCGGGTGCGGTGTTGATCGCGGCTTGTGTATTCCATCTTTGGTTGCCCTCGTGATGCCAATCCCATTCGAAGCCTTCTCTGCGACCGGCAGTAACGGTATATTGTAAGTCTTTTCTCACGCCTAATGTGTTGTGAAAATAATCTAAAAATCCAGTAATGTAAGCAGGAGAAATGGCGGCACTCTGAGGGTCATGACTTCCAAATTGCGAGATCAAATCTTGATTGATCCCTGTATACCTAGAGTCTAATCTTCCTATGACCAGACCATTTGATCTTAAGGCTTCTGCAAAATACTCAGATCCCGTCACCCTGAGGTTGGACTTGAGCCAGTAGTCTTTACTCAAACCTGTATATTGAGCCAGTTGACCCGCGACGGTATTCTTTTGCTCTGGGGAAATGCGATGTCCTTTAAACAAGGCAGGTGCATAACTGTTTTCAGTGAAACTTCTTATTTCATCTATGAATGTCTCCAAGTCGGGTTCTTTATCAGGAATTTGATTGTGGTACCAGGCACTGGCAGCATAGGTGGGGAAATGCATAAGATAAGGCAAATCATCATCGGGTGGAAAAATGAGGGTTCTTAAATCAAAAACGGCGGATACCATGATGACCCCATTCATCGCAATGCCTTGATTGAGCATATGATCCATAATACCAGCATTTCTAAAGGTGCCATAGCTTTCTCCTAAGAGAAATTTGGGCGAGTTCATACGACCTTGTTCAATCAAATATTGAGTGATGAATAAACTGATACTTCTAATGTCTTGATCAACACCCCAAAACTCATCGAAGGTATGCGATCCCAATGGAACACTCAATCCTGTGCCTACAGGATCAATCATCACTAAGTCTGCAACATCTAAAATAGAATAATTGTTATTGACAATTTGATAGGGTGCGGCCGGGGTATATTCAGGGTCGTTTACTGCAATCCTCTTGGGTCCTAATACACCCATATGTAACCAAAAAGAGGAAGAGCCAGGGCCACCATTAAAAGCAAAAACTATGGGACGAGTGCTTTTGGCGCCTTCTTTGATATAGCTGGTATAGCCAAACAAGGCCAAAGGTTTATTTTGCTCATCCCTGAGCTTATAAGTCCCCGCTTGGGCAATTAATTGAATGGTTTTTCCATCTATTTGAACTTGCTGACGTGACGTAGCTACTTCAGCATCAGACAGCGTTAAGGGAGCTTCTTGGGCCATGACCAGACTGAAGGTCAGTGATAAGGTTAAGGTTAAAATTTGCTTCATGATACAGAAATTTAGTCAATGAGAAATCAAAAAGTTATACTAGCTCCAACAGCCATAAGTTGCAAATCTAACTGATGGGAATTAAATAGGTTTATTGCTTCGGCGTGATCAATGGTTATTTCAGCAAAGGAATCATAATGACAGCCTATAATTTGACTACAGCCTAAAAATTTCGCCGCATGCACCGCATCTTCTGTATCCATGGTATAGTTTCCTCCAATCGGTAGGATGGCCAAATCGATATCATTAAGTTCACCAAACAATTTCAAGTCAGAATGGAGTGCTGTGTCGCCTGCGATAAAAATGGTTTTACCTTCAGTTTTCAGGATAAAAGAACCTGGATGACCCCCATAGCTTCCATCGGGCATACTACTGGAATGAACTGCTTGCACATATTTAGCGGATGTTTCCTTGGAGAACTCATAGGTACCTCCAAAGTTTAAACTGTGAGAATGGCTATGTCCCTGTTTGGCCAACCAGCTGGCTACTTCTACCATAGTGATGATTTTGGCATCATTATGAGCCATGATTTTATCCAAGTCGGCCAAATGATCTGCGTGACCATGGGTGATCAAGACATGATTTGCCTTTATATCTTCCATGACGATATGCTTTGCTTTTGGATTAGATGCGATGAAGGGATCTGTCAGTATGCTGATATCTGATTTGAATAAAAATGAATTATGTCCGAAAAAAGTTATTTGCATTTCCTTAAATAATTTTAGTTAAATCTAGTGATTAAAAATAAAACATTCAAAGAAGTTTCTTGCAGGTATATTTATGAGGGCTGAACGGTAGTATCCCTATGTAAGCTCCTAGATAAAGTTTGAATATTGCAGCTAGGAAATCGGAACTCACAGGTGGGCTTTACTGAAGCTATCAAAGGCGCACCAAGGATTATTAAAGGGAATCGCCTCTTTATTTGAGTTGAGAGAGATAGTCAGCGATAAAGTCATCTTTTTGTTTCAACTTGTATTGCATGACCCACCTAGGATGGGGAAGTGCGACCACCGCATCAAAAAACTGATACTTTTTATTGAGATAATATAAAAAATCAAAGTTTTTGCCTTTGCCCACACTGAAGGCGACGCTGCGATCAATTTTGAAGTTCAATTGTGCTTTAATTTGGGTGACTATGTAAGACTCAAATAAGGTCTTGTAATTGGGTAAATCATAATAATTGAGATTCACCCCTTTACTCACATAGCCCAAGGGAGAGAGGGCAGATATATAATAACGTGCATAAAATGCAGCGGCTCCTCCGAAGCTCGCGATCATCTCATAAATAAAACTTGATGATAATTCTGCTCTTTGATTCAGTGTATTAGGAATAGCGCATCTATTCGAAAGCGCTGTAGGATCTGTAAATGGAATGCCGGTTAAACCTGCTCCTAATCGACCTGGATTGATACCAAAAAGAATTTTTCTGGGTTGGTCATCTGAATAATATTTATCATAAAATTGTTGACATAAGGACAGCGCATACGTATTTTGATAGGGGTTCAACACGACAACATGACTCGGAAGATTTGCGGGCCCACTCAATTGATGGTAGTATTGCAACACACGGTTAGAAAACATATAATTATACTTTGGCAGACAATTTAAGATATTTCATTATAAATAAACCCTATAAGGTACTCAGTCAGTATACAGATGAGGTAGAAAATAAAGGCTTAGGTTCTATTTTTAGAATTCCTAAGGGTTTTTATGCGGTAGGTCGATTGGACCTTGACTCCGAAGGGTTATTGATTTTAACAAATGATAAGAAGCTCAATAGTGCCCTCTTAAACCCTGAGAATGGGCACAAGAGGACCTATCATGTGGAAGTAGAGGGAACGCCCTCTGCTGCAGCATTGAAAGTATTAAGTGGGGGAATAAGTATCACAATTGATGGCAAACCTTACCGAACGAAAAAAGCGGAGGTACGTGTTTTAACGGATTATGACTTCCCCGAACGAAGTCCTGCGGTCAACAGAATTAAACATCCCGAGACCTCTTGGGTTGAAGTGATTTTAACCGAAGGCAAAAACAGGCAAGTACGTAAAATGACGGCCAAGGTGGGTCACCCCGCGTTAAGACTTATACGTGTAGGGATTGAAGACTTAGCGCTCCATCCATTAATGCCGGGACAAATTGTTATGATATCCAAAAAGGTTCTGTATAAAAAATTGAAATTATAAGGGTTAGTAGAATTTTGGGAACCTAATTTACAAACAATAGGTTATTATATTGATTTTTTATAATCCATAATTTTTTTGTCAAAATGCGTCAATCTTCCTTTATTTGCATATCTACATGAATACGCCAGAAGATATATTTAGCTACCACCCGCTTTTGCGGAGCATTGCCTTAAGAATCGTAGGTAGTATTGAAGATGCAGAAGACATTGTTCAAGATACTTTTGAAAAATGGCTTTCCATTGATCGCAAAGACATCAAAAACACAAAAGCCTACCTGATCAAATCCGTCAGCAACAACAGCATTAAGTTTCTGACTTCTTTAAAGAGCAAAATTTCTCAGAAAACTTTTACCGCTGAAGATCACTTTGAGATCGTGGACCGCCAACAAATAAAAGCCTTTTTGAATTTTGATATGGATGCGCAGTTGGGCGAAGCTTGGCAGGTATTACATAAGAAATTAGAACCTTTAGAGAAATCTATTTACGTGATGCGTGAGGTCTTTAGTGTCGAATATGAAGAGTTGCAGGAGATATTTGATAAAAAGAAAGACCATTGCCGGCAATTATTTTTTAGGGCAAAGTCAAAATTAGAACAAGATAAAATAAAGTTTAAAACTGATTTTACGGTACCTAAACTGCCTTTGTCATTTAAAAAGGCCTGTGAACTCGGCAGTATTAGCGAGATGATTGACGAATTAAAGCGAGAGATTTCAAAAAAAACCCTCCTTAAATAAATAAAATTTCGATTTTCTGTAACAAATTAAAACTTAATGGATCTTACTAAGTAAGATTCATTTTTTAATTAACATTTTTCATGAAAATCATTCTCATCTTTTTTGTATCACACTGGTACCTTTCCCTTTTCTTTCAAACGTTTTTCCTTCATAGGTATGCCTCCCATGCCGCCTTTACGATGGGTCCGTTAACGGAAAAGATATTTTTTGTGCTGACCTGGGTTTTTCAAGGTTCTAATTATTTAAGTCCCTTACGGATACGGCGTGATGCATCGGATGCACCATGCTTTTGCAGATACTGAAAATGACCCACATTCCCCCAAATATGATGAATCGATTTTCAAAATGATGTGGAAAACCAAAACCATCTATTCCAAAATAGCGAGTGGTCAAGAAATACCAGAAAAGCGTTTTACAGAAGGAGTACCTAAATGGGAGTTTTTTGACAGATTTGCCAGATCTTGGCCATCGAGATTATTTTGGGGTGCCGCATACGTGGGTGTTTATTATTTATTTGCAACAGAAATTTGGCTGTGGGCTTTATTGCCGATGCAATTTTTATTTTCTCCTATCCACGGTGCCATCATTAATTGGTTTGCCCATAAGTACGGGTATAGAAACTATGAAGTAAAGGATACCTCAAGGAACTTTTTACCATTCGATTTCTTAATGATGGGAGAAAGTTATCATAACAATCATCATAAATATGGTTCTCGACCTAATTTTGGAGGCATACGGTGGCATGAAATTGATCCTACTTACCAAGTGATTAAGTTGCTCAATGCATTGCGGATAATTCAGATAAAAGATCAGAAGGAAATTCAATTGCCAAGAGAAATCAAGAAAAAACAGGCTGCTTGAGGAATTAAATCCTTAATTAACCACCCCAAATTATTTACCACTGATAGATGATCTCAAGATCAATGGTCGTCTATTAAGAAAAGCCAACAATTTTCTCAAACGAGAAGAGGGTTGGCTTTTTTATTCAAGTCTCATTTGAACGCATATATGTCCTCAAATAAACTCCAGAGGTCATAAAAAAACCCTCCACTAGAGGAGGGTTAAAATCAATAATGGTTGAGTGAAAAATCTTGGCTTTATTTATCTTTTCCAGCTAGATCGAAGGTATCATCTACAAGATGTTCGACATGTGAATAAATTTGATCGTTATGCGGTCCATCCACAAGGCTCCAGAAGCTGTTTTTAGCAGCGGTATTTACTGTTCCTTGTGTACTGATGGAAGTGGCAAAATCTACTATGGTTTTGAAAGCATCAAAAAACTCTAGATCTGCACCGGCTCCCTTGTCGTGTTTAGTTACGCCACCTCCTAATTGTAAGCCATTGGCAACCAAGGAGCGGGTTTGCCAATCCATGTAGGCTTTAGCCATCTCAGAGGACTTACCTTTGGTGTTGTAGGTCCCAACAACAAAGACAAAGGGAATATCCCAATCCACATTTTCTTTTGACACAAAGTCCTTTTCATAGTCTATGACCCGCATTTCATCCCAATGACCGTTAAAAAATGACCACCATTCAGTGAAAACAGCATCCATTTCTTTTTTGGCGTCTGCCGAAAGGCCTTCATGTTTTTTTTGTAGGCTGCATTGAAATTATCATCAATGGCATATTGTGCGGAATTGTATTCATCATAAATAAGAATAGCATCGCCTGAACCATACCAATGTCTATAAACCCAATGGTCCTGAACTGTTCGATCTTCACCTTGATAGAGGTCGGTAACCTTTTTGTGTAGTTCTATAAATCTTTGAACCTTATTCAGTGGGACGTCTACATTAGTAGATTCCATCACTGTTTGGCCAGAAACAAAATAGTTACAAAAAAATGCAGCTATTACGATTAGTTATTTTAATATGTCAAATTCAAAGGTAAATATTTATGGTGGCAAACAAAATAATCGTTAAAATTGCCTTTCATAAGGTATCCAATATGTTTTTCCTCAGTAATGAAATATCGTAGACTCACCCTTGAAGAACTCAAACCCTTAGAAAATGAATTTATAGATTTTTTAGTGGTCAACGGGGTCATTGCAGATGATTGGGAACAGCTGCTGGCAAATGATGTTGAAAAATCCAATCAAATAATAGATGCCTTTAGCGAAGTGGTTTTTGAAGGCATTATGAGAAAAACTCAATTTTTAGAATACAGAAGTATAGGAGAGCTCATCACTTTTAGTTTTATGGCAGACCTTATTTACATGGCAGGTATTCGACTAGATACTCATGGGGCATTTAAAATTGACTTTAATGATGAGCTTTCTATAAAACAGCTTTTAGCACAGCCTGTTGGTGGGGTGAAGGTTTTTATGGATGCAAAAAAGTACAAGGAAAATCGTGAAAAAGAAATTTTTGATATGGTTGAACAAGGGTGCTTGATCTCTGACGGCAAACTTTTCAAAGCAATTGCGTCCGCGGCAGTAGATTGATTTTTTATCATACCGGCAACCTATTTTCAGCTAAACATTATTTTTGAAGGTAGCTTACTACTAAATCAGCATTGATCTCAAATGTCTGGGTAGCATCAAGAATACACCCACTTTTCGGTGCTTCCAAAGCTTCGAATTGGGAATCGAGGAGTGAGGTGGGCATGAAATGATTTTTTCGTAATGCAAGTCGTTGTGCGATCGTTTTTTTATCTGCTTTCAAATAAATAAATTCCATATTGGCAGAAGTTTGAATGACTTGTCGGTAAGACTTTTTTAAGGCGGAACAAGCGATAATTGCACCTTCATTAGTGTGATCAAGTGCTAATTGATGAATATTTTGTAACCAGGGCCAGCGATCATCATCATCTAAGGGGTGACCTAGTTTCATTTTATCAATATTTTCTTTTGAATGAAAGTCATCACTATCAAAAAAAGGGATTTTAAGTCGATTAGATAGCACTTTTCCAAAGGCAGTTTTGCCAGAACAAGTCACACCCATCAAAATCAATATTTTAGGCGCCTTCATATGCCGCTTTATCCAGGTACCAAGTCAAATGTCCATGCGTTGGTTGAATATGCGCCGCCGGGAAGATTTCAAAATCACGTTGATCTTTGAGAATAGATTTGATTCGAGGATATTTGGCTGTGCCCGTTATTAAAAAAACTACAGATCGAGCATTATTAATGACCGGGCCCGTCAATGTTACCCTTTTTTGGCCACTGGTAGGATGCGTGGCCACCGCACAAACCTCTTGATGTGTCATTAATTCCATTTCATGGGGAAATATAGAGGCCGTATGCCCATCTTCTCCCATTCCTAAATAAATTAAATCAAAACAGGGCAGGTCATTCACTATGGGCAACGATTTATAAAGGAGGTTTCCATATCGCTCTGCTTCTTGTCTGGGATCATTTTCTCCAAGCACTCTAAAAATATGCTTACTAGCAATGTTCGCGGGATCAAAAAAGAGTTTTTTGGCCATTAAATAATTGCTTTCAGAATCATCAGGACTTACGCATCTTTCATCTCCCCAATAAAAACGCAACCGTGACCAATCGTTATTTTTATAGGTAGTGGCCAAAATTTCAAACAGTAACTTGGGTGTGCTTCCTCCCGATAATGCGACATGAATGACTTCCTTATCAGAAGCAAGGTTTACTAGCTGCTCGGCAAAGGCGGATGCTAAGGCATTAGGTGTTTTAAAAATAATTTTTTTCATTTTTTTTACAATTCACAATATTCACCATCATGAGAAAGATTTGAGCTGGCATTTCTCCAAGCCACATCCTTGCCTTCAATCAATTCATTGATATGCTCAGGCCCCCAAGTGCCGGCAGGATAGCCATAAATAGGGATATCAGGATCGTCTTTCCATGCTTTTAAGATGGGATCGATAAATTTCCAAGAATTTTTGACGCTGTCTCCGCGTGCATACAAAGTCGAGTCTCCTTGCATACAGTCTAAAATAAGTCGCTCATAGGCGTCTGGGACATAATTCTGCGTTAGGTCATCATATTGGAAATCCATATTTACATCCTTGACTAGGTTGCCTGCTCCGGGTACTTTCAGCCCAAATTTGAGCAGGATCCCTTCATTGGGTTGTATCCTGAAAATGAGGATATTATGCGCATGATCAGAACCTTCGTTTTTGAACAAATGGAGGTGATTCGATTTGAAGTGTATGACTACCTCGGAAACTCTTGTGGGTAATCTTTTGCCACTTCTGATGTAAAAAGGAACATCTGCCCACCTCCAATTGTCAATAAAAAATTTCATAGCAGCAAACGTTTCCGTTCGAGAGGTTGGATGCACGCTATTTTCTTCTCGGTATCCCAAGATTTGTTTATCTCTAACGTTGGCACTGGTATACTGCCCACGAATCACATTATTTTTCACATCTTCAGTAGAAAGTGGTCTAAGTGATTGGAATAATTTGTCCTTTTCGTTCCGAATGGCTTCTGATGTCATTTGATTTGGAGGCTCCATAGCGACTAATGAGAGCAATTGAAGTAAGTGGTTTTGAATCATATCCCGGAGGGCACCAGCACCTTCATAATAGCCCCCTCGATCACCTACTCCAACACTTTCTGCTGCTGTAATTTCTATACGTTGGATATAATTCCTGTTCCAAAGAGGCTCAAATATACTGTTGGAAAAGCGAGTAACCATCAGATTTTGAACGGTTTCCTTTCCTAGATAATGATCAATTCGATAAATTTGTTCCTCTTTGAATTTCAACAAAAGCGCCATGTTCAAAGCTCTAGCAGTTTCTAAATCATAACCAAAGGGTTTTTCTATAATCATCCGTTTCCATCCTTCTTTCTCCAAATTAAGATCGTGAGCAGCCAAATGATGGGCGATTGTTTCGTACAACATGGGCGGGGTAGAGAGGTAAAAAATAACATTTGGATCAGGACGCCCAGGTAATATTTGTTGCAATTTATTTTTTAACGCCGCATAAGCCGAAGGATCACCGGTATCTAGAGAGATGTAATGCACCAATTCGGAAAATTTTTGAATCTCTTTAGCTCTTTTCTCCTTTTTTTTAAAATAGGGATTGTTGATGACCGCTTTATCGCGATACGATGGGTCAGAATAATTACTTCTTCCAACACCAATGATGGCATAATCTTCAGGTATGAATCCCTTACGAAATAAGTTAAAAATTTCTGGCAATAACTTTCTTGAGGTTAAATCGCCCGAGGCGCCAAAAATTACCAGCACTTGTGATTCTACTTCTTTGTGGCTTATCATATTTTGGTGAAAATGGATACAGGTACAAACTAAATAATTACCATTTGATTTATTATCACAGAGATTATTGTTTTATTAGTTTTGTTGAAAATTTTATAATATAATTTCTTATGGCACAATTGTTTGATTTTGGATTGGTAGGGTTAGGAGTGATGGGCAGAAATTTTCTTTTAAATGTGGCGGATCATCATTTTTCTGCGATTGGCCTTGACACAGATGCCCAAAAAGTAGCGGATTTAAAAGATGAAGGTCACTCAGATGATATCGAGGGGACATTAGATAAAGTAGAATTCATTAAAAAATTGGCCAGGCCAAGGAAAATCATGCTACTCGTCCCGGCTGGAGGACCTGTGGACCATGTCATTACTGATTTATTGCCCTTATTGGATTCAGGTGACTTGATCATTGATGGAGGGAACTCACATTTCGAAGATACCAATAGAAGATTTACTTCTTTAAAATCCAAGGATATTCATTTCATGGGTTCGGGTGTCTCAGGAGGATCTGAAGGGGCAAGAATGGGTCCGAGTATTATGCCAGGAGGTGACTCTAAGGCTTACGAGATCATTAAGCCGATTTTTGAAGCAGTCGCCGCTAAAGTCAATAACGAGCCATGTGTAGACTTTATGGGGAAAGGTTCTGCAGGCAATTATGTTAAAATGATACATAATGGGATTGAATATGCTGACATGCAGCTCATTGGTGAGTCCTATCACATAATGAAACTAGGATTACAACAAGATAATCACAGCTTGAAACAAACTTACGATGATTGGAATCAGGGCGTCTTGCAGTCTTTTCTGGTTGAGATTACCAGTCAAATATTTAATAAAAAAGATGACCTCACTTCTGGTGATTTGTTAGATCAAATTTTAGACAAAGCCAAGCAAAAAGGTACTGGAAAATGGACTTCTCAAAACGCCATGGATCTAGGTGTTGCCATACCTACGATTGACGCAGCGGTTTCGATGCGGCAAATTTCCGGCATGAAAGACATTCGTATGAAGGCTTCTGAAAAATATACAGAGGGATCAGGTGAGTTTACCCCTGAAGTCAGTGTGGAAGAGGTGCGAGATGCCTTATATTTCGCCTTTATAATGAGTTATGCACAAGGGATGGACCAACTGAGTAGGGCTTCAAAAGAATATCAATATGATTTGAATTTGGAAAGTATAGCGAAAATATGGAGAGGTGGATGCATCATACGTGCGAGGTTCTTGGAAGATATTCGCCTAGCTTATAAAAACGATTCTTCACTGGAAAGCTTATTATTATCTCCCGTGATCAGTGAGAAAGTTAATTCCGTTGTTGGCGCCACACGAAAAGTCATACAATATACTGTGGCTAAGGGCATCCCTACTTTGGCATTGTCCAATGCGCTCAATTATTTTGATGCTTTCAAGAGTGCGTATTTACCTCTAAATTTAATTCAAGCACAAAGAGACCTATTTGGATCTCATACCTATGAAAGGAAGGATAAACCAGGTATTTTTCATTCAGATTGGAATTAATCGGATTACCTTTTGAAATAATGTCCGGCACCTACTGCCGCTCCAATAATACCAGCATTATTTTTTAGTTGCGCAGGAATAATTGGTGTTTTACATTTTAAATATGGCTCATATAGGTTAAATTTTTTACTGATTCCCCCACCCAAAATAAACAAGTCAGGCGTAAGCAAGAGTTCGACTCTTTTAAGATAGCGAGAAAACCGTTTTCCCCATTGACTCCATGATAAATTCTCAGCTTCTCTTATCGAATTAGCCGCATAATGTTCTCCATACCTGCCTTTAATTTTCAAGAAACCTAGTTCAGTATTAGGATAAAGGCGCCCTTCATGAAAGAGGGCAGAGCCGATACCTGTGCCGACCGTAAGAAAAATGAGATTACCTTTTTTACATTGCCCAGACCCAAAGGCAATCTCTGCTTTACCAGCAGCATCGGCATCATTAATTACGTAGGTAGGGCACCCGGAGGCCTCAGTTAATAAATCCGCAGCGTTCAATCCAATCCATTGCCCATCTATATTGGAAGCAGTACGAACGACTCCTTTTTGTATCACAGAGGGGAAACCACATCCAATTTCTTTTTTCCAATCGAAAAATTGAATCAATTCAACAATAGTTTCAATGATCAATTGAGGGTTGGCAGGTTGTGGAGTGGGCAATCTTTTACGATCTGTAATCAATTTACCTGTGACTGTATTAATTATGGCTCCTTTGATACCCGTTCCTCCGACATCAATACCTAGTATCTCCATTCTTTTAAAATGTTATTAGCAATAATACTAAAAATGTCTGTTTGTACTAGTTATCCGATGATTTTATTTATATTTATTACATTATTATATATCTGTTCAATAATAATCAACATAGCACACACTAACTATTTTACAATGAACACATTAGGAGAAATTTGGAATCAAATATCTAATAACGGAAGTTATGGATTTTTATTGTTGGTAATATTAAATCAAACAATTTATTTCATTTTGCTTGGCAGTAAATCAAAAAGATCAGAAAAATATAAATTTGCAGTAGATAATGAAGTAAAATATCTCAAAAGAACTGCCAATTTTTTTTCTGTGGCCATATTCTTTCTTTTGTTTAGTCAAATCTCTAATTCTTTAGGCGATAGGTATCAGATGTTGTTTATTTTTGTTGCTCTTATGGCCTTCATGTTTGCATTTATGATTGCTTACGGTTTCAATATGTATTTACAGTTTTATTACCCTTTCGTTTTGGAAAAAAGGCTAAAATCTATTCGTTTTAGTAAATTGAAATCCTCTAGTGGTAACTATATGAAATTATTAAATGAGTTAGAGGAAGATGAATTCATGTCAGATGAAATGATTGCATTAGAGGATGCTTCAGAAGCTGATTTTGACGTTTGGGTGGATGAAGTATCTGATGAAAAAATTATTCATAAATATGATATTTCTGATAAAGCACTTGTTTGCCCTGCATGTAATTTCAGAACACTCAAAGAACGAAAGGAAAAAGTATTGAAGGATGCATCTGAATTTGAGGAAGGATTGGTTGAAAAATTTTATCAATGTACATATTGCAATCATAAGGAGTCTAAACAGTTAAAGCTAATGAGTTGGAGTAAGAAAAGAGAACTTGAGAATATTTAATTCGCCTGTTTGATGTGCCTTCTTAAGTTCCTTGAATTTGTTCTTTATATCTTCCTTTGTTAAATATTTTATGTTCAGTTTTATGGCCTCTTCTTAATTCCTTTTGTTCTTTTAAAGGTTTGGTATTGATCTCCTTACATTCGTTGGTACAACATTGATCCATAGCCTTCCTACAATTGCTGCACTGGATGAACAAAAGATGGCATGCCTCGTTAGCACAGTTCACATGAGTATCTGATGGCTCACCACATTGATGACAAAATGAAATGATATCCTCAGAAATGCGTTCTGCCATTCGTTGATCAAAAACAAAATTTTTGCCTTTAAATTTATTTTCTAAATTTAGGGTTTTCACCTGTTTGGTATATTCAATGATGCCACCCTCCAATTGAAATAACTTTTTAAAGCCTTTGTGTTTGAAATAGGCACTGGCCTTCTCACATCTGATCCCACCCGTGCAATACATGACGATATTTTTATCATTTTTGTAAGATTCAATATCCTTTTCAATTATTTTCAGAGAATCTCGAAAGGTATCTACATCTGGAGTGAGGGCATTTTCAAAATGTCCTATTTCAGTTTCATAATGATTGCGCATATCGACTAAAATAGTATCTGGATGAGCTATGATTTGATTGAATGCTTCTGCCTTTAAATGCGTCCCCACATCTGTAGTGTCAAAAGTTTGGTCATCAAGCCCGTCGGCCAGTATTTTTGAGCGTATTTTTATTTTAAGCTTTAAAAACGATTTGTCATATTGTTCAACGGCAATATTTAATCGGATTCCTTTGAGAAAGGGGATCTCATCTAATGTCTGTTTAAAGCTGTGAAATTGAGGGGCGGGTACAGAAAGTTGTGCATTGATACCTTCACTTGCTACAAAGATCCTTCCCAAAACATATAAGGCATCCCAATGGGTATGCAAGTGATTCCTCAACGTTTCAGGATTACTTAAATTATGGTATTTATAGAAAGAGAGTGTCAATCTTTTTATACCCGCTTGATCTATGAGTGCAGCTTGTTCTTGCGCATTTAGATTATTGTATAGTTGCATGCCATACACTGTTTTTGTTATGCAAAGTTACTTTTTTATCTTGATAAGGGCGGTATAATGAGTCTATTTTGAGGCTACTTATTTTAATTCTGTTATTTTAATGTTCCGCCATTTGACTTTAATTCCACCCCCATCATGAATTTGAAGGGCAATAGATCCCTTTCCTTTGCCAATGAGGTTATCATTAATAGATACCATAGGCACATTGTTGAGCCAAGTTGAAACTTGGTCTCCTTGGGCGACTATTTTTAAGGTATTCCATTCTCCCATTTTAAGCACTGAATCAGTTTCAGCAGGGGGTTTGATGAGCCATCCACGGCCATAAGATTCATAAATGCCTCCCGTTTTGTCTTTCGGATGATTGGCAGGGGCTACTTCTACCTGCCAACCACTGATTCTGGTCCCTTCCAAGGTAGACCTAAAGAACACGCCACTATTACCATTGGCCTCTTGCTTAAAATTCAAGACCAATTCGAAGTTATCATAATATTTATTGGTTGCCAAATAGCCATAATTGTGATCCGGTCCACTTTCGCAAATCAATTCACCTTCATCAACATACCATTTTTCAGTTCCATATACGGCCCAACCCTCCAAATTTTCACCATTAAATAAATCAACGGTTTGCGCAGTAACTTCCACAGTAAAGCCCAAAAGGAAAAGGAGTTTAAGATATTTATACCTCATGTTTTTATCTTTCTAAAATATTTAATTGTGGGCTAAATGTAATGGGAATAAATGATTAACGCAATTTGATTTATTGGATAATAAAAATAGGTGATCCTGCCGGTTGAGAGGGGAGGTTATCTAATAAAAAAGATTCTCTGATTAATGTAATCATACCATGAAGGATTAATTAGCCTCCAATTGAGTAGGAACCTTTACTTTGCCACCTACATTAACTTCTGATTAAATTAAAATGACTTAATGGTTAGTTCTTTCATTAAATTATGATTTTTTTTGTGAGTCAATTATTGAAATTATGCTTGAAAGTTTTTTAGAAGGAGTAAATTATTACGATTTTCCTTCCTTGGAGGTGGCCATCTTTTCGTTGTTGCTCGCGTTCACGCTGAGCGCTGCCATTGCATTGACTTTTCATTTTACATTTCAGGGCTCACACTTCCCTAATTACTTCTTCCAGGCAATTGTTTTAAGTTCGATTGTAACTTCCATGATTATTATGTCTGTGGGAAATAACCTAGCCGTTGGTTTTGGAATCATAGGGGCCGTGGCGATCATTAGATTTAGAACTTTGGTATCAGACCCTAGAAACATTATTTTCATGTTTGCAGGGATCTCTGTGGGTATCACTACAGGAGTTTATGGTTATGCGGTAAGTGTGAGCGGTACCCTGTTATTCTGTTTGGCAGCCATCATGCTTAGATTTTCCAGATATGCCAAGTCAGAGAATAATTTATTTGAAGTGTTCATTTCCCATTCAGATCCCATCGAATTTTCACTGCAAGAGTATTTAGCTCATAGATTTGAAATCAATATCACTTCCCAGAGAAAGTTGTCAGATGGAAGCTTTAAAAATGAATACCTTTTATCAGCAAAAACAAAAGTTTCAGAAATAGAGATATTTAAACAACTGTCTTTAATAGCAGATTTGAAAGAACTCAAAGTTGTACGGAAAAAAATAAATGCTCAATTGTGATCAGGGCTAAATTATTTGTATCTATCTGGCTAATGATACTGGCCTCATTGGCCTATCTTGGATTTCATTATAAGGATAAGAGCAAGGCAATGGTTGCTCAGGTAGAAAATCAAGTTACGGTCATCAGTTATCAAAAACCTATTCGTATCAAAGCCATTTATGTAGTTCCAGGTCAGGAAGTTAAAAAAGGGGACAAACTTTTTGTCGCAGAAAGTACCAATTTAGAAGCGGATATTTATCAAAAAAACAGTGAATTGAGCAGTCTTAATATCCAAGAAGTTGGACTGAATAATCATTATCAACTTGAACAAGAGATATTGAAGTCGGAGACTTCTTTTAAGATTTTGGTAATGGAAAATGAGCTTAATGAATTGATGTTTGAACAAAGAATTCAAGATCAGAATTCAATAAGATTAAAGGCTGTTTTTGATGGTATAATTAATGCTCAGGTTGATTCTATAAAGTTAGCTAGAATTCTCTTTTTAGAAAAAGAGATGGTTAATCAATCCAAACAAATGGAGGCAAGAGTGATCCAAATGGCTTCAAGATTTACTCAAGATACCAGCTTGCTCAAAGGGAAAATAAAAATTCTCAAAAACGATTTGTTAATGTTGGAAGGTGAATCAGCGGATCTTATTCAATATGCTGATCAGACTGGTAATATCGGTAATCTCAATGTACAGCTGAACGAGTTGGTTCCTCCTTATCAGTCTATTTTATCCATCTATAGCCTTAACCCTACGGTGATTAAAGCTTTTATTAATGAACGAGGTATTGCCGGACTTAATGTGGGAGCTAAAGTTCAAGTGGAATCTACGAATCGTATGTATAGAATCTCTGGAGAGATCATTGAGATTGGATCGAGAATTACGTCCTTTCCTCAAAAATTGAATGCCATCAGTGGAGTAAATTCATATGGTCAGGAGATATTCGTTAAAATATCAGAAAATAATCAATTTCTGAATGGTGAAAAGGTTTATGTCTATATATCCGATGGCATTGAATAGGATTGGTTTTGCTGTTCTATTGTTTTTTTCAAGAGGGTTAATTTTGGCACAATCCCCCGTCGACCAGGTGCTTCAACAAGCGGTCAATGATACCCGTTTGTCATCCATCAATCAACAATTATCATATTATAACTCAAACTCATTTAAATCGCCTGCTATAAGAGAATTAGAACTGCGTGTCAGGGGTAATAATTTCGACTTATCTCCTGATAATTTTTCCCTACGTTTAGGCATTTTAAATCCAAACGAACGTACTGCTAATAATATTTTTAATGTCGCCAAAGAGGGTTATCTGTTAAAAACTAGAGATCATTTACTCAATGAGATATTGTCGGAAAAATATAACGGCCTCATCAACAACTTCGATCTGGTCACGACCTTATCTTTATTGCAAGAGGAAAAAAATCAAATAAAGGCTTTTGAATTAGCTCAAAAAGGAATTCTTGTTTTGAATGATTGGATCAAACTGGATCAGACTTTATTAGAATTAAGACTAAAACAGGCTGATTTTGAATCCCAAATTCATGCCAAAAACAGTAAAATCATGATCAATAATTCCCTTTTCTTAAATGTAGACTGGGGTGAGTTTGAATTGGTAACTCTTGATGAAATCAAAAGTACAATAGCCCTTCATAGTAATAAATCTTTCTTTTTAGAAGTGGATTTGGCTTCGGAAAAGCTCAATTTAGATCGATTAAAGCTCAATATAGATTATGCTGAAAGTTGGAATATTGGATTTGTTCAGGCAGGTTATGATATAGATGGAGGGGTGGGCCTTAAAAATCAAATGGACTATCGGATCGGAATAACAATTCCCCTATTTAACGAGGACAAACCTAAACTGAAAAGAGAAGAACTTAGTTTAATAGGTACGGCTAATGAATTGAGACATTTAGAAGAAATAAACGCCATGATAGACCTTCAAAGAATGAAGCAATTCAATGATTTAGTGCTTCGTTATGAAATGCTTCTGCAAAAGGAGCAAGAATTATCAAATTTGGCCGCGGGTGGAGTAGATGGGATTGATGGATTTCTAGCTTTGAGTAAATACATGACATCTGTAAAGAAATCATTGCATAAGACGAACATAAAAATACTCTTGCTTTATATTGAAATTTTAGAAAAAAAAGGAATACTTGGAGCAGAACCTTATCTTAATTATCTTTCGAAAGAATTAAATCCATTTACATTTAATTAAATTTCGAATCTTTGAATTTCAAACCTTCTTTTTTTAAAGAATTTCCTCATTCCATTGTATTACTTTTTTTTATCATTGTTTTAGCCACGTTGGCCACCCATATTATACCGGCTGGAACTTTTGATCGTGTTTTGATCGATGGTAGGCTTAGAGTGATGGCCGGTACTTATCGCTTGATCGCTGAGCAACCTCTTGGTTTAATGGATATGTTCATTGCGATGCCAAAGGGTTTTGGTGTGGCGATAGAAGTGATTTGGGTTGTGATGGCCAGCGGTATCATGTTTGGCATTTTAGAAAAGTCTAAAATGATCGAAAATGTGGTTGGTACACTCATTTTTAAGCTGGGCTTGAAACGCAGACTAATAATTGTAGTCGTACTGACCTATCTTTTTGGTTTATTAGGTGTGATGGTAGGCTATGAGAATAATATAGCCATGATACCGATTGCTGCAACAATCAGCTTGGCGCTTGGGGGAGATTTGATGTTGGCTGCTGCGATTGCTGTTGGTGGCGTTACTGTTGGATTTGGTTTGTCTCCAATTAACCCTTATACAGTCGGAACAGGACACAAGATAGCAGAACTCCCCATGTTTTCAGGTGCATTGATGAGAAGCATGTTGTGCTTTTCAGCGCTTACCGTTTTGGCCTATTTTAATCGTCTTTATTTTAAAAAAATTATCAAAAATCCAAAGAAGAGCCTTACTCAAGGCGTTGATCAAAGTGGATTTGGTCTCACCAAAGATTTGTCAACCTATCGATTACAAAACAAGGATTTACTTATATTATTTATTTTTTTATCAGGGTTGATCTTTATGCTATTTGGAGTATTTCAATGGCATTGGTATTTAAATCAAATTTCTGCGGTTTTTTTGATGATTTCCATCATTGCTGGTTGGGCCTCAGGTATGAGTAGCAAGACCATTGGTGAAACCACTTTTCAATCTATCAGTTTAGTTGCGCCAGGAGCGTTTATGGTGGGCTTTGCCGCAACTATAAAAGTGATTCTAGAGGAAGCCAGTATTGGAGATACCATTGCCTATGAGTTGGCGCAATCTTTAAATGGTCTCTCCATCTATGGATCAGCCCTCGGCATGTCATTGGCGCAGTTATTGATTAACTTTGCCATACCTTCAGGTAGTGGTCAAGCCTTAGCCACCTTGCCCATCATGATACCAACCGGAGAGCTGTTAGGCTTGACAAGGCAAACGACCATACTTGCCTTTCAGATTGGAGATGGCGTTTCAAATCTCATGAATCCTGCATTGGGTGGACTGATTGCCATGCTGTCCCTTTGCAGAGTTACTTTTGACCGTTGGCTAAAGTTTATACTACCAGTAATGGGTGTTATTCTATTAATAAGTTGGTTGTACTTGTTAGTCAGTGTAGCCATCAATTGGGGACCTTTTTAATGTAATTATGAATGAAGAACAAATATTAGCAAAATTAGTCTCTTTTCCTGTTTTAGGAGGTGAATCAAATCTTTCCATTCTGTCATGGATCGAATCCTATCTTGCCGAATTGGGTATAACTTCTTTTCGAGTATACAATGAGGAAGGTAACAAATCGTCCTTACATTGTAGGATTGGTCCAGCGGTAGATGGTGGAATTATTCTTTCGGGCCATACCGATGTTGTACCTGTGGCAGGTCAAAATTGGGATACAGATCCCTTTGTATTGACTGAAATCGGAGATAAGCTTTATGGCCGCGGTTCTTGCGATATGAAAGCTTTTTTAGCTTGTATCATGACTTCAGCCCCGATGATGGTCAATGCGGATTTAAAAAAGCCTATTTATTTTGCTTTTTCTTACGATGAGGAAATTGGATGCTTGGGAGCACCTGATTTGATTGAGGCCATCGCGTTACATTATGACGAAAAACCCGCCTATGCATGGATAGGAGAGCCCTCTATGCTTATTCCGATCGTGGGTCAAAAGGGAATTTGTGTTCAGGAAACCATCGTCAATGGATCCGCTGGACACAGCAGTCGAATCAGACAAGAAGTCAGTGCCATTCATGAAGCTTCAAGGTTGATCATCTGGTTAGAGGAAAAAATGAATCAATTGGCTGATCAAAGTTCGGATGCCCGCTTTGATCCACCCCATACTTCCATTCATGTAGGCACTCTTCATGGAGGCATAGCACCTAATGTCATTGCAGATCGATGTTCATTTAAATGGGACATCCGATGTATACCGCAAGATAGTATCCCTGAAATACTTGAAGCGTTTGATGTTTATTGTAGGACTCGTGAGACAGAATTAAGAACTATTTTTCCAGATTTTGTGATAAAGACCATTAATGATCATCCAGAGGTCCCCGCTTTGGACACTAAGGAAGATCAACAGATTGCACAACTCATCAAAGAATTAGCGGAAGTCAATCAATTTGATACTGTTTCTTATGCTGCAGAAGCAGGTCAATTTGAAGAAGGTGGATTTCCCTCCATAATATGCGGACCTGGCGACATCGCCCAAGCACATAGAGCTAATGAGTTTGTAAGTAAGGCTCAATTAAAAAGAGGCGTTGAATTGATTCAGAGATTGGTCTTGAAATTTAGCTGATTTGATAATACCCAAAAGAGACATTTTTTCATCTATAAATTAATCTAGGTTAATTCTTTATAAATTTTAATTTGCGAATTTTATTTATTCAATGTTATTAACTTTCTAAAAAACAAAATAAAAGATGTTTGAAAAATTAATGAATACTCAGCTGCGACCCGGTACCGTAAATTTTGGTATACTATTTCTGAGGGTGACTATAGGGGGCATGATGCTCACGCATGGTTATGGTAAGTTTTTAAGATTATTGGATGGCAATTTAAAGTTTTCAGATCCTTTGGGTATTGGCTCAGAACTGTCATTTGTATTGGTCGTATTGGCGGAGTTTTTTGCAGCCATTGGCTTAATATTTGGTTTTTGGACGCGTATAAGTGCTTTTTTGTTGTCTTTTACCATGTTTGTCGCGGCTTTTATTCGTCATGGTGATGATCCTTTCTCCAAGCAAGAAAAGCCATTGATGTTTTTAGCTGTATTTCTAGTTTTAATGTTTGTGGGTGGGGGTAAACATTCTATAGATGATAAAATCAATTAAAAACTAGCTTTTGGAGGCTAATCCTAGTGCTTTTTGAACAGACTACTTTTTTAAACGTTGAAAAACTCATCAGGATCAGCATAAATTAACAATAGCCAAAGCGATTTAGAAAAGATCGCGTTCTTCTTCCATAGATTTAAATGATCTGATATGTCTCCATCCCCGTTCTTACCTCTACAGGATTCTAACCCACAGATAAAATTCTTTAAAAAAGGAACGATTCTTCAAAATAAAGGAGAAGTACATTTGAAAGCTTTTTATATCAAAAAAGGACTGGTAAGAAGTTATACGATTGACAGTAAAGGCAAACAGCATGTATTCATGTTTGCGCCGGAGGAATGGATTATTGGAGATATTGAGGCGTATCAATATGAGCATCCCACGGAATTATTCATAGATTGTTTAGAGGATACGGAATTAATTAAATTAAAAATAGATCATTTAGATCAAGATCAGTTAAACCATGAACAACTCAAAAAAAATTTGCGTTTGCTGGGTAGAAGGGTCGGTTTATTACAACGCAGGGTATTGATGCTTATGAGTGCCACTGCTAGTGAACGGTACGCATTATTTCTCAAGGATTATCCTTTATTGCCCAATCGAATCCCACAATATATGATCGCCTCTTATTTAGGAATTACTCCTGAAGTCCTCAGTAAAATAAGAAGTCAAAAAACTTAATAGAATTAGTTTAGGGTTAAACTTCTTAATTTAGATCAATGCATCTCGCTTATATTTTTGAAATCTTTGCATCATGATTTAATTAAACAAAAAAAAGATGACAAACTTAATAAAGAGTAAACAACTTTACGATCAAGTAGGACAAGGACAATTATTGGAAGCATTCGATGCTAACTATGCTGAAAATATCGTGATGGAAGAACCCTCAGGAAAGCGAGAAGGAAAAGCTTCCTGCCGTCAGTATGAAGAACAATTTTTAAATAATGTGGAAGTTTTTCATAACCTTGAAATAAAAGCAATATCTGAAGACGTAGATAAAGGAAAGGTTTTTGTAGAGGTAGCGATGGACATTACTTTTAAAGGAGGGAATCGTGTCAATATGGAACAAGTAGCCGTACAGCAATGGGAGCAAGGCCAAATTGTGCATGAGCGATTCTACTATAATGCTTAATCAGTAAATGAATTTAATATTTTTTCTGAATACTAGATTTTTTATTATTTGGTATAATTAACCATTAAACCACAATATCAATGAATTTAGTTTTCAAAGTATCTTGTAATAATTATGGTATCTGGAAGAAAGAGTTTGATTCGCACAAAGAACGAGCAGCCGTTTGTGACGAAACCAAAACAGCCGTTGGGAAAATCAATGATACCAGTTGTATGGTCATGCTCTACGATGTAGATATGGCGGGCATGCAGAAATTAATGAGCTCCGATTATCTAAAAGAGTTGACAGAAAAATTAGAGATAGTTAATGAAGAAATGTATTCCTTCGAACCATTAGAGCAATAAATGAAAACGGCGTCATAAGATCATTAAATACCCTCTCATTCGGAGGGTGTTTTTTTTGGTTTATGTCAGATGTTAAGCTAATGCTCTCAGATCGACAGGGATGACTTTTGAGATGCCTTGTTCGATCATGGTGATGCCATAGACAAGGTCGGTGCTGGACATCGTCCGCTTGTTATGGGTAACGATAATGAATTGTGAATCCTTTGAAAATTCACGAATAATTTGATTGAATTTATCAATATTGGCATCGTCCAAAGGGGCATCGACCTCATCAAAAATACAAAATGGGGCGGGTTTGATCAGATATATTGCGAAGAGCAAAGCAGTTGCCGTTAAGGTTTTTTCACCACCAGACAATTGATTGATGGTCAATGGTCGTTTCCCTTTTGGCTTGGCAATAATGTCAATGGGGGATTCCAAAGGATCATCTGGTCTTGTTAAATTTAAGTCACAATCATCTTCTTCTGTAAATAAGGTCCTAAAGACCTTAACAAAATTCTTTTTAATACTCTCAAATGAACTTAAAAAAGTCTCTTTTGCCACTACATCAATTTCTCCAATAGTGGAGATCAATGTATCTTTGGCCTTCAGTAGATCTCCTTTTTGGGTGATGATAAAGCTATAGCGCTCTTTGATTTCATCATAAGCTTCCATAGCCATCGGATTGATGGCTCCCATGTTTTCGAGTTTTGTTTTAGAAATTTTCACTTGGTTCTCAAGGGCATCAAAGCCTAGTTTTTCATATTCAGGCTTTAACTCACTATCTTTTATATTTTCTAAAGTAACATTGAATTCAACCGATAAACGGTCTTTTATTGAATTGAGATGCATTTTAGCATCACTTAGTTTTTCTCTCCATTCCATTAACAACTGATCTGCAGACTCTCGATTGTACTGAATTTCTTTGAGATTTTTTTCTTGTACTTCTATGTTTCCTCTATGCTGATAATAGGCTTTCTCTACTTCGCTTAAAGCCAATTCGAAGCTTTCTTTTTGGGCGTACATTTCTACAAGTTGATCATCTTCGGTAACGGTACTACTGATTAATTGGTTTAAGTCTTTTTCACTATTTTTAAGATCTTCTTGATCATTTTCAATACGTTTTGTACTATTTTGAAAGGATTCTTCTTTATGAAGGATTTCTTGATCAATGCGATCTACTTTATTTTTTTCTTGGTGGTGCTTGACATTGGCTTCATTGTAAGCCGATGAGTCTGCAGCCAATAATTGATTTAGTTTCTCAACAGATATTTTTTGCTCATTAACCTTCTGCTCTGACTCGATGAGACTTGCTTGTTGTTCCTTTTGCTTGGGTTGCAGGAGATTGATTTCTTCACGGATGACTTTTATCTGATTTTCAATATCTTCTTTCCTTGTGGTATTTGAGTTGAGTAAGCTGAAAAACTGTTCTTGACGAGTTTTAAAGGTAGCATAAGATTCATTTATTTTATTTATCTCATCTTTTAAAGCCTCCAATTCAACCAATTTATCTTTTAACTTGATCTTTTCAAATTCGTTTTGACTTTCAAGTAATTTTTGAGATAACATTTGCTGTTGGTGCTTCAATTTTTTGATTTCAATAGATAAGATTTCTAGATTTTTGGCCCTACCAATTTTTTTACCTTCAAACAAGCCTACAGAACCACCGGAGATACTGTAGGTTTTATGAATGATTTTACCTGACTTTTCAATCAATAAAAGTTCATCAGCCACTTGGGGTTTACTGCCTTCATATATGTATACATTATTAAGCAAATACGTAATTAGCTTTGTGTATTTAACCTCATAATCGATCAGCTCAGTGGCAGATTGTAAACTACCAATAGACAGGATGTCATGGGGTTTAAAGGTTTCTAAAAGTTCCATGATGAAAAAATGAGCCTTGCCCTTATTGGAATCACTAAGTAGTGTGATGGCCTCTACAGCATCAGTCACTTTGTCAAAGACATAATGGTTCATATAAGGCTCTAAAAAGTTCTCAATACAGATCCTATAATCCACGGGGCAGGTAATAACATCGGAAAGTAGAGGGGTGTTTTTCCACTGACTTTTCTTCTTTAAAAACTTGATGGCTTCAGGGAATCCTTCCAAGTTGTCAATCAGTGATTTTGTCAGACTATATTCATTTTGTTTAGCATCTAAGTTTCTATTGACCAAATTAAATTCATCTTTGATCAAGTAAATTTTACCAATTAATGACTTATTCTTTTCATCTAAGCTTTTTTGTTCTTTAAATAGTTTATCGAAAATGGATTGCTTTTGTTCTTTTTCTAAAACGATTTCATTGACCTTTATGTCAAACTCCTGTAGACTGTTATTGTGATCAGATGAATCACTATTGGTTTTTTCAAACTCAACTTTGAGCGTATTCAATTGAATTTCTTTAATTTCCAAGTTTTTGGAGTATTGAAAGACCGATTCACGTGCATTCAAATAGGTTTGATTACTGATATCCAATTGATCCTGCGCCTCTCGGGTAGCCTGTTGCTGAGCCTCAAATTTTTTCTTTCATTAAATTTAAGGACTCAAAATGAGCTATTAAATCATTTTCTGCTATACTAAACGTCTTTTTCAGGCCTTGAATAGCGAAAGAAGAGCGATCAGCACTTTCCTGATCACGATTAATTTGATTCTTTAGTTGGTCAATTTTATCTTGAAGAAAGCGCTGTCTAGCCACTTTAATTTTCTTTTCATTTTCATAAGATCGAATGCTGTGAACATGATCATTTAATGATTTTTGTTGGACGCCAGTACTTTTTCTTTGATAATAAGATCGGACTTTAATTTTTCTATTACCACCTCTTCTTTTAAGAGTTGTGTGTTTAAGACCTGCTTTTTATCATTTTCAACGGCAATCCGTTTTTGAGTATTGTCAAAAGTCTCTTGTTGATTGAAGATCCCTTTACGAGCCATACTGATACTTAAAAGTCGATAATCTTCCTTTATTTCATAGTATTTTTTAGCCTGCTTTGCCTGTCTCTCAAGAGATTTTATATTTTTTTCAATTTCATAAAGGACGTCCTCTACGCGATCTAAATCTGCATCTGTATCACTTAACTTTTTTAAAGTTTCTTTTTTTCTTTTTTTAAACTTTGAAATACCTGCAGCTTCTTCAAACAAACTTCGCCTGGAATGATCTTTGTCGTTAAGTAAATCATCAATCATCTTTAATTCGATGATGGCATAGGAATTGGAGGCGATTCCGGTATCTAGAAATAGGTTGGTAATGTCCTTGAGTCTACAGGTTACACCGTTGAGTTGATATTCACTCTCTCCCGATCGATAAAATCGCCTACTGATGGTCACCTGGTTGTATTCAGTGGGAAGTAAATTTTTGGTATTATCAAAACTTATAGATACTTCGGCGAGTTGTGTAGGTTTTCTGGCTTTTGTTCCATTAAAAATGATATTATCCATTTTATCAGATCTCAAGACCCTTGATTTTTGCTCACCTAAGACCCATCTAATAGCATCAACCACATTAGATTTCCCGCAACCATTTGGACCAACGATTCCAGTAATTCCTTGATCGAAATTGATAACTACTTTATCTGCAAAGCTTTTAAAGCCTTTTATTTCTAAGCGGGTTAATTGCATAGACAAAAATAATTCTGTTTTGGTGCCAAGCTAGTAAAATTAGGCTATTTTTAACTTTAATATTATGGACAACATTCAAAATTGGATATACCTTATACTAGGTGCGATATATTTTTTATCGAAGTTAAGAAAAAAGAACAAATCAGTCGCTCCCAAATCGCAAGATAATGGGAGTACTATGAAAAAGAAAGTCAAAACATTCGAAGAATTATTGGGAGAATTTACGGGTTTGAATGCGCTAGATAAAGCTGAGAATGAAGATGTAATAGTCATAGAAAATGAGAAAATGGCTAATGTTGAGATGGAGAATACTATTATTCAAAATCCAATTTCAAAGGACAAAACACCCGAACCCGTTTCGGAGTTGACTTTTCCAAAAATTGTACCCCTAAATAAAAATCAGCATTTCAAAGAATATGAGATAGAAGATTCTCAAGACAGACCTAAACAAATCACTGCTCGTGAAATCAGAAAAGAGTTTAAATCTCCAAGGGGCCTCAAAAAAGCCATTATTTTAAGCGAAATACTTAAGAGAAAATACTGATAATATAGTTCGGATTATTATCGTTGACTTAAAGGAAGATACGCTCTTTTAGTCTTGCCCGTATAAATTTGTCTGGGACGTCCAATAGGCTCCTGATTTCCCCGCATTTCTTGCCATTGCGCAATCCAACCAGGTAATCTGCCAAGGGCAAACATGACAGTAAACATTTCAGTTGGAAAACCCAATGCACGATAAATGATTCCTGAATAAAAATCTACATTGGGATAGAGCTTTCTTTCAACAAAATAAGGATCAGCCAATACTTTTTCTTCTAATCCTTTGGCTATATCCAAAATAGGATCTTGAACGCCAAGGGCAGTTAACACCTCATCTGCAGCTTTCTTGATAATTTTGGCTCTGGGATCAAAATTTTTGTACACTCGATGTCCAAAACCCATCAGTCTGAAAGGATCGTTTTTGTCTTTTGCCTTGTCCATCCATTTTTGAATGTTGCCCCCATCTGCTTTTATGGATTCCAGCATATCAATGACCGCTTGATTTGCTCCACCATGCAAAGGTCCCCACAAGGCATTGATCCCTGCTGATATGGAGGCATACAGACTTGCTTGAGATGAACCTACAATACGTACGGTACTGGCTGAACAATTTTGTTCATGATCAGCATGCAAAATTAAGAGCTTATCTAGCCCTTTGGTAACTACCGGATTGATATCATAGGACATGGTGGGTAAAGCAAACATCATGTGAAGAAAGTTGCTGCAATAATCTAAATTATTATTTGGATAATTAACTGGTTGACCCATTTTTTTCTTGTAGGACCAAGCGGCGAAAGTAGGCATTTTGGCCAATAGGCGAATGATACTCAAGTTGATGGCCTCAGGACTTTTATCTAAATTTGTGCTCTTTGGATAAAACGCATTTAATGCCGTTACCAATGAAGAGAGTACTCCCATAGGATGACTTGTAGAAGGAAATCCATCAAGTATCGTTTTGAAATCTTCATGTACCAGGGTGTGCTGTGTCGTCGCATTTTGGAATGCCGCCAGCTCTACGGCAGTAGGTAACTCCCCATAGATGAGCAAATAGGATACCTCAGTAAAAGTTGAATGATCAGCCAATTGTTCGATGGGATAACCACGGTAGTTCAAAATCCCGGTTTCCCCATCTAAAAAAGTAATTGCACTCTTTGTGGATCCGGTATTTTTGAACCCAGGATCCAATGTAATAATGCCTGATTGACTCCTCAATTTACTTATGTCGATGGCTAATTCATTTTCTGTACCTCTTATGATGGGTAGCTCATAGGTTTTACCGTCTACAATTATTTGAGCAAATTCTGACATTCTACTATATAATATGTTTAGATTTTATTAATTATTTCCTCCAAGAATAAGGGGTAGCCCATTTTTACCACTACCAATAATGATTGTTTTGGCATTAGGTGATTTAGATAGCTCAATCGTCGCTTCAATGCCTCTCATTTTCAATAGCTCATCTGTCAAACTATTATTAATAATCTTGTTAGCAACCGCTTCACCCTCGGCTGCAATACGCTTTCTCTCAGCTTCACTCTGCTCTTTGTTCAGCCGGAATTGATAAGCCAATGCTTCTTGTTCTTGTTTAAGTTTGTTTTCTATCGCTTCTTTAATTTGGTCAGGAAGCGAAATAGATCGAATGAGTAAGGCTCTCATAACAATACTGTTTCCCGGTGAAGCCAACACCGCAGCCGCTTCAGTTTTAATGGCATTTTCAACCTCCGGCCGTTTAGTAGAATATATTTCCTCTGCAGTGTACCTACCGGTCACTTGTCTGACCGTTGATCTTACCTCAGGGATGACCAATCGGCGGATATAATCTTTTTGAAAGGTTTCATGAATTTCGCCAATAGAATCGTACATAGGATGAAATCTTACGGTCACGTCGATGTTAATACTCAATCCACTCTTATCGAGTACATCCATAGTTTCTTCAATTTGATTCTCAGAAACATCATAAACGTATACTTCATTCCAAGGAGCTTTCACATGAAATCCAGGTTCGAAAATATTGTCTTTGTCCAGCCCACCACTAAACTTCTTAAACATAACTGCTCTTTCGGTCGCTTGTATGGTAAAGAATATACTATTTGATATAGAAAAGAGGACCAGTAGCGAAGCTCCTAAAATTAACAAAAGGGGTAAATATTTTCGATTATCCATATTCTATTTTTTTTATTTTGAAATGCAAATATAGGTGTCAAATATTTACTGACAGATAGATTTTCCGGTTTTCCTTAGTTAATATTGTGGTGCACCCCTCGTTTTTGCCGATTCAAGAAAAAAAAGAGTCTAACATAGTTTAGACCCGCAAAATAAATCATTTATGAATGATGTCTTTAATGCTGTAAGAAGTAAAATAGGGAAGCCTTATGACGATCTGTTTTTTTTATTAACCGCTCTGAGGGAAGTTTTGGAAGAGAATGATGCCTTGGACATTGCGAAGGAAATTCCATGGATCAATACAGAGAGCAAGGGAAATCATGAGTTTTCTTCAAAATATCTGCAATTGTATTCATTGGTTTTTCAATTAATTAATATGGTAGAGATCAATGGAGCGGTTCAAAATCGTCGTAGACAGGAGAGCAGAGATTTATCTGCTGTCAGTGGTCTTTGGACCTCTAATATCAAGGAATTGCATGCCCACGGCATATCCAATGTAGAAATCATAGAAGGGATCAAGCAAGTTTTTGTTGAGCCCGTGCTCACAGCGCATCCTACCGAGGCGAGCGCGCGACCGTATTAGAGCACAGAAGGGAATTGTATCTTAAAATGGTGCAGCGCGAAAACTCAATGTACAATACGCATGAACTGGGAGATTTAAGGCAGGACATCAAGCAAATTCTTTACCGTCTATGGAAAACAGGTGAAATCTATTTGGAAAAACCTGATGTAGCGTCTGAATTGAGAAATATCTCTCACTATTTAATTAACGTATTTCCCGATGTTATCTCAATATTAGATAAGCGATTGATTAGCGCTTGTAAAGATCAAGGTTTTGCCCAGAATGAAGTTTCAAAGAACGATGCCTTTCCGAAAATTAGATTTGGAAATTGGGTAGGAGGTGATCGTGATGGTCACCCTTTGGTTACCAGCACAGTCACTCGGGATACCTTGCTGCAATTGAGGCTCAATGCATTTGTTGTTATCAGAAGAAAATTATTGGACTTGGTTAAAAAATTGAGTTTTGCCTATTCTTTGGAAGCCTCTAGTAAAGCTTTACAATCCAGAATGATGGAAATGAAGGAGGAATTAATAGGCTATGGTGAGGAAATTTTGGCGCGTAACAAAGGAGAGGTTTTTAGACAGTTCATAAGCTTGATGATTGCCAGACTTCCTGTTGATACCAAAAGGGGTCATGCTACTGAATTATTGGCGTCTAAAGGAGCGTATCTCCATTCTTCAGAGTTGCTTTCCGATTTAAAAATATTACAAAAAGAGTTGATTGAGTTTGGTGCCCAATCAACAGCCTACAACGAAGTAAATGCTACCTTAAGGATTGTTGAGATTTTTGGTTTTCATCTAGCGGCATTGGATATTCGTCAAAACAGTACTTTTCATGACCAGGCCATGGATGAGCTTCTAGAGGCTTCATTAGCAGAAAAGACTAATTTTTCAGAATGGAGTGAAACGGAGCGGCTTGATTTTCTCAATAAAGAGTTGCTTTCCGCTCGTTTGTTCACACATTCCAAAACAGTTCTTAAAACGCATGCCCAAAAAGTAATGGAATGTTATGGGGTGATCGCTGAGCATACAGATAAGTATGGTATGAATTGCATAGGTTCTTTGATCGTAAGTATGACCCGATCATTGTCTGATTTATTAGTGGTATATGTTTTGGTAAGAGAGGCTGGACTCACGCAAATGACAACAGCGGGATTAATTTCTAAAATACCAGTAGTCCCTCTATTTGAGACCATTAGTGATTTAGAAGTGGCCCCTGAAATCTTACATGGCTTCCTGAATCACCCTTTTACAAAAAGAACATTACAAGTCCTCAAGGGAGGTGAAAAGGAACCCGTGCAGCAGGTAATGGTGGGTTACAGCGATAGCAACAAAGATGGGGGCATCATGGCCAGCCAGTGGAACCTTTACAAAGCCCAATACAATCTAAGTCAAGTGGGCGTTGACAACGGGGTAAGAATTAGGTATTTCCACGGCAAGGGTGGGTCGATAAGTAGGGGATCTGGACCTACCCATTATTTTATCGATGCCCTTCCACATTCAGCGTTGAATGGCGATGTCCGTTTGACCGAGCAAGGGGAGACGATTGCTCAAAAGTATGCCAATAAGGTAAATGCGGCCTACAATCTAGAACTGTTAGCAGCCAATGCATTATCTAAAAACATCTTAGATAGGCATTCTCCGAGAGTTTTCCATGCGCAAGCAACCATTTTAGAGCAGTTATCAATGAATTCTCAAAAGACCTACGAAAAGATGATCAATAAAGAAGGGTTCATGGAATTTTTCAGACAGGCAACACCTATAGACGCCATTGAGACCAGTAAGATTGGGTCGAGGCCAGCCAAGAGAACTGGCGCCAATTCGCTTTCAGATTTGAGAGCGATCCCTTGGGTTTTTTCATGGAGTCAATGCAGGTTTCATATGACCAGCTGGTATGGGATTGGTACCGCACTGGATCAACTAAAAAGTGAATCTCCTGCGGATTACGATTTATTTAAATTGAAAATGAAAGATGATCCCTTCATAAGATATGTATTTACAAATATAGATACCAGTATTGCTGCTACTGATGAGAGAATCATGCTTAAATATGCTGATTTAGTGAAAAATAAAGAAATTAGAGAAAAGTTTACGGACTTGTTTTTGAGCGAACTGATGCGAGTGAAATATCATTTTGAAGTGTTATTAGGACGACCAATTGAAGAACGGCGCGTGAATCATTATTACTCAAATATGCTGCGTGCATCTTTGATGAACCCACTGCATGAGCGACAGATCAATTTATTGAAAAAATGGCGTACAGAAAGAGTACACGATGAACAAGCGGCGCAAGAAACACAAACCGAGATCATGCTTTCTATTAACGCGCTTTCAAGCGCTATGAGAAATACAGGTTAAAGGGTGTCTTATTCAAATAATATAGCCGCTTCGTCATTAAACCATTGATTATATACGTCTTGATGAATTTTCTCAACTCGATTCCTCTTTATTTTCATGGTCGGAGTAAGTAAGCCATTGTCGATGGTCCAATCCTCCTTCATAACCACTATTTTTTGAATTTTAGCCACACTTTCTAAGGTTGGATTCAGAACTTTTATGGTTTGCTCAAGACTTTCGATCAATGCTGCTTGCTCTTTTTCTTTTCCTGTATCAGACAAGACGATGAGTCCAATGGGTTGAGGAATACCTGTTCCGACCACGCATACTTGATCAATGTCCGAATTTTTCATCATTTCGAGCTCTATAGGTGCTGGTGAAATATATTTTCCTTTATCTGTCTTGAATTGATCTTTAATTCTTCCGGTAATCCAAAGAAAGCCGTCATGATCATATTCACCGATGTCTCCTGTTCTTAAAAAACCATCTTCTGTGAATACTTCGCTGGTCATTTCTTCTTCCTTGTAATAGCCCTGCATCAAACATTCACTTTTGATCAAAATTTCATCTTCAGGAGAAAATTTTAATTCAACACCAGCAAGTGGTTTGCCTACCGATCCAAATTTATTTTGTCCAGGCAGATTAAAATGAGAGCGGATACAATCTTCAGTAAGACCATAGGCTTGACAAATGTCAATATCTAGTCGCTTGAACCAAATCAATTGGCTTATAGAAATAGGAGCCGCACCCGTAAAAATCGCTTGAGTATTTAGTAAGCCGAGCTTTTTCTTAATTTTTTTTCTAATGACGTTGTTAATAATAGGAATTGATAATAAAAGATCTAACTTTTTTTGAGGGATGGCATTTAAGATACTATCTTGAAATTTAGTCCATATCCTAGGTACCGCAAAAAACAGATCAGGTTGAGTCGCAGCTAAATCATCAGCGAAGGTTTCTATGGATAGGGGAAAGTTGAAACTCCCTCCTTGATACAACCCGAACATTTCTATACCTATCCTTTCGGCTATATGCGTGAGAGGTAAATAGGAGAAAAAACGAGGCTTGCTAGCCTTAATAGCAATCGCACCGACGGCCGTGTTGGTGACATCATTGAATGAGCCTACACTATGCATAACCCCTTTTGGAGATCCGGTGGTACCGGAGGTATACATGATCGTTAACAGATCTTCAGGATTTTGTTCCGGAACTTCCGTCAAGGCTTCATTTTGGGCAACCATATCTTCCCAATTCAATTTTTCTTCAACCTGATAAGCCTTAATCCCTATTTTAGTGAATTCTTCTAATCCAGATTTTTGAGCCTCATAGTTGTCTAATTTTCCTACGATAACCGCTTTTGACTCACTGTGAGACATAATTTCCGCAATGGAGTTGGCATTTATGGTTGGGTAAATAGGGACAGAGATATGTCCTGACATTTGGATAGCTAGGTCTGCCATAATCCAATGGCTGCAATTTTTTGAAAGTAAGGCAATTTTAGATTTAGGAGCATAATCCATTGCAATCAAGGCTTGGGCGATTTTCCTAATTTCAATGCCGGCTTCTCGATAAGTCGTTTTTACCGAACCCTGGGCAAAGGGCTGATGGAACATGAGTTGATCAGGGGTATTTTTTTCCCAATGGGTAAACGCATGGAGTGGTGCCGTAAACTTCATTTGATGTCGTATTTTTTTTGAAATATTAAATTGTAGTTAATATTAATCAAAGTTGATTTAATTAGCATAATACAAGCATATTAAAATTTCTATTAACCCGGATAATATTACTAAGTAATTATTAATGACTTAAAAATAACTTTAACCAAGGTTTTTGAGTTTTTTTAAAAATTTCTCATTTTTAAATGGATCTTAATGAGGGTTTATATTTAATTATTGAAGAATAAAAACTTATCCTCGAGTCATTTGATTAACTTTGCGCTTCATTAAAAAAATTCCCATTGAGTACTTTTTCTAATTTAGGATTATCTAATCCATTGATTGATGTTCTTAACAATTTAGGTTTTACAACGCCTACCCCTGTTCAAGAACAAGCAATCCCCTTGCTCTTAAGTGATACGCCTATTGATTTTATCGGTTTAGCACAAACTGGAACTGGAAAAACAGCTGCTTTTGGGCTTCCTCTCATCGATCTGATAGACAGTGACAACCGATCGGTTCAAGCTTTAGTGCTAGCACCTACTCGAGAATTGGTGCAACAAACAGCAAAGCAAGTTGCTCAGTTCGCTAAAGGTGTAAAGGGAGTAAACGTAGAGGTGGTCTTTGGAGGCGCTGCGATTACCAATCAAATAAGTGCTTTAAGAAAGCCTACTCAAATTGTAATTGCTACTCCTGGGCGATTGATAGATTTGATCAAAAGAAAGGCAATTAAATTGGATCAAGTACAGTATGTTGTTTTGGATGAGGCCGATGAAATGCTTAACATGGGCTTCAAAGAGGATATTGATCAGATCCTTTCGTTTACTCCAGAACAAAGGGTGACGTGGCTGTTTTCAGCGACGATGCCCAAGGAAATCAGAAGAATTGTAACGAAATACATGAAGACTCCGGTTGAGGTCTCAGTAAATTCAAAAGAACAAAGCAATAAAGACATCACCCATAAGTACGTGATCACAAAATCATCCAACAAGGTGCCGGCGATCAGGCGGTTTATGGATATTCAGTCAGACATGAGGGGGGTATTGTTTTGTAGGACCAAAAGGGAAACCCAGGAAATCGCAGATGACTTAGGTCATTTGGGATATGGGGTTGAAGCCCTCCACGGGGACTTATCTCAGGGTCAACGAGATGCTGTCATGAAGCGCTTTAAAACACGATCGATGCAATTATTAATAGCTACCGATGTAGCTGCCAGAGGGATTGATGTAAATGACCTTACCCATGTGATGCATCACACCTTACCCGATCAGTTAGAGAGTTATACACACAGGAGTGGTCGGACGGGACGGGCGGGTAAAAAGGGTACCTCTATTGCTTTCATTACACCAAGAGAGGGGCGAAGAATCATCGAAATTGAAAAAAGAATCAATATTAGCTTTGAAAAAATTGAGGTGCCCGCACTTGAAGAACTCAAGTCTACAAGAATTAATAATTGGGCCAGTTTAATTATCAATACAACCGTAGATTCGCAAGCGGAGAGCATCTTAAGCAAACTCAATGGACAGTTTGAGCATTTGGATAAAGAAGATATACTAAAAAGACTAATCACGACTCAATTGGATCACTTAATGATTCAGGGGGGCGGTCAATCTGATTTAAACGAAGCTTCGGGCTCAGGATCACGGTCAAGTAGGTCAGATAAGAAAAATGGGAGCGCTTTTAATAGATATTTTGTTAATATCGGAACGATTGACGGAATGACCAAGGAAGACTTGATTCATTTTTTATCCGATAATTCCAAAATAGACCGCAAATATTTCGGTCCTTTAAGTATTCAAAAGAATTGTGCTTATTTTGATGTGGATGCCAAGCATGATCAGAAATTGGGCGAGACTTTTGTCGGTATCGAGATAAAAGGACGAGATATCCGAGTGAATCTTGATGAACAGGCTAGAAAATCAAAATTTTCTGCTCCCTCGAAAAAAAGAAACTTCCGAGATAAAAGGACTCCCAAAAAAGATCACAGAAAAGGAAGACGAAGAAATTAAGCCCTGACTTAATTTCCTGTTTTAACTCCCATTCGTTACAGTCAAGTCCTATAGATATGTGGAATTCTCATGGAATTTTATTACCAATCAATTCTCGTATGCCCTTCTAATATTACTTAATTATTAAGTAGATACATCATTTTTTAGAATTTTAGGGGATTTGTATATTGTCAAATAAAAGTGGACTTTTTCAGATATAAATTAAGCGAGTGTTGACACCAATTTAAATAAATATTTTGATTCTGTTTTTTCCGTTCAATTAAAGTTTGTTGTTTGATTCTTTTCCTGCGCCTAAGTTTTCGTTCTCCAGTTCCATAATAGACCTCAGAAGGAGTAAGGTTATTGATGGACTCATGGTATCTGTCATCGTTGTAATACTGAACAAATTGCTTCATCTTATGCTCTAACTGCCCTGGGCTGTAATAATTATCCAGTTTCACTACATTCTTCACTGATCTGTGATATCGTTCAATTTTACCCTGAGTTTGTGGATGAAGCGGTCGACCTCGTACATGTTTCATGTTTCGGTCATTTAAATATTCTACTAGTTCAATAGATAGGTAACACGATCCATTGTCAAATAGTAATTTTGCAGGAGCATGGGGGTGTGCGACTAATAAAGCCTCATCTAAGGTCTGTTTTTACATCCTCTGCCTTCATAGTGCCACACAACTTCCAGTTGACAATAAAACGGCTGTAATCATCCAATATGGTCGATAAGTAATACCATCCCCATCTAACTATTTTAAAATAAGTGAAGTCTGTTTGCCACATCTGATTTACTGAAGTGGTTTTATCTTGAAAACTATCAGATGCACTCATAATCCTGAATGAAGGAGTTGTGATAAGACCATTGAGCTTTAATATCCTATATACACTCGACTCACTGATATAATAACTGTATTTATCTATGATATGCCATGCCAGCTCTCTAGATGATAACTCAGGACGTTCTAAAGCAATCTCAACTACTTTATCTCTGTCAGCTAAGTTGATCTTATTCCAGACTTCTTTCCTATTACCAGACCTTCGAGCCAACCCATCATATCCATGCTGTTGGTAGCTATTATACCAGTTGTAAAGGGTGGTTTTATTCACTCTTAGTTGCCTAAGCGTCCTGATAACACCAAGATCACTTTGCGCTACAAGACGGATGATCTCCATCTTTTCGTTTTGACTGTAATGCATGTACTTCTTCCTCTTTACTAGGGTGAACCAATGTTTTTTTTCAAGTCTCTCACTTCTAGTGAAAGATCTGCTACCAGTTCCTTTGAAAGAGGCGTTCTCACCTTTTAATTCTTGAACCTCTGAAGTATTGGCTTCTCGCATGGTATCGCCATTTAACCTGTGCTTGCCCGCTTCCATGAAAGCCTTACTCCACTTGTAATAGTTTGCTTGATGAATACCTTCCTTGCGACAGAGTTCAGCAATACTCACCTCACCTGGGATACCTTCAATTACAATTCTGATCTTTTCCTCTGAATTATACGCCTTGCGTGTCTTCCTTTATAGTTCACTTATTAATGAACTTACATTTCTCTTCTTTCCCATTATAGTTAAATTTAAGTGTTTACTCTGTTTAAAACACGCTCTTATAATTTAACCCTTATTAGTTCACTTTTTGCTGACGATATACATCTAAATGACATCGATGGAATGGTAAAGTCGAATGACAATCGATCAATCAATCGAGAAAAGCTGAATCTAAATATATTGAGATGGGAACTGAATGGGTCTAACTCTAGGAGAAATTTAATCTTTCAAAAGTTGAGAAAACTAATTTCTATCTGTAAGAAAACAAAGGCTTTTCACCCCTTTGGATCTTTTTAGGTTAAAAATTCTCCTTCTCCATTGTTTGTACTTCAGAGAAGCTCAGATAATGAATCCATCCTATTTATTTTTAACTTTGATCTTGAAGAACAGTTCTATACTTTAGATTCAAAAGGCACTTATTAAAATCTTTTAGAATCTAGAGTACTCAAAAATGAGGGCTTTTTATCTCCTTTATCTTTTCTATGGCTTCGGTTAATAAAAGAGTTTGAATGAGCGATGAACTATCTTTGAGTTTTGGCTTGATTATGAAATTTTCTCAATATGATATTAGTGCCGCTCTCAAAAGAAACATTGAAGGGCAAGGCTTTAACAGACCTACAGACATTCAATTTAAATGTATTAAGCCCATACTAGATGGTCAGGATGTTTTGGCCATTGCCCAAACAGGTACAGGCAAGACGGCAGCATTTGCCATCCCTATTTTGGACCTAGTAGCTGCTGATAAAAGTCGAACAAAGGGTATTTATGCCTTAATTTTAGCGCCTACCCATGAATTGGCCCGGCAGATTCATCAGACTTTCATTTCTTTAGGCAAAGGAATAAAAGCTTCTGCCGTTTGCGTTTATGGCGGTGTGGATCAAGAAGAGCAGATTAGGCAGCTTCAATCAGGAGCCTCTATTTTGATTGCTACTCCGGGAAGGATGTTTGATTTATTGAGTCAGGGAATGATTGATGTCACTCATTTGAAAATGCTGGTCTTGGATGAAGCCGATCATATGTTGGACTTAGGTTTTATAGAAGATATCAGAGATTTGATCCGAAAAGTACCTTTAAGAAGGCAAAATTTATTTTTTTCGGCTACTATTAATAAAGAAATTAAAAAACTAGCTTATTCAATCGTTAAAAATCCCATTCGGATTCAGATATCACCCAATAATTCAGTAGCAAAAAGCATCGATCATGGGGTTGCTTTCATTGAGATGGATGACAAGCGCTATTTTTTAGGTTCCTTTATTCAAAAGAATGAAGAAGCAAAAATATTAATTTTTGTTAGGACCAAAGTTCGAGCAGAGCGCGTGAAATTGGCTATGGATCGTGTTAATATTCAGTCGGTAACATTGCACGGTGATAAGTCTCAAGAAGAAAGGGAGCAAGCCATGAAATCATTTCATACTGGTACAATTAAAATCTTAATCACTACAGATGTAAGTGCCCGAGGTATTGATGTACCTAATGTTGATTTTGTTGTTAATTATGATTTGCCCGATTCTAGTGAAACTTATATCCATCGAGTAGGCAGAACAGGAAGAGCAGGAAAGAGGGGAACGGCTATTTCTTTTTGCAGCACTGAAGAAAAGCATCTCTATGATCTCATCGAATCGGATTTAATGAGTGAAATTGCAAACATAGCCATAAATAAAGCAGACTATGCGGCAACCTTAGATTTGGCCTTTGAACCAAAAAATGATTGGAAGGCGTTAATCAAGGCCAACGAATTGATTATTGATAAAAATAGAAAACAAAAAAAATTCAAAAAGAAGAAATAATTTATAGATAAGTTCATCTTTAAGCGTAATTCATTCAAATTTTGTCTATTATTGGAACGCATTTGCGTATGGCAGCGTTATCAATGAAAATGAAATAATATGGTTAATCAAGAAGATTTTATAGCTCTCCCCAAATACGAAAAAGACCCAAAAAAAGAGCATATATTGGGTCAAATGGAACAATTTGGAATTCACTTAATTATCAAGGAGAAAGGCGTTTTATACAAAAAGCGTGTAGAACATGGAAGCCACTTCTTGAAAGAATTACAAAAACTAGAATTATTATCTGAAGAACCTGTGATCAGAAGTTGGCAATATCAAGATGTTGATCCTACTCGAAGAGATTAAAAGTCGTTTATCATTGCGGGTTCAAATAAAGTACCTTCCTAAATACAACCATCACAATAATCCTACCGTTGGTGCTTTTAGATTGGTTCGTTCTGGTGTAGTCTACGCTGGTTTCTAACTAGTCTTCATTTACCCATTTTAGATGCTCTATTGTAGTTTTAAACAGGGCTTGTTATCCTCAATTACGAGTTATGGCATCTCCTTATAATGCTTAATTTAAGGAACATTTGTTTAAGTGGTTTGTGTACATTTTTAAATTCAATTAGTTTTTAGACGATATAATGCGCCATGAGAAGCTCTTTCACCAGAGATCATCGCCGCATTTAATGATCCGTTGGCAGTATGATCCCCACATAAGAGTATTTTATCTGCATATGTCATCAGATCAAGATCCGGTTCGTACAATACAGATCTGAGGTCAGGCAGCGCCCTTTGTATCGCATAATGCTTAATGAATTTAGCTTTTATTATAGAAAAATATTTTTCAAGCTCACCCATAACTTGAGAAACCAGGACTTCAGAGGAAAACGAATGTTGCTTTACTACAGTGACTGAGAGCAACTGAAGATGGGGGTAAGGAGCCTGTTGAACACTCGTTGGATAAAAAATATTATTAATTAAAGTATCTGAAAGAGCTGATAGATGGATGATCGGTGGCGGCACATTATTTATCGGCACACTGAAGTATAAAGTATCACATGTTTTCCATCTGTTTTTAACAGAATAACCTTCGAGAAAGCTACTTGGATCCGTAGCAACAATGCACACATCATAAGGATATTGATCTCCTGAAGCCATGGTTATAAAATCAGTAGTCACTTTTTGTACTTCGTTATTTAACTGAATTTGAGTCGTCTTTAATTGACCTGCCAATTGCGACGCAATCGCACCTATCCCTGCCTTAGGTAGGGTAGCAAAACCTTCAGCAAACATTTTATAGATAAATTCAAACATTCTGCTTGAAGTATGAAGATGGCACTCCAAAAAAATACCAGAAAAAAAGGGCTTAAAAAATTGGGTGATGATTTTATCTGAAAAGCCTAAATACTGTAAATAAGCCAAGGTAGTGCGCTCTTTTTTATTAAATAGGGTGGAGGTTGGCGTATTTTTTAATCGAAGATTGAGTTGAAATATTTTAAGTTTATCGCGTATGGATCCAATGCTAGAAAATAGAGTAGGTAAGAGCATAGAGATGTCTCTAAGTGGATCTCCAATGATGTGGGAATCATTATCAGTGTAAATACGAGCACCAGGAGACAATCTTTGCAGATCTAAATCGACATAGTTTAAGTATTTTTTACTCATGGGGTACGCATCTAATAAGACTTGAAAACCCACATCTAGAATCCAACCATCTATGATTTCAGTTCTAACCCGACCTCCAATATAGCCCGTAGCCTCTAAGATCGTGGGCACATATCCCTTTTGTTCTAGATTTTGCGCAGCGATCAAACCACTAACACCTGCTCCAATGATATAAATATTTTTATCTTGATTTGTTTTCATGTGATATCTAAACTGAAGGACAATCTAATTCTATTCACATTTACTCATCCTTTGAATTGATGAAATTTTATTACTCATTGAATCGTTTGACCTTTGTTCAGGTCCTTATTTGAATTTTTTTTGAACTTATTGATAGTTATGAAAATCAGAGGCCTTAAAATGATTAAGACCTCTAATGATATAAAAAAAACAGTTAAATGTTCAGATTAATTCCAACTATCATCTATAAATTTCCAAATAGATTGTTTTCGTGCATCGCTGGCACTTGATAATTGCTTTTCCTCAATCCCCTTCATGTATGTGTCAAGATACTTATTCGAATTAGACGAATTATCAATGTAAGTGACACTTTTTAATAAAGCCTCTACAGAAGGGAAACCATCAAACGATATACCATTGTAGTTTACCATCTGGTCATCTTCCCAATAGTTATTGGTCAATTTAATACCAAAGGCCCAGTTTGCTCCGATATTTTCTTTTTGTTGTGGCTTCGCGACCAATTCTCCCCATAATCTATTAATACCAACGAACTTTTGGCGGTCCGTGAATTTAAACTCATTCAAGATGAAATAACTAGATTGCTATTCACCTAAGACATTGTCAACAATTTGCCAAATTTCAAAGTGAGCTATTCCTTTCGCTTCAAAAGTCTCCCAATTTGGAGTTTTGAGTCCTAATGCTTGAGCAGTATCATTATTAAAAATACTGAAATCAAATGCTGCATATTGCTTAGTGCTTTTGAAGTGATGAAAGAATAGAAATTTATTAGGCTCAGACCAGGATTGCATCATACCCCAACCTGCCCATTTTTCTTCGGCTACGCCTTTTTGGGCCAATTTTTTATAAAATTCTTTGTTTGTTTTAATAAACTCCTCCGTGTCTCCAGTTACTTCAAAATAATGAAATTGCATGAGATAGGCTTCATTCTCCTGAGCAATTGTCAGTTTAAAGATTAATACACCGAAAAGAGTTAGTATTAGATTTTTCATGTTTTGAGATTTAAGTTGATTGATCTGTATATAGTATCGGTTTAATAAATTGCTGTTTTTAAACAAAAACTGAATGATTTTTCTTAGCAAGAAAAAAAAGTTAAAAAAACAGTATAATTATGAATAAAAAATGAGGGTGTTTCAATTATTTTTAATTTCAAGTACTTATACAAAGGGTAGAGTTAAAAGAATAATTGGGCCTAAGCATCATAAAATACACGAAAATTATTATTTTAATAGGGATTAATGGGACCTAATAAGGGTCATTAATCCACCCTTTTTAGTTAAAGCATCCTTTGTAATAAATACATTTAAATAATTAATGAATTCCGACTCCCCTCTGCAAATGATATCTTTACCTGGTGATAAAATAACTGCAGTAGTTTTCTACTATTCCAAAATAAAAATATATTAAGATGACCATACAATAATGATATATTGATCCAGCGTTTGAACTAAAGAAAAGAATCATCCCTTCGATTAAGGTTAAGCAAAATATTACTCACTAATTACATCATAAAGTCAATGCTAATTGTACCTCTATAAAATCAATAATATTATATGAGAATATCAATCATAGGTTTTTTAATTGTTTGTAATCTCTCAATATGGGCTCAAAAAAAAATCATTAGCGGAAGGGTATTAGATGCGGAGACGGATCTTGCCTTGCCCTTTGCTAGTATTTCTTTTAATGACTATTCCAACGGTAGCGTTTCTAATTCCGAGGGTGTATATGTTATTGACATCGCTGCTGATAGGTTGGGGGATTCATTGTATTTCAGCTACATGGGATATGAAACGCTAGGTATCAGTGTTAAATCCCTATTGATGGAGGGAAGCGTGTGGCTGCGTTCTGCACAAATTAATTTAACGGAAATACCGGTTTACTCTCAAACGTTGAACGCGTTAGCAATCATTAAATTAGTTGAGAAAAATTTCCCTAAAAACCATCCTCAAGTCAATCAGTTACAACACCTCTTTTACCATAATTACAATAATACTCCATTCAGTGAAGTAAATAGAATGAACGTCTTAAAAACAAGTTTTGCTGACATTGATCAGGGATTGGTCGATGAAGTTTTAGAGGTCATTCCAGAGGACATTAAATCATACAGAGATGTCATTGTTGATTTTTACAGTCATGGTGCTGAAACGAAAATTATGCCTATCGAAGGGATTTCTTTGCAAGAAAGTACAGCACTGTCGGTACAAAATCAGATTGAGGAAAAATTATTGGGCTTAACAGAGGATATTGAACTCAGTTTTGAAGATGACGAATTGTATTACAAAATGGGCACAGGAATCATTTCATCAAAACTAGAGCTCGATGAGCCGGATGCTGAAGACATAGATACTGTAATGACAAATGCAGATGACACTACCCATTATTTAATAAGCTCAGAATATCTTAGAAAGGATATAGAAAACTTTTTAGTCAATACTGCCAATATTAACTCGGACAACTTAGAGTTTATTAACAAACCTAAGAAATACAATTATAAAAAAGAATTGACCTTATTTAATGATGAATGGGTTTATAAAATTAATTTTGAACCCAAGGAACAAGGAATTTTTCAAGGGATATTGTACATCGCTGCCACTAATTATGCTATTCTACAGTTTGATTATGAATTTGCGACAGGTAAAAGCACTGAAAATATTAATTTATTAGGAATAGGCCATAAAGTAAACTACAAAAAAGCCCAAGTCATTTATGAAAAGTTAGATACGGCATATTTTGTGAAATATATAAACGCTGAAAAACGAGAGTTTTTCTCTGTAGATCGTAACTTCTTCATGGTAAAGAAAGAAAAGCGGTTCTTATTTGATAAGGCTTTGAATAAAATCAAGTTTGCATTAGATATACAATTTGAAACAAAAAATGGATGGGAGCTATTGGTGATTCATAGGCAAAACTTAGCAAAAGAAACTTTTGAGCTTGTTAAGGAACCTGAAAAAATGAGGATTAAAAAGGAGTTTGTCTATAGTATGGACATGTGGGATCATAGATCAGTGATTGTCCCCAATACAGAACTCAAAAACTTCAGGCGAGACAATAAATAACAACTAATTTTGTTTTTTTTAGACCATTAATCATTTCATTATGTTCGTAACTTGGTTTGAAGTATTAAACTTTGTATTGTGTGTGTGTTTAATACTGATTGGATATAAATATTCCGAGACGTTTTGGTCTTATAAAATCAATAAACCTTATGCTTGGGAGCAAGCGGTAGCATTCAAGACGGTGACCCCTCAACTGATTAAGATGGAACGTACGTTTCGAGATCGGGTACGATTTTATAATCTTTGGTTTCAGATCGAGTATCTCAAAAGAATGAAAATCACAGGTGCTTTTGCTGAGTTAGGGGTACACAAGGGAGTTACGGCCAAGGCCATTCATTTGATGGATGTAGATCGAAAACTTTATCTATTTGATACCTTCAATGGCTTTGATCCGAGAGATTTGGCAGTCGAATCTCAGCAGGGGAATAAATTTGATCCTTCCAACTTTTCTGATACCGAGGTAGAAATAGTACGAGCTTATATCGGAGGTAATGATAACCTCATCTTTAAGAAAGGATATTTTCCAGAAACCACTTTAGGTTTGGAACAGGAGGGGTTTGCATTGGTGCATCTCGATGCAGATTTATATGTACCTACTCTTGAAGCTTTGAAGTTTTTTTATTCTAAAATGAATCCTGGTGGAGTCATCATCATTCATGACTACAATCACACATGGGACGGAATTCCTAAGGCCGTAAATACATTTGTTGAAAATATTCCTGAATCGATAATCGAGCTTATGGATTGGCAAGGAAGTGTCATGATCATTAGAAATAAAAACTGAAAAATTACCTCACTAACCCATATTCTTTACAGTATTTGAATGGTATATATTATGAATCATTTGGTTTTAGCTGTAAGGATTATCAGCGACCATATCAATATGGAAATTCTTATTAAGAACAAAAATCTTCTTAGGTCAACCTAGGGATATATCGTCATCTGCCCAATATTATCTATGCTAAGCTTATTAATTAATATCAATAAAACTTCCATTGAAATAAAATCTGAAAAACGCTGAAATAGACCATATTATCGTTTTTCAAAGTTTTAAAAAAAGGTGGATATAGTGGGGCCAACATCAGGTATGGACAAAACGCTTAACTTTCAGAGTCGTCCTCGGATAATATTTTGAGCGTATCCACAAGGGCATAATAGTCAGCATCTGACTCATATTCAATGTTTTTCTTAACGAAAGCCTCAATTTCTTTTTTAAATGCAATAAAGCCCTCATATGAGCTATCTAAGGAGTTTTTAGCTTTGAATGCCATGATTGTGGGCTGATCAAAATACTTTTTATAATGATTAAATAGACCAGAGTCATGTTTAAATTCAATTCCTGTGTTGTATTTACTCATTAAAAGTATATGTTAATTAAGCGTTTAAATCTTACTCACTGTAACTCGCTGCAAATATTATAGTTCTTAGGTCATTACTATTAGAAAAATGAATAATGTTTTGAACAACTTGTAAACAAATAAGTGATTGATTGGCTGAATGGTCTAAGAGCGGCTAATTGGTAAAGGATCTAAAATGACTTCTACCTGTAGATGCTTACCAAAAAGATCAGAAAATACCATAAGTATAAATAAAAGCTATAATTCTTTTTATTCGGTTGAGTATTTAAAGACAAAGATCAACCAGTAATAAAACAATGAGCTATCTACCTTTTTATACTGAAAAAAGTTAAAAAAAATGCTATAACCATGCGGAATGGATCGTAACAAAGCAGCTGAAATCATTGATTTCTATTTGTTGACCTGGGCTCATAAAGGGATAAAATCAGAGAGGTAATAACCTATTTCTTCATCTGCGATCATAATATCCATATCAAAACTTGCTATAGTAGGGAAGCCATAAGTTCTATCATACGCTATCACTGCGCTAGCAGGATTTTGACTCATACGATTATTGATTTCTTCAAACAAGTCATCTATCGATAGGGCATAATATTCATATCCCCAAAATGATTCACCATAGGCAGCTTCCATTTCCTCTATATATTTTTGATCCTCATCAGAAGTATAAGTCACTTCAATACTGATTACTTCATTATTTTTGACAACAATATGATAAGGGAGGTAATTCATACAATTACAGCTGACGGTTAAATCCATTTCGTAAGAACTTACAGCTTGACAAGCCCAAAGCGTTTCTGCCTCTATTAGGGTAGAGGGGTTTGAAGCACATGTTTGATTTACAGCATCTTCTGCTTCAGAACAAGCAGCGAATAGAAAAGTTAAACAACTTATAAAATATAGAGATTTTAAAAAAGGCATAAGGAATAATTTATTTGAACCGATGCTATAGTATTTAGAAGAATATCCATCGAATCGATGCAAGTAATCAATATAAGGATCATCAAAAAATAAATCCCTTTTTCTTGTAATAAAAGGTGCTCCATAGTAGGGCTATAGAAACCGTTAAAATGACGATTGCCTTCCATATAAGGTTCATAGAGAAGATTACATCGGATTGAATAAAGAAGTTGTAATAATGCTGCAAAAGAACACCCAACAACGAAGATCCAAAAAAGTTAATTGACCAAGAGCTTCTTAATAGTAGCGCTATGCAGCCAGCGCTACCTCCAAAAACTGCCATCGCATAAGATCCTGTTACCCAAGCTGGGAGGTGCAAGAAATAATTTTGTATCTCAGGAGCTAACGCCATCTTATCCAATTCAGACTGGTAAACTTGAACTAAATACTGATAAACCCCTATAATATTCCAGATAAGTGCCAGGCTGTTGATGATTAAATACTTTTTAGAAGTCTTATTCATGGTTGAATTTTCTATCAAACTTTAGTTAAAAAAAATACTTTTTTTATAAAGCATCGTCAGAGGTTTTAATACGTTATGTTTTGTTAATAGTTGAGATAATAATAGGTCATCAGGCTATCGATCAGATGGTTCGATTTATTAAATAATCATGAAATATGCTAACTTTAATGTAAATTATATATTTAAAACATATTTTATTATAAATTCAATAAAAAACACACAATTATAAATTTAAAAAATATTTTCAAAATTGGAGCGGTCGTCATGTTGATCAATGGGCTCGGTGCACTCTTTGCAACAGATATGTTTATGGAAGCGGCAAGCTTTGAAATGTCTCCTTCCTTATTAACCCTAGGTCAATTTATGGGGGTTACTTTTTTAGTCATGGCACTCATTGCATGGAAAACTGCTGATTTGGCCAATGATGCCTTGCCGGCTTTTGGCCAAATATATGCCATAACACAAGGAATGTGAGTAGTCATCATTGGATATCATATAGCTATAGGTGCCGCAACGGCCCCAACCGCTTTTGCTAATATAGGTATTACCGCTGTCTTAGGTGTACTTTTCTTTTTTTACAGCAAAAAATAATATAAAAGTCAGGACAAGGGGTCAAAACTGCTTGTCCCTTATTATTAAAACAGGAAGACATCGGCTGCATTTATCCCCCTTTATTGAGGAAATTCAAAGATTGATTGTTTCTGCTAGTTTTTTACCAACCAGATTACCTATTGCTACACCCATTCCCCCCAATCGGACACCGCAGTAAAGTTGATCAGAAAAAGTTTTTATCAATGGTGTTTTTTGATTGCCTACACCCATGATGCCGCTCCAACGATCATCAATTTCAAAAGAAGTTTGTGGTAAGATGACGGATTTTAAAAGTTTTGAGAGGGTTTCCTGTATAGGTGCATTTAAACCAAATTCGGAAGTTGTTTCTCCTTTCAAGTCCAATTGACGGCCGCCACCAAACAAAATTCTATCATTGATGTTTCGAAAGTAATAATAGCCTTCATCCATATGAAAGGTGCCCTTGATAGCTAGATTTTCGATTTTATGAGTAATCAACACTTGAGCTCGCGCTGGCGCTACCGACACATTTAAAAGCTGATTGGCAAAACCATTAGTCGCTACGATGATCTTTTTCCCCTCAATTTCAAAATCGTTTTGAAGATAGACTTTGCCATCGGTAGATGTTTTATTTACATTCATGCCTGTCAGAATATGAGCACCCAAACCTGTGGCCTTTTTGATTAAGGCATCCATCATTTTTCCCGTATCTATTTGTCCTTCAAAGGGATTAAAAAAGCAGTGATGATGTACATTTCCAAAGCCAAACGGAGTGGCCTGCTCTACAAAAGCGGGTGCATTAAAAACAGGAAGTAAAAGCTTATTAATATGTTCTAAATGCTCACAACAGTTGTTAAATAAGGGGAGATCCTGTTCTAAAAAAAGCTCATAGCCTCCATGGCATTCGTAACCCATCTGCTCATCCCCAAGTAAGGTCCTCATAGAGTTCAATCCTTCCCAACGCAACCGAATCAAATCAATCACTTCCTCTGGACTGTGGCTATCTAGATCATGGATAAGCTCTGAAAGACTTCCAAAACAGGCAAATCCTGCATTTTTAGTACTTCCTCCTTGTGGTAAGATACCCTTTTCGAGAATCAAAACTTTATGATGAGGATTAGATTCTAGTATGTGAATCGCCGTACTTAAACCAACAATACCACTACCAATAATGATGACATCCAGATTGTCAAACCATTGATTTCTTTCCCAATAACTTAAATTCATAATTCTTTCGAGGTCTACGTCAAATACAAATTTAGACGAATTAGAATATACGGACTAAAATCTAAAAAAATCATTGCATTTTTATGTTATAAGAATAAACGTGCGATAAATATTTGCAATACTTTCAAATGAGTAAGATCGCTACTCCAATAAGATCATTAGAAAACCTTTCCTCTTCATGAATTTTCTAATCTATCAACAATGTTTTTTAAATATCTTTATTAATGAAACAGACTTAATAAATAAAACGGGAGGACTTATAGACATTTTTTTTTTATTAGATATCTTCGCATTGTTATTCAAATGAATGCGGCTAAAACTTATACATTATGGTATTTGATATTGAAATGATCAAAAAAGTTTATCAAACAATTTCGCAAAGGGTTGAAAAGGCCAGAGCATTGAATGAACGACCGTTAACTTTATCAGAGAAAATACTCTATTCACATTTGTTTAAAGGAGCACCTGATGAGGTCTTCAAAAGAGGAGATTCATATGTCAATTTTGCTCCTGATCGCATCGCCCTGCAAGATGCGACGGCCCAAATGGCTTTGCTTCAATTTATGCAAGCAGGTAAGAAGAGGGTAGAAGCCCCCACGACCGTCCATTGTGACCATTTGATTCAAGCCAAAATGGGTGCTGATACCGATTTACAAAACGCGCTAAATACAAGCAATGAAGTTTTTAACTTCTTGGAGGCTGTATCCAACAAATATGGCATAGGATTTTGGAAACCTGGTGCAGGAATCATCCACCAAGTAGTTCTTGAAAATTATGCATTTCCAGGAGGTATGATGATAGGTACGGATTCACATACGGTAAATGCAGGAGGGTTAGGTATGTTGGCGATAGGGGTTGGCGGCGCAGATGCCGTAGATGTCATGGCAGGCATGGCTTGGGAATTGAAATTCCCAAAATTAATAGGAGTCAAATTGACGGGAAAGCTAAGCGGTTGGACTGCGCCCAAAGATGTGATCTCTAAAGTAGCTGGCATATTAACGGTCAAAGGAGGTACGGGTGCCATCGTTGAATACTTTGGAGAAGGAGCCAAAACACTTTCTTGTACAGGTAAAGGCACCATTTGTAATATGGGTGCAGAGATAGGAGCTACCACCTCTACTTTTGGTTATGATGAGGCCATGGAAAGATATTTAAGAGCGACCGGCCGAGCAGAAATTGCCGACTTGGCCAATGAGGTAAAGGAACATTTAACGGGAGATGACGAGGTTTACACGAATCCTGAAAATTATTTTGATCAAGTCATTGAAATCAATCTCTCAGAACTTGAGCCACATGTAAACGGTCCATTTACACCCGATTTAGCCACACCGATATCTGAAATGCGTGAAAAGGCTAAGAAACATGATTGGCCCATGAAAGTAGAGTGGGGATTGATCGGTTCTTGTACCAACTCCTCCTACGAAGATATCTCAAGGGCAGCTTCCATTGCCGCACAAGCCGTATCAAAGGGATTAAAACCCGCTGCTGAATTTGGAATTAATCCCGGCTCAGAGCTTGTTCGATATACTATAGAAAGAGATGGCTTTATCAAGACCTTCGAAGATCTAGGTACAAAAATATTTACCAATGCTTGTGGTCCATGCATAGGCCAATGGTCTCGGTCTGGCGCCGATAAGAAAGAAAAAAACACGATAGTACATTCTTTTAACAGGAATTTCTCAAAAAGAAATGATGGAAATCCCAATACCCATGCTTTTGTAACCTCTCCAGAGATGGTCGCTGCCTTGGCAATATCTGGTGACTTGGGATTCAATCCAATCACCGATACCTTGACCAATGACAAGGGGGAACAAGTCAAGCTTGATGAACCTACAGGATGGGAATTACCGCCCAAGGGTTTTGATGTTGAAGATGCCGGTTATTTGGCCCCGGCAGAAGATGGCTCAAGCGTTGAGGTCAAAGTAAATCCTGATTCAAAAAGGTTGCAACTTTTGGCAGGCTTCGCTTCCTGGAATGGAGAAAATATCATGGGCGCCAAACTGCTGATCAAAGCCAAAGGAAAATGCACCACTGATCATATTTCCATGGCAGGCCCATGGTTGAAGTACAGAGGTCACATTGACAACATTGCCAACAATACCCTCACAGGGGCTACCAACGCTTTTAATGATGCGGCTGATAAAGTTAAGAATCAGCTAACTGGGATATTTGGAACCGTTCCGGATACTCAGCGCGCTTATAAAGCTGCTGGCATCCCCACGATTGTGGTAGGAGATCAAAATTATGGGGAAGGTTCTTCTAGAGAGCACGCTGCTATGCAACCCCGTCATTTAGGTGTTTGTGCGGTTTTAGTTAAGTCTTTTGCTCGAATTCATGAAACCAATTTGAAAAAGCAAGGAATGTTGGCCCTAATTTTTAATTCTGAAAATGATTACGATAAAATCCAAGAGGATGACAGTTTTGATTTCTTAGACTTGAGTAGCTTTTCACCTGAAAAACCCCTGACTATCCGGGCAAGCCATCAGGATGGGAGTGAGGATTTAATTACGGTGAATCATACTTACAACGAAAGTCAGATTAAATGGTTTAAAGCAGGTTCAGCATTGAATTTACTGAAATTACAACATAATTAATTCCAAAAGGTTATTGTAGATGTGATTAAAGTTAGGCAGGCGTTTAATCGTACCTAGACCAAACAACGGAATCTGATTGTCGGGTACAAAGCCTTGTCACAGAGTTATTAATTAAAAGGGCGCAATGAAGTTCCATGACTCTTTCAGATATGAGAGGGATTCTCTAAGGAGCCATAAAGGGAATTTAGGTAACTGAAAACTCAACAATGCATTTTCACTTCAATAAACGCTATCTTTTAACGTCTCTTTTAAAAGCTATTTTTTGAGCGGAGGAAGCTTCTGGATCAAAATAATATCCTCCTGAATCAAATCCTTTCAAATCTTCCGGATCGCTTATCGAATGGTCAATAATGTATTTAGACATCATACCTCTTGCTTTTTTAGCAAAGAATGAGATGATTTTATAATGATCATTTTTAAAGTCTTTAAACTCGACATCTATGACATCAGCCGGAAATTCCTTTTTATTTACCGATTTAAAATATTCATTTGATGCCAAATTGACGATGACATTATCATTTTGTGCCCTAAGATCTTCCAATAATAAATTCATGATTTTTGTATCCCAATACTCATAAAGAGTCTTGTAATCATCAAAAGCAAGTTGAGTGCCCATTTCTAGTCGATAAGGCTGAATCAAATCTAGAGGTCTCAGTAAACCATATAAACCAGAAAGAATTCGAAGATGCTTTTGAGCAAAATCAATTTTTTGAGCATCAAATGTAGGCGCTTGTAAGCCTTGATAGACATCTCCATTAAAGGCAAAAACGGCAGGTTGAGTATGTGCTATAGAAGGATCCTTTTCAAAATCATGATACCGCTGAACGTTTAATGTTGCCAAAGAAGTACTGATACCCATCAAGTTTTCAATATCCTTAACAGATTTTTTCCGTAAGGTAGTGATGAGTTCGTGGGTGCATTCCAAGAGTCTGGGCTGCGTCACTTGAATATCGTATCTTGAGGAAAAGTCAAGGTTTTTGGCTGGGGAAACTACTATGATCATGCAGTAAAATTACTATTCAATTATCAAATGGCTCAATACTATGCCTGATTTTTTTGAGCATCTAAATGAATCAAAGAAAGACGCGTATCAAAAAGTTAATTTTAGTGAGATCAATGGAGACTATTTTTTCGCAGAAATTGTAAAAATACGCCCTTGAATGAGGATTGCATGGAGTCATCATTATTATCTAAATACTCATTGGATTTCATTAAAAAATCAATCAAATTCACCTCTTTTTTTAAGCTCTAGTTTTTTTCTTAATCGATAGCGTGACATTTCAATAGCTCTAGTGCTTACATGACTCAAATTGAATACTCTTGGTAAAAATGAATCAGACAATGAGTGTTGCGCTTATTTGCTCAATTTTTGGATAAAATGAAAAAAAAAAATCATTCTTGCTTTTATTGTTGGTATTTCTTTATTGAGTTATGCGCTGGTTCAATTGGTTTTAAGTGGAATAGAATTCGGAGGAATCATGGATAAAGAAAGTACTGTAAAAGCTCGAGCCTCTAGGGCATTTAATGGAACTCATTTTCAAAACTCGCCCTCTGTTATCCCTTACGATATCAAGGTGAATATAGTAGACTTACTTGGAGACCAGCAACGCGTACCGCCAGGCCTATTTCCAATGGAGGTCCCGGTTGTTGCTGATTCAGTCAAAGCTGGCATGAAGGCTACTTGGCTTGGGCATGCTACCGTTTATATCGAAATGGATGGTAAGAGAATACTGACAGATCCCATGCTATCAGATCTCGTCTTTCCCATAAAATTGATTGCACCCAAACGGTATAATCCATCTCCCTTGACGTAGATGCATTGCCTCCGATTGATATCGTTACCATTTCTCATGATCATTTTGATCATTTAGATATGAAAACGGTTAAAGTACTGGCTGCATCAGGGAGCCAGTTTTATGTAGGCATTGGCCTCAAAGCCCATCTTATTGAATGGGGCATCTCAGCAGCCCAAATCAATGAAATGGATTGTGGGACAGCTCACTTAGATGAGTTCACCATTCATTGTACCCCTAGCAAGACATTATTCGGGTCGTACTGGCTTGAACAATGCTACTTTATGGACTTCTTGGGTCATCTCTAGTCCAAATCATCGCATTTATCATAGTGGTGATTCGGGTTATGGGGATCATTTTCGAACTATTGGAGAGAAATTAGGACCCATCGAGATAGGATTTATTAAAATCGGTGATTATGGAGAAGATCTAGGATGGCGAGACATCCACATGCATACCGAGCAATCGGTCCAAGCGGCATAGACCTAAAAGCTGAAATAATGTTTCCCATCCATTGGGGTACGTTTAATTTATCCAATCATGACTGGTATGAACCTATCAACTTAGCAGTACAGTATGCATCTGAAGATCAGGTTAACTTAGTTACCCCTAAACTAGGAGAGACATTGACGTATGGAGAACCCATCAATAATGAGACTTGGTGGTATCCTCTTCAGGTATTGAACGAGAGGAGAGGAGGCTATCTAGATGAACCGATAGGTCAATAAATTCTGAGCGGCTAGGACCCATAGCGGTACGATCAGCTTACGGGAAGTAAAGTTTGATTCCGGCATGGTGCAGGAGCCCACTTTTCAAAATAATCTACTTCACGTTCATCTGTAATATGTGCTATTCTCTTTTAATTTTTATAAAATTTTAAGCTATGTCAAATTCATGTTTGAAAATCAAAATTATTCGTAAATATTTAGAATAAAATCTCAATTTATTCTGATTAAACAGCCTGCAAACAGAATGATTTCTTGAACGTATCTGTATTATTTGCTTTTTTAGTTATTGTATATTTTAATAACAAAAATTATGATAGTTATTTCCGATAAGCTAAAATCACTAATAAGTGGTCTATGGATACTTTCCTTTTTCATCTTTGTATCGGCAAGTGCTTGCAGCACACCTTCAAAAAAAGAGGCCGAAAATACAGATAAAGTAGAAACCACATCCACTGAAAGTGCTGAGCATCCATCGAAAACGGTGTGAACATCCTTCTGATAGTTTATCGACAGAAACCTCATGGCAGCGAACATCCATCAGACGATGCCGCAAACGTGAGCACCCTACAGATGATGCCGCAGATAGCTGAGCATCCTAAATAAGTAAGGTATTATATTTTGGACGTTGCTCTTTTGAAAGAAAAAGTCGTTTCAACATAGGCCGGCTTACCTCCGATTTCAAATATGGGATAAGCTAGGAAGTTGATAGGTCCCGATTGAGGTAAAGGATCAGGCCTAAGATCTCTGCCCCGACTGAATTCAATTCGATTGGCAGGGTGGTGTCCAAAATAATAAGTGGCCAATGGCGTATATTTATTAGCCTCACTGATATCTACAGGCCACCATTTTCCTTCCGCATAAAACTCTGCCCAGCAATGGTAACCATCTATCCCGCCTTCATTGCGCTCGGAGGGTATGGACGCTCCTACGGCAAATCGAGACGGTATGCCTGCCGAACGGGCAAGCGAGATGAAAAATGAGTGGAATTCTGTGCAATTACCGGATTTGGAATCGCAAGCGTAATTAGCATCACCTGTCCCATAAATACCTTCTTTCGCATACCGCATATTATCTATAATATAATCATACAAGGCTCTTGCTTTCATCAGGGGTGTATCTGCTTGTTTTGATTCAATTATAGTACTAGAAATCACTTCAAATCGATCTCCTACAGGGTTTAAAGAGGTAGCCTTAAGATATTTTTTAGGATTGAAAGTCTCCTCAATATAGGCTGACTTTTCAATTCTCTGTACTTGATATTGTATCATAATTTTATCATGAGCATGCTTAGGCATAAGTTTAAGATAAAGAATACTATTCTTATTTTCACCCTCGGTAAGGAGCTTATGTTCAACAGGAGTATCAATGGATAAGATTTTAACTTGCTGGAAAGAATCACTTTGCGCTAGAGGAAGCCAAATCTCTGCAGATTCACTTAATTCAGGCAGTTGCACTTCATAAGTGAAAGTAAAACGATCAGCACTTTCAATCACACCCAACAGTTCGGAACCGGCATTTTCAACAGGAACCGTATGCCATATTTTGTCGTCACCTTGCTTCCAAGCATAATAAGGCTTTCCATTGAGCTTATGCACATCTGTCTGGGTTACCTTCATATCACCTACAGTACCTTCGAGAAAGAAGTCTACATCATAGACGTCTCCATTTTCTGTGGCAAGGTCTACACAAGCGAAGAATTCATTGGATCCAAGTACAGATAGGTACTCTGTATGCACCCGGACCAATTTCAAACTTAATTCTATACTGTCATTCCAAAAAGTGAAATAACCATCACCTGCTTTGATTTGGGCATCTATATTGGCTCGAATGCCTTGTTCTACATCTTGGATAGTTGCTTTTTGAGATACTGAGGATGAATCTATTTGAGAGCGTTTTTCTTTTTTAACAGATGATTGGCAACTTGAAAAAAATATTAAAAAAAATATCCATGTATAAATAGATAAGCTCGGGCTTTTTTTCATTCATCTCTCGGTTTTGATGCCTCTAAATTAATAACAATTCATAGAACTAATGGGTTCATATTTAGAATATCTGGGGTTTTAGCTAAGCGGTTTGATGAGATTGGAATAATTTACTGGTCAAGGGTTCATCGTAAACTCAACTTTTTTGTATGGAGATAGATACTATGCCCAACAAGAAGTGATACTAAAATTCATCTGTATGTTTTTAATAATGCAATATGAAATATTCTATAATGTGTACCCATTGATAATATATCAAATAGCCAATAACCCTATGTACATATTTATATAAGCATATTAGTTTGTTATATAATTTATATTATGTTAAGTTAATGTTTTGAAAAGTATTGAGTTAATCAACATACATCCATAAAGACCTATTGTGAATTATCCTATAAAGTCCTCTTCTATGACAGTTCGTAGAAACGCTTACGAAAACCTAAAGATTAGTTTTGTTCTTGCTCAAGACTTATTAGTCTCCTTACATGATAAAAAACAGGGCAATGTCAGTAAGAAATCATACTCTGCCTTTTGGCAATGAGATTCTAATTTAAACTTGGCCCAACACAATATAAATTAGAAGGGTTACTATACACAAACCTATCGACAGTTTTTTAGTATGCTTCCATTCGGTTAAGTCCAATAAATTAATATCACCGAGATCTAAACTTTTTTGATTTGGATAGAAATAGGAAACACCAAACATAATAGCCATATTTAATAAAAATTCAATACCCCAAATATGAATAAAATGGAGATCTACCTCTAAAATAAAAATACAGATAATATAAAATGATAAACCCGAAAAAAGCGCCGCTTTTGCTCCCATGGCTGATATTTTGGGTAAAAAGAAAGCCTGCGAGCATGATGGAAGCCACTGGAATAAAGAAAATACCATTCAGCTGTTGTAAAAGCTGGTATAGGCCATCTGATGCATTGGCTACCATCGGTGCGCTAATGATTGCGAATAAGGCCAATATCGCAGATACTGACTTCCCTACTTTCACCATTTTTCGATCGCTCGAAGATGGATTGATATGTCTTTTATACACGTCTACACTAAAAATTGTGGCCGCACTATTGAGGACGCTGTTGAATGTACTCAGCACCGCACCCATCACCACCGCCGCAAATAAACCCGTAAACCATTTGGGCATGACCTTTTTAATTAACTCTGGATAGATCATGTCTTGCTGATCATAAAAGCTATCTCCAAAATAATAAAATCCAATAACGCCTGGTAGTATGATGATGATAGGTACGAATATTTTTAAAACGCCCGTATAAAGTAAGCCCTTCTGGGCCTCTATAAGGTTTTTAGCCCCTAATGCTCGTTGAATAATGTTTTGATTCATACACCAGAAATAAATTTGATTAATGATCAACCCGGTAAATAAGGTTTCAAAAGGCATGACTGAATCTTTAGCCCCGATCACATTAAACTTTTCTGGAACGGCGTTAAATACTTTTTCCAAACCTATGAGCAGATTTCCATCACCGATACTCACCAAAGCCAGTATCGGAATGGCAGTCCCTCCTATCAATAAGCCATATCCGTTGACGGTATCAGAAATAGCTACGGCCTTTAAACCACCAAAAACGGCATAAATAGATCCCAATAAGCCAACCAACCCTACGGTTATCCAAAGGCCTTCCGTCTTGCTTACACCAAGAACGCCTGAAATATCAAAGATGCTTTCTAAGTTAATGGCTCCAGTATAAAGTACTATAGGTAAGAGAGTTACTACAAAAGAAATAATCAAAAATAAGGCGACTAGGGTTCGAGTCAAGCTGTCAAATCGATTTTCTAGATATTGGGGAATCGTAGTTAAACCCATTTTTAAGTATTTTGGAACAAAATATATGGCTGCCAACACTAAAGCAAGTGCCGAAGTGACTTCCCAGCCAATGATGATGAATCCATTTTTGTAAGAAGATCCATTCATACCAATCAAATGTTCTGTGGAGATATTGGTCAACAACATAGATCCTGCAATTACAGGACCGGTTAAACTTCTTCCACCCAGAAAATATCCATCCTGAGAATCTAACTTTTCATTTCGCAATTTATACCAAGAATAAATTGCGACAAACAAGGTGAATGCCAAGAAAGTTATGAAAGTATACATGTTCTGTTTTATCTAAAAGTTAAATTTTATACTGACTTTTTTATTGGTTATCTTAATTAAGCATCTCTTTTAACATCACTACCCTATTTTCTTGCATAGATGTATTGGCTGCCCATCCCATAGCCAATGAAATTAAGCCATCTTGACCTCCTACTTTTGGTGCTTCGTCATGAACAATACAATGAATAAAAGTCTTCATTTCATTAAAATAAGAGGGAATATATCTATCCATAAAAAAATGAAGCGGTAAGGATTCCGATTGGCCCTTTTTATTGTAGTAGTAATGATTATCTGATTTATTATTCTCCGTACCGGCCATGCCTTCGGACCCAAATACTTCCACTCTTTGGTCGTACCCATAAACGGCTTGACGGCTGTTGTCTATAGTGGCGATGGCACCGCTTTCGAAGGTGATCGTTACCACGGCGGTATCGATGTCTCCAGCGATGCCAATTTCAGGATCTATGAGGTTTCTACCCACAGCGAAAATTGATTTGACCTCACTATTGACCATAAACCTAGCCATATCAAAATCATGAATGGTCATGTCTAGAAACATCCCACCAGAAGATTTTATATAACTAATCGGTGGGGGTGCAGGATCGCGACTCGTAATTTTAACTATTTGTGGCTCCCCTACTTTTCCTTCATCGATTAAGCTTTTTATCTTCATGAAATTTGGATCAAATCGACGATTAAATCCCAACATAAATTTGACGCCAGCCTTTTCAACGATTTGCAAAACCCTCATTGCAGTCTGTATTGACAAATCCATAGGCTTTTCACAAAAAATATTTTTACCTGCTTGAGCGGCAGCTATGATGTTTTCTGCATGTTGATTCGTTGGAGAACAAATGACCACGGTATTGACCTCCTGATTAGAGATGAGGTCTTGATAATCCGAGTAAAATTTAGATATGTTATATTTCGCTGCCCATTGTCTCGCCTCTACATTAATGTCTGAAATCGCAACTACCTCTACTTCTGAAAATTTCTGCATAAGATTATCCAGATGGATCTGTCCCATTCGCCCAATCCCTATGATTCCTATTTTTATTTGCTTCATTTTGATGTTTTTAAATGGGTTACGATCCCTTAATCAATTTTAATTAATTCATTGTTCTTGAAAGATTGAGTCGCAAGTTCGGCTATAATGGTAGCCCGTGTGCCATCGTGAGCAGAAACACTTGGTTTTCTGTCCTCTAGAATACAATCCACAAACTCTTGCACCTCATTGACAAAGGCCTCATGAAATCTCTCTGAGAATGAATATGTACATTCTTTACGAATACCCGCGGCATCAAATAGTTCAACGAGGTTTTTCTGTGGTACAGAACCTATTCTAATTTGTCCGAGCGTACCTATGATTTCAGTTTCTATATTGTAGCCATGTGGAGCCGTACGGCCCGCCAATAAAAAAGCCATACTCTCATTTTCAAATTGCATAAGGGCAGAAACATTGTCGCCATCCTCATATTTCGTAAATTCTTGATGTGCATAACAGCCTCCGATGGCATAAATAGATTTGGGCTCTGATTGTAAAAACCAGCGTGCCAAATCTATGTCATGAATGGCCATATCAAGAAACTGACCAGCGCTGTTGGCTGCATATTTTATAGCCCCATCAATTGCTGATGCAGGATCTACACTGTATCCCCTAAATAATATGGGTCGACCAATGTAGCCTGATTCTATTTTCTTTTTAGCATAAGTATATGAGGGGTCATATCGCCTCATAAACCCCAACATAAATACTGATTTAGGTTGTGCGGCAACAGCTTTTTCTACCACCCAGCATTCAGCTTTAGAGATACCTAAAGGTTTTTCACAGAACACATGTAATCCTTTTTCTAAGGCCGAAATCACTTGTTCACAATGTAAATTTGAAGGTGAAACAATCGCCACTGCATCTAGTCCTGCTTGTGCAAGCATTTCGTTATAATCTGTATAACATTGGTCTAGCCCCCATTCTTTTTTAGCGCGATCTAATTCGTCTTCATGAACACTACAAACGGCGGATAGCTGAGCATTTCTAACATGATTTACTATATTATCAGCATGTTGGTGCCCCAATCTTCCTAAACCGACCACTCCTATTTTAACCTTGTTCATAGTCTTCTACTTTTCTTCATCTCATCGATAGATCTCTTTTGGAATTAAATGATACTCATCAAAAAAGCAGTGTAATGTGACTCTCATAATCCAAGTCCTTTGAGATACTCACGATTGCTCTGCGCGCATTGCTTTGGGTTTCCCATTCCGGGTAGCACATCTTGTTCGACTACAGCCCAGCCCGAATAATCATGTACTTTCAATTCATCAATAAATCTATTAAAATCAACGGCTCCCTTACCCAATTCACAAAAAATGCCGTTTTGTACGCTTGTGAAATAGTCCCATTGGTTCAAACGTGCCTTTTCGGCGACCTTAGTATCGAAATCTTTAAGATGGATATGCCAAATTCTATCCCTATATTGAGTTAAAGCTTCAATGGGATTTCCCCCACCATAACTATAATGACCTGTATCTAAACACAGTCCTACTAACTGCTTATCCGTATATTCAAGTAATTTATGGATCTCATCTGGGGTCTCAACATAACCTGCACAATGATGATGAAAAACTGTTTGAAGACCATAAGCTTCTTTTACCGCATAGGCAATTTGATTAGCCCCCTCGGCAAATATTTCCCATGCATTAGGATCCAGTCCCATGGCTGAGGTAATATTGCCAGCATTTTTTACCCTTGCTTCTACCGCCCCATTATCATCTGCTAATACTATTTTCGCATTTTCATAACCAGCATAATACATCAGCCCAGCAACTTTTAACGCATACGCAAGACCTTTGAGGTGGGTATTCGAATCCTTCAAATTCACAGGAACAAACGCCCCTAGCAAATCTAATTCGTATTTAGATAAATTCTGGGAAAGGTGATTCGGCTGAGTAGGTAAAAAACCCCAATCTCCTAACTCCGTTCCTTGATATCCTGTTGCCCTCATTTCCTCGAGGACTTGGCCGTAGGGGGCTACTTTTCCCTCTAAGTCAAACTCAAGTACTCCCCAAGAGCATGGAGCATTGGCCAATTTTATCATAATAATTACGCTTTAAATACTTATTAAAATTTTCTAGACCATTCTTTTGGCCATCTTTCTATGACTACTTTGGTTTGTGTGAAAAATTCAATGGCATGTCTTCCTTGACCATGCAAGTCACCGAAAAAACTATCTTTCCATCCACTAAATGGAAACTGTGCCATAGGAGCTGCTACCCCAATATTGATACCAATATTCCCAGCCATTACTTCATTTCGAAACTTTCGGGCACTTGCACCGCTACTTGTGAACAAACAAGCAGAATTACCATATTTACTTTTATTTATAAAAGCAATCGCTTCTTCAACGGTATCCAAGTGCAAGAGACTCATGACCGGACCAAATATTTCTGTTTCAATGACCTTCCCATCAAGCGCCAAGTTTTCTAAAATAGTTGGGGCGATGAAATTACCTTTATCATATCCAGATACTTTAGGGGTTCTCCCATCTAACAAGAGATTGGCACCTTCGTCTACACCTAAATCAATTAAGCGATTAATTCTTGATTTACTGTCAGGGGTAATCACAGGCCCCATATCTACTCCGGGGTCTAAACCAAAACCAATGTGTTTACTTTTTGCACTTTCATAAAGGGCCTCCCTAATTCCATTTTTTTGATCACCAACGCTTAGGATGACAGAAGCGGCTAAGCATCGCTGCCCAGCACATCCATATACGCTGTCTGAGACAATTTTAGATGTCATTTCAATATCGGCATCAGGAAGAATGACTACGGGATTCTTAGCTCCTCCTTGCGCTTGCACCCGCTTTCCATTTTGAGCGCCTTTGGCATATATATATTTTGCAACATCGGTGCTCCCCACAAAGCTGATCGCTTTGACCAATGAATGCTCCAGCAGCGCATCTACGGCTTCCTTTCCCCCATGTACCATATTTACCAATCCTTTAGGTAAATCTAATTGATCAATCAGATGAAATATTTTAATCATCGTCAAGGGTACTTTTTCTGATGGTTTCACCACCATAGCATTGCCACAAGCAATGGCATAAGGTAGAAACCAAAAAGTAATCATCGCTGGAAAATTGAATGGGGCAATACAAGCGGTAACTCCCAAGGCCTGGCGGATCATAAATTCATCAACACCACTCGCTATATCTTCAGAGAATTCACTCTGCATCAACATGGGTGTACCACAGGCAGTTTCTATGTTTTCAATGGCACGCATCAATTCTCCTTTGGATTCTTCCAAAGTCTTACCCGACTCAAGGGTAATGGTCTGGGCCAAGTCCTCAAGATTTTCATCCATCAACCTCTTGAGTTTAAAAAGGGGCTGAACCCTACGCATGACCGGAACTTTTTTCCATTCTAAATGTGCTTGATGGCCTGATTTAATAGCTTGATCCATGTCTCTGGCTGACGCTGATCCGATAGGAACTTCAGCCAGCAACTCTTGTGTCGCAGGATTCAACACCTTTACCGTTGACAGATTAGCACTCGCTGTCCAGGTGTTATCAATATAATTTTTTAATGCTTCCATAGTATTGGATCAATAAATTTTGGTTTAATAATAAAATCTCTGATTTTTCTTGTGTTGTAGATACTCTTTGTACGCTTTTTGAACACTCTTCATTTGGGATACTTCAGCAATCGGCACTTCCCACCAGGCATACCCTTCTATGTCTTGATGACGATCACATTCGGTGTAAATAACGGTAGTTTTATTTATAGATTTAGCTTCAATCAGTGCATTTTGAATATCTTTAAAAGTTTGACATTCAATTACATGAGCCCCTAAACTTTTAGCATTACTTGCTAAATCAACGGGAAGTGTAGCATTCTTGTTTGTTTCGTCACCATCAATGATGCCTGTCTGTTCATTTCTGTACAAAAACCGAGTACCGTAACCTTCACTACCAAGTGAACGTGACAAAGATCCAATACTTTTATAGCCATCATTGTTGATTAAAATGATCGTGAGTTTAAAATTTTCTTGAATGGAGGTAACAATTTCTTGGGCAAGCATGAGATAGCTCCCATCTCCTATCATCACATATATTTCTCTGGTGGGATCAGCCATTTTCGCACCCAACCCTCCAGCAATTTCATAGCCCATACAGGAATTCCCATATTCCAAATGAAACCCCTTGCTATTTTTTGTCTTCCACAACTTATGCAAATCACCAGGTAGACTGCCTGCAGCTGAAATCATGACATCATTTTCATCTGAGAAATTATTTACTGCTCCAATAATTTCTCCTTGACTTAAGCCTTTCCCATGACGATAATCGTAAACTTCATCTACTCTTTTATCCCATTGTTCATTGAATTTTTGGGCCTTTTGACGATGATCTTTATTAATTTTAAAGTCTCCCAAAAGCGTCTGTAACTCTTCCAGTGTAACCTTAGCATCTCCTTGCAACATCATTCCACCATGCTTTGCTGTATCTAATTCACAGATATTGATATTAATGAATTTAACTTCAGGATGCTGGAAGGCAGTTTTGGAGGCTGTAGTGAAGTCGCTATACCTTGTACCAATGCCTATGACTAAATCTGCCTCTCTTGCCATTTCGACCGCACCAATGGTGCCGGTTGCCCCTATGGCTCCTAGATTATGTGGATTATTATATCTTAAAGCGCCTTTACCTGCAAAGGTTTCAGCTACTGGAATACCGGTTTTATTTACAAATTTTTTCAAAACCTCGAGAGCCTCGCTATAGTGCGCTCCTCCTCCCACTACCATCAGCGGTTTATGACTCTCTTGAATCAATGCTGCGGCCATAGCCAATTGGGAAAGATCAGGTCTTGGACGTTGAATTTTCCAAACTCTTTTTTGGAAAAGGTGCACGGGAAAGTCGAAAGCCTCAGCTTGAACGTCTTGCGGTAAGCACAAGGTGACCGTCCCCGTCTCAGCGGGAGAGGTAAGCACCCTCATCACTTCAGGTAAGGATGAAATCAGTTGTTCGGGACGATTGATGCGGTCCCAATATTTGGATACCGGTTTAAAGCAGTCATTGACAGAAAAATCTTGGGAAGACGATGATTCAAGTTGTTGTAAGGCAGGTGCAACATTTCTATTGGCAAAGATATCTCCAGGTAAAAGCAAAACGGGCAGCCTGTTGATAGTAGCACCCGCTGCCGCGGTAATCATATTGGTCGCACCCGGACCAATGGAGGTGGTACAAACAAAAGTGCTCAAGCGGTTTTTCATCTTGGCGTAGGCTGCAGCGGTGTGCACCATAGCCTGTTCATTGCGACATTGATAGTATTTAAGATCGTTTTGTTGTTGTAAAGCTTGACCTATTCCAGCAACATTACCATGACCAAAAATACCAAAGCATCCAGCAAAAAATTGATGCTCAACACCATCTCGCACTACGTATTGTTGATTAAGAAATTTTATAACTGCTTGCGCTACGGTTAATTTTATAGTACTCATATCAAAACCCTCCTTTTGCTTTAATAAATAATAATGATTCCTCAAGGGTAGGCATAAAATTGGCACAGCCGGGTTGTAGTACTACTTGTGCGCCACTCGCGTTACCCATCCGACATGACTTATATATATCCCATCCTTCAAGATAGCCATAAATAAATCCGCTGGCGAAAGCATCTCCTGCACCCAATACATTCAGCACCTCTACCGGAAAACCCGGTACTTTTTCTGGTTCTTTATTTAACTGATGGATGGTAACACCCTCTGATCCGTTTTTTACGACGAGAATTTTCACGCCCAATGCCAGAATGCACTGGATTGCCTGATCTAAATTACCAGATATCGTTGGTGCTGATATTTGCTGATCTGAGATATTAATCTGTTCTTCGGAATCAAGTATTGTAGCTAAAACTTCTTCTTCAGTCCCAATGGCAATCGTGACCCTTGGCAATATGGACCGAGTAGTAATTCCAAAAGACCTCACATCGCTCCATTGATCTGCTCTAAAATCTAAATCCAATATGACATCAACATCATTTTTAACCGCCTTCTCAAGGGCATATAAAACGGCACTTCTACTAGGTTCTACATTCAATGCAGTCCCCGAAATTTCCAATATTTTAAAATTTTCAATCTGCGCTTGGTCCACATGATCAATGGTCAATTGACTGTCAGCACAATTGTCTCTATAGAACACCAAGGGAAACTTGTCAGGAGGTTGAATGCCCAAAAGTACCGCACTACTTCTTGCATGGCTGAGTTTAGGAATGAATTCAACATTAACTTGCTCATTAGTCAAAAAGTTCAAGATAAAGTCTCCCACTTTATCAGTACCTACTGCTGTCAAAAGTGCCGTATTGAGTCCTAGCCTGCTGCAGCCTACGGCTATATTAAGTGGTGATCCGCCCACGAAGGCGTCAAAGCCTTTGATATCTACAAAATCTGCTCCTATGCTTTGGGAGTATAGGTCAATCGAAGACCTCCCCATCGTTATTACGTCCATCGCAGTTTTTACTTTTTCCATTTTTATTTATTTAGCCGAGACCAGAGGTATGCGCGAATCTTTTCCTGACCAAGAATCATAAATCCATTCATGATCTGGATCATTGGTATTGGCCAGTGACTGATCACTTCCGGTCAAAAAGTTCAAATAATAAATATTATAACCATGTCCAGCAACTACAGGATGATATCCCTTGGGTACCATCACCACATCATTATTCCTGGCTACTGCTATTTCGTCAAGACTTCTATCGCCCGTGTATATTTGTTGAATGGCATATCCTTGAGGCTTATCTGTTTTATAAAAATAAGTTTCTTCTAAACGGGCTTCTATTAGATTTCCGTCATTATCCAAAATACGTTCATCATGCTTGTGTGCAGGAAAGGAGCTCCAATTTCCAGAAGGCGTATATACTTCTACTGAAACCAAGCGTTGACAATCAAATCCGGGCTCAATCAAAGAATTTATTTGCCGAGTAGCATTGTCACCTCCACGTATTTCAATGACGGACTTAGTTGGCTCTTTGAATTGGGCCGGATGATCTTCTGTGGTTTCGCACCACCCCAAAGCAATATCTAGAACTTCAGATTCGGCGATAAGCTCAAATTCCGTATTACGAGATAAATACAGCGTATGCGCAATGCCATCAAAGACATGCTTACGACCATTCCTTGTTTTCCAGTTACCTTGATCTGTTTTAACTGAATAATCGCCTGACAGTAAAATAATGCCATACTCATTCTCTCCTGTAAAACCTTTCCAAACCTGGCCTTTTTTAAGAATGCGGGCATTGAAGTTTAGAAATTCCCAACCGGCATCTTCAGCAAGTATTTCTTGATAAATACCCTCTTTAGCTTGGGAAGATTTCATCAATAATGGATATTTTGAATCTCTCTGCATGTTTTAATTTTTCTTTATTTAAAGTCTCTTATTTTATCTATTGAGCCAAGTAACTCAAATTTTTTAATTAAAAAATCTTTTTGCGCTTGAGTATAGACTTGGCCCGGTACAATTGGATCGAATTGTTCCGGATGATTGTTAAAAAACGTTCTATGAACCCTAGCCCAAATTAATCGGGTATCCGTGGCAATATTCACTTTGCAAATACCATACTTTATAGATTCCTTTAACTCAAATGGATCTACTCCTTTAGCATGCGCATTTAACTTCCCTCCAAATCTGTTAATACGTTCAATTTCGTAATCATTGACCGCAGATCCACCATGTAGAACCAATGGAAATGTGGGTAAACGTTGCTGGATTTCTTTCAATATATCAAATTGTAAGCCTTGGTCGCCAGAAAATTTATAAGCACCATGACTCGTACCTATGGCAATGGCCAAACTATCGCATTCTGTCTGCTCAATAAATTTTACTACATCCTCTGGATTGGTATATTTGGCATATTTTTCCTCAATGGAAACATCATCTTCAACGCCACTGAGCACACCCAATTCGGCCTCTACAGAGATATTCTTGACATGTGCTTTTCTTACAATATTTTTGGTTCTGGCTACATTAGTTTCAAAGTTATCATGACTTGCGTCAATCATCACTGAAGTATACTGTTCAGAGGCAATGGCCGCAAGAGCATGATCTTCATTACCGTGATCTAGATGTAGAGCATAGACTACATCAGGGTATAGCCTTGATGCAGCATCAATCATGCTCAATAACATTTCTGGATGGGCATAATTACGTGCGACGGGTGTCGTCTGTACAATAAAAGGTGATTGACATTTATGCGCTGCAGAAAATAACCCCAAAACCTGTTCCATGGTAAATACGTTCACCGCAGCAATCGCATATTTCCCATAACATTGTTCAAAAAGACTTTGAGTTGTTAATTTCATTTATCGTCTCAGTTTAGTTCTCCACTCAGCTTATATATCCCATGAAGCCTGCTTACATTAACAAAAACCGCTTCATAGAAGTACATAAAATAAATATAAAGCATTTATTTCCGTGATGTTATTTTGATCTATTATTTTTCATTTAACTACTTAGTGAAATGTCTAATCAAAATATTTTTCTAGCCACTTTAAATTATATAAATACTCTAATTAAAGAGAGGGCATTATGATCTTAATGACTTACCTAAAAATATTAAGTTAATAAAACAATTATTATTGCCTAACTCAATCTAGTATTTCAAGAATAGGCTGTCCGGTCACTGCATCTGGCAATTTAATTTCCAACATAAAGGCAAGCGTAGGCACGATGTCGGTAACAGACTGATATTTGTAAGAATGACCATGTGGAATCTTCCAGCCATACCATAATAGGGGAACGTGTGAATCATAGGCAAATCCACTGCCATGCTCTGCACCAAAATCTTTTTGCTTTGTGAAATTAGATTGATATAAAACTGTTAGATCACCAGATCTATGCCAGTGATAACCACGCTGGACCATTTTCTTTTGGGATTCACTGTAATTAAACCGCCTCAAATCATCCGCTAACAAAATATCACTGACCTCTGGGAGATCTGCCAAGAAAGTATAAGTAGTTTCTATTATTTCGGACTTGGAAAGGTTATTCGTTGAGAGCGCCTCCAAATTGAAATATAATTGACCATCTGAAAAGTGTTCTATGAGGTGTGATGTATTAAACTTATTCTCTAATACACCGTTTAATTTACCTTTAATATCATCCTCATTATGGAAGCCTGCGGTTATACTTTTTGACTTCATGAAATGCAAATTTTCAGCGACGCCATGATCTGATGTTAGAAACACAACATAATTTCCCTTACCTAATTTAGCATCTAAAGTGACGAATATTTCAGCCAAATCCTGATCTAATCTGGCATAGGTGTCTTGTAATTCAACAGACTGAGGACCAAAAGCATGCCCTACTTTATCTGTACTTGAGAAACTGATAGCCAAAAAATCTGTTTCCCCATTCTGACCTAGCTTTTCATTATTGATAGCACTTAAGGCTAATTTTTTTAGAATAGAATTCCCAAAGGGCGTTTTTTGAAGTAAGTCGTAATAGGTGATAGGTTTACCCTTTTCATCCTTTTCCTCCATAGACCAATCAGCTAAATTATAGGGCAATACTGACTTTAATGAATTGGGAAACAATATTTCAGATGCTGCATCATCCTTTAAGCCAGCAGTATACCTTTCTTTGGGAAATAATGGTTTCCACATGCCATCAAGATACTTATCTGCCCATTTTTTTTGATTAAATCTGAGTACCCAGTCCGGTAACTTATCAAGATAAAAGGTACTTGTTACAAAATTCCCATTGCTGCTGTCATACCAATAAGCTCCATCTGCAGTATGTCCACCTGGCAATATCGCACCCCTGTTTTTTAATGACAATGAGATGACCTTAGAACGACCCTGAGTAGCTATTTTTAACTGATCTGTAATCGTAGGTGATAATAAGAGATGGGGTGAAAACTCCCCCTTTTGTGAACTACTACCCACAGTACTCACCGTATGATCTTCCACGCAATTAATTTCTTTTTTGACCTTTCTATCATACCATTCATTTAATATTATTGAATGATTTTTTGGAGTGGTACCTGTGTATATTGAAGCATGTCCGGGCCCAGTTTTAGTAGGAATAAAATTATAGTGCGTATTCTTCAACTCAAAGCCATGATTCAACAATCGATTAAATCCATCATCACCAAATAAGTCCTTATACCGAAACAAATACTCTTGCCTCATTTGATCTACAACTATACCCACAACCAGTTTTGGTTTAGAAAGTTCTTGAGCGCTCAGATTTCCTATAAGAGTGATACTCAAAAGCATCAATACTCTCATTTTTTTAGCCCCCTTGACATATTTAGTCATTTGCTTATATTTAAGTCTTGTGATGCAATGTCTCTCCAATCATAGATATGAAAAGTTTTGTCAGTAGACATGGCCACAAAAATTCCTTTTGGAAATTCAGGACCAAAATTAGTAGATGAAACTTCTGACCCATCGCTTTCAAGTGTCATTAATTCTACCGCTTTTATTATCTGATGCCTATTTTGGATCTTCCAAAGTACCTTCTCTTGGATATATATTAAAAGTTCCCACCTGCTGGTCAGAGATCAAGATATAGCCCGTTTTATCATTGGTTTTATAAATACTGATTCCCTTCGATATCTCTACCAAAATCATCCGTACCAAATAATGCGAGTTCTTCATTTCCCATTGCCGGATTCGCATAATATTTCCTTACTCCAAATGCTTCATCAGCATAATAAACAAAACCAAGTTCGTTATCTACCGCTATCGCTTCAATCTCTTTCACTCCACTGTACTTTCCGAATTCTCTGACTTTTACAAGCTTGACATTCCCATTACCCGCATCTTCAATCCTATATTGCCATAAATAGCCCTCTAGTGGACCATCAGTCCTGCCAACAATTGCATAAAGAACCCCATCTGAAGCTGTATAAAATGCAATACCCATGGGTCCTCTCTCATCGACGCCTTCAAACACCTCAAGCCCGCCATTATCAATGGGTTCCATATCAGGAACACTAAAGATTCTTAATTGATTATTGGAACGTTCTGTAGTTATTACGATGTCAACGAGTTCATCATTCAGTTTGAATCCATAGGCAATGTCTACGTTATTGGGTCGGCCAAGTTCTGGAACCGTTTTTACTACTTTCCCATGTAAGTCAAAGACGTATAGCCCACCATTAACTTCTTTATCAGTACCAATAATTAAACTTGCGGCAGGATCTTTAGAATTAACCCAGATGGCAGGATCATCCGAATCGTAAACTACTTTTTCAGTCACATATTTTGGATGAATCGCATTCTCAGTATGTTCAACTAAACCATCTGGTGCAATGAGTAAATCATCACCTGCCAGGTCTTCCCAATCATAAAAATGGAACGTCTTGTCATCAGACATAGCAACAAAAAGGCCTTTTGGAAATAGACTACCCAGAGAAGCATTAGTAACCTCAGAGCCATCACTAAAATTGCAAGCAGCATTTATCACTTTAATCAATTGGTGATCGTGTGGATTGAGCTTAGTGCCTTCACGGCTAAAAAAATGAAATTTATTGGCCTGTTGATCAGACAATATAATATACCCAGTCCCCATATCAGTTTTATAAATACTTATACCTTCATGATCATCGGCTATACCCGTTGTGGCAAATAGTGCAAGTTCTTCATTAGTCTGATCTGGATCTGCATGGTACTTTCTTATACCAACGCCTTCATCTGAATAGTATACATAGCCATATTCATCATCCACAGCAATGGCTTCAATTTCCTTCTCACCGCTATATGTCCCAAATGATCTTACCATAGTGGCGCCAATTGTGCCATCTGGGTTACCATCAAGACGATACTGCCAGAGGTAGCCATCACTGGGTCCTGATTTTCTGCCTACAATCGCAAAAATAACATCATCTGATTCTCTTTTATATAACGATATACCCATCGGAGCTCGATCTATTTCTCCTGTAAAAACCTCAATTCCACCATTGTCTATGGGGAGCATATCTGGGACAGAAAATATCCTTAATTTATTGGTTAATCGTTCAGTTGTAACTGCAATGAATATTTCACTACCATCTCCAAATTCAAACTCTTCAATGTCTATATTATTTGGCCTTTTTAAACCTCTAACTACTTTATCAGTTTGTATTTTCCCATTTAAGTCATATACATAAATTGCACCATCCTCATTTTTATCCGTTCCCAAAATAAGACTTGCCTCGGGATCATCCTCATTGACCCAAATAGCTGGATCATCTGTATCGTGCTGCGTTGGTTCAGTAACGATTTTTGGTTTAATGACGTTAACGATAGGCTGATTATTACTGCTACAAGCAGTAGTTAAAACATAGCCCAACATAATAAAGATATATTTAAATATATTTTTCATGATCTACAGTACTTAAATTTTTTTCCTTAATATTCTACCTGTGGTATCAAATAAGATATCATAGGACTTATCGTTTCTGATCAAGTCAATTTCATAAAGTATTTTAAAATCAAATGTCTTGATAATTTCAATATCCACTATTTCATAGTCATTAAACTTTGTCTCTAAAACATTCGAAACAGCTGAATTTAACTCCTCTACACCTATTTCAATTTCTGTTTCCATCCAATTACCCTGGCGATCAAAATATGATGTAATTCTATTTTGTCTATCCAGTTTATAATAAACTTTATAGATATCATCTTGAATAAACCACTCGGCACTAGTCGCTGATGGTTCCATCAACTGAAATTTACTTTTAATATGATCGGGGACTCGTGTGTTTACACAGCTCAAAAACCCAATTGTGATACATATCAATATATTTTTCAAATTTAACTTTGTTTTATAATGTAATATTATCAAGTAATTCTGTAGTTAATCTGTATCAAGGAGTAGAAGAAACTCATGCAATCCTTTGCTATATTGATAATTGATTTTTATGAAATACCGATCACAAATCTTTTTTACAATGGATAGTCCAAGGCCTAAAGATTCAGAGTTTTGTTTTTGGAACCTCTCGAACATTTTAAAGTTTTTATTTGTAATTTCATCTCCAGAGTTTAAGAACTTTAAAATGCCCTGTGATGCTGACAATTCAATTTTTCCTCCTTTTTTAGTGTGCTTAATCGCATTTCTTAAAAGGTTTGTTATGAGCACTTGGGAAAGATTAGCATTCATTTGAATGAAATTTGTGTCTTTCAAATCTATTCGAATGGAGATCTCCTTTAGATCAGCCATTTCTTTATATTCTTTAAAGTTATTTAGCATTAATTGATTCAAATCAATTTTTTCTTCGCTGCCATACTGCTGATTTTCGATTTTAGCTAACAGTAACAATCCTTGATTGAGTCTGGATAATTTAACGGTTGAATCGTAAATGGCTTTGACAAAGTTGAGCTCATGCTCATTTAAGTTGTCTAACTGCATGAGCATATCCGTCTTACTCTTGATAATCGCGAGCGGAGTCAAGATTTCATGTGACGCATTCTCTGTGAACTCTTTTAAATTAAGATAATCATTCCTTATTTTACCCATCATTATTTCTATGATCTCATTGAGTTGGCTAAATTCATAAGTATTTATTTTTTTAAATTTGATTGGCTCAGACTGTCCTGATTTATAGTTTTTCAGCTTTTTCAATGTGTCTTTGAATGGTCGCCACATATTTCTACTAATAAGTAGGTTGAGCACAATCATGAGCACAATTAAGCCTATAAAGACAAATAGCATGGTGATGAATATCTCCCCAACTAAAAGTTTAGTTTCAATTAAAGACTTATTTATTTCGATATGATAATACTGTTTTCCGATTTTTCTATTTAAAGAAAGTTGAAGGTAAGGGTGATATTTATCATCAATGATGTCATAAATCAACGTATCGGTGAATATTGGTTTATTTAATTTACTGATAGGTGGTATGATAATTACCTTTTGCTCATAATTATTAAGGCTAGAAATGGATTCACCATTGACAATCTGGGTTGTCGCAATTTCTTCTCGGTTCACAAGAAAATTCTCAACATCCTTGTGAATTAGTTTATTTGTATTGAAATAAATGAGCACCCCTCCCATTCCAAAGGATAAAAGTGCGGCAAGCAAATAATATAATATCGCTTTTGCAAGTAGTTTCAATCAGTTTCAAATTTATATCCTATCCCATAGACTGATCTTAAGTAGTCAGTTCCTCCCATATCCTGCATTTTCTTACGTAGGTTTTTAATATGTGTATAAATAAAGTCTAAAGAATCAAACATATCAGAATGGTCACCCCAAAGGTGTTCGATAATCGATTCTTTGGTCAATACTTTATTTTTATTAATCACAAAGTATAAGATAAGTTCGTATTCTTTTCTGGTAAGCGTGAGATTCTGATCATTAATTGATACGCGCATTTTATCGGTATCTATTTCGATTTCATTAAATATAATAGTAGAATTTCCATCAAAATTCCTTCTTCTATGGATTGATTTAATTCGTGCATTAAGTTCCGAGAGAAGAAAAGGCTTAGTCATGTAGTCGTCAGCACCTAAATCTAAACCGCTAATCTTATCATCCAGTGAATCTCTTGCTGTAAGAATGATTATACCTGTTTGAGGCTTATGCTTTTTAACATATTTTAAAACATCTAGCCCACTGCCGTCTGGTAAGCCCAGATCGAGTATAAGTATATCATATTGATAGACAAATATTTTTTCTCTAGCTACACTCGTCGTTGGAGCTACCTCTATGATATATCCTTGATCATCTAAAAATTCATTTAGATCATCTACCAATTCCTTTTCATCCTCAACTATGAGTATTTTCATCTTTGTCTGTTTGTGATCATGCGTACGCTCTCACTTTAATAAAAAATATTATCTAGGATACACTTCATAAATGTTTCAAATATTTCCCGCATTCAAAAGTATAAATCTACTCTATTTGATTTTTTGAGAATAGAGATAATTCAGATTCTAGTCTATCAAGCGGACAAAATACTACAGATAATTTACTACATTTTTTTAGATAAAAATAACAACTTCTAATTCTAGGTCCCCATATTATGTAGCTTAAAGACCTATAGATAGATGATTTTTAACTTAATAGTATGAAAACGGATTAGCCTAAAGCAATTTTGAAAATAAATCTGAAGTCGTAGTTCACATTTTAAAAATAACAAAGGAAATAACTAAAGTAGACTCTCTTTTTAAGACACCCCTCGCTACACATACTTAAACTGTATACCAATCAACCCAACTGTGCCGCTTCCCTTTAGCGCGTTTCAGCATTTTTCATATGACTGAAACTGATACCTCGTTTGCTTAGAGCTAGATAATTGAGATGAATATCTAAGCTTAAACCAATAGTAAAAGACAACTAAATATAAAACTAAGTTATAAGTTGAATTTTATACCTACTCTCCCCCAAAAACCATATTGCTGTCTTTCTTTAGGGGTTGACCTCGTATTGTACAACTCAATTTGATTTTCATCCGTAATATTATTTAACTGAATAAATCCAGTCAACTTATTATTCATAAAACTTTGACTAATAGAAAGATCAATTTGTTTTCTATCATCGATTAATATCAAATCTCCACCATCAATTTCAGCTATATAACTTCCGTTAAAATTAATAGATGCCCGAGCATTGAAGCCACCCAATGCATATGATAGAGCAAGGTTTCCTATATGTTTTGACTGTCCAGGCAGATCAATTTCAGTTAGATCAGATCCTTCAGAAAAATTAACAACTGATGCCGTTGATTCCGAAAATGTATAATTGGCATAAATACCAAGTCCCTTTAATTTGCCTGGTAGAAAAGTTAAATTTTGTTGCCATGCTAATTCGATTCCAGTAATTGAAGCTTCATCGCCATTAACTGATTGGGTAATTTCAAAATCTGTATACGACAATATATTACCGTCATAAGTTTGTTGATAGATGAAATTATTCAAATTCTTGTGAAATATTCCACCGGACAAAATACCCACAGTTCCTAGATATTTTTCTCCAAAGAGATCAAAGTTCCATGATTCAACAGGTTGTAAATCTGGATTAGAGATTGAAGCCTCTTGATCAGTTGCCGCAATTTCTGCCCCTTGCACCAAAGCTTCAAAGTTCGGACGAGCATAAGATTTTGTAATAGCTGCTCTAAGATTTGTATTAGAATTTATGGAATACTTAAAATGTAACATGGGCAAAATAAAACCATAATCATTCTCCGTTATTGATGGTATTGGTGCCTCGGCGTCAGCATCCCAAAAAGCATTTTTATACTTCACTTTTGTTAATTCATAACGAACACCGCCTAGAATCATTAATTTATCGATTTGTATCTTGCCTTGTGTGAATCCCGCATATACATCTTCAGAAGCTTGGTATGATTCAAGTGCAGATTCTTCATCTAAAATTGCTCCATCTGTTTCAAAGCTGCTAGAGTTTGCATCTAAATAATTAAAAAAGTTACTGTGATCAGGGAAATATCCAATGGATTCTCCTAAATCTCCATTCATAAAATTATTATCGGTGTAGGCACTTTGAAACTGAGAAAGTGTCAGATCATCAACCCCATCAGCTAACTCAAATTCTTGAGCATTATTGAAGCTGTATGACTTGTCTTTCAGCCTTGTCTTAGCACCAAACTTAAATTCTCCTGTATTATCACCCAATGAAAGTGGTATTGCAATATCAAATTTCAAAGTAGTATTTTCATCTTTCGCTGTAGTTGAAGATTGTTCACCTCCGTCTAAAATATAATTACCACTATTACCAAATGCTGAGGCACTACCATCATAGGTGTAATTAGTTAATTTAGGATTGAATTCGTCGCTCAAGTCAACACCCCAGGTTACGTCTTCATCATTTTTAAAAACGATCTTATCATTGAACGGCGTATCTTGAAATGCCTGAGCATAAGAAACCGAATAGTTAAGTTTAAATTTAGAACTGATATGATTTCCTCCAAGATTTAAACTATAAACACCTTGATTCTCCTGACGATGCTTTAGCTCTTTTTCAGAACTGTATTCTAATATATCGTCATCATCATTTTCCGCAACATTAGCAGTCTCTCTACGTTGTTCAAGCTCTTGCAATTCACTATATAGAGAACGCAAATAAATTTTGCTATTTTTACCTATTTTATAATCTAAGGTAGCACTGAGACCAATTCTATTTCTGTCTATTTCATAATCACCAACTATAAATTCATCTAATCCATCTGGATGATCTCCATCCCAGCCATCAAGCTCATATCTATCAGAACCTTTTCTACTCGCAGAATAGCTACCATTAATAATATATCCAAATTTGCCATCCGCCACTCTTTGACTCAAGCTTAAGTTACCCTGACCAGAAGTTTTTTCGATACCACTATTGTATTCAAGACTCGTAGAACCGACAATTTTCAATTTTTCACTTTGTGCCGTGGGTGTGATTAAGTTGACAGATCCTCCTATTGCATCTCCATCCATGTCGGGTGTGATTGCTTTGGTTACTTCTAATGAAGCTAATTGACTTGCGGGTATGGCATCAAGAGCCACGAATCTTGCTCCCGCATCAGGCGAAGGTATTTGCTCACCGTTAACGCTAATGTTAGTAAAATTAGGGGATAAACCTCTTACTAAGACAAATCTGCCGTCACCTTCATCTCTCTGGATATTGACACCTGGGACTCGCTGTAAGGCTTCCGCTGCATTTTGATCAGGAAACTTACCGATCTGATCGGCAGAGACAATATTTTTCAAATTGTCTGCCGATTTTTGCTGATTCAATGCCCTCATTTGTCCGGCAAGAGTAGCTGTAACTAACACAGTTTCTAACTCATTAACGTCTCCTCCCAATGCTACATCTAAAACCAGCGTCTCACCTGCAGTAATATTAACTTTTTGGATGATACTCTTGTTTCCAATAAAACTAAATTCAAGCTCAACGTCCCCTTCTTCAACAAATAAACTGTAAGACCCTCTAACATCTGTTGCTACCCCAGTGTAAGTCCCCACTAACTTGATGGTAGCACCTGGGAGAGTCTGACCTGATACTGCGTCTGTTACGGTACCTGTAATAATACCATTATCCTGAGCATGCACGTTTGAAATACTCAACAAAAACAATATTGTTAAAAAGAATGATTTAATGGTATAATACTTTTTCATACTGAGGCTATTTAATGATTATAAATTAAATTTATAAATAAAATCTGGAGGAATTCTGTAGTTCTACACGAGACTGTAATCGATCAACTGACTCCAGCCATTTTATTAATGCTAACATAAATATTTCAAGGTGAACAGCTTTGAGAATTGTATTAAAATATTCTTACCTTTTTTACACAAAGTAATAATTTTAAAATCTTAAAAAAATATCTTGGCCCTCATTTAAACTTTTTTTTAAAGCCTAGAAATGGAGAGGTAATCAACTTTAATTAAACCGTTAATTAATTGGATTGATAAGGCTTACTAGACCTTTAAATATCTTCATGATAGGCCTAGACACTAGCTCTACAAATTATAATAAAATGCCTAACTTAATTTTAGTTAATAATCATTTTTTTTTATAGCATTTGAATAAGATTTAGCTCATATCTTCAATATTACATAAAAACTTTTTCTCTTATCTTAAGATTACCAAAACATCAAAATCAATCCTATAGCAGACAAACAAACCATCGTAGCCCATATCTTAACCTTGACAGAGAGCTTGTAATCCGTATGATACTTAAGGGGCAATAACTTCTCCTCTTTTTGAGGACTTATCCAAGTGTATACAGTAATGAAAAGAACTATTACAATAAATGTAATGGCATGACTATGGAGAAATGGCAGATCTGGAAAAGTAACTAGGAGAAAACCATATAAAGGAAAGTTCAATAACATTCCCCCAAATGCAGCCTTCCAACTTACTTTTTTCCAAAAAATACCAAAGAAAAAAGCGACAACTACTCCAGATTGCATGAAGCCCCAAAATTGATTTATAAAAATATACACTCCCCCTTCAAACCCACTAATTATCGGAGCCCAAAGACAAGAAATAGTTATAAGTACCACAGTCGCTATTTTACCTACTTTAAGTCCCATTTCAGGAGTAGCTTCTGGTTTTATAAAAGGCTTATATATATCCATGGTAAAAATGGTCGCCGCAGAGTTAAGAAGGCTGTCTAAAGTACTGAGAATAGCTCCAAAAAGAGCTGCTAACATAATCCCAGTAAGCCCTACTGGCAATAAGTTTTTTATAAGAGTAGGATAGGCAATATCACCACAATTACCACTCGAACAGGCTGCCATAATCTCATCACCATACAAATCAAAAGCTGCGATTCCTGGAATAATAATAATCAATGTTATCAAAAGCTTCAATGAAGCTCCTAAAAGAACCCCTTTCTGCCCTTCTTCAATGTCTTTTGCAGCTAAACTTCGCTGAACAATAAATTGATTAAATCCCCAATAAAAAAAATGAGGAATCCACATTCCACCAAAAAAAACAGCTAACCAGGGAAGTTCTGGATGATCCAATGGCATGACTACATGTAGCTGATCTCCACGTCGAGCTACGAATTGATCCCATCCACCAACAGCATCAATAGTGAGCCAAAAAATAAAAAGAGCACCAATAATTAAGGTGACCCCCTGTATGAGGTCAGACCACACTACCGCTGAAAGTCCTCCATAATAAGTATAAAATCCAGCAACAAATCCAATCCCCCAAATACCATACAAAAGGGGTACTCCAAAGATTGTCTCCAGCGTAATCGCACCTGAATAAAGTACCGTAGCCATAGAAATTCCTGCATAAAACAGAAGCATATATCCAGACATCAAGGTACGTACTGCACGATTATATCGATATTCCAAAAATTCTGGAAGTGTATAAATCCCAATTTTTAAATAGAGAGGAAGTAAAAAAAGTGCCATAAAAACCATTGCAATGGCTGCTAACCAACCCCAAGTAGCAATAGCCATACCTATCTCACCCCTAAACCCCTGACCTGCTTGACCTACAAAATGTTCTGAAGAGACATTCGAGGCAATGATTGAAATACCAATAAGCCACCATGAAAGTTGCCTACCTGCCAAAAAATAATCCTCTTCAGTTTTTTTCTTCCCTGACTTATACAAGGAGACGCCAATCACCACTGCGATAAAACCAAAAAAAGAAAGAATGTCAATCAGACTAAAATTCACTTCTTAAACAGTTCTAAAAATGTGGGCAAACTTTCTTTAAAACCATCTTCAAAAGTAGCATTCGAAGGGCGATAGACGCTTTCTAGAGAGATTGAACCTTGATAATTATCACCACGGAGTGCATCTGCTATATCAGAAAGATAGGGTGCCATATCTCCTTTGTTCAAAGCGGTACATTGAACAGTGGCATGAGGAATATTTATAAAACTATCTTTAAGATGGATGTGTCCTATATTTTCTACTCCTATCGCTTCATAGGCGTCAGGATATGCTTTTTCAGAACAATATAAGCTATTGCAAGGGATCCCATAGTAATTTTAGATGTTTACTACCCAACTCATCAATTAATTTTCGCGCTAACCAAGCTGAGGTAATCATCGCATTATTGCCCGTTTCGACAACAAGCGTAATATTCTCTTTTTCTGCTATCTCCACTGCACCCGCCATCAATGCTACCAATTTTTCCCAAGCTCCCGTACTAACGTTCCATACATCTGCACCATGACTACCGAAAATAATCATTTCTTTACTAAAACTCATTGTACGAACTGTATCGCAATTCAAGGCCTTAGCCATTTTGATACATCGTTTAAGCGCATCGATTTGGTCTTTATAGTTGTCTGAGTTTAAATCAACATTCTTCAGCGGTAAGCCACCAAATATGTGTCTACTAATACAGGAAACTTTTACTTCATGATGATCAACTAAGTTTTTAACTTTTGATACTTGTTGATCATTCATATCACCCACCTCAAATTCATCAATAAATTGTAACTCGGCATGTTCTAAACCTGACTGCTTCATTAGAGTCAATGCATACTCAAGGTTTCTACTTATTCCATCTGTGATAACTCCTAATTTCATAATTATTTTGCTTTTACTTCAACTTTTGCTATTTGTTCTAATAATTTAACGATTGCCCAATTATCTTCTGCTGGGAATAACGCCTTACCTGATTGGAATAATTCGTAAGCCGCAGCTGTAGTGAACATGGCTACATCATTATCTCTAGCTAATTGTAGCGTTATTCCTAAATCTTTGTACATAGTTCCTATATGACTTCCTGTATCTTTAAATTTCCTCTCCATGATGAGGGTAGCCGCATTTTTGAAAAGATTACTACTTACTCCGCTGGTACTAAAAACTTCATAAAGTACCTCTGCTTCGACTCCCGCTTTTACTCCAAGGACCAGTGACTCAAAAATTGCCGTAAAACTGGATCCAATTAACGCCTGTAATGCTCCCTTTGTTTTCTGTCCTAGGCCAATCTCTTCTCCAACATGATAGATATCCTTACCTACGGCCTGAAGAATAGGTAGACATTTGTCATAAACTACTTTCTCTCCCGCTGCCATAAGGGTAAGTGTACCATTATCAGCACCCGATTTTCCACCGCTTACTGGAGAATCAATAAGCTTAATTCCGAAATCCTCTAATTGAGAAGCCATCTCAATGATCTCAGAGGCATGAATAGTAGCCGTCACGATTACGGTAGCACCTCTCTGCATAAACTGCGAGAGACCTTGGCCTCCAAATAAGGCTTCTTTGACCTGATCACCATTCATAACCATGATGAATATGGCATCACATTCTGGTGCAAAGTCTTTTATTTTAGCCAACGATCCCCCCATTTCTTCAAATATATTTAACCGTTCATGACTCACATCATATCCCCAAACTTGGAATCCATTTTTAAGCAGGTTACTAGCAATGCCAATACCCATATTGCCCAACCCTATTACTCCTATATTTTTCATAATTAATACTTTATGAAAATAAATTTAGTAAATGAATCTGGAGTAATTCTGTATTTAAAATTAAGATCCATTTAATGAAATCTTAATTCTAATCATATAAACAGGATAGTCACCGTTTGAGATGACTGATGGTTTGATCTCGCTTTTCTCAAGTATCGTCGGAATGATCGGTATTTTGAAATAGGGTATAATCTGATATTTAATAGAGTTATCAGTAAGGTATTTGTCGCCTCTATGAGATGGATTAACAGATCACTTTTATTATCATTCCACATGGGATTATAACAAATATAAAAAAGACAACCTAAATAAATATTAATAAGGGACTATCGAACGCTCACATGAGGCTAGAGAGTAAGCCTTTTTTAAATTATAAAACGGCTTAGCTTAGTATTTTAACAAGCATATCAATTATAGCAATGTGAGGTCTCTTCTTAGAGACCAAAAGTTATAGCAACGTTCTTTTGAAACTCCTTTTATAAAATTAAGATTAATAAAACTGTTGATTACCTATTTATCAATGATTACATAGCAATAGCGCCATTAGAAATAGTATTGTAAAGCAAGCCTAATTATGACAATAAATCATCTCATAAATCAAACAGTATAATCATGACTCATATCTATCAGTCACTAATCCTCATAAACCTCTACGACCAATTCGATCTCTACCGCTTGACCTCTCGGTAATGAAGCCATGCCTACTGCAGCCCGTGCATGCCTTCCTCGGTCTCCAAATACAGCTACCATCAAATCAGAAAATCCATTAATCACCTTTGGTTGTTCAACGAAGTCGGGTGCGGAGTTTACCATCCCAAGTACTTTTACAATACGTTTTACCTTTTTCAAATCACCTAGCATAGATTTCAAAACGGCTAACTGATTAATAGCGGTCAATCGTGCTCCTGCATAACCTTCCTCAATAGTAACGTCGACCCCAAGCTTACCAATTAATTCAGTACCTTCAGCGCTTTTTGGACCTTTACCTGCTAAGAATATCAAATTTCCGGTACGTACACCATTCACATAATTGGCCACGGGTTGCGGTGGGCTTGGCAAGATGATATTAAGCTCTTGTAATCGCAATTCAGGATCATAATTTAAGTCAACTACTTCGGTTTTACTTTGTTCTTTACAGCTGATTATTGATACAACGATCAATAACAACAGATTAAATAAATAATAGTTTTTTTTCATGTTTTAAGTATTTATTTGATACATCTATTTACGCTTATACAGAAGACTTTCTTTTGATCTATTTATTGACTAAAATAATATAGATTTTGCTCATCGGAATTGCTTTCAATGATATCAAGCCTCCCATCTCCATTCAAGTCTGACAGGACAATATCATAGGTATGGTAGGCTTCGGCACTGAGCGTATACTTCTTCCATAAGGTTCCCTGATTTTGGTTAATAAAATAAGTGTTAGGTGCCCCATGGTTCGCAATAACAATATCCACGTCTTTATCCCCGTCAAGATCACCTAATGCAATAGCATAGGATTTCTCCCATTCAGCATCAAAGACTGATTTATGTTCATATCTCAATGTCGAATTGCCAAAGTAAATGACATTGGGACCATTGATATTGGCGGTCACCACATCGAGAAATTCATCCCCATTTATATCTATAATAGCAATGGATCGGGTATGGTCTTCCCCACTTCCAAAGGCAATTTTTTGATCAAAATTTAGATTTCCATCATTTAGGTAAATATAATTTTGTTGTGCATCTCGATTGGCCAATATCAAATCTAGATCTCCATCTCCATCCATGTCTGCTACTTTCATATCAATCGTTGAGTCATCTGCAGCGCCGAAACCTAGTTTTTCATTGAATTGGCCCTGACCATTATTGAGGCATATTTCATTTTGACTTCCCCTATTGGTAATGAGGATGTCCAAATCTCCATCCTGATCGATATCGGAAAGGACAAGATTCCTTGTAGGTGCGTAGGCCTCACCAAAATCATTTCCCTTGATGAAATGGCCTTTTCCATCATTTTTGAAAATACAATTGGGTGCCATATCATTGCCCACTATCACATCTAGGTCCCCATCGCCATCAATATCACCTAGCACCGTAGCATAGCTTGTAGTACTTTGACCCCCTAAGGATCTTGAAACTGTGAAAATTCCTCGCCCATTATTAAAATAAACCTTATTCTGTTCTGGCCAATGCCTTCCATTTGCAACCAAGATATCTATATCTCCATCTTGGTCAATATCCCCATACCCTATAGAGGCGCTTTTCTGTTTTTCAGTCCCTAATACCCATCGAGGACTACCTATAAAGGTCACGGATTGACACGGGGCCATATGAATGCCGAGTCCTAGCAGGAACCCTAGACAATATTTCATTGATTTATAGGGACATAATGGCCAATAAAGAGATGATCCAACCATAAGATGATTATTGCATAAATTTAAAATTATAATCCACTAACCATAAATATTTTAATAATTTAAATATACAGTACTTAATTAAAATTTTTAATCCCCATTGAAGCATATAAAGCCTCGGACTCATACATATATCCACCTTGGGTAGTCCATAGTACGTTTCGGATGTCACTGATACGTTCTAAAGGATTGCCTGAGATGAGAATGAGATCGGCTTGTTTGCCCACCTCAATAGAACCATAAGCATTTGCGACTCCAGTAATTTCAGCAGCGTTAATGGTAGCCATTTTCAGTACTTCATGTATGGGAATACCTGCCTTAACAAACAACTCCAGCTCCCTATGGTATAAGAAACCGGGTAGTCCATCTGTACCCGGGACGATAGCTACGCCTTTTTTGTATAAGTCATAGACTACATCTAACATACGCTCATGGGCTAGATCGTATCGATTACTCCCGTCTACGGGCTTAGGTAACCCCCCTTTATAATAGCTCCTCTGGTTCATTAGAGGCAATCTATCGACGATCATTTCATACGTAGGACTTGGCTTACCTTTGGTGGCGACGAACATGTTTTCAAAGATTGAAAGAGTCGGATCAATCAGGATTTGATGGGCTTTTAATTGCTTTGCAAAGGTCAAATACGCTGATGAGGACAAATCAAGTTTGGCTCCGTGATTGGCGACCATGGTAAATCGTAAAGGAGTGCGGGTATCGATGGTATCCGACATGAAATTAAGAAAAAGCATGTTCATGTGCTGAATTTCATTGTATCCAGCATCGATCGCCTGAGAAGCAGTCATATAAGCCGGAATGTGGCCACTGACACGCATACCCAATTGGTGGGCTTTGTCAGCCATCGGTTTGACCCATTCTGGCTTAATAGAGCTGTACAATTTAATCTGCTGATAGCCTAGGTCTTTGTAGGCTTGAATTTCAGCTAAGCCTTCATTTAGATTTTCAACTACATTGCGCTGATTGGCAAAGGGTCCTGGTCCATCAATAATGCCACAAAAGGTAACGATACGTGGTCCAATAATCTGATTACTATTGAATTGATGACTCAAGGCCTTCACCTGTTTGTTATTGGCCAAATCTCTTACGGATGTAATACCCCCTGCAAGGTGTAAAGCTCCTCTAAATTTAGTGTTGTGGGTATGCATGTCGAACATACCAGGCATCAGGGTTTTACCTGTACCATCTATGATACGGGCATCGTTACCATACTCCGTACTTTGAGTACTCGGTACTATTGCCCTAATTTTATCCTTATGCACCCAGACATCCTGATTTCTTTTGAGTGTGGCTTCAACCGTAAAAATATTAACATTTTTAATAATTAAATCATCAATTTCTTGACTCAAATCAGTTGCCAACTGAAAAAGATATTCATTCTCCAAGCTATCTTGTATGACCTTCATCTCCTTTCGATAGTCTTGAAAATCAGTCCGGATGATGTGTAGATTCCCAGTAATCTTACCGATCAATGCTTGTTCTGTTAACCAAAGGTAGACAGGATTCATATCGAGACCTTTGATCATAAGTAATTGGGTTGTGATGGAATCTCCAAGAATGATTGGATATTTTTGCATGAGCGTAACTGAACCTTTGGGATATAGCTCTACACATTTATTTTCCACATTCATAAGTCCTTGTGCAAGAATTTCGTAGCTAGCAGGAGTGCCATCATAACGGAAATAGAGCGCATCACTTGAGAATTCACCTTGATCCTTACCCGCAGAGTTTGTCCATTGTGCCAGGTTACCATTCACCTCAAAGTGTTCGTAGACAGAATCTTTTAAGTAATTAACCCCACTAACAGATTGTGACTTAATGAAGCCATTATTATCAAGGGTAATTTGCTCTGATAAAACAGGTCCCCGACCCCTATCAGTATAAGTATAATAATAACCATAGCTTCCCGATCCTTCCTGCCATTTTTTATAAACTCCTGCCTTACTTTCCCTAAATATCACATCATAGTAGGTCGTGTCCACTGTATTAGATTTGATACCTGTCATCTGCTCACAATGGGTAAAAATCATGATCATCGCGAACAGAAGTAATGGTAAATATGTTATTTGAAGTTTTTGTTTCATTATTTATACATAATCAATTCATTTACAATTACTTATAACTTAATTTTTACATTTTCATTGAGGTATCTTAGCCAATTTTTACCTAAAATTTTTGCTATCTCTTCATGTTTATAACCACGCTTTTCCATAGCTATAGCTACATCTTGGTATCTTTCAGCACGATCAAGTTCGGGAATCCATGGTGGCCAACGCACCTGATATGAAGGCTTAAACCTAGATAAACGAGGTATAAACCAATTTTCTCGTGTTGCGCCATTGGCCTCTAATCCTTCAATGGCAAAATCTGCAGCAAGTCCGACATGATCGATTCCAGCCACATTGACCGCATGATCAATGTGATCAATATAGGTTTCTAAGGTCGTTTGCCCCCCTGGGTCTGGCCCAATCATATAGCCTAAACAAATAATCCCCATAATACCCCCCTTTTCGGCCATGGCACGAATTTGCTGGTCGGTCTTAGCCCTGGGGTGTTCCTTGTACAAAGCTTCGCACATGGTATGATTCATGGAAACGCCTACTTTACTGAATTCGATACCATCAAGAGTCGTTTGTCTTCCACAATGACTCAGGTCTACGATGATACCTAATTCATTCATACGCTGTACGGCTTCAATACCAAAATCTGACAATCCAGCATTCGTACGCTCTGTACATCCATCTCCCAAAAGATTTCGTTCATTATAGGTCAACTGTATCCAACGCGTACCTTCGGCGTACAATACATTTAAATTATCGATGGATTTTTCTATCATCGTCGCATTTTGAAACCCGAACATGACCGCCACTTTATTTTCTTTTTTCGCCGTAATAAAATCTTCCGCTGAAAGAGCGCCCATGAGTCTATTAGGATGGCCTTCAATACGTAACTTCCATTGTGCTAATGATTCTAAGGCCGAAGTTAAGTCTTTGGAATCCAGTGATGTATTGAAACCGGTATAACCAGATTTAGATAATGCCCCAAAGGAATCATCATTCCAACCACGTGAAATAATCAATCCATCGATCACTATTTGAGCTCCGTAATTGAAGCTACTATTAATAGATCGTCTTTTTGGAGAAGGGTCCATAGTTTCTTTTCCAATGGCAAATGGATAGGATGCTGCTTGGAGAAGAGGTGTGCTAATCAAGGTACCTGCCGATACCATTTTCATAAAATTTCTTCTTTTTAGAGACATGGGCATTATTGTGATTCAATCAAAACAAGGTGTTCACTTTATTTTAGAATATAGCCTTCCAACATAGCCTAAAAAAAGGGTCGCTCAGTAATTTTCAACGACATAAATAACTAAGAATAATTTTCTAATAATAATTTATTGATTTTCAAACAATTACACAAATAATGGCGCTTATTTCTATGAAAGCTTCGAAACTCATCTAATATAACAAAACAGATAATTTTGAAATGATATGGATGTAATTAAATAATAAAGTCTTCAAATACAATAACATTGATCCTCTGCTTGGTACTTTCAATAGTGATTTATTTTCTCACTAAACACAAAAAAAAGAAAAAAAAACACACGAGAAGTGTATCTCGCGACAGACATTAAATTACAATTTGGCAACCAATAATGGAAGTAAAACTTTTTAAAAGGAGTAATAATCAAGAAGAGGACTACATTTAAGATCTATTCTTTTATGAATTTAACCGTTCGAATTTGCCCATTGATATTCTGAAGATGGACAATATATACACCTGCTTCCAGATGGCTAATATTGATACTTGGATGAGTTGACTTGAGTATTTCTTTTCCTGATAATTCATAAAGGGTGGCCTCTTTAAATGCTTTCATTTTAATATTTAAGGTCCTTTTTGATGGATTAGGATATATCATCTCCTCGGCCTCTATAACAGACAAAATAGATCCATCATCCACATCAATCAAACTAATCCTCATTATGGCATTATCGTAACCTTCACCATCTTGAACCAAAACAGTAAGACTAAAGACAGGTGTGACTTCGTAGTCCAGTGCTTGGGTATTAGCCACAGTAATTGCTCCACTTTTACTATCAATAGCAAAAGCTTGGTCACTATTACCATTCGTTATCGCGTAGGTTAAAACATCTCCGTCTGCATCTTCAGCGATGACCATTGCCACTAAAGAGTCATTTGGACTATTTTCCTCTACTAAAAAATTTTGATCGTAGATAACAGGTAATGAATTAAAATCCTCAGCTATATCATCTGTAAGATTAATTATAATGAGTGCTTGATCAGTCAGCACCCCATCTGAGGCTTCAATAGTTAACTCAAAGACAGGTGTTGTTTCAAAGTCAATTATCAAGCTATTAGCAACCGTTAATTGACCGCTCAGGCTATCTAGTTGGAAAGCCTCATTTAGATTTCCGCTTACAATACGGTAAGACAAAACATCATCATCTGGATCATTGGCTCTAATTGTGGTTACTAAAGTTCCATTAGGAGTATTTTCAGGTAATAAGGCATTGCCAGCAATCATCTGAGGCTCACGATTAGAATCATAGATCCATTTAAATACGGTCTGATCGGTATTGCGATTATGTGCGGCATCTTCGAAGGTGTTTATATCGACGGCTATAGATTTCGTATCGTTTGAGCCACTTGGTAAGAATAAGGCTGAATAGATCTTTTTATTGATTATAGAAAAACTAGTTAAGCCTCCCCCGTCTACCTCAATGTCTTCTAGATCAAAATCAGCTGTTTCCTCACTAATAGTAAAGGTAAAGGTTAAAGAGCCTTCCCGAGTGCTGTCCCCCTCCGATAGGATTTGATTTTCACCTGCAGCGGTAATCGCTATGCCAGGTGGTGTCCCATCGTAAGTCCAATCAAATCTTCTAATGGTAACATTATCATTCCCTGCTGCATCTAAAAAAGAGGCCGTATCGGTCTTAATAGAGCACAATCCATCAGAAGTTGGAGTGAATATTGCTGAATATATTTCACTACTCGTTGATTTAAATTCACTTATGATCCCACCGACAACTTGTAGGTCTTCTGCAACGAATCCCCTCACGATTTCATTGAACGTAAAAGTTAACATCAGACTTTGATCATTAGTTGTTTGACCATTTGAAAGTTCAGTTTGGCCGTTACTAGCAGTTATAGAGAGCCTAGGTGCTTTGCTGTCATAGGTCCAAATAAACGGTCTGGCCTCCATATTATTAGTACCCTTATCATCCGTAAAAGTATTGGCAGCCACATCAATAGTGATCATACCATCTATCAATGGTGTAAAAATCGCCGAGTAAACAGAAGCACTTGAACTAGAAAAATCAGTCAGCGTTCCCCCAGTCACGGTCACATCTTCCAAAGTAAAATTAACCGTAGGACTGCTACTTGTGAAATTGACCAAAAATTCAGAGTAATTATTGGTTCCTCCATTCAGCACAGTAAAGTTATCATCTATAGCGGTTATCACCATAGACGACCCTTGATTGGTATAGGTCCAAGTAAATTGTGATATACCAAGATTACCATTTCCTGCAATGTCCAAAAAGGAATTAGCCAAAAGGTCAATAGTAGTTATTCCTGCATCTGAGGGCGTAAAGGTGGCAATATATAGCGTACTGCTTACCACATTAAAATTACTTAGAATGCCCCCTGAAACAGTAATATCTTTCTCATCAAAATCTATTATTGCCTCACTACTCGTAAAGGTCAGCAATAAATTTACATCATTAGTTGTCATTCCATTTACTATGGTATCTTTTCCGCTGCTAACCAATAATGACATAGTGGGAGCGATACCGTCATAAATCCAATTAAAACGGTTGGCGGCAATATTTCCATTTCCCACTGGGTCCGTAAATTGATTGCTATTTATATCAATGGTTATGAGCCCACTCGATGAAGGTTTTAAAAGGGCTGTGTATTCTGTACCACTCAATGATGTTAGAGTAGAGCTAGAAAAATCACTCAGTTCTCCACCGGTAACGGAGATATCAGCTACTCCAAAATCAGTCGTCTCCTCACTCGTAACAAAGGTAAGGGTTAAGGTGCTATCATTACTCGTGGAACCATCATTAATTATATCCCCAGAGGCTTCAGCGCTAATAGTTATCGATGGGGCCGTACCATCATACGTCCAATTGAATGAATTTGATGCGATGTTATTATTCCCTGCATAATCCGTAAAGGTATCCGCTCCAACATTAATAGTAGTGATTCCACTACTGGACGGAGTGAAAGTAGCCGTATAAACGGAATTACTAGAAGCTGAAAAATCACTTAGAATTCCTCCCGAGACAGAAATATCTCCTAAAACAAAATTAGCTGTAGCATCACTCGTTGTAAATATAATCGTCAAGGCAGCATGATTGGTCGTCGCACCATCAGTGACCCCCTCATTATTATCATTAGTTGCCGCAATGCTAATAGAGGGTGGCAATCCATCGTAAGTCCAGTTAAACTGACTAGATGCTGTGTTCCCATTACCAACTGCATCATTAAAAACACCTGCATTGACATCAATCGTAGTGGTTCCCTCTGCATTGGGAATGAATTGGGCAGTATAAACAGTACTACTGGTAGCCAGAAAATCACTGATAATACCACCTCCCACCGTGATATCACTAACCCCAAAATCGTCAGTAGCCTCACTAATGGTAAAAGTCAATGTCAGCGTACTATCCTTAGAAAATGAGCCATCATTTATGGATGTATTATCTGTATTTTTGGCTGTTATAACTATAGTGGGGCTCAAACCATCATAGATCCAATTAAACTGACTTGCCGCATTATTGTTATTACCTGACCCATCTGTAAAATTATTGGCAGCAACGTCGATGGTAGTTGAACCACTTGAGGAAGGTGTAAAAGTGGCTGTGTAAATAGCACTGCTCGTTGCTGTAAAACTACTTAAAGCTCCTCCTGAGATCGCAACATCGCCCTCACTAAAATTAGAGGTAGCCTCACTACTGGTAAAGGTAAGGGTAAGGGTGGCATCATTGGTGGTCGAACCATCACTGATTGCAGAACTTCCACTTGCAGCTGTGATGATCATGGTGGGCCCATCGCCATCATAAATCCAATTGAACTGATCAGCTGCTGTATTTCCATTTCCTACGGCATCAGTAAATTTATTTGCGAGTATATCTATAGTCGTTGCCCCCTTTGAAGAGGGTGTAAATGTAGCAAAGTAAATGGTACTACTTGAAGTTGCGAAATTACTCAGGGTACCACCGGTCACAACAATATCCCCCACTACAAAATTTGTCGTAGATTCACTGCTGGTAAAGATGAGATTTATAAGACCATTATTCGTTGTGGCACCGTCAGTGACCACGTTGATTCCGTCACTTGCTGTAATCGTCATGGTTGGGACAATCCCATCATAAGTCCAATTAAATTGACTGGCTGCGGTATTGTTATTTCCCGCTTGATCTGTGAAAATATCAGCTGCCACGTCAATTGCGGTAACTCCGCTAGAAGTCGGCGTGAATGTAGCGGTATAGACATAACTGTTAGTTGCAGAAAAATCACTAATTGACCCACCACTTACGGAGATATCGCCAGCGACAAAGTTGTTGGTGATTTCGCTACTGGTGAATGTCAGGGTCAGAGTCCCATCATTAGTACTAGAACCATCAGATACAGCATTGCTGCCGTTTGTTGCAGTAATGGTCATCGTAGGAGCTATATTATCAGCAAATTCGTACCACGCAATATCACCCGCTGTAAAAGCTGAACTTACAACATCCATATCTCCATCTCCATCCATATCTGCAGCATGAACACCCCATGCGCCATCAAAATCACCATCAATAGAACGTTCATTGAAAACTTGAGAACCATTATTCTCAAACCATGCTACATCATTATCATAGTACGCCGTTGCCAAAATATCCAAGTCACCATCTCTATCCATATCTACAGCTTTGGCGTAACCTTCTGAACCATTAAAATTCACTTCAACTATGTTCTTGGTGAAAGATTCCGAACCATTATTCTCAAACCATACAACATCTTCATCATCATTGAGGTTGTATGCCGTACCCATCACATCAATATCCCCATCTCCGTCCATATCCACTGGATAAGCAGAGGAAGCACCATTAAAATTGGATTGAATGGTTTGCTTTGTAAAAGTTTCTGATCCATTATTCTCATACCAAACTATGGCATTTTCAGAAAAGCCAGCAGAGACTATATCCAGATCGCCATCTCCATCCATATCAATGGGATGCACAGCCCAGGCTCTGTCAAAGTCCCCATCAATAATGTGTTTCGTAAAAGATTGAGCACCATTGTTCTCAAACCAAGCAATATCGTCATCATTCGCAGCAGCACCTACTAAATCTATATCTCCATCCTCATCCAAATCAATAGGGAATAAAGAAATCACCCCATTAAAATTCGATTCAATGATGTTTTTAGAGAAAGATTGGGAACCGTTATTTTGATACCAAGCAATATCCCCAAGATTCCAAGCTCCTCCTATTATATCCATATCGCCATCTCCATCTATATCTACAGGATAAATTACAGTGGCTCCATCAAAATCACCATCAATAGAACGTTCGGTGAAAACTTGAGAACCATTATTCTCAAACCATGCTACATCATCATCGGTATATGCTGTCCCCATAATGTCCATATCACCATCACCATCCAAATCTACGGGAAAGGCAGAAATAGCTCCACCAAAATTAGCATCAATGTTATGCTTGTCTTGGCTTGAATATTGCTGAGCCCATCCAAACATAGGAAGTAGTAAGATGAAAAGTAAGAAGTAATAAAGTTGGTTCATTATTATCTAAGTATACTGAATGATAATAATTGTGATGAGATTAAAGGTTAATGATTGTAAAAATAAAGCATTTGCATCAAATTTATGACAATTGATGATTTATATATACCTCGAGTATGCGAAAGGTGACTTCCCTTCAATTCATATCAGTAGGCATTATTTTCTTTGACCGCTTAATATTCAATATCGTTTAGAAATGGTTGAACCAGAGATTTTACTAAATCCCTGTTTTTTTAATAAGTTACTTATAATAGCTATAAGAACGCAAAAAACAGAGCTAAATACCCCCCCTTCGATATTAAAAGATTATTTGAGTCTACATTTACTTTCAATTTCAAGAAAATCTTATGGTACACGGAACGCACAACGCTGAACAAGATGAACGCAATGATGAGATACTCATTTTCATTAATGGCAATTTTATGAAAAGGACTGAAGCTAAAATTTCGGTATTTGACAGTGGATATCTGGTGGGAGATGGTATTTGGGAAGGGGTTCGATTACATCGTGGACGCTTGATCTTTATTGACGATCATTTAAACAGATTGTGGAAAGCCGCTAGAGCAACCTCTATTCAGCTCCCTTTTACCAAAGAAGCATTGATACAGCACATCCTTGACACCGTAGCAAAAAATGAGATGGTTGATGACGTTCATATCCGAGTGATGATTACTCGAGGTATTAAAAAAACTCCCTCACAAGATCCCAGACTTACTTTATCAGGACCCAACTTGGTGATCATTGCAGAGCATAAAAAAGCGGCAACCTCTACGCTCAAAGAAGGTATTAAATTATTTACCAGTACCATCCGTCGGGGATCTCCCGACTATCTGGATCCCAAATTGAACTGCCATAGTAAATTATATGAAGTGCAAGCCTTGATTCAAGCCATTGAAGCTGGGGCTGATGAGGCGTTGATGCTAGATATTAATGGTTTTGTGAGTACTTGTAATGCAACTAATTTTTTTATAGTCACGGATAGAGAGGTGTGGACCTCTACCGATGCCTATTGCATGAATGGCATTACAAGATCTAAAGTGATTGATATATGTTATAAAAACGGTATCATTTGCCATGAAAAAAACTTCTCACTTTATGATGTATACAGCGCAGATGAAGCCTTTGTGACAGGTACGTTCGGAGGCCTGACACCCGTCCGTCATATTGATGGCAAATTTATTGGTGACTTCAATCTTACCCTTACCCAAAGGCTGCAAGCATTATACTATGATATGATCACAGCTTTCTAAGAAAAATTTATCAAGAACTCCATTTATTTTCCTTTAATAAATCATTATAAAATTGATTGTTTCAAAACATTAATATGTTAGCATCGACTTAAATCAGTAGAAATTATAATTTTATTCAAAAAAATAGTGTGTTAGAATACCTCGATATAGGAAATAAGTTGAAAAATATAGGTATCAAAATTAACTTTTTTGGAAGCTCTCTATCCTGCCAGAAAAAATATAGATATGAAATAATTTGAGCGCTGTCATGAAAATAGTAACTCCCTCTCTTTTATTAAATAATTGATGGCCCTTCTTTTCCAAAAACAACTCATCAGTTATTTAAACAAACTAATCATAATTTGGCATCATAATTAACATGTGACAACATCCACGCATAAATATCATGTCCCCATCGAGCATCTAACTTATATGTTATCGGCCAAATACCATGTCCCCATCCTCTAAAAATTGTCTTGCGCGCATCGAGAGGAGCCGAGCAAATTTCTAGATCAGCATCTTCAAGACACTCATTTGCACAATTATTTAAACCATCAATCGGAATATTTGCATTTCTAACAGTTACATTATCTTCATCTCCATGAAAAGCCCAAATTGGTAAAATCCCCATATTACAACCAAGTCTATTCCAAATATATTCTCCCATGAGAGCCGCAACCGGTACTGCTGCCGCTACTAAATCATCAGAAATATATTTCCCTATATAATTCCATACTCCACCACCTCCACAACTGTACCCAGAGAGATAAATTCTTGTAATATCAACATCGTATTCATTTATTGCCCACCTCATAAAATCATTCACTTTATCTGCTGTTGGGCATCCTGAATCATTTTGCATAGAAAGCACAACAAAGGCATCACCCGCTGTTGAAGCTGCATTTGAGGCAGTAGCTGTTATAGGCCATTTATCTTCACTTATCAAATTAGGCGGACCTGTGTAAAGCACTCTATATAAATCTGAATTCCCATTACCATTATCTCCTAATCCGTGAAAATAAAGGATTAACGGCCATTTGTTCCCCAGACCGTAGCCTGCAGGAAGATATTCCCAATAACCAATACTAGGATTTCGACTTCCTTTTACTATCCTACTAAAGCGTTCCGATGAAGGACCAGTTGGTAATGAGGTCAATGCTTTTTTATACAAATCATGAGGTGCAAGTATTAAAGTTTCAATGTGTAAATTACTCTTTAAAGCAAATCAAGTATTCATATGAAAGTAAATCATCAACAACTTCAAGGTGAATTTTAAGAAACGATCTGAGCTAAAAGAGCTCATGGATGATCTGGACTGCGATGGAACTGTAGTGGACCAAAGTTTAGCAGAGCTAGACACTATTAATTATTGGTTGGGCGGAGATTGGGTGAGCTTAAAAGGGATTAAAAAATTGATCGATAAAAATAAAGCCCCTTTTTCTATTATTGATTTAGGATGCGGAAGCGGTACTCTTTTGGCGCAAATGGCCCGTAAATATCAAGATCAATTGAATTCGGGAGTAGGCATTGATGCCAATGCCTACATTCTACAATACGCTCGAGACGCCCAAGCAGCATTTAAACAATTGTCCTTCATTGATGTCAATGTACTGGATGCGGCTGAAAAGGATTTTAATTGTGACATTTTACACGCCAGTCTATTTTTACACCATTTTAATCATGATGAATTGGTCATGTTATTTAAAATATTTAGGCATCAAGCAAGTCAAGGAATGGTCATTAGCGATTTACATCGCCACTGGTTGGCCTACTATAGCATAAAATATTTGACTCAATGGTTTTCAAAATCAGCTATGGTTCAATACGATGGTCCCTTGTCAGTGGTGCGTGGTTTTCGTCGTAAAGAATGGATACGTATATTTGAAGCAGCCGGTATCAAGGATTATCAGATCCGTTGGAAATGGGCTTTCAGATGGCAAATCATCATTAAATTTTAATTATATGTACGATGTAGCAATTCTCGGTGGAGGATTGGCAGGATTGACCAATGCTTATCTCTTGGCTAAAGCAGGTTATAAAGTCATTCTACTTGAAAAAGGCAGTTATCCACAACATAAAGTTTGCGGAGAATACATCAGCAATGAGGCGCTTCCTTTTCTAAAAAAACATGATTTATACCCCAAAGATCTTAAGCCTAGTCAAATTAATAAGTTTCAATTGACTACTCAGATAGGTAAATCTTTAGACTTAGACCTAGAGACAGGTGCTTTCGGCATCAGTAGACTTATTTTTGATGATTATTTATATCAAAAGTGTAAGGCTCTGGGCGTTGAATGTTTAACGCACACCAAAGTTCATGATTGTGTTTTTGAAAATCCACATTTCAATATATCCTCTTCAAAAGGAAGGTACCAAGCGCATTATGCTGTGGGTGCCTTTGGTAAAAAAAGTAATTTAGATCGCGTCTTAAATCGCAGCATAAAGCCTGAAAAATCATCTTATTTAGGAGTTAAATATCATGTGCGTACTGATTTTTCCATAGATACAGTTGCCCTACACAATTTTCGTGGCGGTTATTGTGGCGTGAATAAGATTGAAGAAGACCTCTATAATATTTGCTACTTAACCAAAGGTAACAATCTCAAGCAATCGGGATCCATTGAGTCCATGGAAAAAGATATATTATTTAAGAATCCCTATATCAGAGAATTATTTAAATCAAGTGATTTTATTTTTAATAAACCTCTCATTATTAATCAGATAAACTTTAATAAAAAACAATTAATTGAAGATCATCTGATCATGTGTGGTGATACGGCAGGTTTGATTACTCCTTTATGTGGAAACGGAATGGCCATGGCAATACATTCAGGAAAATTATTGGCTGAAATCATCATTCAAAAAAAAGCCCGGCCTGATCTCCGTCGAGAAGTACAAGATATATATAAATTTCAATGGAATCGATGGTTTAGTAATCGACTCATGTGGGGAAGAAGCCTACAACTTCTATTTGGAAATCACAGCCTGAGTAATGCTACTTTAGCCTTAGCTAAATCTGTTCCTATTCTGGCACAGAAATTCATCTCAAAGACACACGGAAAGTCATTTAGCTGACTTTGTTAGAAAAATATCTGCTGGGCTAATTTGAAGGTATTGGCGTGGGCATCTATGATATCTTTAATGTTTGGAGAATAGCCCCCTCCCATACATACCACCATAGGTATTTGTTCACGATGGGCAAATTCAAGAACATATTGATCTCTTTTTTTACAACCCGCTTTCGTCAATCCAAGTCGACCTAATTTATCTGTTGTTAGGACATCTACGCCTGCTTGATAAAAAATGAAGTCTGGATGAAAATATTGCGTCACTTCATTGAGGTGTTGCATTAATAAGGCTAAGTAAGCTTCATCCTTACAACCATCCTCAAGTCCAATATCTAGATCACTTCGTTCTTTTCTAATGGGATAATTTTTTGCCCCATGCATACTGAAGGTAAATACGCGAGGCTCATTTTTAAAAATTTCAGCCGTTCCATTGCCTTGATGCACGTCTAAATCAATAATAAGTACTCGCTTGGCCTTTTCCTTTCTTAGTAAGTAATTTGCGCCAATGGCCTGATCGTTAAGCATACAGAAGCCTTCGCCGCGATCAGAAAACGCATGATGAGTGCCTCCAGCAATATTGAAGGATATACCATGTACCAACGCATAAGTGACACACTGCAGTGTTCCACCGGCAATATGAATTTCTCTTTCAATCAGCCGTCCACTTAGTGGAAACCCTATCGCTCTGATCTCTGATGGGGAAAGATTAAGTTGAATTAATCGGTGCCAATAGTGTACGTTGTGAATTTCTAAAATATCTTTTTCTAAAGCATTTTTGGGGTGAAAGAAATTTTCCTGCACCACCACGCCTTCATGCATCAGTTGTTTAGGCAACAACTCATATTTGAGCATAGGAAAACGATGCTTTTCAGGTAAGTGATGTGCATAAATTTCAGAAAAGGCAATTTTAAGCATTGAAAATAATCAAGAGAAGAAAAAAGGTATTCAGGCATAGTGCCGAAAGCCGATTCAACTTCATAGTATGTTCAAAATCGGCCAACTCTATGTTTTCTCTTACCTCTTGATACCAAGAAACATAATATATGAAGAGAGGGGTCATCAAGGTAAGGTAAAGTAACAGGGTCTGTAAATCCTGATAATAATAAAAATAGCCAGCATAACCCAGCGTTGTCATGACAAATGCAAGGGCTGTGAAGTGAAATGTACCTAGGATACCTAAACTTAAGCTTAGAGTAAAATCACCTCTTTCTCTATCTTCCTTATGTTGATATACTTGTGTAATGGGATAGGCACTCATAAGCATCATAGTGGTTAGTAATGCAGGAATTTGAATCATAGACGTAGCAAGTATCGATATAGGTATATCGTGTACGGCCCAATAAGTGACTAAAAATACGAAATACCCCTGAAAAAGAGATACTATGATCCAGCTGACTATAGGCCTCTTTTTTAATCGAATGGAAGGATGACTGTAAGCTTTACTGATAAGACCATATATGAGCATGGAAATAGCTGTTGGAAGATCTATACACAAGGCCAATAAAATACCTATTCCATCTAAAGTAATTGAAAAATAGTACAGCTCTTTCGTTACTTTAGGCGGATATTTAATTCCTGAAATACTTTCCTTGTCTTTGTCAAAATAGGAATTAAACCCATTACTTGCAGGATAAATGAAAAAATGCCAGCACAAAAATAACACAATGGCGTCTATCCAATTAATAGACTGGGGCGTTATGACCAACCCAAATAAAAAAATAGGTAATAAATTAAAACTAAAAGTAATTCTTAAATGTTTTAAAGTTGAATGTGAGATTAAGGACATTTCGAGTATTAAGCTATATCAAACTTGTGCATATTACAGATAAACGCATCAAATAATTCAATTTTTAGGTTCAAAAATATAACATAACTCAATTTTAATTCTATGTCTGCTTACATTAATGCAATTGGTACTGCGGTTCCTAATTCGAAGATCTCTCAAAGTAAAATTGCTACTTATATGAAGCAGCATATTGAGTTCAACGAAGAGCAATCCCATCAATTAGATGTAATTTATAGAGCTTCGGGCATTGATTACAGATATTCCATTCTACCTGACTTCCATCAAACAACAGAAACTCCAGGCTTCATCATGCATGGTAGAGAGCCTAGTCTCAATGATCGTATGAAGTTGTATGAAATAGAAGCTCCTGTATTGGCTATTCAGTCAATCTTGGAGTGTATGAAAGGAAAGGACCTCAATCACTTAACGCACCTTATTACCGTAAGCTGCACCGGCATGTATGCGCCTGGGATTGACTTGGAAATTGTTGAACAATTAACAATGAGGACCGATATCCATAGAACGGCCATCAATTTTATGGGTTGTTATGGTGTTTTTAATGCTTTAAAATTGGCCCAATCGATATGTGAAGCATCGGCAACAGCTCAAGTGCTCATTGTTTCTGTAGAATTATGTACGCTCCATTTTCAACGTAAGAATGATGAATTCTTAAATTTATCGCAAGCGCTTTTTTCAGATGGTGCCTCGAGCTGTTTGGTTACAAATAACGAAACACCCAATGCTTTTTTAATAGATCAATTTCATTGTGATATCCTCTTCAAAGGAAAAAATGAAATGTCATGGAAAATAGGTCAAAATGCTTTTGACATGGTATTGACTCATGAGGTGGCTAAATTGATTGAGGAAAATGCACAAAGTGCAGTATCAAAATTACTCGAAAAAGTCCCTTTTAATTTTTCTGAAATAAGTCACTATGCCCTACATCCTGGAGGTAAAAGTATTCTTAAAGCCATAGAGCATAACTTAAATCTGTCAAAAGAGCATAATGTGCACGCTTATCATATTCTGAAAAACTATGGAAATATGTCTTCTGCTACGATATTATTTGTTTTGAAAAAATTATTAGATGACCACAATCAGGTAAAAGGTCCAGTTTTGTCTATGGCTTTTGGTCCTGGATTAACTATCGAAACTATGTTGCTGAGACTCAAATAAAAAAGACCGAAGGTGACTTAGGTCTTTTTTATCATGCTATAATGATCTCATTAATTTGCTTCCACTTTACTTCAAGGCATCAATTTTTTCTTGAGTACTTTCAGCCTTATCGTACATCTTTTTCATAGTATATAGATAGACCAAAGTCTCTAAGGCAGGTATCTCATCATCTTTAAGCAAGACTGTTTTTTCCCAAAGCGGTAAAGCTAAAGATAGTTTTTCTTGAATTATGGGCTCTAATTCCTTTGCCTTTTTTAAATCTGCTTTTGAATAACCTAGTGCATTTTGCTCCTTAATATAAATATTAACTTCTGTCATGGCCAACACGCCTAAATTATAATGCCCATTATAATAATTTGGATCTGCATTAATTGCCGCCGTGTAAGCCTTGCGAGCTAATTCGATTCTTTCGGATTTTTCAGCTTCGCTGTCTACTTTTAACCCAATTTCCTCATGCAAGATACCCAAGGTAAAATGTAAATTAGGATCATCCGGTTCAGCTTCTATGGCTTTGATAAGATTAGTAGTTGCTTCTTCGCTTCTATCTAATTGTATAAGAACATTGATTTCTTGTCTTGCCAGTTCATTATCACTAGGGTAAAGAACGCGAGCGTCACGAATAATCTCCAGAGACTCTTCAAGTAGTTTTTGTCCCGTAGATACTACATAAATTAAGATTAATCTGACATCTCTTTCTGTGGAACCGAGTTCTATCGCTTTATAAAAACTATTTTTTGCCTGATCATACATTTTGGCCTGAACAGCAGCATAACCTGCATTAATTACTGAATTAGTATCGTTAGGCTTGATCAAAGCGGCATTGTTAAAAGAAGTGATTGCCTCAACATAATCTTTTTCCCCGAATGCGGTAGCTGCTTTGTTGTAGTAAAAGCCCCAATAGGTCTCAATTTGCTGAGTTTTTGTAGTCGGGATTCCTACATTGTCTGTAATGAAAGGTTCTTTATCCTCACCTTCATTTAGCACATCACTTTTATTAAAGCTAGATAAGGAAGTTTGTAAGGCATCACTGGTTACTCCCACCATACTGGCAGAGGTATCTAAAGCCATATATATTAGCCCTCTCAAATACCAAGTTTTAGGATTATTCATGGTTTTTTCGTAGCTGATAGATACATCTGAAATTTCTTTAGCTTCAATAAGTTCACCTTTTTTAAATAAGGATTCTATTTTACTCAGCTTAGGCTTAATTTGTTTTTGTGCATAAATATTAGTTGTGCTTATTAAAGCAAAAACCAATAAGGTTAATACTATTTTCATTTTACTCTATTTTTCGATTATCATTTCAAATTATACGTTTTTATTGGTTGGATTTGAATTATCTTCATCCGATTCATCGTGCTCTGCGATTTCATCTGAGGCAACGAATTCTATTTTCTCTACTGCAGAGATTTCATCGTCTTGATTGAGTCTAATTAATTTTACTCCTTGTGTAGCCCTTCCCATAACACGCAGCTGATCCACTGGCAATCTAATAGCGATCCCTGATTTATTGATGATCATGAGTTCATCACCATCTACCACATCTTTGATCGCTACCAATGCACCCGTCTTTTCAGTTACATTGATGGTTTTTACTCCTTTTCCCCCACGCTTTGTGACTCTATAGTCACCTAAATCAGATCTTTTTCCATAGCCTTTCTCGGATACTACGAGTAAGTTAGATGCCGTATCTTTTTTGATGCATACCATGCCCACAACGAACTGGTCCTCTTGTAGATGAATACCCCTCACACCAGCCGCAGTTCTGCCCATAGAACGAACGTCTGATTCGTGAAAATGAATAGCAGTACCCGAATTCTTTGCGATCACAACGTCATTGTCCCCATCTGTTAATCGCACATCTAGTAGCTTATCGCCTTCATGAATGGTAATGGCATTGATCCCATTTTGTCTAGGACGACTGTAAGCTTCTAAGGTTGTTTTCTTGACAGTACCTCTTGAAGTACACATGATGAGATAATTATTATTAATATAATCGGGATCAGAAAGGGTCTTCACATTTATAACAGTCCTCACCGCATCCTCAGGTTCGATATTGATAAGGTTTTGTATCGCACGCCCTTTCGATGTTTTTCCTCCCTCTGGAATTTCCCATACCTTCTTCCAAAAGACTTTGCCCAGTTGGGTAAAAATAAGTAAGTAATTATGTGCGGTAGCCACAAACAAATGCTCGGTGAAATCATCATCTTTACTTTTTACTGCACGGGACCCCACACCTCCCCTTCCTTGTGTTCGATATTCTACTAGGGCCGTTCTTTTAATATAACCTTGATGCGAAATGGTTAAAACCATTTCATCATCTGGAATCATGTCTTCTGCTGTGAAATCATCAGCAGCGTGTTCTATAATCGAATTTCTTTCATCACCATATCTATCCTTAACTTCAAGAAGTTCGTCCTTGATGATTTTCATTCTAAGATCAACGTTATCAAGTATTTCCTGAAGTTTATCGATTAATCTTTTTATTTCCTCATATTCTTTGATGATTTTATCTCTTTCAAGACCTGTGAGTCGCTGCAATCTCATTTCTAAGATGGCTTTTGCCTGAATTTCTGACAAAGAAAACTTTTCTATAAGATTATTTTTTGCTATTTCGGGGTCGCGACTGTTTCTAATCAAAGCAATCACTTCATCCAAGTTGTCTAAAGCAATTAAATATCCTTCTAGAATGTGCGCACGCTTTTCTGCCTCTTCTAATTCATATTTTGTCCTGCGAATCACTACCTCATGTCTGTGATCAACATAGTACACAATTAAATCTTTTAGATTCAGCATCTTAGGTCTCCCTTTAACTAGGGCCACATTGTTCACACTGAATGCCGATTGCAACTGGGTGTGCTTAAAAAGTGTATTTAGTACAATATTGGGAATCGCATCTCTTTTTAACTCGTAAACGATACGCATTCCATCTCGATCTGATTCGTCTCTCAAATCTGATATCCCTTCTATTTTCTTTTCATTGATTAATTGAGCGGTTTTCTCAATCATAGAAGCCTTATTGACTTGAAAAGGAATTTCCGTCACAACAATTTGTTCCTTTCCACTTTTCATTACCTCAATGTCTGCTTTGGCGCGCATCATGATACGACCTCTCCCTGTTTCAAAAGCTGAACGAACTCCTTGATAACCATATATGATGGCTCCCGTTGGAAAATCAGGTGCCGTAATGAATTCCATGAGCTCAGGAATAGTAATCTCATTGTTATCTATATAGGCAACGATTCCGTTGGCCACCTCCGTTAAATTATGAGGGGCCATATTTGTAGCCATACCTACTGCGATACCCGAAGCTCCATTTAAAAGCAAATTGGGCAGTCGTGCAGGCAATACGGAAGGTTCTGTCGTAGAATCATCATAATTGGGAACAAAATCTACTGTGTTTTTTTGTATGTCTCCAAGAAGATCTTCAGAAATACGCTTGAGTCTCGCTTCTGTATATCTCATGGCCGCTGGAGAATCTCCATCTACAGACCCGAAATTTCCTTGTCCGTCTACAAGCGGATACCTAAGGGACCAAGATTGGGCCATACGCACCATGGAATCATAAACAGCTGTATCACCATGTGGATGATACTTACCCAAGACATCTCCTACAATCCTGGCACATTTTTTATAGGGCCGATTGTAATTGACACCTAATTCATCCATTCCAAATAGAATTCTTCTGTGAACAGGCTTTAATCCATCTCTCACATCAGGTAAGGCCCTTGAAACGATCACACTCATCGAATAATCGATGTAGGCGCCCCTCATTTCATCCTCAATATTTATGGGTATTATGTTGCCTGATTCGGCAATATTTTCAACATCTCCGTCTGACATGAAAAGTATCTTGGTTTAGTAAAAAATCAAGTGGTAATTTAATCATTTTTTAATTCAAAAATAACATTAATAGGGATGAGATTTTTTCTTATTAATAGCCTTATTGCGGATGAGTCGTCTGTGGTTTTGGCCCATTTTTGGATTTTGTTCTTTCCACAACACCTGACCCCTTACCTCTTCCAATCTTCCATTCTTAGGATCCGTAATGACATGTTTCAATTGAACATGATCTGCCGCTAGCGGAGATCTTCTTAATTCAGGTATATTTATACTTATCCCTGCTTGTATATAGAAAGCATTATAATTGTGTGATACTTGATCTAACAGCGTTCCAGAAGCATCTAAAATATTCATTTTATAGCTTTTAATCTCAAAAGAAGGCTTCAGTACGAACCTTAAGTATTCCGAAAAATGATATTCATAATTTAAACCTAAGTTTACCATTAAACTACTCTTAATTAAATCATTATTAAATTCACGACTTGATTTTACGTTTCCTATTTGGATTTCTCCGACCAGGGCAGAATTCCATTCTTCATAAAACTTATAACCCAATATGCCATAATATTTATACAACTTTGTGGTTTTAAAGCCTGGATCATAATCTAAAATACCGTAATTATTGTTGGTTGGACTTAATACATTTGTTCTTAGTTTTTCATAATGTATGCCTACCCCTACTCTAAATTTTAAAAACTCATAATGGGCAGAAAAATTGATAGGAATACTAGACCATTGACTCTGAAATTGAAAATCAGCAGTATCACTGTCCAAAAAAACAGTTTGTGCACTGAGTTGCCCATTGTAAACCGGTGAATCCAATCGGTCATATCCTACATCAAATAGATCACCTACATTCACATCCTCTATCTCCGTTGGATTGTTTAGCCAATTGGTTTGGCCATTGATGAGATCGCCGGAAAAGCTTTCTGCATTTTTAGATCGGATGAGTTGGACTTCTGAAGACTGATATAAATAGAAATTTTTTAAGCTGTGATTGAAATGTGTTTTCCCAGAACCCATACTCAGTGTCCAAGAGATTTTGTTGGAAATCACAAGTGCTGGATTTCTATAAATACCATACTTTTTATAGATACTCTGACCTAAACTTGAAGGTAGATTAAAAATAAAAATCAAGATAAAAAACGAGTATAAGGCTTTGTTCAGCGTCACTTTATAAGACCTTAATAATTGCTAATTACAAAATTACGCTTTTTTTAATCTATTTTTTCTATTGACGCTTCAAATCTCAAAATTTGAAAGGGTTCAATCTCTGCAGCGTAGGCAGGAATTCCTTGTGCCGATACCAATGCTTGTCTCAATCCCTCATAATTCGGAATAACTGCCGCACTTTCTTGGTAGGCAATGTCTGAGGTTAGCAGAATCAATGTTGGCTCATTAAGATGCATGTTACGAACCGCCTCATCCAATCCAGGTATAATCTCATCTACGCCTAAAGTAAATAAAAATGGATCTACAATCGTTCTTCGATCAATGACTGCAGATGAGTCATTCAGATCATAAAGAACATAGGATAAGGACACTGTATTGCCCTCAACAGGGGATACTAAAAAGCTAGAGTCGAGTACCTTCATGACCAATCTTGATGAAGATGAACGATAAATAAATCCATCATTACCACTCCAAACCGAGGTATCATTTAAAGCTGTATCGTTAATATACTCGTTAATTTCGAGTGATTGAGTAGCGGGTATATCGAATAAAGCAGTTAATGCTACTAATTTTATTTGAATATTAAGTATCGAATTCTTCGGAATAATAGCTTGAAAATCACCTAAATCTAAGTCTCCATAGGCCAACGCGGGAGGTAAAATATAGTTATATTCCTCGCCTACTCGAATATCCGATTGACCAATGGCGAAGTCGAGACCTACGGGAATCAAGGCGTTCATGCCTTGTCCAAAGGAGAATATTTCACCTCCTAAGTTATAAAAGGCAATGGTATCCCCTCCTAAAATACTTATTTGGTATTTTATGGATAAAATATTACCTTCCTCTTGACCCTTTCCGCTTGAGTTTGATGTGATAGGATAATAATAATATGAGTCAAGACCTATCGAAGCTTTAGTCACTGCCAAGGTATCAATACCCACATTGGTAAGCTGATCAAAAACATTCACCTCAAAAGTTTTATAATCATAACCTTCTTCTGTAAAATCTTCTTGGTCACTACAAGAATTAAATAGAGATAAAACCAATATACTCTGGCATAACCAAATGGTTGATCTACCTAAGTTTAAAATAAATACACAATTTAATTTTTTAAAGAACATGTATAATAGACCTTTTACGTTTTTATTTTTTTGTCCTCAACACTCTATAAATTTAGTTAGAGGTTACACATTATTTTCAAGTTAAAATATCTTGCTGATAATGAGTTAGGTATCGCCAAATTATTACCATTTACATCTTCAATCCATTGATAACTAATGGTATTATCTGCTTCAAGTACATTTAATACTTCTAATCGAAAAATGATATTTTTGACAAAATTAGAATTGATCACGGGAAGGATCTTCGTCAACCCCATATCTATGCGATAATATTCATCTCCAGAAAAAGCATTTCGATAGACACTGTTATTGGGAGGGCCAAAGGGATAACCAGACCCAAAATTTAAATTCAAATAAACTCTTAATGAAGGGTCATTGGGTAAATGATCTTCAAAAAATGCACCTATCGTTATTCTTTGATCAGATGGACGCCTTTGATAACCGTTTTCATCATTTTCGATGTCTTCCATTGTTTTTAATAAGCCTAAACTAAACCAAGATTGAGTACCGGCTATAAATTCACCATTGATCCTAATATCAAGGCCCGAGGCATAACCTTTGGCGATGTTATCTGCGTAGTATCGTATTCTTACATTATCAATCTCATAAGGATTCAAATCCCATAAATATTTATAGTAGGCTTGTGTGGTAAATATAAAAGGTCTCCCCCATAAGGTTAAGAATCGATCTATTCCAGTAATAAACTGTAAAGATTTTTGAGCGGTCACACCTTTATTGATCATACCTTCACGGTTTCTGAATTCCCTGTACTGTGGGTGCTGATGATAAAAGCCCATAGAAAAATTGATTCGAGTGGGTACAGACCAACTCGGTCGATATTGATATTGTACTCGGGGACTTAGTAACAATTGATCGGTCCAATTCATATAATTAAATCTGGAGCCGATGTTGAATATGTGCGAGGAGTCTTGATCAAAAAAAGAATATTGGAAATAACCAAAATAGTTATTACTCGACATACTAAACTTATTTTGAATGTACTGAGTCGTAGTTACATAATCAGCGGAATCAATGAAGCCATATTCATGAATATCATCAGTAATGTTTTGGTGGCTCATCCCAAAGCCAAATTCAAATAGATTATTAGAATTAATAAGCCACTCATTTCTGTTTTCAATAGTCGAAATATGTACATTTAATGCATTTCGTCCATAATCAAAATGGGTTCCAATGGCTCTGGTAACTATACATTTATCACTAAAATCAACCTGAGTTTTTTGATCTACATCACATAAACGATACGCCCCTTCAACTTCAAAATTTTCTTTTTCTTGCGTCGAAACTGTTGATGCAATAAGGGAAGTCTTAAATCGATCATTTATCCTATGTGACAAATTAAAGCCTGTTTGATACGTGTCATAATCTAAAGACTCATTTCCCATAAAATCAGTTTGAAGTCTAAAATTTTGAGTCACCGAACCAAAAACTGTACTTTGAGATATTGGAATTGTTTGATATCGATTTTGGCCATAAGATAAGAGCCAGTTTAACTTAGTTTTATTAATCAAGGAACTTGACTTTTTAGTTAAGTCGAAAGTGAAAAATCCTTGCAGATCTCTGTATATTGGAAAATATTGACCTGACACTTCTAAAGTATTTAACAAATATCTGGCATCTTTATGCCTTACACCAATGGAGAATTTTGAACGCTGATTGTCAGAACTTCCCCCCAAATAGATCTTCCCTCCCAAAAGCCCTACCGAGGCACTGCCTTCAAAACGATCCGGTTCTTTATATTCTATGTTTAAGCTACTGGACAACTTATCCCCATATTTTGGCTGCCACCCCCCTGCATAAAACGAGATGTCTTGTACAAAATCGGGATTGATAAAGCTCAATCCTTCTTGCCTACCCATATTGGCTAAAAAAGGTCTATAAACTTGAATCCCATTGACATAAACCAAATTTTCCTGAAAATTTCCTCCACGTACCGAATAAGTGGATGAAAGTTCATTATTGGAAGATACACCAGGTAATGTTGACAATACTTTGCTGAAATCTCCAAAGGCAGAAGGCATGACAAGAACTGATTTGGCATTTAACTTGATTTGATTTTGATCCATCCCTTGATACTTCTCATTAGTCTCAAAAATTTCGATTTTTTCCATCAAAATCTCCCTACTTACCAAAACAAATTTAATGTCTTGACTACTATTCTTCTTAACTATCAAGAAGTCATTACGCTGATAGGCAATATGCGTAATGATGATTTTTATCTGGTCAGTACTGTCATTAATATTGAAATGGAAGACCCCAAAATCATCGCTATTAATTGTTTTATTAAAATCTGGAAAAAATATCTCTGCTTGTGTAATGGCCTTACCCTCTTGAGAAGTAATATGACCATTAATGGTCCATTGAGCGTATGGACTATAACCCATCAATACCACACAAAAAACCAAGAATAACTTAAAAGAACTCAAAAGATCAAGGATTCTTTAAAGACTCTATGGTTTGAGAAGGATTCATGGAGTTAAAGACATAACTTCCTGCCACCAGCATATTTGCACCCGCCTTTACGAGCAAAGGTGAATTCTCACCGTTCACTCCACCATCTATTTCAATGAGTATGTTTTTTCCCGCCGCGTCTGCTAATTGTTTTATTTCTTTAACCTTGGCATAAGTATTGTCAATAAATTTTTGACCTCCAAAGCCTGGGTTTACTGACATGATGAGGATCAGATCCAGGTCACTGATGACATTCTTTAATACATCTACCGAAGTATGAGGGTTCAAAGCGACGCCGGCAAGTGCGCCTAATTCTTTGATCCGATGGAGGGTTCGGTTGAGGTGGTTACAGACCTCTGCATGGACCGTAATTATTTTGGCCCCACTATTTACACAGTCTTCCAAATAATTATCAGGGTTATTGATCATTAAATGAAAGTCTAAAGGCTTTTTGGCATGCTTATAAATCGCTTGAGTTACTGGAAATCCAAATGATATATTAGGTACAAAATTACCATCCATTATATCAATATGAATATAGTCAGCTTGACTTTCATTGATCATATGCGTCGCTGCAGCTAGGTTACCAAAGTCAGCAGCTAAAATAGAGGGTGCAATCAGGATTTCAGACATAATTAATACTTAATCAGTTTTATCTTTCTTGAAATATTATCAGATGATAATATTAAAATATAAACACCCGCACGAATCATAGAAATATCCATTGATATCAATCCTCCTGATTGTGCTGTTAAAACGTTCAGTTCACTCACATTATTTCCTTTTAAGTCCAATAATTTGATGTCAAGAGGGTAAATGTCGATTTTTGAATCTATTTTAATAGAAATAGCATTTCCATAAATTGGATTTGGATAAATAGAAATTCCATCTGAAGCAAATTCTGAAAGAGCCAACATCGTGGTATCTGTCTCAATCAAACTATCTTCAGCGGTCAAATAAATGGGGATGCCAAAACCAAAATAATTATCAGGATCTTCAAAACGCGTACCTAAATTACGTAAGTGATCAACAACTTCTAAATTAGTGAATTCAGGATGTGCTTGCCAAATTCCTGCTGAAAAACCGGCAATTAAGGGCGCAGAAAAGCTCGTGCCATTAGCTTGCGAAATACTCCCGTTTGAGGTCAATAATGTAGTGCCTTGTCCGAGTGCAACCAGATCAGGTTTAATTCGATCATCCACTGTAGGACCTTGGGAGCTAAAGGCTGAAATGCTGTAATCACTTTTGACACTTCCTACCGTGATATTATCTGGGCCGTCCGCTGGAGCAGTAATATATCTCCATGAATCATTGCCTTCATTGCCGGCACTCGTGATGACTAAGAGACCTTTTTTTATGGCCAAATTTGATGCCCTCGTGATGATAGCTGTCTTTCCATCCATATCCTCATAAGTATAGTCCATCGCCACATCAGAAAAGCCACTGTAGCCCAATGAACTCGAAATGATATCTGCCCCGAGACTATCCGCATATTCGGCAGCTATAAGCCAATTGTACTCTTCGATTCTGTATTCAGAAGCAACGTCTTCAGTTACACACAAAATGAATGCTGCCTTCGGGGCTGTACCTATAAAATCTTTATAATCACTTGCTATGGTTGACCACGCCGAGGTGCCATGCCCACTGTATAAGAACGGATTTCCTCCATTCGTTACAAAATCTTTTGCAGCAATCAAGCGATTTTCATTGAATACGTTTTCAAGAGGTTCAAATAAATTGGCTCCTTTAAAGCCTGCATCCAAAACGGCAATAAGCATACTCTCACCTCGGTATCCGTCCTCATGCATTTGATGAGCATTCATCATTGCCAGCTGTAACTCAGAAGATTCAAGTGGATTGTTTGGCTCTTCAAAGGTCACCGGCCATTCGAAACCTATATTTTCATAGGTTAACCTAGCACCCGGAGCTATGAAAACTACACTATCAACATAAGACCTATCTACGACCTCTAGTAAAGTACTTGAATCCGTTTGAATGAGTAAGGCGTTCATCCATTTGGAAGTAAAGAACACATCCACCTCTAAAGAAGCTAAATCTTGAATATAAGTAGTACTAACAGGTAGGTCTAGCAAATCAATCTTAACGTTATGTCGGATTTTTCTAGCAATTGCACGCGTACTCAAAAATTCTTCTGGTTCATCTAAAGAGTAGGCTGAATGAGCTTTATCAGAGAGAAAAACCATATATCGATGGGTTTGGGCGCTGGTTGAATAAAAGCCGATCGAAAAGAGTGACAACAAATAGATGGCCTTTAGATTTTTCATTTTTCTTTCTGATAATAGGTTTAATTTAATAATTATTAAATCTCTCTATATATTTATTTACCCTTTTTGTAAAAAGCTGTATCAATTTTATGTTCTCAACTATTAATATTCGAATACTCAATTAGCTTTTTAATACTAAAAAATATTGATTCTAGACATTAGCATTCGTTTTATTTAACATGCTCAATTGCTTAAAACTTTTAGTGATCCAACCGCCACCAATTATGTCATCACCCTCGTAAAATACGGCGGCTTGCCCGGGTGCGATAGAATTGACACCGTTGCCAAAATATACTTTCATAATATCCCCAATTTGCTCAATGATCGCAGGATTTCCTAAGTCATTGTATCGCACTTTTGTAATGGTATCTAATTTACCTAAAGGGATTTCAGGATATTTTTGAAGGTTTAAATTTTTAACATACATGCCATCTCTAGAGAGTTCATCAAAAGTTCCCAAAACTACCCGATTCGTCTCTTTTTGAATTTCCGTAACGTATACAGGATAACCTAAGGCAATACCTAGACCTTTCCTCTGACCTACGGTGTAAAAAGGATAGCCTTCATGGCTTCCTACCACTTCTCCTGTTTCCAAGACGAATGCTCCTCCTGCCACCCTTTCTTCTAGACCCGCTACCCTTCTACGTAAAAAACCTCGATAATCATTATCGGGAACAAAACAGATTTCATATGATTCAGATTTAGATGCCAATTCAAACAAGCCTTTTTGAAGGGCCAGTGCTTTAATATCTGTTTTGTGAAGATCACCTAATGGAAAAATAGTACGACTTAAACTTTCTTGAGAGATTCCCCAGAGCGCATAGGATTGATCCTTTTGTAAATCTTTACCCCTTGATACTACATATCGTTCGTTTTCTAATCTAATTTTAGCATAATGGCCCGTAGCTATAAATTCACAGTCAAGTTGATCCGCCCTCCTGAGCAAACTGTCCCATTTTATATGGGTATTGCAGAGTACACACGGGTTAGGTGTTCTCCCCTCTAAGTATTCACTCGTAAAATGATCTATGACATAATCTCCAAACTCTTCTCTTATGTCAATAATATAATGAGGAAATCCCAAGTTGACGGCGATATTCCTAGCATCATTAATAGAATCAAGGCTACAACAACCGGTTTCTTTTTTACTTCCTCCTGAGGTGCTGTAATCCCACGTCTTCATGGTCATCCCAATAACCTCATATCCCTGTTCGTGCAACATTATCGCTGCAATCGAACTATCTATTCCACCACTCATGGCGACTAAAACTCTACTCTTTTTGCTCATTTGCTTTTTGCCGGGTTCACAGCCTCGGTTTACGCTATTTAAAATTATATACAAAAATAAGCTGCGGTAATTATAATTAATGATTTTGAGACTTTTAATTTTAAATACAAAGCATTAATTAGCGAACTACTCCCCTATGTTTTTCGTTTTTAAGTTGAATGAAGAATAAATAAATTCAAGAGAAAGCAATATTCTATTTCCTCTTGGGTAATCATTAGCTTATTCATTTTTTTTTACATTTATATAAAAAACTATTCTAAAGAGCCTTCCCATTTCTTAAAAAAAGTTTATTAAAACTATTTTATTAATAAATTGCAATTAAATGAAGTCAGAAAAGTTTGTAAAAATAAGAGGTGTCAATAACCTAAGCGATGCACGTTATTGTTCAGGAATGATGGTAGACGTAATTGGTTTCAATCTAAATTCAAATCACAAGGATGGTGTAAGTATTGATGCATTAAAAGCCATAACACAATGGATACAAGGTCCTCAAATTGCAGGAGAATTTGAGGATATGGAGCTTGAACTTATTCAAACTTACCTTCCTCTCGTTGATCTAGACATTATAGAAACAAGTAATCCTGATTTATTGGTTCCATTATCCGAAACAGGGAAGAAAATATATTTAAAAATAAATCTAGATACCATCGATAACGAGCAAACCCTTCAGAATAAGATTAAAGAAGGACAAATGGCTCATAAAATTGTTGTCTGCAGATCTCAAAAAGGTAAAAATAAGACACTGATCAAACCGCTGCTCCATTACACTCAAAGTGAACAAATCATTAATGGATTTAATTTGGATCTAGACCAAATCGATTCATGGCCAGAAATTGAAATAATGGCTACCGGCGAAGAGAAACCTGGATTTAAAGATTACGGAGAGATCATGGATATTTTGGAGTATATAGAAGACCAAAAATAAAAATATCAAATCATATAATCTGATATTTTTTAAAAGATAGGTTGTCGTCTATTTGAAAATCAAATGAATATTTCAAAAATCACTTAAAGAGTCCTTAATAATTTTAATTTATATTAAAATAAAAGATTAATTATTAAATAATTTCTATCATTTCTACTTCAAAGATAAGATTAGCATTGCTAGGGATACTTGAACCACTACCGTCGCAGCCATAGCCCAGTCTAGAAGGAATATACAACATTATTTTCCCTCCCTCCTTAATAAGAGGAACACCTATTTGCCATCCAGCAATAACGAAAGATAGTGGTAATTCAATCCCCTCAGTATTCTCATCAAACAAACTATTGTCACTCAATAAAGTCCCCCTATATTTAACATTAACCCTGCTATCTGCAGTAGGTCTTGATCCCTCTCCTTCTTCAATAATAACATATCGAAGGCCTGATTCATCTATTTCTGCAATAATACCCTCCTCGCTCAAATATTCATCTATAAGCGCAACATCAATCGCCATTTGATCAGTATAAGGAAGTTTGGTGTAGCATGGATTATTATAATAGCTATTCATATTGTTGTTATCTGAACAAGATATGAAAAGATGCAAGCTGACCAAAAAAACAAGGATAATTATATTTTTCATCTTTAGTTTATTGAAATTGAAATTTAAGGTATTTTATTGTTTCACCCAATGCAGCAAATTTACGCTCATATTTTGTTTTTATTCCATAATGTTCAAATACATATTCAGAATCATATAAGTCATGAGTAAAGGCTAGGTTTTTAATACTCATTCTATTTTGATTTATCAATTTCAGTGTATAATTGAAAAGTTCAGTATTATCTGTTTTGAACCTTAACCAACCGTCTGGTTTTAATAGATTTTGAAAAATGGCCAAGAATCTAGGAGCGATTAATCTTCTTTTTTCATCTTTTTCCTTGGGTCTTGGGTCTGGAAAAGTAATCCATATTTCATCAATCTCTCCTTTCTTAAAAAAATGCTCTAGAAATTGAATTTGAGTTCTCAAAAAAGCAGCATTCTGAATACCTTCTCGAAGTGCTATTCCTGAACCCTACCCATAATCGATCTCCTTTTATATCGACCCCAATATGATTACGATTCGGAAAAGCTTGGGCAAGTCCCAATGTGTATTCACCCTTTCCACAGCCCAGCTCAAGAACTATGGGTTGCTGATCAGTAAAAACTTTTAAATGCCATTTCCCTTTGATCTCATCATAGAAATCTTTTCCTGACTCGACCAAATTAGCCCTCAATTTATTCTCTGCAAAGCGTCTTTTTTTTTGTCTCGTCACAACTCGTCAATTTCTCCAATGATAAAAGCACTTCCCGTAATTAAAATCACATCATCTTTATCAGCTATTGATTTAACAAATGTTAAGGCCAAATTCACATTAAGAAATTCACGTTTCTCTAGACAATTTTTTTCTGCAATTTCAGCCAATGACTTCAGATCCAGCAATCTTGAATTATTTCCTGTAGTCAAATAGTACTGCGCTTCCTTTGGGAACTGATTAAATATCTCATCTATATTCCGTTCTTTGGCTGCCCCATAAATGATATGTAATTGCTTATGCTCAAACATCTTTATTTGATCCATTAGCTCGATAATTCCTTCTAAATTATGACTGACATCCGCAATGATCTTTGGAAGATTCGAAAGTATTTGAAATCTCCCTTTCAAGCCCGTTGAAGTTGTTATTTCACCTAGGCCGCTTACCATTTGGTCTGGACTTATTTTCCATCCTTTTTTCTTTAATTGTAAAAGAACTTCTAAGATCCCTGGGATATTTTTTACAAAATATTTTGCTTTAATATCAAAAGATATTTCCTCAAGAAGCAGCTCATCTTTTTTTGAAATATGATATTGACCCTTGGCCTTGGGCGTAATCTGGTATTGGTCTGATAATTGGATCAATGGGGCTTCTTTCTCTGTGGCTTGTACTTTAAAAAGATCGATTAATCTATTTTGAAAGGAACCAATGATTACAGGTTTGTTTTTTTTCATAATGCCCGCTTTTTCTACCGCAATTTTCTCAAGGGTATCTCCAAGAATATCTGTGTGGTCTAAACCTATATTAGTTATTAAAGCTACTTCAGGATCAATGACATTAGTACTATCTAATCTTCCACCTAGTCCGGTTTCAACAATAGCAATATCTACCTTCTGCGTAGCAAAATAATCAAAAGCCATAGCTACAGTCATTTCAAAAAAGGACGGAGATATAACCTTAATTATATCTTTATGCTTTTTAACAAAATCTATAATTGAATTTTGATCAATTTGATGACCATTAATTTTGATTCTTTCTCGAAATGATTTTAAATGAGGAGAAGTATACAGGCCCACCTTATAATCACTGGCCTGTAGCACCGCTGCAATCGCATGCGCACTCGTACCTTTTCCATTCGTCCCAGCAATATGAACACATTTTATTTTATGTTCTGGATGATCTAAAACATTTAATAAAGCAACGGTATTATCAAGGTTTTCTTTAAAGGCTCGCCTACCAGATCGTTGATAACTCGGTAATTGCAGATAAAGAAAGTCAAGACATTCATGATACTTCAATCTAACTTCGGTTTTAAGATAAAGACAACTTTACCCATTGATCCCAAAGTCACGCCGTCATCCTTGATTTCCAACTGCAAACCATCAAGTGAATTTTTATAGGCAATTGCTACCGAGGGTGGCGTCGTATAGCTGTCTAATTGTGCAGAAATATAACCATCTGAGTCAACTCTTATGTTACAGATGACTTTCCCTACAATTTCATCAGAGGTATCCTTAGGCCTTGGTTTTTGTGCGCCCCACTCCCATCCTGAGATTTGCAATTCTGGACCTTCATTCGCTCCTTGTTTAGACCCAGCATTTGTCTTATATAAGGCTCTTTCGTCGATTTCATTGATTTGATTATTTGATCCTGTCTTAGAGTCAGTTTGCTCCATTTTACCTTGCAATTCTGATTCAGAATCATCCAAAGATGCATTTTGAAGATCTTCTTCATCCGTATTTAACGTTTTTTTAGCCGTATTATCTTCCGGTTCAATGTCCTCTTCTTTTTTATCAGTAGATTCCACATCTTCCATAATTTGTTCAGATTCATCTAAAATAGCTACTGTTTCATCATCTGTCAACGCATCTATTTGTGAAGATGCTATTATTTGATCTGTTTCTACCTCTTGGTCTGTGATATCACCTTGTGACTCACCAATTGATTCCGAAATTTCCTGTGATTCCGTTACTTCATTGAGGCCGATTTCATCATTGCTTGTTTCTTCTTGAATAATCTGACTATTCTCCGTTGGTGAGTCATTTGTTTGATTGGGACTCGCTTCTTCAGTACCTGTAAACACTTCAAAACCCAGTTCAATACCGTACTGAGCGATGGGAGGATTAGGTTCCTTCCATGCAACGGCAAAAAAGAGTCCGCACACTAATACAATTTGTAGTATTAAAGTAATTAACGCACTTTTTTTTTCAATTCTATTCGACTCTTTTTTCACAAGTTGGGTTTCGTAGCAATGGAAACTTTAGCTTCAAGCATGGTGGCAATCGACGCAACATATACCAAGTCTTCAACCGGCACCGTTTTATCACAATGTAGCACTACCGAACCTTCTTCCCCATTAAATGAATTTCTCAATATCCCCTCTAGTTGATCCTTAGAAATAAGCTGTTCATCTACATAGTATCCCAATTCTTTAGTAATGGTAACGCTTACTTTTTGCATGACAATCGCAGAAGATTTGGAAGTAGGTAGATTAACTGGGAGTCCTGAGGGGGTAATGAACGAAGAAGTCAGCATGAAAAAAATCAATAACAAAAAAACGATATCTGTCATAGACGACATACTAAAAGTCGCATCTACTTTATATTTTGAATTAATATTCATTTTTTTGGCTCTTGAAGCAACTCAATGAAATCTATCGACGTAAACTCCATGTTATGGACTAACTTTTGTACCCGTGTGACGAGGTAGTTATAACCAAGATAAGCAATAATACCTACGAATAAGCCTACTGAAGTTGTGATCATAGCCTCATAAATACCGCTAGACAATAATTTTGGACTTACCGCACCTTCTTCCTGCGCAATCGAGATGAACGCCTGAATCATTCCCGTAACCGTACCTAGAAAACCAATCATTGGGGCTGCTCCTGCAATTGTTGCGAGCAGAGATAAGTTTTTCTCTAATTTATTGAGTTCAATTTTACCAATATTTTCAATAGATGCTTCTATATTTGACATATTAGCCCCTATTCTTGAAATGCCTTTTTCAATCATTCTTGCAACGGGTGTATCTACTTTGCTACATACTAATTTAGCCTCATTAATAGCACCCGCTTGAACTTTTTCTCTGATATCATTTTGAAAATTTTCGGGAGTTTTTGATGCGTGTTTCAGGACTAAAATTCTTTCGATGAATACATATACAGCAATGATCCAAAGAATAATTAGTGGAATCATCATATAGCCCCCTTTGGTCAATAAAACCAATAAACTAAGTGATCCTTCATCAGCGGGTAATATTTCTTCTATTTGAAGTAATAAGGATAAGACGGTCATAAATCAGAATTTGTTTAGCCTATGATTCAATAAAAACATTCTTGAGGTAGAAAAAATTGAAATTATATTTATTGTATAACTAGAAAAACAGTAAAATATTGTTCAGTATAACAGAAGACTTGACCACTTTAGGATCAATATTTTAATACCCATAACTGCTCATCGAATTCATCTTTGTATTTATCCAGTCCAATATTCACTTTGTCAAGAGTTTCATATTCGAGGAGAGCTACCCTCGTAAATTTACTCGTGCTAAAAGGTGGGATGATGATAACATTTGACCCTGATAAAATCAATTTTTCAGCATAATCGAAGGCCAAGTCATTATCAAAAAAACTAGCCACAATTAAATAATATTTATCCAATGGCTGACTTATTTCGGATATCGCTCCAATTGCTTTTGGTGCAGATTCCAGTTCAGGGGGATCTGTCTTAACTTCAGGTTCAATGACTTCTTCAATGACGGGTTCAGGTATTATTTCTTTTTTTACCTCTTTTTTAACTTCAGCTTTAATGGTCGGTTTGGGGTCCTCAGTCATACTCAATAAAGTAATACCGATAACAGAGGCAAATAACATGCCTAATACGACGACCAAGATAAATTTTAGCTTTTGATTTCCATCTGCTTGATGAATGTAAGTCGATGTTTCTTCAATCTCGACCAAGGGAGAATACGTGGATTCATTGACGTCTGGGATCGTTTGAGTTTCATCATCTACTGAAGTCCTTGAGGAAGGTGTTTTGATACCGATCTCATTGAATTCAAGTGGGTCTAATGGCGAAAAATCTAATTGGGGTAGACCATAATCCTCTCCTTCTTCGAATTGTCCTTTAAAACCATTCCCCCCATTTTCTTCTAGATTACTTGTTGTCACCATAATAATTTTGTCAGCAGCAGATCAAAAAAAAGCATCAAGACTTAATTCCACATGCAAAATATATATTTACAATTAAAAACGCACACTGATTCCCCCATAAATATCAAATTCTCTTGAATTATAATAATTATAAATTTGATTCTCTTTACCAAAAAGGTTCCTCATTTTTAAAAATGCTCCTATTTTTTCATTAAAGGTCACGTCAATATCCATACCAAAATCTATGACATTTGGTAAAACAATGATTTCCTCATCTACTGATAAGGCCTTTATATTAGATAAATTAATTAAGTATGGAGAAAAAATTAATCTATCCTTCTTAAGTTTGACATTAGCCCCCATTTGAAACGAGGTTGATGGAGTATGCCAAGGCGTTTGAATGGTATTGGTTTTAATTTCATTGTACTTCATTAAGGCAAACCATGATAGCTGATTTGTTGCATCAAAATTCAGAAAACTTTCAACATCGAACCGAGAACTATTCCCTATATCATACACAACGTCAAAATAAGCAGGATTACTTTTATTATTTGTAAAATATAGCTGATCGTCTATTGATTTTATCGATAGGTTAACATCATAGGTCATGCGTGGTAAAAGCCCTCCAGATAAACCTAGTTTTAAACCTATTTTCTCAATGCTCGTCTTTAAGAAGATACTATCAGATACATGTCTATTAAGACTGACTACACTTTTAAAATCATTTCTTTTAACATCTCCCTTTACTTCTCCATAGACAGAAATATGATTTCCAAAGGTATAAGATGCTGTCAGATCAGGTAATAAAAATCCAGAGCCACCTTCCGCAGCGTCATCATAAAAACCTATCTTAAATCCGGCAGACACAGACCAATCACTAAAGGTTAAACCAATTTTTGGGATTCCATAAGCCCATATTCGCTGATTATTTTCAGTTCGTTGATTAGTGAATTGGGTCAAAGCCGTAAATAAATTAAAATCAAGCACCCAAGATCTCTTTTTCAATGCTGCTAGATTGAAATTTAAAATGAAATCATTTTCTTCTCCACCTGAATAATAACTCGATACATTATCTATTTTACTCAACCCTTGTTGTCCGGTATAATGCCATTCTGGCACGATATGAATCGAATTTTCACCTTTAGTGTTTATGAGATAGTCAAAAAATAAATTAAAACGATGTTGTCTTCTTAGGTAATGATCTGCTGTATCTGAAACGCTAGAAAAGGCACTCAACTCATCAAACATCCCAAAATTATAAAATTTATCATACCCATAGTCAAGTGAAGATGACAAGGTTCCTTTGCTCAAATTGGCTCGATGCCAAAGCTGTACTTCAGAAGTGCTTTCACTACTATAATTTGCTTGAACAGGGCCTTTTTGATGCTCTTTCAGCCCAATATTCATTCCGTAGTTGGGGGAGGTTAAGCGATGAGTACTGTATTCATATAATATTCCAGGGGTATTATACGAGCCATAACCTATATTAATTAAATGGTCATAATCCTTTTCTTGAGCAGGATCTTCAAGCTGTGCTACTTTCAGAATTGGATGATAAGATCGGATTTCAAAGGGAATCTCTTTTAAATCAAAAGTTAATGAATCAACAGATACCGAAGTTGGACTGGACTTAACACGTTCAAATAATCTTTGCCTCTTGGGAAGTTTTAAATCCTTATCTTTTTCAACAATGAACTCCGCAGACTCTATTTCTTGGGTGCTTTGACCAAAAGAAAGCAAAGGCAGAAAAAGCAAGTAGAGCTTAAGTAAATTTTTAACCATCTATCGAATCGTTTTCTTCCGTAAGTACTCTTTTTTCTAGCTGAGTTATGTTTTCGAGTAGATCCACTGCTTTAATTTTAAGTGCGTCATTCTCTGTATTATCCAATATGGAATTTAAAGTAGCTTTGGCTTGAAGCAATTCTCCTGAAGCCATGTAATTATTGACCAATAACAAATAAGTTTTATCTGTCCATTGCTCATAAAGACCATATTTTCCCAATAGTACAATGCATTGTTCTATTGAAGCGGCGAAGTCATCTTGTTTGTATCGTATTTGGGCTATGATGAAAGCTGCCTCGGCAGCTGTTTGATTATCCGCACTTTCTATTAATGACTCTGCGAGCAACAAAGCTTTGTCATACTCTAGCCTATCCATTGAAATCCTCAATAGATATAGCGCACCTAAATTCCTTTTAGACTCCGATAAACTAACATTTTCACTTATTTCCTGTGCTATGAGAAATGCCTTTTCAACATCACTGATATCATAATAGGCCATCATCAAACCTTCCTGCGCTTGATCTCGCTCGCGTTCACTACTGGCGTTTTCATTCAACAAAATAAATAAATCTATGGCTTGGTCATATCTTTTCAGACTCATATATGCCTTAGCTGATTTGGTGAGGGCTCTACCGAGGTAAACTCCTTGTTGTGAAATGATCGGTTCAAACTGAGCAATTCCATCCTCCCACTCCCCGAGCTCATAATAGGCATCTCCCATGAAATAACACAAATCATAGTTACGCAACGTATTTGGATAGATACTTCTGAAAGAATTTACCCCTTGTATCAACTGCTCATAATCTTGGTTGAAATAGTCATTTTTTAATTGCTCAAACGAAATGAATTCTAAGCTCGCATTATTAGGATCAAGTGTTCTTAGCTTGACCATATATTCCTCAAAATCATCAACTTGGTAACCTTTATTACGGATATTCTGAAGACCTAAGATGGCTTCGTTTGCTATTGGGTGACTCAGATGGTTGTCCAAAATAATATAATAATCTTTAGCGGCGTCAGCCCACTGATTTTTATTTGTAAAGGCAACGGCTCTTCCCTCATATACGTTGGGAAGCAATGCGCTTTTATCATAGCGCTCAATAAAATAATTGAAATTAGTAATAGCCAACTCAAATTTCTCTAAGTCAATCAGAATTTCTCCAAGCTGAAAGATTGCGTTATCAGCAAGAAATGAGTTTGAATAAATGTCAATAAAATTCTCAAACATTTTTTGAGCTGTTTCTAACTCATTTTTCAAATAATAGATATTGGCTATTTGATAACTAGCATATTCTTGTCCGGCTTTTACATTATTTTTTCGATACATCAAAATAGCCTCATCAAACCGTTTTAAGATAAACAAACAATCGGCTGCTCTTAAAACTGCATCATTCATGTAAATATGATTTTTTGAAGTGTTCAAGTTCATAAGCAAAGAAAAGTTTTTATAGGCTATTTCATACTGCTCCCCATTATATTGAGTATATCCTAAACCATAATAGGCCTTCCTTTTCTGCTCCATACTTACCTCTTTTGCATTAATTACCCTTTCAAAATAGCTTTCGCTTAGGTCATATTTATTCTGTGCAGAGAGACATTCAGCCATCAATAAATTTGCCTCTAATTGATGTTTGGAATCCAACGCATTCATTAATGACCTTGAAAGCCAATATTCTGCGTCAGCATAAAGCTGATCATTGAATAAAATTTGGGCGTATTTTAAAGTAACCATTTGATAGGTTCTTTTAAGTGACCAAGTTTTAAGTTGGGTAGCTTGTAGATGATCGATTGCAGCCTTATAATTTGAAGTATATAAATAGGCATCAGCCAAAATTTGGGCTGCCTCAGCCCTATTTTCATCATTGGGATGTCCATTTAAATATTTTTCTAAAATATCAATAGTGGCTTCGAAATTATTGAGTTGAAACCAAGATTTTGCAATCAAAAAATAAGATTGATTTTTTAATTCTGAACTGAATTCACTTTCCAAAACAATTTGAAAGGCATTGATCGCAGTATTGAATTGGTTTAATTGAATATAAATTTGTCCCAGTCGAAAGGCCGCAAGTTGGCCCAATGCATCTTCTGCTAAAGCTGCAATTTTATATTGGTCTGCTGCCGCAACCATTTTTCCAGCTTGCTCTAACGAGTATCCGAAATTAAAGAACAAGGCTACATCCCCCTTTGATTTACTCAAAAGGAGTACTTCGGTATAATATTGAATGGCCTTCGAATAATTTAATTGAGCAAACGATGCTTCAGCAGCGACTCTATTCAATATGATTTTACCTTCTAAATTGATACCCTTTGTTTCGCTAAGATGCGTATCAGCATAGGCAATCACCTCCGTATATTGCTTTTGATTTAAATAAATTTTAGCGATGAAGGGTGCTGTAAATTTATACATTTTAGGTATTTTTTGAGCCAATAGCAACTGCTCTAATGCATTGTCAAAATCTTGATTATTGAAGTATATCACGCCAGCGTAATAATGGGCATTGTACTTTTCTTCTTGGGGGTAATAAGTTACCTCATTAAACAAGGGAAGTGCTTCATTATAGAGTTGGTCCATATAGAGACTATAGGCCAATTTAAATCTTATATTGACATAAGTGGATTCCAATAAAATTTTGGGCCGAATGCGGTAAAAATAAGGAACTGCATGCTTGTATTCTTTCAAATGAAAATGATAATTACCCAAAGCAAGTAAGGCCTTCATATAAAAAGCCTCTACCTTATAATGATCAATGAATTGGATCATTAGGTGGATATTTTGATTGACCTCTAGTTCTATCTGTGCCAAATAAAAATGTGACCCTACTAAAAAAGAGCTCGTCTTTCCTGTTTTTAAATACTGATTAAATCCATTTAAAGCCGCTTGATAACGTCCCGATTCGTAGTATGAAATAGATTGAATATAAGCAGGATCGTCCGCGTGATCTTGAATTGGACTTTGACCGTACAATTGGAATCCAAAGATGATTATGAAGAATGTAAATGGGTTCTTGATAGGCTTACTCATTATGCATACAAAACTAAGTCATTGAAACTGCTTCTAATGCATCAATTTAAAAATCAATTCTTTTAACAGAGCGGCTTCCTTTCCTTTGGGACTAGCAAAAGGTTTAATCCCCTTAAATTTTAAATCTGTATCGTGGACTAATGCAATGTTTCTCAATACAATCGGTAAACTAAACCGTTTACTCGCATTCAAATACTCACCGACAAAATAGGGATTAACCCCTATCAGAGATGCAATCTGATGCTTTTCTTTTACTGTTGATTGATGGATGATGAGAAGTTTATTGAAGTAGGCAAATAACTGAGCAATCGTTAATACAAAAGGATTCTTAGTTAAATTTAAAGTAAAGTATTCAATAATTTTAAAGGCTTTAGAAAAATCCCCAAAAGAAAGCGCTTTTTGGAGTTCAAAAATATTATAATCTCTATTAATACCTACATAATTTTGAATGTGCTGCTCGTCTATCTCTTGACCCTTAGTTATATTTAAGGCTAGTTTATCTATTTCACTAGACAATCTCTGAAGGTTATTTCCAATGTTTTCAGACAACATCATGATCCCTTTTTGATTCATTGTAAGGGATTTGGTATTTAGATAACTCTGAATCCAGGGACCAATTTGGTTATCATATATTTTTTTGGACTCCATCATGATGGATGTTTTAGTTAACACTTTGGCCAGCTTGCTCCTTTTGTCTAAAGGTTTGTGTTGGTAGGCAAAAACTAAAATAGTCGAGGGCACGGGTGTCTTCAAATAATGAAGCAGCGCTTCAATGCTCTGAGTTTTTTTCCAATCTTTAATATCTTGAGCTTCTTTGACCACAATAAGCTGCTGATCTCCCATCATAGGAAATTTTCTTGCGGTAGTTATGATTTGAGGGATGTCAATTTCTTTACCGTAAAACATGTATTGATTGAAACTTTTTTGACTTTCATCTAGCAATTCGTTTTCAAAAAGAGCCACTATATTATTAATAAAAAAAAATTCTTCTCCATGCAAGAAATAAATAGGCGCATATTTCTTTGACTTAAAATCTTTAATTATTTCGCCATATTCAGCCATCTCCCAAAAATATTGATAAGATTCATTAATACAACCATCCACAAAAGAGAATTTATATAATTATTAAACTATTGATAATAATAATTACCTCTATCTCTTGTCTTTTATTGAATGGGAGCGCTTATTTTTACTTTCTAAATGATGAAAATGACTGACTTTTTAGCTGAATTGACCTGGAGGGGTATGGTACATGATAAAATGCCCAACGTTGAAGCCCAACTCAAGAAAGAAATGACCAGCGCCTATATTGGTTTTGATCCAACAGCAGATTCTTTACACATAGGCAATCTTGTTCAAATCATGAGTTTAGTTCATCTCCAAAAATGTGGTCACAAACCCTTTGCATTGGTAGGTGGCGCCACGGGTATGGTAGGTGATCCCTCAGGAAAATCTAGCGAGAGAAATTTACTGGATGAGGCAACCATCAAACATAATATCCATGGAGTTACTGCCCAACTCAAGAAATTTTTGGCCTTTAATGGTGTAAATGGTGCAGAAGTAGTCAATAATCAGGATTGGTTCAAAGGATTTGAATTTCTTGACTTTATTAGGGAGGTAGGGAAACATATTTCAATCAATTATATGTTGGCTAAAGATTCTGTCAAAAGTAGATTAGACACTGGAATGTCTTTTACAGAGTTTTGCTATCAATTGGTTCAAGGATATGATTTTTATTGGTTGTGGAAGAATAAAAATATAAAACTTCAATTGGGTGGTTCTGATCAATGGGGAAATATTGTGACCGGAACAGAGCTTATCCGACGGAAAGGTCAAGGTGAGGCCTTTGCCATCACCACTCCCCTGATCACCAAAGCAGATGGTACTAAATTTGGGAAATCAGAAGGCGGAAATATTTGGCTAGATCCAAAGAAAACAAGCCCTTATAAATTTTATCAATATTGGATTAACTCTTCAGATGAGGATATGGTAACCTATATCAAGATTTTCAGCTTAAAGTCAAAAGAAGAAATAGAAACACTGATCCATCAGCATCAAGAAAATCAGCATTTAAGACTTCTTCAAACTAGTTTAGCAGAAGAAATAACGGCACGTGTTCATTCAGAGTCAGACTTAGAGATGGCAAAAAAAGCCTCTCAGATTTTATTTGGAAAATCGACGCAAGAGGATTTATCAACCCTTAAGGAAGAATGGTTACTACAAGTACTCGAAGGCGTTCCAAAAGTCAAAATTTCTAGAAACGTTTATGAATCACTGTCATCAGTAACCGAACTGCTGACCGAGGCAACCGAAGGCCTTATTTTTGCCTCGAAAGGAGAAGCCAGAAGGTTGATTCAAGGTGGCGGGGTCAGTATAAACAAGCAAAAGATACATACACCAGATGCCCCAGTTGATTTTTTACTCTTAAATAATAAATATATTCTGGCACAAAAAGGCAAAAAAAATTATTATCTTGTTATTATAGAAGGTTGATTTCTTTTTACAGATTTCTATTGAGACCATACTTAAATCATATTACTATGAAAATATCTTTCAGTAATTTTTTAATCGCCCTAATCCCTTTTTTATCGCTTTCCGCTTGTGCCCAATATCCAAGCGTTGAATGGCAAATCAGTACCGCTGTGTTGGCAAGTCCAGAGGAGTTTAGAGCACAATCAACCGTATTGGGGTATCGGGAAAATGGTATTTTGGAAGTACTTAGAAAAGGAACAAATAATATGATTTGCTTAGCTGATAATCCTGAGACTGATGGTTTTAGTGCGTCTTCTTACCATTCTGATTTAGAGCCATTTATGGAAAGAGGCAGGACGTTAAAAACCGAAGGTCTTGATTTTAAGACCATCTTTGATATCCGAGAATCTGAAGCTAAATCTGGTACACTAAAAATGCCGACAAGGGCCACTTTATATGTTTTGAGTGGAGACATCAACGCGCAAACTCAAGAAATCGAAAATACTTACCTCAGGTATGTCATTTATATTCCATTTGCAACTCCAGAATCAACAGGACTGCCCACTAAACCTTCAATTCCAAGTGAGCCTTGGATCATGGATCCAGGTACGCACAGGGCACATATAATGATTAGTCCTGAACGAAAAAAACAGATCTAAATCTACTGCTATTCATTTCGCTGAATGAGCATTATTCGTTCTTTATAATAGCCAATAGGCATTAATAGATCATTTTTTTTTATATACTCCTACTCCGTTTGTAATTTTCTTTTCCCTACTGTGTAATAGTATGCGTATCGCAAGCTACTTTAACTATAATTTGAAGTAGATAAAAATTTAACATCATGAAAAAGATTCTAACTTCTTGTATCCTCTTGATCCCTTTTTTACTTGCTTCTCAGAAGTTAGACATGGATCTATTTGAAAAAATTGAACCAAGGAGTATCGGGCCGGGAGGTATGGCAGGAAGGATTACTTCCATTGATGTGGTCCATTCGCAATCAGAAATTATCTATGTAGGAACGGCTTCAGGGGGTCTTTGGAAATCCACTTCAGGAGGCGTTACCTGGGAAGCTATTTTTGACAAACAAACGACCTCCTCTATCGGAGCGGTCGCGATTCAACAATCAAATCCATCTGTCGTTTGGGTAGGGACGGGTGAAGGTAATCCCAGAAATTCATTAAATGGGGGTGACGGTATTTATAAAAGCTTGGACGGAGGTAAGCATTGGATTAAAATGGGCTTAGAAAAAAGCCGTAACATTCACAGGATCATTATACATCCACAAAACCCAGATATCGTGTATGTTGCAGTGATTGGTTCTCCATGGGGTTTGCATCCTGAACGTGGCGTATATAAAACAATGGATGGGGGCATGAATTGGGAAAGGATCTTGTTCACCAATCAGTCAAGTGGTGCGGCTGACCTAGTGATGGATCCTCGTAATCCAAATAAACTCATCGCCGCCCTTTGGGATCATCACCGAGATCCATGGTTTTTCAGATCTGGAGGTAATGGATCAGGTTTGTTTATCAGTCATGATGCAGGTAAAACTTGGGAACAAAGGTCGGATGAGGATGGCCTTCCTGAAGGAGATTTGGGTCGAATAGGGCTCGCTATAGCTCCCAGCAGTCCAGAAATCATATATGCATTGATCGAATCTAAAAAAAATGCCTTATATAAGTCTACTGATGGAGGTTTTAAATGGAAATTAATAAATGATAAAGACGAAATTGGGAATCGGCCCTTTTATTACAGTGATCTTCGGGTAGATCCTAAAAATGAAAATAGAATTTATAGTATTTTTACTTATGTCAATGTGAGTGAGGATGGTGGTCGTTCCTTTTCCGAACTGATGTCGGCTTATGGCGTTTCCAATGGGGTTCATCCCGATCACCATGCCTGGTGGATTCATCCAGATGATCCCAACTATATGATGGATGGCAACGATGGTGGACTGAATATAACCCGAGATAGAGGTGAAACTTGGCATTTTGCACAAAATATACCTGTTGCCCAATTTTATCATATCGCAGTTGATCATGATTTGCCCTATAATGTTTATGGAGGTATGCAAGACAATGGCTCCTGGGCAGGTCCTGCCTATACTTGGCGAGTACAAGGTATTAGAAATAGTTATTGGCAAGAAATCTCATTTGGAGATGGCTTTGATGTGTTGCCTGATCCTGATAATAGTCGTTTCGGCATCTCTGCATCACAGCAAGGAAGTGCCGTTATTTACGATCGCTTGACGGGCTACAACGAAGGTATTAGACCTACACATCCTGAAAGAGAAGAAAAACTGCGATTTAACTGGAATGCGGCTATGAATCGCGATCCTTTCCATTCAAACACCCTATATTTTGGTTCTCAATTTGTTCACAAAAGTACGGATGGTGGACAGACGTGGAATATTATTTCCGAAGATTTAACCACAAATAACCCAGATTATCAAAAACAAGGGGAAAGTGGTGGATTGACTATGGATGCCACTGGCGCTGAAAATTATTGTACGATATTGGTTATCGAGCCCTCTCCTATTCAAAAAGAATTATTATGGATAGGGACTGATGATGGGCAGGTACATCTAAGTTTAAATGGAGGTGATGATTGGCAAAATATTACGACAAATATCCCCATGCCCACAGGCGCTTGGATCAATCAGATAAGGGCTTCAAACCATAATCCTGCAGAAGCATTGCTTGTGGCCAATGATTATCGCCGCTTTAATGATGCTCCTATGGTATACAGAACTAGAGATTTTGGGAAAAGTTGGGAGCAAATAGTTGATAAAAATGATGTTATTGGCTATGCCCTTTGCGTATTACAGGATCCTATTGAACCAAATCTTTACTTTTTAGGTACCGGTGATGGTTTATACGTAAGCTTTGATGGGGCCGAAAACTGGAATAAATGGACCGCCGGCTTTCCTACTACAAATGTCATGGATCTAGCTATCCAACCGAGAGAACATGATTTAGTCATTGGTACCTTTGGTAGGGCCGCCTATGTGTTAGACGATATCCAACCCTTAAGGGCGATTGCCGCTCATCCTGCGTACCTCGATGATCCAGTGAAATTATTTCAAGCGCCTGACGCTTACCAAGTTTACCGACAGCAGCCTACGGGCTCTCGTTTTGGGGCCGATGGTATGTTTCATGGAGAAAATCGATCATTTGATGGGAGAATCACTTATTATCTTCAAGTACCCGAAAGTTTATCGGTACCGGATCCAAGCAACACGAATAAGAAAAAGAAATCCAAAAAAGAGCAGATAACCGAACCTTCTGTGAAGAAAAAAGTGAATACTGACTCGATTACCTTTCAAATTATGAATGGATCATCTGTGATTCGAACGCTTACACTGAAAACTCCTGAAAAATCAGGGCTTCATAAATTATCATGGAGGTTAGATGAAAAAGGCATACCCTATATTTCCAGAAAAAATTCAAGAACTTCGAATGCAGAGGCCGGTGGTATCGACGTGCTGCCGGGAGATTACAAAATTAAAGTTCACTATGGTGAGCATACAGATTCAAGTATGATTAAAGTTCTTTTTGATCCCAGAATTGATATCAGTCAGCAGGAGTTAATCGAAAAATATGATGCCCTTAAAGCCCTAGAAAAGTCAGAAATGAAAATGTATGTCGCCGTAAATCGTCTTAAAGAGGGATTGAAATTAGCCAATAAATTTAAGGCAGATTTTGAGGCATTGAGACAGTATCCTTTATATAGTCTGACCATTTGACTTATTGTCGAAAACATCCAAGACAGTATCCATGTCTTGTTGGACCAGTTTTTCGGTGAAGAAGACGAAAGACAGGGCATCACTATGCGTTCAGATAAAACCTTAATGAGTCTTTACCGCCAAGCTTTTCGCTATACTGCCAACGCGGGTCATAAGCCTACTTCTACCGAGTATGCTTTAATTTCAAAGTTTGAATCTCATCTAGTCCAAGTATTAGAGAATGTAAATGGATTTTATGAAAAAGATTGGTTGAATTTTAGAACCACGATAGAGCAATTATCATCTCAATCCTTTCATGGATTACGAGAAAATTGAATAATCTAAAGGGCAAACTCCACTTGTAATCTAAACCTCAAAAAGTCATCCTCTGTAAGCTCAAGATCATGATAAGACAGATCTGCCTGGCACTTTAGATTATGACCTGAAAAATACTTAGAAAATCCCAAGGCATATTCACTTTGATCATTTAAGCTAGAGATGAGTTCTGCATTGATGTTCGAGTATCGTGCAGCAAATTCTACCTTGTTGGTAAACACATATCCTGCTTGGAGGTTTAACCCCTTGACCTACGCCAAAATCTCCCAAGCTGTTTGGTGACTTTCTGATGGCATAAACTGCCTGAGATGAAAAGCCATTCTTTTTAACTATGGCATCTACAAATAAAGTATTTAAATTATCTGTGATGTAATCTCCGGATACAGGATCAACGAGAAAACTACCTAAATTACCCCTACTCCTGAACGCGTTATTATTATAATCTGCGGTTATGCCAATTGCCATTTTTAGTGTTTTTTCTCTGGCCAAATCTGCACCATAATAGTCTCCCTTACCTGTAAATTCACCCATTGGCAAAAACTCTATTCTCCCTGTATACTGATATCCATTTTCATCATTGATGATCACATTTCTTCCATTACCCAACGCTATTGAGAAGGCCTCTTTCACAATACACAGGTTTCCGATTCTACCCTTGTGGTGTATTTGGATACACCTACGTCTCGGTCCAAATTGAATCGCGCGTTCACCAAGACTTCGATCTACGAACTGGAGTTTTTGAGAGGAGAACACCCGCTCTCTGTTACCTGGCAATTTAGTTTGACCAAACCACAGCAGACCAATGGGAGTTGATGTGATATTTTAGGACCGCATCCAGAATAATGTTGGCCGTATTACCAAACTCTGTTTTGCTTCCTCCTTTAATATCCCGATTGGATAATGCCAATTCTACTTTATATGAAAACTTGGGAGATAAAGCCCAGCCCTCGGCTTTTAATCGAGATCTTCTGATCATCATGGAACGATCCCAAACATCATTTTCGAGATTGAGAGACGAAGAAAATAAACTTTGAAAACGAAATCCAATTTTGGCATAAAATGAAGAATCTTTGGCTTGAACTTTGATACCCTTTCCAAAAGACTCATAAGATATACCTTGTGCATAACTATTTAAAGGGATGAGTGACAGTACCAAAAAAATTAGGTGAACTAAGATATTTTTCATGTTATCACTTTTATCTACAAAGTTGACCCGTGTTATGTTACCGAATCATTAACAAATCATTATTAAAATGTCATTCGATTTTTAATAGTTTATCAACATGTCTAAAATAAAAAGGTCAAATTAGGGATTCAACATAACTTTTATTCATATTTCCCTTGAAAGTGAAAATATTTAAGCTATTTATCTTTTAGATCTCTAATTCTTTAAAATAATTTTTATCGTTAAAATAATTGAATGATGAGTTAGATTTAGGTTTTTAAAATAATTCTATAGCATTATGGATAATATATTCTTACTTATGGTAGTGGCCTTGGTTTTTCTTGCCATTGCAGACTTGATCGTGGGCGTAAGTAATGACGCAGTGAATTTCTTGAATTCTGCCCTTGGTTCAAAAGCACTTTCCTTTAGAACGATCATGATCTTGGCAAGTCTAGGCATTGCGTTCGGAGCCATCTTCTCGAGTGGCATGATGGAAGTGGCGCGTAAGGGAATTTTTAATCCAGGAGAATTTATGTTCGATGAAATTATGTTCATCTTCATGGCGGTCATGATTACCGATATTCTATTGTTAGATTTTTTCAATTCATTGGGCATGCCTACCTCAACGACAGTCTCCATTGTCTTTGAATTATTAGGAGCTTCCGTAGCTATGGCCCTAATCAAAATCAGTGCTGATGGAGGTGAATTTGCGGATTTGATTATCTATATCAATACCTCTAAAGCCGTTCAAATTATTTTTGGTATCCTACTCTCGGTGGTGGTGGCCTTCTCTGTAGGTGCACTCGTGCAGTGGATCTCTCGATTGTTATTGTCCTATCATTATGAGAAAAAGGCAAAATGGATCGGTGCTTTATTTGGAAGTATTGCCCTTACCGCAATCACCTACTTTATCTTATTAAAAGGAATTAAGGGTACCTCATATGCTGGGCAAAGTTTTGAATTATTGGGAGGTGAGACCATCAAAAGTTTTTTAACGAATCAAATATTTCTCATCATTATTGTCAGTTTGACTTTGTGGTATTTTCTTTCTTTATTATTCATTAAAAAGCTTAAAATAAATATATACAAAGTTATCATTGGTGTCGGCACCTTTGCCTTAGCACTTGCCTTTGCAGGAAACGATTTGGTGAATTTCATTGGTGTGCCAATAGCCGCATGGCAGTCCTACGAAGCTTGGGTAATATCGGGTGTACCTGCCCATGAATTTAGCATGCAAGTGCTGGATGCTAAAGTACCCACCCCTACGCTCTTCTTATTTATTGCCGGTATCATTATGGTGTTGACCTTATGGTTTTCAAGTAAAGCTAAATTAGTAGTAAAAACCTCCATTGATTTATCCAATCAAGGAGAAATTAAAGAACGTTTCCAGCCCAATTGGGTATCCAGAGGGTTTGTGCGCTTTGCCATGGGGATGTCAACGTTTTATCAAAAGTACTCCCAGAAACTCTTCAAAATAAAATCGAAGCGCAATTTGAAAAGCCCACCATTTACTTAGTCAAAGATAAAACACTAGAATTCCTGCATTCTGATATGGTCCGGGCGGCCGTCAATCTGATGGTGGCAGGGGTTTTAATTTCAATAGCAACCTCTTACAAATTACCTCTTTCTACCACTTATGTGACCTTCATGGTTGCCATGGGCTCTTCCTTAGCGGATCGAGCTTGGGGACGTGAAAGCGCCGTCTACAGAGTAGCCGGAGTATTAAATGTTATTGGTGGATGGTTTTTTACGGCGCTTGTTGCTTTTTCAGCTGCCGGTGTTATCGCTTATTTAATCAATTTAGGGGGTCCTGACGGCCATTGCTGTTTTACTCTTTATTGTACTCTTAAATTTTGGTTCGAATTATATTATCTCGCGTTATAAAATCGAAAGAAATCAATGCAGAAGACCGATTGAAAAAAGCGGAAAGCAGTTCGGTTCAAGGTGTCATTACTGAAAGCGCAGCGAATATCGCCAATGTAGTCAAGCGAGGTAATCGAATCTATACCAATGCCATGCATGGTCTCGCTGAACATGATTTGGAATTACTCAAAAAGAATAAAAAACAAATTGTCAAACTTTCTGCTGAGGTAGATGAATTGAGTGATAATGTGTTTTACTTCATTAAAAATTTGGACGAATCGAGCTTAAGTGCGAGCAACTTCTATCTCAACATATTGGGATATCTCCAAGATATGACCCAATCACTTGAGTATATCTCTAAAGTCAGCCACAAGCATGTTAACAATAATCATAAAAAATTAACCCCTACGCAAACCAAAGAGCTTAAAGATTTAGACGATCGTTTTGAAACTTTCTTCATTAATATCATCAATGCCTTTAGGACAGAATCCTTTGAAGAAGTTGGTGTAATTTTAAATAGAAAAACTGAATTGATCAATTCAGTTTCCGACAAAATCAATAAGCAAATTGAACGAACCAGGGCAGATGAATCGAGTCCAAAAAATACAACTTTATATTTTAGCTTGTTAATAGAAACCAAAGATTTATTGAATGCAACCATGAGCATATTAGATGAATATTATAGTTCGTATGACAAATCAGCGTCAAACTTCTCCTCATGGCTAAAAAAGATAAGCCTACTTGATTTTAAATAAGCTGACTCTCGAAGAATACTCTTTTTCATCTTCTCGATTGAGGAGTTATTCATATGAATTCCTCAGGTAATAGTTACGGAATTTTCGCTATTCTTGATGTACAACCTAACTACATCAAAAATGTAATCGTTTTATTTTAACATAAAATGGTCAAATTGGACTCTTGTCCATAATTATACAAATCGAAATGATCAATTTCCAACGTAGTCCAAACTCAATCTCTCTTAAAATAAAGAGGCGTCAAGTAATTAGTTAATTTTGTATTAATCGTAAAATCCTACTCATTTCATAAGCCTTTTAAGTAATTTAGTTAACTAAATCTTGAGTCTGTTGAAGCTAAAAGTTGATGCGTTTTTATTGGTGGGTCTGATTTTTTTGACGCTTGTTGTTCTTTATTTTTTGATAACAACACCTGAAGTCTCTTATTATCAAACGTTACACTCAGAGTTCAATGGTCTGATGATCTCAGGTAGAACTGCGAATGATCATTCTTCTTATAGCTTTATTTTCTGTTTTGGAATGATCTGGGTCTATTTAGGAAGTCTTTTGTTGTCTACCAGACATCTAATTAAACAAAAGCGTAAGAACATTCAAATCGTAATGACCTGCTTTTGTTTGGTCTATTTATGCCTACTTGGATTATTGATTTTTTCAAAGGATCTCAACCTTCAATCTTTTTATTTTGGTTTCCCAAGATCAACCGCAGTGATGCTATATTTAATTGGATTTTCCCCTTTATCCCTATCATACATCTATATCCGTTATTTTGAAACTCTCATAATAACTGAAGCATCTTTCAAAAGTTTTCAAAATTTCATAAAGTCTCAAGATAAATAATTTGGAAGCATTTAGAAACCCCATCATTCTCGGCTTTGTAGCCGCTTATATGCTTTTAACTGTTTTAGTTGGTATTTGGGCCCTTCGAAAAACCAAATCCACTCAGGATTTCTTTATGGCTGGAAGAGACTTGGGCATCATGGTTACTGGATTTGCTGTTTTTTCAAGTCTCTTGAGCGGCTTTGGATTCGTAGGTGGCCCTGCCCTAGTATACAAAATGGGAATGAGTTCAGTATGGATGTTTGTCTGCGTGATCATGGGATTTAATTTATCCTTTTTTTTACTCGCGAAACGTTTGAGATTGTTTGCTGAAATTGGCAATCCCATCTCTCTGCCCGATGTGGTTAGATTGAGATATGACAATGCTTTTACTCAAGGACTCATGGCTTTAGCTATTATCTTAGGTGTATTAGGTTATTTAGCCACGCAGATATTAGCAATGTCCATTGTGCTGCAAGAAATATTAAATGCGTCTAGTTTCATTGAATACATAAGTATCGGCTACTGCATGCTCATTTCATGTTCTATTTTAGTTTTTTACAGTATTACGGGAGGTATTGTTGCCTCAGTTTATACTGATCTGGTCCAAGGCGCTATTATGATATTTGGTGCTATATTGATTTTTTTTAGTGTCCTCAATTTATTTGAAGGGGGCTTTCAAGAGATCAGCCAAATCATCGGTCAAGACGATGCCGGAGCGATTGGACCTTGGGGTACTTTAGGTACCATGGGCTCCTTGTCGTGGCTATTTGTTTTCATGATGGGTGGAGCAGGCCAACCACATGTGATTACTAAGATGATGATGTACAAAAACATCTCAGACGCAAAATATATTTTGCCTACTTCGATTATTGGTTATTTTTTTTCAGCTCTTTTATGGTTGTCGATTGGTTTAGCCATGAGAGCGCTGGTAATCAGTGGTATGCACTCTGAATTATCAAATGCAGATATGGCGGCTTCAGTATATTTACAATATTATACTAATCCAATATTGGCAGGTCTTGTTTTCGCTGGTCTTTTCGCAGCGATCATGTCTACCGCGGATGCCTTTCTAAATATTGGTACGGCGGCCATTATGCATGATCTTCCTAATGCCATTGGCATTAAAATTAAAAATGATCTCTTTTGGGCACGCGTAGTTACTTTCATATTAACCGTAATTGCGGCCCTATTTGCTCGTTATTCAGGAGATTTAGTGGCTATTTTAGGCGCTTTTGGTTGGGGTACTTTTGCTGCAGCCATTGTACCTGTAGTAGTCATTGGATTTAATTGGAAACGTGCCACACCTTTAGCCGCTAATGTGTGCATTATAACAAGTCTATTGATCAATTTTAGTGTGAAAATACTAGATATCAAGGTTCCCTATGCCATTGATATAGGCGCTATATCACTCATTACTTCCATGCTTTTATTTGTAAGTATCTCGCTTCTGTCTAAAAAGCCTTTTATCAACAAGAACGTTGAAGCAGCTATGGACTTATAAAAGACTTGTTTTTAGGCTTTTACTACTTCTGAAACTGAAAATTTTATGATTTCAATATATTCATGGTAGCCCTTTTCCGTCATTAAGGGGATAGCATTACTCCATAAAATATCAAGTTGAGAGGGGCTATCTCTAAAGGTATCCGCTGTCATTAAACTATAGGTCTTCCAAAATACACTGATCATCCATATGGTACGAATGAAATAAGCATAATTAATTTTTTCATTTTCAGGTTTCAATCTACCTGTCTTTATATAATAATTAATTAATAATTTTGCGTCTCGAAATCTTTTCCGCGTGATGATACGATAACTCTTTGTGATTTCGGGGAAAGTTTTGAATATGTATTGTAGGTTATTATAGTAGAAATGGTATTTCGCCTGTATCTGGCTATAACTTTTGAAAATTTCCTCAAAATGATACAGCGTAATATAGCCGCTTGGCATAATATCTATAGAAGTCTCCTGTATTAACTGATGTTGAATGGCTTTTAATAAATCTGTCTTTTTTGTAAAATAATAAGTGAGATTTCCAGGACTAATTGATAAGCTATCGGCAATTTGTTTAATGCTCACATCATGAAACCCTTTTTCATTAAATAGCTTAAGTGCCCGATCTATTATTTCTTGTCTCCTTCTACTCATCCTTACAAAGAAATTAAATAAAAATTAAAGACATAAAATTTTTTGAAAAGATATAGTTTTTTACGCATTTTTAGCCGGAAGTCCATACATGTCCTTTAAATTAGTGGTATTATATGCCATCTAAGCCATGAGATTAAGCTCACTATCGAGAAAATTAAAATTAAAACCTTCAGAACTAGAGCTCTTTTATGAAAATAAAGGAATCGAATTACTGGCCTCTAGCAATTCTAAACTTAGTGACGAGGAAATAAAAATTGCCCTGGAGTATTATGATTTTCAAGAAGAGGAAGAAGAAGTTGTCGTTGCTAATTCTGATCACCTAGCTCAGTCAAGCGATCACGAACCTATTATTTTCCAAGATCTGGAAATAAAATCGAATGCAGAGGATACCGTGGCCCTCGATATCGAAGAGGTCAAACTAGAAGATGTCGAAATAATTGAGGTGAAAGAAAAACTAAAACCCCTCAATGACGATGACTTAAGAGTGAGAAAGAAATAGTAAAAACATCAGATGCCGATGATTTAATCAAGAAAATTGATGAGAATATTGAAGTCATCAAGGCTCCAGTAATCAAACTTAAAGGACTTACGGTTAAGGGTAAAATTGAGTTAACTCCCGAAAAAGTAAAAGAGGAATCATCCATTGTAGCAAAAAAAATATCTATCAACTCTCATAACTCCAAAACAAAAAAGATTACTTATAATTCATTCAATCCCTTAGATGAAGTTCGAAAAAAGGAGGCTAAAAAAGAGCGTGAACTCAGAAAAAAAAGAGCGGATCAACTGAAAAAAGAAAAAAGAGCGCGGTACTTAAAAGAACATCCCCCACGCAAGGAGCCGTTAAAAAAGAAGTTAAACAAAAAACCCAAAAAAACATCTACGGTTCATATGAACGTGCCTGCGCCAACTAATAAACCATATCAATCAGCAGTCATCCCTCAAAAGAAACCTAATTTATTTCAGCGTATTTGGCAGTGGTTAAACACTTACTGATTGTTTTAATAAGTTCCTCATCAATTTTATTTTCCTCCTGAAGCGAAGTAATCCTATCACTTGCTAAATAAATCACCCAGATGGCACCTCTTTTTTTTTAATTATACGCTGCATGCATAACAATATTGATTATATTTGAAATGTTATGCATGCAGCATGTTATTTAAATACCCAATAGAAATGGAAAAGACATTAGAAAAGAACATTGTTAAAGGCGGAGGATTTTTATTCAACCATCCTCATTTTTCGGAAATATTTATCCCTGAAGAATTTAATGATGAACAAAAAATGATGGCTAAGGCCACACAAGATTTTATTGACAAAGAAGTATTTCCATTTGTCGAAAGAATAGATGCCTTAGAGGAAGGACTTATGCCTTCAATCATGACCAAAGCGGGAGAGTTGGGTCTTTTAGGAGTATGTATTCCTGAACAATATGGTGGTTTAGGTATGAGTTTTAATACGGGTATGTTAATTGCTGATATCGTCGCATCCACGGGATCATTTACTACTGCATTTGGAGCCCATACGGGAATTGGAACTTTACCTATTTTATATTATGGTGATGACACTCAAAAACAAAAATATTTGCCCAGACTCTCATCTGGTGAATGGAAAGCTTGTTATTGTCTCACGGAACCTGATTCGGGGTCTGATGCAAATGCTGCAAAAACAAAAGCTGTGTTGTCTGAGGACAAGCAGTATTATTTTATATCTGGTCAGAAAATGTGGATTTCAAATGCTGGATTTGCTGATTTATTTATTGTTTTTGCTAAAATTGAAGACGATAAGAATCTTACCGCATTTATCGTGGAAAAATCCTTTGGAGGAATCACCATGAATGATGAAGAACGAAAAATGGGAATAAAGGGATCTTCTACCCGTCAAGTATTTTTTAACGAGACAAAAGTGCCCGTTGAAAATATGCTTTCAAATCGTCAAAACGGATTTAAAATTGCCGTAAATATTTTAAACATAGGTAGAATTAAATTGGGTTGTGGAGTGATTAACGCTTGTAAACAAATTGCAAATCAATCAACCCAATATGCCAATGATAGAAAACAATTTGGTGTATCCATTTCTTCATTTGGTGCTATCAAGCAAAAATTGTCTCAAATGGCCGCCAAAACCTTTGGTATCGAATCCGCTTCTTATCGTGCGGGTCAAAACATCGATGATCAAGTTGATGTTTTAATAGCACAAGGACGCCCAGAGCATGAAGCCAAACTGCAAGGCGTTGAACAATTCGCTATTGAAGCAGCCATCATAAAAGTACATGGATCTGATGTTTTGAATGAAATTGCTGACCAAGGCGTTCAGGTGTATGGCGGTATGGGATTTTCAGAAGAAGCTCCCATGGCTCGGGCTTACAGGGATGCTCGGATTGCTAAGATTTACGAGGGTACCAATGAAATAAATAGAATGCTTTTGGTAGGAATGATTGTTAAAAAAATTGCTAAAGGCGAATTTAATTTAAATGATGAACTTGATTTCTTCAATACAGGGATGATCCATAAGGATACTTTTGATGCTGCTCCGCTTTCGAAGGAATACAAAGCGATTAAGAATCTCAAAAAAACAACCTTAATGATAACGAGCAAAGCGCTCGAAATTTATGGCGCCAAAATCAATGAAGAACAGGAGGTCCTCATAAATATTTCAGAGATGGTTATTGAAACTTACGTTGCCGAATCTACTTTACTCAGAACCTTAAAGTTGATTGATCAATCTGGAGCAAATTCAGCCGAATTATTCATAAATCTCACCAAACTATACCTATATGATGCGGTCAGAAAGTCCAAAAATGCAGGTTATGAAGCCTTGGCTTGCATGATAGGTGATGAGGCTCATTTGAGCTCATTATTGAAAGTCATGGATCTATTAACCGCCTATAATCATTTGAATACAAGTAGGCTTTCTCGGGATATTGCAGATGAGATGATTCTGCAAAATAAATTTCCTTACACACTCTATCCTTAATTTAGCAAAAGGTATTTTTTATCTGTTCATAAATTACCCAGCTAAATATTTTTAAATGGAGTAAAGCCCCTACTTTTGTGGAATACTTTTATATATGGAAGCATTCAAAACATTAACGACTAAAGAAAAAGCCCTCAAACTTAATTTAAATGCTGAAATATATGGAACCATTGCCGAAATAGGTGGTGGACAAGAGGTCGCCAGTCATTTTTTCAAGGCAGGTGCTGCCTCAGGTACCATCGCCAAGACCATGTCAGCTTATGATATGACTTTTAGTGATGCCATTTATGGGAAATCTAAAAAATATGTTTGTGAAGACAAACTTGATAAAATGCTCAGTAGAGAATATAATCTTTTGGCTGAGCGTTTGACGGAACGAGCCCCTCACTCGAAATTTTTTGCCTTCGCCAATACAGTTGAAACTTTGAACTTTGGCAAGACCAATGATGGTCATGGCTGGATTGGATTACGCTTCCAAAAGCAACCCTTAGCCCCTCCTAATAATTGCATTATTCATGTTAAGTTACTAGATAAAGATGCCCAGTGGCAACAACTGCTGCTGGGTATGCTGGGCGTGAATTTAATTCATGCATGTTTTAGTTATGACAATCCTGAAAAAATTATTTTGGCATTGGCGGATAATTTAGACCAAGATCGCTTTCAGATAGATATGTTCTCCATCATGGGCCCTGATTTTGAACAAATTGACAATAGACTAATGAGTTTACTTCTAGTTAAAAATGGCCTCTCTCAGTCTGCTATGTTTGGACCCAAAGGAAACGTACTTCAGGCTTCTGAAGCTTTATATAAGAAGAACGTCTTGGTCCTAAGAGGCAGGTTTAGGCCCGTGACCAATGTCAACGTAGATATGATGATTAATGGCTTAAAAGTCATTAAGGAAGAATCAGAAATGGAAACAACTCATCTTCTGGCCCTAACTGAATTGACACTATATGATTTGACTTTGGCAGGTGAAATTGATGAGGCCGATTATTTAGATCGTGTGGATTTATTATGTGCATTAGGGCAAACCGTTTTGATATCAAATTATCGTGAGCATTATAAGCTGGCTTCTTATTTATCAAATATTACTCAACGTATGAAGTTGCGAATTATTTGTGGCTTAGGTAATCTTGAAGGCATTTTTGATGAATCCTATTATGAGAATTTAAAAGGGGGCATCATTGAATCCTTTGGTCAGCTATTTGCTCTCAACGTAAAAATTTACGTTTATCCTGCCTTGATTGCTGGCAAGGTAAAATCTATCGAAGACTTTGTTCCAGCTCCCCATCTCATCGACCTTTATAAATACCTTATTTCAAATAAACGAATAGTAGGTATAAAGGGCGCTAAAACCCAGTGGTTAACTATTGTTTCAGATGAGGTGCTGACTTTACTTAAAACGGGAAATCCAAAATGGGAAGAAATGGTCCCAAGAAGAGTTTGTCAAATAATCAAAGATAAAAAGATGTTTAATGTGCACAGGTAGATGTTGTTATGTGTGAAATCCATTTATTTTCTTACCTCACTGTCTTCACTCGTTTGATTATAGTATATTTAGCCATCGTTTAAAAATGACATCATTTTATGGTTGCAGAAAGAGGTAAATTCACCAATAAGCTCGGATTCATATTGGCCGCGGCAGGCTCAGCTGTTGGTTTAGGTAATATTTGGAAATTTCCTTTCGAAGTTGGCTTAGGGGGTGGTGCTGCTTTTGTCGTCATGTATCTTGTTTTTTGCTTTTTATTATGCTTCCCTGTAATGGTTACTGAAATCGCTATTGGAAGAAAAACACGCAAGAATCCTGTAGGTGCATTTACCGCATTGGGATTCAAAAATTGGAGGTTTATAGGTGTCTTTGGAGTTTTGGCCGGTATTTTGATCTTGTCGTTTTATAATGTGATCGCAGGTTGGGCATTTGGATTCTTTTTTGAGATGGTTACCGGCAACTTTAGCGTAAGTAAGCATTTCGGAGATTTCACCTCTGACATGATCAAAGTAGGTACTTATGCGGTTATTTTCATGTCTGCTACAAGTTTTTTTGTAGGTAGAGGTGTCTCAGGTGGAATAGAAAAATTATCAAAAATTCTTATGCCTACACTCATCATAATGATCGTAATCATTGCAGCATACGCTCTAACTTTGCCAAATGCCTTTGAAGGTATCAAATTTTACTTAATTCCAGACCTCAACGAAATCACGATAAATACGATTGGTGGAGCCTTAAGACAAGCCTTTTTTTCACTTTCATTGGGTATGGGTACCCTCATTACTTACGGAAGTTATTTATCTAAAAATGATAATGTAATTTCCTCAGCTGCGTATATTACCTTGGCTGATGTCAGCATTGCTTTTGTTGCCGGTATGATGATTTTTCCTTTGGTTGCCTTCATCAACCAAGGAGATATGAGTACCGTAGCTTCTGATCAAGCGGGTCCTGGTTTAATTTTCATTACAATGCCTCGAGCTTTTGAAACCTTGGGGCCTAATTTAGGTGCCTTTGTGGGAGGGACGTTTTTTCTGTTATTATCTTTTGCAGCGTTAACCTCAACAGTTTCGCTACTAGAGGTGCCTACTGCATATATCGTTGATGAGTGGAAAGTAAGTAGAAAAAAAGCAGTTTTAATTGCTTCCATCATCATTTTTCTTATTGGATTACCTTCAATGCTTGCTAATGGGGCCTCTGACTTCTTCTCCAATCAATTCAAAATTGCTGGGTCATCAGATTTTCTTTCGTTAGTTTCAAAAATAACAGACAGTATGTTGTTGTTAGGAGGCATGTGTATTGTGATTTTTGCTGCCTACATTTGGAAAAAAGAGCAGCTCAATGAAGAGATATCCAATGGCTATGAAGGATTCAAAAAAAAGTTAGTGAGTAAATATCTTAATTTCACTATTTCTTATGTCAGCCCCATCATCTTGGCAATCTTGTTTGTTATTGTTGTGTTGAGTGAGTTTTTTGGAGTCAATGTTTATAACTACCTATCAATTCTTTTTTGAGAATCCAGTGGGCGCGATCCCATCAAAATAAATAACATAATCGCCTTCTTTTAACTTGCTGATGTTAATGACAATACCATCACCTTCCATCACCAAAGTAGATCCAGCATCATACACTTCATAATGCGCCTTCCTAGAAAGTTTAATGAGCTCATTTGAGTCATTAATACTGAAGATTACAGGGCTTGGATAATATTCATAATCAAGCTCTTGAGAATATAAATACTTATCATTATCAAAATCATATTTGATCCTGAACTTGTTGGCTCCAGGAACTAAAACAGGAGTGATTCCATAACTTGATTTTTCAAATTTTGAAGTGGACTTAATTTCAGCAATGTGTTCCCAAAGACCATCATATAACCTTTCAATAGAATAATTACCCTTACCATGCTCCCCTTGTGTCTCCCATTCTAAAAGAGTATCACTTACGGCCAGCTTATTGAACCTAAAGTTAGAATGATAAAATATGGCATCTGGATTAATGACTATAGGATTACAAAGAGAGTCATTGTAGAAAATTTTAATCGAAACCGGTGAAAATAAATCAATTTTGTTAAAATCAAGAATTAAGGCACTTAATTGATAGTTTAAATTAAGTGCCTTACCATTTAAGTCAATTTTAGTAATACAATAATTTGATGACTCATTTTGGTAAGGATTTTGTATAAATAAGGAATTACCTCTGTAGACACCAATGTACTCAGTTGAATAATCAGAATCAACTTGAAAGGCATTAAAAATAAAAAGAGCCCATGAAATAATAATTTTTGAAAAAATCATAATTATTGCTACCAATTATCCCTCGAAAAAATAGGCCTTTACTCAGCACGCTATTAGATTAAATGCATTCTAATTTAAATCTTCGAGCTGTTTTTTCACAAGATCAAAATCCGGTGAAATTAATAATATGTCTTTGTATATTTTTGTTGCTTCAACTACATTTCCTTGCTCTTCATATATCATGGCCTTGAGACGTTTAGCCGCTGTTTTTAAGACTACTTCTTGCTCTGACTCATCATTTTTAGGAAAACGAATTTGAACTTCATTGGACTTAGCATCTGCTATGATAATGTCGACATTGGTAAAAGCTTCATTTAATCTCTTTAGTCTATACTGAAGAAACGAAACTTGATAAAGAATCATGATATCATTTCTAAGTAAATAGAGAGTTTCATAATATTTCAATGCCCTTTCAGTAGCCCCGATTTGCTCAAAGCTCAAAGCAGCTATTTCAGCTGCCAATTCATCTTTGGGATTTAGCGAAACAGCATCTACACTTATCCAATGCTGCAGAAACATATTGTTGCAATCCAAAATATATAAGGGCGATTGAATCTAGGATAGCACTATTATTACGGTTAAAGGCCAATAAATTGTACAGAGTTGATAATTGCATCATCTTATCATTATATTTTTTGGCCGCTCCATAAACAAATATTTGTCTTTGGACCTCCATGGGTATCAGCGTATCTCCCTCTACATTATCTTGTGCAAATGTTAAACAGGGTAAAGAGCCTAGAATTAATATTGCAATAATGATTTTTTTCATTTGCTTAACTTATATTTTAGGTAAAGATAAGAATTACTTCAACTTCTAATAACACAGGGTATTTTATTGTAACAAAAAATAAGCTTTTTTATTAAAAATTCAATGATTATTTATAATCATCAACTTTAGTATAATATATCAAAACTAATCTTTTTGCCGATTTTCTACCAATGCTTTTTTTCATCTCAAAAAGTGCTTATATTTATCAAATGGGGATATTTTTAATTATTTTAAGATAATAATTATTTCTGTTTAAAGACAATGCCCTGACTTTTACCTTCCTTTTTTATATATTCTAAGGCGGCATCGTATTGATTGGGTATTTTATTTTCAATAATGGCTTCTTTAACCATCTCTTTCAACTCTCCCACTATTCTAGAGGGCTCCAAATCAAATATTTCCATGATTTTTTCTCCTGTGATCGGATTTTTAAAGTTACGAAGAGAATCTTTTGATTCTACTTTTTGAATTTTATCTTCCACATGTTTAAAATTCATTAAGTATTGTTGCACTCTGTTGTTGTTTTTAGAGGTAATATCAGCTTTACACAACATGAGCAAATCATCAATCTCATCACCCGCTTCATACATCAAGCGTCGGATCGCAGCATCGGTCACATTTTTACTTATCAATGCAATCGGTCTGAGATGGAGGCGAACCAATTTTTGAACCAATTTCATATGCTCATTTAAGGGAAGTTTCATTCTTTTAAAAATACTAGGCACCCATTGAGCACCTTTGTCTTCATGCCCATGAAAGGTCCATCCTACCTTTTTATTAAATCTTTTAGTGTCGGGTTTAGCGATGTCATGTAAAATAGCCGCCCACCTCAACCATAAATCATCCGTAGCTTTCGATATATTATCCAATACTTGCAGAGTATGAAAAAAATTGTCCTTGTGAGATTTACCCTCTCTGATTTGAACCCCATGTAATTTTTGTAACTCTGGGAAGATGATTTTTAAAAGGCCCGACTGAAACAACAAATTAAAACCATACGCAGGCTTTTCAGATAAAATAATTTTATTCAATTCCGTGGTTATACGCTCTTGCGAGATGATACTTATTCTTGAATTCATTTTTTGAATGGCCAAAAAAGTATCCGATTCAATATCAAAATTTAATTGGGCTGCGAATCGAATGGCACGAAGCATTCTCAAAGGGTCATCTGAGAAGGTTTCCTCGGGATCTAATGGAGTTTTTATACTTTTTTTCTTTGCATCAATTATTCCATCAAAAGGATCTGTGAGTTCACCAAAATCTTTTTCATTGAGGCTTATGGCTAAGGCATTGATTGTGAAATCACGTCGATTTTGATCTTCTTCTAAAGTCCCCTCTTCCACTGTTGGCTTTCGAGATTCTGATCTATAAGATTCTTTTCGAGCCCCGACAAATTCTATTTCGAATTTTTGATATTTCACACATGCGGTTCCGAACTGCTTGTAAATCGCCAAAGATGCGCTGTCTCCAAGATACTTTTTTAATATTTGTGCCAAATGAATTCCGCTACCTAAGCACACAATATCAATATCTTGCTTACTATTTCGCTCGATGATTAGGTCTCGAACAAAGCCACCGATCACATAAGTCTCTATATTATGTTTTCCCGCCAAATCTCGAATGATTTGGAATATATCAATATTTTGTATCCGATCTTTTAGATTCAATGATTTTTTATTTTTTGGAAAATGACCTTGACCTATTTAGTGATTCCAATGGATCTTTTCATTGAACAAATTTACGATTGGTTATTGAATGAACTGCTGCTCACACCATAAATATTTTAATTATTCAAAATTAATAATTCTATTTTTTTTGTTGATAACCTAATTAGATTCGATAAATTACGGTTAAAATTTTTCAATTTGTTTTAGAGATGCATCCCACATTAGAAACAATAATTCAACTCACCAAGGAATTAAACTATCTTAATTACCAATATTACAAAAAAGACATAAAAGAAATTTCAGACCAAGCCTTTGACTTTAAGTTGAAGACATTAGAACAATTAGAACGTGATCATCCATCGTTTGTTCAACCCGATTCACCTACCCTTCGCGTGGGGGGATTTGTGAGTAAAAAATTTGAAACTGTTGTACATCAGTTTCCAATGCTCTCGCTATCGAATACCTATTCTAAGCAAGATTTGATTGATTTTGATGAACGGGTCAAAAAGATTTTAGATTCGAGCGAATTTGAATACATATGTGAGCTCAAATTTGATGGTTTGGCCATCAGCATCACCTATGAAGAAGGTAAACTACTCAGGGCTGTAACCCGCGGTGATGGTATTAAAGGTGATAATATTACCGCCAATGTAAAGACAATTAAATCTATGCCTTTGGCTCTTTTTGGTGAAAATTGGCCAAATAAAATCGAAGTAAGGGGAGAAATTTTCCTACCCCTACCATCTTTTGAAGCAATCAATAAAAAGAGGTTAGAAAATAATGAGCCCCTGTTAGCAAACCCAAGAAATGCCGCTTCAGGAACTATGAAAATGCAAGATTCTGCGATAGTAGCGCAAAGGAATATGGACTGTTACATTTATGGCTTACTCTCAGATTCAAATATTAGTAATTCTCATTATGAGTCTTTAAAATTAATGGAAAACTGGGGCTTTAATATCTCAAATACCTATAGTAAATGTACTAATATTGATGAGGTGATGATGTATATCGAAGAATGGTCTAAAAAAAGATCTCATTTACCTTTGGAAACCGATGGGGTCGTTATCAAAGTAAATGACCTGAGAAGTCAAGATGAGCTTGGGTTTACCTCAAAATTTCCACGATGGGCCATTTCCTTTAAATTTAAATCCGAAAGCGTTCAAACTCGCTTAAAGGGTGTTACTTATCAAGTGGGAAGAACAGGTGCCATAACTCCTGTAGCCAATCTTGAGCCCATCTCCTTGGCCGGGACGATCGTGAAAAGAGCAAGTCTTCACAATGCCAATGAAATTGTGAGGCTAAATTTACACGAAAATGACCTATTAGCGCTTGAAAAAGGTGGAGAGATCATTCCTAAAGTAACTCACGTAAATATAGAAGCAAGAAGGTTCAATGCCCTGCCCATTAAGTATATCCATGAATGTCCCGAATGTAAAACCGCACTCATTAGAATAGACGGCGAAGCCAATCACTACTGTCCTAACGAAAGAGAGTGTCCCCCACAGATACTGGGTCGAATTGGCCACTTTATTTCAAGAAATGCCCTTAATATTGAATCTTTGGGTATTAAGACCGTTCAGGGGCTTATTCAAAAAAAGTTAGTAGAAGATATCTCGGATCTGTATCATCTCACGTTCAGTCAGTTAAACGGCCTGATGTTTGAAACAACAGAAGAAAATAAAACAAGATCATTACAAAAAAAATCTGCTGAAAATATCATAGCTGCTATTAAACAATCTAAAAAAGTTAACTTTGAATTGGTTCTTTTTGGCTTAGGTATCAGACATGTCGGAAAAACGGTAGCAGAAAAACTGGCGCAGTATTTTCATACTCTTGATAAGATCAAAGAGGCCTCATTTGAACAAATTATCTCTGTTGATGAAATTGGGGAGACCATTGCTAAAAGTGTGAAAGATTTTTTCTCAAGAGAGAGTAATCTTGAGATGATCGCTCGTTTGAAGGTATCAGGAGTAAAATTGGCTCTTGATCAACCATCAAATGAGAATTATGGGAATAAACTTTCAGGGTTAACGCTAGTTGTGTCAGGAGTATTTTTAAAATATGATAGAGCATCCATTAAGGAAATGATTAAACAGCATAAGGGCAAAATAACCAGTAGCATTTCATCTAAAACTGACTATCTGATAGCGGGTGATAATATGGGACCTGCAAAAAAAGAAAAGGCGTTAAATTTGGGAGTATCCATACTTACCGAAACGGAATTCTTACACCTAATTGAAGAGTGATGATGCAAAAACTAATTATTGAATGGCTCTTTAGACTACGAATAAAAAAAAAAAATATCCCAGTTGAAGGATTCAAAAAAATAAAAAATATTGTTATCATTATAAATTTAGATGAAAACAGGACTTGTGATCTAGAAGCACTGATTGATTCTTTCCAAGCATTAGGTAAAAAGGTCCAATCCATCGGTGTCACCTTAGCGGACCAGACTCCTGAGCAAAATACCATGAAAATGATTATGAAAGACGATTTTACCTTTCGGGGGAAGCCAAAAACTACAGAGGTTCAGCAATTTTTTAATATGAAATTTGATTATGTTTTATTGATAGACCGAAGTAATAATTATCTAGTCAATCATGTAGCAATTCATTGCAAAGCTAATTGTTATATTGGATATAGGTCCATCCCTGAAAATGAATTATTAACTTTACAAATTGCACCCCTACAAGAAAATGAGCACGAAGATTTTTTGCGCTACATAAAATTAATAGAAAGTTAAGATGAGTGAACTATTTGTAGGTACCGGTGTGGCCCTTGTCACGCCCTTCTTATCAGATAAAAGAATTGATTACGATTCTCTAGAACGCATCATTAAATTTGTGGATCTTCCTGAAATAAATTACCTCGCCATTATAGGCTCTACAGGTGAAAGCGCCACTTTGAGCTGGAATGAGAAAATTGAAATCCTTGAATTCACTAAAGGAAAAGCCCCAGATCAACCCATCCTATTTGGATTAGGAGGTAACGACACAGCCCAATTACTGAAAGAAATCAGCCTTATCGACAAGTATCCTATTGATGGAATTCTATCCGTCACTCCTTATTATAATCGGCCGAGTCAAGCAGGTTTAATCTATCATTATAGACAGATAGCAGATGCTTCTGACCATCCTATCATACTTTACAATGTCCCTTCTCGTACCGGTGTTAACCTTGAGTCCGACACCACGCTTATATTGTCGGAGCATCCCAATATCATGGGCATAAAAGAAGCTTCTGGAGACTTAAAGCAATGTGAACGGATCATCAATTCAAAATCCGATGATTTCTTATTGCTATCTGGTAATGATCCTGAGACTTTAGCTATCCTTAAACTCGGAGGGAATGGATCAATCTCAGTTTTGGCCAATTACAAGCCTGAAATGTTCGGAAACATGGTAAGGTCTTATTTGAACAAGGAATATGGGAAAGCTTTAAAGTACCAGAATGAGCTCAGAGAATACTTTGAATGGATGGATTTGGAAGGAAATCCAACTTCTATTAAAACCGCACTTAAAACCATCCATCTTTGCGAGAAAACGGTACGTTCTCCTTTAATGGAGGGCTCAATTGATTTAGAGAATAAGTTTTTAAAAAAAGGATCCCATTAATGGATCCTTTTTTTAAATCTGAAATTATATTTATTTCGTAACTGTTACCGTTCGAGGGGCTATGGTTACAGCACCTGTAAAAGCTCCAATAATCGCATCTACAAAACTCTGCTTTACTTCAATGTTATAATCTTCTGCACCTCCTGCCATTGAATTTGTATCCACATCATTTAAAGGAGCTAATCCCCAAAGCACATACCATTGCCGTTGGACAACTTCAGTATTGCCTTTGGCCCCTTCTCCTACGGTATGATTCATTACATAACATGATGACAAAGCAAAAGCCATGAGAATTAAAATTGAAATAGCTGTTAAGATCTTTTTCATTATTTTGTCTATTTTAAATTGTATTAGTTATAACCTAGGCTTTAATATAAATTTTTTTAATAAAAAATCCAAATTTAATTTAAACGAACCGACCCTATAGATGATTCAATATTACCTACATTTTCTTCTATTCGTAGTCTTGGGACAGCGAAATAGAAACTTAGAGAATCATCATTATTCTGTACTTTTATATCAAAAACGACAGCCTTAGAGTTTTGATAAACATTTTGTTGAAACTTTATTTCGTTATTTATAAACGTTGCATACTGAGGTTTTGAAAAAAGTGAAGGATCAAATTTATTAATGATATTTACCAACATCATGCTTGAATCTATTGGTGATAAAAAAACTAAATTGATAGAATCTTTAGGATTCATTAAAACCCAACCTTTGGGCGTATTGAACGTGAAATTCTGAAACGTATAACTCTTCTCAGACAAAAGCTTTTCATTAATATTTAGTATGTTTTTTCTATTTGAAGAAGTATCAATACATTGATAAAAAAGCAAAGTCAAAAAAAATATAAGGGTATTTGAACTAAGTCTTTTCATAAAAGATCAATTTTTATATTTTTAGAGATATTATTAAAAGGCACTTTATGTTTTTTGTCTTTTTTCTATCGCATAAAAAAAGGATCAGAATGAATAAAGTACTTGTTTTATGCTAGTACTTAAGGCTATTACTTAAGAATTTTTCTGACTCTGAACTTCTATTCTAATTTCTTGTGCCATATTCTTCATTTCCTGCATTCCTTTTCTTACTCTAGTTCCTGCAGCATTATTTCCTTTGTCATAAAATTTTTCAAAGTCTCCTTCTAGGGCATCTACCAGTTCTTTGAGTTGGTTAAATCTTTTCATTGTTATCTGTATTTAAACGGTGAATATTATAATGATCTTTAATACTAAATAAAAAAAATTAATCCATAAAAACTAATTTTTTAGTCATAATCCTTCCTTTTTAGCCAAAATAGCTGCTTTTTCACCTTGAGATGCATAAAAACCAGCATCTAACTTTATTTTTACCTTTTCAAATGCCGATATAGTTTGTGATACATCTTCTAAAGTATGAACCGCTGTAGGTATAATTCTAAGCATAATAACACCTTTAGGCACTACAGGGTAGGCAATAACAGAACAAAAGATGCTGTATTCATTTCTCAAATCTCTCACCATATTCATGGCTTCGTAGGTTGTACCATTTAAAAGAACGGGGGTCACAGGTGACTGAGTACTTCCTATATTAAAACCTTTCTCTTTCAACCCACTTTGAATTGCATTGACAATGACCCACAACTGATCTTTCAATCCTGGATTAGATCTGAGCAACTCAAGTCTTTTTAGATTACCAATAACCAATGGCATAGGTAATGTTTTGGCGAAAATTTGGGATCGAATATTGTATTTTAAATGATCAATAATATTAAAATCTCCAGCTATAAACGCACCTATACTCGCCATTGATTTGGCAAATGTTGAAAAATAAATATCAATTCCTTGTTGTGAATTTTGTTCTTCACCTGCTCCAGCACCAGTTGCACCCATCGTCCCGAAACCATGGGCATCATCCACCAGTAACCGGAAATTAAACTTGTCTTTTAAACGAATGATAGGCTTCAAGTCTCCCATATTACCAGACATCCCAAAAACACCTTCTGTGATCACGAGAATACCGCCCCCAGACTCCTTGGTCAGCCTTTCAGCCCGCCTTAGTTGAGTCTCTAGACTGTCGATGTCATTGTGAGGGTATACGAAACGTTTGCCCATGTGGAGTCTGAGACCATCAATGATGCAGGCATGTGCTTCTGCATCATAAACAATAACATCTTTTCGGTCGACCAGCGCATCTATCACAGATAAAATTCCTTGGTAACCAAAATTGAGCAACATACCCGTCTCTTTTCCGACAAACGTAGCCAATTCTTGCTCAAGCTGCTCATGATGATCTGAATTTCCCGTCATCATGCGGGCTCCCATAGGATACCCAAGTCCCCAATTTGCCGCAGCCTGTGCATCTGCTTTTCTTACCTCAGGGTGGTTGGCTAAACCCAAATAATTATTTAGACTCCAGGTCAGCATCTCCTTGCCCTTAAACATCATTCTAGGTGCTATCTCCCCTTCTAATTTGGGAAACATATAATAATTATCATCTACATGCGAGTGGCTACCTAAATGTCCTCTATCTTTTAATAATTTTTCAAATAAATCCATACTATCTTCTACAACATAAATATCCCTCAAAGTTAATACAAATTGTCTCTGTACAAATGACAGATTGATATATTTTAGTGGTAACTATTATCCTAAAATCAAATAAACAGACCATGATAAAAAAAATTACCAAAATACTGATTGCCAATAGAGGTGAAATAGCGGTGAGAATTATTAGGTCAGCGCATGAAATGGATATAAGTACAGTCAGTATATACAGTGATGTAGATGCCCAATCTCCCCACGTCTTACTGGCCAATGAAGCAGTTGGAATTGGTGGAAGCACCTCTGCAGAATCATATTTAGACATAGATAAAATCATTAAAGCTTGTAGCATTTCGGGTGCCGATGCCATTCACCCGGGTTATGGATTTTTATCTGAAAATGCAGATTTTGCAGAACGGTGTACTTCTGAGGGTCTCATTTTTATTGGTCCTAGGGCCCAGTCCATTCAAATCATGGGGGATAAACTTTCAGCAAAGAAAAAAGTAAAAGAATTTGGTGTACCCTTAGTCCCTGGTACCGATTTCGCCATTTCAGATGTGGAGAAAGCCATCAAAATAGCCGAGAAAATCAAATATCCTGTGATGATTAAAGCCAGTGCCGGAGGAGGAGGCAAAGGGATGCGCGTGGTTCACGACAGCAATCATTTTGGTGAAGAAATGAAAAGAGCCATGAGTGAGGCCAAAAATGCATTTGGAAGTAATCAAGTTTTTATTGAAAAATTTATTGAAGCACCTAAACATGTTGAGGTTCAAATAGTGGGTGATCATCATGGTAATTATGCTGCACTATTCGAACGTGACTGTAGTATTCAACGCAGAAACCAAAAAGTAATAGAAGAAGCCCCATGTGCCCTTCTTCCTCCTGAAAAACGTGAAGAAATCCAGAATTTAGCTATTAAAGTCGCAAAGTCATGTGAATATACAGGAGCGGGTACAGTAGAGTTCATCGCTGATGATCAGTTTAATTTTTATTTTTTAGAGATGAATACACGCCTTCAGGTTGAGCATCCTGTAACTGAGGAAATTACGGGTATTGATTTGGTAAAGGAGCAAATTAATATTGCCAAGGGCAAAAAACTCTCTGTAAGCAATGAAACACTCACGATCCTAGGCCACAGTATAGAGGTGCGCGTATATGCTGAAGATCCAGCAAATGACTTTCTTCCAGATGTGGGTACCTTAACTACTTATAAGGTTCCTAAAGGGCCAGGTGTCCGTGTAGATGATGGATTTGAACAAGGTATGAACATACCCATTCAATATGATCCCATGATCGCCAAATTAATCACTCACGGTAAAGATCGTGAAGAAGCTAGGCGGAGAATGATCAGAGCGATAGATGAATATAAAATTTCTGGAATTGAGACCACGCTCGGGTTCTGTAAATTCACCCTTCAACACCCCGAATTTATAAGTGGTCACTACAATACCCATTTTGTTGAAAAGTATTTTTCTTCAGAACAACTCAAAGAACCCTTGAATAAAGAAGAAGAAATAGCCGCTTCAATAGCTGTTTTGACATTTTTAGAAGATCAAATTAGGAAGCAAGAGATAAAGCCAAAGCGCGAGAATAATAAATCCTCAGCTTGGCGAAATCGACTGAGAAAATGACCTATTGCCTCTATACTATAAGCCTTTTATCCTGAATATTAAATGCTATGACTGAAAATTTGACCTTATGCTCCCATTCACCAAGAAGAAAGCAAATTCTCAAGGCCGCAAACTACAAATTTGAAGTAAAATCGGTTGAAGTTGATGAATCTTTTCCACTTGAAATGAACAAAACTAAGGTTGCCGAATTCATCGCTGTACAAAAAAATAAACATCATCAAAAGATTTTTAACAACGAAATCATTATCACTGCTGACACTACCGTGGTCTTAGAAGACGAAATTTTGGGGAAACCTGATCATTTTGAAGAGGCGAAAAGTATGCTTGAAAGATTATCGGGTAACACCCATCAAGTGGTGACGGGTGTTTGTATTTCAAATCAAAGTCAGCGGATTTCTTTTTCTTCGACCACCGAAGTCTCCTTTAAAATACTGTATCCAGAGGAAATTTATTTTTATATAGATACTTTTAAACCTTTTGACAAAGCAGGGGGCTATGGTATCCAAGAATGGATAGGGATGATCGGAGTCACGCGCATCAAAGGCTGCTATTATAACGTGGTAGGATTACCTATTCAAGAACTTTGTCAAGCCCTAAAAGATAAATTTTCTATCCTACCATTTAATCATTAGCATCCTCATCATCTTGATCTCCGCGATCTTTCTCTCTGAGAACTACTGCGCTCTCATCTTTTAACCGTTTAGAGACCAACAAAAAGGGACCCGTGACGATTTCGTCATCTGCAGATAATCCTGAAATTATTTCAATATTTTCAAAATCACTGATTCCGGTCTGAACTTTGACTTTCTTAACTTTTCCTTCTGAATGAACAAAAACTATTTCTTCCAGCGTTTCGCTGTCAAATTGAATATCATCTTCCTGATCTTGGGACCTCTTATCATAGGAAGCATCTTCATCTTCCCCTTCATCTTTTGACCCAAGAGAACCTTTCTTTGTCTCTTTTCGCGTCGTTACGGCAGATAAAGGAACGGTGAGAATGTTCTGCTTGGTCATCGTGATGATTTCTACACTCGCAGTCATTCCGGGTCTAAAAGGATAAATGATATCCATTTCCTCAAGCAAATCCTGATATGAATCATTCAATATTTTAATTCTCACCTCAAACTCCGTCACGGCATCTGAGGAAACTTTATTGTTGGCTGAATTGGCTATCTGTGTAACGACTCCTTTAAATTCTTTTTTTAGATAGGAATATGAATCAACATCTATCAAGGTGGTGTCCCCTATCGATATTTTAATAATGTCGTTTTCATTGACATCTACCCTTACTTCCATGTTATTTAAATCCGCAATTCTTAACATCTCAGTACCTTGCATTTGACTGGTTCCCACAACAGTCTCCCCTTTTTCTACATCTAACTTAGAAACAATACCTGTCATGGGTGCTTGAATATTGGTTAACATGAGATTTTCTTGCGCTTCGTCAACCGTAGCTTGTGAGCTTTTGACAATATAAATGGCCGCTTCAACCGTCTGCTTGGCTGATTCCAAATCTTGCGTTGCTATTTTATAATTGGCTTCTGCCAACTCATATTCTGCATCCGAAATCATTTCTTCTTTATGCAAAAGAGATTGTCTATTAAACTCTAATTGAGACCGATAAAACCCGGCTTCTGCCCGAGCTAAATTAGCTTTAGAAGCAGCTAAATTAGCTTTTTGCTGATTTAGATTGGCCTTAGACCGATTGAGGGATGATATGAAATTATCGGGTCTAATCTTGAGCAATAAATCTCCTGATTTCACAGAATCACCTTCTTTGATCTGAAGTTCAATGATCTCCCCTGCCACTTCAGGACTTATTTTTATTTCTATCACCGGACGAACCATACCCGAAGCACTTACTTTTTCAACAATGGTTTCAAAAGTTACTTTGGCCATATCTACTTCAAACATCTTTTTCTTGCCCACCCATCCCAATGATTTTCCAATAATGGCAAATAACAATAAAGCGCCCACAAGAACGGATAAAATAATGATCAGTTTATTACTTGACTTTTTTTGATTAGGAATTTTCATATTAGAAAGTTAAGGGTCGATTTTGATAGAAATCTAGTATTTTTTGTTTGAAAATATAATTAAACTTTGAACGAGCTAAATCCGATTTTGCCGCAAAAAGATTATTACTTGCTATTTGATATTCGGTGAAGTTGGCCGCTCCCAAATTATATTGACTTTCGATAATTCTCAAGGTTTCCTCTAATGCTTCCACTTGCTTTTTGGAAGCAAGAAAACTCTTTTGGCTGGATTGGGTGTCATTGAATGCTGATTCAATTGCTTGGCGGAGTTGGTTCGTTTGCTCTTTGACCGCGATTTCAGACTGCTGTAACTGTATTTTTGCCCTTTGGACATTGGAACTGGTTCGAAGATTATTGAAGACCGGTACTGACAAATTAAAACTTAATGACTGACTGAAATTTTCTCGCCACTGTCTCGACCGATTGAAAGATTCCGTACCTATTATAGTCCCAGAGGTTATCCGTGAATATACAGGAACTTCTAACATGCTACCATCGACATAAAAACCAATTGGAACATCTTGGATCACAGGAGTCAAATTATCATATATAATTCTCTCTCGATCAGCAATATCAGAATAGTTCGTAAACAAGTTCCCATTCAATCGCAGAGAAGGATAGTAGGCACCCTTTGATATTTTTAAACCTACATTTGCCGACTCCACACGCAAATAAGCACTTTTTATTTCAGGTCTTACCCCTATTGCATGGTCGTAGATTTCTTGAATCGTTTGATTTTCTGTAATTAATTGCTCAACATCAATATCAGGAATGACTATTTCAATTTCTTCTGATGCTGGTATCAACATGGCTTGCTTTAAATTTAGAACTGCCAAGGCAAGATTATTCTGCGCATTGATTAAGGTTACTTCATCCCCAGCCAATTGGCTGATCAATGCCAATTCAGAGGTTCTAGGTAAAGAACCCGCTGCCACCAAGCGCTGTGTACGGTTCAATTGCTGCTGGGTCGAGGTCAACTGTAGACGTGCATTTTCCAATAACTCTTGATTAAAGATGACATTCAAATAGAAATTGGCAATATTCATTGCGATATTGTCTTTGGTCCTTGCCAAATCATATTGAGCAGCAGATAGGTTAAGTTGAGATTGTTTGATAGAAAAATAAATTTGTCCTCCTGTAAAAAGGCTTAAACTCGAATTTCCTGATAAACCTGAAGTGTTAATCTGTTGGGCAATAAAGGAATTAGTTGTAGGATCAATGGATCGCCCCCAATTGTTTCCATAGTTAGCTCCTAAGTTTAAATTGGGCAATCGACTTGCTTGTGATTCTTGGACCGAAATCTTTGAACGTTCCGCATCTAGGGCGCTCCTTTTTACCGTTAAATTATTTTCTAAAGCTACGTCTATACATTCCTGAAGATTGAGCTGACGAGATTCCCCTTGGGCAACGCTAGAGTGGCCTAAAAGGAACGTCAAAAAAGAAAATAGCAGGATATAAATATGATGCATACTACCGATCATTAAAAGTAAAATTGATATTTGTTAAAGTTACTAATTTCAGCCCTTAGGCATGTCAAGTATTTCATTTTCCCATTTCATCTGAACAGACTACTTAGCATAATGAAAAGAAAATTTACACTTATCGTTCTATCTAATCTTACGTAAAAAATGAAATTAAGATACGAAATTAAAAAATTAATATTAAATCGCTACGACCGCTTTAATATGAGGATGTGGATCATAATTGAGAATCTCTATATCTTCATATTTAAAATTGAATAGGTCATCAACTAAAGGATTCAATCTGATCTCTGGAAGGTTTCTGATAGACCTTGATAATTGTAATTTTGCTTGGTCAAAATGTTTATTATAGAGATGTGCATCACCTAAGGTGTGTACGAATTCGCCCAAACCTAGTTGGGTGACCTGAGCAATCATGACGGTAAGTAAAGCGTAAGAAGCTATATTGAAAGGCACCCCCAAAAAGACATCAGCACTTCTCTGATAAAGCTGACAAGATAGTTTGCCTTGAGCTACATAAAACTGAAACATCGTGTGACAGGGCGGTAAAGCCATTTGCTCAACTTCCCCAACATTCCATGCACTTACTATCAATCTTCGAGAGTCTGGATTTTTTTTAATTTGATCAACTACATTACTTATTTGATCTATGGTTGATCCATCGGATTTGGGCCAACTGCGCCATTGCACCCCATATACTGGCCCTAAATCACCATTTTCATTGGCCCACTCATCCCAAATAGAAACCCCATTCTCTTTTAGGTATCTAATATTTTGATCTCCCATAAGAAACCATAATAGTTCGTGAATTATCGATTTGGTATGGACTTTTTTTGTGGTCAATAACGGAAAACCCTGAGAAAGATCAAATCTCATTTGATGACCAAAGACACTTTTGGTTCCCGTTCCGGTTCTATCCTCTTTACTCACCCCTTCGTTTAGAATACGGTGCATCAAATCATGATACTGCTTCATTGGATCAATTGTTTTCCGATAAACACGAAAATAACATTTCTTATGAGAATTAAAGGGATGATTGGGTAGGTTTATTTATCTAAATAATATTAGAAGTTATTATTATGCTAAGAATAATAATATTCGTGTATTTGGTTAATGTTAAAACATTTTATGATTGCTTTAAATAGATTTGCTCTTTTTAAAAAGATGCATTAAGATAATGGCTGATTACAATTTTAAAGAGGTAGAACCCAAATGGCAAAAGTATTGGGATGAAAATTCCGTTTTCAAAGTAGCTATTGATATTGAAAAACCTAAATATTATTGTCTGGATATGTTTCCTTATCCCTCAGGTGCAGGTTTGCACGTAGGGCATCCGCTGGGCTACATTGCTACTGATATCATTTCGAGGTATAAAAGACTTAAAGGTTTTAATGTATTGCATCCTATGGGCTTTGATTCCTTTGGGCTACCTGCTGAGCAATATGCCATTCAAACCGGTCAGCACCCCTCGATTACAACCCATAAGAATATCATTCGATATAAAGAACAACTCAAAAGCTTGGGATTTTCTTATGATTGGTCAAGAGAACTCAGAACGAGTGATCCCTCTTTTTATAGATGGACCCAATGGATATTTAAACTTTTATACAACAGTTGGTATAATGTAGCCAATGATCAAGCAGAATCCATTGATACCTTAACTGCCCAATTCCTGAAAAGCGGGAATATTGGGGTAGCACTTGTCGGAGACCAAAAAATTGACTCATTTTCTTCAAAAGATTGGAACCACTTCTCATTTGAAGAAAAAGAAACTGTATTGACAAAATATAGACTTACTTATTTAGCCGAAACTACGGTTAATTGGTGTGCTGAATTAGGTACGGTCTTGTCAAATGATGAGGTCAAAGATGGATATTCAGAGCGAGGGGGCCATCCTGTCGTCAAAAAGAATATGCCCCAATGGAATATGCGTATTACCGCCTATGCAGATCGATTGTTAACGGGTTTAAATAAAATTGACTGGCCGGACGCCATCAAAGATATGCAACGAAATTGGATTGGGAAATCTATCGGAGCTGAGATCGATTTTAATTTTGAGCACAGCAAGAATTTCATAAAGGTTTTTACCACCAGAGTAGATACCATTTTTGGAGTTACCTTCTTGGTCGTAGCACCGGAAAGTGATCTCACCTTAAAATTAACCACTTCTGATCAATCCCATGCTGTTACCGCTTATGTAGAGGCGACTAAGGCCAAGTCGGAAAGGGATCGCATCAGTAATGTGAAACAAGTGTCTGGCGTATTTACGGGTAGCTATGTTCTACATCCCTTCACAGGCCAAAAAGTTCCTGTATGGATCGCAGATTATGTATTATCCGGATACGGAACCGGTGCCGTTATGGCCGTACCCAGTGGGGATCAAAGAGATTTTGATTTTGCTAAAAAATACAAATTACCTATTACTCAAATAATTGATGCTCAAATAATCACAGAGACGGAAGCGGATCCTACTAAAGATGGGAAAATGATCAACTCTGATTTTCTCAATGGTTTGAATCCTAAGGATGCCATGCTCAAAGGCATTGAAGCCCTTGAGAAGATAGCCATGGGCACTGCAAAGGTTAATTATAGAATCAGAGATGCCATCTTTGGTCGACAACGTTATTGGGGAGAACCCATACCTGTAAAGTACAAAAACAATTACCCGGAGCTTTTAGAAGAAGCGGCGCTGCCGCTGGTACTCCCGGAAGTTGATAAGTACCTGCCAACGGCAGATGGAGCCCCACCTTTGGGCAGGGCTAAAGACTGGTGTGATGAACATCAAAATCCTTATGAATTAACCACCATGCCAGGATGGGCAGGTTCAAGTTGGTATTTTTTCAGATATATGGATCCTCATAATGATAAGGATTTCGCCTCGACCAAAGCGTTAGATTATTGGGAATCTGTCGATCTCTATGTAGGAGGACCCGAACACGCTACCGGGCATTTACTCTATTCAAGGTTTTGGACCAAATTCTTATATGATAAAGGTTATATTAAGGTAGATGAATATGCCAAAAAGCTGATTAATCAAGGTATGATTCAAGGCCGCTCAAATTTTGTCTATCGAGTCAAAAACGAAAACATTTATGTTTCTGAAGGTTTGAGAAATCAATATGACACCTATCCGCTCAACGTCGATGTAAACATTGTGAAAGATGACATCCTTGATATTGAAGGATTTAAATCATTTAGATCGGATACAAAAAACGCCAAATTTATTCTTGAAAATGGTAAATACATCTGTGGCTGGGAAGTCGAAAAAATGTCTAAATCCAAGTTTAATGTAGTCAATCCTGATATTTTGATTGAAAAATATGGGGCGGATACGTTAAGAATGTATGAGATGTTTTTGGGACCAATTGAACATAGTAAGCCCTGGAATACAAATGGCATAGAGGGTGTCTTTAAATTTGTAAGAAAATTCTGGAATCTCTTCCACAATGATGATGATTTATTTGAGGTTTCAGAAGCGCAACCAAGCAAAGAAGAATTCAAAATTCTTCATCAATTAATCAAAAAAATAGAGGATGATATTGAACAATTTTCTCTTAATACTTCAATATCTAATTTCATGATTGCTACCAATGAACTGGTACAGCTTAAGTGTAATAAAAGGCGAATTCTTGAGCCCATTGCGATCCTAATAGCACCCTATGCCCCACATTTGAGTGAGGAGATTTGGAAAAAACTAGACGGAAAGCACAGCATTTTTAATGCAACATTTCCGCTATTTAATGCCTCTTATTTGATTGAAGACTCTTTTGAATATCCCATCTCAGTCAATGGTAAAATGAGAGCCAAATTAGCATTTCCTTTGAATACGCCAGCCATCGAAATAGAGCAAGCAGTACTCAACCACACCATCATAAAGAAGTGGCTCGACGGAAAGCCTCCAAAAAAGGTTATTATTGTACCTAGAAAGATAGTTAATGTAGTTATTTGATCTTTGTAATAAATAATGGTTTGTCCTTTTTTATCACTTAAAGATGGGAATGAAAACAAGAATGTGTATCACTGATCTTCTTTTTCATTATCGTCTTCTTCAAAACCATCATCTCCTACCAACTCAGTTTCATCCTCCGTTACTTCCTTTTTCTTTTTTCTTTTGAGAAAGCTTCTTTGCTTTACTTGAAGACTGTCATTTTCTGTAAATTCATCAGTAACCGCTCCCGTACTGTCCGTAGGAAGATCTTCATTAGGTGGGGCTGCCTTAGCAACTAGCAAATAACCGAAATATTTGTTATAATATTCTTGTTCCGCATTATTTTGGCCTTGAGGATCATAGCCATATAAATATTTTTTTGCTGGAATAGAATCCTCAGTGGCTAAAATAACAGAATCACCTGAGATAGAATCTAAACCAAAATCAGAAGCCACAAAACTTCCTATATCCATGGAATCTGTTGGATCTTCAGATACTCCTTCCTTCCAGATAAGATCTTGTCGAGGAGCGGTTCTCATTTGATACGTCTTTAACCAGTTGGGCTCATATCTTACAACACCAAATTTAGTTCTATTCCCCACTTCTGCTTTCGCTATATAAGTTTCAACAGAGGCAAAATATTGAGACTTTGAGTCGTCATAGTTCTTGGTGATGTAGGCGTCACGCGTTTCCTTATCAAGCTTCCAAAGGGGTGAGAAATAGGCAAACCGAAGAGAATCATCCAAGATATAAGTACTTTGAAACGCAGGACAAATCATCTTGGGTCGACATCGCAAGCTTGACATTAATAAAAACAAGAAAATAATTCGTAAGAATATCTTCATTAGAGGCACAAGATAGGCCTAAAATGACAAAAAATGAATGTAAAGCTTCAAGTCAATTAAAAAAAAATTTTAAATTAAATTTAATCAACACTTTATCATAAGATCACAACCTATTCGAAAAAGTAGATTTTCTGTAAAAAAAATAGATTGTCACTACCATGTCCTCGTAATGTATCTCGTACATCATTAAGATGACTGCAAATATGAAAATTATGATGGATATTTTATTGATTCCGTGCATTAGTTTTAAGTTAATGCTTACTTTCTTCGTGGGATCTTTTTTTCTGAAAAAATAAGTAAGCAATTCATTTAAACCACTTTTTGTATCTTTTTGATCTCTATCCATTTTATATATTATTTGTTAATTCAGGGTCTACCCATTCCCCATTGTCTTTAATTAATTTGATAAGTTCATCTAAGGCATTCGCAGTCGGTACTGCTTTTTTGATGACTTCTTGGCCTTTATAGAGCGTGATTTTCCCTTTACCTGAACCCACATAGCCATAATCTGCATCAGCCATTTCTCCAGGTCCATTTACGATACAGCCCATAATACCTATTTTTATCCCTTTCAAATGATCCGTCTTTTTTCGAATCATCGCTGTTGTTTCTTGTAGATCAAAAAGCGTCCTACCACAAGATGGGCAGGATATATATTCTGTTTTGGTTATCCTAGTACGCGCCGCCTGTAAAGTTCCAAAAACAGTTTCATTGATTAATTTAGTATCCAAATCATCCGCGCTCATCAGCATACCATCGCCCAACCCATCAATGAACAACCCTCCATAATTGGTCGCTAAATTGATTCTGAATGCTTCTTCTGAAAAACCGCCAAAATGATATTTAAACACTACCGGTAATTGAATGCCTGCCTTCATGAATTTTATCATCACATTTCTTGAGCTATGAAATACGTTAGAGGCAAAAGATTCTAAGATAATAATGGATTGAGTTAAACCCTTGAGTTGATCTATGATCTTATCTTCAATTTTATCCGCATTGATTTGAATAAAACTAAAATGATTTTCAACTTCTTTTAAATTGATCAATTGATTTTCAAACAAGAGCGGATAAATATGATCCTTTTTACTTAACGTTTGAAATAAATCATAATTAACAATCTGCTTTAACCCATTAGGAAGCATAAAATCAAGCACATGATCTCCTGTATAAACATAATCACATCCTAAATCATTCATACCCCATTTATCTAACTCAGACAAATAAAAATGCCCTACTGATTTCAAGCTTTTAATATCGATGGTTTTCTTATTGGAAAAATCTGCGATAACGCGAGGTACATTTTGTGCACCAAAATTGACCACTTCAAATGTCTCTCTACGGGTATAGCGATAGGGATCTATAGGACTGTCTATCACGGGCAATAGGTCTATTGGACTTTTTCGCTCAATCAATTGATCAATCAATATTTTTGCAACGGGGGCTTCTGCTTCCGGGGCTTCTGTCAGCGACACTCTAACCGTATCTCCTAAGCCATCTTCCAAGAGCGTTCCTATACCTACCGCAGATTTGATTCTCCCATCTTCTGCCTCTCCCGCCTCTGTTACTCCTAAATGCAAAGGATAAGATTGCAATCCTTCATCTTTAAGCTTAGCAACCAGCAAGCGATACGCTTGGACCATTACTTGGGGATTGCTTGACTTCATTGAAAGCACCAGATCGAAATAATTTAAATCCTCACAAATACGAATAAATTCGAGAGCAGATTCAACCATCCCTAGTGGCGTATCCCCGTATCTACTTAAGATTCTATCAGATAAAGATCCATGATTGGTCCCTATCCGCATAGCGGTACCATATTCCTTACAAATACTTACCAACGGTGAGAACTTAGCTCTAATGCGATCTAATTCTGCCTGATAAGTGCTTTCAGTATAATCGATGACGGAAAATTTTTTCTTATCTGCATAATTGCCTGGGTTTATGCGGACCTTCTCTACGATTCTAGCCGCAAGTTCAGCAGCGTTTGGTGTGAAATGAATGTCAGCAATCAACGGTGTTTTAAATCCTTTTTCTCTAAGTGAGTTCTTAATTTCTGCCAAGTTTTTCGCTTCTTTAATGCTTGGCGCAGTAATTCGAACATAGTCACAGCCTGATTCAATCATTCTGATACATTGATCCACAGAACCTTTGGTGTCCATCGTGTCAATGGTAGTCATTGATTGAACGCGTATAGGAAATGATCCTCCTATTGGAACTTCGCCAATGTTTACCACACGTGTGAGCCTTCTTTCGTAGTTAGTTAGGCTTTTAGCATAATAGGTCATATGATCTTCTCACGTTATAAATTCAACTATACAATATAACATTACAAGTCTCCGAGTTGAGGTCTGATCAATAAGTCTTCAACCACTGTGCGATCACTTAAACTGTAAGTTGCCCAAATAAGATCTGCCACATCTTCAGACTTGATAAATCGTTCTTCAGGAAGGTCAACACCCTGCCAACTTGAAGTGAACGTTGCCCCTGGCAATACTGCAGTAACTTTAATATTATCTTTCTTCAGTTCTTCACGTAAAACCTTAGTCATACCATACAAAGCAAATTTAGAAATACTGTAGGATCCCCCATTGGCATAAGCCGTAAGGCTTGCAATAGAGCACATATTGAAAATATAGCCCTTCTTTACTACTTTCATTTGTGGTAAAACAGCTCTTGTTAAATGATAGGCGCTGTAAAGATTGGTGTTGATCATCGTTTCCAAAGCACCATCGGCTTCCTCATCAATCATACCAGGAGTAAATACGCCGGCGTTATTGATTAATATCTCTGGGATACCTATATCATTAACGAACTTACCAAATTTCAAAACCTCTTCCTTAATAGATACATCAACAGCCAAAATGGATACTTTTACAGCATACTTTCTCTCAATGTCAACTTTAAGTAAGTCCAATTTTGTCTGTTTTCTTGCGCAAGTAATAATATCAAATCCTTGTTCGGCAAATCGATAGATAATTGATTTACCGATACCTTCTGTTCCTCCCGTGACTACACAATACATGTTTTTCTCTTTCTTCTTATTGAACAACAAATTTCAATAAAAATAACTCCATTTCTCAATAAAAAATGGAGTTTTAAAATGATATGCTTAAATTCGATGATTAATGCGAAGTTTAGGCAAATATGTCATTTTCATGGGGAGTCTCTTTACTAGGAGAGAAACTTTCAGTACCTATATAAGGCTGATTACACAAGAGTGTATAAATGTCGGGTATAACTCTCTTTTCATAGTAGGAATTGTGTCTGTTTTTATGGGTGCAGTGACAACAATCCAAACAGCATTTAACCTGGTCAGCCCATTTATCCCTGATTACGTTATCTCTCTGGTCGTCCGGGATATGGCTATTTTAGAGCTCTCTCCCACCATTATAGCTATTATTTTTGCAGGTAAAGTCGGCTCAAGTATAGCTGGAGAACTTGGAACCATGCGCATAACTGAACAAATTGATGCCTTGGAGGTTATGGGAATTAATGCCAGCTCCTACTTAGTTTTGCCCAAAGTGATCGCTTGTGTTGTTATGTATCCCATGCTGGTGATATTGTCTATCTTTTTAATCCTATTGGGAGGTTATTTTGCAGGTACGCTTACCGGCATTCTCTCATCGGTAGATTACCTTTATGGAATACGCTATGAATTCATAGAATTTAATATCACATTTGCTGTGATTAAAGCCTTGGTTTTCTCCTTTTTAATTGCCTCAATTTCTTCTTACAAGGGTTTTTTTACTACTGGAGGATCATTAGAAGTAGGTAAAGCTTCAACCTCAGCGGTTACCAATAGTTGTATCGCGGTCCTTTTGGCAGATTATGCATTGGCTCAGCTCTTAATGGGATGATAGAAATCAACAACATATCGAAATCATTTAAGGGAAAGCAAGTGCTTTTCAATATATCAGGGACTTTTTTTAAGGGAAAGAATAATTTAATCATTGGTTCAAGTGGCACAGGAAAAAGTGTATTATTAAAAAATATAGTGGGACTCTTTACTCCTGACTTAGGCGATGTTAAGTACAACGAGCGTTCTTTCATCAATGGATCTGAACAAGATCGTAAACAAATAAGGCGAGAAATTGGTATGCTTTTTCAGGGAGGTGCCTTGTTTGATAGCAAAAACATAGAAGAAAATGTGAAATTTCCTCTTGACATCCTCACAGATTTTCCTGAAGATGAGAAAATCGATAGGGTTAACTTTTGCCTTGAACGGGTCGGTTTGGTTAACATAAATAAAAAAATGCCCTCTGAAATAAGTGGGGGTATGAAAAAACGTGTTGGAATAGCTCGGGCCATTGTAAACAAACCCAATTATCTCTTTTGTGACGAACCTAATAGTGGTTTAGACCCACAGACCGGCATAAAAATAGATAATCTGATTAAAGAAATCACCTCTGAATACTTAATCACGACGATTATCGTGACCCATGACATGAACTCTGTGATTGAAATGGGAGACCATATTATGTTTCTCTTAGAAGGCAAAAAACTTTGGGAAGGGACCAATGATGAGATTACAAAATCTGATATAAAAGAATTAAATGACTTTGTCTTTGCCACTCAATTAATGAAGCAAATGTATCTGAGATAAATAATCTCATAAAGTTATGCCCTTGGCATAGTAATAAAGAAAGTCGTGCCAACCCCCTTTTTAGTCTCAAACCAAATATTTCCTCCCGCTTGTTCTATCCCTTTCTTTGCAAATGCAAGCCCTATTCCTGTTCCATTCTCCTTGGTTGTAAAATAAGACTTAAAAATATCAGCCGTATTCATGTCCGAAATCCCTTGACCCTTATCTTCTATGGATAAAAGTAATTTGTGGGCTTTAACCTCTAAGCATACCTCTACGTAACCTGGCTTTTCAACATGTGATTGAACCGCATTTATGATGAGGTTATTTAAAATTTGACGCATAAGATCAACGTCGGCATAAACCATCACATCTTCGGTTATTTCAAGATGAATTTGCAAATCATCTGAAGCATAAAGAGACGAAGTTTCTCTTACTAATTTGGAAAAATCAAATACTTCATTGTGAGGTGCGGGCCATTGGGCAAAAGAAGAAAATGAATCTGCGATAGAAGATAAATTATCAATCTGTCCAAGCAAAGAGTTAAGTACTTCATAATTTGCCTCTGAATCATTCATCGCTCTCTGCATTTGTTGGATCTTTAGCTTCATAGGCGTTAATGGATTCTTGATTTCATGGGCTACTTGCTGGGCAAGTTCTCTCCAAGCAGTCTCTTTTTGAATTTTAGCCAATTCAAATTTACTCTGATCCAACTTGGCCAACATTTGATTGTATTCAAAGACTAGCATACCAATTTCGTCCTTTTCTTTATACGTCAATGGAGCGATCTCTTCTGACATAAATTGAGTTCTTCTCATACGTTCAGCAATCATCTTAATGGGCTTGATAATCCCCTTCATTCCGTAATTACCGACCAAGAGCGTCAAGATGAAAATAGAAGTAAAAAAAACCATGAAATTATTGAATACCTCAATCTGTTGATCGTTTACATGATTTTTGGAATCGAAAAATGGGAGCGCAATAATACCCATTAATTCATTTATTTGATCTCCATAAACGGCCACATACACCGTTTTAAATTTCACGCCTGCTAGATTTTCTTCAATGATCTTTGTTTGGCCTCTTCCGTCAATAATATGTTCATATGCCATGGGATGTATCTTTTTAGATAAAATATTTTGATCAAAAATATCCTCATTACTTGATGCCAACATCTGGCCTTTCGCTCCATACAGGTTAATATCACTTCTAGATAAATTAGATATTTCAATGATTTTTTGAATCAATTGGTACTTATTGGTATTATTGTTTAGAAATAACGCCAAGTCTTGTTTGAAATTTTGAGCGATGTTCACGGCTTTCTTTTGATGGCTTCTATTAATTTCAGCGCGATAAGATGAGGTTAATTGAGATAATATGAGCACACTGACAATGGCGGTAGGAACAAGAAATGAAAGACCTACATAAAGTTGAATTTTATTAGTTAAACTAAAACTTTCAATGGGTCTAAGTCTAGTCATTATAAAAAAAACAGATCCAAAGAAAAATAAACTCAGAATAAAAATAAAAGCAATGTTCGCGAAAATAGCATATTTACTATAAGCGCTAGATACGACCATTAAGATGCGTCCGTCTTGAATTTTTGTCAAATAGAAATGCTGTTTCCATTGAATGCATTCGCCTTGAGAACTTATATCAGGACATACTTCAGCCCGTTTTAGAGGGAATTTATAATTACCCAATTGATGTGTAAGCATTCCATTTTGATAAATGCCATAATCGTAATTTTTTACTTTTTGAGAACTCTTATTTTTGGCCTCGAAGAAAGAGGAATAGACCGTTGGAGTTGAGTGTTTCCTTTTAGTGTATTCTACGATGATTTCCCCTTTATAGTTTGAAGATGACATGGGGATCACCGTATAATACTTATGATACCCGTTTTCAATCATGGGCACAGAATAAATATTCTCATAAGATGTAGTATTTGCTTTCCGTAATATTACTTTTGAAAAATTGATTCCTTCTGTTCTAGTAAAGCCATAAGAATCACCGTTATCATCTAATAAATAGGTCTTCATCACATATTTATCAAGATAAGAAGCTTGAATTTCCCTAATACGGTCCTCAACAACCTTTGTTGCAAGCAGCTCATTTTTAAATCGTAAAGAAATGATCGGATCTTTCATTATTTTCTCACCCAGTCTATTGATGTAATACTCTCCTATCGAATCGGTCGCTGTTTGAATTTTAAAAGCAAAATCTTGTTTCTGTACTAATTCTGAACGCGTGTGAGATTTCAAGATTACGCGAGCGTTCAGAATTCCTACGAATACAGCAATCAACATTAAATAAAAAAGAGTGATGTATTTGGGCTTGGTCAATTGATAAGAACAGCCTGTCATAAACATGATCCCCCAAACTATCAACTGAGGGAATATGATATACCATTGATCACCAAAGGGGCCTATGAAATAGGCTAGTAATAAGATGACCACATAACCTAAATGCTGCGGGAACACATAAGCCTTTATAAAAAACTTGTAGAAAATATGATTCAAAAAGAAATAACACGAAGATAATAACATCAAAAAAATGTAATACAGCATCCGATGATTACTGAATAGCACCGATTTGGTAATGTCTAGGTTTTCATGGCTGTAATGAGCGATCAACTCTATTCCAAAAAACAATAAATGTGCGCTAATTATCGAACTTAAGAAAGAAAAAACAATAGTGAATGTCCTGAATCTAGTGATCGTCAGTTGAATCACTTTTTTGGACTTAAATAACGCGGTAGTAAGCTTAAATAATATGATTAATAAAAATAAAAAAAAGAAAAATAACTGCTCCAAGTCGAGGAATAAAAGATCCGGCATCAATTGATATTCAAGAAAAGTAATTGAACCGATTTTCCCCTTTGCCATCAAAACAAAATAAGTCATCCAAAAGCACAAAGACACAACCAGGACGGCTAGATAACCCAATGATGATTTTAATGATAAAAAATTCAAAAAGGAATTAATCGTATAAAATACCGTGAATACAATGAAGAAGAGCAGCATAAAATTTAGGACAGAAGTATCTGTTTCGTTAGGCGCTGCTGATAATTTCAATAAGATTTTACCATCATAACTGACCGGGAATCCTTGCGTGTTGAAGTCTACGTCAAATTTTGAAAATAACTGTTTATTAAATACAGTAATTGATTGATTCTCTTTAGAAACAAAGGTTGAAGCAATGGGTATAATGGAGTACAGTTCTAGCAGGGCGCCGGAAACTTCCTGTTTCGAAACTCTGAGGCAAATAACATCTATATTTTCATCTGAAAAAAAAGCAACCGTATCCACTGTCTTGATACGTTCATATTCTGGAAAGTAGGCATTGGAATTCCAAAAAACAAGATCCCCATCTCGGTAACCATAGGTGGGATAATTTGGATTAAAAGACTGCTGTAGATCTGAACCATTATGATGCATGAATTGATCTAAAAAAAAATGAAGATCCGTCAATTGATCGCTGATAATGGAGGAGATCTTATTATTAATTTCACGAGCAACCTGACCCTCACCCGCATTAAGCCAATAGGCTATTATACTGGCACTAAAAAACCATAAAACAGCTATTTTGATTAATCGTAAGCGCATCTACGACTAAATTAAAGGAAACGAAACTAACTAGCTCTTAAAGCTGCATCATATTTCACTCTGCCAAACAAATGAAGGTATATGATCCTTGAAAATCGATAATTGAACGGATAGAGAATAATGGAGAGAAAAATCACCGAACCAATATAAACTTTTGATTCGGGGTCATCAAAAAAGAAAAATAAAATAATGGTAACGGCAGCGAATATTCCTACAGAGAATATGTAACTAATGTAGAGAGCCCCATAAAAAAAACCAGGCTCTACTTCGTAGTCCAAGTTGCAATTGGGGCAACGTGGATTCATTTTTGTGAAATTATTAAAAGTAAAAACAGCAGTTTTGAATATATTTCCGTCCCTACACCTTGGACAGTGTCCATTAAAAATGGCTGACGATCTTGTTTTTTTTACCATGTAAATAAAAGAACTTATACCACAAGACAAAGACTAACAGAATTAATAGGTACGGAGCCGAAAACAAGTAAATAATACCTGAATTAAGGCCCCCTGCCAAGTCCACATCCCCATGACTCACGTTATTAACCACCTGTGTCCGACACATCACACACTGGGCATTAATCATTTGGATATTTAGAAGACCCAAGACAAGTAGTAAGAATCTCTTCACTTTCATCCGTGCATATAATAAGGACTTACCATCAAGTATACGATCACACCCGTAATAGAAACATAGAGCCAAATAGGAAAAGTAAACTTAACTATTTTTTTATGCTCTTCTATTCTTGCGTTGAGAGAATAAAAGAAAGAAGTCAAAACAAGAGGTATGACGATTACCGATAATGCGATATGGGATATCAATATACCTACGTAGAAGGGCCTACTTATGCTTACAAGGCCATGTTCAGCATCCGAGAGTATACCATCCCGATTGACATCTCCAAAAATGGTCGTAGTGGCAGAAGAATGATATAACACATAAGTTAATAAAAAAATCGCTCCTAAACTGAAACCAGAAGTCATCAAAGCCTGATGCCACTTGACATTTTTACTTTTGATAGCGATGATGGCGGCAATAAGTAAGATGCTCGTCGCTGTATTCAACAACGCATTGAAAGCCGGTATATGATATACCCAATCGCCTAAATTTAATTTAACTGGGAAAAATAATAAGAAGGCCACCAATAAAGGAACAACGACAGAAATAACTTTTATTAAAACTAAATATTTTTTATTATTCATAATATCTCTCGTAAATGGTTGAGCAAATCAAACTCAACAAGAACTCTATCTACTTCTTCGATAGTCAATTCATAATATCCAATGATCTCACGGTTATCCCCAACGAGTATTAAAGGATAAGTATTGAATTCTCCGAAACAATCCTCCTTAGAGGTGTAAAAATCATAAGACCAATTATTGTCTTTAAGTTGAATCATCAATCGTTGAAGTTGTAGCTTTTCATCATCAACTACGCCAGTGTCGAGAATATATAAAGAGGCCGATTCCAAGTTGCACGTTTCGTTAACGTTGCCCACAGGAGATAATTGAAACTGATTTTGGCCAAATGCTTGAAGAAATAAATACCAGCTAACTGGTAAACCAAAGACAAGTATTAGAATAAAAAACTTTAATATTTTCTTCAATTAATATACAGCTTGAAAAATGGCATCCGCTTGGAATAAGAGAATAAATAATAAGAACGCCACAAACAATAACGGAAACAATATCGACATCTTCAGTGCTCCTTTCTCATGACCTAAATGCATAAATTCCGACATGATATAATAGGCTTTGACAATAGTTAAGGCTACAAAAATAAAAATCCTTACCCATTTATATTCGTGCGGGACCGTAAAGGCGATAGCAAATTCAAATACCGTAATTACAAAAAGATACAAGGTAACCCGCAAAAACATTTTTACTTTATCCTTGTCTATAGGCTTAACATCAATAGGTGTATTCTGTTGCATGTTTAATTTGTTTTAAAATTTTGAAAAGTCAAACCAGATAAAAGAAGGTAAAAACAAATACCCAAACCAAATCGACAAAATGCCAATAAAGACCGACTTTTTCAATCATTTCGTAATGTCCCGTGCGTTCTAATTTGCCAGTAACGGCTTGAAAGAACACCATAAAGTTTAACATAACACCGCTAAAAACATGAAAACCATGAAAGCCTGTTATGAAGAAAAATAAGGCTGCGAAGTTCGGAGGTCCATATTCATTCATAGTCAAATTTGCCCCATGAAAAATACTCCCATCAAGAAGTTTAGATCCCATATCCGTTCCCGTAATAAAATGACTCCACTCCCAAGCTTGACAACTTAAAAAAGCAATACCTCCTAGCAGCGTCCAAAGCATCCACTTCTCTACCCCTTTTCGATCCATTCTTTCACCCGCTTCCACAGCTAGAACCATGGTTACACTACTTAAAATAAGCACAAATGTCATAAGTCCTACAAAAATCAAGGGTAAATGTACCCCATGGAGGAAGGGAACTGCCTCAAAAACAACTTCTGGAACAGGCCAGTATTCTTGAGAAAAAACGAAATCGTCAATGGCACCGTCAAATGCAGGATGGCTGAACCGGATAAGACCGTAAGTGATGAGTAAAGCAGAAAAAGTAAATGCATCCGAAAGCAAGAAAAACCACATCATTAGTTTTCCATAACTTACATTCATCGGTGATACACCACCACCCCATAAATCTTTTTTGTCTTCAATTTCTATTGCTGTACTTGACATAATCGATGATTAATTATTCATTACTAAAAAAAGATACAAATAAATCCACAGTCCACCAAGGAAATGCCAGTAGGTTGTACACATTTCAATGGCTAACATACTTTTGGAGTGAACTTTGTAATTCATCGTATCTAAAAAAACTACTAATAAAAATACCAGGCCCCCTATCAGGTGAGCTAAATGTAGTCCTGAAAATATATATACAAAGGATCCCGAGGGGTTCCCTACTAAAAAAACATCTTGAGACACTAATTTGACCCATGATAAATATTGCATATAAAAAAAGGCTATGGCTATCGCAGCCGTCGCAGTAATTCCGATCTTCACCGCTTTGAGTGAGTTGTCTTTTGCTTTTAAATAGGTCCAATGCATTGCAACGCTACTTAAAACAAGCACCACGGTAGAATACAAAAACATATCAGGCATATCAAATTGTAACCATCTCCCATCAGATTTTTTTACAATGTAAGCACTAGTCAAACCTGCAAAAAGCATACATATAGAGACAATGAATAGCCATAAAGCAAATTTCTTGGCGTTGACTGATTTTAATTTGAAATTTCTATTTGCGAAAATGACCGCTGTATTTTCCATTATAATTTATCGAATAAGTATGATATCTGAACTATTGGCAGATAAATAAATGAGCCAAACATAATTCTTAAAGCCGATTTATGTGAATTATCTTTCATTAATAAGAAGGTCTGTGCTAAAAATAAAGCACCACAACAAGTAGCGATGATACCACTGTTTAATCCCGTTAAACCAAAATAAGTGGGAAGTAAGCCCAAAGGCAATAAGAAAAGGGTGTAGACCATGATATTAATCGCGGTGTTGAGGTCTTTTTTACCGCCACCAGGTAATAACTTAAAACCTGCTTTCTTATAATCCTCGTCAGAAACCCAAGCTATAGCCCAGAAGTGTGGGAACTGCCAGATAAACTGGATACCAAAAATAATCCATGCTTCGTAAGTAAGCGTACCCGTTGCGGCAACCCATCCTATTAAAGGAGGCAATGCGCCGGGTATGGCTCCAACAAAAACAGCTACGGGACCTACCCTTTTTAAGGGCGTATACACAAAGGCATAAATAATCAAAGAGCTTGTAGCCAGCAGCGCCGCATACATATTGGTACAATAAGCCACCATAATAATCCCCACAGCAAACACTACCACGCTATATATAGTGGCTTCTATATGGCTTATTTTGGAAGTAGGTATCGGACGTCCAGAAGTTCGTTTCATTAAGGTATCTAAGTTCCGTTCAATAACCTGATTAATAGTTACTGCGGCACCTGATACAAGAAATGACCCTACACTAAGCATCAATAAAAGAAATAAATCAGGCGTGCCTTCTGCACCTAGCAAAAAACCAAATGCTGCAGAAAATGCGACAAGAAAAGATAACCTTGGTTTTAATAACTCATAGTATGCCTTCAGCTTAATAGCTACTGAGCCTACATTGCTTATTTCTAAATTATTCATTATTGATTTTAACTAAGGTATCAAGTAGCCGATTGCTCCTTTTTACTCTCTTCGTTCTCAAAATCCGTATTCGATTCTTTGGTCTGGTGATAAGGTACTGTTTGAGGAATAAAATCATCCTTTGCGCCTGGCTTAGAATAATCATATGGCCATCGATAAACTTTCGGGATCTCTCCAGGCCAATTACCATGCTCAGGAATTCTTGGAGTCGTCCACTCTAAAGTATTGGAGTTCCATGGATTGAGTGGTGCTTTTTTACCTTTAAAAATATTGTAGAAGAAGTTAAATAAGAAGATGAATTGAGCACCAAAAGTAATGATGGCGGCCACCGTTACAAATGAATTTAAATCTACAAATGAACTAAAAGCATCAAAATTAGTGAATGAGTAATATCTTCTAGGGAAACCCGCAATACCAATATAATGCAAGGGGAAAAACACTAAATAAACGCCTACAAAAGTTAGCCAAAAGTGGATGTAACCCAGCTTTTCATCCATCATCCTACCAAACATTTTGGGAAACCAATGATAAACACCTGCAAGCAAGCCAAAGAAAGCCGCGCTACCCATGACTAGGTGAAAATGTGCCACCACAAAGTAGGTATCATGCAAATTAATGTCAATCGCCGCGTTACCAAGAAAAAGGCCCGTCAATCCTCCTGATATAAAGAATGATACAAGTCCAATCGAGAACAACATAGCTGGGGTGAAAACAAGATTACCCTTCCACAATGTCGTTATATAATTGAAAGCTTTCACAGCAGATGGAATGGCAATGATCAAGGTCAGAAACATAAATATCGACCCCAAAAATGGATTCATCCCTGTAATAAACATATGATGTGCCCATACAATAAAAGATAAAAAGGCTATCGCTAGTATAGAACCGATCATAGCGGTATATCCAAAAATTGGCTTTCTAGAGTTAGTTGAAATAACTTCCGATGTAATACCTAATGCTGGTAAAATTACTATATAAACTTCCGGATGACCAAAAAACCAAAATAGATGTTGGAATAAAATCGGACTACCTCCTAAGTTTGGAAGTGCCTCTCCTCCAATGAAAATTTCTGAAAGGTAAAAACTTGTACCAAAAGATCGGTCAAAAACGAGCAGTAATACACAAGCTACTAATACAGGAAAAGACAATAGACCTAAAACAGCTGTGATAAAGAAAGCCCAAATTGTCAATGGCATTCTGCGGAAGGTCATTCCTTCTGTTCTTAAATTTATAACGGTAGTGATGTAATTAATTCCACCCAATAAGGTAGAGGCAATAAAGAAAACCATAGATACCAACCAGAGGGTCATTCCCATTCCTGATCCACTCATAGCCTGTGGTAAGGCACTTAAAGGAGGGTATATGGTCCATCCACCACTTGCAGGTCCCGTGGATAAAAACATAGATATGAACATGATCAAGCTAGAGAGGAAGAAGAACCAATAAGATAATAGGTTCATAAATCCAGAGGCCATATCACGGGCTCCAAGTTGTAGAGGAATCAAATAGTTACTAAAGGTTCCACTTAAGCCCGCCGTTAGCACAAAGAAAACCATGATCGTTCCGTGCATGGTAATCATGGCTAAATAGAATTCTGGATCTAGTTTACCTGAGTTAGAAATCCAATCTCCCATAAAAGGCTGAAGGAAACCCATATCCATATCTGGAAACCCTAGCTGCAAACGGAAAATAACTGAAAGCCCACCCCCTAGAATCGCCCAAAAAATACCTGTGATCAAAAACTGTTTGGCAATCGTTTTGTGATCTGTTGAAAAAATATACTTGAAAATAAAACTTTGTTCATGATGTTCTTCATGATGATCATCGCCATGAACCAACTCGTCTGTAACTTGAATATCTGTAATCGACATATTTTAATTATTTGGAACCACTAATTGTTAAACCGTTCGGGGCATCTAAATCTAAAGGATTTTGTATCCCTGCCACAATACTCGCCGCTTCTCTTAATTTTGCAGGTACTTCTGTGAGGTAATCTGCATTTTGTTTTAACCAAGGCTCTTGAGATTTGAACCATTCCTTATAATCCTCGAGCTCATCTACCACAATGATATACCTCATAGCAAAATGGCCTTGCCCACATATTTTATTACATACAAGTTCATATTGAAAATCGGGATTTTTAGTTTCTATACGCATCTCTTCAGTAGTTTTTGTGGGTTCAAACCAGAATTGTGTTGGCATACCCGGCACCGCGTTCATTTGTAAACGAAAATGCGGTTGATACACACTGTGGATCACATCTCGCGCACGAATGTTAAAACGGACAGGTTTTCCTTTGGGAACGTGAATTTCTCTAGGGATAAAATCATCAAAGGAAGCGCGATCAGAGAAATCAATGCCCATTTGATTGGTAGCATCAATCTTTAAATAATCATAATCTCCTAAAACGTTGTCTGCTCCTGGATACCTCACCGACCAGGCGTATTGATATCCCATAATTTCAATTACTTCCGAACCTTCTGGCGATTCTCTTGTGATATCCATCCAGGCTTTCCATCCTGTAAAAACAAGAGCTGCAAGTACAATAGCAGGAATAATGGTCCAAATCATTTCTAGTTTATTGTTGTGCGGATAGAAATAGGCCACTTGATTTTTGCGATGCTGATATTTCCACGAAAAACCAAAAAGAAAGATGTGAGTAACAATAAATACAACACCCGTAATGGCCATCGTCCACCAGAATAGCGTATCAGTAATAACCCCATGCTTAGAAGCCACTGGTAGCACAAAATCGTCTTCTAGTCCTCCAAAGGAATAATAAAAACCGCCAATTAAACCCGCAATCAGAAATAAGAGCAATAAGTTGGCTTGTATGCCATTTGATGAAGGAATTTTAGTACTTGAATCTCCTTTGATCACATCAACAAGAGATGATACCCTAAATATGGCAAACAATATTACCAGAATGAGTATTGCAGCGATGATTATAATTGTATTCAACATAGAATTATTTATAATTTATTGTACGTGGTGATGTAAACTTTCATCCAACATAGGATCATTTTTAGCAAATAAAGGTGCTTTAGATAGGCTATTTAATACCACATATAAAAAGGCGCCACCATAAATCAACATAGTCCCAAATTCCACTAATCCATAACCTCCATTTTCTTTTAATGTGCCTGGAGTAATCATTAAATAAAAATCAATCCAGTGCCCAAAAATAACAATTGGAGTAACCACTTTTAAAATGGCCGTATGACGCTTTGCATCTCTTGGCATTAGAAATAAGAAAGGCAATACAAAATTTAAAAACAAGTTCACAAAGAAAATAATTCCATATTGGTCATTATTCCATCTTTCGACAAAATATATGGTTTCTTCAGGAATATTGGCATAATATATTAGTAGAAACTGCGAGAACCATATGTACGTCCAAAATACAGAGAAGGCAAATACGAATTTCCCAATATCATGTAGATGATTTTCATTGACAATTGAAAGTAAACCTTTCTCCTTTAAGTGAATAGTAATAAAGGTGATTAGCGCAAGGGTAGTTACCCACCAACTGGCGAAAACATACCAACCAAACATAGTACTGAACCAATGCGTATCAATGGACATTACCCAATCCCAAGCGGCTATAGAAGAGGTTACGGCAAAAATAATTAGAAATACGGCCGATAGCTTTCTCATACTGTACCAAGAGGCTGTGCCTCCTTCAAAATCTTCTTGAAAAGCTAACTTTCTTAATTTCGTAAATAAATAATACCACAAACCAAAGAAGAATAACATTCTGGCTATAAAAAATACAGGAGTAGATGGGTGTTCACTGAAGGGCCAAAAGAAATAAGCTTTTTTGGCATTGATGATACTATCAAATTCATGTGAAGTGGTATCATATAAATCGTGATGTGTCCAATGGAAAAGATCATGCCCAAATATGAAAAAACTGACCAGCATAAGGATCCCTGCAATAGGTAACCAGCTTCCAAAAGCTAAGGGAATTCTTTTTATTCCCGCAGACCAACCTGCTTGTGCAGCATATTGCAAGGCAAAAAAGAAAACACCCACAATCGCAATTCCTGTGAAATAAATATTATTGATCCAAATATCAACGCCTAAACGATTGATCCAACTAAAGGCATGTCCACCTTCGTGAGCAGCTTCTTCATGATGTCCTCCCGTGCTCATTAAAACAATACCTAGAACCGTAAGGGCAATTCCAATCCCTATTGTAATTAAGAGGTTCTTTTTGGCTTTCGCCGAAAAATCATATTTTTCTTCTACCGTGGTCATAGACATACCAATTTATTGCTGTAAAACTTTAACATACATAGCGATCTTCCAACGCTCCTCTGGACTAATTTGAGACGCATGCGAACCCATTCTTCCTTTGCCATGAGTAATGACTTGGTAAATATGACCCGTTCCTTTGTTTACTACTGAGGCAGAAGTATAGGCAGTAACCCCCTTATACACCTTGCCCACTTTACCATCGCCCATACCTTTGGCACCATGGCAATGGCTACAAAAGCGCGTATACAAAGCTTTACCATCTGCTAGTATGGCTTTGGTCGAATCTAATGGATTCACTAATAGTAAATCTGCAGCCGCATAGTCATCTGGAGCAAATGTTGGAGTTAGATACTGACCTCTTTTGACCGTACCTTTTACCGGTTCCCTCATGGTCATATTAAATGCATTGTAGGGGTTGGAATTATAGAATTCGGCAGGAACATCTTCTCCGTTTGAACTTACCCACCTTCCCGCTTCTTTATCAACGATTTGACTCAAAGGTTCATAAGGGGTGGAATGATACATCTGCGGCGAGAATTCAACACCGGGATTATCGGGTCCAGCTGCACACGAGAACATGAACAGCGCTATGATGGTTGTATAAATAGTGTTTATTTTCATTTTAAGCCTCATCAAAGGTTTTCTTATTTACTTCACTTGCGCCATTATCTTTTAAGATTTGATCAATTTTAGCAACATCGATTTTGTTTTGATCTAAATCAATGGCCATGACATGCTTGTCATCAGTGATTCTTAAATCAAAAATTCTTGGTTTCGCCCAAGGCTTTAAATCACTCACTATGAAGAAAGTAAAACACATTCCGTAAGCAGCTAATAAAACCGTTAACTCAAATATTACTGGTACAAATGATGGATAAGGAATAAAGTCTTTACCTCCTATGATCATCGGCCAATCTACACCCATCATGCCTATTTGCATGGTCAATGCCAAGGACGTACCTAAAACACCAAACAAGAAAGCGACAATAGATAATTTAGATCGTTTGTATCCCAAAACATCGTCAATGCCATGTACAGGAAAAGGACTGTAAACTTCATGTATTTTGACTCCGGCAGTTCTAATATTTGTTATTGCACTTAAAAGAATGTCTTCATCCTCGTAAACACCTAAAATAAATTTTGTATTTGACATCACTTAGCTTTTTCTCCTGTTGTCTTTATAATACTTTTTACTTCAGCCATATTGATCACGGGAAAGAACTTCGCAAACAAAAAGAAACAAGTAAAAAATAACCCAAACGTAAATACATATACGCCCACATCTACAAAAGTCGGATAAAACATGGCCCAACTAGAGGGTAGAAAATCTCGATGCAATGAAGTAACGATAATTACAAATCGCTCAAACCACATACCAATGTTCACAACGATAGACAGCACAAAAGTGGCAGCTATATTGGTCCTGATCTTCTTGAACCAAAATAATTGAGGCGAAACTACATTACAAGTCATCATCGCAGCGTACGCCCACCAATAAGGTCCCGTCGCTCTATTTAAAAATGCATATTGTTCTGCTTCTACTCCTGAATACCAAGCAATAAATAACTCAGTTAAATAAGCCACACCCACTATTGATCCGGTGATGATGATCACAATATTCATCATTTCAAGATGTTGTATAGTAATGTAGTCCTCAAGCTTATAAACCTTTCTAGTAACAATCATGAGGGTCAAAACCATTGCAAATCCAGAGAATATAGCTCCGGCTACAAAATAGGGAGGAAATATCGTCGTATGCCAACCAGGAATGACCGAGGTTGCAAAATCCATAGAGACAATGGTGTGGACTGAAAGTACCAATGGAGTGGCTAAGCCTGCCAATACCAATGCGACCGTTTCATACCTACTCCAAGTCTTTGCCGCACCATCCCAACCAAAGCTCAGTGCTCCATAAATAGATTTAGAAATCTTATTTTTAGCACGGTCCCTTATCGTGGCAAAATCAGGAATTAGGCCAATGTACCAAAATATCAATGACACCAAAAAGTAAGTGGAAATAGCAAATACATCCCACAAGAGTGGAGAATTAAAATTAACCCAAAGTGATCCAAACGTATTGGGTAAAGGAAACATCCAATAAATGGCTAACCAGGGTCTTCCCGTATGTAAAATAGGGAATTGCAAAGCACATATAACTGCAAAAATCGTCATCGCCTCAGCAGCCCTGTTGATGGACATCCTCCAACGTTGTCTAAACAATAACAAAATAGCTGAAATTAACGTACCGGCGTGACCAATACCTACCCACCAAACAAAGTTGGTAATATCCCAGGCCCAACCAACGGTTTTATTTAAGCCCCACATGCCTATTCCTTCCCACAAAAGCAAGAACACGGTGTAAGCACCTATTGCAAGAAGACCCAGTGAAATGGTCATAGCCAACATCCATAATTTGGTCGGCTTTTCCTCAACACGTCTAGAAATATCTTCAGTTACATCGTGGACTGTTTTTCCACCTGTTATTAAAGGTTCTCTAATTACTGATTCTGAACTCATAATCTAATCTTTAAGAGTGAGCATTAGCTGCTTCCTTCTTTTCATCTTTGTTTCTGATCTTGGTCAAATACCAAACATTTGGCATTTCTCTTAATTCTTCTAGCACGTGATACGCTCTTGGCTCTTGAGCCTCAACGCCTTTTTCCATTGATTTAATTTGAAGCATCTTAGATATTCTTGATTTGGGGTCTTTCATATCTCCAAATACTAAAGCTTCAGATGGGCATGATGTAGCACACGCAGTAGTAATTTCTCCATCTACAGGCCTTCTTCCTTCTTTTTTGGCTTCAAGCTTTCCTGCTTGGATGCGCTGTACACAAAATGAACATTTTTCTATGACTCCCCTTGAGCGTACCGTTACATCTGGATTAAGTACCATTTTACCTAAATCATTATTCATCGCAAGATTGTCTCCAAACTGCTCATTATCATGAAATTTAAACCAATTGAATCTTCTTACTTTGTAGGGACAGTTGTTCGCACAATATCTAGTCCCAATGCAGCGATTGTAAGTCATCTGATTCAGTCCTTCAGAGCTGTGGGTAGTCGCTGCTACCGGACAAACGGTCTCACAAGAAGCATTGTTACAATGCTGACACATCATCGGCTGAAACGTAACTTCAGGATTTTCAGCAGCTATTTCCATATCGGCATAGCTATCACCATTAGAATCACTTGAATAATATCTATCAATTCTGATCCAAGCCATATCACGCCTATTAAGTACCTCCTTCTTTCCTATCACAGAAATATTATTTTCTGTTTGGCAGGCAATTGAGCAAGTACCACATCCCGTGCAAGAATTTAAATCAATCATCAATCCCCAATGGTGATTCGCATATTGATGGCCTTTCCACAATGAAACCGCTGTAGGCTTCTTGAACCCTTCTGAGGTCGCAATTTTGGGCATGTGTCTGCCAGCTTGAGGATCTTTTTGATACTCAGATAAGGTAGCCTCTTGGATGACATTTCCCCTTCCCATGAACGTGTGATGCGTTTGAGTCTGGGCTATAGCATACACTTCATCCGTTGGTTCAACGGTCACATTCGCATAAATGTTAAAGTCAAGCTGGCCTCCTTCATCAACATTGATCATTGGATAGGCATTGAAACCTACTTGATTACCCACCTTGCCCGCAACAGATCGGCCATATCCAATGGCTAAACCTACAGTACCGTATCTTTGGCCTGGTTGAGGTAAAACGGGTAGCTTCAAACTTTGATCGTTGACGGTTAAGTTGACCATTTGAGTAGTCATATCACCCAACTCGATGCCCCATTCTTCTACTTGCTTTGGAGAAATTGTCAAATAATTATCCCAACAAGCTTTGGTGATGGGATCTGACATTTCTTGCAACCAAGGATTATTAGATTGAATTCCATTTCCTACCGTGCCATTTTCAAAAATGACTAATTCTAGAAAAGAACTTGGTTTAGTAATATTAAAGGCAGCTTTTCCAAGTCCTGACATATCCGCATCAATCTCATCAGTGGATACCGTTTCTAGTTCAAAAACTCCATCATGGAGACATTTCTCCCAAAAGGCGTCAAAATCAAGAATAGATTTTTTACCGAGAGAAGCTAGGTTTTCAGCCCAATTGGTTCTTAAAAAGTCATAATAGTTAACCCCCACATCTGCCCATGAAAGCAAACTGTCCTGAACTTGTCTGGTATTGAATAAATTAGAAATCGCCGGTTGTGAAAGACTATATTTACCATGAACGGGCTCAAAATCATTCCAAGCCTCTAAATAATGATGATCAGGTGCTAAATATGAAACCAAAGAATTGGTTTCATCCATTCTATCTGTAGTAGCCACTGAAAAACTTATATTTTTAAGCGATGCGGCTATCTTAGATCCCAGTGGATGATCGTAAACAGGATTACAATTATAGAATATCACTCCTCCAGCGGAAGACAATTGCTTTACGAACTGGCCAAAGGCTTTATCATCACCTGATCTGATATTTTGATGTCTCTCAAAATCAATGGTTGCTCCAATATTTCCTAACATTATATTGATGGCATTGACGAACATTTGGATATTTGCGTCATTGGAACCAGATACCACAATAGAAGATCCCTTAGCATGCAATAAGTCATTTGCCGATTTAGATAGAATTTGGTTGTCAATCGAAGGTAAACCATCGATAACCTGACCTCCTGTTTCTTTCGCTATCACGTTGTAGAGACTGGTGATGTAAGCTCCTTGTTCTGAAGCCCTAATAGGTGTCCTGTAATCAGCATTGGCACCGGTGAGCGATAAAATACTTTCAAACGAATATAATCGAGACATCTCCTTTTTAGAGGCTGATAATCTCCTGCTTTCAGCAAATTGCTTATTGGCAAGCGGAGTATTCACTCCTGTGCCCAAGAAATCATAGCCAAAAGAGACAATCGTTTTGGCTTTTGAATAATCATATGATGGTAATGCACGTTTCCCAAATACAGCAAGATTGGCGTCTAATTGGCCACTCACTGAGTTTTGATCATAGGTCACATGGGAAAGCGAAGCATATTTATTTTTGAATCCTTCGATCACCTTTCTGGTTGATGGACTTGATAAACTGTTGGTAACCAAATAAATGGGTCCAGAAGCAGTCGCCAATTCACTTTTGATATTGGCATCTAATTCTTCCCAAGACACCCCTTTTCCTTGAGCAGCCGGACCTTTCAATCTTTCTTGATCGTACAAGGAGAGTACGGATGCTTCAATTTGTGCACTTGTGCCTCCTCCTGTAACTGAAGACAATTTGTTACCTTCTATTTTTATAGGCCTACCTTCTCTTGTTTTGACGACGACACTAGTCTGATCACTACCTGAACTGTAAGTGGATGCAAAATAATTAGCGATGGTAGGATCTACATTAACTGGTTTTTTGACGTAAGGTATTGCCTTTTTAATGGGTGTTTCACAAGCTGCTAAGGATGCAGCAGCCACTCCAAAACCCATTACCTTTAAAAAATCTCGGCGTGACGTTTCTCCATCACTATCACCTAGGGGCAATTCTTGTGCGAACTCCTTGTTAGCGTATTTCTCAAATCCTGGAGTCTTCTGAAGCTGCTCCAGTCCTTTCCAGTATTTTTTTGTTTCTTTCATTTTAGCTGTTTCGTACGCTGTGTATTAATAATGACATTTAGAACATTCAAGACCACCAATATCTTCCACTTTCATCGGCTCTTTTGTATTCTTTTCGTTATGTAATTCGACCAAATTGGTATAATAATCATCATCAAGCGATTTAACATTAGTTTCACGATGACAGTTTATACACCAACCCATTGTTAGTGGAGAGTATTGATAAACTACCTCCATCTCTTTGATAGGACCATGACAAGTCTCACATTCTAGCCCACCTACTTTGACGTGCTGAGAGTGATTGAAATAGGCCAAGTCAGGTAAATTATGCACCCTGACCCATTCTATAGGTTGTGTATCCTCACCATACTCTCCGGTCTCTGGATCATAATCTATAGCTGCATAAATCTTCTGTATCTCCTTGCTTTCCGTTTTGATGGCTACATGACAATTCATACAAATATTTGCTGAAGGTATGTTTGCGGATTTACTTTTTCGTACACCCGTGTGACAATAATTACAATCAATTTCATACTGCCCCGCATGTATCTCATGTGAGTAGGCAATGGGTTGAGTAGGCATATACCCCTGTTGAACTCCAATTGTAAAAAGACCATCAATCCCTGTCTTCAACCCAACAGCTACAAAAATGAAGATAATCATTCCTAAAACCGTGTTGGACTTAAGAAAAGCGAAAACATCGACTTCTTGATCAATAACTAACTCTTGATCTTCATGGGATACCTCTTTGTCCGTTCCTATGTATTTGGTCAAGAGTGAGATGATCAAACCCAAAACCACCAAGATGAGGCCCAGAACGAAAATAAACACAATGAGTATGGCATACATGAAAGTGTTTGACATGCCTTCGTTACTCCCTCCTGCACCATTCTCTCCTCCTGCCGCAACCACGGCAGCAACCTGAGGAACCACCTTTGAGGCGACATCAATATATTCTAAAACGGAAATGATCTCTGCATCCGTAAATGGGTAGGCGGGCATGGCTACTTTTTTGTACTTTTCGTACAAAGCAACAGCGTATTCGTCACCACTTTCAATTACTTTTTGAGAATTCTTTATCCAACTTAAAAGCCAAGGTCTTTCACGACGCTCTTCAATTCCTTTGAGCGCTGGGCCAATCACCACTTCATTGATGGCATGGCATTGGGTACAATTAGCGTTGTATAATTTTTCACCTGATGCTATAATCGCCGGATCGATTACATCTTCTTGACTGAAGGCAGTTGACGCCAAAATAATTCCAAGAAAGAATATGGTGGCTAGTTTGAATCCCCGGTTGGGTATATATTTTTTAGACATCTATTTTTTAGTGACCTAATCTATGTAGTTACAAATCTAACTATTGGGTTTTTGTAAATCAAACCCACAAGGCCTCTTATTTTTCGATTTATGAGACCTCGATTCCATATTGGGTGTAATACATTCAAAATCAATACTTTAAGCAGTAATACATTTAAAATAAAATTATTATTTATAATCATTCTAAATAACAATTTTTTGAACACGCTGTCGTAAATGAAAGTTCAGTTATCCTTTGGTAATCCCACTTATCTTCAACCAATTTATTCTTCTATCAAGTACCAAAAAGTATCTTTTAATTATTACCATCAGAAATAATAATAAACATTAACCAACAGCACCTATTTCGGGCCCTAATGCAAATACATCAAAAAGCTTTTTACTTTTATCTTTTTGTGCCTGCTAAAAATAAAAATGAAGGATCTGGTTTGAAATAATGTTGGAATTTATTTATTTTTCTTTTCAACATAACATTTGTATCAAATACCATTAATAACGATCAAATAAGCACTAGTGGAGTTGATACCATACTGGGTAGTTAAAAAGAGATGTTAAACCACACCGGGGCGAAAATCAACAGTATTCCTACAAAGATACTTATAACTAAACATCCTCATTTAACATTATTTACAATTATCAATGTATAAAGTCTTTAAAAGGTTTAGAGAAAAAGTTAGCAGTGAAATAAAGAATGGTTTGAACTCATCCAGTAATTAAGTTCTGAATTATCCTCCTTTTTTGACTTTGGTCTAACCAAGTCATCAGGAGAAATTTTTCTTCACTTTCTTTCAATGAAGAATGTCGAGCCATTCATCCCCGGAACTCTTCAAGTTTTCAGAAGGGAAGGTTAACCATAAAAATAAAGTAATCGTTATAAAAAAATAACTGCACGAAGTATTAACATTGCATTTCAAAATCATCTACCGTCATAATTGGAAAACATAAAACATTTTATCATCGATTTTGACTCTACTTTTACTAAAGTAGAAGCACTCGATATTTTGGCTGAAATTGCCCTGGAAGGTAATCCTAAAAAAGAGGCTATTATCAACCGTGTGAAGGAAGTCACTGACTTAGGGATGAGTGGGGAATTGTCATTTAGGGATTCCTTGGAGGAACGCATTTCCATCATCAAGGCGCACAAAGATCACTTACCGCCTTTGATAAGCGATCTGAAGAATAAAATTTCGAATTCATTCAAGAGAAATAAACAATTTATTAAAAAAAATGCCAATCAATTTTATATCTTATCTAATGGCTTTAAAGAATTTATTATACCTGTAGTAGCAGAATACGGCATTGAAGCTAAAAATGTATTTGCCAATGATTTTATATTTGATGCAGAGGGAAATATTGTTGGTTTTAACAAAAAAAATGTACTCTCTTCGAATAAGGGGAAGCCAAAACAGATAGAAAAGTTAAAATTAAAAGGCGAGGTTCATGTTTTGGGAGATGGCTTTACGGACTATGAAATCAAGGAAGCCGGATTTGCTAAAACCTTTTATGCCTTTACTGAAAATGTAACAAGAGAAAAAGTCATCAGTTATGCCGACTTTGAAGCGCCCAATCTTGACGAAGTTTTTTATCAAAATAATATGGAACGAGCCCTATCTTATCCGAAAAGTAGAATCAAAGTTTTGTTACTTGAGAATGTCCATGAAAATGCCATTTCAAAACTTCGTACTGAAGGTTATCAAGTAAGTATACACAATGCGGGAATGTCTGAGGACGATCTTTGCGAAGCGATTAAAGACGTATCTATTCTTGGAATTCGCTCTAAAACTCAAGTTACAAAAAAAGTAATTAGCCATGCTAAAAGATTACTAGCCATTGGTGCTTTTTGTATCGGAACTAATCAAATAGATATTAAATCAGCCCAGAATAAAGGTATTGCTGTATTCAATGCACCTTATTCAAATACAAGATCTGTCGTTGAATTGGTATTAGCAGAAATTATTATTTTGATGCGAAATTTGGTGGATAAAATTCCTAAAATGCATCAAGGTGAATGGAATAAATCTGCGCAGAACAGCTTTGAAATTAGAGGAAAAACGTTGGGCATTATTGGTTACGGAAGCATCGGTTCTCAGTTGTCTATAGTTGCTGAATCTATGGGTATGAAAGTCATCTATTTTGACATTGTAGAAAAACTAGGGCTTGGAAATGTCAGCCCCTGTGAGTCTTTAGAAGAACTGATGGCGCAATCTGATGTCATTTCTGTGCATGTAGACGGTAGACCAGAAAACAATGACCTTATTGGAGCATCACAATTTGACCTGATGAAGTCAGGGGTTATTTTCTTAAATTTAAGTCGTGGTAATGTGGTCAATTATAATGCCTTGAAGAGTGCGATCCAATCTGGGAAAGTTGCGGGTGCTGGGTTAGATGTTTTCCCAAAAGAACCCATGAGTAACGAGGATGAGTTTATTTCTGAATTACGAGGGCTACCCAATACCATTTTAACGCCTCATATAGGAGGCAGCACATTGGAAGCTCAAAAAAATATAGCCAGTTTTGTCCCTTCTCGAATTATAGATTACATTAATACCGGCTCTACTTCAAATACGGTTGGTTTTCCTGACATCGCTCTCCCTATTTTGAATGAAGCGCATAGGTTTATTCATATTCATGTGAATGCTGCCGGAGTACTTGCCAAAATTAATAATATACTCGCCAATCGTAAGCTCAATATTGTGGGGCAATATCTTAAAACCAATGAAAATATTGGCTATGTGATCACGGACATAGACAAAAAATATGATAAAGAAGTCATCAAAGAATTAAAAGGAATTGATGAAACTATTCGATTTAGAGTTTTGTATTAATTTTTAATTACTTAGGGTCTTGGATACATTATTATCATTTTTAATGATAGTAAGCGATATATAATCACAGTCATTAAGTCTTCTGAAAGGTGTGAATACTTTAAATTTTGAGTTAACCATTTGAATATATTTTATGTCAAATCAATTGTTTTTCACACCTGGCCCCTCTCAATTATACCCTACGATCCCTCAGCATCTCAACAATGCCATGAGAGAAAATATAGGCTCCATTTCCCATAGAGGAAAAGAATTTCAAATGATTTTTCAGGAAACGAAAGAGCGCCTCTCTGATGTGCTTAACATACCCCCTAATTATGAAATATTTATCACCAGTTCTGCTACCGAAATTTGGGAAAGAATCATTCAAAATTTAATCAGTAATAACTCTCATCATTTTGTTAATGGGTCTTTTTCTGAAAGATTTTATGATTTCACGACCGCCTATCAGTTAAAATCCACTGCCCAAATTTCAGATTTTAGTCATGAATTTGGAGAATTTAACGTGCCCGATGAAGCTGAATTGATTTCCATTACGCAAAATGAAACAAGTATCGGTTACTCATTTAATCCCGAGGAAATCAAAAATATCAGGGAAAATAATTCCTGAAAAACTAATTGCCCTAGATTTAGTCAGTGCCGTTCCTAGCATCCCCGTAGATTTAAGTCAAATAGATACTGCGTACTTTTCTGTTCAAAAATGTTTTGGACTTCCTGCTGGGATGGGTATTTGGATCGTGGGACCCAAATGTTTTGAAGTTTCGAAAGCAAAAGCATCGAAAAATGAAATAGTAGGAAGTTATCACAGCCTTGCTGCATTGAAAAAAAATGGCGATAAAAATCAAACGCCCGAGACTCCCAATGTCTTAAATCTTTATTTATTAAAAAATGTGTTGAAAGATATGCAGTTTAAAGGCATCTCTTCCATTCAAAATGAAACAAAGTATAAAGCGGCCTTGCTTTATCAAACTTTTGATCAAATAACAGAACTAAAAACAGTCATTCCTTATCCGTTAAACCGATCTAAAACGGTATGCGTAAGTGAAGTGCATGGGGGGAATAAAGGCTTAATTGAGTATTTGAAATCTAAACAATTAATCATTGGATCTGGCTATGGAGATTTCAAGGATCAACACATAAGAATCGCTAATTTTCCAGCACATTCTAAAGAATCTATTGAAATGCTTATGGATGAAATAGGTAAATACTTTGAGGGGAAATGAACAAAATTACCGCTCCCTGATTTTCGCTTTATGAACTGGCAGCTTGACTCATGAAAAGAGTCTATTCTCCGAAAACGTATGTTTATTTCAGACGAAAAAGATAATTTTCTTAAAGTCTCTGAATATTCATTTTTAAAAATTAACTTTGCTTACCGTAATATGGCCTACGCATTCATCTCAAATGACTAAGACAAAATATATTTTCGTTACGGGGGGTGTGACTTCCTCACTCGGTAAGGGTATCATTGCGGCATCTCTTGCCAAATTACTTCAATCCCGAGGCTTCAGTGTCACCATTCAAAAATTTGATCCTTATATCAATATTGATCCCGGAACGCTGAATCCCTATGAACATGGAGAATGCTACGTAACTGACGACGGTGCAGAAACAGATCTTGATTTAGGCCATTATGAAAGATTCCTAAACATCCCTACCTCTCAAAGTAACAACGTTACAACCGGGAAAATTTATAACAACGTGATCCAAAAAGAACGCGCTGGGGATTTCTTAGGAAAAACAGTTCAGGTGATCCCTCACATTACCGATGAAATAAAATCTAATTTTTATAAATTAGGAGAAACGGGATTGTATGACTTTATTATTACAGAAATTGGAGGATGTGTGGGTGATATCGAATCATTGCCCTTCATTGAAGCGGTTAGACAAACGCGTTTTGAATTGGGATCAGATCATGTCGTTTCCATTCACTTAACCCTTATCCCCTATTTAAAAGCTGCTGGAGAACTAAAAACCAAACCGACTCAACATTCTGTTAAAGAGCTCCTAGAAGCGGGGATACAACCAGATATTTTAGTTTGTCGTTCTGAGTATGAGCTTAATAATGAAATCAGAAGAAAATTAGCCTTATTTTGCAATGTTCAGATAGACCATGTCATCGAATCTTTAGATGCAGAAACCATCTATGATGTTCCCATTTTAATGCTCAAGGAAAAACTTGACTTGCGGGTTCTAGATAAATTCAACATTAGAAGTAAGGAAGAACCCAATATTGCCTCATGGAAAGAGTATTTAGTTAGACTGAAGAATCCAACTTCGATCGTCAAAATTGGACTAGTGGGTAAGTATATTGAACTAAAAGATGCTTACAAATCTATCATTGAATCTTTTATTCATGCTGGGGCCGTCAAAGATTGTAAAGTTGAAATCGTTTGGATTCAATCTGAAGATATCCAAGACGACAATTGTTTAGAATTACTGAGTGACTTAAATGGCATTTTGGTAGCTCCGGGATTTGGTGAAAGAGGTATAGATGGGAAAATCAGCGCCATCAAAATAGCCCGAGAGCATTCAATCCCTTTCTTCGGAATTTGTTTGGGTATGCAATGTGCAGTTGTTGAATTTGCGCGCAATGTTCTAAATCTTAATGGTGCAAGTTCAACTGAAATTGGAAATAGCCCACTACATCCCGTAATTGACATTATGGAAGAGCAAAAAAATATCAAAAAAATGGGAGGTACGATGAGGTTAGGAGCTTATACCTGCTTATTGGAACAAGATTCTCTGGCAAATAAAGTGTACGAACAACATGAAATCTCTGAAAGACATAGGCACAGGTATGAATTTAATAATGATTATTTATCCCGCTTTAAAGAAGCCGGTATGATCGCATCAGGAATAAATAAAGAGACCGGTTTGGTTGAGATAATGGAACTAAAAAATCACCCATGGTTTATTGCAACTCAGTTTCACCCTGAATTAAAGTCAACCGTTATCAACCCACATCCGCTCTTTGTAGCGTTTGTTGATGCGGCATTAAAACACAAAAAAAATCAATAAATTAAACGTTTTTCTTGAGTAACTTTTATGGACAAAAATAATATAATAGGCTTGACATTGATGATGGTCATGCTTGCCGTCTACTTTCAATTTTTCAGCCCTGAACCTCCTGTTTCAGAAATTATTGATAACCCTGTAGTTGATAACAGTTCTTCAAAATTGTCTGAAAAAGTCAATAATGAGGTTCCCTCAGATCTACCATTGGACCCATCCGATTCTACTTTAAATCAATTAAACAAGTTGAAATATGGATTTTTTGCTTCAAAAATAGCAGGAGAAGAGTCTATTATCAGCCTCACTACCGAAGAACTAGAAGTTACTTTCACAAGTAAAGGTGGACTTTAAAAATGTTGAAATAAAAAATTATACCACCTACGATAGCTTGCCCTTACATTTGTTCAATGAAAATCATGCTATTGATATCTATTTTGAGCACCTGTCAAAAAGCATTTCTCTAAAAGATTTGATTTTTGAATCTGAGTTGATAAAATATTCAGATAGTACAGAATTAGTCTATAGCCTAGATTTGAATGGCAAGCGTCTGCGCCAAATCTATACGCTTTATGACCAAGGTTTTGTCATCAATTATCGAATAGAAAATGATGGATTTGACGAATTGATAGATACCAAAAACCTCAATTTTTATTGGGAAGGAAAAATGCCGAAAATTGAGCGCGAATTGCTCGATGCGCGACAACGTGCAACAACGCGCTATTACTCTATCAGCGGAAATACTGATTATATCAGTAAAACTTCGACCGAATATGAAGAAATGCCGATAGATGAGCCTGTAAAATGGCTGGCCTTCAATCAAAAGTTCTTTACTGCATCTGTCATTGCCGAAAATGGTTTCAGCAAAGGATTGATCACACTTGCACCATCTATCGATGATCAAATTGTCAAACAAGGGGCACTCTCATCTGAAATCCCCTTTACGGACTTCGTAAATAACCAAGCTCGGTTCAAATTCTTTTTTGGGCCTAATAAATACAGTATCCTCAATGAAGTTACCGAAGGCTTTAGTCAAAATATTGAATTAGGTTGGGTGTTTTTGCCATTTATAAATAAATATTTAATCATTCCTATCTTTAATTTTCTAGAAAGATTCATGTCCAATTATGGGCTGATCATTATCATAATGGTCCTCATCATCAGATTAATTCTCTCCCCTCTCACCTACAAATCCCATATCTCTATGGCAAAAATGCGGGTTTTAAAGCCTGAATTGGATGCGATCAAAGAAAAGCATGATGGCGATATGCAAAAAGCACAATCGGACCAAATGGAACTTTACAGAAAAGCAGGCATCAATCCATTAAGTGGTTGTATACCCGTTTTACTTCAGTTTCCTATTTTGGTTTCGCTCTTCTATTTCATACCCAGCGCTATCGAACTACGATTAGAATCATTTCTTTGGGCAGATGACCTGTCTTCATACGACTCCATTCTTTCCCTACCTTTTAATATCCCGTTTTATGGGGATCACGTCAGTTTATTTACGCTCTTGATGGCAGGATCCACCATTTTATATACGATGGCCAATTCACAAATGACCACGATTCAGGGTCCTATGAAAACCATGCAATACCTCATGCCCATCATGTTTTTGTTCTTTTTCAACTCCTACCCTTCAGGTCTTTCCTATTATTATTTCATTACCAATTTAGTTTCTTTCGGTCAAATTGCCTTGTTTAGAAAATTTGTGAATGAAGATAAAATAAAATTGATCATGGAAGAAAATAAAAAGAAAAACGTGAATAAGAAAAAGTCTAAATTCCAGACCCGTCTTGAAGATGCCATGAAAGCGAATCAAACTGCACAAAAAAATAAGGGTAAGAAAAAATAACTGTAATAAATAAGGACCGCGTTTTAACTTAATTATTCATTTTAACGCGACATCTGTATCCAAAATATTAATTGTTGCTTTCTTTATCCAAGTAATGGGATAATTCTCTCCTTCTGACATATATTTGTTTACTCTTTAGAGGCCAAAAAAATTCAGATTCGTTAAAGTATGGGAAAAATTATATCAGTTGCCAATCAAAAAGGTGGCGTCGGAAAGACGACCACTGCAATCAACCTTGCGGCAAGTCTGGCAGCATTAGAGTTTAATACCCTCATTGTAGACGCTGATCCTCAAGCCAATGCCACTTCTGGCGTGGGTTTAGACCCTAATCAAATTACGACGGGTATTTATGAATGTATGATCAACGGAATCGCAGTAAAGGACAGTGTCCACAAAACAAATATTAAGTACTTAGACATCCTCCCCTCTCATATCAATTTGGTGGGAGCAGAGGTTGAAATGATCAATTTGGACAATCGCGAAGACAAAATGAAAAGTGTGCTCAACGAGGTCAGGGAGAATTATGATTTTATCATTATTGACTGCTCGCCTTCCTTGGGTCTCATTACCATCAATGCTTTGACCGCTTCTGACTCAGTAATTGTTCCTGTTCAATGTGAATATTTTGCTCTAGAAGGTTTGGGGAAATTATTGAATACGATTAAAATAATTCAAACTCGACTGAATACAGCCCTCCAAATTGAAGGTATTTTGATGACCATGTACGACATTAGACTCAACTTATCTAATCAAGTGGTGGGTGAAATAAGAACCCATTTTAAAACGATCGCTTTCGAAACCATTATTCCCAGAAATGTGAAGCTCAGCGAATCACCAAGTTTTGGATTACCTGTAATTTCTCATGATGCGGATAGCAAAGGGGCTACGAGTTATATAAACCTAGCAAAAGAAATTTTAAGACGTAATCAAATTAAAGCTGCTTAAAATGGCCGCAAAGAAAAATACAGGTTTAGGTAAAGGTTTGGGGGCATTGCTTTCAGAGCCCTCCTTAATCGTCCATGAATTGAATGCGGAGCCCATGATCCGTGATCGATCTCCCCTTATTGGGGAAATCTCAATTTCTCAAATTGAAGTAAACCCCTTTCAACCGAGATCTTATTTTAATGAAGAGGCGCTTAATGATCTGGCACAATCTATTCAAGTTCAAGGTATCATTCAACCCATCACAGTACGAAAGCTTTCTGAGAATAAATATCAACTTATTTCTGGGGAACGTCGCCTTCAAGCTTCTAAAAAAGCCGGTTTAGAACAAATTCCTGCTTACATAAGGCTAGCAGATGATCAACAGATGCTTGAAATGGCATTGATAGAAAACATTCAAAGAGAAAATCTAAATGCCATTGAAATTGCTTTGAGTTACCAAAGATTACTTTCTGAATGTGATTTAAAGCAAGAGCAATTGGGAGATAGAGTAGGTAAAAATAGATCTACTGTGACCAATTATTTACGTCTATTAAAACTACCGCCTGATATTCAAATTGGATTAAGAGACAACCTTTTGTCTATGGGGCATGCCCGCTCACTTATTGTGATAGATGATATAGCGTTGCAATTAGAGGTATTTCAGAAAATTTTGTCTGAGGGTTTATCTGTCAGAAAAACTGAATCTATAGTAAGAAGTCTCGTTAATAATAAACCCAACAATCCGGTTGAGGCTGCCGTCATGACTCCTGAAATAGAAAAAGTCCAAAGACAACTCTCCTCGCATTTCGGAACGATGATAAAAATTAAATCAAAAAACAATGCTAAAGGTGAAATCAGTATTCCTTTTACATCGGTTAATGAACTCAATAGGATCTTGGATCTCCTCGAGATATAAATTACTCTTTGCCCTTTCTTGGATATGTTGTAGCTTTTTTTACAGCCATGCACAAGAGAAATTCAGATTGGATACGAGCTTTTTGAATATGGATTCGGATATGTATTTCAAGGAGATTTCAAAAGTTGATCCTATGAAATCAGCCATGCTTTCAGCCATACTGCCCGGATTAGGCCAAATTAATAATAAGCAGGCCTTTAAAGTTCCCTTTGTCTACGCCGGGTTTATGGGTTTCGCGCATTTCATCAATGAAAACAATAAACTTTATCATACTTTTAGAAATGCCTATCTCGCAACTACTGATAACCGCTTAGATACTGAAAATAAAATTGAAGGGCAATTCAGCTCTAGTGCTCTTAAGCAACAAGCCGATAATTTAAAGCGAGACCGAGATTATTTGGTTTTACTCATGACCTTATTTTATTTGACGAATGTGGCTGACGCCTATATTTCAGGACACTTACGGGAATTTAAAATTAATGACTCTTTTTTGGCACAATTGCGACCTGCTATTGAATCAACTCCCTTATCTTCGCCCGTGTTTGGATTCTCACTAAAAATTTCTTTCTAACGTTCACGATGAATATTGCGCTGATAGGTTATGGTAAAATGGGGAAGTCCATTGAAAAAATGGCTACTCAAAGGGGTCATCATATCTCTTCAATTGTAGATTTGGATAGCCAAGAAAAATTATCTGAAATCGCGCCTGATAACACGGATGTCGTCATTGAGTTTTCAAATCCTTCTTCCGCATTTGACAATATAGGCGCTTGTTTGAGACAAAAAGTACCAGTAATATCGGGCACAACCGGATGGCTCGATCAATTACCTGACATTGAGGAACTCTGTGTCGCTCATCAAGGAACTTTTTTAACCGCTTCGAATTTTAGTTTGGGAGTCAATATCTTTTTCAAACTCAATGAATGGTTGAGTCAAGTCATGGGACAATTTCCAGATTACAAAATAGATATTGAGGAAACCCACCATTTACAAAAATTAGATAAACCCAGCGGTACAGCCATAACCCTGGCCGAAGACATTATCAAGACCCATCCTCACTATCGTCGCTGGGCCCTCGATGCTTCCAAGGAAAACGATATAAAAATAGCTTCTTTTAGACAAGAAGAAGTAGCCGGAAAGCATGTAATCAAATACCATTCTTCCATCGATACAATAGCAATAACTCACGAAGCCCACTCGAGAGAGGGCTTTGCTTTGGGAGCGGTACTCGTTGCTGAATGGATTCAGGACAAAAAAGGTATTTTTACCATGAATGATTTTATAAAAATATAACACACTTATATGTATTTCAATGATTTTAGTATGATCTCCTTTGCAACCCTAATGCTGGGAGCATATTTACTGCAAGCAATTGCCTATTATAAATTCTTTGTAAAGTCTGAGCAGCCAGGATGGATAGGTTTTATACCACTTTATAACTATTACATTCATTTACAAATCGTTGGTCGGCCCAAATGGTGGATGCTCTTATTATTTGTGCCTGTAGCCAATTTCTTTGTCGCCCTAACCATTCACCTGGACTTACTTAAATCATTCCAAAGATATCGTTATGTAGACCAAGTTTTAGGGGTTCTATTCGCACCTTTTTATATGGTTTATGTTGCCTTTGGTCCGACTACCTACCTTGGTAAAGCTACTGATTTACCCAAAGTTCAAAAAGGCCCTTTTAAAGAATGGTTTGAGGCTATTGTTTTTGCGGTTTTTGCGGCTACCATCATTCGATGGGCATTCATGGAGGCTTATGTCATTCCAACACCTTCGATGGAGCGTTCTCTTCTGGTCGGTGACTTTCTTTTTGTAAGTAAGTTAGAGTACGGTCCTAGAACACCTAAAACTCCACTGCAATTACCCCTAACTCATGCCAAAGTTTGGGGAACCGATCTCCCTTCCTATTTCAGCGGAATACAGCTTCCTCAATTTCGACTACCAAGTTTAGGTCGTGTGGAGAGAAACGATGTAGTCGTATTTAACTATCCCCCAGAGTTTGAAAATCCTAAAGACTTAAGAACGCATTACATCAAAAGGTGTGTAGGTGTTTCCGGTGATGTGATTGAAGTAAAATATGGGCAAGTACACATCAACCAAGCCGTCGCTGATAATCCTGAATTCATGCAAATGCGGTATTTTGTTGAAACAGATCAAAATATCAAGGATCGAATTTTTCGAGAAAATAATATTTGGGAATACTACCCCTCTTTCGGTTCAGATAATCGCAAAGGTTATATCATTAATACCACTGAAAGTTCTGCCAATCAGCTAGCTAATCTTAGTTTTATCAAAAGTGTTGACCTTCAACTTGATTATGAAGATAAAATAGAGTCTCGAATATTTCCAAATGCTGAATATTATCCCTGGAATGGAGATCATTATGGTCCACTCCTTATTCCTTACAAAGGTATGACCATTGATATAAACGACTCAACCCTCGCGATGTATGGAAGTACCATAAGCAATTATGAGGAACAAGGAATCGTTGAAATCATAGAGGATCAATTACTCATAGCAGGTCAACCGGTCATGAAATATACTTTTGCTAAAAATTATTATTTCATGATGGGTGATAATCGTCATAATTCTTTGGATTCTAGGTATTTTGGATTTGTTTCGGAAGATTTTATTGTAGGAGAAGCCTCCTTTATTTGGCTTTCTTTGGATGATAAAGCGGATCTGTTTGACAAAATACGCTGGGGACGGCTTTTCAATACCATCAACTGATTAATTTCTTAATCATTAAAAACTACTACCAAAGTATAGGTTGCTGGCCGTTCTTGATTAAAAAATAATTGGCTTTACTAAAATGTTCATTCCCCTGAAATCCACGATAGCATGAAAGGGGTGAAGGATGTGCAGAAGTTAATATTAGATGTTTTTCATCATCAATCAATCCCTTTTTTCGACCGGCAAAAGCGCCCCATAAAAGAAAAACTAAATTTTGTTTTTTATTAGACAAATGAAGGATCACCTGATCGGTAAAACGTTCCCATCCTAAATGCTTGTGTGATCCAGGCTGGGACGCCTCAACCGTTAAAATAGCATTCAACAAGAGTACCCCCTGCTCAGCCCAACGTACCAAAGATCCCTCTTGGGGAATCTCATTTCCTAAATCTCGTTTTATCTCCTTTAAAATATTCAATAATGATGGCGGAATCATCGCGCCCTTTTTAACAGAAAAAGACAATCCATGAGCTTGATCCACTCCGTGGTAAGGATCTTGACCCAGAATAACCACCTTTGTTTGGTGAAAAGAACACAATTCAAAAGCTTTGAAAATATCATTTTTATCTGGGTATATTTTTTCTGATGCATAGGCCAATAGTACCTTGTCAATCAAACTTTTATAATAAGGCTTATGGTAACTTTTCTCTAAGATGGCTTGCCAAGAGGGTTCATTAATTGAAAGCACAGATGATGATTAAATTATACATATAGATGTAAATTAAAATAAATTACGGTGACTCTTATTTTTGGCAGGTATTTCCATTTTAACCCTTATTTTGAATAAGAATCTTTCTTTATTTTAATACGGATTTTCTAGAGGTCTTGGAAATAAACAATAAGCTTTATATATTGCTTTTAAGGGACGATTATATTCAATAAACCCATTCCCGATTAAGAAGATTTTAATTATGGTTACAGATATTACCGAAGATGTAAAAGTGAGTGTGGAGACAGCCTATCGAGCGGATTATTCAGATCCTGCCCAGAGTCATTTTGTTTTTACCTATCGCATTACTATCGAAAATCAAGGTAATAAAACAGTTCAGTTGAAACTTCGGCATTGGGAAATATTTGATACGACTTATCCATTGAAAGAGGTTGATGGCGAAGGCGTAACGGGAAAACAACCCATCCTTGAGCCTGGACAATCACATCAATACGTATCTGGATGCAATCTCAAATCTGGTGTGGGTAAAATGGTAGGCTATTATACCATGGAACGCATCAGTGATGGCTACCAATTTAACGTAAACATCCCTGAATTTGTATTGATCAATCCTATCAAATTCAATTAACATTTTGTCGAGGCTTAGCTCCTACTTTCTAAGGGGTCTCTATTATTTAAATTACATCAACAATTCCTTGGATGGCCATCAAATACATTCTCCTTATGTTTTTAATCTTTATTCGGCGTTAATTAAAAACAACGGCAGCCGCTTCAAGCCTAGAAAAATCCATCAACAGCTCCTTAACCTTGAAGAAATCAATGCGTCGATCGCATCAAAAAAAACACATCAATACATTGCTGATCTTGTGCCTCACTTGGGTCTTCAATCTTTATTATATGTTCATTATGATTCTGGATCTCATTCAAAAAATGTCCTCAGCCAGATTAAATTCATTTCCACCCGAATAAAGGAAACCACCTGGGTCAGCACGGGGGTAGCATCACCCCCTACTCAGAAATCAGATTTGAATGAAAAAGAGTTCGAAATTGACCCTAAGGCTTCTTTTTTTCATATCATTAACCGTGATCTCTATGAAATGGTCATATTAGACATCTCATGGATACGCGAAGATCTGTCAGATTATCTAACGTTATTGTCATCAATACATCAACCACCAAAAGCAATCCTTTTTCTGAATATACATCTCAATCCCCAAAATCATCAATCATGGAAAAGCATCACCAATGATGCGAAGATCTCATTGACCATTGATTTATTCCACATTGGGCTGGTTTTTCTTAATTTAAAAATGGAAAAACAGCATTTTGTTCTAAAGAGTTGATCAAATATTTACGGTATCCTTTAAATTTGTAAAAAATTATTGAATTTAATGTCAGATCATCAAAACGAAGTCCCGAGTCTTCTCTCCGATCCTCAACTCCCAAAAAAAAATAATAAGACTCTAAAAATTGGAATGACTTTAGCCATAATGGCCATTGCGTTACTTGTTTATTTTATTCAGGACGAACAGCAACAAAATTTGCTGAAAGAAGAAGCTTTGACCGCCGCATTTTTACAACTGGACTCTCTCTCCAATGAGCTAGATAAACGCATATTAACCATCTCTCAACTGGGTGGTGAGATAGATACATTGGTAGGTATCAAGCAAAAACTTGAGGAAGAAAAAATGTATTTTCTAAATAAAGACCAACGACAAAAAATAACTCTGGGTACGCTCAGAGATAAAGTAGAAGGCTACCGCCAGTTGCTTCTGATCAAAGATGAAGAAATCAATCAATTGACTCAGATAAATGAGCAGCTCACGACCGAAAATATCGAATTAAAAAATGAAACACAGGCGCTCAATCAGTCAATCAATGATATAAAGCTAGAAAAAAAAGATCTCAATCAAAAGGTACAATTGCTGTCAAAGCTTAAAATCGAAGATTTTATCATTGCTGCAATCGATGTGAAGGGCAAAGAACGCTCAGACAGTTTTAGAAAAAAGCACATTAACCAGCTCCAAATTACTTTTGTACTGTCAGAAAATGAAGTCGCACCCATCGAGGGTAAAAAGCTATGGATCCGTGTGGTCGCTCCAGACAACAATGTGTATTATAATGTGAATATGGGTTCTGGTTCCTTTACTTTTTTAAGTAGGGAATTATTCTATACCGCTCAAAAAGAAATTCTTTATGACCGTTCCCAACAAAGAGTCGTAGTTTATTACGAAAAAGGTACGCCTTACTTGATTGGACCACATACTGTAGAAGTTTATACGGACGACTATCTCGTTGGATCGGGAAGTTTTATTGTGAAAAGCTAGTCAAAAAGATTGATTTTTAATCAACATTAGCTATTTTCGCACTCTTAAAATTACATTTTATAAATTTCAATATGAAAAAGAATTACGAAACAGTATTCATTTTAACTCCCGTTTTGTCTGACGATCAGATGAAGGATGCTGTTCTTAAATTCATAAAAGTAATTACTGATAATAAAGGCGAAGTCATCAATGAAGAGCATTGGGGATTGAAAAAATTAGCCTATTCCATCGAGCATAAAAATACTGGATTTTATCATTTACTTGAATTTAAGGCAGATCCCTCATTGGTTTCAAAACTAGAAATTGAACTCAGAAGAGACGAGAAAGTTATGCGATTTTTAACCGTAGCAATAGATAAGCATGCGCTTATTTACAACGAAAGAAGACGTAAAGGTGCTTTTAATAAGAAAGAAAATAAAGAGGAGGCTGCAAAAAAATGACATTACAAAACGAACCAATAAATAACGATCAAGTACTTAAGAAGTACTGTAGATTCAAGAAAAGTGGAATCAAGTATATTGATTACAAAGACGGAAATTTTTTACTGAAGTTTGTAAATGATCAAGGTAAAATTTTGCCTCGCAGACTTACAGGTACTAGTTTGAAGTTTCAACGAAAAGTAGCACAGGCGGTAAAAAGAGCAAGACATATTGCCGTTTTGCCATATGTGGCCGATTCTCTTAAATAAAATAGTTATGGATATAATATTAAGAGAAGACATCAAAGGACTGGGTTATAAGAATGACACCGTCAAAGTAAAAGCAGGATACGGAAGAAATTATCTGATTCCTAAAGGAGTGGCTATATTGGCCAGCAAATCCAATAGAAAAATGATTGATGAGAATATTCGTCAAGCCGCCCATAAAGCTGAAAAATCACTTAAAGATGCTCAAGCTATTGCTGATAAAATCGGTGAAATGATTTTAGAAATCAAAACAAAAGCAGGAGAAAGTGGGAAAATTTTCGGTGCGATTACCGCAATTCAAGCGGCTGAAGCCTTGTCAGTCAGAGGATTTGATATTGACAGAAAGAAAATAACCCTTTCTAAAGATATCAAACATGTTGGAGACCACTCAGCAGTGATTGATCTACATAAAAATGTACATCATGAAATTACCATAAGGGTGGTTACTGAATAATTACAAACTAATTGTATAGATTTATAAAACCTGAAATAATATTTCAGGTTTTTTTTTGTCCTCTAGGTAGATTAATTATGAAATTTAAACTTGTTTTCGATATTGCTAAGTCTGATGCTTACATCAAGTATGGTCAGGCCATTACCTCATTAGGTTCGTGTTTTGCGAATAATATGACACAAAAGTTTTTGACGCATAAGTTTAATGTTATTGATCACAAGTTGGGTACACTCTACAACCCCTACGCTATCTTTAACTTGATAAAAAAAGCCCTTCATAAAACATACCCTAAATCTGTTTTGATTGATGGCATGCATATGAGTTTTGATTTGCATTCTGATATTCGAGCAGCCCACCAGACTGAATTTAGCTCCTTATGTGAAAGCAGAATGAATATGCTACATCGAGGGCTGAAAGAAAGTGAATGGCTCATAATCACCCTAGGTACTGCTTGGACGCATACCTATCTCAGTACAAATAACATGGTAGCCAACTGCCATAAACTCCCTCAAACATTATTTAAGAAAGAATTACTGTCCGTCGACTTCATCCTTCAAGAGTTTGAAGAGCTACAGGCATTGCTCACTCCATTTAATCCTAAATTAAAAATATTATTTACGGTAAGTCCTGTGAGGCATACCAAAGATGGGCTACACGAGAATACACTTTCCAAAGCCACACTCCATCTGGCGGTACAGGCGATCGTCAAAAAATTCAGCCATACTTATTATTTCCCTGCCTATGAAATCATGATAGACGAACTTCGCGATTATAGATTTTACAAAACCGATTTAATTCATCCCAATGAATTGGCCATTGACTATATTTGGGATCAACTTACGCATACATATTTTGATGAGACCACTTTTAAGTTTTATGAGGAATTGAAAGTAGTGTTAAAGTCCATTGGGCATAGGCCTTTTAACCCCAACAGTGATCAACATCAAAAATTCATTATTGAAACGTTGAATAAAACAAGAGCTCTATCAGATACCATCGATCTTACCACAGAAATTGAGCAGTTAACAAAATTATTAAGATGAAATTATTGATAATAATGCTTTCTTTAGGGCTGATCTCTGGTTGTGTCCCATCAAGCAAAACCACCAAAAATAAAATGGAAAACGCTGCTACATCCAATCGCCTTATCAATGCTTCATCTCCTTATCTCTTGCAGCATGCGTATAATCCTGTAGATTGGTATCCTTGGGGGGAAGAAGCGCTCTTAAAAGCCAAAAATGAAGACAAACCCATACTGGTAAGCATAGGCTATTCTTCTTGTCACTGGTGCCACGTAATGGCCCATGAATCCTTTGAAAATGATAGTATTGCTGCTCTTATGAATGCAAACTTTGTAAATATAAAAATAGATCGTGAAGAGCGACCTGATATTGATCAAATATATATGGAAGCAGTACAGGCCATGGGTATCAATGGTGGATGGCCGCTTAATGTCTTCCTAACACCCGATCAAAAGCCTTTTTATGGAGGTACATATTTTCCTAGTCAAGGTTGGCGCGAATTACTAATGAACGTAAAGACCGTTTTTGCTGAAAATAGAAGTAAACTGGAGGAATCCGCTGAGGTATATACGAAAGCCATTAACGCCAATGTTTCGGAAAAATATCAATTATCACCCACAGCGATTACCCAGTACGAGAGAATTCATTAAATAAAACTCGCCCAATCATTTGACTCGGAATGGGGTGGATTAAAAAAAGCGCCCAAGTTCATCATGCCTTCCCAATGGTCTTTTCTTATAGATCTAGCTTATCTGAATCCCACCTTAAATATTCAACCCCACCTGGAGTTCACACTGAATAAAATAATAGACGGTGGTATTTATGATCAAATTGGAGGGGGATTTTCTCGTTATTCAGTAGATGAATTTTGGCATGTTCCTCACTTCGAGAAAATGCTCTATGACAATGGGCAATTGTTGTCATTGTATGCCAAGGCCTATAAAATGAGCAGTAATGAACGTTATGCTTCCGTTATTGATGAAACCATCCAATGGCTGATTCGAGAGATGCTAGATGACTCTGGTGGCTTTTATGCTGCCCTCGACGCTGACAGTGAAGGGGAAGAAGGTAAGTTCTATGTTTGGACCTATGATGAAATGAAGGAAGTGGCTGGTGAACACACTGCACTTATTGCTGCTTATTATGATATCCAAGAAAAAGGTAATTGGGAGTCTACCAATATTCCTCGTATGTTGCACAGTGAGGATGATATTGCCACACAATTTGGATTGGAACTTGTGACGCTTCAATCTATCATTACTCAATTTAAGCAACGAGCACTCCTCAAGAGAGCCGAAAGAATCCGACCGGGTCTAGACAATAAAATCATTTCGGGTTGGAATGGGTTGACCTTGACAGGAATCTTAGAAGCTTACCAAGCCACAGGTAAAACCACTTATCTCACACTTGCCAAGAGAAATTATGACTTCATTCTTAAAAATTTATTAAAAGACGGTACCTTGATTCATGTCGCCAATCTATCAACTCAAGGGTTTGCGGAAGATTATGCTGCCATAATTCAAGCATTGATCAAATATTATGAAACGACTTTTGATGAGGAAGCGCTACGTGTAGCCGATGACTTAACCCTGCAGATGAACGAGCAGTACTATGATCCTCAGGAGAAATTATTTTACTTTACGAGCATCCATGCTGAAAATCTCATTGCAAGAAAAAATGATCTCTTTGATAATGTCATTCCTTCTTCAAATTCTATGATGGCAGAAAATTTATTAAAATTAGGTTTACATCTAGATAATGAACCGTACAAAAAACAAGCTTTAGATATGGTCAACCAGGTGGGTGCAATGATGGCTCAAGAAACAAGTTATCTGTCACAATGGGCCTCTGTAGCCACTTTATTGGTAAAGCCCATTCCTGAAATCGTCATCTTTGGAGACGACTATCAAGAAGTAACCACAGCGCTCAATGCCCTTCATATTCCCCGAAAAGTAGTGGCTGCTTCGGCGATAGAAAGTGATTTGCCCCTACTGCAGTATAAAACTGAAATCAACGGTAAAACAGCCATTTATGTGTGTTATAATAAAACTTGCAAATTACCTGTGACCGATCTTGACGTAGCTTTGACTCAAATTTCATCTGAGTAGCCTGTCCATTTGCGCTATATTGAAGTCATACTACCCATCCCCATCCCCGGCGTATTTTCCTATGCGGTTCCGGCACATGTAAAACAAGAAATCCTGAAAGGGTGTCGGGTCATCGTTCCCTTTGGAAAGAGGAAATATTATACGGGTTTGGTCTATGCTACTGTAGATCAAGTTTCATCAAAATATGCAGTTAAAGAGATTTTTGAAGTTTTAGATGTTGAACCCATTGTCACCACAGCGCAATTAAAATTCATAGATTGGATTTCAAACTATTATATGTGTGCTCTAGGAGATGCCTACAATGCGGCCTTGCCTGCCGGTTTAAAATTAACGAGCGAATCCTATTTAGGTATTTTACCCGATATCGACATCAATTATGCGAGTTTAACCGATACTGAAAAAATGGTTCTTACTCATTTACAAAAAGAAAATATCTCCGCAGAAGAAGTTAAAAAAATCACAGGACTCAAATATCCTTTTCAATTGGTCAAAAGTCTCATTGATGCAGGGATCATCTATACCTTTGAAAAAATAAAAGATAAATACAGTCCGAAAATGGAAACTCGGATTAAACTCCACTCACATTACACCTCCGAAGAGCCCCTCAATGAACTCTCAAAAACCTTAGATAAATACCCCAAACAAGCCCACGTTTTGATGGCCTATCTAAAAGAGATCCCCGTATTTGAAAACACCGAATTAAATGATTTTGGCATCAGTAAAAAATCTCTCCAATCAGCAGGCATAAGTGCTTCATCCCTAAATACATTGGTGAAAAATAAAATACTTGAAACTTGGGAGCATCAAATTGATCGGTTTTCATTTGACCATGGGCCCATCGCAGCACTTCCTGATTTGACGACGCATCAGCATCAAGCACTACTTGAGATTCAGAAAAGTTTTGCTGAAAATCCAACAACCTTATTAAAAGGCATTACAGGAAGTGGAAAGACAGAAATTTACATAACCCTGGTACATCAAATCATAGAAAATGGAGGACAAACACTCATACTCCTCCCTGAAATCGCGCTAACGACTCAAATAATTCAGAGGTTTCGGAGCTATTTTGGCAATCGATTTGGCGTCTACCATTCTCGGTTTTCTGACAATGAACGTACTGAGATTTATCAAAACTGTTTGAATCAGAAGTACGACTTTGTCATTGGCGTGCGGAGTGCCGTCTTTCTCCCTTTTAAGCACCTAGAACTCATCATCGTAGATGAGGAGCATGAATATTCTTATAAGCAATATGATCCTGCTCCTAGATATCACGCAAGAGACAGTGCTTTATATTTGGCCCAAATTCATCATGCCAAGGTATTATTGGGATCCGCAACACCCTCCTTAGAAAGTTATCAAAATGCCATCAATGGCAAATTTGGATATGTAACGCTTAATCATAGATTCAAGAATCAACCCTTACCTGAAATAAAATTTGCTGATTTCTCTAAAGCCCGAAAACAAAAAAAAATAAAAGGCCATTTTACCCTAGCATTGCTTGACCAAATCAAATCCAGTATAGCCGAAAACAAACAAGTAATTCTCTTTCAAAACAGACGGGGTTACGCACCATATGTAGAATGTAATGACTGCAATCACATTCCTAACTGTCCCAACTGCGCCGTCAGTCTTACCTATCATATTTATCAGAATGAAATCATTTGCCATTACTGTGGATATAAAATATTTTTTGATGCGAAATGTGAAAAATGTCAATCGAATGAAATCAAGACCGTAGGCATAGGGACTGAGCAAATCGAAGAAGCACTCTCTATCCTCATTCCTGATATAAAAATCAAGCGTATGGACCTTGACACTACGCGAAGTAAGCATGCTTATCAGCAAATCATTGATGCATTTGAAAGCAGGGAAATAGATGTACTGGTAGGTACTCAAATGGTAACCAAAGGACTTGATTTTGAACACGTAAACTTAGTCGGTATTTTTGATGCCGATCGAATCATTCATTTTCCTGACTTCAGATCACACGAAAGAGCGTTCCAGTTGATTACCCAAGTAAGTGGTCGGTCAGGTCGAAAACATGATAGAGGTCAAGTGATTGTCCAAACGAACCAACCCGATCATCCATTATTATTACAGATAAAAGAAGGGCATTTGGATTTATTTTATGGACAAGAACTTGCTGAGCGTCAAAAATTCAAATATCCGCCATTCTATCGATTGATTAAAATCATAATTAAAGGAAAAGATAAAAATTTAACACATCAGGCAGCAAATGCATTGAATGTAATACTTCAAAAAAACCTCACAGAAAAACGTGTTCTGGGCCCTATTGAACCCGTCATCAACAAAATAAGAAATTACTACTTGTTTGAAATCATCATCAAAATTGAAAGAAAAACAACCCATCTCAAATCGATCAAAGAATTCATTCAAGGATCTCGCCATACGTTATTAGCTTTGCCCTCGTTTAAATCTATACTCATCCATTTTGATGTAGACCCAATATGATAAAGACCGCTCATATTATCGTCCTATTGATAACCCTACTCATGCTGTCACATTGTGACGAATGCGACGACTGTGATGGGCTTATCACTGAACCTACCGCCTCTTTTGCCTTTATTGATGCGGACAGTTTACTCTGGGTAGAAAATAATCTAGAATTGCTGACTGATTCATTGTTATATACTGATTCTGTCAGTGATCAGTTGTCTCTAATCTCAGACTATCTTGAGGATAGCCTCACCATCCTTACCGATAGTATTGGAAATGGAGGACTATTAGAAGCTGAGCAGAACCTGATAACTGATCAAATTGTTTGGGTAGACAGTCTGATCTTTATCAATGAAGAATATGATGCTTATTATACAACAGAAATCGATACATTGAACATAATAAAAACGGCCCTGGTCAGTGGAAATGTTTTGGTAGATACGGTATTCAACTTATTCAACAATCAATATCAAGTATTGGAAGATATAGCCACTCGATATGAAATCCCATTGAACTATAATGATCCCCTTTCATCATTGGGATTCAGTATTGCAGGTCATCTTTATTTTATCAATTTACATCATACCAACGAATGGGTGATCGATGTGCGTGGCAATGCCAGAGTCTCTATTTCTCAAATCGATACCGTAACCTCCGCACACAATTTTTCCAATATAATTATTCAATGTGAAAATTCATCCTGCAAAGCAAATGAAATCGTATTTACTTGTTATTATTAGTTTGCTATGCATCAACATGGCTGTGGCCCAAGATGATAGCCTTCTGATCCAAAAGAGGCTATTTCAACCTAGAATATATTGGGATTATGGTCAAACATTAATGCTCTGGCAAGAGCGTTCTCAGAAATATGAAGGAGGTCTTGAATGGCTCCTTTTTGATAAGGTGCAAATTTTCGCTGAAGCCGGTTATACGAAAATTAATCCTAATAACCTTTATAAAAACATTGACTATCAAAGTGAAGGTCGTTTTTATAGGCTAGGATTGGGCTATTTGGCTTATCTAGATGAAGTCAATCGATTGGGTTTGGGTGTAAGGTTCGCTGAATCGAGTTTCAAAGATGAAGGAGTTATTTTTATCAACTCTGAAACCATTAATAGCCCAATGAGAGATGATTTTAAAAGATCTGATCTTCAAGCAACTTGGATAGAAATCGTTTTGAATTCTGAAAAACAACTAAGACTGAAGAAAGACGTCCCTACTTCTTATTGGAACAAATTCTTTTCGATCGGAATCATGATACGATACAAAATGCTCTTAGACTATCCAAGTTATCAACCCATCGAAGTTTTCAGTATACCCGGTTATGGCAGACTCATCAACAAAAGAAACCTCGGTTTCAATCTGTTTTTAAAAATGAATATTTAGAAATTCCAGTCCTCATTCATCTGATTAATAGCCTCATAAGAGGTCAAGTCAAACTGACAGGGGACCATACTTATGTAGTTGTTTTTTATGGCCCACTCATCGTGATCTTGACCTTTATCATTGTTGATTAGGTTACCCACCATCCAATAATAATCTCTCCCGTAAGGATCGACGCGTAGATCAAAATCTTCTTGCCATCGGGTATCTGCCTGACGGCATATTTTTATTCCTTTGATTTGCTCATCACTAATAGCTGGAATGTTCACATTAAGGGCAATGTTTTTGGGCAATCCTTTGCTAAGTACTTCTTTTACAATTTTAGTAATAAATGGTATCCCATGAGAAAAATCACCCTTGGGATTATAATCACACAATGAAAAGCCTATCGCAGGGGTCCCTTCAATAGCTGCTTCAATCGCAGCTCCCATAGTACCCGAATATAAAACGCTGATTGAAGTATTGCTCCCATGATTTACACCACTAAGTACCAAATCTACCCGCCTACCCTTCAAAATTTGATGTTTAGCCAATTTCACGCAATCAGCAGGTGTTCCACTGCATTCATAAGCCTCAATATCTTTAAAAATTTGATTTTTCTTTACCCTCAACGTTTCACCAACGGTAATAGCATGCCCCTTACCTGACTGGGGACCGTCTGGAGCGACCACAATAATTTCACCTAAATCTTTGACTGCGGAGACTAATTCAAATATTCCTTTTGAAGTGATCCCATCATCATTGGTGATGAGAATTAATGGTTTTTTCATAATTAAATAGAATTGTAAAAGGCGATGATTCTGACCAAGTCTCTAAGCTCGTCTGTTTTTAACCTGTTGCTTTTTATAAAGGTTTGAAGTTCATTTTTCTTCTTCGCTAAAATCCTTAGAAGATCCTTCTTTGATCCACTAAACTGAGTGATTTTGCCTGCTTTGGTAAGAAAAAAAAAGTCATATCTCACGGAAGGTTGAGAAACAATGGGTAGACCATAACCGTAACCCAAGCTGGAAGTTTCCATAACGATATTTTCCCGAGACAATAAGGATAAAACACTTTCATATTGGAGCTCGAACAATACAGGGGTCACATAATTTGATGTATTTTTATAAGGAATTGTATAAAATTCACGATAGCTTTTGTAATCCTCATCATAAATTTCAAAATATATCAGTTTGTGACTTGAAAAGGCAATCACAGATTCGTTTTTGACCAAAGTGACCATATTGGTAGAAAAATCATACTTAATCTCACCGGAAATTGTATCTTGATCCGTAGTCACTACAATCCCCTTGTGCCACTCATTAGATGAGATCTGACCCAAAGACCAAGTCGTATAACAGAGAAAAGCAATACCAAAAATAATGCGCATACTATTTCAATATATCATGTCCCATACGATCTCGCTTGGTTTCTAAATATTTTTTATTATGAACATTGGGATCTACTTCAATAGAGATATTTTCTACTATCTCTAAGCCATATCCAATCAATCCCACCCGCTTTTTCGGATTGTTGGTAATGAGTTTTAGCTTTGAAATCCCCATATCTCTAATGATTTGTGCTCCCACACCATAGTCTCTCTGGTCCCCCTTAAATCCTAAATGTTCATTGGCCTCGACCGTATCCATACCACTTTCTTGAAGTTTATAGGCCTTCAGCTTATTGATCAGGCCAATACCCCTACCTTCTTGATTCATATAAACAACGGCTCCCCTACCTTCTTTTTCAACCATTCTCAAGGCGCTGTGAAGTTGCGTACCACAATCACATCTACAAGACCCAAAAATATCGCCCGTAACACAAGAGGAATGAACTCTGACCAACACGGGCTCATCAACTGTCCACGCGCCTTTGTAAAGTACCAGATGATCATCTCCTGTATTGGTTTGCCGGTAAGCTTTGAGCTTAAAGTCACCAAAATCTGTAGGAAGATCTACAATAATTTGCTCCTCAATAAGTGATTCGTTACTTAAACGATAGGCAATGAGATCATCTATTGAAACCAACTTTAATTTAAACTTATCTGCAATAATTCTGAGATCTGGCAGCCGGGCCATGGTCCCATCTTCTTTAAGCACTTCTATCAGAACACCTGCGGGGGTCAGTCCTGCTAAGCGGGCAAAATCTATGGCTGCTTCGGTATGCCCTGCTCTTCTTAAAACACCCCCCTCTTTGGCTTTTAAAGGAAAAATATGACCTGGTCTTCCCAGATCATTGGGTTTTGTAGTAGGATCTGCCAATGCTCTAATGGTCAGTGCCCTATCTGAAGTAGAAATTCCTGTACTCGTATCTTTGCTGTTCAAGTCAACGCTTACCGTAAAGGGCGTCTCATGAAGGGCTGTATTCTTACCAACCATGAGATCAAGTTGAAGCTCATCACACCTGGCTTCCACCAAGGGTACACATAATAAACCGCGTCCTTCTCTAGCCATGAAATTGACAATTTCAGGAGTAATTTTCTCTGCTGCACAAATAAAATCTCCTTCATTCTCACGACCTTCATCATCTACCACAACTATGACTTCCCCATTTTTTATAGCGGCTATGGCTTCCTTGATTGAATCAAGTTTAATGTCTTCTTTCATACACTAGTTTTAACTAATTAATAACAATTATTTTACGGTTACGTTCCCTATAATTTTGGCGATTTCCATTTCGGTTTGCTTCAACTCACTAATTTCATCTAATAAAGCATCTACGTCACCTTCTATAGCCGTTTTTAATTTTTCATTTTGAACCTCAATGAGATGTTGGATCACCCTAAACTTAAGGCGTAAAATATTTGAATAAGTAAGGTCTTTAATAAAATCTTCTTCCAAGGGTATCTCAATATGGTATTTTTCTTTCCAAAATTCACTGATTTCATATTTTGGAGCACATAACTCTATGATGGTTTTCTGTATTTCTGGATCGTCAATGGATAAAAAATATTCAAAACTTAAGGGTAATTGCTCCTTGTTCCGTTGAACCATGGCCTTGAATATTTTATTATAGATGGGATGTGTAAATTCAATGTCCTCTGACTCACTGATAAAATAATCCCATAAGGTCATCTCATTTTCATCCGTCTTTTGGATGATCTCATCTCCATAATTTAAAAGTACTCTGATACTTTCTTTTTCTTGATATGCAATGATTTTTGAAAAATCAGTAACCGTTATTTCTTCTGATTCCAAAGGAAGGATCCCCGCCGCTTCCTCGTTATATTGAAATGTATTTTGATTTGATCTCTTCTGAGTAATTAAAATTTTATTTTGTTCTGCAATCAAGATGGCCTCGCTGATTTGCAATAAATCGCTGCATTCTTTCAAATAAACCGATCGTTTGATCGCGTCTCCGATTTTGGAGATGCTTTCTACAATGTCTCTGACCACTCCCGCCTTCTTAATCGGATCATCCTTAACGCCATCCATCAATAGCGCTGTTTTGAATTTTATAAAATCAACCGCTCCTTCCGTTAAAAAATGGACATAAGCAGTGGCTCCCAACTTATGACTGTAACTGTCTGGATCTTCACCATCAGGAAAAGTAACGGCCCTGACATTAAGTCCTCCTTCTAAGAGAATATCAATGCCTCTAAACGAAGCACGTATACCTGGCGCATCCCCGTCATAAAGCACGGTTACATTCTGGGTATATCTTTTGATGAGTTTTACTTGATCTTCTGTCAAGGCAGTACCTGAGGAGGAAACCACATTTTTGACACCGACCTGATGCATCGATATGACATCTGTATAACCTTCCACTAAATAGCAATTATCCTCTTGTCTTATTTGTTGCTTAGATTGATACAAGCCATACAGGACCCTACTTTTATTATAGAGTTCCGTTTCGGGTGAATTTAAATATTTAGGCTGATTTTTGGCTGCGTCTGATACAAGGATTCTGGCACCAAAAGCAATGGTTTTACCCGTGACGTTGTGGATGGGGAACATCACCCGGCCTCTGAAGCGATCGTATATTTTATTTTCTTTACTTACAATTAAACCGGCTGCTTCCAAATTTTCTTTTGTAAACCCCCTTTTGATTCCTTCTTGATGAAAATGGTCCCAAACATTCAAACTATAACCCAAATTGAATGATTCGATGATCTCATCGGAAAAACCACGTTCTTTGAAATAGCTTAAACCAATGGACTTGCCCTCCTCATGTGAATGCAATAAGTCTTGAAAATAGTCGGTGGCAAATTTCAATACAATGTATAAGCTCTCACGCTGATTTTGCGCTTCTTGAATCTCATCTGTTTGTACTTCTTCCTCAATGGCAATGTTATATTTGGCCGCCAAGTATTTGAGCGCTTCAATATAACTTAAGCCGTCTACTTCCATGACAAAAGTAATGGCATCTCCACCTTTTCCTGAACTGAAGCATTTAAATATGCCTTTGGAAGGAACCACATAGAAGGAAGGCGTTTTTTCGGCCGTAAAAGGGCTCAATGCTTTCAAACTAGAACCCGATTTCTTTAGATTTACAAAATCACCAACCACCTCGACAATATCCATTGCCATTTTTATGTCATCTATTGTTGAGGGTTTGATCATTGAATAAAGTAATTCTTTTTCAAAAGTAACACTTATAGATTTTTGATGAAAACAAGTCCTGAACTAAACTTGTATAAAATTAGCATCCAAAAAATGGCCGTAACAAAAAAAGCCCTACTTAAAGCCCTCAGCAATGTACAAGATCCTGATTTAAAGCAAGATCTCGTCACTTTAGATATGATACAGAATATCAAAATTGAAGCAGAAAAAGTTTCTTTTGATGTTGTCTTGACCACACCTGCGTGTCCATTGAAAGAATTGATCAGAAAAGATTGCGAAAAGGCACTTTTGGAGGCCTTCAATACAACAGTCGCTTTTTCAATAAATATGACCTCAAACGTTACAACTATCAATGATAGAGGTCCCCTACTCCCTCAAGTGAAAAACATCATTGCGGTGGCTTCCGGCAAAGGTGGTGTCGGTAAATCTACCACTACGGCAAACTTGGCTGTAGCCTTAGCAAAAACAGGTGCCAAGGTGGGCATCATTGATGCCGATATTTTTGGGCCCAGTATCCCCACCATGTTCAATTGTGAAAATGAACAACCCTCCGTAAAAGTCGAAGATGGGCGCAATATGATAATTCCTATTGAGCAATATGGAGTTCAATTAATGTCTATTGGCTTTTTAACGCCTACTGAGGACGCCGTCGTATGGCGAGGACCCATGGCAAGCTCAGCACTCAAACAATTCATTAGTGATACCAAATGGCATGATTTGGACTATCTCCTCATCGACTTACCCCCTGGTACCAGCGATATTCATTTGACGTTAGTTCAAACCATACCTGTGACGGGAGTCATCATCGTAACCACTCCACAAAAAGTAGCCCTTGCAGATGCACAAAAAGGTCTGGCAATGTTCAAACAACCTCAAATCAACGTTCCAATTCTGGGAATTGTTGAAAACATGGCTTTTTTCACTCCTGAAGAGTTACCTAATAACAAATACTTTATATTTGGAGAAGAAGGGGGAACAAAGTTTGCAAAAAAGAATGATGTACCTCTTTTGGGTCAAATTCCAATTGTCCAGTCTATCAGGGAAAGCGGTGACAATGGATATCCCGCAGTGATGACCCAAGGGATTACAGCTGATGCTTATAAAGAGCTTGCAGCAGGATTGGCAAGGCAAGTGGCCATTAGGAATGCCAAAGGGAATAAGACACAAGTCGTTGAAGTTACCGTTTAGTAAATAATGAGTTCAGATTTAAAAGAAAGAGTAGAGTTAGCATTGACCAGTATCAGACCTTATTTAGAGGCTGATGGCGGTGATGTGCGGGTAGTAGAAATTAAAAAAGATACCGTGATACTCGAGCTTTTGGGAAATTGTGGTACCTGCCCCATGTCTACCATGACCCTCAAAGCAGGCGTTGAAGAAGCGATTAAACGCGTGGCTCCCGAAATCATGCATGTCGAAGCATTGAATCTGATGCATGAGTCATGATGCTCATTTGATATTTTATTTACAAATTAATGTGCATGCGATTAAGCAGGCTCTTATTCATAGCGATTCTTTTTTCAGTCTTTGACGGCTTGGGTCAGAAAAGATGTGGATTAGATGGTTATGACAATCCACAAGAAACAACAGAGCAGTTCGAGGAGTGGCTTTCAAATCACCAAAAAAATGCACTTATCGTATTTAATAGTCCTGGAAAAGCCAAGGAAATCTTTCAAATACCTGTCGTTTTTCATGTCATCCACCGTGGAGAAGATCTAGGGATAGGCACCAATGTCTCCGATGAGAAAGTCCTAGAACAATTGTCTATCTTAAATGATGATTTCGGGAGACTAAATAGCGATCAAACACTCACACCACTGGAATTTTTAGATGTGGCAGCAGATACTGAAATAACCTTTGTTTTGGCGAAGCAAGATGTTGAAGGTCTACCAACCCAAGGGATCACCAGACAACAAGGTACTCAAAATATATATAAGTTTTCTGAAGATGAGATCTTGTACGCAGAAAATTACTGGCCTGCAGAAGACTATCTCAATATTTACATCGCCGACTTGGAAGGCTATCTAGGTTGGGCAAATTTTCCGTTTTCAGATTTAGAAGGTATCGTCGAAATCAATAACGATAGATTATTGGACGGAGTGGCTATTGATTACCATTGGCTGGGGGTAAATGAAAATACGGGAAGTTTTAGTAGTTACGGCAGAACGCTTACCCATGAAGTTGGGCATTATTTTGGTTTAAGACATATCTGGGGCAATCAGCAAAATTGTGGTGCAGATGATTATTGTGAGGATACCCCTTTACAATCCACTTCTTACAGCGGAGCATGCCCTTCTGTAGCTGCGATCAGTTGTGAGACCTCTGACATGTATTCTAATTTTATGAATTATACTGACGATGCTTGTATGAATATTTTCACTCAAAATCAAAAAGAAAGAATGCATGTCGTTTTAAATCACAGCCCGCGCCGCAATACTTTGGTGCATTCTCCCGCCTTGGATGATCCCATCATAGCTCTTAATGATTTGGGCATAAAAACCTTTAATGCCATCCGTTTGAGTGATTGTAACAGTCTTCTCTCGCCAAAGATTGAAGTTCGAAATTATGGAACAAATGTCATTGAAAATTTCTTGATCTCTTTTTTCTTAAATGATTTGTTGATCGAAACCATTGAAATAAATGATCGATATGAGTCACTAGAAACCGGTACCATCGACTTTCAATTGGTTACGCTGGATGAGTTATCCGACCCGGTTCTGACCTTCGAAATTGGTTTAGTTAACCAAACTGAAGATGGAAATTTGAAAAATAATATATTGAGTTCATCTCTTCCAAACTATGCGACAGCAACCTTACCCTTTGTTATGAATTTTGAAGGGAATATTGAATTCGAAACTATACTAGAGCAGGGTCAAATGAGTCATTGGGATACTGTCCATCTGAATACGAATGATGTCCTCAATAAAGCCCTCTCCATCGATTTTACAGCTGATACTACTGCATTAGGATTGTTTGATTACGTATTCACGCCTAATTTTAATTTAAGTAATTACGTCATCCCACAAATTTCATTCAACTATGCCTATCAAAGTACAGGGTTAGATTATGAACAAGACGGTCTCATTGTTGCACTCTCTTATGATTGCGGTCAAAACTTTTATTCAGAGGATTATCTGATTGAATTGTATGGGCCAAATCTAGCTACGGTAAGTTCAACGAGCTCCTCATTCTTTGCTCCAAAAGATTCTTCAGAATGGAAAAATATGACGATCGATTTGATCGCTTTCCAAAAAGAAACGAACCTTCAATTTGCTTTTATTGGCCAATCAAGTACTGCTTCACAATTATATCTGGATGACATCATGGTAGTTGATCTTGCTGATTTTGATTATGATCTGCATTTGGATATTCAAAATGAAGTGCCCTTAATTACTTGTGAAAACGAGCAAAAAATTAGCCTTAACCTTGAGAATAGAGGTAATCAAATACGCAGTGATATTAGCCTTAATGTCTCTATAAACAATATTCTTGAGTCTTCTAAAGTCATCAGCAGCTCACTAGAACCCGGTCGATCTATCTCATATGAACTGGTTATTGAGGAATTAGAGACAGGGTTATCCAATTTTAAAGTTTGGGTATCAACCCCCAAGGGACCCACAGATCAATACTTTGATAACGATACCCTTCAATGGTCTACTACCTTGAATGACCTTGAAGTAGACTTACCTATCAGATTGGATTTTGAAGAAGCTTATGACTGGGTCATCACCAATCAGGAAAATAATCCCATATGGGAAGCTGCAAGTTTTGAAAAAAACATCTATTTAATGGCCAAAGGCTATGAAAATACAGATATGGGAAATGAAAGTTGGCTCATCAGCCCCTTATTATTTTCCGATTATTTAGATAGTTTAAGTCTTCAATTCGATTATGCTTACAAGAGAACATTAAATAAAAATGATCGACTGAGAGTTCTCATCTCTGTGGACTGTGGAGCACATTTTGATTATGTGCTTTTTGACAAAAACAGCGAGCAGCTTAGCGATATTATTTCTAATGAGGGCTTCCTTATCGAAACAAATTCGGTCTGGCAGAATGTATTCATTGATCTTAATGATTTTTTGGTTGAGGAATCACTCCGCATCGCCTTTGTTTTTACCAATGGTAATGGCAATAATTTGTATTTAGATAATATTGAGTTCATAAATACTGGCAACTCCGAACGTCCTCAATTTACCTCTTGGGCCACCCTCTATCCAAATCCGGTTTCAGACTACTTAAATGTCAGCTTTAATTTACCCTTTAAACAAGATGTTACGGTTCAACTTATCGACATTTCAGGTCAAATACACCAACAACTAGAATACACTCAATTATTGAATGAAACCGTGCAATTAGAGGTCCAAGACCTATCTGGCCTCTTTTTTCTCATAATTACGGGACCCGATGAGTATTCTGTTGAAAAAGTTATCATTAAGAATTGAAGGATTCTTTAAACTAAAGTTTTCATATCCAAGCCTAAAGTCTATTTTTGTCATCATATGCCGAGCAAAAATTTAATCATTCTTTTTGGCGGTCGTTCGGTTGAGCATGAGATCTCTGTGCGATCTGCGACCAATGTTGTAAAATATATAGACCCAACACATTTTAACCTTTCTGTGATTGGCATATCTAAAGGTGGAAATTGGTTTTTACTTGATCATCCTGAGCAAGGTATTGAAACAGGAAAAGAAATTTCCCTGTTTTTATCCGCAACCCATCCTCATTTTGAGGTCAAAGCATCCCATGAATCTACAGCGATTCAAATCGTCTTCCCTATACTTCATGGAACAGATGGAGAAGATGGCAGTATTCAAGGTCTGATGCAATGTTTGAATGTCATCCTCATCGGATCAAGTGTATTGGGTTCGGCAATCTCAATGGATAAAATTGTATCAAAAAAACTTTTGGAACATGCGGGTGTTCCGGTAGTTCCCTACATGAGCTTTACCAAAGATGAAGAGATCTCTTTCGAAGAAGTCAAAAATAAACTAGGACTGCCATTTATCGTTAAAGCAGGTAATTTAGGCTCTAGTGTCGGAATATCAAAAGTAAATACATTGGAAGACTTTGATGATGCCCTCATCGATAGCTTCAAATATGGATATGAAATTCTCATAGAATCCTTTGTGAAGTGTCGGGAACTTGAATGTGGAATCATAGGAAATGAGTCACTTTCATCTACCCTTGCAGGTGAAATTATCCTTTTAAAAAATCATGCTTTCTATACCTATGAGGCAAAATACCAAGATGAATCAGCCATTAGAGTTGAGATTCCTGCTCAAATCCCTACCGCTGTCCATCAACAAATAAGAGCCCTTTGTGAAAAGGCATTTTTGACCTTGAAATGTAACGATTTTGCCCGTGTGGATGTTTTTCTGACACAAAAAATGAGATTTTCATCAATGAAATCAATACCATCCCTGGATTTACAGATGCCAGTATGTTTCCTGGACTTTGGGAAAACATGGGTATCTCCTACCCCGAACTTATCTCTGAAATCATTGAAATCGGTGAAGCGAGATGGCAGCAAGAGCAGCAATACATCACCGATTTAAATAGCTCCAGTTAATAAAAAGATGCTGCATAAAATATTTAATTTTCTTAAAAGTATTGTGGTACCTAGCTCGATACTACAACTCCTGAAACAGCTGCTATTTCTGACTTTGATTGGTATTTTAGCCACTTTCATATTTTTCTATATCTATCTACCTATCACTACAAATCACGGCGATACGCTGACTGTTCCTGATATAACAGGGGTTCATGTAGATGATCTTGATGATTATTTATCACTCAGAAGTCTTCGATATGAAATCAGCGTTGATTCAGGCTATTCATCAGAAATTCCACCATTGACTGTTTTGAAACAATTTCCCAGTTGCCCAATCGCTGAAGGTCAAGGAATTCAGGAAAATATACATCACATTGAATTCATACGGCCCCTCCGATGGTAAAAATGCCTGATTTAACGAATGGCTCTTTGAAAAATGCCCTGATGATCTTGAACAACTTTGATTTGAAATTTGGTAAAACCAAATATGTAGCCGATTTGGCCTTCAATGCCGTCCTGATTCAAAAAATGAATGGAGAAGAAGTTATTCCTGGCACAAAGATACCCAAAGGTTCAGTGATTGACTTAACTATTGGTGATGGATATGGCAATTCTAACCTCGAATCTCCTTACCTCATCGGTTTAGATGCTGATGTTGCACAAGTTACCATAACTGGTTCAGCCTTAAAGTTAGGAGTTATTGTATACCAGAACATAGATACTGCCGTTTTGATATCTATGGATGAATTTGACATTGCGGATACACTCAAGATTTCCGTTGAGATCGGCCAAGTTGTGGATCAGTATCCATCTCCTGGTGAACCTATGGTCATTAAAGAATCCGTAAATTTATGGATCTATCATCCTGATTCAATCAATTATAACCCTTAAGATAGCAATAATGATGCGCTACATTTTGGTTTGTCTGACTATTTTGCTTCAATTTTCATTGTGGGGTCAAATCCAGCTAAAACCATTGAAAAGTATCAATGAGCCACGTTCCAATGGCAGAACAGATCAAATTTTCAATACTTTGAATTTACCATTTTGGGATGATTTTTCGCAATCTCGAAATGTTCCTGACTCTCTTTTGTGGGAAAGCGGCAACTCTGTTTTTGTTAACAATAACCTGGCCATCCATCCGCCCTCTCAGTACGTGGCCACCTTTGACGGCACCAATATGAGCGGTAATCCTTATGCCTTGAATAGCCTTTTTAATGGTACTGGTGACAGCTTGATCACACATCCCATCGATCTGAGTCAAATAGCACCCTCAAAAAGGTCTCAAGTACTCTTAAGTTTTTATTGGCAACTCTTGGGCAGAGGTGAAATTCCCGAATTGGAAGACTCCTTGGCCGTCATGTTTTGGAGCATCGACAGTACTTGGGTCTTGCAGGATCTTTTTCCAGAAGATGAAACCCTTTTTTCTCTTGTAGGTGGTTTGGATCAGTTAAACTTAGATGCAGATAGCCTGCCGAGCTTTCAGCAAATAATTATTCCTGTGTCGGGCAGTGAGTTTTATCACCCTTCTTTTAAGGTCAAATTTCAATCTTTCAGCAGTCTCAATGGTATTTATGATACTTGGAACCTTGACTATATTTATCTCAATGAAAATAGAGACTTAGATGACTTCAGTCATCAAGATCGGACGCTCTCTGCAGCGTCCAGCTTACTTTTCAGTCCTTATTATGAAATCCCATTGATACAATACCTATCCAACCCCAGTAATTACATCACCCCTCAATATACCACCGCCAATAACCTTTATGGACTGCCCAGCCCATTGGAGTATGTCCATAGCCTGACCAATAAAACCAATGGAAATACGATTTCAACAGGGAGTGTCGCCTTGTTCAGATTATCTGCATTAGAGATGGGAAGGAAAGTAGAAGGATTGGGTATGGAAACCTCTTTAATCAATACAGAAGATGATTCAGCAGTGATTGAATCCACTTTTACCTACAATACAGGGGATAAGTTTTTGTATGAACAAATCAGTACAGAAGGGGATACGCTTTTTTCAAATACTAATTTACGGGCCAATGATACCCTTCGGCAGTATTACCAACTTAATGACCATTATGCCTTTGATGATGGGACGGCAGACTTTGCTGCAGGTATCAATTTTATGACGGGTAAGTTGGCGGTTCGTTTTGTGGTCAATGAACCTGATACGTTGACGGGTATGCAAATTAATTTTCCCTCCGTTAATCCAAGTTCAAATGGAAAAGGCTTAGAACTAATGGTTTGGGATGAATTATTAGATTCAGGAGTACTCCATCGTCAATCATTTCAAATTGTCAACAATGATCGACAGGACTTTAATGAAATTGTCTTTTCCCAAAATATCTATGTAAAAGATACCGTCTACATCGGATTCAAACAGTTTACCGAAGATTACATCGGCGTAGGATTCGATAAAGATAACGCTTTAGGAATGACCGCCATTTTTTCGAATACAGGGACTGAATGGGAACAAAACACCCGACTTCAAGGATCCTTAATGATAAGAGCCGTATTTAGCGAGATCACTAACTTCATATTGGGAACTCCTAAAAACAAATTGGAAGTACGTATCTATCCCAATCCTTCGGATGGACTCATCAATATTTCTGAGACCTATGATCATTATTTTTTATATGACTTATCAGGAAAAATGATGACTCAAGGAGATTTTAATACTATTTTAGATTTCAGAGCCTATCCAAAAGGTATATATTTATTGAACTTACAACGTGAATCAAGTTTGATTACTCAAAAGATACTGATCGAAAAATAATTATGGATATTGAAGTTTCAGAATTAAAAACCAGGTTAATTAACGGTGAAACCCTCAACTTTTTTGATGTAAGAGAGCCTTGGGAGCATGAAGAATTTAATCTTGGAGCGCAATTGATGCCCCTTACCAGTATCCCAGAACAGCTTGATGAACTCAGTCCTTTGAAAGATCAAGAAATCATTGTGCATTGTAAGACGGGAGGTAGATCAAATCAAGCCAAGATCTTTCTTGAGTCAAATGGGTTTGCTCAAGTCAGAAGTCTTCTAGGAGGCATTGAAGCATTCCTAGCGTAGCTTTAGGTAAGTTTTATTAGTAAGACCTGGGCCTGACATCTTTCCCGTAACTTGCATTTCAATAGATTTTATAGGGATATCTGTCATGTAAAAAGGGTTATGGAGCTGATCAATTAATCATTGGGGGGGGGAATAGATAAGACTTAATTCTTTGGAAAATATGATGATTTTTTTAAAAAAAATAACCTTCATAAAAAAGCCTTACTTGAATTCTACACAAGTGAAGCGGTGACTTGTAATTCTAAAGCATAAAAAAAACCAAGTGAATTCATCATCTTGGTTTTTCTTCTTCATATAAATTGGCTTATGCCGTTAACTTAATAACACCCAAAGGTTAATAATGGTTGGAAGGGTGTATAAACTTCTCAAATTAATCAACCACGGGGATTCCCATCATCCCCCTTTGAGGTGCCCAGTTACCATGAATAACCTTCCAACCTTCATTGGTCCGAGTCCAGACGCTAGAAGCACGGGTTCTGTACGCAACTTCTTCGCCTCCGTCTACCGAATATCCACCTTTGGCATAAAAAGACAAAACAGCCGTACTCATGTCGGGAGAAAATTGACTGTGAAAATCATATAACTCCAGTGCATTCCACTTCACGTTATCTCCATCCGTCATCTTGGCTGCCTCAAATTTGTAGAAGCCTTCTAGATTTGAATCCCCAGTGTACATGGGATTATTGGCATCCATGAGTGATAATGCAGTTTCTTGATCACCTTGAGTGATGGCTACTTGAAGTTTATTTTGCATTTCAATCAAAGTGCTTACGATTTCCTCTTTATTTTTGTAATGCCAGTACTTCTGTGCACCTACCCAATAAGGTGAACCTCCGCCTTGAGCAAAATCTACCGCCTTGAGCTGATTGTCTAGGGCGTTTTGATAGTTGCCTAATTCAAACTCTATCTCAGCCATGGTGTCATAAATGTTGGGTCCATCGTGTAGGGCAATCGATTTTTGTCCGCTCTCCATAGCCTTAGCGTAATCAGCTGCTACGTCTTCGCCGCGACCATAGCCATAGGTAATTGAATTGAGGGCCGGTGACGCATAGTCAGGGAATTTTTCTGCAAAAGCTATACTGGCATTTACATCTTCTCCTACTGAAAAGTAATTGAACATCGGACTGTTGGGATAGGCAGCCAATGCTGCGTTAAACTTTTCTTTTACTTGACCTTCACTGGCCGTCAGAATATCATACCAAGCTTTTTCCTCATCGATAAACTCGCACGATCTATGCTGCCTAATTTTTCTTTTCTAGATCCCCAATCTTTATTTGCACTCGCAAGTCCTGCAATGATGATTTTTGCACATCCACAATCTGGGTCCAAAGTCAGGGCAGCTTTGGCTTGACCCAAAGCAATTAAAGGCTCCACATTCATTCGAGATTCGAGTGCCTCATTGGCAATTATGGCTGCCTTTTTTGAACAAGATGTTTTGGCAATCCATTGGGCATGGGAAGTCAATCCAAAAAGTAAACAAGTAATAATTAATAAATTTTTCATCCGTCTGATTGGTTTTATGTTTGAAGTAAAAATGTATAATAGTCATGATTTTATATGTCTAAACCACATAAAAATCAGATACAATGATAGTTAAAATTATCACTTTATTCAAATGATCTTAAAATACTCATTAATAGATAGTTATAAATATATAATTTTAGAACCAAATTATCTTTGGGGCTTTACTAAAATGAAACACAACTTATTACATATCAGATAATTAGATATAAGTGGATCAACTAAAGCTAGCATTTTTTCGTTAGAGTGAATTTTTATCTAGAACTGCCCAGCTTTTACTTTACCAAACCGATCAAAAGGTGCTGATAAAGTGACTTATCCCTTATGGATTTGGCGCAACCCCTCCTCCCCTTCTCACCTCGAAGTATTTGGCTTTGTTGAGTTTTTGACTATGAAATATTTTCTAAATGACGGGTGTCATTAGAGGCTACTAATGAAAAATGATTTCCATCATAATTGACTTGATATCTGCACAGGTTGGTATGTTCAAAACTTTCCATTTTACTCAAAGAATCATACAGCAACCAAGAGAGTAAAATCCGCATGGCCCGTCCATGCATACAAATCAAAACTTCAGATTCATGATTTTGTTTCATGATATGAGCGAGGGCCTCTCGCTGACGTGCCATCACTTGATTCGGAGATTCCCCTCCTGGAGACACGCGATCGTAATCCCCTTTTTGCCAACTACCCAAAACATCAAAATGCCTTTTTTCAGTTTCTGGGGTAAATGACTTTCCCTCTTGATCCCCCCAACTGATTTCATTGAGTCCGGTTAATGATTCATAAGGAACCCCTTTATTTATAAAATGTATCACCGACTCTTTGGTCCGTTTTAATGCCGACACATAAATTTTATCCAATGCCAACGTTTGGTAAGTTTCAAAAAAGGCGGTCCCCTGTGCCCGCCCTTGATTATTTAATGAAGCATCAATGCCTTGCCCTTGGATGCGTCCTGTTTTATTGTAAGCGGTTTCGCCGTGGCGAATGATGTGTATGGTTTTTTTATTCAAAATTAGCTGCCGATTTTAGAAAGCAAAAATATGATTTTTCCATCGAATTCTATAAAAGATGAATCCATCCGTTCATGAAAATGTCTCAAGAAGGATTAATACACATGCCACTAAAAGCAAAAAATGAGAGAATTGTTGACCGAATGAACCCAATATAAGCGTCTCGTTGTATCTTTGAGAGCAAAATCACCTATGTTTCCATCAACCTATACAGTAGACATGTTAAATGCGGCAGGTAAAGACACCTTGGTCGCACACTTGGGGATCGAAATCATTGAGATTGGCGTTGACTTCATTTTAGCAAAAATGCCCGTCGATCATCGGACAGTACAACCTATGGGTTTGTTACATGGTGGCGCTTCTGTCGTCCTTTCTGAAACCTTGGGAAGCCTTGCCGCTTCTTTATTGATTGATAAATCTATCGAATTTCCTGTTGGTCTGGAAATCAATGCCAATCATATTAAATCGGTAAAATCAGGCTATGTATACGGCAAGGCTAGCCCTATTCACGTAGGAAGAAGTACGCAGATATGGCAAACAGAGATTAGAAATGAAGCTGGAAAATTAGTTTGTACCAGTAAGCTGACTGTAGCGATAATTAAAAAGGACAATGGCTCCGCAAACCACTAAGACCCATTTAAATACCCTAACCTTTGAGACGCCGTCAGCGCTTTGGAGTGCCTTGATGGACAGTGCCTATCCAGTGGCTATTTGGCGCCTTCCCAATGACCCTTATGTACATGGCATTTCAGATTTAAGGCCTCAAATACAAAAACATCAAAAGTTAGAAGATGCCGGTACGGGCTTTTATATCAATCCTTTTTTAAAGCATCATCCCAGTGAGCCACAGCTGATCAAAGGTGATTTGATGATTAAATGGCATCAAAAAAAATGTGTACAAAACTCCCTTGATCCGCTGCTGAATGATCGAGAAATTTCCGATTTTCAAAAATCCATGGGGAATACCCATCGAGCCCTCCACCAAAAGATAGAAAACTCCGCTCATGGATTTCGTAGCGATGTCGTTGAAGCCGTTCAATGTATTAAGAAAGGTATCTTTGACAAAGTCGTTTTGTCTCGGTTTGATGATCAAGCCTTGCCTACAGATTTTGAGCTCATGAAAGCCTTTGAAATGGCTTGTGATACCTATCCAAATGCCTTTATCTATTTAGTTTCTACCCCCAATTTTGGCTGTTGGTTGGGAGCTACGCCAGAAACCTTACTTGAAATCAAGGACCATCAATTCAAAACCGTTTCTTTGGCAAGCACCCAAAAACTGAGGGCTGATCAAACCATGAATGAGGTCGCATGGACGCAAAAGGAAATTGAAGAGCAGGCCATGGTCAGTCGATACATCATCGATTGCTTCAAAAAAATAAGACTGAGAGAATATCTGGAAAATGGGCCTAAAACAGTTAAAGCAGGTCGTATGGCACATCTAAAGACCGTTTATCAAGTAGATATGGAAGCGGTAAATATGCCTGAACTCGGCAGCACTATGCTAGAGCTTCTCAATCCTACGTCAGCGGTTTGTGGCATGCCCTTGCAACCTGCACTGGACTTCATCAAAAAACATGAAAAATACGATCGTGAATTGTACGCGGGCTTTTTGGGGCCTATCAATATCTCGGGTTATACCCATCTTTTTGTCAATATCCGATGTATGAAAATCATGGGAACTACCGGGCGCTTTTATGCCGGCGCAGGCATTACAGAAAATTCTAATCCCGAAAAAGAATTTGAGGAGACCCAGTTAAAAATGCAAACCTTGAAAAGAATTGTATTTCAGTCATGAACCAAATTCATTTTGATACTTCTGAAATTTGTTATCAATTAGGCATTCGAGAGGCGGTATTTTCTCCAGGGTCACGCAATGCTCCTTTGAGTATTAGCTTTTCGAGGCATCCCCACCTTCGCACCCGTGTGGTGGTGGATGAAAGGTCCGCTGGATTCATTGCCTTGGGAATCGCACAGCATACTCAAACACCCGTCGTCCTTTGTTGTACTTCTGGAACGGCCTTGCTCAACTATGGCCCTGCGATTGCAGAAGCCTATTACAGCCGAACTCCGTTGATCATTATGAGTGGTGATCGACCTTCAGAGTGGATTGACCAATGGGATGGGCAGACCATCCAACAGCAAAATGTTTTTCAATCATTTGTCAAAGCATTTATTCAGATGCCCACCTCCCTTGATTTTGAAGATGCTCGTTGGGCCTACCAAACCAAAATAGCGCAGGGTTTCCATTTAGCCTCCCAATCAAGGCGTCCCGTACACTTAAATTTTCCTTTCAGAGAGCCCTTTTATCCAGATAAAAATCAAAAACTTGTGTTCAGTCAAGACCTCAAAATCATCAAAAGCTATCCTGCTAAAAAGCAAGCTAACTGTGAGGGGTTGATACATGACTGGGCGAAGGCTACCAAAAAAATCATTGTCATTGGACAAGGGACTTTATCTGAAGATTGTAAAAATCAACTGCGCCGCTTGGCCAATCAAGGCATTCCGATCATAGCAGACATCATTTCAAACGGACACGCATTGACAGATGTGATTCAACACCAAGACCTTTTTCTCAATAATAAGGCTCTCCAAGGCCATTTAACACCTGACCTGGTATTGACCTTTGGGAAGTCTATCATTTCAAAAAATCTCAAACTTTTTTTAAGAAAAAGTACAGCCATTCAATGGCATATCGACCCCCAACCTGAGCTACAAGACCCCTATCAGCGTCTTTTGGGTGTGATAGAAGGCAACCCAGAACAGGTATTGAATAAACTCATCGACCTAGGTCAGTCATCCCAAGTATTTACCAATCACTGGCAAGTGGCCCAAAGCCAAACGGCAAAACTCCTCATCCAATACCAAGCCCCGTTTAGCGAATTTTCAGCTATGCAAGAGGTCTTGAAAAAAGTACCTAGAGATATCCAAATACACCTCAGCAATAGTATGCCTGTGAGATATGCCAATTTCCTGGGTATCGCACCATCCAATACTAAGGTTTGGGCGAATCGCGGCACCAGTGGTATTGATGGCAGCAATGGCACTGCGGTAGGCCATGTCCTCTCTTCAGATCAATTGTCTCTGCTGCTCACGGGAGATTTAAGTTTCCTCTATGACCGCAATGCTTTTTTTCATAATGAGGATTTGTCCCATATGAGAATCGTCGTATTTAATAATTTTGGTGGTGGCATCTTTGACTTGATCTCAGGTCCCGAAGCCTTCGATCCAGCAGAAAAAGATAAATTTTTGACGACCCCACATCAAAAAGACCTAAGCCATAGCGCCTTAGACTTAGGTTTTGACTACGAAAAATGTATAAATTCATCAGAATTAAATGCAATATTGATCCGTTTTTTTGAACCTTCTGAACAAAGGAAAATTATTGGAGATTCAGACCCAACATCCCATAAATAAACAAGTTTTTCAAGCATTAAAAAAAATCATTTATGACTACCAATTCATTTGAGTGGACCTCCATCAAGTCCTACGAAGACATCAAGTTTGATTTCTTTGATGGCATTGCTAAAATCACCATCAATCGACCCGAGGTATACAATGCCTTTAGACCCGAAACCAATATAGAGATGATGGACGCTATGGACATTGCTCGAGAACGACAAGATGTGGGCGTGGTGGTCTTTACAGGCATTGGAGATAAGGCCTTTTGTTCAGGTGGGGATCAAAATGTCAAAGGCGTCGGTGGTTACATCAGTGAAAATGGTGTCCCACGATTAAATGTACTGGATTTACACAAAAAAATTCGTGAAATCCCCAAACCGGTCATCGCCATGGTCAATGGTTATGCCATCGGTGGTGGACATGTCTTGCACGTAGTTTGCGATTTAACCATTGCAGCTGACCATGCTAAATTTGGCCAAACGGGCCCGAAGGTAGGCAGCTTTGATGGAGGTTTTGGATCCTCTTACCTAGCGCGACATGTAGGTCAAAAAAAGGCACGTGAAATCTGGTTTCTCTGTGAACAATACACAGCAGCGGAAGCTGAGACTATGGGCATGGTCAATAAAGTAGTGCCATTGGAAGAGTTAGAGGCCATCACCGTGCAGTGGTGCCAAACCATCATGCAACGAAGCCCCATGGCCATACGGATGATCAAACGTGGACTTAATGCTGAGCTGGATGGTCAAAGAGGTTTGATGGAATTTGCTGGAGATGCAACTCTGATGTATTATATGATGGAAGAGGCGCAAGAAGGCAAAAATGCTTTTTTAGAAAAACGAGCTCCTAATTTCAAGAAATTTCCAAGGTTTCCCTGATCCTTATAGACAAGACCCTGCAAACGTAATGGTTTGGTCCACTATCTGATAATCAAAACCAAATACCTCGGCAATGGCTGCTGCAATTTCTTTGGGAGTCTGCCCTTCATAACTGCGACTTAGGCGACATTGGGAAGCTGTTTTGTCTATAAATGTGACTTGATAACCATAAACCCGCTCCATCACTGAAGCCACCACACTGAGTGGGGTATTTTGAAAGAATAAGGTTTGATTGGCCCATGCTAGAAAGTTAGGATCCTTATTGACCGTTTTAATGACCCCACGCGTATTGGCTTTGATGCGACCAATTTGGCCAGGTTTGATGTTCAAAGAGATGCGATTTCCTTTATAATTATCCCTATTTTGTGTGATCTCTACCAAGCCCTCAGATACCATTACATTGGTCTCCTTCGCATTGCTTTCAAGGGTAAAAATAGCATTTATAGCGGTTATCTCTGCCAAATCAGTCACCACTACCAGCGGCTTATTTTCTGTTTCTCGAGCCTCAAAATAGGCCAATCCCTCCAACTTATACGTCTGCTGATTCGGTGCAACTTGTTGAGGAGTCAATTGTGATGATTTATACAATTTCGTCGTTGTCTTGGGCGTTAAAGTCACGGGTGTGGTTAAACCGGTTTCAGTTCCTGATGATCCATTCCGATAAACTAGGACAAGTATCATGACCAAAAAAAGGACCATTAATACATAAGTTGTTTTGGTTATTTTTTTTAATTGCGTCAACATTTTTTTTCTTGTAATATTGAAGGCCTGATGGCTTCCAAATCCCATATGGCCAGTCCCATTTAATGGGATTGCAAAGATGTGAATACTTTTTTTTAAAACCCAATTCTAAATCAGAGAAGCTGATAAATCATAAGTTGGCAAATCACTAACAAGAAACGATAATTAGCTAAATTTATGGTGCAATACTTATCAGATACAATCAAAAAAATTTGCGCATTCACTTTAAACGCCTCTCTTTAATACTACATAAAAATGATTTTAGATCATTTTTGACTAACAGTAATTCCCGTACCTCCTTGACCTTAGAAGAGCTGTGGATTCTAAAAATGGCTGCTGATTTACAAGAAGGTCTAACTGATTTTTCATTTCAAACTTCAGGATCAACTGGGATACCCAAGAAAATAACCTTAAGCAAAGATCAATTGATACAGAGTGCTGAAACCACCTTGTCCCATTTTTCTATAAAGCCGAATGCTCGCTTCCTGCTATGCATCCATCCACAATTCATAGGTGGGGCCATGCAGATCGTACGAGCTTATGTCAACCAAGGAAGACTCGATGTTTTGGCTCCTGAAAGGATATTAGATTTAGATCATACAAAATATGATCTTGTCTCTATGGTACCCTTGCAGCTAAATAAGCTCTATAAGGATTTAAAAAGTCATCTCAATGATTTTAATCACCTCTTAATCGGTGGCGCAATGCTGGATCCCCAACTAGAGGAAAAAATCGCAGCAGACCCCTTAATAATTGCTCACATATACGCTACCTACGGCATGACCGAGACGGCTTCGCACATCGCAGTGAAGCACTTGGGCTCCCCTTTTTTTAAAAGAATAGGGCATTTAAAGATTTCTAAAAATGATTCCTCTTGTCTTAAAATTAAAGGTTTAATCACCAAAAATCAATGGCTACAAACCCAAGATATCGTCGAATTAATTGATGAAAATACATTTAAATGGTTGGGTCGTCAAGATTTTGTCATTAATTCGGGTGGGTTTAAAGTTCATCCTGAGAACATAGAACATCACCTAAACAAGCAGACCGATCAACCCTTGATCATTACCTCCTTACCCGATGAAGTATTGGGACAAAAGGTGGTACTTCTATTAGAGGGGGCACTGATGCCCACCTTCGATTATTCCTCACTAAATCCTTACGAGAAGCCAAAAAAAACGTTGAATATAAAAAAATTCATATATACCAAAAACGGAAAAATAGATCGGAAAGCTACGCAGAAACTCATTGGAAAATTAAGACCATTTTAAGTTTTCAAATAACGAGAAATTATTGTATTTCTATAAAAAAAAGTCATTTATCTCGTGATATGATTTATTGTTGTGAAAATTGAAACTTGTTTGAGTTTTACCCTTTCAGACCTCCTTCTTGGAACACTAATAACCCTAACAATGCTGGGCTTTATTTTATTTAAGAGTAATAAAATAAAAAAGGCATTGAGTACCAAACTCTTATTGTCCCATTTTTTCTGTCAATTAGCATTGCATTATACATGATGCTGGTAGTGAATAATTTTATAACATTCAATCTATCTATCTATCCTATCAATTAGTTTTTGTTTAAGTTTTCTTATTTACAGTAGTTATCTTAAGATTTCCCTTGAACGCAAAAAACTTAACTTAATAGATTTTAAAGTTGATTTGATCCTTCTCATTTCCGTGATCTCTATCATAATAACGTTCGGTTTCTATTATAATGAAATTGATTATTCGTATAATTCACTTGCCATAGAATTTGTGAGACAATATCAAATTCCCTACAGTTTATCAGGCCATTGTACTGGCTAGAGCCGCGACTTCCTTTCCTATTAATTCTTGCTATATCGCTTTAACCTTATTCATCAATACACGAGGCGTTACTCAACAGTTTAAATTAGTCAGAAATGGAATCCTCATTTATCATAGTATTCGATTTACGAATTTCATTATTGGAATATTTTTATTCATTATCTCATTGGTTTTTATATTTTCTGAACTAAAATATTTTGTCAAAATCATGATTGGCTTGATTCATCTTCTACCCATAATTGCTATTTGTTAGTTATTGATTTTTCCAGTTACCCTATTAAAAATGTCTAAAAGATTCAATAGCCATACTGACGATCAGAAAAAAAATATCAGAAAAGACATCAATGAGTTGTATCAAAAATTGAAAAAAATTATTGAATGCAATGATTTATATCTTTTGAGAACATTAAACACCCGAGGTCTTAGCCTTGAAAGTGGTCTCTCTAAATCTGAAATAAGAATAATTTTGAACAAAAATGGTTTTGAGAATTTTAAAGAATATCACAACTATTTTCAGTTAATTAAAGTTGAAAATCAAGTAAAAAATAGAGATTTATCAAAATACAAGATGAAAGTGCTTTACGAGAAGGCCGGGTTCAATTCTCATCAGACATTTATCCGATTTTTTCGCAAAAAACATGATATGACCGCCATAGAATACCATGAAAAAAGGAAGTTAGACTCTACATCTAGTTAATGAATCTATCGTCTACAAATCAATATCGAAAAAGATGAAATGGACAATGCCATAATAGTATTAAATCACTCGTAAATCGTAATCCTGACGGATTCAATGAGATATGGATGGAAATGGATCATTGATCTATCCAACGTTCTTTTATTCTTGACTAAAAAAAACTAAAACTATATATCTATTGCTAGGCTAAATGCCCGTATTTTTTAATACTGTAAGCAGATGTTACCCCTACCAAAGCCCCAAATAAATGAGATTCCCAACTGACCGCTTGATTGAAATCAAAAACAGTATAAACCAAACTACCATAAACAGCTAGAACTGCGATAGAAATAATCAGTGTTCTGAATTTACCCTCAAAAAAACCAATGGAAATTAAAAAAAAAGCCAAGGCATAAATTAAGCCACTCGCACCAATATGAAGAAAATTTCTTCCAAAAAACCAAACTAAGATGTTGGTAAAAAAATAGCATTGGAGAAATATCCTATTAGCAATATTGGGATAAAAAAAATAAAGAATCGTACCCAAAAATAATACGGGTACTGAGTTGGAGGAGATATGATTCAAATTTCCATGAACCAATGGACTCGTAAATATTCCCCTGATACCAAGATGGGTTAACTCCTTGGTAAAATACCCAAAAAGCCGAAATCAATATTAAAAAAGAAACTTACCGAAAAAAAAAGCCACATCAGCATGAGAAATCTAAAGGGCCTAAGAATGGAAGATCTAGCTGCAGGGTGCATATAGGTTAATCACGTTAAGCATAAACCTTCTAAGTTTGATGTGAAAGATAAATGATTCCTATTTTATTGAGGAGAACGAATCATTTTCAGGGTTAATAATTTAGCCTCCTCATACGTTACTGACATATAACCCAAAATACCTCCAGAGGCCTCTGCGATCCGTTTGGCCCAATCTTCGATACTATCATAAAATTTAATCGCAAAATGCTTATCTAGTTTGGGTAAAATCAAATTTAATTTTCTCAATTCTTGGATGATGTCACCATTCCTTATTTCTAAATCATCTGATGTTTTTGCAATACAAGTAAGTAATTTTTCTTCGAAATTTTGTCCTACTAGTTGATAATAGCCAGCTAACTGCTTGGTCACATGGCGCTGCTTAGTATGCGCCAACAAAATAGCCTCTTTTTTCTCTTTGTGATCGATGTTACCATCTGCACCGGCAATCAAAACAGAGACGAGAATAGGAACACTCAACATCAAATCAATTTCATCCTCGCGTAATTCTTCAAATTCCTTTAACATGCTATTATTTGATCTTTTTTATTCTTGCGAAAATACATCAAAAAATAACCCGTCAATAATTTTTAAATTAAAAACTTGTTTTTTTCTTGACTCAATTTTTAGATAGGACTAAATTTTCCCATAATTTCAGGTTTTTTGTTCCATACATAAAGATCTAAAACTGCCAAAACACGTGCGATCAGTTCTCGAATCCTCACTTTTGTCGGTACCGATACCCTAGCCGATTTTGGTGAAAATCCATAGGCCTTTAATCCATGATAATTAGCTATGAACAGCGCCCGATACAAATGAAATTCTTGGGTAATGATAATGAAATTGGATTGTCCAAATATCTGTGCGCAACGCACTACCGAATCTAAAGTTCGCAATCCAGCATAATCTAAAGTAACTGCTGATTCAGGAATACCCCTTTCTTTCAAGGCGTTAAGCATGTCACGAGGCTCGTTGTAGTATATACTACTATTGTCACCACTGACCAGGATATGACTTATAATTCCGAGCTCAAAAAGCTTGGTCGCAGCATTCATCCGCTCTTCAAAGAATTCATTTTTGACTCCCTTGGCCGAAAATCGGGAAGTACCAAGTACTAAGCCCACCCTTTGAGCAGGTGGCCAAGTCTCCTCTTTGAATATTTGTTCTGAGGTACTGAGTACTATCCAAATATTAAGAGATAATATGAATAAAAATCCAAATCCCAAAGAAATAAACATCCGTTTAAACCATTTTTTCACAACCGGTTAATGTATTTACTATTCCACATCAAAACTAACGTATTTATAATTAGGTGCCTCTTTACCGATAATTTTAATCAAATAGCCCTATTTGATTATCTTCACGCTCTACCTCTTCTTGAATAAAAGATTTTAATAATTCAATATCTTCCTTTTCAGGTTTTTCAAGCTCATCCTCATTGACAACGGCCTCAATTTTAACTACATTTTGTAAGTGGAATTTATTCCCCAAGGCTTTCCAGCCTTTGACATCTATTAAAGTATCCAAATTTAAAATTTTCTGTAACTTTTTGTTTTTCTCCTTATACGTCACAGATGCTTCTACTTTTACCGCATCACTGGCAAAATACAATTTTGAATTTTTGGTCTCAGAGATGAAGAAAAAAAGTTTTTGTGTTTTAACAGTCTCGATTTTAAACCTTTTGATAAAAAAAGCTTTGGTACTACCTTCCTGGTAGATACCTGTAATGATACCCTCAGGTATAAATTTAGTCAAATGACATATATTTTTGGATTCATAACGATTACTCATTTCAAATGTGGTCAACTCATAATGACCGTCATAATAAAAAACAATGATCAAATCTTCTGCTTTGAAATTACCTAAATGAAGACCCCGCTCGTCCGTATTTAAACGACCAATCACTTCATCATACCAAATATCTAGTCCACCCAAAGTAGACGCCCCTGCCGTTTTCAGCTGCACCTTTCTAACAGGATACTTAGTCACTATATTTCCAGATGCCAAGCGACCTTTGATTTCATAATCTGCAAAATCAATATCAAAAACTTTCTTTCTCGCCGTGCTCGCCGCAGTCAAATTCACGGTAACTACCTCTGCCTCTCCATTGGGATTGGCCGTAAAATACAATGCCTTAGATCCTTTGGATTCTTTGGCCAAACGATACTCCTTGTCTCGGGTCACACTCAGTATATTGAATCGCTTAATCATAGATCTACCTGAAGATCCGTCTTTATAAATCATATTGTACACCATGCGCTCGTCCCCTTTCTTATAAACAGCGACATGTATGATGTCTTTGCCCACAAAAACTTTATCCTGAATTCGGCTAACCACACAGACCCCGTCATTTCTAAAAACAATGACTTCATCAATGTCTGAACATTCAGAGATGAATTCGTCTTTCTTAAGACCCATCCCTATAAAACCCTCCTGCCTGTTTACATAAAGCTTGGCATTATTAGCTGCCACAAAAGCGGCCTTAATGGTATCAAAATTTGCGATTTCGGTCTTTCGTTCTTTTCCCTTACCGTATTTCTCGAGTAACCGCCGATAATATGAGATCGTAAATTCTGTCAAATGATCTAGATTGTAAAGCGTCTGCTTGAGTTCCTCTTGAAGCTTATTCATCAACTCATCTGCCTTAAACGCATCAAACTTTGATATTCTCTTGATTTTAATTTCCGTCAGACGAACCAAATCTTCCTCAGTGATCTGACGATAAAATTCCAATTTAAAGGGGGTTAAACCCTGGTCAATCGCTTGAAGTACAGCTTCCCATGTTTCAGCATCTTCAATATCCCTATAGATCCTATTTTCAATAAATATTTTTTCAAGAGAAGAAAATAAAATCTTTTCAAGGAGCTCATTTTTACGTATTTCTAACTCCTGCTTCAAAAGATCTCCCGTTTGATCCACACTGTGTTTAAGGATTTCTTTGATCCCAACAAAATGGGGCTTATCTGCGATAATGATACAGGCATTGGGTGAGATAGATACCTCACAATCCGTAAAGGCATATAAAGCATCAATCGTGATATTGGGGGACACACCACTGGCCAATACAATTTTAATCTCTATTTCAGCTGCGGTATTATCAATGACTTGTTTGATTTTTATTTTTCCTTTGTCATTGGCCTTCACTATGGAGTCAATCAGCGACGAAGTCGTCGTGCCATAGGGGATTTCTTTGATCAATAAGGTCTTACTGTCATCTTCTTCTATGACCGCCCTCACACGGACCTTGCCCCCTCTCTGGCCATCATTATAATCCGTTACATCTATTTTGCCTCCTGTTTGGAAATCAGGGAATAACTTTACAGATCTTCCTTTTAAAATGCTGATACAACCATTGAGCAACTCTATAAAATTGTGGGGTAACATTTTGGTTGAAAGTCCCACGGCAATACCCTCTACTCCTTGAGAAAGTAACAAAGGAAACTTGACAGGAAAAGTAACCGGTTCTTTTTTACGTCCATCATAGGACAATTGCCAACTGGTGGTCTGCGCGTTAAAAATAACATCTAAGGCAAACTTTGACAAGCGTGCCTCAATGTACCTAGAGGCTGCAGCACCATCGCCGGTACGCACATCACCCCAGTTGCCTTGCATTTCAATCAATAAATCCTTTTGGCCTAGATTTACAATCGCATCTGCGATGGAGGCGTCTCCGTGAGGATGGAATTGCATGGTCGTTCCGATGATGTTAGCCACCTTATTGAAGCGACCATCATCTAATTCTTTCATAGCATGCAAAATCCTTCTTTGCACTGGTTTTAAGCCATCCTCTATGGCAGGAACGGCTCTTTCAAGAATTACATAAGAAGCATAATCAAGAAACCAATTTTCATACATCCCTGTGACGGGAAGTACTTCGTGAATCTCATCTTCTTTTAAATCGTCATCCATATTTCTTAAACATTCTATCCACGTACATTGCTCGATTAATAGCCTTCAAGTTTCATAATTGTATTAAAATAGCTTTCTAAATACGGGACAACACACGTATAATGATCTGCGCCTTCAAAAGTGGTCAATGTAACGATCTCAGGCGAAACTCCAGAAGACAAGAAAGCACGATAAGTATCAACTGTATTTTGATAAGGGACCGTTATATCAGCATTTCCATGATACAGGTGCATGGAAATCTCTGGTATCCATATCTAATAAGCCGTGATTGCTCAAAAAGTTGAGAAAATTCTGAAAACACCCCACTGTCGGGGTCTGACAAAAATTCGGGTGCAATCAATATAGCAATCGTATCGTTTAAACGGGTATTTATCTGAGCTCCCGCCGTAATACCATTAAAAAGACCTACGACAATGTGGTCATAAGGTTCATTAAAAATTTGACTGTGCCAAGGCCGAATCAATATCGTAATACGTTCGGTAAGATTCTGCAATATAAGCCATGAAATAAGGGGTTTCATATACTTCTTGGTCAAAGAAAAAATCACGCACACCCTTTCATATCGTAACCTCCAGAACTTGGAAAAGATGCCTTTAAATCAAAATATTCTATATCATGCTCTTCAATGTATTTGTGTGTCGCCATGGCTACGTAACCCCCTTGAGAATAGCCACTTAAATATAGTTCTCCATCTGAACTGATCTCTTCTTGATTCAGTCTTTCTATTACTGCTCTTAGTTCATCAATAACTGCCAAAGCAGACATTTCTTCGACATAGTATGGGTGCATGATATCTCTAGAACTTCCAAATCCGATGAAATCGGGTACCACAGTGATCAGGCCTGTTGAAGCCATTCCAGCAAACAACAAGTTTTGGAAATCATTTAGAGGCAACTCACTCGGTGCATCTCTGTTTGCAGTTATGGTCCCATGTGCAAAAACATGGTAACTAGACTTAATTGAATCCATCACTGGGATATAAGCCATACCAGACGCCATGATTTTCTCGCCCTTGTAGCTCGTCTCATAAATAACTTTCCATATTTGAACATCATATAAAAATTGTTCTAAAGGCAAGTCTATCCCGCTTGAATTAAAGACTATTCTGAGATTTCCTGATGTTTTTGTGACTTTTTTTTCTGCTGAAATCAATCGACTCTCAATGGGATCCTCCGGCTCACTTAATACCTCTTCTTCAAGGGTAGAAATGTCTTCAGATGCCTCATCACATGAGATCCAAAAAAGACCTGATAGTAATAACAAATTAAAAAAAATGAGAGGTGTTAATTTTTTACGTAATCTCATATTCTTCTGATATAATTGCCTTTTCTTCATGAATCAAATCTTTCTCCACCCTAAGTTTATGAATGATGAACTGCTGACGATCTGGCGTATTTTTCCCCATGTAAAAAGACAATAAATCTTTGATTTTAGTTTCCTTTCTCAAGATAACGGGTTCAAGACGAATGTCTTCTCCAATAAAAGCTGCAAATTCATTGGGTGAAATTTCACCCAAACCTTTAAATCGAGTGATTTCTGCATTTTTTCCCAATTTTTCAATCGCTGTTTGACGTTCCAGCTCATCATAACAGTAAAATGTTTCCTTTTTATTTCTGATACGGAAAAGAGGGGTATCCAAAATAAATACATGACCGTTTCTGACCAATTCAGGAAAAAATTGCAAGAAATATGTCAACAAGAGCAATCGAATGTGCATCCCATCTACATCCGCATCCGTAGCGATAATGATTTTTTTATACCGCAAACCTTCGAGCCCGTCTTCAATATTTAGGGCATGCTGCAGTAAATTAAATTCTTCGTTCTCATACACCACCTTTTTGGTGTGGGCATAGCAATTAAAGGGCTTACCTCTCAAACTAAAAACGGCCTGAGTTTGTACATCTCTAGTCTTGGTAATGGATCCACTGGCCGAGTCTCCCTCAGTAATGAAGATCATGCTGTCATTGCGGCGCTCTTCGGCTAATTTCTTGTCATTGAGGTGTACCCGACAATCTCTCAACTTTTTGTTGTGCAGATTGGCTTTTTTGGCGCGCTCATTTGCCAGTTTTTTTATTCCTGCTATTTCCTTTCGCTCCCGCTCGGATTGCAAAATACGTTTTAACAACAAACCTGCTGATTCGCTGTTTTGATGCAAGTAGTTATCTAATTCCTTTTTGATAAAATCATTGACGAAGGTCCTCATTGTAGGTCCCTCTGGCCCTAAATTTTGAGATCCTAATTTGGTCTTGGTCTGAGATTCAAATACCGGCTCTTGTACCCTGATTGCGATGGCCGCCACAATACTTACTCTGACGTCCGCCGCATCAAAATCCTTTTTAAAAAACTCTCTGACTGTCTTGACAATAGATTCTCTAAAAGCGGCCAAATGCGTCCCTCCCTGAGTCGTATATTGGCCATTTACGAAGGAGTAGTATTCTTCTCCATATTGATTTGAATGGGTCAAGGCAATCTCAATATCCTCTCCCTTCATGTACATGATAGGGTATCTGATGCTCTCTTCATCCGTCTTACGTCGCAAAAGATCCAGTAAGCCATGCTCTGAATGGTATTTTTTACCATTGAGCACTAAAGTCAAACCCGCATTCAAATAGGCATAATTCCAGATAAGATTATCTAAATAATCAGGAATAAAATGAAAATTTTTAAAAATAACGTTGTCAGGCTCAAAAGTGATGTGAGTCCCATTTCGGTCTGAAGTACTGACTACCTGAGCATCAGAGGTAACCTCTCCCTGATTAAATTCAGCCATTTTGGTCTTACCATCACGAAAAGACTGCACCTTAAAATAACTAGATAAGGCATTTACCGCCTTGGTACCTACTCCGTTAAGGCCTACTGATTTTTGAAAAGCCCCAGAGTCATATTTACCACCCGTATTAATCTTAGAAACGCAATCGATGACTTTTCCTAAAGGAATACCCCTGCCATAATCTCTAATTTTAACTTTATGATCACTGACCTTGATATCGATCGTCTTACCAAAGCCCATCATGTGCTCATCTATACAATTGTCTATGATTTCCTTGACCAATACATAGATCCCGTCATCATGCGCTGAACCGTCACCCAACTTACCGATGTACATCCCAGGACGAAGTCGGATGTGTTCTTTCCAATCTAAGGACTTTATACTTTCTTCGGTGTAGTTAGAATTACCTGTTGCCATTTATAATAATTGAATATGTTGGATCGCTGTAACCAAGTGGGAAATTATGAAAAAAAAAGCAGGTATTGTTAAAAAATATTTGCTTTACATTCGACCTATTATTTAAATAAATACAATCAAACTGTTGAATTACAAGTATTTAATTAGTCTAATGATTTTTTGGTAGACATGAAATAAATTGCCAAACCCATCCAAATCATCAATAATATCGGACCTAAATAATTTAAATAGGCATAACTCGATAGCTGAAGACTTGACGTATTGTTGAGTGCTCCAAGAAATCCTATCAGAAAACAGATATAAAAATTGACTACGACGGGAAGCGCGGCAAACCAACCGGCCGAAAGGATTCCAAATCGTTGCGCTATTTTAGGTGCTACGATCTTAATCAATAACCACAGAAAAATATTGATCACCAAAAAGATCAACGCGCCCAGGTAAAAAAAGTCGGTTCGGTGCAGGGTAGGCATATCGGTCTCTAACGAAAAACTTACAACAGGATCTAAATAAGCATACACCAAACTTAAAGTCCCTAAGAAAATCACTATAGACAATAATCTGACAAAATTTACGGCTCTGAGCATAGAAAATGGTTGTTTGAATGGCGTAATATAGATGATTGAATGGCACAAAACTAGAATCAAAAACGATAAGATTTAAATACATTTAATTTTTATATTTCTAAAAATCAAATGTATTTAGTTTCTGAAATAGCGTGACGTTGACTTAATTTATTTGACTTGTCTTCCGTGCTTAATCACAAGATCAACACTTTGAAGTAGACTAATGTGACGCAATATATTTCCTTTTACGGCTATAATATCGGCAAATTTACCCTCACTGATGGTGCCATAATCAGCTTCAACCCCCATCATCTTAGCCGGCCAATAGGTAGCAGCCTTAATGGTATAGATCGGATCGAAACCAAATTCATTGACCCATACATCTAGTTCATTCCAGGTAGATTGGATATGGAATTTCATAGGAATGCCACTATCGGTACCTATCATCAAAACGACACCTGCTTCTTTGAGCTGATTCACTTTCTTTTCTAAAGTAGGTCTTCGCATGGGTGTCAATTGAAAATAAGGCAATCTATCTGGGTGTGCAAATGAATTTCTAATGTCTAGTACGACCGAGTCCGGCAATCCCAGATGCCAATCATCTCCATCTAAAATCTCTGGGTTATCTCTCAAGGCTTCATAATTGTACAAGCCTTCTACGGTAGGGGTCCAATATAAGGGTCCTAAATTCATTTGGGCGGTTCTTTCCTTAATGGCACTCAATATCTCTTCTGGATATTCAGGAGCTGACGATAATCCTGTATGCTCAAAGCAATCGACCCCTGCTTTCAACCCTTTTCTAATTTCTTCGGGTCGATGACTATGAGCCACTACCGTCAATCCTCCTTTGTGCGCTTCGTCTACAATGGCGAATATTTCTTCTTCGGTCATCTGATCTTGATCTATGAGCTTAATACAGTCTACCCCGGCATCGACAAGTTCTTTTACTTTGGCCCGAGCATCTTTGGGGCCATCCACGCCCCATCTAAACTGTTCAGTACCGGGATAGGGTTGCTTTTGAATAAATGGCCCACTCATATACATGGTCGGTCCGGGTATCTCTCCCCTATTAATGGCATCTCTGACTACCAAACTTTCCTTGAGGGGGCCTCCTAAATCGCGCGCACTCGTCACCCCGGCCATCAGCAGTTGTTTTGCAGAAGAAGGCATGATTACTTTTTCGAACAAGGGGAGATAAGTTTTATCCCAATACGCATAATCCGCATGGCCATTGATCATCAAATGCACATGCATATCCCAAAGTCCAGGCAAAACGGACATACCTTCGGTCGAAATGACTTCGGCGCTTGCAGGAATCTCAATACTCCCTATTGTACCCACGGCAGCAATACGCGTCCCATCAATAATGATGACGCTATTCAAAATAGGCGTTGACCCAAATCCATCTATCAAAGTTCCCCCTACCAGCGCTTTTATCTGGGCATTGGAGGCCATGGATGCAAGTAGGAAAATAAAATAAGTGATTCTTTTCATTTTCATTTTGGTTAAAACAATCATCAATATGTGATAAAGATAACTTATTTAATCATTTTAAATAAATTGGGTACCCTTGGCCTAAGATTGATCAACTCAACTTGCGCGTCCAATGGTCAGACTCACTCAGTTGGTCTATTCTACCCGCCTGCTGTGCTTGCTTCAATGTATCATCCATGTCTCCAGAAGAAGTCAAATGAAGATGTCCGCATTGGTCACAGCCATAAAACGCTCGCGTTGAGGAATTTTGGTATTTGACATGGATCCTGATCAAAGCTTCTTTGGCCTCCTGTTCGGTGTAAAAAATGCTTTTTCTTGAAGGACAGTCGCTCATATGATTAAATTGTTTCTCAAAATTATATAATTTATTTAAAATAAAGGTACCTTATGTTTTTTGCCCTGTTTCAATATCATTGAATTTTTCATCCACTTGATTTTTTAATATCTAACGTCTTAAATTTACAAAAAATAAGTAGTTTAAATACCTATGGAACGTTTGATTATTTCAAATTTTGAAGATTTTGAAGATAGAATAGGTACCGTCTTAGGATCCTCTGAATATTTTACAATCAATCAAGATCAAGTCAATAAATTTGCCGAGGCAACGCTGGACCATCAATGGATTCACACAGATCCGGGGCGTGCAGCACAAGAAAGCCCTTTTGGTACAGCCATTGCTCATGGTTATCTTACCCTATCTTTGGTTCCTTATTTGTGGGAGCAAATACTAGAAGTTCAAAATCTAAAAATGATGGTTAACTATGGTATTGAAGCCCTCCGTTTCAATCAACCCGTACGCGTAGGTGCGCAAGTTAAGCTACATGCTACCTTAAAATCAGCCATCAATTTACGCGGTATCAACAAGGTAGAAGTCGATGTTAAACTAGAGATAAAAGACCATAAAAAGCCCGCATTTTCAGCAATTTTAGTATTTCTCTATCATTTTTATGATTAAAATGTCTCTAAACGATTCAATTTTATTAATCGTATGATCAACCATAAATAAAATCATGGGTTCTTATCCTGCTCATGACCCCTTTGGTTAATGAGAGAAATCGAAATAATGATCTTCTATATACCCGTTAAATCTATAAAAATGGCATTCAGAGGCCAATTGAAGAATTCGGTGATCTCATGGATCGCAATGAATGTGAAAAGATCCTACGTAATCAATGAGATAATTATTCTAGCCGCCAAATCACGGTCGTAGGTTCTCAGGTTCCCAATGGTAACTGATCTGCTCTTGTTTTTTTGTATCAATGCTCTGATCTATGTAATTTAAAACTGTTATTTTTTCAAAATTAGGAAGTGTTTAAGTCCTCTGGACGTTGTATTGATGGCCGTTCAATGGGCCTCTTTTTATGACCAAGATTCCACAGTGAGTTTTGAATTGGCCACATAAACCAATAAAAATACCTTAACTTCATTTAGAAAAAAGAACATAAGACCATGAGATTACCCACTGCAAAACTTTCAATAATCACTTTTATTGTAGTCTTTTTTTTTACTCTTTTAAATGCTCAGGCTCAAAAAGTATACGCAGTTGATGCCACTTATAAAGCTGATATTAAAGTGTTTGTCGTGAGTTCAGCCTATCAAGCAGACCTCTTGGTTTACAAAGTATCCTCCAACTATCAAGCTGGTGACAACGATGGGAAATGGTTTTTTACAGATTCAGATTATCAAGCAGACAAGAAAATATTTTTTGTCGCCTCCGACTATCAAGCAGATCTCAAAATATATTTTGTCTCTTCAGCTTATCAGGCGGGCTGGAAAAAGGTTTCTAAAAAATATTTATTGTATTAATATCTAATGTTGAATCAAACCGAAACAAATGAAACGGACTCACGATTCATCTAAAAACTATTTTAGCTTCTGAATAAAAAAGACCTCTTTGAAAGGTCTTTTTAGTATAATTATTTGATCAACTTATTTAATATCTTTTTTTACAATCACCTTAATCTTTTGTTTCCCTCCAGATAACAAGGTGTCTATTTCAATTTCAATATTACCATCTTCATCCATCACTATCCCTCCGTCGGATTCAAACATCATTATATCCGATCCCTTCATATGCTCCATATGAAGACCACCGGGACCGTTCATCATTCTAATACTTTGATTACTATTTTGGATGCCTAGCAAATAACCTAATAAACCAAACACTATTGAAGTCATGGTTATTAAAAACCAATTTTTATTTAAAGATTTCATTATCTCTGATTTTATATTGAAAAAATGTTAAATTATAATGTTTAAAGGTATCTTCATTTGTGAGAATCAAACCATTCCTTAACATACTTTAACATGAATTTTGGCAAAAATATACCTGTCCTTATTGCAGCTCTATTGAATTGATAAGCATCATGATAAAAACACCTTTTTCACACGCCCTACCTGACCGTCCTCGAGTCGGACCTTGATTCCATGGGGGTGAGTGACTGATTTAGTCAAGATGTCTTTCACAATGCCATGGGTCAAGGGGCCGGTGCGCTGATCACGCTTGAGCATGATATGCACTTCTAAGCCCTTTTGGATATGGCTTCGCTGGGTACCCTTCATTCTTTTAAATCTTGATGTTTAACTCTTGCTTTAAATATTGCTTCAATGTATTCAGGTTTTGCTGTTCCGCATCATTGAGTAGTAATTCCCTTTGATTAATCCACTCCAAATAAATACGTTTGCATTTGTCAAATAAGGGATGCTGGGCATCATTTCTATAGCTAACCGCATTACTAAGACATTCTTGGCATTCCAAAAATCCATAGGTAAAAAAAGCTTTTCTTGCCAATTTATAAAAATAATCAGCCTTCCCATTGAGGAGGTCCTGCTCATTTTGACTTTTTTGATCGTAGTATTGTGAAAAATAAACCACAATCGGATCGGTCTTAATGGCCCTTGGGTTAAATAAATGTTTGAAAACTAATCCTTCCAATGACGTACATCGACTCAGGGCCACGTAAGCCTGACCATTGGTGAAGGCATCGTTGATATCTGCAATCACTTTGTCAAAAGTGAGTCCCTGACTTTTATGGACAGTAATGGCCCAGGCCAGTCGTACAGGTATCTGGGTAAACGCCCCTATTTCTTCTGATACAATGGTCTTTCGTTCTGGATGCCATCGATACGAAATATTGGTCCAAGTGGTCCGGTAAACCGCAATGTATTCATGGGATTCGGTACTGATCACAATGTGATCCTCGTGCAATTCTAAAATTGTACCAATACTTCCATTGAAGAATTTTTTAGACGTATATTGATCAGCTCCATCATCGGAAGGAACCATCCCTGGGTCATTAATTACGGTCATGATTTGTGCCCCAATTTTTAAAGCTAAATTCTCTTGGGTACGCATAAAAGAGGAAGGAAAAATACCTTCCACCAAGCCCTCATACTTTCTTTCGTCAGTCTTTAAGGCCTTCAATTTATTTTCATTGACCTCATCTACCCTCTTATTAGTCGTGCTTAACTGAATGTAGTTCTCCTCTACTTTGGGCTTGAAATTAGGGACATGACGACGGTTCAAAAGGGCAACGTCATCGGAAGTCATTTGATTAAACCGCACTTTATTGAGCAATTCAACAAATTGCTGATTTTTTTGCCGATATATTTTTTTTAATTCAAGTTGTGCTGGTTTAATGATTTTAAACACATTGGAACTGAAAAAATATGAGGTTTTATAATATTCTCCTAAGATGGCCTGCTCCTCACGCTTCATCACGGGAGGCAACTGAAAAGGATCGCCCAACATTAACACCTGAACCCCACCAAAAGGTAGGTAAGGCTTGTCTCTGTATACCCTTAAAATGTATTCAATGGCATCCAGCACGTCACAGCGCACCATAGATATCTCATCGATAATCAATAATTCCAATTCACGAATGATTTGATATTTTTCGCGATTGTATTTGAGCATTTCGAAGATATTTACATGATCTTCATTCATTTTTCGAGTACTGAACCGTGAATCGTCTGGCCGTAAAGGCTCAAAAGGAAGTTTGAAAAACGAATGTATGGTCACACCTCCCGCATTGATGGCGGCCACGCCTGTGGGGGCTACCACCACCGTTTTTTTAGAGGAAATAGCGGTAACGTATTTCAGAAAGGTCGTCTTACCTGTTCCGGCCCTTCCCGTGAGGTAAATAGGGCGATCCGTGGACTGAACAAACTCTACGGCCGCATTGAATTCCCGATTGTCTGGATCGAGCGTAGCCAAAAACTCCGCCAAATTGTCCATGAATTATTGCAGCTGCTTAAATTCAATATGAAGTTGTTGACTGATCAACCTCATGTCTTTGATTTCTTTTGGGGTAACCAGCAGGATGGATATACCTTTCTTTCCTGCCCGAGCCGTACGCCCACTCCTATGGGTATAATATTCGACTTGATCAGGTAATTGATAATGAAACACATACGCTAAATTATCTACATCTATGCCTCTCGCAGAAATATCTGTGGCAATCAATACCTTGAGTTTATCCCCCTTGAAGGCCCGCATGACTTTGTCCCGCTCAATCTGCTTAAGGTCGCCGTGAATACAGCCTATTTGATATTTTTTGGTCTTTAATTGTTCATGAAGCTGTTTGGTGACCCGTTTGGTCTTACAAAAGATAATGCCTCTTTCATCTTTGTGTGACTTTAGGAAAAAAACCAAAGCTTCAATTTTTTGAGCTTGTTCACAGATGGCATATTGATGTGCTATATCCGCATTGACCCGCTGATCCCTGTTGATCTCCACCTTTACTGCCGCAGGATCCATATAGCTATTGATGATCTGTGTGATCTCTTTGGGCATGGTCGCAGAAAACAACCAGGTATTGCTTCCACGCGAAGTTTGTTCCAAAATCAAGTCCAAATCCTTTTTAAACCCAACACTCAACATTTCATCCGCTTCGTCCAATACAACCGTCTTTATTTGTCGCAAGTCCACCGCTTTTCTGCGCTGCAAATCCAACAATCTCCCCGGTGTAGCCACCAATATATGTGTCTTACGCCTTAGGGCACTGATCTGGGCTTCTATTTTTTCTCCTCCATAAACGGCTTCAACAAAAATCTTTTCCGTGAATTTTGTAAATTTAAAAATTTGCTTGGCAATTTGTTGTCCCAATTCTCGGGTAGGACATAAAATCAAAGCTTGAATTTTAGGTTCGTTGGGATCTATGTTCTGTATGATAGGAATACTGTATGCCGCTGTTTTTCCTGTGCCTGTTTGCGCCATACCAATAAAATCTATCGGTGATTTAATGAGCTTGGGAATAGACTGAACTTGAATTTCTGTGGGCTTAACGATGCCCAGATGCTTCTAAGCCTTGGATGACTTGGGGAGTAACGCCTAATGATTTAAATGATGCCAAAATATCTAATTTATTGAGCGGCAAAGTTAGCTCCAATTTATTTGCTCTCCTGAAATAATAGGGAACGATCATCGTATTGGCTTAGATTCAGCGTAACTTTACACATCTATGATCCATATTGGAATATACAATGAACTGGTAGTTGATCGGATATTGACCCCAGGTGCTTTTTTGATAGACAGTGAAGAAAATGACGTCCTCCTCCCTAATAAATACATACCTGAAGGGACGAAAGTAGGCGATCAGCTAAAAGTATTTGTCTATAATGACTCTGAAGACCGTATTGTGGCCACGACCCTCAGACCTTTATTGCAGCTTCATAAATTCGGTTGCTTGAAGGTGAAAGATGTTAATAATATAGGGGCTTTTCTGGATTGGGGCCTGGAAAAAGACTTGCTTGTCCCATTCAGACAGCAGCATGGACGCCTGAATATTGGCCAATGGTGTTTAGTCTATTTGTATATTGATACACTCACCCATCGATTGGCCGCAACGGCCAAAGTGGACAAGCATTTTGAAAAAGAAAATATTGAACTTGAAGTGAACCAAGAAGTAGACCTGCTCATTGCCAATGATAGTGATCTAGGGGTCAATGTGGTAATCAACAACACCTATAGTGGTATGATTTTCAGCAACCAAATCTACCAAGATGTCATGATGGGTGACCAGATCAGAGGATTCATTGAACAGATTCGGCCAGATGGAAAAATTGATGTGACTTTGAGGAAAAAAGGAATGCAAAACCTTGAAGATGGTGCTCAAACCATTTTAAAGGAATTGAAAGCCTCTGAGGGTTTTATCGCCCTGACCGATAAGAGCAATCCTGAAGAAATTCAATCGCTGCTACAAATGAGTAAAAAGAATTTTAAAAAATCTTTGGGTATTCTCTACCGAAACAAACAAGTCCTATTGAAGAAGGAAGGTGTTTTTTTAAAGAAAGTTTAATTACGAATTATTCGTACTATTTACGAATAATTACCCCTTTTGCTTATTAACTTTCATATTGTAAATATCTTATGATCTAATATTGCGTATTTAAGACGTTTATTTAAATGGAATTTCTTCTGAAGTGTGAAAGTTCGTTACTTAAAATAAGCTGTAAAAAAGGGAATATGAAAAGACCAAATACAAACATCAATGTGACTTTTTATTTAAAAAAACCTCTTAAGAATTCTGAACGAAGAGGCATCTATGCAAACATTACATTTCGGAGTACTCAAAGACAAATAGCAACCAAAATTTATGCTAATCACCCTGACCATTTTCAGCGAGGTGGATTGATTGGTTATGAATACCATGAGCAGAATATTAAGCTCATTGCAATGAAGAAAAAACTAGAAGGCTATGATGGCCATTTATTCAACGATATAGATATGGTTTTAGACCATTATTATGGTGGTGATATACTCAATTATCCAAGCACTATTTTAGAGGTTTTTGAATACGGTATATCTCATAATAAAGACTTGATGGAAAAGACAAAAAGAAGGAAGGAAGTTTCTGTCAATTCTTTTGAAAGATTTATTAAATCCCATACTAATATGTATTCTGATTTCTCAGTAATAAAAAAATCTCCAAGGCAAATGTTTAGAGCACATAGCATTGATTATGTGGAGTGGCTGAAGAATAACGGGTTAGAAAACTCTTCGAGAGTAGCATATATTTCTGGATTAAAATCTTTATTTAATTGATTTAAACATAGATTAAAATTTTGAAAACAAGAATCACAGGTATTGTTACCTTCGTTGGTGGACTTATGGTAGTCGTATGGAGTTCATTTGTCATCTTCGACCATAAGTACATACATAATATCAATGCCGTTTTTACTCTACTGATAATTTTATCAATATGTGCCATGCTCTATGTCTACTGGACAAAATTTGGAGCCCTTGACCAAAAAATGGACAGAATACAGAGACAAAACAAACTAATCCAATCCCAAATAGACTTTGAAAAGATTAGAAAAGATATAGAGCAAAAGAAATTAAAGAAAAAATCGGATGAGGATTGATTTAAACATCATTCTCGGCAAGTAGCTTCAGGGTATCCACTAGGCTGTTGTCATAATCCAATTTTAATATCCATAAAAAGTTCTCTATTTATACCCTCGGGATTACTTATCATATTAAGCCATAACAGCAAATGGGAAACTTACTATACACCACAGGGTACCCAATAAATACAAAATCAAAATAGGTTTTAACCCCTGTACCAAAGACTTCACAAAACAACCCTTCCCCTACCTCCTCTGTAACTTTGTAAGAAACAAATTACATGAGATTAGACACCCTTAAATGGAACGACCATACCTTCAAACAGCTATCCAAAGAAGCCAAGTTAATCTACTGTTTCCTAGAAGCACATTGCAGTACTGCTGGCTTTCTTCAAGCAGATGAATCAGACATCGCTAATGGTATTGGACTGGAGCGTAGATTGGGTCTTAATCCCTTTGGTAATGTGGTAGTTCTCGCTATGGAAAGAACTAGAAGATTCTGGCTTTATCGTACAAGGAGATCATGACTTTATCCTAGTCAAAGGAACGCATAAAAAGCGAGCGCATGGTAAGCTAAAAGTCAGTGATAAGGCTAAGGATTACTATAGAGTTGGAGTACTCAAATCTGGGATGCATACAGCCGTTTTAAAGGAGATTAATGGTACTTCTCAGTGTTTCTCTAAAGAGGTGATATTGGAGGAGTTTGAGTCTGATAATTGCTCTATTTTAAATTCATCAAACCTTGAAAGAAATGAATAATGTCAAACATGAGTCACTTCATGTATGGAGCTCTTACATTGCTCATTACAATTACCGCATTTAATCAGAGAAATGAAACTCCTCCGCGATTTGAATTTACTTCTTTCACGGTTGTAGAGTCAATTATTCCTAACGGAATAGGAAGATCAAGAATTATCAATTCAATAGAGCTGCGTGATTACAAAGAATACACCAGTATCAAATCGCCAGGATTAAAGTCCAGAAATAAATCAGATCGCCAGGAAACTCAGAGCCAATGAGTACGAAGATACCAAACTCTTGAACTTTTTTAACGTTGCTGGCATCAGATTTCAAAATATTGCTGCCAATGATGCTTTAATTAACGACAAGGTCAGTACCATGCTTAACGACGGTTGGGAATTAGTCAACATTGTTGCAGGAGTGGAATCCGTGGGTAGCGAAGATGATAAAAATGGTATTTTTATTACCCGATTTTATTTCAAGCGCATCAGTTAATATCTTTTTTTGGTAAAGTGCCTACAAACTTTGCTTGTTAAGAAAATAACTCACCTTAACCCTGTTGAGTTAAACAATGCAGTTATGACCATTTCTTGGAATGATGAGGATGATGATCCATTTGAATTAAAGATGAGGAACATCCAAACCTTTAAAAATGCGTTTAAGTTGTTTCCAAGACTTGCTAAAGCATTAAAGCTTAGATAAGTAATTATACATTTCTTATTTTAGGGGACCTAATAATACTATAATGAAAAAAAATCAAAAAAAAATTGTCCTCATCACCTTGATGATAAGTTTGATATGGACTGTGTCGTGCAATGGAAATAATAATGACATGAGCTGTGTTTGTTACATTTATGAAAATGGTTTACAAACTGGTATAGATGAAACTGGATTAGATAATGGTGCCTTCACTTCTGATATTAAATTCAGAAAAGAATGTGAGGCAAAGTCTTACTTCATTGATGATGATAATTATTCTAGCTGTCAGATCGTTCCTTTGTCAGGTGGAAGTGGGATCACAAATTAACCGACCAATAAGAAACAATAAATTGATTTTTTTACCTTTTTAGGGCAAATGATTTCTCCTCTTTTGAAACAAATTTTGATTTCACCTCATTGGAAAATGGTAAGTTATTTGGATGGTTTGGTTTATCTCTTTTTTTAATCATAATTGAGGAAGTTCAAATTAGAGTAAAAGCTAAAAAAGAATTGAAAGAGGATTGATTTCTCCTTCCATATCTGAAAAAGTCCACTTTTATTTGACGACATACAGTATTACAAACGCTAAACCAATTGCCAATATAATTCTACTTATTTTTAATAGGGCTTTAGATCCTCGTTCACCTCGCTTATATCCCACAAAAGTCAATATATAACCCAAAAAAGCCAATATTGGACCTATTATGAAACCAGAATCAAAATCAACAAAAGCTAAAAAAAGTGCCAAAGCACTAGCGATGGTCCAATAACTCTTTTTACGCTCTTCTGGAGTCTCTTCTTTTTCCAACAAGGGAACAACAAGACCACTTTCTGTTATGATTGTATCAAATTTAATATCACTGAGTCGATTTATTATTTTATTGAGTTTGCTGTTTCTCTTTGTCTCCTTTTTAGACATATTGTCTAATCCCACATAAGCACTCAACCTAGAATGAATTAAATCCTCTGATGTTACCGCAATTGATTTTAAAGAGGCTGTCTCAATAACTTCAGATTCACTCATCGCTAGAGGATTTGGGAAGACTTGTTCTGGAGAAGCCAAGACTTTTAGATTTTTCTCTCCTAAAGAGGGGTATTTCTTTATAGTTTGAAATTTATAAGCTGTAGCAAAATCAAATTTTGAAGTCGCACAACTTGTTAAAAGCAGGAGTATGAAAAATGAAAAGGTGATTTTTGACATGGTAAGGTAGTGATGATTGGTAACTTAAGATATAAAGAGTCTGTGTCTAACCGCAAATAACTCTTTGCTTTCTCTTCCTCTATAAGAGAAGTACACTTAGGCATAGCCGCAACCCATAATCCTATCAAATACTTATCAAAACAACCCTTCCCCTACCTCCTCTGTAACTTTAGCAAGAAACAAATTACATGAGATTAGACACCCTTAAATGGAATGACCACACCTTCAAACAGCTATCCAAAGAAGCCAAGTTAATCTACTGTTTCCTAGAAGCACATTGCAGTACTGCTGGCTTTCTTCAAGCAGATGAATCAGACATCGCTAATGGTATTGGACTGGAGCGTAGATCTGGGTCTTAATCCCTTTGGTAATGTGGTTGTTCTCGCTATGGAAGAACTAGAAGATTCAGGCTTTATCGTGCGAGGAGATCATGACTTTATCCTAGTCAAAGGAACGCATAAAAAGCGAGCGCATGGCAAGCTAAAAGTAAGTGATAAGGCTAAGGATTACTATAGAGTTGGAGTACTCAAATCTGGGATGCATACAGCCGTTTTAAAGGAGATTAATAGTACTTGTGAGTGTTTCTCTAAAGAGGTGATATTGGAGGAGTTTGAGGCTTATTTTGAAGGTGTTAGAGAGGGAGGTATTTCATGAGTTGTTGAGGTGAGGATAAATCATTCATAATGAATTTTAGGATAAAAAGTGCTCATCATCAATTACTTCTATTTGTTCGGTTGTTTTCCTTTCATACTAATCTCAATTTGAACAACAGTCCTCACATTTACAATATTTCTGATTGTATAGATGTAAAGCAATGAGGCAAAATGCAGGAATATAATTCAGAACCTCTGGTATCATCACTATCTCAAAAGTTTCAATCAAAATGGCTACCAACAAAAGAGTCCAACTACTGATTAAAGCAATTATAAGCCATGTCTTTGTTGATTTTTTTACGACTGAGAATACCGCAGTAAATGACAAAGCCAAAAACAAATAATTTATTAATTGCCACCAAACAGGTATTGAGTTACAGCAGGAAGCGGTACTCAAGTTTACTATAAATAAAAAAGGTGTCATTGCGCAATGTAAAAGGCAAAGTCCACTGGATGACGCACCAATTATGTCTGGTTTGAGGATTTTCTCTAAAAGTATCATTACATATTAAATGAGTAAAAGGAATTGCAATATGTAAATATATATTTATTAATGCAACATTGTTGCGTTAATAAATATAGTCATATATCTTTGTATTGAACATCTTCATATTTTGGTAAAAGGGTTTCGAAGCAAAATAGCTTCAGAGCCCTATCTTTTTTACTTATGACCCACAAGCCTCACACTCAGGATCATCAATAGAGCAGCTCCCTTTCAACTTCATATCGGCAAACACATGCCCAGTTGAATCCACTGATACGCACCTACAGAGAATTTGTACTTTTTCTTCTTATAGAGCCTCTTGACTTGTGCGTAGGTTAAATCCATTACACAAAATTAAATTGGACTAAAGCAATACCTTCGGATGAGAAGAATTCACTAAGGGTGGAGAATTTTTGTTAGCTTTGTTACGTCGAAATGGGTCAAGTCAAATATCGTCCTCCTCTTCAGTATCTTTTGTTCACTTGTATTGTTAACCAATTGTGGTAAAGACAGTAATGACCCTGCCTTTGCCATTCTAGGGTGTATGGATCCTATTTCAGTAAATTACAATTCCCTGGCAACAAAGGATAACGAATCATGTAAATATGCGGGATGTACTGATCCGCTTTCTGTATCATATGATGCAAAAGCAACCGATGATGATGGAACATGTATGTACTTCATAGTCGGAGAATGGGATATATCTTTTTATTTTGTGGGTGGGGTTCAAGTAAATGATGCGTATGAATACTTATATTTTGATTTCTACGATAATAATAGCTACAATCTGTCTGGAAAAACAATAGACGGTGATTTTTACGATGTTATTGGGGTTTGGAAAACTATAAATGATTTCACTGTGATACAACTAATAAGCGATACTGGCTTTACAGAAAATTGGAATATTATCGATATCAACGCAAGATATCTTAAAATAGACCAAAGTATTGATGGTGTTTTTCATAGCATGGAATTAGATCGAATTTAAGCGGTGAGAAATGCTACTGGTTAAACTAATAAATCCGCTTAAAAAACGAAAAGGAATTAAACAGTTATATTTATCAAATCCTCAGTGATAAGGCTAAGGATTATTACAGGGTTGGAGTACTTAAATCTGGGATGCATACAGCCGTTTTAAAGGAGATTAATAGTACTTGTGAGTGTTTCTCTAAAGAGGTGATATTGGAGGAGTTTGAGGCTTATTTTGAGTGTTAGAAAGGGAGGTATTTCATGAGGTGTTGAGGTGAGGGTAATCCTTGATTTTAAATCAAGGCATTAAAGGAATGTTCATTATTTTAATTCGACAATAAGCTTTGATCAAAACTGTTGAATTTGTGTATAACACTCCTGAGGTGTGGTGTCTTGGAAGTTTTTTATTGAAAAAAAACCTAACCTAATGATATCTATTTGAAATACTCTGAAAAATCATCAAGTGAAAGTCTTCCATTATAAAAGTTGATTGCGACAACAACAACATTGATGAGAATGCAAATTCATATGATCTTGCCTACCCAACTCTGATTTGCCCACAAGGCTTTGATTTTTTCCATGCCTTAAAGGTAATAAATTACTCAGGATCATCAATGGAGCAGCCCCCCTTTCAACTTCATATCGGCAAACACATGCCCAGTTGAATCCACTGATACGCACCTACAGAGAATTTGTACTTTTTTTTCTTGTAGAGCCTCTTGACTTGTGCGTAGCTTAAATCCATTACACAAAATTAATTTGGACTAGAGCAATACCTTCGGATGAGAATAATTCACTAAGGGTGGAGAATTTTTATTAGTTTTGACTTCAACTATGAAACACTTCAAACACCTCCTCTTCTTAAGTATTCTTTGTTCACTTGTATTGTTCACCAATTGTGGTAAAGACAGTGATGATCCTGTTCCTAATGATCCTGCGGCTGATGTTGCCATTGGAGATACTTACCAAGGGGGAATTATATTTTACATACTTAAGGATAACGATAATGGCTATGTAGCAGGAGAAGTACACGGGTTGATTGCAGCACCAGAAGATCAAACCACAAATGCTGAGGCTGAATGGGGTATAGCTGGAATGGCTGAATGGGGTTGCTATGAAACTAAGGTTTCAGGAGCAGATGGAACTGCGATAGGTACAGGAGCACAGAACACACTAGATATTTTGACTGGATGCAGCGAGGATATAATAGCAGCAAAACTCTGTGCTGATTATGAAATAACAATTGATGGAATCACCTATGATGATTGGTTTTTACCTTCTAAAATGGAACTAAATTTATTGTACATTAAAAAAGAAACGGTAGGTGGCTTTGCTGAATCATGGTATTACAGTTCTTCACAGGATAATAACATCAGTGCGTGGTATCATAATTTTATTGATGGCATCCAGGGCAAAGTTTTAAAAAATATTAAGCGAAGCGTACGTGCTATCAGGTCTTTTTAAATCTTTTCTTCCAAAATAGTCTTTGGCATCTTGGTTATAGGTTAGAAACACCTTCCTCTTTCTTGATTTTCTACCACTTGATTCTCCTGTCAAAGCCTTCATTACGTTTTTAGAACTAAGAATCACTCCTTTGGATGAGAAGAATTTACTGAGGGTGGGGTCGATTATGAAGATACTCTTAGTGAAATCAGAATAAAAATGGCAAAATAAAAACAACCTCTTCCTTTCATTTCTTAATCTAAGTTAATGCAATTGTTTTGATGACTTTGAACCTTTGCAATTAACATAATTCAAAAAGAAATGAAAAAAATAAATTATATTTTAGCAGCAATCTTAACAATTTCGAGTTTCGGGACCTTTGCACAATCTCAGAAGATTAATACTGAAAAATCAACAATTAATTGGTTAGGTAAGAAAATTGGAGGACAACATGAAGGTCTTATCAATATTAAAAGCGGAAAATTAGAAGAAAAAGGAGGAAAAATTGTGTCTGGGTCATTCGTAATTGATATGACTAGTATTACCAATACAGATCTTACAGATGCTAGTTACAATCAGAAATTAGTCGGGCATCTAAAATCTGATGATTTTTTTGGGATTGAGAAATTTCCTACAGCAAACCTTAATATTACAAAAGCAACCAAATTCTCAAATGGTAAAGCCTCGGTTACTGGAGATGTAACAATTAAAGGTAAAACTGAAACAATAACTTTTGACATTGTTAAAAAAGGAAACAGTTATTCTGCAAAAATAGAAATAGATCGCTCAAAACATGATGTCAGGTTTGGATCAACATCATTCTTTGATAGTCTTGGAGACAAAGCTATTGATGATCTTTTTATATTAGATATTAAACTCGTAGCCAGCTAAATTAAATAATTATGGGAAAAGCAAAAGTTACGAGTACAACTCCGAAAATGGTACAATTAGAAGGAGGAAAAACATATGCATGGTGTGCCTGTGGTAAATCAGAAAATCAGCCTTGGTGCAATGGAGCACATGCGGACAGTGAATTTACTCCGAATGTTTTTAAAGCAGAAAAGTCAAAGGATGCTGCTATATGTATGTGCAAGCAAACAAAAAATCCTCCCTATTGTGATGGTTCACATATGAGTTTGTAAATGATTTTTGCTT